>NZ_JBEPRZ010000006.1:0-507380 GCF_040548615.1 Mycolicibacterium sp. 624
GGCCGCAGTCAAGAAGGCTGTTGCCAAGAAGGCGGCTCCGGCCGTCAAGAAGGCCGCAGTCAAGAAGGCTGTTGCCAAGAAGGCGGCTCCGGCCGCCAAGAAGGCCGCAGTCAAGAAGGCTGTTGCCAAGAAGGCAGCTCCGGCCGCCAAGAAGGGCCGCCGCTAAACCGGCAGACATCAGCCCGGATTCAGTTCCGGCAGGGAACGCGCCGTGGATCATTTGATCCGCGGCGCGTTTCTCGGTCTGGCCTGACTAACCCCGCGCCAGCGGGCTGCCGATGTGGTCAGCGGCCACGAGGGTGTCGTTCGCCAGTGTCAGCACCCAGGTGCTGCCCTTTCGATTTCGTGACTTGTCCGGCCGCACACCATCACGGTCGCACCACCACGCGATGAGGTCTGGGATCACCTTGCCCTGGGTACAGATCACCGGTGTTGCATCGGACTTCGCGATCTCGGCCAGCCGCAGGCGCCCAGCCTCGGGGTCATCGGCGTAGGCCTCCTCGGACAACGTGGGCTCGTCGGTGATCATCACACCCAACTCCTCGGCCATCGGCTCGAGCGTTTGGTGACAGCGCGTGCGCGGGGCCGCGTGGAGATCGGTGGCGCCGAACGCCAACAACAGCCCGACCAGTGACTCGGCCTGCGCCCGGCCTCTCTTGTCGAGCGGTCGCTCGTTGTCGTTGCCCTTGTAGCGGGCCTTGTTGCCTGCGACGGCGTGCCGAACGATCAGCACGGTTCGAGTGTTGGCTGGATGCTTGGCGAAGCGCCGCAGCACCTTCCGATCGTGCGGGTACTGAAGGCGCTTCATCGCCGCGCTGACCGGCAACCAGAGCAGTTCGTCGACCTCCGAGTTGGGCACGAACTCTCCGCCCAGCGCGCGAGCCGCCCAGTAGCGCACCCTCTTGGTGTTCTGCTCCACGGGATAGCTCACCGACGCCAAACGTCTGCCGAGCTCTGCGGCGTAGCCGG
Source organism: Mycolicibacterium sp. 624 (assembly GCF_040548615.1). NCBI lineage: Bacteria > Bacillati > Actinomycetota > Actinomycetes > Mycobacteriales > Mycobacteriaceae > Mycobacterium > Mycolicibacterium sp. 624. The sequence goes on from NZ_JBEPRZ010000006.1 coordinate 970, forward strand.
TCTCCTCCTCGACCTCGCGCACGGCGGCGACAGGCTCGGTCTCGCCGGGATCGAGCTTCCCCTTGGGTAATGACCAGTCGTCGTAGCGAGGTCGGTGAACGAGAGCGACCTCCACCGCGTCGGTGGCCGCACCGTCAGCCGTGCTGGGCCGCCACAACACCGCGCCAGCGGCGGGTATCGCGACGCCCGAGCCGTCCTTGCCGGTGGCCCCAGACTTCTTCGACACCTCTACTCCTGCAGGTCATCAGGGGCCGCTGGAAGCCACGCTCCCAGGCCGGCCCTAGGCCACATCGCCACGTCACCGCTGACGGTGACGCTCCATCATCGACACCTGGTGATCGCGAACCGTCTGGCCCGCGAGCGGCAATGCCGTCCAGCGGCCGTCGGTACCGAGTTCCCAGCACCTGGTTGCGGGATCCATCGCCGACTCGAACATGTCGTTGAGCTGAGCGGTCAACCTCGGATCCTTCACCTGTGCCATGACCTCGACTCGACGGTCGAGATTACGATGCATCATGTCGGCACTGCCGATCCAGAACTCATCGATGGCGCGGAAGTGAATAATTCGCGAGTGCTCTAGGAAGCGGCCCAGAATCGATCGCACCGAGATGTTCTCGGAGAAGCCGGGCTCACCGGGGCGCAGCGCGCAGATCCCGCGCACCACGACCTCGACGCGCACACCGGCCTGCGATGCCCGGTACAGGGCGTCGATCACCTGCTCGTCCACCAGTGCGTTGGCCTTCAACCTGATCCGGGCCTCGGCGCCGTCGCGATGCGCGGCGATCTCGCGGTCGATGCGCTCGATGATGCCCTTGCGCACACTGTGCGGCGCGACCAGAAGGTTGCGGTAGGAGACCTTGCGGGAGTATCCGGTCAGCGAATTGAACAGATCGGTCAGATCGGCGCCGATATCGGGTGAGGCCGTCAACAGGCCGACATCCTCGTAGAGTCGCGCCGTCTTCGGGTTGTAGTTGCCTGTGCCGATATGGCAGTAGCGGCGGATCGTTGAACCCTCGCGCCGCACCACCAGGCAGGTCTTGCAGTGCGTCTTGAGCCCGATGAGGCCGTACACCACGTGCACGCCGGCCTGCTCAAGTGCGCGAGCCCACTTGATGTTGGCCTGTTCGTCGAAGCGGGCCTTGATCTCCACAAGGGCGACCACCTGCTTGCCCGCTTCGGCCGCGTCGATGAGGGCGTTGACGATGGGGGAGTCGCCGGAGGTGCGATACAGAGTCTGCTTGATGGCCAGCACGTTCGGGTCCGCCGCGGCCTGCTCGATGAAGCGCTGCACGGTGGTTGAGAACGAGTCGTATGGGTGGTGCACGAGGACGTCTCCGTCGCGCAGGGTCGAGAAGATGCTCTTGGGTGTCTCGCGTTCGCCGAATGCAGGCGGTGTGGCGGGCACGAACGGTGGATCCTTGAGGTCGGGTCTGTCCACGCCGTAGATCTGCCATAGCGACGAGAGATCGAGCAGGCCTGCCACCTCGATGACATCGCCAGGGTGGACGTCGAGTTCGCGCAGCAGAAGCTCGAGCATGTTCTCGGTCATGTCGTCGGCGATCTCGAGGCGCACCGGTGAGCCGAACCGCCGCCGCGCGAGTTCTCGCTCCAGTGCCTGCAGCAGATCCTCGTCGCGGTCCTCCTCGACCTCGAAGTCCGCGTTTCGGGTGATCCGGAAGGCGTGATGCTCAACGATCTCGAGCCCCGGGAACAGCACCGAGAGGAACGCGGCGATCAGTTCCTCCATGGGCAGGAACCGCGCGCCGCCGGGCTCGTCCTCGCGCGGACGGAGTTCGACGAAGCGATCGACGTTGTCGGGCACCTTGATTCGGGCGAAGTGCTGACCACCGTCATCGGGGTGTTTGACCGTGATCGCCAGGTTCAGGCTGAGCCCGCTCACGAACGGGAACGGGTGGGCCGGGTCCACCGCCAGCGGTGTCAACACCGGGAACACCTGCTCGTGGAAGTAGGTGGACAGGCGCTGGCGCTCGGATTCGTCGAGCTCGCTCCACGTGACGATGGAGATGCCCTGCTCGGCGAGCGCGGGCCGGATCAGCTCGCCGAAGACCTTGGCGTGCCGGGTGGCGATCTGCTGGGTCCGCTCACCGATGCGGCGCAACTGCTCACGCGGTGAGAGACCGTCGGCGGAGCGGACGGACAGCCCCATCTCGTCGCGACGCTTGAGGCCGGCGACTCGCACCATGTAGAACTCATCGAGGTTGGAGGCGAAGATCGCCAGGAACTTGGCGCGCTCCAACAGGGGCAGTGACGGATCTGCGGCCAGCGAGAGCACGCGCGCGTTGAAGTCGAGCCAGCTCAGCTCCCGATTGAGGTACCGGTCGTCGGGCAGTCGATCGAGTTGGTGCGTCGTCGCGTCCGCGGTGGCGGCGGGCGGCACGTTGGGGGCCGTGCTTCCCGACAACCACTCGGTATCGGCGATTCGGGTCTCGGCGTCGGTCACACCACCGATCATCCCCCATGGTCCACACGCAGTGCTAGGTGTGCGGAATCACCGATCGCCGCCCGGCACCTCCAGATCGGCGACCGTCCGCTTCGTCGCGGTGCCGACACCGAGCCGCAGCGCTGCCGCAAGATCCTCGGGAGTGTCGATATCGCAACGCAATCCGGGCCACTCCCTGACGAGTGCTATCGCGCCCGAATCCTCATGCCGCCGTGCGGAATTGGAGCCGAATCTGGGATCGAGCGGAACTCCGAATGCGAACAGTGCGGCGGTACCGCTGCCGTGTCGGTCGCTGACGAAGCTGCGCGTGTTGGCACGGGCAGCTGTGAGTGCCTGTGCCAACTCGCGTGCCTGCAGTGCGGGTAGATCACCCTGAAGGACGGCCACGTTCGGCGTCGTTTCCCGTACGGCCGCCTCGGCCGTCGTCAGCGCGGTGTTGAGCGGGTCCGGGTGTCCGTCGGGCGTCGGATCCGCGACGATGCGCGCGCCGAGCCTGCGCGCGGCGTCCGCCGCGGCCGCATCGGGTGTCACGACGGTGATAGTGCTCACGGCGGGGACCGCAGCGGCCGCCGTGATGGTGTCGACCAGCATGGCCAGCACCAGTGCGCTTCGGTCCGGGGCGGGGAACACCGGGGTGAGTCTCGTCTTGGCATGAGACAGTCGCTTGACCGCGATGATCACCCCGACGTCGGTCGAGGCGCGGGCCGTGTTGCCGCTCATGCCTGCCATCCTGCCAGTAGCGCGGTGATGAGCGGTCACGCGAAGAACAATGTGCCAGGAGGCTAGATTTGTTCCCGTGGTCGAAGCGGCAGTGATGGGTGCGGGAGCGTGGGGGACGGCGCTCGCGAAGGTCCTCGCGGATGCGGGGAATGACGTCAGGTTGTGGACGCGGCGTCCTGAGCTGGCCGACGAGATCAACGGCACTCGCAGGAACTCGGCGTATCTCGGCGACGTCGAGCTGCCCACGGGCATCCGCGCCACCAGCGACCCAGCCGACGCGCTGCAGGGCGCGTGCACGGTCCTGCTCGCCGTACCGTCCCAGACGTTGCGCGGCAACCTCGAGGGGTGGCGCGGGCACATCGGCGACGACGCCACGCTGGTGAGCGTGGCCAAGGGCATCGAACTGAACACGCTCATGCGTATGAGTCAGGTCATCGTCGCGGTCACCAATGTCACCCCGGACCGGGTCGCGGTCGTCACGGGCCCGAATCTCGCCAGTGAGATCGCCGATGAGCAGCCCGCGGCGACGGTGGTCGCGTGTACGGACTCCGGCCGCGCCGTCGCACTTCAGCGCGCCTTCTCCACCGGGTACTTCCGGCCCTACACCAATGCCGACGTGGTCGGCGCCGAGATCGGTGGGGCCTGCAAGAACGTCATCGCCCTCGCATGCGGCATGGCGGCGGGTGTCGGGCTCGGGGAGAACACCGCGGCGGCCATCATCACCCGCGGCCTGGCGGAGATCATGCGGCTGGGTATCGCGTTGGGTGCAAAGGGCGCAACTCTCGCCGGTCTCGCCGGCGTGGGCGACCTGGTCGCCACGTGTACGTCACCGCATTCGCGCAACCGCGGCTTCGGCGAGCGCCTTGGCCGGGGCGGCACCATGGAATCGGCATTGCTGGCCGCGGGCGGGCACGTCGCCGAGGGTGTGACGTCGTCTGAGTCGGTGCTCGCCCTGGCATCGAGCTACGACGTCGAGATGCCACTGACGGACGCGGTGAACCGGGTCTGCCACAAGGGGTTGTCCGTCGACGAGGCCGTTGTACTGCTGCTGGGACGCAGCACGAAACCGGAGTAGTGATGGACGGCCGCTATGGGGACTCCACGCGCAGCGTGACCGCATCCGGCGCGCCAGCGGTCCCTGGCGACACCGTGACACCGCCACCGGTGCCCGCAGCCGCCTATCACTTATCGGCGGACGAGTCGGCGCCGCTGGACTACTACGGTCGAGCGTCCAATCCCACCTGGCGGCTGCTGGAATCGGCGCTCGCCGCTCTCGAGAGCGCCACCTCGGCGTTGGTGTTCGGTTCGGGAATGGCTGCGATCACGTCTGTGCTGCGGGTGCTCGCCAAACCCGGTTCCACGCTCGTCGTGCCCGCCGACGGCTATTACCAGGTGCGACGATATGCCAGCGAAAACCTTGCGGCACTGGGAGTCACCGTCATCGAGGCGGCGGCCGCCGACATGTGCGCCGCGGCGCAGAGCGCGGATGTGGTGTTGGTCGAGACCCCTGTGAATCCCACCCTCGATGTCGTGGATCTGTACCGCCTCGCGAGCGTCTGCCGTGGCAAGGGTGCGGTACTGGTCGTCGACAACACCGCGCCGACTCCGCTTGGCCAGCAACCACTCTCGCTGGGCGCCGACCTCGTGGTGGCCAGCGCCACCAAGGGGCTGTCAGGGCACAGTGATCTGGTCGCCGGCTACGTCGCGGGCAGCCAGCCCGCGTTGATGGCGGCGGTCGAACGCGAGCGACTGCTGGCGGGCGCGATCCTGGGACCCTTCGAGGCGTGGCTGGCGCTGCGCAGCATCGGCACCGCGGGGCTGCGCTTCGAACGGCAGTGCCACAACGCGATGGCGGTCGCCACCATGCTGCGGGCGCACCCCGCGGTGCGCGCCGTGCGGTACCCCGGGCTGCCCGACGATCCGTCTCACGATGTCGCACGTGCCCAGATGAAGCGCTTCGGTTCCCTGGTCGCCATCGAACTCGCCGATGCGGCTGCCGTGCACGCCCTCGCCGAACGCAGCGCGCTGCTGGTGGCGGCGACCAGTTTCGGCGGCATCCACACGTCAGTCGACCGACGGGCGCGCTGGGGCGACCCGGTGAGCGAGGGTTTCGCGCGGCTGTCGATGGGGATCGAGGACACCGATGACCTGCTTGCCGACCTCGAGCGGACGCTCCCGTCGTCCTGACCCGGTAGCCTCTCTAGGTTGTGACTGCCCGCACCCGCGTCGCCGTCGTCTACGGCGGACGCAGCTCAGAGCACGCGATCTCCTGCGTTTCCGCAGGCAGCATCCTGCGCAACCTCGATCCAGAGAGGTTCGAGGTGGTCGCCGTCGGCATAACGCCGGAGGGGGCCTGGGTGCTCACCGACGGTCGGCCCGAGACCCTCGCGATCACAGACGGCCACCTTCCGCAGGTGAGCGCGAGTTCAGGCGCCGAATTGGCTCTGACCGCCGATCCGGCCCGACGCGGACAGCTGCTGTCCGTGGGTGAGGGCGCGGGGGAGATGCTCGCCGCCGTCGACGTGGTGTTCCCGGTTCTGCACGGCCCCTACGGGGAGGACGGCACCATTCAGGGCCTGCTCGAACTCGCCGGAGTGCCCTATGTCGGGGCCGGAGTGCTGGCCAGTGCCGCGGGAATGGACAAGGAGTTCACCAAGAAGCTCCTGGCCGCCGAGGGCCTTCCGATCGGCGATCAGGTGGTGCTGCGGTCCGGTGACCAAACGGTGCAACTCGAGGACCGTGAACGCCTCGGCCTGCCCGTGTTCGTCAAGCCCGCACGTGGCGGCTCGTCGATCGGCGTCAGCCGCGTGACGGCGTGGGACCAGCTTCCCTCGGCCATCGAACTTGCCCGCAGACACGACCCGAAGGTCATTGTCGAGGCGGCCATCCCGGGACGCGAACTCGAGTGCGGTGTACTCGAATTGCCTGACGGCTCAGTCGAAGCCAGTACCGTCGGCGAGATCCGGGTGGCTGGGGTGCGGGGCCGGGAGGACGCGTTCTACGACTTCGAGACCAAGTACCTCGACGACGCCGCGGAACTCGACGTGCCCGCCAAGGTTGACGACGACATCGCCGACGAGATCCGGCAATTGGCGATCCGGGCGTTCCGCGCCATCGACTGCCAGGGGCTGGCCCGCGTCGACTTCTTCCTCACCGACGACGGACCGGTGATCAACGAGATCAACACGATGCCCGGGTTCACCACAATCTCGATGTACCCCCGGATGTGGGCCGCGAGCGGAGTCGACTACCCGACGCTGCTGGCCACCATGGTCGACACCGCGATGGTCCGCGGCACAGGCTTGCGCTAACGCACCGGCGGGCCTGAGCGGAGCGACCCGGGAATCAGCGGAGCGGGCCGGGTTTGATCGGCACTTCCGGCATCGCGCTGGCGATGGCTGACGAGATCAGCTGAATCGGGGTTGGTCCCGAGCCGTCGGGCAGCGTCAGGGCGACGTAGACCGGCCGGTCCACCGCGATCCAGGTACTGCGGTCCTGCTCGCCGATGCGGAACCAGTCCACATCGTCCACGGCCTGCACCGGCGTGCCCGCCACGAAGTCGACAGGCCGCTCCAAGCCACAGCGCAGGACGACCGGCTCCGGTTGAGACTCGCTCTGCCACGCGGCGGCGCCGACGGGTGCGGGATCGACGAGCGTCGCGCGCTGGTACTCACCGAGGCTCTCGGGCAGCGCATCGTGCAGGGCCCGGCACGCGTCGTCGTCGGCCTGTGGCGCGGGCACCCCTGCGAGGGCCACGGGGCGGGGCTGCTCGGGTACCTCCCGGACCGCCGCGACGACGAGCAGGGCGACCACCGCGAGCGCGGCGACGGCCAGTGCGGCGATCATCAGAGCCCTTGGCGGTCCATCGTGTTCGTCGGGTCCGTTGTCGGTCACCAGGCAACTCTAAGACGCGGCTAGGGCAGGGCTCCGCCGGCCACCGGACAGGTCAGGGTGCGGGTGATGCCGGTCACCTGCTGCACGCTCGGCGCGATGGTCGACGTCAACTCGGCCGCGGTGGCGGCGCCTATGCGCACGATGACGTCATAGGGGCCGGTGACGTATTCGGAGGACAGCACCCCGGGCAGGCTCGCCAGCGTTTCGGCGACGATCTCGGCGCGACCCACCTCGGTCTGGATCAGCATGAAAGCCTCGACCACCCGCTGTCACCTCCGTGTCGCTGCATAGACTCCACGCCGCAGGGACCAAAGGTACCGCAGGTCGCGCCGGTGTTCAGGGCAGGAAGATCGCACGCGGGAGGACATATGAGCGACGACACAGACGGCGGCACGCCGACATTGGCAGGCCTCGGCGAGTTCGGGGTCATCGACCGGCTGGTCGCCGATCGCCGCCAACCGAGTTCGGTGGTGGTCGGACCGGGTGATGACGCTGCGGTGGTGACTGCCGCCGACGGTCGTACCGTCGTGTCGACCGATATGCTCGTGGAGGGCAGACACTTCCGGCTCGACTGGTCGACACCGCATGACATCGGCCGCAAGGCCATCGCTCAGAACGCCGCGGATATCGAGGCGATGGGCGCGGTCGCAACGGCGTTCGTGGTGTCCTTCGGCGCTCCGGGGGACACAGCGGCCGAGGACGCGCTTGCTCTGTCAGACGGCATGTGGGCGGAGGCGGACCGCAGCGGCGCCGGGATCGCCGGCGGCGACCTGGTGACGGCGCCGCAGTGGGTGATATCGGTGACGGCGCTGGGGGACCTCGCCGGCCGCGCGCCCGTTCTGCTGCGGGGTGCCCGACCGGGGGACACACTGGCCGTGGCAGGGGATCTCGGCCGGTCCGCCGCGGGCTATCAGGTGTGCCTCACGGGCGCGGGCCGTGTGGACGACTCCGGTAGTGAAGCCGACTTCGAGGACCTGCGTCGCAGGCATCTCGTGCCTGAGGTGCCCTACGGGCAGGGTCGGGCCGCCGCGGATGCCGGAGCCACCGCGATGACCGACGTCTCCGATGGACTCATCGCCGACCTCGGGCACATCGCCGACGCGTCAGGTGTCGGGATCGACGTGGCGACGGCGGCGTTGGCGGCTGACCACGACGCTCTGGCCGCGCTGGCAACGGTGACGGGTCACGACCCATGGGCGTGGGTGCTCGGCGGCGGCGAGGACCATGCGCTCGTCGCGACGTTCCCGGCAGCGCCACCGGCGGGATGGCGTCGTATCGGGGTGGTTCTCGACGGCCCCGCCCGCGTGCTGGTCGACGGTTCGGCGTGGCGCGGAAGTCCGGGCTGGCAGTCGTTCTGATCGTCGCCACCAGATAGGTTGACCCACCATGACCGCGCGTCCCCTTCACGAAGTCGTCGAATCGGGCTGGGCCCGTGCACTGCAACCCGTGGCCGGTCGCGTCGCCGAGATGGGGGAGTTCCTGCGCGCCGAGATCGCCGCCGGTCAGGGATACCTCCCCGCGGGCGAGAACGTGCTGCGCGCGTTCACGTTTCCATTCGACGAGGTGCGGGTGCTGATCGTGGGTCAGGACCCGTACCCGACACCGGGCCACGCGATCGGGTTGAGCTTCTCGGTCGCGCCCGACGTGCGTCCGTTGCCGAGGAGCCTGACCAACATCTTCAAGGAGTACGCCACCGACCTGGGCCACCCGGCGCCGTCGACGGGGGATCTGACGCCATGGTCACAGCGCGGCGTGATGATGCTGAACAGAGTGCTCACGGTGCGCCCCGGCACACCGGCGTCGCACCGGGGTAAGGGGTGGGAGGCGGTGACCGAATGCGCGATCCAAGCGCTAGTGGCGCGTCCACAGCCGCTTGTCGCGGTGCTGTGGGGACGCGATGCGGCGACACTGAAGCCCATGTTGAGCGGTGAGCGGTGCGCGACGATCGAGTCGGTTCACCCGTCGCCGCTCTCGGCGTCGCGAGGATTCTTCGGATCGCGGCCGTTCAGCCGAACCAACGAGCTGCTCACCCGGTTGGGGTCAGAGCAGATCGACTGGCGACTGCCGTAGCTCGGCGTGCAGAAGAGCAGGCGCCCAGATGTCGGGCGCCCAGCTGTGGGGCACTTAGCCCCGGGCGACCTTGCCGGCCTTGATGCAGGACGTGCAGACGTTGACGCGCTTCTTGTTGCCGCCCGGGCGGTCCACGGCGCGCACCGTCTGGATGTTCGGGTTCCAGCGACGGCTGGTCCGACGGTGAGAGTGCGACACGGACTTACCGAAGCCAGGGCCCTTGTTGCAGATATCGCACACGGCAGCCATCTCGAACTCCTCAATCAGTACTTGGGGGGTCAACAACCGCAACGCGGGTGACCCAACAACCTGACCAGGATACCGGGCGGCCCGGTTATCGCCAAAATGGCTGTCACGGCCACCGCTGCGGACACCGACGCGCGTGGTGGTGTCAGCGACCGAGGTTAGGCTCAACCCCACCGCGAAGTGTTGGAGGTGGCATGTCGGGTCGTCTGCTGGATGCGGCCGCCTTGCGTGCCTGGGCTCACTGCGCACTCGACGGACTGGTCGCGCACACGGACGAGATCAACCGGCTCAACGTCTTCCCTGTCGCCGATGCCGACACCGGCACGAACATGCTGTTCACCATGCGTTCGGCATGTGTCCAGGCAGACGCACCCGAGGTGGGCGATGACCCGACGGCCGTCATCGCGGCGCTGGCAGACGGCGCACTGCGCGGCGCGCGCGGCAATTCCGGGGTGATCCTGTCGCAGATCCTGCGCGGGCTCGCGGAGGCGACCGCCGAGGCCACCCCCGAATCCTCCGGTACCCGCTCAACCCTGGACACCGCCGCGTTGCGTGCAGGTCTGCGGCACGCCGTCGAGCTGGTCGTCGCGTCGGTGGGCGGAAGCGTCGCGGGCACCATTCTGTCAGTCCTGCAGGCCGCGGCGAGTGCCGCCGAGTCCGTCGCCGCAGAGGGCGCCGACCTGGCCGTGATGGTCGTCGCGGCATCCGATGCGGCGGCGGCCGCCCTGGAAGCGACCACACAGCAACTCGACGTGCTCGCCGCAGCCGGCGTGGTGGATGCGGGAGGCCGCGGACTACTGGTACTCCTCGATGCGATGACTGCCACCGTGACCGGTCAGGCGCCGCACCGCCGTGCCTATGGGGGCGCCTCGGCCGAGTTCACGGGAGCTGCCCCCACTCCGCGGTCCGTCGGGGCGCCGCCGCAGTTCGAGGTGATGTATCTGCTGAGCGGATGCGATCACGCGGGCGTTGAAGCACTCCGCAAGCGTCTCGAGAGTCTCGGTGACTCCGTGGTGATCGCCGCGTCGGGTGCGGGCGGAGACACCGCGGCGCAGTACTCGGTGCACGTCCACGCCGATGACGGTGGTGCTGCCATTGAGGCGGCGCTTGACCTCGGTACGCCAAGTCGTATTCAGGTGACCGCGCTCTCGGCTGGTTCGGCCGGCCGGCCCGCGGGGGTCTGGAGCCGAAGCCGGGCTGTGCTCGCGGTCACCGACGGGGACGGGGCGCGGGAACTGTTCGCCGGCGAGGGGGCTGGGGTGCTGCAACCCGACGGACAGGGACCCGTCACAGCGCACGATCTACTGCACGCACTCATCGACACCGGGGCCGGGCAGGTCATGGTGCTGCCCAACGGTTATGTGGCCGCGGAGGAACTGGTCGCAGGCTGCACGGCGGCCATCGGATGGGGTATCGACGTCGTCCCGGTGCCGACTGGATCCATGGTGGCGGGTCTGGCCGCGTTGGCCGTGCACGATCCCGCCCGCGAGGCCGTCGACGACGGCTACACCATGGCGCGCGCCGCAGGCGGGGCCCGGCTCGGTTCGGTGCGGCTGGCGACGGAGGAGGCGCTGACGTGGGCCGGGGCATGCAAGCCCGGTGACGGTCTCGGCATCGCGGGTGACGAGGTACTGATCGTCGGTGATGACGTGGTCGCCGCGGGCGCGGGGCTCATCGACCTCCTGCTGGTCTCCGGTGGTGAACTCGTCACCGTTCTCACTGGCGTCGACGTTGGCGCCGACGTCGGACCGGCACTGCAGGAACACGTCCATCGCCAGCATCTCGGCGCCGAGATCGTCATCTACCACACGGGACATCGCGGCGACGTGCTGCTGATCGGAGTGGAGTAGACGTGGTTGCGCTCACCGACGCCTTGACGCACGTGATCGGCGCCAAGTCGGCGAAGGCCCTTGAGGAGCACTTCGGCATCGTCACCGTGAACGACCTGCTGCGGCACTACCCGCGCAAGTACAGCCACGGCATGTCGGTGCTCGGTGACGACGGGGAGCTGCCCGAGGAGGGCGAGCACATCACTTTCGTCGACACCATTGCGCGCGCCGACATCCGGTACACCAACCGGCAGCCGAGGCGTGAGTACCTGGTGGTGACGCTGCGCGACCGCAACCCCAAGGTGACCGCCACCTTCTTCAACGCCAAGTACACCAAGAAGACGCTCGTGGAGGGCACCCGACTGATGCTGTCGGGCGAGGTCGGATTCTTCAGGGGTGCCATGCAGTTGACGCATCCGGCGTTCCTGATCCTCGAGGGAGCGGGCCAGGGCAGAGGTTCGAAGAATCTGGCGACGATCGCTGCGTCATCGAAGACGGACGACGGCGAACTCGACATGTCGGCGTTCGAACGGGACTACTTCCCGATCTATCCCGCCAGCGCCAAGGTGCAGAGCTGGGATATCTACGCGTGTGTCCGCCAGGTCCTCGACGTGCTCGACCCCATCGATGATCCGCTGCCGGAATCGATTCGGGAGCACTGGGATCTGATGTCGGAGGACGAGGCACTTCGTGCCATCCACCTCGCCGAGAGCCCCGACGACAGGGAACGCGCCACCGAGCGCCTGGCGTTCGACGAGGCCGTCGGCCTGCAGTGGGCGCTGGTGGTGCGCCGCAACGGCGAACTCGGCGAGACGGGCCCGCCAGCCCCTGCGCGCGGCGGCGGTGTCCTGGCCGCACTGGGCGAGCAGTTGCCGTTCGAACTGACCGCAGGCCAGCGCTCCGTGCTGGAGGTGCTCTCGGCCGAACTGGCCGACACCAAACCGATGCATCGGATGCTGCAGGGTGAGGTCGGCTCCGGCAAGACCATCGTGTCGGTTCTCGCGATGGCGCAGATGGTGGACAGCGGATTCCAGTGCGCCCTGCTGGCTCCCACCGAAGTGCTTGCGGTCCAACATGCCCGGTCCATCCGCCAGGTCCTCGGCCCGTTGGCCATGGCCGGTGAGCTCGGGGGTGAGGCGGGCGCCACCCGGGTGGCCCTGCTCACCGGATCGATGACCGCACAACAGAAGCGGCGAGCGCGTGATGAGATCGCCTGCGGTGACGCGGGTATCGTCATCGGAACGCATGCGCTGATCCAGGACGATGTCGAGTTCCACAATCTCGGTCTCGTCGTCGTCGACGAGCAGCACCGCTTCGGCGTCGCGCAGCGGGATCGGCTGCGCGCCAAGGCCGCCGGCGGTATCACGCCGCATCTTCTGGTGATGACCGCCACGCCCATCCCGCGTACGGTCGCGTTGACCGTCTACGGTGACCTCGAGACATCGGTGCTGCGTGAGCTGCCGCGTGGGCGCCAGCCCATCTCCACCAACACGATCTTCATGCGCGAGGAGCGCCAGAGGTCGTGGCTGGGAAGGGCATGGCTGCGCGTTCGCGAGGAGGTCGCCGCGGGGCGCCAGGCGTACGTGGTGGCCTCCCGTATCGACGAGGCCGACGACGACGGGGCCGCGCCGGGCCAGGACGGGAAGGCGCCGCCCGGGCCACCCCCCAAGACCGTCATCGAGATGTACGAGGGGCTGCGGGGCGGCGAGCTGGCCGGACTGCGCCTTGGGCTGATGCACGGCAGGCTCTCCGGTGACGAGAAGGATGCGGTGATGTCGGCCTTCCGCGCCGGTGACATCGACGTGCTGGTGTGCACCACCGTGATCGAGGTCGGCGTCGACGTGCCCAATGCCACCGTCATGGTGGTGATGGACGCCGACCGGTTCGGTATCAGCCAGCTGCACCAGTTGCGGGGGCGCATCGGTCGCGGTGAGCATCCGAGCCTATGCCTGCTGGCCACCAACATGCCGGAGGGTTCCAAGGCAGGCACGCGCCTGCGTGCGGTCGCGGGCACGCTGGACGGATTCGAGCTGGCTGATCTCGACCTCGCCGAGCGGCGTGAGGGAGATGTGTTGGGGCTCAACCAGTCCGGTAGGCCCATCACGCTCCGGCTGCTGTCCCTGGCCGAGCATCGCGAGGTCATCGAGGCGGCGCGCACGTTCGCCCAGTCGGTCTATGCGGAGGATCCGAGGCTGGTGCAGCATCGGGGACTTCAGGCCCTCGCCGCCCCGTTCACCGACACCGAGCGCGTCGAGTACCTGGACAAGGCGTGAAGCGGCTGGCCTGGCTCACGGCGGCGGTGATCCTCTCGGTGGCCGTCGCCTATCAAACGGTGGCCGCCTCTCGCGAGCGCTCCGAGATGTTCGTCGCGTCGGCCGATATGCCCACCGTCACCGCCGGTGCCGACGTGCTGGCTGGTGTGGCGGTGATCCCGACCCGCACCCGTGGCCACGACTACCGCCGGGCCGCGTTCGGCGAATCGTGGACCGATGACAACAGCGCGCCCGGCGGCCACAACGGGTGCGACACCCGCAATGACATCCTCGACCGCGACCTCGTCGACAAGGTCTACGTCGCCATCAAGCGGTGCCCGAGCGCTGTGGCCACCGGGGCGCTGCATGACCCCTACACCAATGCGGTGATCTCGTTCACGCGTGGCAATCAGGTGGGCGCGTCGGTGCAGATCGATCACCTCGTCCCGTTGGCGTTGGCGTGGGATCTCGGCGCCCGGGACTGGACCGACGAGATGCGGGTGCGGTTCGCCAACGACCCGGCCAACCTGCTGGCGGTCGCGGGCGGCGCGAACCAGGACAAGGGCGATTCCGAGCCCGCCGACTGGATGCCGCCCAATCAAGCCTTCTGGTGCCAGTACTCGGTGCAGTTCGCCGACGTGCTGCGCGGATACGGGCTGCCGATCGACCAGCGCTCGGCGGTGGTGCTGCGCGAGGGTGCGGCGACGTGCCCGGTGGGCTGAGCAGACATCGGCTGCCTCGACTGCGCGCGGAGCGCCTGCGGGACGGTGGACTGCGGCTAGATTGTGGGAGACGGCCGGGAGGTAGGGATGCAGCAGCGAGGATTCGGTGACCTCGAGGCAACTGTCATGGAACGGGTGTGGGACCGCGAGGACGGCGTGACCGTTCGCCAGGTCTTCGAGGAGCTGGCCGACACACGTCAGATCGCCTACACGACCGTGCTCTCGACGCTGGACAACCTGCACCGCAAGGGCTGGGTGAGGCGGGAACGCGAGGGCAAGGCGTACCGGTACTGGCCGATGATGACGCGGGAGGAGCGCTCGGCCAACCTGATGCGCGCGGCGTTCAGCGATGGCGGCGACCGTGAGGCGGTTCTCGCGTTCTTCGTCGAGCAGATGACCGCCGAGGAGTCCGCTCAGTTGAAGGCGGCGCTTCGGGAGAAAGCGGCACCGCGCCATTCCGACAGCCCCAAGCGGCGTCGATGACAACCGCTGCCTGCCTGTTGGTCTACGCAGCCATGGTGACGTGGTTGTCGCCGCCGCTGCTGGCACGGCTCACTCGCCGTGGCATGAGCCCGCGACTCGGTGTCGCCGCGTGGTTGACGGCCATCGTCGGAGCGCTGCTCGCATGGACGGCGGCGATCACGCTCATCGTCGTGACGGGCCTGCGCGGGCTTGAGGGTTCCTCGGCAGTGGTGCTGTGCCTGGAACTTCTCGGTATGCCCGAACGAGTGGCGACTCCGGGACGCTTGAGTTTGGCGGTTCTCATCATTGCGGGCCTGGTGATCTCGACGGTCGTGACGGTGAAGGTGAGTAGATCGGTGCTGGGCTCGCGGTCGCTGAGTCGAGAGCACGCTCACGCCGCCCGAATCATCGGAGTGCCCACCGGGCGGCCCGACGTCTTCGTGGTGCCCGCCGCGCGGCCGGCCGCGTACTGCGTTGTGGGCCGGCCGAATGCCATCGTGGTCACCACGGCGGCAATGGAGGCGCTCGACGACTCGCAGCTCGCGGCGGTGCTCGCGCACGAGGACGCCCACATCTCCGGGCGGCATCACCACGTCGTGATGGTGTTGCGCGCGCTCGCAGGCAGCCTGACGCGTCTGCCGCTGTTCACACGCGGCGCCGCGGCGGTCACCGAACTGTTGGAGATGTGTGCCGATGACGCGGCGGTCCGTCGTCACGGCACGACATCACTCGTGGCGGGGATGGTCATGCTGGCCGGCCCACTACCGGTGCGCACCGGAGGTCTTGCGGTCGCCGCCACAGCAGTGGCCGCGCGTGCCAACCGGCTACTGGACCCGGTGCACAGCGGGACGCGTTGGTGTCACCAGGCGTTGGTGGCGGCCACGATGACCGTGACGGTCACCGCGCCCATCGTGATCAATGTGGTCTGTCACCACTGATCTCGCTACACCGTGGCGTTGCCCTTGCGCCACTGCTCCCACGGGATGTTCCAGTCGCCGAGGCCGTCGGTTCCGGACAGGGTGGACCCGACGGTGTTGATGACCTCGACGATGTCACCGCGTCTGGTGTTGTCGAAGAACCACCGGGCGTTATCGGGACTGACGTTGAGGCATCCGTGGCTGACGTTGGCACGACCCTGGCTGCCGACCGACCATGGCGCTGAGTGGACATAGATCCCGCTGTAGGACATCTGGGTGGCCCAGTTGACCTCGGTGCGGTATCCATCGGGGGAGTTCACCGGCACGCCGTAGGTCGAGGAGTCCATGACGAGGAACGAGGACCGGTCGCCGATGATGTAGGTGCCGTTATCGGTGGGGGTCTTGTTCTTGCCCATCGAGATTGGCATCTGCTTGACCACGTCCCCATTCACTCGGACGGTCATTGTCTTGGTGGCGTCGTCGGCGGTCGCGATGACCTCATCGCCGATCGTGAAGCGGCTCGCGACGTCGTCCTGACCGAATAGGCCGTCACCGAGATGAGCGCCATATGTCTTCACCGCAACCTCGACTGTTGTTCCGGGCTTCCAGTACTGCGCTGGGCGCCAGCGGACTTCGCGGTTGTTCAGCCAGTAGAAGGCACCTTCGACCTCAGGCGTGGTCGTGACCGTGATCGCCTGCTGGGCTGCGAGGCGGTCGGGGATGTTCTCGTCGAAGCGCACCGCGATGGGCTGTCCGACGCCGACGACCGCACCGTCGGTGGGAACCACGTAGGGCATGGTCAGGTTCTCCGGCGAATGCGTCTCGAACGTGGCGCTGGTGTGAGTCACACCGCCCAGACCCGACGCCTCGGCGTTCAGGGTGTACTCCCGGTTGTAGCCAAGCGGTTCCGCGGAGCGCCACGTGACGCCGTCGGCGCTCAGCTCGCCCCTGACCTCGCGGCCCTCCTCGTTGACGAGGCTCACTGCGCCCAGCACACCCCCGCCTGCGCTGACGGTGACTGGCGACTCGACGGGGACACCGATGGCACCGTCGGTGACCGACGTCTGCAACTCGGGGATGAGTAGATCGTCGTAGGGGGTGCCCTTGTCGATGATCGACTGGGGTTCCGACGGCGGCGGGGGCGTAGCGGTTCCGCACGAATTCAGGCCAAGCACCACGACGGTGATCGTCATCAGTGCCGCCGTCGTCCACCAGATCCCGCGTCGGCGCCGGATCGCCGAGGGGTGGCCAAGCCTCATGAGAGTCATCCCGTCGCTCGCCGAACATCAGTTGCGCTACCATCCTACGTAGTCACTACGTAGATGCAGGTCCGGCGCACTGCACACAGACATGAGCTTGGGAGAGAACTCTTGCTGCGAACACGTACCGGCCGGACGCTGCTGACAGTGGTCGCGATCGCCGTCATCGCCGCAATCACGGTCTTCCTCCTCGTGAGTCGAGGCGATTCCGATACGGCCGGCGAGCCGTCGGCGGACTCGGCCCCCGGGCAGGTGGTCCGTGAGAACAGTCATCGACTGAACGACGCTCCCGACGCTGCCGTGACGTTCGTCGAGTTCCTGGACTTCGAGTGCGAGGGATGCCGGGCGGCATACCCACTCGTCGAACAGCTGCGCGCCGAGTACGGCGATCGCGTCGAGTTCGTCCTGCGCTACTTCCCGCTGGGTGGGCACTTCAACGGCGAGCGCGCCGCGCGAGCGGTGGAGGCCGCCGCGCAGCAGGGGCAGCTCGAGCCCATGTATCACAAGATGTATGAGACTCAGGCGCAGTGGGGGGAGAAGCGCACGCCTGCCGACGACGTGTTCCGCGGCTTCGCATCAGAACTGGGCCTGGACATGGCGGCGTTCGATGCGGCGTACAACGACCCCGCCACACTGCAGCGCATCCGCCTGGACGTCAATGACGGCGAGGCGCTCGGCGTCCAGGGCACCCCGACGTTCTTCGTCAACGGCGATCAGGTGCCGGTGCAGAGTCCGGACGATCTCCGCAATGCGATTGAGAACGCGCTTCAATAACGTCGACACGCGTCATCGAACAGTCTCGTGCAGCGACTACCGTGCTACGACTACGTGGTAGGCCCGTGGATTCGCGCGGTGTCGCAGCCGAAGTGGGGTGCCAGCCAATGCTCGTGCGTGTGCTCGCAGTGCTTTCCAGCGTTGTGGTGCTGCTGATCGGCAGTGCGACAGTGCAACCCGTCGCGACCGCGGCATGTGCTGCCTCCGACACCCAGTGTGGGTTGCGCGAGCGCATCGCGGAGGCCGAGCAGTACGTCGCGACGCGGCCCGGCACCGTTGGATTCGTGTTGCGCGATCGAGTGACGGGTGCCAAGTACCGCAGCGCTCATGCCGCCACTCCGATCTGGACGGCATCGACTATCAAGCTGGCGATGGTCGCCGACCTGCTCACGCGTGAGCGGGCCGGTGCGATTCGGCTCAGTGACGCCGACCGACGCCTCATGGTCGCGATGCTGCAGAAATCGGATAACGCGGCAACTGACACGCTGTGGGCGCGCTACGGCGGAACCGATGGTGTGTTCAACGCGAACTTCCCGCGCTATGGGATGCCAAATGTGCGCCCTGTGCCCGGATTTGGCGACGTGTTCCCATATTGGGGCTTTCAGAAGGCCACGGCCGATGACTTCGATGGGCTGATGAACTACGTGTTGACCGGTTTGGCGCCGGCCGACGCCGCCGCGGTGGTGGCGGAGATGCAGCGAGTCGACGGTCAGCAGCAGTGGGGAGTCTGGGGCGCAGGCGCTGCGATGGCGCCGGGCAACAAGAACGGGTGGTCGCAGGAGGAGGGTGGTTGGGTGGTCAACACCGTGGGCTTCGCCGGGCCCGCCCAGCGCTACACCTTGGCCGTCATGAATGCGCTAGGCGATGAGGGTGGCTATGACGACGGTGTCACCACCACGACGCAACTCAGCCGAATACTGCTCGCGCGAGGTTAGTGCCGCGAGCCGTACGTCGGGGTTCTGATTGACTTTTCACGGGCCGCGGGCTTCTAATGGTCAGCGCGCAGAGGTCCTGCGGTAGCAGCGGGTTGCACGATGAGAGCGAGGTGAGCGGCACATGCCGGACGACAGTATCAACGGACGGAGTGGGGCCTCCCTCGCGGAATCCACCCGTCCGGGTCCACGCTGACCTTGGCCTAGGCGTCGATCGACACATGTCGATCGCCCCTCGGACTCATCTGATCTCCAGCCGCACCCCCGAACCAATGGGGGATGTTGCGGCGTCATCACACATGCCTCGACCGGTGCGGTCGGCGCACCCCTGACCTGTGCTCGCACACGCCCGGGTTCGGGCGAAATCTGTCTAACCTCAACATGATTGGAGCATCGCCATGCCCACGTTGACCAAGCGGTCCGAAACCACCCGTCGGGCGCCGAATCTGGAACGGCAGGCGATCTGGTTCACGGTCGCGTTGTATCTGCTCATCAGTGCCGGACTGCTCGCGATGCACTACGCCCACCCGCAGCGCGAGGTCGGCTCGTCGTCGAACTCACCGGCGCACTCGACATACGGCCAGTAGGCGGCCGATCGCGCCGCCACACCTTCGGAGGACATCTCATGCAAACACCAGTGACCACCGACCGATTCGACACCGACGTGCTGCGGCGGGTCTGGATCCAGTTGCCGACATCCGATGCGGACGCGGCAGCAGAACTGCGCGGGCGTCTTGGCGTCGACTTCGCAGCGGCACGGAGCCGAGTCTGGGAGACCGACAACTTCATCTACCTGCCGGTTGTGGTGAACTTCAAACGCGGCGACACCATCGACCGCGCCACGATCGTGTTCGCCCTCGGCGCTGACGTTGTGGTGACCCTGCAGCCTGAGGGCCACTTCACGCCGTTCGACAAGGCCATCGCCAAGATGCGGCGCACCCCAGATCTGACGGGCTCCCCGCATGGGGTGATGTACGCGTTGTTGTGGGCGCTCAATGAGGCGTCTGAGCGGGTCATCGACTACGCAAGCGACGCGGTCGAGGCGATGAACGACGATATCGAGTTTGCGACCCAGGGCCATGACGGCCGCGGGCGTGAGATTGGCGTGATGGACATGCGCGACACGATGGCGCGGATGAACGGCGCCGAGGAGATCGTGTCACGCACACAGGAGACGCAATTGTCGCTGGCCCGGGCCGCCCGCCACTTGATCGCTGAAACACCGGGAAATACAAGCGATCTCGATGATCTGATCAACATCCTGATCGCCGACATCGACGGAGTGAAACAGCACGCCAGTTTCGAGCATGACAAGCTGCGCTATCTGCAGCAGTCCGTGATGACCTGGCTCAACGTCAAGCAGAACCAGATCGTGAAGGTTTTCACCATCATCACCGCGGTGTTTCTGCCGCCCACGCTGATCGCCACCTTTTACGGCATGAACTTCACGTGGATGCCGGAACTGGAATGGGAGCACGGGTTCCTCGCGACGACGCTGATGACGCTTGTCGCGGCGTTGATTCCACTGGCCTACATCAAGCAGAAGGGGTGGCTGCGATGATCCCGTCCGGCCGGTCTGTCAGTGCTTGACGCGTCGCCAGATTGCCTTTGCATAGATACATGCGCATGTTGCTATGTATTGTGAGTCGCGTCTGGTTCCTTGGCTGACACGGAAAGGCGGCCATGTCATGGAGATTGCAGCGCTGACGCTCTACGGGGTGTTCGTCATCCTCGGCTTCGGGTGGCGGAGCTATCGGCAGTGGCGCCGCACCGGATCGACCGGGATGCGCGGGATCCATGGCAGGCCAGGATCATTGGAATGGCTGGCAGGGGTGGGGTTCGTCGCAGCGATGGCGATCGGCGTGCTGGCGCCGGTCCTCCAACTGACGGGAGTCCTGGCCCCGGTCGCCGTTCTCGATCATCGCGCCGTGGGCCTGGTGGGTGGGGCCGCGGCGATTCTGGGTATCGCGGCGACGCTGTGGGCGCAGGAGTCAATGGGTGACTCGTGGCGCATTGGTGTCGATCGCGGTGAGACGACCCAGTTGGTTGAGCGCGGAGTGTTCACGATCGTTCGCAACCCCATCTTCACCGCCATGCTGGTGTTCGGCGGCGGCGTGACACTCATGGCCCCGAATGCGCTGGCACTGGCGGGTTTCGGCCTGTTGCTCCTGGCCATCGAGGTGCAGGTGCGCACGGTCGAGGAGCCATATCTGCGCGCCACACACGGACAGCGCTACGGCGACTACGTGGCGCGAGTGGGACGCTTCATTCCAGGTGTTGGACGGGTGTCTGCACAGGCTTGACCGTCGCGGCTGTGTCGGTGCCCGTTTTGTCCGAGGGCCGCTTCTGCCACGGCCACGTTCCCGTCATCTCCAATTGCAGCGAGAAGCTCAGGAATGTTCGGATGAGCACGATGCCCGCCAGCACGGCGACGCTCTGTGCGTCGGGGGCCGCCACGGTCCGGATGATGTCGGCGGCCACCAGAAACTCCAGGCCCAGCAGGATCGCCCGGCCGAGCTGTCGCCGGAAGTACTCGTAGGCATCGACACGGTGCCTACGCACCCACGTCAGCGCGAGCGCGACGATGGCACCGACCGCGATGACGGCGACACCGATGGCGTCAATGGCCGTGCCGGTCACCTCGATGAACTCAGCGACCGACATCGTCAAACCCCTAGGTGCCGGTGTAGGTCTCGGGGTCCGGCCGGAACCGGGTGCCGTCATCGAGTGCGTTGAGGGCCTCCATATGCGACGCCGACAGCTCGAAGTCGAACACGTCGACGTTCTCCGCGATGCGCTCGGGCTTGGAGGAACGGGGGATCACCACGTTGCCCAGCTGGATGCTCCAGCGGATCAGGGTCTGCGCAGGCGTCTTGCCGTACTCGCCGGCGACCGAGACCACCGTGGGGTTCTCCACCAGCCTGCCGACCCCGAGCGGCCCGTAGGCCTCGGTGACGATGCCGTGCTCGGCGTTGACCGCACGCAGGTCCGCCTGATTCAGCAGCGGATGCAGCTCGATCTGGTTCACCGCGGGGACGAAGAACGACAGGTCGATGACGTTGGAGAGATCCTCGGGCGTGAAGTTGGCCACGCCAATCGACCTGGTGTGGCCGACCTCGCGGGCCTTCATCATTCCGCCCCAGCTGTCGACGTACTTGCCGGGATCGCCGGCCGGCCAGTGAATGAGGTACAGGTCGACGTAGTCCAGGCCCAGGCGTTCCACGCTTGCCTCGCACGCGTCGCGTGACGACTTGAAGCCCTGGTTCTCAGTGGCGAGCTTCGTGGTGACGAAGATCTCGGCGCGCGGGACACCCGAGGCGGCGATGGCACGGCCCACGGCCGCTTCGTTGCCGTACGCGGCGGCGGTGTCGATCAACCGGACGCCGATCTCCAGCGCCGCGGACACCGCCTGCTCGGTCTGCGCCTCGGACAGTTCACCCACGCCGATGCCGAGCACGGGGATCGTGTTCTCGTCATTGAGTGAGACGTTGGGGATGGATGCCGCCGAGCTCATGTCACCTAGCCTGTGAAGTTGAAGGTTCGCGGATCGGGCCCCTGTCGAGTGCCGTCCTCCAGCGCCGCGATGGACGATATGCCCTGCTCGCTTCGCTCAAAGTCGAACACGTCGAAGTCACTCACAATCCTGTCGGGGTTCACCGATTTCAGAATGACGATATTACCGAGCTGGTTACCCCACCTAATCATGACCTGTGCTGGGGTTTTGGTGTGGTAGCCACGCCGAGGCAGGCATGCGCGTGGCGTTTTGCGCATCGCAGCAGAAGTGGGTGCAGCTCAACCTGATTGATGGCCGGGCGATATCCTCGGCGTCGATCGGCCCTGTGCGGATGCTCGGGGCTGAAGTTGCTGGCGCGGTGGCGCGGTTGGCACCCCCGCGAGGTGTCCGCCAAAAACCCGCCCGATGGCGGGGATCGAATTACCGTCGTTGAGCGTGACCGAGGGAGTCGAGGGATCAACCATGACGTCGAGTCAGCCAGCAGCAAGCCAACCCGGGAGAGTGCCTGCGCCTGTCGCCGATCCCGGTGCGGGTCGGCCCGGACGGGCCAAGCTGGCCGCCGTGAACGCGGCCAGCGGTGTCATGCTGCCGGTGCTCAAGCGGCTCCCGGATCGGGTCAAGCGGCTGATGCTTGGGGGACGTGCCGTCACCGTGGACGGCAACACCCTCGACACCACGCTGCAGTTGGTGCTCGCCGTGCAGCGGGCTTCTGGAGTCGGTGGCCTGGTGGCCAGCGACGACCTGGCGGTGGCACGCGCCCAACTGCGCAAACTCGCCGCGCTCGTCGACTCCAGTGTGGCGGTGGGGGTGCGGAACCTCTCGATACCCGGTCCGGCGGGGGCAATGCGGGCCCGGCACTACACGCCTGTGAATGACGCTCCGGTCGGCAGCCCTGGCGGCCCCACCCGGTCAGAACCGCTGCTGGTCTTCTTCCACGGCGGCGGCTTCGTGGTCGGCGACCTCGAGACCCACGACGGACTGTGCCGACTTATCTGCCGTGACGCGGGAATCCACGTCCTGGCGCTCGACTACCGCCTCGCGCCCGAGCACAAGGCACCGGCCGCCATCGAGGACTGCTACGCCGCCTACCGCTGGGCCGTTGAACACGCTGCGGAGCTGGGCGCAGACCCGCAGCGGGTGGCCGTCGGCGGCGATAGCGCGGGCGGGAACCTCGCCACCGTGGTGTCGCACCTCGCGCGCGACGACCGGGACCGGGGAGTGCCGCTGCCCGCCCTGCAGCTGCTCATCTATCCCGTCACGAACTTCGCGAGCGAAACCCGCTCCAAGGCGCTGTTCGCCGACGGCTTCTTCCTGACCAAGGCCCACATGGACTGGTTCAGGGACAGCTATCTGAACGGGGCACCGATCGAGGTCTCGGACCCGCGGATCTCGCCGCTGCTGGCCGACGATCTCGCGGGCCTGCCGCCCGCGCTCGTACTGACCGCGGGCTTCGACCCGCTTCGGGACGAGGGAAACCTGTACGCCGAGGCGCTGACGGCGGCCGGGGTGGCGGTCGATCACCGTCAATACGGGTCGATGGTGCACGCGTTCACGAATTTCTCCGCACTCGGCGGCGGCAGCGCGATCGCCACCGCGGACATGGTCTCGGCGCTCAAGGCGCACCTCTGCCGCTGCTGAGTGGGGGTTTCGGAGCGCACTGAGCTCGCCGGTACTCTTGTCCCGTGGCCACCAAACCCAAGAAGCCCCAGAGCTACGACCTCAAGGCTGCGGATCGCAAGCGCAATCTGCTGATCCAGATCGGGCTCACCGCGGTCGTCGTGATCTTCGCGGTCGCTCTCGTCCTCTACATCGTGTTGTCCGGCGAGACCAAGCCGTCGGCCGACGAGGGGCAGTCGATCCGCGTGACCTCCAGCAAGTTGGTCACCAAGGAGGGCACCGACGAACCGAAGGTCGTGCTGGGTCTTTACGAGGACTTCCTCTGCCCGGCGTGTGGCGCATTCGAGCAGCGGTTCGGCCCGACGGTCAGCGCTCTGATCGACAGTGGGGCCATTGCGGCGGATTACTACATGGTGGCGATCCTGGACCGAGCGGCGAACAAGAACTACTCGTCGCGCGCCGGCGCCGCGGCGTACTGCGTCGCCGACGAGTCGAAGGAGGCCTTCCGCCGCTTCCACGCCGCGCTGTACGCGCAGCAGCCCAGCGAAGTCGGAACCTCATTCCCCACCGATGAGCAGTTGATCGAGACCGCCCGTCAAGCCGGTGCGGCGGGTTCGGTCCCGGCCTGCATCAACAGTGGGCGCTACCTCGACATGGTGGGCGGCCTGGCCAAGGCGACCGGAGTCACCGGAACCCCGACCATCCGGATCAACGGTGAGGACTACAAGTACTCGACGCCCGACGCACTGGTCGCCAAGGTCAAGGAGACGGTCGGTGACCTGCCCGGTATGACCGCCGTTCCGGCCGCGCCGCTGCCCGGTCAGGCACCCGCGGCGCCGTGACCACCACCGCGCCAGATTCCGCTCCCGTCGCCGAACCGTCGGCGTCCGCCGGGGCCACGGCGCGCGTGCGCACCGCAAGCGCGGTGTGGGTCCTCATCGCAGGCGTGCTCGGTCTCGCCGCGTCGCTGGTGTTGACGATCGAGAAGGTCGAACTCCTGATCAACCCGGCCTACGTGCCGTCGTGCAGCATCAACCCGGTGCTGTCCTGCGGCTCGGTGATGGTCACCCCGCAGGCCTCGGCCTTCGGCTTCCCCAACTCGCTGATCGGGATCGTCGCGTTCAGCGTCGTTCTCGTCACGGGTGTGCTTGCGTTGGCCAAAGTGCCACTGCCGCGGTGGTATTGGGCAGGCCTTGCGGCGGGAACGCTGCTCGGCACGGTTTTCGTGCACTGGTTGATCGTGCAGAGCCTCTATCACATCGGCGCGCTGTGCCCCTACTGCATGGTGGTGTGGGCCGTGACCATTCCGCTGCTCGTCGTGACGTCCTCAATCGCCTTTGCATCATCGTCCGGCAATCGCATCGCGGGCTTCGTTGCGCAGTGGCGCTGGTCGTTGGTGGCGCTGTGGTTCACCGCAATCTTCCTGATGATCCTGGTGCGATTCTGGAGTTACTGGTCCACACTGCTGTAGCGCCCATCCGCATGTAACCCCCGGGTAACACCGGCGAAGTTAGGGTGACCTCGTGATTTCAAAACTCCTGGTGGCTAACCGCGGCGAGATCGCGGTTCGCTCGTTCCGGGCGGCCTACGAAATGAACATCGCCACGGTTGCGGTGTATCCGTATGAGGACCGCAACTCGCTGCATCGACTGAAGGCCGACGAGTCCTATCAGATCGGCGAGCCCGGCCATCCGGTACGGGCCTACCTGTCAGTCTCCGAGATCATCCGAGTCGCCAAGCACGCCGGTGCGGACGCGGTGTATCCCGGTTATGGCTTCCTGTCCGAGAATCCGGAGCTGGCGGCGGCGTGCGCGGCCGAGGGAATCACATTCGTCGGGCCCCGTGCCGATGTTCTGGAGTTGACCGGCAACAAGGCGCGCGCGATTGCCGAGGCGCGGGCCGCGGGCCTGCCGGTCCTGGCGTCCTCGGAGCCGTCGGCATCGGTTGAGGAGCTGCTTGCCGCGGCTGAGAACTCTACGGAGATGACTTTTCCGTTGTTCGTCAAGGCAGTGTCCGGCGGTGGCGGCCGCGGGATGCGCCGCGTCGCGGACGCCTCGGGGCTGGCCGAGGCGATCGAGGCGGCAAGCCGGGAGGCCGAGTCGGCGTTCGGTGATCCGACGGTGTACCTGGAACAGGCGGTGATCAACCCGCGCCATATAGAGGTGCAGATCCTCGCCGACACGCACGGCAACGTCATCCACCTGTTCGAGCGGGACTGCAGCGTGCAGCGCCGCCATCAGAAGGTCATCGAGCTGGCGCCGGCGCCGAACCTGGATCCGGCGGTGCGCGAGAAGATCTGTGCCGACGCGGTGGCGTTCGCCCGTCAGATCAACTACACGTGCGCAGGCACCATCGAGTTCCTGCTCGATGAGCGCGGCCATCACGTCTTCATCGAGTGCAATCCGCGCATCCAGGTCGAGCACACCGTGACCGAGGAGATCACCGACGTCGACCTGGTCTCCAGCCAGCTGCGGATCGCGGCGGGGGAGTCGCTGGCCGATCTCGGGCTGAGCCAGGAGTCGGTGCACATCCGTGGCGCGGCAATGCAGTGCCGCATCACCACCGAGGACCCGGCCAACGGATTCAGGCCCGACACCGGACGCATCACCGGCTACCGATCCCCGGGAGGGGCGGGTATCCGGCTCGACGGCGGCACGCATCTCGGCGCGGAGATCAGTCCCCACTTCGACTCGATGCTGGTCAAGCTGACCTGTCGGGGCCGTGATTTCGCATCGGCCGCCACCCGGGCGCGCCGTGCACTGGCAGAGTTCCGCATCCGCGGGGTGTCGACGAACATCCCGTTCCTGCAAGCGGTTCTGGACGACCCCGACTTCGAGGCGGGCCGCGTCACCACCTCGTTCATCGATGACCGACCGCAGCTGCTGACGGCACACACGCCGGCTGACCGCGGTTCGCGCATCCTCAACTACCTGGCCGACGTGACGGTCAACAAGCCGCACGGTGAGCGGCAGGCAGCGGTGTACCCGCATGACAAGCTGCCGCCGCTGGACCTCAAGACGCCGCCACCCGCGGGCAGCAAGCAGCGGCTCACCGAACTGGGCCCGGAGGGTTTTGCGACCTGGCTGCGGGACTCCCCGGCACTGGGCGTCACCGACACCACATTCCGTGATGCACACCAGTCGCTGCTGGCCACCCGAGTGCGCTCCAACGGTCTGCTCCTGGTGGCGCCCCACATCGCCAGGATGACACCGCAGCTGCTGTCGGTGGAGTGCTGGGGCGGAGCGACTTACGATGTGGCGCTTCGCTTCCTCAAGGAGGACCCGTGGGACCGGCTGGCCGCGCTGCGCGAGGCGATGCCCAACATCTGCCTGCAGATGCTGCTGCGGGGACGCAACACCGTCGGCTACACCCCGTACCCGGAGACGGTGACCAAGGCGTTCGTGGCTGAGGCCACCGCAACGGGTATCGACATCTACCGAATCTTCGACGCGCTCAACAACGTCGAGTCGATGCGCCCGGCAATCGACGCGGTTCGCGAGACCGGCACCTCGGTCGCCGAGGTCGCCATGTCCTACACCGGCGACCTGTCCAACCCCGCCGAGAACCTCTACACCCTGGACTACTACCTCAAGCTCGCCGAGCAGATCGTCGACGCAGGCGCGCACGTGCTGGCCATCAAGGACATGGCCGGGCTGCTGCGCCCGCAGGCGGCCACCGCCCTGGTCGGTGCGCTGCGGTCACGGTTCGACCTGCCCATCCATGTGCACACCCACGACACCCCGGGCGGGCAGCTGGCCACCTACCTGGCGGCGTGGACCGCCGGCGCCAGCGCCGTCGACGGGGCATCGGCGCCGCTGGCGGGCACCACGAGTCAACCCGCGCTGTCGGCGATCGTGGCCGCGACCGCGCATACCGCCTTCGACACCGGCCTGGATCTGAACGCGGTGTGTGACCTGGAACCGTACTGGGAGGCGCTGCGCAAGGTGTACGCGCCGTTCGAGGCCGGGCTGCCTGCCCCGACCGGGCGGGTGTACTCCCACGAGATCCCCGGCGGGCAGCTCTCCAACCTGCGCACGCAGGCCGTCGCGCTCGGGCTCGGCGACAGGTTCGAGGAGATCGAGACCAACTACGCCGCCGCCGATCGGGTGCTTGGCCGGCTGGTCAAGGTCACCCCGTCTTCGAAGGTGGTCGGCGATCTCGCGCTGACACTGGTCGGTGCCGGGATCACCGCAGACGAGTTCGCCGCGGATCCGGGGCGCGTCGACATCCCCGACAGCGTGATCGGGTTCCTGCGCGGTGAATTGGGGGACCCGCCAGGAGGCTGGCCGGAACCGTTGCGCACCAAGGCACTTGCGGGTCGCGCCCCGGCGAAACCGGAGACCCCGCTGGCTGCCGAGGACGAGGTGGCGCTTGGCACCGGGGGCCGGCACCGGCAAGAGGTGCTGAACCGGTTGCTGTTCCCCGGCCCGACCAAGGAATACGAAACCCACCGCGAGCTCTACGGTGACACCTCGCGACTGTCGGCGAACCAGTTCTTCTACGGGCTGCGCCAGGGTGAGGAACACCGCGTGGTGCTGGAACGCGGCGTCGAACTGCTGATCGGCCTGGAAGCGGTGTCCGATGCCGATGAACGCGGTATGCGCACGGTGCTGTGCCTGCTCAATGGTCAGCTGCGCCCAGTGCTGGTCCGCGATCGCAGCATCGCCACCGACATCCCGGTCGCCGAGAAGGCCGACAAGACCAACCCCGACCACATCGCAGCCCCGTTTGCCGGAGTTATCACCGTCGGTGTGGCCGTCGGTGACACGGTGTCCGCCGGACAGACCATCGCCACGATCGAGGCGATGAAGATGGAGGCCGCCATCACCGCGCCAAAGGCGGGCACCGTCGACCGCATCGCGGTCTCGGCCACCGCGCAGGTCGAGGGCGGTGACCTGCTGGTGGTGGTCGGTTCGGCGGGCAGGAGCGCAGCGACCGGGGGATCACACTGACCCGTATCATCGGCGGCGAGTTCGGCGGCAGACGGATCACGGTGCCGCAGCAGCGATCCGGGTCGGGCACCCGCCCCACCACCGACCGGGTCCGCGAGTCGTTGTTCAACGTGCTGACGTCGCGGCTCGACTTCGACGGTTGCCACGTACTCGACCTGTACGCGGGGTCGGGCGCGCTCGGACTCGAGGCGTTGTCACGCGGCGCGGCGTCGGCGGTGTTCGTCGAGTCCGATCGGCGCGCGGCAGACGCGATCGCCGCGAATGTGTCCGCGCTCGGTGTCCGAGGCGCGTCAGTGCGGCGCGGGTCGGTCGACGCGGTGCTCGCCTCGGCCCCGACCCGTCCCGTCGATCTCGTGTTCGCCGATCCGCCGTACGAGGTGCCGACGTCAGACGTCGAGACGGTGATCGCTGCGCTGGGCGCGGGATGGGTCACCGCGGGCGCCGTGGTGGTTCTCGAGAGGCCCGCCGCGTCCGATCCCGTGCAGTGGCCCCAGAGGTGGACTGCCTGGCCGCAACGACGCTATGGCGACACCCGCGTCGAGTTCGGCGAGTTCGACGCGTAGCCTCCACCACCATGAGTGGCGCGGTATGCCCAGGATCTTTCGACCCGGTGACCCTCGGTCACGTGGACGTCTTCGAGCGGGCGTGTGCCCAGTTCGACGAGGTGATCGTCGCCGTGCTGGTCAATCCCAACAAGAAGGGCATGTTCAGCGCCGATGAGCGCATCGAACTCATCCGCGAGTCGACAGTGCATCTGCCGAATCTGCGGGTCGAGTCCGGTTCCGGCCTGGTGGTGGACTTCGTCAAACACCACGGTTTCACGGCGATCGTCAAGGGGCTGCGCACCGGCACCGACTTCGAGTACGAGCTGCAGATGGCGCAGATGAACAAGCACGTCGCGGGCGTGGACACTTTCTTCGTCGCGACCACGCCGCAGTTCTCGTTCGTGTCGTCATCGTTGGCCAAGGAGGTCGCGACGTATGGCGGTGACGTGTCCGCACTGCTGCCGGAGCCCGTGAACGTCCGTCTGCGAGCAAAGATCGCAGACGGCAGCGGTTAGACACCGCGACACACCGACGGTAAAGCCGAGTCACAGGCGTAACACCAGGCACACTGGTATCACCAACTACGCCTGGGAGGGTGTTGCCGTGTACCGAGTATTCGAAGCGCTCGACGAGCTTGGGGCAATTGTCGAGGAAGCTCGTGGCGTGCCGATGACGGCCGGCTGCATGGTGCCCCGCGGTGATGTCCTCGAGCTGCTCGACGACATCAAGGACGCGATCCCCGGTGAACTCGACGATGCCCAGGACGTCCTCGACGCCCGCGACGGCATGCTGCGCGAGGCCAAGGAACACGCCGACAACATGGTGAACAGCGCCACCGCCGAGGCCGACTCCCTGATCAACCACTCACGCGCTGAGGCCGACCGGCTGCTCGCCGATGCCAAGGGACAGGCCGACCGGATGGTCGCAGAGGCCCGCCAGCACAGCGAGCGGATGGTCGGCGAGGCCCGTGCTGAGGCCGAGCGCATCGCGGCGACCGCCAAGCGTGAGTACGACGCCAGCACCGGCCGCGCGAAGTCCGAGGCCGACCGCCTGATCGAGAACGGCAACCTGTCCTACGAGAAGGCCGTTCAGGAGGGCATCAAGGAGCAGCAGCGCCTGGTGCACCAGACCGAGATCGTCCAGACGGCCACGTTGGAGGCCACCAGGCTCATCGACACCGCCCACGCCGAAGCGGACCGACTGCGCGGCGAGTGCGATATCTACGTCGACAGCAAGCTCGCCGAGTTCGAGGACTACCTCAACGGCACACTGCGCTCGGTGGGTCGGGGACGGCACCAGTTGCGTACCGCCGCGGGCACTCACGACTACGCACAACGCTGACCGTCGGCGGCAGCGGACGCGAGGAGCAAATCAAGGGCAGGTCAGGCGCGGTTCGGGCGGCCAGCGATAGCCGTAGGATTGCGGCCATGGCTGCCACGACTGGACGTAGAGCACGGCGAGGTCCTCGGTCGCCGTTCGTCATCGACACTCTGGGTCTGGGGCGTCGCCCCGGATCGATGCAGGAGATTCACGAGACCGTTGGCGCGCCAGCGCGCATTGGGATGCAGCTCATCGCGATTGAACGCGATGCACCCGTCGAACTGGATCTGAGGCTCGAGTCGGTATCGGAGGGTGTGCTGGTCACCGGCACGGTGTCGGCACCGACAGCGGGCGAGTGCGGCCGGTGCCTGACCCCGGTCGCTGGGGACGTCGAGATCGAGCTGACGGAGCTGTACGCCTATCCCGACAGCGTGACGGAGGCGACCACCGACGCCGACGAGGTCGGACACGTCATCGACGACACCGTCGACCTGGAGCAGCCGATAATCGACGCCATCGGGCTCGCGCTGCCGTTCACGCCGCTGTGCGTGCCGGACTGCCCAGGGTTGTGCCCCGACTGCGGGACGCCGCTGGCTGACGCCGGACCCGACCACCACCACGACAAGATCGATCCACGGTGGGCCAAGTTGTCCGCGATGCTGCCCGATGTGCGGAAGTCGGCGTCGGAGGACGACGGAGCCGGCGCGTGACGGCCGATCGGACACCGCTCCTCGAAGCGCTCGGCGTGGATCTGCCCGAGGACATCCTTACGGTGGCGCTGACCCACCGCAGCTACGCCTTCGAGCACGGTGGCCTGCCCACCAACGAGCGCATGGAATTCCTCGGTGACGCGGTCCTCGGGCTGCTCATCGCCGATATCCTCATCCACCGCCACCCCGACAGTCCCGAGGGTGAACTGGCCAAACTGCGCAACAGCATCGTCAACACCCAGGCGTTGGCCAATGTGGGCCGCGGGCTCACCGACACCGGGCTGGGTTCATTCCTGCTGCTGGGCCGCGGCGAGGTCGTGACGGGCGGTCACGATAAGGCCAGCATTCTGGCCGACGGCGTCGAGGCGCTGCTTGGGGCGGTCTACCTGCAACACGGCTTCGACGTGTCGCGCGATGTGGTGTTGCGCCTCTTCAGTGAACTGCTCGATACGGCGCCCTCCCTCGGTGCAGCCCTGGAGTGGAAGTCGAGCCTGCAGGAACTCGCGGTGGCGCGCGGACTCGGCATGCCCAAGTACGTCGTCACCTCCGACGGACCCGACCACGACCGGGTGTTCACCGCCTCAGTCCTGGTCAACGGCCAGGAATACGGCAGCGGCGTCGGCACCTCCAAGAAGGAGGCGGAGGTCAAGGCGGCCGCGCAGGCGTGGACGGCGTTGGACTCCGAGACTGTGTTGGACTCAAACGCGGCGGGGGATTCAGATCCACCGCCCACCGCCAATGCCTGAGCTGCCCGAGGTCGAGGTGGTGCGGCGCGGCCTGGACGCCCATGTCACCGGGCGCAGCATCGCGGCGGTCCGGGTCAACCACCTGCGCGCGGTCCGGCGACACGAGGCGGGGCCCGCGGATCTGACGGCACGCCTGCTGGGTGCCGAGATCGTCGGGACCGGGCGGCGCGGAAAGTTCCTGTGGCTCGTTCTCAACCACGGTGATGAGGCTCTCGGGCGAAGCGCAGAGGAACGGGAGGCGCTCGTGGTGCATCTCGGGATGAGCGGGCAGATGCTGCTGGGGCCGGTCACGCGCACCGAGCACCTTCGCATCGCCACCCTGCTCGACGACGGCACCGCGCTCAGCTTCGTCGACCAGCGCACGTTCGGCGGGTGGATGCTGTCAGATCTCGTCACGGTCGACGGTACCGAGGTCCCAGAGCCGGTCGCGCACATCGCGCGCGATCCGCTCGACCCTCGCTTCGACCGCGACGCGGTGGTGAAGGTGTTGCGGCGCAAGCACTCCGAGATCAAACGTCAGCTGCTCGACCAGACCGTGGTGTCGGGAATCGGCAACATCTACGCCGACGAGGCGCTGTGGCGGGCGCAGGTGAACGGCGCGCGTCTGGCCGAGACGCTGACCAAGCCGAAACTGGCGGCGATCCTCGACCACGCCACCGACGTCATGCGGGACGCGTTGGATCAGGGCGGCACGTCGTTCGACTCGCTCTATGTCAACGTCAACGGCGAGTCGGGATACTTCGACCGGTCACTCGATGCGTACGGCCGCGAGGGTGAGCCGTGTCACCGGTGCGGTGCGGCGATACGACGCGAGAAGTTCATGAACCGATCGTCGTATTACTGCCCGCAGTGCCAACCAAAACCACGCCAGCCGAGGCCCCGTCGTTGACAACCAAGCAGTGCGCAAGCAGAGGAGACACATGACCGAACTGTGGGTCGAGCGGACGGGGGTGCGCCGCTACACCGGGCGTAGCTCGCGTGGTGCCGAGGTACTGATCGGATCCGAGGATGTCGAGGGTGTCTTCACCCCCGGCGAGCTGCTCAAGATCGCGTTGGCCGCATGCAGCGGGATGGCCAGCGACAGTCCCTTGCGGACCAGGCTGGGTGACGACTACCAGACCACCATCCGGGTATCCGGCCCCGCCGACCGGGAGCAGGAGCGCTATCCGCACCTCGAGGAGACCCTCGTGGTCGACCTGTCGGGGCTCAGCGACGCCGAGGTGGCCAAGCTGAGGGTCGTCGTCGAACGCTCGATCGACAAGGTGTGCACCGTGGGGCGCACGCTGAAGTCGGGCACCGAGGTGAGCTTCAAGGTCGCCGATGAGCCGCTTGCGCGAAGAGAATCAGCTTCCGATGAGCCGCTTGCGCGAAGAGAATCAGCTTCCGATGAGTCGCTTGCGCGAGTAGAAGCAGCTTCCGATGAGCGCCGCGCCTGACGATCCCGACGAGGTAGTGCGGCTGAGCGCGTGGGTGCACGGCCACGTGCAGGGTGTGGGTTTCCGCTGGTGGACCAGGTCGCGCGCACTTGAGCTGGGACTGACCGGATTCGCCGCGAACTGTTCCGGCGGTCGTGTGCACGTTGTCGCCAGGGGCCCGCGATCGGACTGTCGCCGCCTGCTGGACCTGCTGGAGGGCGGCGGCACGCCTGGCCACGTGGATGTTGTCGTCGCGGACTGGTCCGCCGCAGGTGAGCGGTTCGAGGGCTTCATCGAGAGATGACGGGCGCGGGCTGTGCCCAAAGGTAATGTGGCACCCCATGCATCTCAAGAGTCTGACGCTGAAGGGCTTCAAGTCCTTCGCCTCGCCGACGACTCTGCGCTTCGAGCCAGGCATCACCTGTGTCGTGGGACCCAACGGATCGGGAAAGTCCAACGTCGTCGACGCATTGACGTGGGTCATGGGCGAGCAGGGCGCCAAGACGCTGCGTGGCGGCAAGATGGAGGACGTCATCTTCGCCGGCACGTCATCGCGTGCCCCGCTGGGCCGCGCCGAGGTGACGCTGACAATCGACAACTCCGACAATGCGCTGCCCATCGAGTACTCCGAGGTGTCGATCACGCGCCGGATGTTCCGCGACGGCGCAGGAGAGTACGAGATCAACGGCACCAGTTGCCGGCTGATGGACGTGCAGGAACTGCTGAGCGACTCCGGCATCGGCCGTGAGATGCACGTCATCGTCGGCCAGGGCAAGCTGTCGGAGATCCTTGAGTCGCGCCCCGAGGATCGCCGCGCCTTCATCGAGGAGGCGGCCGGTGTGCTCAAGCACCGCAAGCGCAAGGAGAAGGCGGTCCGCAAGCTCGACTCGATGCAGGCCAACCTCGCCCGGCTCACCGACCTCACCACCGAACTTCGCAGGCAGCTCAAGCCGCTGGGCAGGCAGGCCGAGATGGCCCGACGGGCCCAGACCATCCAGGCCGACCTGCGCGACGCCCGGCTACGCCTGGCAGCCGACGACCTGGTCACCCGGCAGTCCGAGTTCGACGACACCAATCAGGCCGAGACCTCACTGCGGCGCGAGCACGACGAGATCACCACGCGCCTGGAGGCCGCCACGCTCGAACTCGCCGCACACGAGGAGGCGGTGAACGCTCTGACCGGCCGCGCCGAGTCCGCTCAGCAGACCTGGTTCCGGTTGTCCGCACTGGCCGAACGTGTCGGTGCGACGGTGCGCATCGCGGCCGACAGGGCGCAGACATTCGATGCCGACGTCGAGGTCTCCTCAGGCGCGGATCCCGACGAGTTGGAGGCTGAGGCCGAAGAGGTCGCCGCGCACGAGGAGGAACTCCTCTTCGAGCTCGAGGAGTGCCGCATGCGCCTGGAGGCGGCACGCGCCGAACTGGCCGAGCGCGAACGCGTCGCCGCCGACGCTGAACGCGCGCACATGGCGGCGGCGCGAGCGGAGGCCGACCGCCGTGAGGGTGTGGCACGGCTGGCCGGTCAGGTCGACACCATGCGCACGCGCGTCGAGTCGACAGACGAGGGCGTCGCCCGCCTCACCGTCGGCATTGAGGAGGCGGCCGCCCGCGCCCAGACCGCCAAGGCGGAGTTCGAGACGGTCCAGAGCCGGGTCGGGGAACTGGACGCCGGTGAGATGGGTCTCGACGAGCACCACGACCGCTCGGTGACTGCGCTGCGACTGGCTGACGAGCGGGTGGCCGAACTGCAGGCCGCCGAACGTGGCGCCGAGCGTCAGGTGGCGTCCCTGCGTGCCAGGATCGACGCGCTGGCCGTCGGCATGGACCGCCGCGACGGCGCCGCCTGGCTGCAACAGAATCACGGTGGCGCAGGTCTTTTCGGCACGGTGGCCAAACTGGTCCGGGTGCGCACCGGTTACGAGGTCGCGGTGGCCGCGGTGCTGGGTACGGCCGCCGATGCGCTGGCCGCCGATGACTCCGGTGCCGCGCGTGCCGCGGTCGCCGCGCTCAAGGAAGCCGACGGTGGTCGGGCGGCGATCGTGCTGGGGGACTGGCCCGAGGACACCGCCGTCCGAGACGGTGACGGTGAACTGCCTGCGGGTGCACTGTGGGCACTTGATCTGGTTGAGACACCGGCCAGGTTGCGGGGCGCGATCGCTGCCCTGCTCGGCCGCGTCGTCGTGGTCGAGGACCTGGCTGCCGCCTTGGCGCTGGTGACTGCCCGGCCTGCGCTGCGCGCCGTCACCGCAGACGGCGACCTGGTGGGTGCGGGCTGGGTCAACGGCGGATCGGACCGCAAGGTCAGCACCCTGGAGATCGCGTCCGAGATCGACAAGGCGCGCGCCGAGCTCGAGGCCTCCGAACGTCAGGTCGGCGACCTGTCGGCGGCGCTCTCCGGTGCGCTCGCCGAGCAGTCGGCCCGCCAGGACGCCGCCGAGCAGGCGCTCGCAGCGCTGAGTGAGTCCGACGCGGCGATCTCGTCGATCTACGAGACTCTCGGCCGGCTGGGGCAGGAGGCCCGCATTGCCGACGAGGAGTGGCAGCGCCTCATACGTCAGCGTGAGGAGCTGGAGACGGGCCGCGCAGGCACCGTGGAGGAACTCGTCGAGTTGGAGGAGCGGCTGCACAACGCGCAGCAGGCGCCAACCTTCGAGGCTCAGCCCGACAGTCGTTCGGAGTCGGTGACCGCTGCCGAGGCGGCCCGCGCCACCGAGGTGGAAGCCAGGCTGTCGGTGCGAACCGCCGAGGAGCGCGCGAACGCCGTTCGGGGACGCGCTGATTCGCTGCGCCGCACTGCGGCTGCCGAGCGGGAGGCCCGGCTTCGCGCGCAGCGCGCCAAGCAGGCCCGCGAACAGGCCGCGAAGATGGCCGCAGCCGTGGAGGAGTCGGGCCGACTGGTGGCAACCAGGCTCGCCGAGGCGGTCGCTGTGTCATCACGCCGCCGCGATCAGCTGGCCGAGGAGCGCAGGCTGCGCGGTGAGGGGCTGACCCGTGCGCGCACGGAGGTCAACGAACTCGCTGCGCGTATCACCGCGCTGACCGATGCGCTGCACCGCGATGAGGTCGCCAAAGCCCAAGCGGCACTTCGCATCGAGCAGCTCGAGCAGCAGGCGCTCGAGCAGTTCGGCATGGCAGTGGCCGATCTCGTCGCCGAGTACGGACCGGACGTGTCGTTGCCGCCATCGGAACTCGAGATGGCCGAGTACGAGCAGGCCCGCGAACGCGGTGAACAGGTCACCGCACCCGCGCCGATGCCGTATGACCGGCCGACCCAGGAGCGGCGTGCCAAGAAGGCCGAACGCGAACTCTCCGAACTCGGCCGCGTTAACCCGCTGGCGCTCGAGGAGTTCGCGGCGCTCGAGGAGCGCTACAACTTCCTGTCGACCCAACTCGAGGACGTCAAGGCGGCCCGCAAGGATCTGCTGGATGTCATCGCCGACGTCGATGACCGCATCCTGCAGGTGTTCGCTGAGGCCTATGCCGACGTGGAACGCGAGTTCACCCAGGTGTTCGCCACGCTGTTCCCAGGTGGTGAGGGACGGCTGCTGCTCACCAATCCCGATGACATGCTGACGACCGGCATCGAGGTCGAGGCGCGCCCGCCCGGAAAGAAGATCAAGCGGTTGTCGCTGCTGTCCGGTGGCGAGAAGTCGCTGACCGCCGTGGCGATGCTGGTGGCGATCTTCCGCGCGAGGCCGTCACCGTTCTACGTCATGGACGAGGTCGAGGCCGCCCTCGACGACGTCAACCTGCGCCGCCTGATCAGCCTGTTCGAGCAGCTGCGCGAGGTCTCCCAGCTCATCGTCATCACCCACCAGAAGCCGACGATGGAGATCGCCGACGCGCTGTACGGCGTGACCATGCGTGACGACGGCATCACGACCGTCATCTCGCAGCGGATGCGCGGCCAGGAACTGGTGTCACCGAGCGGCTGATGACCGCCCTGGGCCGGGGCAGGTCAGTTCGGCCCGACACCCCTGAGACAATGGCGCGGTGTCCGAAGGTCTCTGGATCGCACTCGCGGTCGTCGCAGTACTTGTCATAGCAGCCCTGGTCGTCGGACTGGTGCGCTACCGCCGCCGCCGAATCAGTCTCTCGTCACCCGATACCACCACGTCGCTGGACAAGTCCGGCGGCTACAACGCGTCCTCCGGAATCACGTTCAGTCAGTCATCGACGACCACGGCGCCGCCTGCCGGGCGGCTGGACACCAGCGGTCTGCCCGCAGTCGGTGACGACGCAACCATTCCGCGTGACGCGCCGAAGCGCCCAATCGCCGATGTCGCCCTACCTGACCCCGTAACGGCGCCAGAGGCTCCCGCAGAGCCCGCTGCAGAGGCTCCCGCAGAGCCCGCTGTCGAGCTCCCGGCGGTCGAGACGGTGTCGGCCCCGCCTGCCGATGCCGTGCTTCCCGCGGTGGAGGAGATCGTGCCCGCCGAGGGCCGGCTGGAGCGTTTGCGCGGACGGCTCGCCAAGTCGCAGGGGGCGCTGGGCCGCAGCATGCTCGGCCTGCTGGGTGGTGGCGACCTCGACGAGGACTCCTGGGAGGCGATCGAGGACGTCCTGCTGATGGCTGACCTCGGCCCCGTCGTGACCGAGTCCGTCGTGAAGGCCCTGCGCTCGCGGATGGCGAGCGCCAGCGTGCGCAGTGAGGCTGAAGCCCGTGCCGTGCTGCGCGAGGTGCTCATCTCCGAGCTGCACCCCGAGATGGACCGGTCGATCAAGGCGTTGCCGCACGAGGACAAACCGTCGGTGCTTCTGGTGGTCGGGGTGAACGGGACCGGCAAGACGACAACCGTCGGCAAGTTGGCGCGGGTCCTGGTGGCAGATGGCAGGCGGGTCGTCCTCGGTGCCGCAGACACCTTCCGCGCCGCCGCTGCCGATCAGTTGCAGAGCTGGGCGGCCAGGGTCGGAGCCGAGGTGGTTCGCGGGCCGGAGGGCGCCGATCCGGCATCGGTGGCCTTCGACGCCGTCGACAGGGGTGTCGCCTCCGGCGCCGACGTGGTCGTTGTCGACACCGCGGGGCGCCTGCACACCAAGACCGGCCTGATGGACGAGCTCGGCAAGGTCAAGCGGGTCGTCAGCAAGCGCGCCGCGGTCGATGAGGTGCTGCTGGTTCTGGACGCGACGATCGGGCAGAACGGGCTGCCGCAGGCCCGCGTGTTCGCCGAAGTCGTCGACATCACTGGCGTCGTGCTGACCAAGCTGGACGGAACGGCGAAGGGCGGAATCGTCTTTCGCGTGCAACAGGAACTCGGTGTGCCCGTCAAGCTGGTCGGGCTCGGGGAGGGCCCCGATGATCTGGCACCGTTCGAGCCCGCCGCGTTTGTCGACGCGCTTCTCGGTTAGCGAGTTCTCCTCGGTTAGCGGGCGCTTCTCGGTTAGCGAGTTCTGCCCGGTTAGCCGGGAAACACAGGTGTAACAGGTACGGCCGATCCGTTCACTTGGACGAAACGCATGTGAACCACGGATGAAACCGCGGCCGTCGAGTCTCATCGGGAGGCCGATTCGTGTCGGCGCCATTCTCGAGGAGGTTCACGCAAAGTGGTCTTAGCCTTACCTGACGAAATGTTCGCGCCATTCGGCGCGGGCGACGGCATGCTGAGTTCCGGTGATACGGCCTGGGTCCTCACCGCGGCCGCGCTGGTGCTGTTCATGACACCGGGCCTGGCGTTCTTCTACGGCGGCCTGTCGCGGCAGAAATCCGTCCTGAACATGATGATGATGTCCTTCGGGTCTCTGGGCCTGGTCAGCGTCATCTACGTGCTGTGGGGCTACTCGATGTCGTTCTCCTCGGCGCACACCGGAGAGAGCGATATCGCCGGAATCTTCGACAATCCGTTCTCGCTGTTCGGTGTGAGCCAGCTGCTTGAGTCCAAAGAACTTCCCGACGGGACGACTGGTTTTGTGACCGGCGGCTTCGGCACGGTGCCTGCCATTGTCTGGGTCGGCTTCCAGTTGACCTTCGCGGTCATCACCGTCGCGCTCATCAGTGGTGCGGTCGCCGAACGCATGAAGTTCGGCACCTGGATGCTGTTCGGTGGCATTTGGGTCACGCTGGTGTACTTCCCTCTGTCGCATATGGTCTGGGGCGGCGGTCTCCTCTCGGGTAGCGAGAAGGGTATTGCAGCCAAGTTGTTCGGCGTCGACGAGGAGGGCGCGGCCAACGTGGCGCCGATCGACTTCGCCGGTGGCACCGTGGTCCACATCAACGCCGGTATGGCCGCACTGGTTCTGGCGGTTCTGCTGGGCAAGCGTGCGGGATTCGGCAAGACCGCCTTCCGGCCGCACAACATTCCGTTCGTCATGCTGGGTGCTGCCATCCTGTGGTTCGGGTGGTTCGGCTTCAACGTGGGTTCGGAAGGCGCGGCCGACATGATCGCCGGTCAGGTGTGGGTCAACACCACCGCGGCCACCGCTGCGGCGATGCTCTCCTGGTTGGTGGTTGAGCGCATCCGCGACGGCCACGCCACCAGCGTGGGTGCCGCTTCGGGTGTCGTCGCCGGCCTGGTCGCCATCACCCCGGCGTGTGGCGCCCTGACACCGGTCGGCTCGCTGATCCTCGGTGCGGTCGCGGGTGTGCTCTCGGCACTGGCCATCGGCCTGAAATACAAGTTCGGCTATGACGATTCGCTCGACGTCGTCGGTGTGCACCTGGTCGCAGGTCTTTGGGGCACCATCGGCATCGGGTTCCTGGCCTACTCCGCCGACGGTTCACCGGGCCTGTTCTATGGTGGTGACTACAAGCAGCTCGTCGTTCAGACAATCATCGCGGTCGCCGCGGTGACGTTCACCGGCATCATGACCCTGATCATCGCCTTCATCGTCAAACCGCTTGGTTGGCGGGTAACCAAGGAAGATGAGCACACCGGGATCGATGAGACGCAGCATGCGGAAACTGCTTATGAACTCGTCTGATCGGGAATCATTCACAGGGGCACACAAGGTTATCCGGGAAGGGATCGACTAAATGAAGCTGATCACAGCGATCGTCAAGCCGTTCACGCTCGAAGATGTCAAGACTGGCCTCGAGCAGACCGGCATCCTCGGAATGACCGTCAGTGAGGTCCAGGGTTACGGACGTCAGAAGGGTCACACCGAGGTCTACCGCGGCGCGGAGTACTCCGTCGACTTCGTCCCGAAGGTGCGGGTCGAGGTTCTGGTGGACGACTCCGCCGTCGACAAGGTGGTGGACGTCATCGTCCAGGCCGCCCGCACCGGAAAGATCGGTGACGGAAAGGTCTGGGTCAGTTCTGTGGACACCGTGGTGCGGGTTCGTACCGGTGAGCGGGGGACCGACGCCATCTGATGGGCCACGAGATTCTCTAGCTCCGTCTCCCGGACGGGCACGAGCGATAACTGACCGCACGTCCGGGGAAGGATTGAGATGGCAAAGCAGACACCAGATCCCGCCGCCGGGGCCTCTCGTTGGGAGGCTCCGCCGGCGGGATCGTCGCGTCCAGCCAACGATCTGACCGCCGCAGCCGAGCAGCTGCTCACCGGGGGTGCCAGGCAACTGGATTCCGGTGCCCTGCGCCAGGCACTGCTCGATCTGCACGAGTTCTGGCTGACCACCAAGGCGGCCGAGATCGGCATCACCGAGACGAGTGGCTTCGCCATTGTCGCCACCGGCGGGTTGGGGCGCGGCGAGTTCCTGCCCTACTCGGACCTCGATCTGACACTGCTGCACGACAACATGCCTCGCGAGATCGTCACACAGGTCGCCGAACTGCTCTGGTATCCGTTGTGGGACGCGAACATCCCACTTGATCACAGCGTTCGGACCGTACCGGAGGCGCTGCATGTGGCCAGTGCGGACATCTCCGCCGGCCTGGCCATGCTCGACGCCAGGCATATCGCGGGCGACGCCGACCTGTCGGCGTTGCTCATCGGTGGCGCTCGCCGTCAGTGGCGCACCGGAATCGCCTCGCGTTTCGATGAGCTGGTCGAACACGCCGAATCCCGTTGGCAGCGCAGCGGACAGATCGCGCACCGCGCCGAGCCCGATCTGAAGAATGGTCGCGGAGGCCTGCGCGACGTACAACTCCTCAACGCGTTGGCCATCGCGCAATTGGCCGACGTGTATCCCAGCCGGTCACTGGCCTCCCCGACCGGAACGCTGGGCGGAGCCCATCTTTCGCTGCTGAACGTCCGCACCGAGCTGCACCGCGTCTCGCGGCGCGGACGCGAGATGTTGTTGGCGCAGTACGCCGATGAGATCGGTGCGTCGTTGCACATCGGCGACCGATTCGACCTGGCCCGCACGCTCAGCGACGCGGCCCGCACCATCAGCTACTACGTCGACGCCGGGTTGCGCACGGCGGCCAACGCGCTGCCGCGCCGGGGTTTCGCCGCCCTGCGCCGGCCGGTCCGCCGGCCACTCGACGAGGGCGTCATCGAGTTCAACGGTGAGGTCATCCTGGCCCGAGATGCGCGACCCGCGCGCGATCCCGGCCTGATCCTGCGCGTCGCCGCGGCGTCGGCCACCACCGGGCTGCCGATGGCAGCCTCGACGCTGAGCCGGTTGTCCGAGGCGGCACCGGAACTGCGCACACCGTGGCCGCGGCCGGCACTCAAGGATCTGCTGGTGATGCTCGCAGCCGGGCCACCCGCTGTGGCCACAATCGAGGCGCTCGATCGAACCGGACTGTGGGGCAGGCTGTTTCCCGAATGGGGTGCGGTGCGCGACCTTCCGCCACGCGACGTGGTTCACATCTGGACGGTGGACCGTCACCTCGTCGAAACAGTCTCCCGCGCAAGTGCGTTCACGACGCGAGTGTCACGACCTGACCTGCTGGTACTCGGGGCGCTGTGTCACGACATCGGTAAGGGGCGTGGCGGAGACCACAGCGACATCGGTGCCGACCTGGCGACGCAGATCGGCACCCGGCTGGGGCTGTGGCCCGACGATGTCGAGCTGCTGTCCAAGATCGTGCGCTATCACCTGCTGCTGCCCAACACTGCGACCCGACGCGATCTGGGTGACCCCAAGGTGATCTCTGGCGTCGTCGACGCGCTCGGCGGCGATCCGGTGCTGTTGGAACTGCTGCATGTGCTCGCGGAGGCCGACTCGTTGGCGACGGGACCCGGGGTGTGGGGGGACTGGAAGGCGTCGCTCATCGGGGATCTGGTGCGCCGGTGCCGCATGGTGATGGCCGGTGAGCCGCTACCGCAGCCCGATCCTGTTGAGCCGCGCTATGTCGCGTTGGCCGCCGACGGTGGTGTACACGTCGACATGGTTGTGGTCGACGCACACGTCTACAACGTGACGATGATCGCCCCGGACCGTCGCGGCCTGCTGTCCAAGGCAGCCGGCATCCTGGCGCTGAACTCGCTGCGGGTGCACTCGGCGTCGGTCAACAGTCGCGACGGCGTGGCCATCAACACGTTCGCGGTCTCGCCACGCTTCGGCGAGCCGCCAGCGGCCGAGCTGCTACGTCAGCAGTTCATTCGGGCTCTCGACGGCGACCTGGACGTGATCGGCTCACTCGATCAGCGCGACGCCGAAGCCGGCGCGACCAACACCACCCGCGCCGGCGAGATCCCCGCCGCCGTGCCAGTCACCCCGGCGCCCGCGCCGCCCCGGATCCTGTGGTTCGACGGCACGTCGCCGGGGGAGTACGTGGTCCAGATCAGAAGCGTGGACAGGTCCGGTCTTCTGGCCAGGCTCACGGCCGTCATCGATCGCGACGGACTCGACATCGCCTGGGCGAAGGTCACGACGCTGGGCTCCTCGGTCGTCGACGTCTTCGGGCTCGTCGTCCCCGAGGCGACCCCGGACGCGGCGGCCCAGCACCTGGAGACCCGCGAGGAGTTGGAGCGCGAGATGTACGCGGTGCTGCCCGCGCCGCCGCCTGCCAAGCCGGTACCCGAGGCCAGCTGAGGCGCGCTGATCCTCTCGACTCCTCTCAACGGCCGGCCATCGAGCGCGTCACGTTAGGCTGGTCGGGTGTTTGAATCGCTGTCTGACCGGTTGACCGGGGCGCTCACGGGCCTGCGTGGCAAGGGGCGGCTCTCTGATGCCGACATTGACGCCACCGCTCGCGAGATCCGCCTGGCGCTGCTCGAGGCCGACGTCTCGCTGCCCGTCGTGCGTGAGTTCATCAACCGGATCAAGGAACGTGCCAAGGGCACGGAGGTCTCCGGCGCGCTCAACCCCGCGCAGCAGGTCGTCAAGGTCGTCAACGACGAGCTCGTCGGCATCCTCGGCGGGGAGACCCGGCAGCTGACGTTCGCCAAGACGCCGCCGACCGTGATCATGCTGGCTGGCCTGCAGGGTTCCGGTAAGACCACGCTTGCAGGCAAGCTCGCCAAGTGGCTCAAGGGACAGGGCCACACGCCGCTGCTGGTGGCGTGTGACCTCCAGCGGCCCGGCGCGGTCACACAGCTCAAGATCGTCGGCGAACGGGCCGGTGTCGCGGTGTTCGCGCCGCATCCCGGTGTATCGCCCGACGGCGAGACCATCGAGCAGATGACGGCGGGCAACCCCGTCGAGGTCGCCGCGGCCGGCCTTGCCGAGGCCAGGGCCAAGCACCACGACGTGGTCATCGTTGACACCGCAGGCCGCCTCGGCATCGACGAGGAACTGATGAGCCAGGCCGCGGCCATCCGCGCGGCCGTCAATCCCGACGAGGTGCTGTTCGTCCTCGACGCCATGATCGGCCAGGACGCCGTGGCGACCGCAGGCGCGTTCCGCGAGGGCGTCGGGTTCACCGGTGTCGTGCTGACCAAGC
This sequence comes from Mycolicibacterium sp. 624, assembly GCF_040548615.1. Taxonomy (NCBI): domain Bacteria; kingdom Bacillati; phylum Actinomycetota; class Actinomycetes; order Mycobacteriales; family Mycobacteriaceae; genus Mycobacterium; species Mycolicibacterium sp. 624. Next base: position 45,060 of record NZ_JBEPRZ010000006.1, read on the forward strand.
TGGACGGCGACGCCCGCGGTGGCGCCGCGCTGTCGGTGCGCGAGGTCACCGGCGTGCCGATCCTCTTCGCGTCCAGCGGTGAGAAGCTCGAGGACTTCGACGTCTTCCACCCCGACCGCATGGCCAGCCGGATCCTCGGCATGGGCGACGTGCTGTCGCTCATCGAGCAGGCCGAGCAGGTGTTCGACGCCGACCAGGCCGAGGCCGCCGCCGCGAAGATCGGCTCGGGCGAACTCACGCTGGAGGACTTCCTCGAGCAGATGCTGGCGATCCGCAAGATGGGTCCCATCGGCAACCTGCTGGGCATGCTGCCCGGTGCGGGGCAGATGAAGGATGCGCTGGCCGCCGTCGATGACAAGCAGCTCGACCGCGTGCAGGCCATCATCCGGGGCATGACGCCTGCCGAGCGCGACGACCCCAAGATCATCAACGGCTCGCGCCGGCTGCGTATCGCCAACGGGTCGGGTGTGAGCGTTGGTGAGGTCAACCAGCTCGTCGACCGGTTCTTCGAGGCACGCAAGATGATGTCGTCGATGGCCGGTCAGATGGGTATGCCGTTCGCTCGCAAGAGCGCCACGCGTAAGGCTGCGAAGGGCAAGAACAAGAAGGGTAAGAAGGGCGCACGCGGGCCGACGCCGCCGAAGGTGCGCAGCCCGTTCGGCATGGACCCCGGTGGCATGCCCGCAGGGTTCCCCGATCTGTCGAATATGCCCAAGGGCCTTGACGAGCTGCCGCCCGGTTTGGCCGACTTCGATCTGTCCAAGCTGAAGTTCCCCGGCCAGAAGTAGCATGCCGGCCCTCCATCTGCGGGGCAGGGGGCTGCCCGACGGTGAGGCCGTTGAGTGGTGGGTGGCCGATGGAGTGCTGAGCGCAGAGCGGATCAACAACGCCGACACCGTATTTGACGGCGGCTGGATCATCCCCGGGCTGGTCGACGCGCACTGTCACGTGGGGCTCGGGCACAATGGCGCAACGGGTATCGACGAGGCGATCAGCCAGGCGCAGACCGAACGGGACGCCGGGGCCCTGCTGCTGCGCGACGCCGGTTCGCCGCTGGACACCCGCAGCCTCGACGAGCGCGAGGACCTGCCGCGCATCATCCGCGCCGGCCGGCATCTGGCCCGGCCCAAGCGCTACTCGCAGGGGCTGCCGATCGATATCGAGGACGAGTCGCAGTTGCCCGCCGCGGTCGCCGAGCAGGCGCGCTGGGGTGACGGCTGGGTCAAGCTCGTCGGCGACTGGATCGACCGTGGTGTCGGGGATCTCGCGCCGCTGTGGTCCGATGACGTTCTCGTCGAGGCGATCGCCGCCGCCCACGCCGAGGGTGCGCGGGTCACGGCGCACGTGTTCGGCGAGGACGCGCTACCCGGTCTGATCAACGCGGGCATCGACTGCATCGAGCACGGCACCGGCATCACCGACGACATCATCGCGCTGATGCTCGAGCACGGCACCGCGCTGGTCCCGACGCTCATCAACATCGAGAACTTTCCCGGAATCGCCGACGCCGCAGGCAAGTACCCCAACTACGCCAAGCACATGCATGACCTGTACCGGTCATGTCATCAGCGGGTGGGCTCGGCGCACGACGCAGGCGTACCGATCTACGCGGGCACCGACGCAGGCAGCATGGTCGCCCACGGCCGCATCGCCGACGAGATCGCCGCACTACAGACCGTCGGTATGAGCGCGACCGATGCGCTGGGCGCGGCGTGCTGGGATGCCCGCGCCTGGCTGGGCAGGTCGACACTCGAGCACGGGGCCTCGGCGGATCTGGTCTGCTACGCCGAGGACCCCCGGACACCGGGCGTGCTAGACCACCCTGATCTGGTGTTGTTGCGCGGCAGGGCCTTTCGCTAATTCCTGCGGGCCTCGAGCGCGTCGAGAATGAGATCGAGGCCGTAGTCAAACTCTGCCGTGTGGTCGTAGCCCGGCTGTAGGGCGTGGTCGACGATCATCTCCCTCAGATACGGCCACTGGCCGGGCGGCAGACGCTCGAGGATGCTGCCCGCCACTTCCTCGACATCCTCGGGTGTCGTGATCGGAAGACTTGCCTCCTGGAGGACGTACCCGCTGATGTAGCTGTCGATGAGGGAGACTGCGTGCGCGGCGATCGGCAGCGTGAAACCCGCTGATCTGAGGACGCCGAGGACGGCGTCGTGATGGCGTAGCGTGGCCGGCCCCGGGTTACGCCGAGAGTCCATCAGGCCAAGTGCCCACCTGTGCTGCGACAGAATCAGACGCGCGGAGGCCGCGCGCGCACGGATCGCGTCGCGCCAGTCCCCGCATCCGACGGGTGGTAGCTCGATGGCCGCGAACACCATGTCGACCACCCCGTCGAGAATCGCGTCCTTGGTAGGCACGTGGTGGTACAGCGACATGGCCTCCACACCGAGCTCTTTCGCGACCCGTCGCATCGTGATCGCCTCCACGCCACCGCGATCCGCGACGCGAATCGCGGCTTCCAGTACCCGATCACTGCTGAGCGGTAGCGGTCGACGTGACATGGCAACTCCCGAGGCGAATGTGTTGACAGCCTTACGTGCGTAAGTCTACCTTACGGGTGTAAGTCTGATCGTGCGGATGCACGCCAACGCCGCTGAGGTGAGAGAAGGAGATCGCAATGCCGATGCCGAGGTGGTGGGGGCATGTGAACAAGCGGGTGTTCAACCCGCGCGCAATCGTGGGAGGGAAGTGGCCCGTGCTGACACACGTCGGCCGCACCTCTGGCGCGACGTACCGCACGCCGCTCGATGCCCATCCGGTCGACGACGGCTACCTGTTCATTCTGGTGTACGGATCGGGCTCGGACTGGGTGCAGAACACGCTGAAGGCCGGCGCCGCACAACTCCGGATCGGTGAACGGGACGTGAGACTCACCGCCCCACGCCTTGTCTCCGAACTCGAGGCGTTCCAGGCTCTCTCCGACGAGGTGGCGCGTCCGCCGAGGCTGCTCCGCATCACCGAGTTCCTCCGGATGGATCTGGTCGCAGGCTGAAGGGAGTGCCGGCCGCCAGGGCGCTAGTAGACGTCGCGCACGTAGCGGTGGGTCTTGATGAGGTCGTTGACGTAGGCGTGCGCGGCCGCGGCGTCCATGCCGCCACAACGCGCCACGATATCGTGCAACGCCGTATCGACGTCCTTGGCCATCTGCTTCTCGTCACCGCACACGTACAGGTGCGCACCGTCCTGTAGCCAGCCGAAGAGCTCGCTGGCGTTGTCGTGCATGCGGTGCTGGACATAGACTTTCGAGCCGTCTGCGCGATCGCGTGAGAAGGCCACGTCCAGGCGGGTGAGTGTGCCGCCCGCCGCGAACGCCTCGAGCTCGGAGCCGTAGAGGAAGTCGGTGGCCCGGCGCCGGTCGCCGAAGAACAACCATGACCGCCCCGTCGCGCCGGTGGCCTGGCGCTCCTGCAGGAACGCGCGGAAGGGGGCGATGCCGGTTCCCGGGCCCACCATGATGATCGGCACGTCGGCCGCGGGTAGCCGGAAGTTGTGGTTGGGACGCAGGTGCACGCGCAGCTCGTCGCCGCGCTCGGCAAGGAACGTCGAGGCCACGCCGCCGTGTTGACGGTCACCCGCGGCGTACCGCACGGTCGCCACCGTCAGGTGCACGTGATCGGGATGCGCAAGTGGACTCGAGGCGATGGAGTAGTCGCGGAACTGCAACGGCCGCAACGTGTCCACGACGTCGTCGACGCTCAGGTCGGCCAGCCGGATCAGGTCCAGGACGTCCCTGCCGTAGGCCCACGATCCCGGCGCCGCGATGGCAGGCTCGGCACCGCCGAGCGCGGCCGCGGCATCGGTGTCGCTGGTGCGCGCCGCCACCAGGGCCTGCAATGCGCGCGACGGTGTCCGGATCTCCAGACGCTCGGTGAGCAGGACACCGAGTGGCTCGTCGTGATCGGGGACCGGGTGGTCCGCGCCGACACCCAATTGGGTCAACAGGGCGTCGACGAGCACGGGATCGTTGGTGGCATGCACGGCGATCGAATCGCCTGCGTGGTAACTGATTCCGGAGCCGGTCAGGTCCAGCTCGTAGTGGCGGACTTCCTTGTCGGATTCCGGCGAGTTGAGCAGTCGGTTCACGACGAGGCGCACGTCAACCGGTAGGTGGCGCTCCCGGGTCGACGGCTCGGAGGCACCGACGGCGACAGCGGTGTCGGCGACGGCGGTGTCGGTGGGCGCGGCGCCGGCCATGTCGGCCTGCAGCACCTTGATGACGTCGGCCGTCCATGCGGCGGCGGGCTTCTCGTAGTAGCCGTCAACGTCGACGCGGTCGACCATCCTGGTGCCGCCGAGTGTCCCGAGGCGTTCGTCGAGGAGCTTGCCTGCGTGGCAGAACAGTTCGTATGAGGTGTCTCCGAGCGCGAGGACCGCAAAGCGCAGGTGCTCGAGCCGATCCGTCTCGGCGCTGATCGCCTCCCAGAACAACGTCGCGTTATCGGGGAACTCGCCCTCACCGAACGTCGAGGTGACGACGACGAAGTGGGTCGCGGTGCTCAGATCGGCGAGTTCGACCTGGTTGAGCTCGATCGCCTCGACATCGATGCCGATGGCGGCGACGGACTCGGCGAACGTCATGGCCGCGTCCTCGGCGTTACCCATATCGGTGCCGTAGCCAACGATCAGCGACACATCGCTCTGGCCAGTGATGATCGTCCCCCTCGGTGAAGAATTTAGGGCGACCTTACTTGGGTGTGGGCGGTGGTGGGGGCGTCCCTCTGGCACGCTCGCTGACATGGCTGACCATCGCGCCCATTTCGACTTCGAGATCCACTTCGCCAATGGCGGGGATCTGACCGGCACGGGGTTCCGGTTGGACCTGCCCTCGGCCGATCTCGACGCGACGGCGATCGGGCGGCTGCTGATCGTCCACCTCGGACTCGCCCTCGTCGACACCGTGGAACTACGCGAGATTCGGGTCGTGGAGGAACCCCACCGCGGCAGCCGCGGGGTGGCGCGGGAGTCCGCGGGCTCGTCAAGCCGCGTCATCGACCTCAGTCACCCGATTCGCGCGGGGTTGATCACCTATCCGGGTCTGCCGGCCCCCGTCATCGCACCGCACCTCACGCGGGCGGACTCACGGTCGAAGTACGCGCCGGGAACCGAGTTCGCCATGGACGTCATCACCATGATCGGCAACACCGGCACCTACCTCGACTCGCCGTTTCACCGCTATGCCGACGGTGCCGACCTCGCCGGGCTGGACCTGGCGACGCTGGTCGGGCTGCGCGCCGAGGTGTTTCACCTCACCGACGCGTGGGACGCGACGCGCCGTGGCATCGGTGCCCAGACGTTGGCCGATCGGGACGTGGCCGGTGCTGCGGTGCTGCTGCACACCGGGTGGGACCGGCACTTCGGCACGGCTGCCTACGGTCTCGGCGCGCCGTTCCTGACCGCCGAGGGCAGCCAGTACCTGATCGACGCGGGTGCGGTGCTGGTCGGCATCGACTCGGTCAACATCGACGACACGGAGTCGGGAGGCGAGCGCCCCGCGCACACCCTGCTGCTCGGTGCGGGTGTCCACGTCGTCGAGCACCTCACCGGTTTGGAGGCGCTGCCTCCACGGGGCGCCCGGTTCACGGCGGCGCCGCCGGCCGTCGAGGGATTCGGAACGTTCCCGGTCCGCGCGTTCGCCGAGGTGCCGGGCGACTAGCGGGACTGGGAAAAGCCCCAGTCGAACAGGCCGATCGCCTGGCCGTACAGGTCGCCCGTGCCGTACATCTGCACGACCACAAGGCGGCGGTTACCGCGCTGCGCGGCGCCGACGTAGGTCTTGCGGGCGAGATTGGTGTAGCCGGTCTTGCCGCCGAGATCGCCGGGGTAGCGCGCCAACAACTCGTTCTGGTTGGTGATGACCTTGCCGGGAAACTCGGCAGAGGGTTGCCGCAGGATGTGCGCGATCAGCGGATAGCCCAATGCTGTCCGGAAGATCACCGCGAGGTCGTGCGGGGTGGTGATCGATTCCCAGCCGGGCCCGTCGAGACCCGAAGGCGACGATGCCCTGGTACTGGCGGCGCCAATGCTGGCGGCCTTGCGGTTCATCGCCGCGACCGCGACACGTTGTCCACCCAGCATGTCGGCCAGCATGTTGGCGGCGTCGTTACCCGACACCATCAGCAGCGCCTCGAGTAGTTGGCGCGTGGTGTAGGGCTGACCCGGTTTCAGGCCCACACACGAACACTCGATCTTGGTGTGCGAGGCATTGGGGCGGGCGAAGTCACCAGGCCGCAGGTTGTCGGCCACGACCATCGCCAGCAGAACCTTGATGGTGCTGGCCGGCGCGTAGCGGCCGGTGGCGTTCTTCGCCGCGAGCACCTGACCGGTGTCGAGGTCAGCGACCAGCCAGGCCTGGGCGGGTCCGTCCGGCGGCGCGCCGACAACCCCGACCGCCGCCACGTCCGGCGCGGCCGTGGCAACAGGTGCGGTCGACACCGTCAGCGTCGTGATGAGGGCGAGCGCCGTCGCCGCGAACAGTCCTCGCACGATGCGAGCGTAGGGCTGGCAGGACTCGGACAGCCCTCGATCAGGTCTCCGTCAGGTATCGACGGCGTGGTTGCGCTCAGCGCCCGCTGATGGTGTCTGCGAGCTGAGCGATGACGGAGGTCCGGCCGCCACCGCGCGCTTCACGACGGTCAGCCCAGCTGTAGGCCTTATAGATGCCGTGAATGCCCAACCACCGCAATGGCTCTGGCTCCCAGCGCCTCGTCTGCTGGTTCACCCAGGGCAACCGGGTCCGTTCGGTGTCCTCGGCCAGGATCAGCTCCGCCAGGGTGCGGCCGGCGAGATTGGTTGCGGCGACGCCGGTACCGACGTAGCCGCCGCCCCAGCCAAGCCCTGTGCTCGGGTCGTAGCCGACCGTGGCACGCCAATTGCGCGGCACCCCCAGGACGCCGCTCCAACCGTGGGCGATCGGGATGTCCCGTGCGGCCGGGAACCATGCGCGCAGGATCGCGGCGAGCGCGGCGACCGTGGAGGCCGCGATGTCGCCGTCATTGTCGGTGCGGGAACCCCACCGGTAGGGATTGCCGCGGCCTCCGATCGCAATCCGCCCGTCGAGCGTGCGCTGTGCGTAGGAGTACACGTGTGACAGGTCTTCAAGCGTGTCGTACTGCTGCCAACCGATGGCCTCCCACGCCTTGGGAGGCAGCGGTTGAGTGATGATCATCGACGAGTTCAGCGGCGCCCACGTCCGTTTCTCCCCGGCCAGCGCGGCTGTGAAACCCTCTGTGGCACGGATGACGTGGGTCGCGCTTACGATGCCCCGATCGGTGACGGCTTGATGAGGTGTGATCCGTTCGACGCGGGTCTTGTCGTGAATGCGGACCCCGAGGCCCCGTACCACCTGCGCCAAACCCTGCGCGAGCTTGGCGGGATGGATGCGGGCACAGTGCGGTTGCCATAGACCGCCGAGTGCTCCGTCGACACGGACCCGCTCGACTGTCTCGGCGGCGCTCATCCGCGCGTAGCCCTCCTCCGGCCACTGCTCGGCGTGACGGACATGGGCGTCGACGCGCCGAAGTTGAGCCGCGTTGCGCGCCACCAGGAGGCTCCCGCCCTTTCGGACCTCGGCGTCGATACCCTCCCGCTCGGTCACCGCGATCACCTCGTCGACGGTGTCGTTGAGCGCCAACTGGAACGCCCGGGTGGCGTCCCGGCCGAACTCCGCGGCATAGCCGTCCTGGCCGCCGGTGATCGTGTTTGTCAGCCAGCCGCCGTTGCGGCCGGACGCGCCGTAGCCGGCGAACTCCTGCTCCAGAATGCGGATCGACAGCTCAGGGCGAGCCCTCTTGAGGTAGTACGCCAACCACAGGCCGGTGTAGCCAGCCCCCACGATCGCCACGTCGGCATCGGCCGGCCCGTCGAGGACATCGGTGGGTGTGGGCCGCCCGATCTGGCTGTACCAGAACGACACACCGCCGGTCGTGGCGATCTCGCGGTCACCGTCTCGACTCATACGACAAACAGGTCGTGCTCGAGCGCTGTCATCGTGCGCGGCCCGGTGGAAGTGCACTCGACCGTCTCGCCCAGCTTCAACCCGAAACCCTCCTCCGGGAGATGCAGGTTGGGCTCGACCGTGAAGGACATCCCCGGCGCGAACCGATGGGGGTCGCCCTGCACCATCGTCATGGGCTCCAGCCATCCCGGCGGGTAGGCGACACCGAGGCTGTAGCCGATCCGGTGGCACCGATTGCCGTGCAGCCCTGCGGGTTCGAGCACCGCGCGGGCCGCGTCCTCGGGCTCCTGTACGGCGTTTCCTGGCGCCGTCTTGGCGACCGCGGCGAGGTGGGCCTGCTTCTGCAGCTCGGCGACCTCACGCACGCGCGGTCCGGGCTCCCCGACGGTGGCGGTGCGCATGAGGACGGCGTGGTAGCGGTGTACCACGCCCGCGAGTTCAATGCAGACCACGTCGCCGCGGCCGAGCACACGCCGGCTGGCCATACAGTGCACCAGGGCGCTGCGCTCGCCGGACACCACCATCGGCGGAATGGCGGCGTGCTCACCACCGGCCTCACCCAATGCCCTCGCGGCAATGCCGGCGAGGTCCAACTCGGAGATGCCGGGGCGGACACGGCTGAGTACCTCGCTCATGGCGTGATCGGCGATCGCCGCGGCCTGGCGCTGGTAGGCGAGTTCGGCCTCGGTTTTGACCAGCCGAGCCTCTGGCACCACATAACTGCAATCGCTGACGGTGGCGTTCGGGAAGGCCGCGACGATACGCAGGTAGGTCGACGGCAGCATGGTGAAGGCGTCGGTCTCCAAGCCGAGTCGGGCGCTGCCGAATCCGAGATCGGAGACCGCGCTGATCAACGCATCCACCGGGTCGGTCACCGAGATGTCATAGAAGCGGCGCTGGCTCAGCCACGAACACGCGTCGACGCCGGGCGCCTCTGTGGTTCTGGTGACGAAGGTCGGTTCGCTTCCTGCGTCGGCGGGGACGATGAGCGCCTGCGGCCAGAGATAGCCGACGGAGTCCACCCCGGTCAGCCAATGCACGGCGTCCGGCATGGATACGAGCATCGCGTCGAGACCGGCCTCCCTCATCCGGGATTGCACATCCGCGAGGCGGTGGTGGTAGGTGGCGATCGGAAAGGCGCTTTGCAGCATGGGTGTTCCTAGCTTTCTCGGGGTGGGGGCGGATACCTCAGCCGCGCCGAAGCGCAGGCCAGGTTTCCTGGTGATTGGCGACGACATCGGCAAGTGCCTCGTCGAGGCCGAGAGTCTGGTCCGGTATGTACGCCAGCGGGTCCTTGGTCGGCACCGCCGTGCCGAGCAGCCCCTCGATGGTGGCCAGCAGGCAGTACGGGGCGTAGGACGGGTTGTAGCCGCCCTCCTGTACGAGCACCACGCGTCCGTCGCAGTGCGCTGCCGCGAGTGCCGAAAGTCGTTCGCCGATCGCGCGGAATCCCGCCATCGTGACGTTGTGCCTGCCGTTGGGGTCAAAGGCGCTGGCGTCCTGACCGCTCGCCGCGATGATGAGCTGCGGTTGATAGGCCTGGGCGATCGGGGTGACGATCTCGTCGATGGCCCTGAGGTACCCGGTGTCTCCGACCCCAAGGGGGAGCGGGATGTTCACGTTGTGGCCGATCCCGCTGTCCGCTCCGACCTCATCGGCCCACCCGGTCTGGGGATGGGTCGGGCCCCACGGCCCGTGATTCATGTGAATGCTCGTCGTCAGGACATCGTTTCGACCATAGAAGATGTCTTGAGTTCCGTTGCCGTGGTGTACATCCCAGTCGATCGTCAGGATCCTGTGGAGGCCGGAGCGCAGTGCGAGCTCGGCGATGAGAGCGGCATGATTGAACATGCAGTAGCCGTCGGCCTGAGCCACTTGGGCGTGATGGCCCGGCGGTCGAACCAGTGCGTACGCGATCTGGGAGCGGCCATCGAGGACGGCTGCTCCAGCCTCCAGGGCGGTGCCCGCTGCCGCGCACAATGCTGGGTAGGAGTCCGCGCCCACCCTGGTGGTGCCCGTTATCCATCCACCGCCCGATGAGCTCAGGTCCTTGATCTGGTTGAGGTACTCCGCCGGGTGCACGGTGCACAGTTCCTCGTCGCTCGCGAGCCTGCCAGCGCCCCAGGTCAATTGGGATGCGACGGGTCCGGAGCGCAGAACGGAGTGCATCGCCCGCAGCCGCGCCGGTCCCTCCGTGTGGGATTCGGGCATGGTGATCCACGGGCTCGGGGCGACTTCGTGCAGTGCCGTTCCGGTGTCGTGGTCGAGGACGCGTTCGTCCCAGAAGACGGTCAGCATGTGCACTGCCTCACTCCTGCGCTGGGGTCATGTTGTAGACGAAGAACGCCGGCTTGTCACTGATGTTGGCCAGGTGGTACTTCCACCCCGGTGCGAGATACACGGTGTCGCCGGGGTGGAGGTCGACGACCTCATCACCCCAGGTGAATCGCAGCGTTCCCTCGACTATGTAGTAGGTCTCGTCGACCGGGCCGTACCAGTGCTCACCCGGCTCGGTGTCGTCCTCGGCAGCGCTGGACCAGCGGTTGGTCTCGTCGCCGGGGTCCATCCAGCAGACGCCCTGGGTCAGATTGCTGCCGTGTGCGGCTCGCGTGATGATTCGGCTGATCCGCACCTTCGTCGGCGCGCTCTCGGCGGCGACGGGGATGACGTCCCTAAGCGGGATGACGACGGGCCGGGGATGCTCTGGCACCTTGCTCCTATTCCTGGGTTGGGTTGCTGATGAAGGGGTTTCAGTCGAGGAAGTAGCGGGCGCCGTCCGGTGCCCAGCTGAGGGTCACGGGCTCGCCGGGGGCCGGGGTGCTGTCGGTGGCCGGCACGCGCGCGATCAGCTCGCCGACGGCGGTGGTCGCGACGATGCGGCGGTCGGTGCCGAGATACACGACGTCGGACACAGTCCCGTCCACTGTCGCCGAGCCACTTGAGGCGCTGGGACCCACGGTGATTCGCTCCGGCCGCACCACCAGACGCCCCGTCCCGTCCGCAGCGTCGCCTGCGGGCAGTCGCACGCCGTGCTCGGTGGTCAGCACTCCCTGGCGGGTCACTCCCGGTAGCACGTTCGATTCGCCGAGGAACGTTGCGACGTGCAGGGTGCCGGGGGAGTCATAAAGGTCCTCCGGGGTGCCGAGCTGTTCAATCCGGCCCCGCTCGAACACCGCGATTCGATCGGACATGGTCAACGCCTCTTGCTGATCGTGGGTTACGAAGACGATCGTGACCCCCAGATCCCGGTGGATCCGACGGACCTCCTCCTGCATGCGTTCGCGCAGGGCGCGGTCCAGGGCGCCGAACGGTTCGTCCATCAGCAGCACTGTGGGGGAGAAGACAAGCGCGCGGGCCAACGCGATTCGCTGCTGCTGACCGCCGCTGAGCTCGGTCGGCCGGGCGTCGGCCTTTTGGCTGAGTTCGACCACCTCGAGCGCCTGCATCGCCAAACGTCGGCGCTCTGCCCGGGACACCCCACGCTGCTTCAGCGGAAACTCGACGTTGACAAGGACACTCATGTGCGGGAACAGCGAGTACTGCTGGAACACCATGCCGATGTTGCGCCGGTGCGGTGGTATCCCGGTGATGTCGTCGCCGGCCACCGTGACGGTTCCCGATGTCGGGGTGGTGAATCCGGCGATCATCGACAGCAATGTGCTCTTGCCGGAGCCGCTCGCTCCGAGCAGCGTCAGCAGCTCCCCGGCGTGGATATCCAGGTCGACGCCATTGACGGCCACGTTCTCGCCGAACTGCTTGGTCAGCTTCTCGATGCGCACCGGTCGGCCGCGCTGGCTGAGCCGCGGACTGGCGTCAATGGGAGGGGTCGACTTCTGCGAGATCACTTGTTTTCCTTCGGGACTGAAGATCGGCGCGTACGGACGATGGACACGAGCCTGGGGGTCAGGATCACTGCGGTCGAGAACAGCAGGACGAGCGTGGCGGCCACCGCGATCGCTGGATCGGTCTCAACGGTGACTGAGCTGTACATCTTGACCGGCAGCGTGCGCACGGTGGGAGACTGCAGGAAGTACGACACCACCACCTCGTCGAGGCTCGTGACGAATGCGAACACGAAGCCCGTGGCGATGGCGGGAGCGAGCAGCGGGAGCTGAATTTGGCGGAATCGACCCAGCGGACTCGCCCCCAGTACCGCCGCGGCACGATCCAGAGTCGGGTCCAGTCCCTGCATCGCGGTGTTGACGGGGATGATGACGAAGGGAATCGCCAGCACCGTGTGTGCGAGCATCAGGCCGAGCATCGTGCCGGACAGGCCCCAACCGAGGTAGGTGCCGAAGATCGCCACGGCGGCAACGATTCCGGGAATGGCGATTGGCACCATGAGAAGACCCCGCGCCGCACCGGAGCCGGGGAGTCGGCTTCGGTTCAGCCCGTAGGCGGCCAGGGTTCCGACCACGGTCGCCACAACCCCGGTCAGCAGCGCGAGGGTGAGGCTGGTGCCCAGTGCCTCCAGCCAACCGCGGTCGGTGAAGAACTTCTCGTACCACCGCAGCGACCACCCCTCATTTGGGAACGCGAAGCTGCGGCGGTCGGTGAATGACAGCGGGATGACGACCAGCGTCGGTGCCACGAGCAGCAGTCCGACGACACTCGCGACGACGACGATGGGCCAGCGGACCCGGGTGGCTTGATTCATCGGGCACCCGCCGTCGTCCCGGTCCCGACCAGAGCGCGAAGCGGTTTGAACGCCAGCAGACCGACCAGGAGGCTGGCCACTGTTGCCAGCAGCAGGATCAGCGAGAGGCCGCCGGCGCCGGCGAAGTCCACCAGCCGCTCAACTCGGACGCCGATGACCTGAGCAATCAACGACTCCTGCGGGCTGCCGAGAAGCTGCGGAGTGATGTAGAACCCCAGCGCGAGGATGAACACCAGGACGCTGCCTGCGAACACGCCCGGCGCAGAGAGCGGCAGGTAGACCTGCGCGAACGCACGGAATCGGTTGGCGCCCAGGCTCTGCGCGGCGGTTAGCAGGCCGCGGTCGATCTGGCCCAGGCTGGTCGACAGGGTGAGAACCATATAGGGCAGGAGAATCTGGACCATGCCGATCATGACGCCGATGCTGCTCCCGAGCAGGACCACGTCAGGCATCCCGAAGAATCCGAGCACCGCAGCGACCGGGCCGTCGCGTTGTAGCAGTGAGATCCAAGCGAACGTCCGCGCCATCAGACTCGTCCAGAATGGCACCAGCACGACGACCATCAGGATGGACTTGGCGGTGGGGCCCACCAATGTCATCAGGTACGCGTAGGGATAGCCGAGGAGTAGGCACACGACGACGGCGACGGCGCCCGTTAGCAGTGTCCGCCCCAGCACCCGAAACGTGGTCGGGTCCGCCAGCAGGGCGCGGTAGGTCTCGAGACCCAGCTGCGGTTCGGTGAACGATCGGACGAGGATCGCGCCGATCGGCACGAGGAAGAACACGATTATCAGGAGCAGCGCCGGGGCTAGCAGCGCGAGTGCCCAGCGTCTTTTCACTGACATGGCGACTTCCACCTACCTGCGCGGTCTCGCGGGCTCTGTCGATCTCGAATGCTGATGTGGGGACTCGGCACCATCAAGACGTCGACCACGCCGTCCACGCCTTGTTGGCCGCGTCGTTGTTGTCGGCCCAGTACTGCACGTTGGTGATGACCGCCTGCCCCTGGATCTCTGGGGCCGCGACGTCGTACTTCTGCTGTAGTTCGTCAAGCTTCGGCGCTGCGTCGGAGTTGGCCGGGGAGTACGGCTGGAGTTCTGCGAAACGCGCTTGGGGCTCAGGGGTTGCCGCGTACTCGATGAGCGACTGTGCCGCTTCGAGGTTCTTGGTGCCCTTGATGATGCTCAGGCTGGCCCACGCCAGCAGATTGTTGTCCCACACCGGTGTCAGCGTGGCCCCGTTCTTCTCGGCCTCGTATGCGCGACCGGACCACATGAAGGCGATATCGGCGGTGCCGTCCTCCATCGCCTGCTGGCTTTCGGAACTGGTGTTCCAGAACCGCAGCGAGTCGCGGATCGTGTCGAGCTTGGCGAACGCGCGGTCGAGGTCGAGCGGATAGAGGTTCTCTGGTGCCACCCCGTCGGCGAGCAATGCCAGTTCGAGCGCGCCGCCGCCGGCCCAGTTCGGCACCATCCGGATACCCGGGAACCGCTGCAGGTCGAAGAAGTCGGCGTAACTGGTGGGCCCCTGCTCGAACTTCTTGGTGTCGTAGACCATCACGGTCGAGTACTGCGCGAACGGAATGGCGCAGTCTGACACGGTGCCCGGCGGGAACTTGCTCACATCGATCTTGCTGAGGTCGAGCTTCTCCACGTACTTGCCACAGTTTGCGACGGGATAGAACGGCTCGGTGTCGACGACGTCCCACATGACCTGGTTGGCGTCGACCATCTGAGCGATCTTCGGGTAGGACGTGGGGGAGTCGTTGGTCACGGCGGTGTCGGTCTCGGCGGACCACGGGTCGAGCAGCGCCTCGTTCTGCGCGTCCTGATACGCGCTGCCGTAGCTGGCGAACGTGACCTGCTTTCCATCGCCGGAGGATCCGGAGCAGCCCGACACGGCAAGTGCCGCCACTGCGGTGATCGTCAGGACCTGGTAGCGAGATCCGAGGCGCATGGGTTTCCTCCTGGGGAGTTCAGAGATGCAGGTCACAATAATACGATATTATGGTGACTACGGCCACTTATTGGTCGCGACATCGCTCGGATCACCGCCCGGTGCGCGATTTCAAGGCAGAGTGCAGGAGGTTTCGGCAGTGAGCAGAGGAGCTGCGCCATGACGAGCGACGCGCCCGCCCAGAGCGCCAGCGAGAGTGACCTGGCGCGGCTTCGTCGCGCCCAGATACTTTGTGCGGCAGTCAAAGTGATCGCGCGCGACGGTGCGGATCGGGCCCGGCTGAAGGATATTGCCGCCGAAGCCAGGGTCAGCCTGGGGCTGGTGCAGCACTACTTCCGCACCCGACAAGAACTCATGGAGCAGACGTTTCAGGTCATGATGAGCGTCAGCCTCGATGCCTGGCACCGGTTTGCGGATACCCAGCCCGATCCACTCGTGACGCTGTTCGCCGGGCTGCGGTTGCATGCGATCGGCAGTGTCACCTTCGCCGAACGCTGGGGATTCTGGATGGAACTGTGGGCGTCGGCCCGCCGCGATTCGGCCCTCTCAGCCATCGCGCACGAGGTCTACGCGCGGTGGACCGGGCCGTTCCGGAACGCCATCACGGCTCTGGCCGCCGCGGATAGGGCGACGACCAC
Source organism: Mycolicibacterium sp. 624 (assembly GCF_040548615.1). Lineage (NCBI taxonomy): Bacteria > Bacillati > Actinomycetota > Actinomycetes > Mycobacteriales > Mycobacteriaceae > Mycobacterium > Mycolicibacterium sp. 624. Next base: position 60,271 of record NZ_JBEPRZ010000006.1, read on the forward strand.
GGCGACTCACGACCACACCGCTCTGGTGTTGATGTCGCTGATCGACGGCCTGGCAGTGCGATCGATGGTGGATCCGGCTGTGGTCACCCCGGAGGGGATGTACGACCGGCTGGTGGACGCGACGACCGCACTGCTGTCGATCGCCGCCGACGAGTCGCGGGCGGCCGCTCAGGTCGCCAGGGCCGCCGTCGGAGACGGAACGCTGACAGAGCCGCTGACACCGGAGTTCATCGAGCGAATCCTGGCGGGACACGGGAACGGCGTTCACGCACCCAACTGATTCGAGCGGTCAGAGCGCGCCGATGCTCACCGAGCGGTCCTGGGCGAAGCCCCAGTCAAGAAGCGCGGTCGCCTGATCCCAGTAGGTGGGCCCACCCTCTTTGACCAGGCCGAACATCATCGCGACGACGAGGCGTCGACCATCGCGCTGCGCGGCGCCGACATAGGTCTTGCGGGCGACGTCGGTGAAACCGGACTTGCCACCGAGCATGCCGGGATAGCGGAACATCATCTCGTTCTGGTTGATCAGCGTCGCCGGGCCCGCGTCGCCGGGGAACGGTGCCGTGTGCGCCGCGGTGATCGCGGCGAAGACCGGATTGGCGAGCGCCGCGCGGAAGATCAACGCCAGGTCGTGTGCCGTCGTGTAGCCGTCGATACCGGGCCCGTTGAGACCGGACGGTGACCCCGCGTGTGTGGCTGCCGCACCCAGCGCGGCGGCCTTGGCGTTCATCTTCGCCACCGCCGCGTCCCTGCCGCCGAGCATGTGCGCCAGGGTGTTGGCGGCATCATTTCCCGAGACCAGCAGCAGACCGTCCAGCAGCTCCTGCGTGGTGTAGGTCCGGCCCGCCTCCACGCCGGCGCAGTTGCACTCGACCGTTGCGTCGGCCTCGTCGGCGACCACGGTGGCGGTCAATGGGAGTTCGTCGATGGCGACGAGCGCCAGGAGTGTCTTGATCGTGCTGGCCGGTGCGTGCGTGACGTACTGGTCGCGGCCCGCCAGGATCTGCCCGGTGTCCAGGTCGGCCACGATCCACGCGGGCGCTGGCCAGTCGGGCATCGGAACGGATCCGACGGGCGTCACCTCCACATCCGCCGAGGCCACCGGGATGGCGAGGGTGAACACGGCCGCCGTGGCGGCCAGGACTGCGGTGACGAACTTCCCCATGAAGCCAGGAGCCTAACCCGCTTACCTGTGTGTGACGCAGATCGTGTTTGGGGCCGCTCCCAACGGGCTACGTAGTGGACGCGGGCGACGTTTCTGGGTACCACCATGGCTTGTCGCCCCCGAACGAGAGGGTGATTGGACACCATGTGCGGCATCGCTGGAGAGGTCGCCCGCGGGCGTCCCGCCAATCTCGCGGCAGTAGCCGCCATGACGGACTCGATGGTCCCGCGCGGACCGGACAGCTCCGGCCTCTGGGCCCGCGAGGATGTTGCGCTGGGCCACCGCCGGTTGGCCATCATCGACCTGTCCAGCCACGGGCATCAGCCCATGCACGACCCGGAGCTCGGCCTCACCGTCGCGTTCAACGGGTGCATCTACAACTACGCCGAACTGCGCCGCGAACTTCTGGGCAAGGGCTACCGCTTCTTCTCACACAGCGATACCGAGGTGGTCCTCAAGGGCTACAAGGAGTGGGGCGACCGCGTCGTGGAGCACCTGTTCGGGATGTTCGCCTTCGCGGTGGCCGAGACCGACAGTGGACGCGTCCTGCTGGCCCGCGACCGGCTCGGGGTCAAGCCGCTGTACTGGTCCGATGTCGTCGACGGGAACGGTGCTGGCGCGCTGCGGTTCGCCTCGTCGCTGCCCGCCCTGGTGGCCGCCGGGGGAGTCGACACCGACATCGACCCCGTCGCACTGCATCACTATCTGAGCTTTCACTCCGTGGTTCCCGCGCCGCGCACGATCCTGCGCGGCGTGCACAAACTGCCGCCCGGCACCATCATGGCTATCGAGCCCGATGGCACCCGTATCGAGAAGACGTGGTGGGAGCCGGTTTTCGAGCGGTCATCCGAACGGGACGGCTGGTCGGAACGAGACTGGCAGGACGCGATCCTGGCGTCGCTGCGCACCGCGGTGGAGCGCCGCCTGGTGGCCGACGTGCCCGTCGGCTGCCTGCTGTCCGGTGGGTTGGACTCCAGTCTCATCGTCGGCCTGCTGTCGGAGGCGGGACAGCATGGCCTTAAGACGTTCTCCATCGGCTTCGAGGCGGCGGGCGGCGAGGAGGGTGACGAGTTCAAGTACTCCGACGTCATCGCGCGCCACTTCGACACCGATCACCATCAGATCCGCATCGACACCGCGCGCATGCTGCCTGCGCTCTCAGGCGCCATCGGGGCCATGAGCGAGCCCATGGTGAGCCATGACTGCGTGGCGTTCTACCTGTTGTCCGAGGAGGTCAGCAAGCAGGTCAAGGTGGTGCAGTCGGGGCAGGGCGCCGATGAGATCTTCGCCGGCTACCACTGGTATCCGCCGATGGCGCACGCCGCGGATGGGGACCCGGACGACGCGCTCACTCGCTACCGCGCGGCGTTCTTCGACCGTGACCACGATGCGACGAACGCGTTGCTGCAGCCGAGTTGGCGCCTCGACGGTGACGTCGCGGGACAGTTCGCGCGAGCGCACTTCAGCCATCCCGGTGCCGACACCGCGACGGACCGCGCGCTGCGGCTGGACACCACGGTGATGTTGGTGGACGACCCGGTCAAGCGCGTCGACAACATGACGATGGCGTGGGGGCTTGAGGGCCGGGTGCCGTTCCTCGATCACGAACTCGTCGAACTGGCGGCGACCTGCCCGCCCGAGCTCAAGACCGCGTTCGGCGGCAAGGGTGTGCTGAAGGAGGCTGCCCGCCAGGTCATTCCGGCCGATGTGATTGACCGCCCCAAGGGCTACTTCCCAGTGCCCGCGCTCAAGCATCTGGCCGGACCGTACCTCGATCTCGTCCGCGATGCCCTGCACTCGGACTCGGCGCGGACCCGCGGATTGTTCGATTCGGGTACGGTCAACTCGATGCTCAATGAGCCCAATGGAAATCTCACACCACTGCGCGGAAACCCGCTGTGGCAGTTGGGTTTGTTGGAGCTGTGGCTGGCCCGCCACGTGGATGGGGCCGCGCTAGCGTGATATCCGAGGCCGTGCGCGAAGAATCCACCCAAGGTGTGATCCAAGACCTCGGCTGGGGAAGGCTGGTGTTCGGCCAGACGTTCTCCGACCCCGACCAGTTCGGCAATGCGTTGCGGGCCGAGGGCAGCGGTAGACGCGATATCGGCATGTATCTCGACGCGCCGCATGTCTTTGTCGCGCTGCATCCGCACGAGTTCTTCATCGACCCGAGCTTCACCTACCGGCTGCGATTCGATCACCCGGGCGAGTACCGGCCGGACGACGTGCCGGGAATGTCGGTGCGAGCGGTCAGTTCGCCCGAGGACTGCTCGGCGATCAATCACATCTACCTGCAATGTCGAATGGTGCCCGCCGACGTCGATCTGATGTGGCGCAACTGTGAGTCCGAGCCGCACATGGTGTATCTGGTCGCGGTCGACGATGAAACCGGTGCGGTGGTCGGCACTGTGACCGGAATTGATCACCGACAACTCTTCGGCGACGAGGAGAACGGCTCCAGCCTGTGGTGTCTTGCGGTCGACCCGACGGTGTCACGCCCCGGGGTCGGTGGGCTGCTGGTGCGGTCGCTCGTCGAGGAGTTCGTCAGGCGTGGCCGCGCACAGATGGATCTCTCGGTGCTGCACGACAACGAGGGCGCCATCGCGCTGTATGAGCGAATGGGTTTCGAGAGGGTTCCGCCGCTGGGTATCAAGCGCAAGAACGCCATCAACGAGAAGTTGTTCGCGCCCGTGCAGGAGGAGGAGGGTCTGGCCGAACTCAACCCGTACGCCCGGATCATCGCCGACGAGGCCATCATGCGCGGGATCACCGTCGAGGTGCTCGACGGCAGGGGTGGCTACCTGCGACTGACGCACGGCGGCACCAGCGTGGTCACCCGGGAGTCGCTGTCGGAGCTGACCAACGCCGTCGCGATGAGCCGCTGTGACGACAAGCGAGTCGCGCGGAAGGTGGTGGCCGAAGCGGGTATTCGCGTACCCCGTGGCCACGATGCCACCTTCACCGACAAGGACTACGAGTTCCTCGCCGAGGTCGGCTCGGTGGTGGTCAAGCCGGCCCGCGGTGAACAGGGCGCGGGTATCACCGTCGGGGTGAGCAGCCCCAAGGACCTGGACCGCGCGCTGGCGTGGGCCGCCAAGCACTGCCCCGAAGTGATCATCGAAGAGCGTTGCGAGGGTGAGGATCTGCGGGTCGTCGTGATTGGCGGCAAGGTGATCGCGGCCGCGATCCGTCGTCCACCCGAGGTGGTCGGCAGCGGCAGGCACACCATCCGACAGCTCGTCGAGGCGCAGAGCCGTCGGCGATCGGTGGCCACTCAGGGGGAGTCGGTGATCCCGGTCGACGACCTCACGCGGGACACCATCGCCGAGGCCGGGTGGACGCTGGACGACGTGCTGCCCTCCAATGAACACCTGGTGGTGCGGCGGACAGCCAACCTGCACACCGGCGGCACCATCCGCGACGTCACCGACGATCTGAACCCGGCATTGGCGAAGGTGGCGGTCGACGCCGCCGACGCCATCGGCATCCCCGTCACCGGCATCGATCTGATGGTGCCCAGCGTGGAGGGTGCGGAGTACGTCTTCATCGAGGCCAACGAGCGGCCCGGGCTGGCCAACCACGAACCTCGACCCACGGCCCAGGCGTTTGTGGATCTGCTCTTTCCACGGACTGCCGCGACACCCTGGGCGTGGCAGCCCGGTCCCGTCGATCACGGCTGAGTAGGGTCGCGCCGTTGGTTGTGTAAGACATTGAGATGAGTCTGAGACCTCAGACCGTGACACCCGAAGGGAGAGCTGTGCCCGAGATCGCTGCGATGCCCGTGGAGGACCGCACATGGATGGTCGACACGCTGCTCGCGCTGTTGCAGACGCCGAGCCCCTCGGGGCGCACCGATGCGGTGATGCAGCTGATCGGCGATCTGCTCGACGACATGGGCGTGCCCTTCCTGCTGACGCGCCGCGGTGCCTTGATGGCCGAACTGCCCGGCGAGTCGGACACCACGGATCGTGCGCTCGTCGTCCACGCCGACACCATCGGCTGCATGGTCCGGGCGTTGAAGGACAACGGGCGGCTCGAGCTGATCCCGGTGGGCACCTTCTCGGCGCGGTTCGCCACCGGGGCTCGCGTGCGCATCTTCTGCGACGATCCCGACGAGTTCATCACCGGAACGGTCATGCCGCTCAAGGCCAGCGGACACGCGTTCGGCGACGAGATCGACACGCAGCCCACCGACTGGGAGCACGTCGAGGTCCGCGTCGACCGCAGGGTCTCGTCGCGCGAGGACCTCGAGCGGCTCGGCGTCAACGTCGGTGACTTCGTCGCGTTCATCACGAGTCCCGAACTCACCGAGGACGGGTTCATCGTCTCCCGGCACCTTGACGGCAAGGCCGGTGTCGCGGTGGCGCTCGCGCTGGCGAAGAACTCCGCCGAGGGCAAGCTCGTGCTTCCGCACCGCACCACGATCATGGTGACCATCACCGAGGAGGTCGGTCACGGCGCCAGCCACGGGCTGCCGCCGGACGTCGCAGAACTCATCTCAGTGGACAACGCGGTGTGCGCTCCCGGGCAGCACTCGATGGAGGATGGCGTGACCATCCCGATGGCAGACCTGCACGGCCCCTTCGACTATCACCTCACCCGCAAGCTGTGCAGGCTCGCCGACGAGCACAAGATCCCCTATGCACGAGACGTGTTCCGGTACTACCGGTCCGATGCGGCCGCGGCGATCGAGGCGGGCGCGGAGACGCGAGCCGCGCTCGTCGGGTTCGGGCTGGACGGCAGCCACGGCTGGGAGCGCACCCACCTGGAGTCGCTGGAGGCCACCTACAACCTGCTGCACTGCTGGCTGCAGACGCCGCTCACGTTCGCGAAGTGGGACGCCCACCCGACCGGCAAACTGCGCGACTTCCCGTCCTCGAAGCAGCCCGCGCCCAGCGAGCAGTGGGTGCCACTGGCGCGTGGCGAGCACGCCGAGCCGGGTGACGTGTCGCCGGGGGAGCACTGGCCACCGGCGGAGGGCCCGCAGGCCTGATTGTGGCGCAGGGCACAATCGGGGGGTGCTGAGCCTCGAAGAGATCTCCGACCGCCTGGAAATTCAGCAGTTGCTCGTCGACTACTCGACTGCGATCGACACCCGCAAGTTCGACGATCTCGACCGCGTCTTCACCGAGGACGCCTATATCGACTATCGCGCGATGGGCGGTATCGACGGCCAGTTTCCCGACGTCAAGGCGTGGCTGGCGGAGGTCCTGCCGAACTTTCCCGCGTACTCGCACCTGATCGGCAACTTCGACGTGCGGATATCGGGGGACACGGCGTCATCGCGGGTGATCTGCTTCAACCCGATGACGCTCTCGGCCGACGGTCAGATCCTGTTCTGTGGGCTCTGGTACGACGACGAGTTCGTCCGCACCGATGCCGGCTGGCGGATGACGCGCCGGGTCGAGACCAAGTGCTTCGACAAGATCGTCTGAGCGCCGGCGCAGGGTCGTGGTCGCGATTTCTCTTTGACCAGCACGCTCTGGCAGAATGGGCGGCTGTCCGCCACCCGACCCGTTCTGAGCGATCCGCCTCCGGCTTCTCGCTGGGCGCTTGGGTGCCGGTCACACACGCAAGGCAAAACCGGACCGTGCACCCCGCACGTGTCGCTTGAATTGCAAGCGTGGCAATCACAGGAGAAGTAGCCCGATATGGCTGTCAAGATCAAACTCGCCCGCTTCGGCAAGATCCGCAACCCCCAGTACCGCATCTCCGTCGCTGACGCGCGCAACCGTCGCGATGGCCGATCCATCGAGGTCATCGGCCGGTACCACCCGAAGGAAGAGCCGAGCCTCATCGAGATCGACTCGGAGCGCGCGCAGTACTGGCTGGGCGTCGGCGCACAGCCGACCGAGCCCGTGCTGGCCCTGCTGAAGATCACGGGTGACTGGCAGAAGTTCAAGGGCCTGCCGGGTGCCGAGGGCACGCTGAAGGTCAAGGAGCCCAAGCCCAGCAAGCTCGACCTGTTCAACGCCGCGCTCGCCGCAGCGGATGACGCGCCCACGGGTGACGCGACCACGGCCAAGAAGAAGAAGGCTCCTGCCAAGAAGGCAGAGGAAGCCGCTCCTGAGGCCGCAGCCGAGCCCGCCGAGTCGGCGCCTGCCGAGTCCGAAGCACCCGCCGCCGAATGAGCACGGTCGTCGTCGACGCCGTTGAGCACCTCGTGCGCGGAATCGTCGACAACCCCGACGACGTTCGGGTCGATTTGGTGACCAACCGGCGCGGCCGGACCGTCGAGGTGCATGTGCACCCCGACGACCTGGGCAAGGTGATCGGCCGTGGTGGACGTACCGCGACTGCACTGCGCACGTTGGTGGCCGGCATCGGTGGCCGCGGCATCCGCGTCGACGTGGTTGACACCGACCAGTAGTACGGCAGGCAGTGGACCTCGTCGTCGGGCGAATCGCAAAGGCACACGGCATCACCGGTGAGGTTGTCGTCGACATCCGCACCGATGATCCCGCCGCACGTTTCTCGGCCGGGGCGACGTTGCGTGGCAGGGCTGCTCGCAACGGTCCCGAGCGCGACTTCACCATCGAGTCGGTCCGAGAGCACGCGGGACGGTTGTTGATTCGCCTGGCCGGGGTCGCCGACCGCAACGCCGCCGAGGCGTTGCGCGGCACCCTGTTCCTGGTTGACTCGACGAGTCTGCCGCCCATTGATGACCCCGACGAGTTCTACGACCACGAACTCGAGGGTCTGCTGGTGCGTACCGTCGCCGGTGCGGACGTGGGTGTCGTCGCCGAGGTGCTGCACACCGCGGCGGGGGAGTTGTTGTCGGTCAAGAACGAGGCCGGCGCCGAGATACTCGTCCCGTTCGTCGGCGCGATCGTGACGTCGGTGTCGCGGGAGAACCGCGTCATCGAGATCGAACCGCCCGACGGTCTGCTGGACCTGGACTCGATCTAGGTGCGCTGCCATGCGTATTGATGTCGTCACGATCTTCCCGGACTATCTCGATCCGCTCCGTCAGTCGTTGCCGGGCAGGGCGATCGAGGCGGGCATCGTCGATGTCGCCGTGCACGATCTGCGGCGCTGGACGCACGATGTGCACCGCTCGGTGGACGACTCGCCGTACGGCGGTGGTCCCGGCATGGTGATGAAGGCGCCCGTGTGGGGTGAGGCGCTCGATGAGATCTGTTCACCGGGAACGCTTCTCGTCGTTCCGACACCGGCGGGCCGGCTGTTCAAACAGGCCGACGCGCAGCGCTGGAGCACCGAGAGTCACCTGGTGTTCGCCTGCGGACGCTACGAGGGTATCGACCAGCGGGTGGCCGAGGATGCCGCACGCCGCATGCGGGTCGAGGAGGTGTCGATCGGTGACTACGTGCTGCCCGGCGGCGAGTCGGCGGCGCTGGTCATGATCGAGGCGGTGGTCCGGTTGATGCCTGAAGTTCTCGGCAATCCCGCTTCCCACCAGGACGATTCACACTCCGATGGTCTGCTCGAGGGGCCGAGCTACACCCGGCCACCGAGTTGGCGGGATCTCGACGTGCCCGCCGTACTCCTGTCGGGTGACCATGCGAAGTTGGCGGCGTGGCGCCGGGAGCAGTCACTGCAGCGCACGCGGGCCCGTCGCCCGGATCTGTTGGATCAGAGCCCGGATCTGCCGAACTAGACGTGCCCTTCGGGGAACATCGTCCTGACGGCCTGGGTGATGGTCTGGCGCGCGACGTCGGCGCTGGCGGGCTGCATGGAGCCGATGACCATGACATAGCGGCGGCTTGGGCCGATGACACCGGTGGACAGGTGCATCCAGTCGGCGCCGACACAGCACATCCAGCCCTGTTTGACCGCCACCGGTTCGCCGGGCAGACCCTCGGGAATGCCGAACCGCTGCGGGTACACACCGCCGGGCACCATTCCATCGACTGCCGTCGGCGTCGAGGCCGCCAGATTGGACAGGATGATGCTGGCCTGTTCGGGCGGTAACCCGCCGGTGCCTGCCATCAGCATGTCGTAGTAACGCACCAGGTCGGTCGCTGTGCTGACGGTGTTGAACCACCGCCCATTGTCCGGCGGACGCGTGGAGTCCAGCCCGTAGCGGGCAACGACTCGGTCGATGATCGCGCTGCCGTCGCTGCGGTTCCAGAACACCTCGGCGGCGCTGTCGTCGGAGGCTCGCAGCATGACGTCGAGCGATTTGCGGTCCTCGGGCGAGAGCGTGGTCTCGCCCTTGGACACCTGCAGCAGCAGGTCATCGGCGATGAAGAGCTTGACCACCGAGGCGATGGCGATCGACATGTCGTTGCCGTTGGTCACCAGCTGCCCGGTATTGCGGTCGAGGATCGCGGCCGTGATCTCGGCGCCGGCGTCGGCCGCCTCGTCAGTGGCGAGCTGCTCGCGTTGCGCCAGGCCGTTGAACGTCGCCGCCGGCTCGTCAGGGGGTGCGTCGGGAAGCGGGGCAATGCTGCCCAGCGGCGCGACGACGGTCAGCTGCGGTGCTTCGGGGTTCAGCGGCGGATTGCCATACACCTTGGCCTCACACCCTGCGGCCACCGTGACCACGGCTACCGTCGAAGCAGTGACCATCAGCAGCTTTGACGGCCGCCGGAACATGGTCCTCCTCGATTGAGTGGGTGGTCTCGACGTGAGGCGAGAACTCTCCTGAGCCTAGTCGTTCGGGCATGGCGCCGCGCTTCAACCTCGGCGGTGTCAGACAGCCACCGGAACGGTGCGATTTCGCCGGTGGGGGGGCCGTCTGGCACAATTGGGCAGTTGTCTGCGCACGACTAGGGCCAATTGGCCTCGGTGTGCTGCGGAAGGCATCTCGAACGTACGCCCAGGAGATCGGCTAGGTGCTGCGTCGCAACGCGACGAGCGACAGCCGGACCCACCACAACAAGGAAGTGTCCCCGATGAACACGCTGGACTTCGTCGACCAGACGTCGCTGCGCGACGACATTCCGACCTTTGGCCCCGGCGACACCGTGAACGTTCACGTGAAGGTCATCGAGGGCTCCAAGGAGCGCATCCAGGTCTTCAAGGGTGTCGTGCTGCGCCGCCAGGGCGGCGGTGTGCGCGAGACCTTCACCGTGCGCAAGGAGAGCTACGGCGTCGGTGTGGAGCGCACGTTCCCGGTGCACTCGCCCAACATCGATCACCTTGACGTCGTCACCCGCGGTGACGTCCGTCGCGCCAAGCTGTACTACCTGCGCGAGCTGCGGGGCAAGAAGGCGAAGATCAAGGAAAAGCGCTGACGTCGTCTTCCCACGGTCTTGACCGTTGGGTCGCCGGAGCGGCTCCGGCGGGGCGCGTCGCCCCGCCGGTCACTCTGACTACTCTGATGGCGTGACCGGACCCACCGACGCTGCCGATACCGCCGACACTGACGACACCAAGAGTGTCGACGACGTCGGCGAGGACAAGAGCGTCGACGACACCGACAGTGTCGAACACACGGATGACGAGCCGCCGAAGAAGAAGCACGGTGCGCTGCGCGAAGCCGCGATCCTGCTGACCATCGCGCTCGTCCTCTACTACGTGATGCTGACGTTCGTGGCCCGGCCGTACCTCATTCCGTCGGAGTCGATGGAGCCCACGCTGCACGGATGCCCCGGATGTGTGGGCGACCGGATCATGGTCGACAAGATGACCTACCGGTTCTCGTCGCCGGAACCGGGTGACGTCGTCGTCTTCAAGGGACCGCCGGCATGGAACGTCGGCTACAAGTCGATTCGCTCCGACAACCCCGCCGTCCGCTGGGTGCAGAACGCGTTGTCGTTCGTCGGCTTCGTGCCGCCCGACGAGAACGATCTGGTGAAGCGCATCATCGCCACCGGCGGGCAGACGGTGCAGTGCCGTGCCGACACCGGCCTCACCGTCGACAACAAGAAGCTCGTCGAGCCCTACCTGGATCCCGCCACGATGATGGCCGATCCCGCGGTCTACCCGTGCCTCGGCAACGAGTTCGGCCCGGTGACCGTGCCGAAGGATCGCGTGTGGGTGATGGGCGATAACCGCACCCACTCCGCGGACTCCCGGGCGCACTGCACCAACCTGCCCGCAGACGCTCAGCGCGGTCTGCTGTGCACCGGTGACCCGATGTCGGGCACCGTCCCGGTCGAGAACGTGATCGGCAAGGCGCGCTTCATCGCATGGCCCCCTGGGCGTTGGGGCGGCGTCAGCTCCTTCAACCCCCAGACGGCCAACCCCCAGGCCGCAGACCTTCAGACCGCGCAGTAGGAGAGACCGCTTTGCCGGCGAACTGGCCGCCCCGAACGGTGATTCGCAAGTCAGCGGGTCTCCGAACGCTCGAGTCGGCGCTGTATCGGGGTGGGCTCGGACCGGTGGCCGGTGTCGACGAGGTCGGTCGCGGTGCATGCGCGGGTCCGCTCGTGGTGGCGGCCTGCGTGCTCGGGCCGAATCGCCTGGAGAGCCTGGCCGCACTCGATGACTCGAAGAAGCTCACCGAGCGCGAGCGGGAGCGGCTGTTCCCCATCATTCGCCGCTATGCGCTGGCCTACCACGTGGTGTTCATCCCCTCGGTTGAGGTGGATCGTCGTGGTGTGCACATCGCCAACATCGAGGGCATGCGACGCGCGGTCGCGGGCCTGTCGCTGCGACCGGGGTATGTCCTCAGCGACGGTTTCCGCGTGCCCGGTCTGCCCGTGCCGTCACTGCCGGTGATCGGCGGTGACGCGGCGGCTGCGTGCATCGCGGCGGCCAGCGTGCTGGCCAAGGTGAGCCGCGACCGGCTGATGGTCGAGATGGAGCGCGAACACCCTGGTTACGGGTTCGCCGAGCACAAGGGTTACAGCACCGCCGCGCACACTGCAGCGCTCGCCGAGCTGGGTCCCTGCAGGGAGCACAGATACTCGTTCATCAATGTCCGCAGGATGGCCGTCATCGGGGCGGACCCGGCTATGGTGCCCGAAGGTGTGTCCGGCACCGGGTCGGGTGTGCCCGCCTCACCGGGTGGAGGAAAATCGGGAAAGATGAACGCCACACCGACAGAAGGATCGCGTAACCGATGAGTGCCGAGGATCTCGAGAAGTACGAAACCGAGATGGAACTCTCGCTGTACCGCGAATACAAGGACATCGTGGGGCAGTTCAGCTACGTCGTGGAGACGGAGCGACGGTTCTACCTGGCCAACAGCGTGGAGATGGTTCCCCGCAACGCCGACGGCGAGGTGTACTTCGAGCTGCGACTGGCTGACGCGTGGGTGTGGGACATGTATCGCCCCGCCCGGTTCGTCAAGCAGGTACGGGTGATCACCTTCAAGGACGTCAACATCGAAGAGGTGGAGAAGCCGGAGCTTCGGCTTCCCGAGTAACCATGACCTCTGACGATGACAGCCGCGTCGCCGTGGTCACCGGCGCGAGCCGGGGCGCCGGCCGCGGTATCGCCAACGCGCTACTGGCCTCGGGGTGGCGCGTCTACCTGACCGGCCGCACCATCACCGACACCGGTGACGGCGGTATTGCCGTCACGGTGGACCACCGCGACGATGCGCAGGTCGCCGCGCTGTTCGAGCGGGTCGCCGACGAGTCCGGCGGGCTGGACCTGCTGGTCAACAACGCCGCCGCGATTCACGATGAGTTGACCGGCTCGGAGCCGTTCTGGCGCAAGCCGCTGACGTTGGCCGATGTGCTCGACGTCGGCCTGAGATCCTCCTACGTCGCGTCCTGGCACGCGGCACCGCTTATGGTCGGCCGCGACCGCGCACTGATCGCGTTCACCTCATCGCCGGGATCGGTGTGCTACATGCATGGCCCCGCCTACGGCGCACAGAAGGCCGGTGTCGACAAGCTCGCCGCAGATATGGCCGTCGACTTCAAGGGGACCGGCGTGTGCACGGTGTCGATCTGGATGGGCATTCTGCTGACTGACAAGTTCCGCAGCGCCTTCGACGGGCACCCCGAAGCACTGGCCAAGACCGCGCAGCACGCCGAAACCCCGGAGTTCACCGGCTATTTGATCGACGCGCTGTATCGGGACCCGGCGCTGGCAGAGCTGACCGGGCAGACGGTCATCGGCGCCGAACTCGCATCGCGATACGGCATCACCGACGCCGACGGTCGCCAACCGCCGTCGCACCGGGACGCCCTCGGCAGCCCACGGACACCGTCCGCAGTGGTTATTCGCTGACATCCGGGTGAGGATTCAAGGATGCGCACCACACCGCAGTGCTGGCTCACCGATATGGATGGCGTCCTGGTCCGCGAGGAACACGCCCTGCCGGGTGCGGCCGAGTTCCTTCAGACGCTGACCGACAAGCAGCGGCCGTTCCTGGTGCTGACCAACAACTCGATCTTCACCCCGCGCGACCTCGCGGCCCGACTGGCGCGATCGGGTCTGACGGTGCCGGAGTGGGCGATCTGGACCTCGGCGCTGGCGACGGCGGCGTTCCTGCACGATCAGCTGCCAGGCGGATCGGCATACGTGATCGGCGAGGCCGGTCTCACCACGGCACTCCACGAGGTCGGGTACACGCTGACCGATATCGATCCCGACTTCGTCGTGCTGGGGGAGACGCGGACCTACTCGTTCGAGGCCATCACCAAGGCCATCCGGCTCATCCTCGGCGGTGCCCGCTTCATCGCGACCAACCCCGACGTCACCGGGCCGTCCGCCGAGGGACCGATGCCCGCGACGGGCTCCGTCGCTGCACTCATCACCAAGGCCACCGGACGCGAGCCGTACTTCGTCGGCAAGCCCAACCCCATGATGTTCCGCAGCGCGCTCAACCGCATCGAGGCGCACTCGGAGAACACCGTCATGGTGGGCGACCGGATGGACACCGACGTCGTCGCCGGTATCGAGGCGGGCCTGGAGACCATTCTGGTGCTGACGGGTTCGACGGACGTCGAAGATATCGAGCGCTACCCATTTCGGCCCAGCCGTGTTCTGGATTCGATCGCCGACGCCATCGATCTCGTCTGACCGATCTCATGTGACCGATCTCGTGTGACGTGGTGGCCGTGGGGGCGTCGACACGGCCGGACACCTGCCCAATATCGTTGGGCGCATGACTGACGGATTGCACGGCGGTGGTCCACTGGCCGGGGTACGGATCATCGAGATCTCGAGCTTCGTCGCGGTGCCGCTGGCAGGGATGACGCTGGCCCAGCTCGGCGCCGAGGTGATCCGCGTCGATCCGGTCGGCGGTGCCGCCGACTACAACCGCTGGCCGGTGACCGACGACGGTGACAGCATCTACTGGGCCGGACTGAACAAGGGCAAGCGGTCCGTGGCGGCCGACGTGCGATCGGCAGAGGGGCAGGATCTGATCCAGCGGCTGATCGCCGACGCAGGGATTCTGATCACGAACGTCGCAGGCCGAGAATGGCATTCGTACGAAACCCTGTTGAGGGTGCGGCCCGACCTGATCCACGTCGAGGTGTCCGGTCGTGCGGACGGCGGCACCGGGGTCGACTACACCGTCAACGCGGGCGTCGGGTTTCCGTTAGTGACCGGGCCCGCAGACCTGGCCGCCCCGGTCAACCACGTTCTGCCCGCGTGGGACGTGGCGTGTGGCATCTACGCGGCGCTGGCCGTCGTCAGCGCGCTGCGGCATCGCGACGCCACGGGGGAGGGACAGCGAATCTCCATCCCATTGGAGAACGTCGCGCTGGCCACCGCGGGCAATCTCAGCTTCCTCACCGAGGTCATGGTCAACGGCACGTCGCGACAACGGATCGGCAACTCCATCTACGGCCAGTACGGCCAGCACTTCACCAGCGGTGACGGCGAGTCCTTCATGATCGTCGCGCTGACCGGGCGGCACTTCCGGGACCTGACCGAACTCACCGGTACTTCGAAAGCCGTTGCTGCACTCGGTGACTCGCTCGGTGCTGACTTCGCTGACGAGGGTGACCGCTACCGGCACCGGGATGCGCTGACGGGTCTGTTCACCGTGTGGTTCACCGATCGCACGGCCGAGGAGGTGTCCCACGCACTGTCGGGGACATCGATCCTGTGGGAGCGGTACCGCACCTTCGCCGACGTGGTGGTCGACCCCAAGGTGACCGACAACCCGCTGTTCACCGAGTTGGACCAGCCCCGGATCGGGCGCTATCTGGCCCCCGGGCTGCCACTGTCGATCGACGGCATCTACCCGCCGGCCGTACCGGCGCCGGCGCTTGGCGATGACACCGTGGCCGTCCTGCGCGAGCGGTTGGGGCTGCGTGACGATGAGGTGCAGCACCTGTTGGATGCGGGGACGGTGGCGTGAGCGCGCTGTTGGACCTGCTCGACGTCAAGGCGGACGAGGGCGCCGGTAACTGGGTCGGCCCCGCAAGCGGCCCGGCGGGCAAGCGGTCGTTCGGCGGCCAGTTCATGGCGCAGAGCCTGGCGGCGGCGGCCCGCACGGTCGACCCGGCGAAACTGCCGACCAGCATGCATCTGCAGTTCCTGCGCGGCGGGGAGGCGGGCGAGGTCGTCGACTACGCCGTGACAACCGTCTTCGACGGGCGTACCGCGGCCGCCCGCCGGGTCGATGCCAGCCAGGCGGGTCGGCTGCTCACCACGGCCAGTGTGTCGTTCGCCGCGCCCATGGCTGGCCCCGAGCACGGCGTGGCGCCACCGGGGGATCCCGAGGCGCTGCCCCGCACCGGACCGGCGGGGCCAGCTCCGTCGATGCCGTTGGATGAGATCGACATTCGCATCTCCGACGACCGCCGCGACGGTGAGTTCGTGCGACGGCTGTGGTGGCGCGTCACCGTCCCGGTACCCGACGACGCACTGCTGCACACCGTCATCGCGGCCTACATCACCGACGTCTACATGATCGACCCGGCACTACAGGTGCACGGTTACTCCATGGCCGGCCGCACGCATCGCAGCGGCACCACCGACTCCTCGATCTGGTTTCACCGTCGGGTGCATGCCGACCGGTGGAATCTGTTGGAGACCCGGTCACCGGCCGCGGCGCGCGGGCGGGGCGTGATCACCGGGAGCCTGATCGGGGCCGACGGTGTCATCGCCGCGACCCTGGTCCAGGAGGGGCTCATCGCCGAGCGCGAGCCCGCGCCGCACGTCTGACCGGCCGCGGGTGCGACGACGGTTCCACGTCCGCACGAGGGTGACGAGCTGGGTCAGGAGCACTCCGACGATGACAGATGCCGTCACGCCCAACACCTTGTGGTCACCGAACAGCGGATAGACCTGGTAGTGCGTCAGGTAGATGAACAGTGACGCCTCGGCGATGATGCCCGCCGCCACGGTGAATGCCGACGGGCAGCGGATCGCGGGCAACCAGATCAACAACGCCAGGCCCACGAACACGAGCGCTTCACGGTCGGGGTTGCCGAAGTAGCCGACGATGCCGATGGCGAGGATCAGTGTCACCGCCGCACGCTGCCACGCGGTCGTGGACTTCGCCGCGGCCCAGCCGACCGCGAAGAACCAGAACGCCAGCACGGTGAACCACGCGTCGCGACCAAGGCCGAAACCGAAAACATCCCAACGCAACGCCAGGCCCAACCCCAGGAATGCCAGCGCGATTCCGAACGGCCAGCGCCGCTCGGCCCGGTCGAAGATCGGTGTACAGCACACCAGCGCCAACGCGACGAGGGTCCACACCACGATCTCGACGAACCACAGTCGTCCGGCTGTCATGCTGTCGGCCGGCCCCAGGAACTTGTTGGCCAGCAACAGGTTCGACGCGGTGTAGTCGTTGGTGATGATCAGCGCCACGGCCACCCAGATGATCGCAGGCACGGCGATCCACGCGATGGTGTTGCGCAGGTGTCGCGTACGGTCGCCGCGTGGCAGGGGAGTGAGGCAGAACCGGCCGAAGTTGTAGCCGGCGATGCCGAGCAGTATGTGCGCACCGCCCCACACCGTGTACAGCTCGGCGTGGGAGATGACCACGAGAATGATCGCCGCGGCGCGCAGCGCGACGCTGGTCTCCAGTGTCGCGCCCCACCACCGTCGGGGGCGGGTGGTGGTCTGCAGGTCCCGCAGCGAGATCCGCTGCCAGTCCGACGGCAGGTGTCCGAGCGCTCGTTCCAGGCGCACCGACATGGCGACATACGACAACGAGTTGCCACCCAGATCGACGAAGCTCTGGCCCGGATCGATCGACGCCTCATCGATCTGCAGCACGTCGGCGAACAGACCGCGCAGGTCCAATCGCTGTGCATCGGGTGCTGCGCGGTCGGCGGCGAGTTCGGCCAACCGTGGGTAGTCCGGCTTGCCGGAGGACAGCCGCGGCACCTCGTCGACGTCGACGACGCGGATGGCGGCGCGCGGCAGACCGGACGCGTCGGCGGCCAGCTGCGCCACGTCGCCGCGGGCCCGCACCGCCGCCGTGCACGTGGGCCGCACCGCGGCCGTGTCCATCTGCCGCACCGCGGCGACCAGCAGCAGGCCGTCGCCGTCGGTGCAGATGGCCTCGATGCCTGCGGCCTGCAGCGCCGACTCGACTCGCTGCAGGTCGATCCGCAGCCCGTACAGCTTCACGAAACGGCTGCTGCGCCCGACCACTTCGTAGACTCCGTCTGCGCCCGCGCGGGCGATATCGCCGGTGCGAAGTTCCTCGACGGTGCGGCCCATGGCCAGATCGGCCGTTTCGTGTGCGTAGCCCAGCATGACGTTGGGACCCCGATAGATGAGTTCGCCGACGTCATCGGCCATACCGTCGATCGGCTCGATGGAGAACGATCCACCGGGGATCGGGATGCCGATCGAACCGGGGTGATCATGGGCGAGTTCCGGTGGCAGATAAGCCATCCGCGCGGTGGCCTCGGTCGCCCCGTACATGACGAACAGCTGCCAGCCCCTGGCCTGGCCGAGCGCGGCGTATCGGCGGACCAGATCGGGTGCCAACCGGCCACCGGCTTGTGTGACGTAGCGCAGATGCGGCAGCGTCATGTCCTCGAAGCCGATCCGTTCGAGCAGGTCGAAGGTGTGTGGCACACCCGCGAACGACGTTGCGGCATGGCGTTGCAACAGATCCCAGAACCCGTCGTCCACGACCGAGTGTTCACTGAGGATCAGCCCGGCGCCGCGAAGGAGGTGGCTGTGGATCACCGACAGGCCGTAGCAGTACGACATCGGCAGCGTTGTCATCGCCCGATCGCCTGCGCCGATGTCGAGGTAGGTGGCGATCGCCTCGGCGTTGGCGTTCAGGTTGTCGCGCGACAGCCGCACCAGCTTCGGTGAGCCCGTACTGCCCGATGTCGACAGCAGCAGCGCCAGATCGGGATGGAGGTCATGCCGCGGACGGTGGCGGTACTCGACGGTGCCATCGGCCACGATGGTGTCGGGATCGTATGCGTCGACCACCGCCGTCACATCACCGTCGGCCGGAATCGGCAGCACCACATGCCTGCCCGCGAGTGCGGCCAGATAGGTGATGAGCGTGGACAGATCGTTGCGGGTCTCGAGCACGAGCAGCCGGCGTCGACGGCCGAGTTCGGCCGTTCGCGCGGCGACCCGGTCCGCGAGTTCGGCGTAGGTGAGCTTCCCGTCGTGGGTGTGGGCCTCATCGGTGAACACCGCGATCTGATCGCCGAATGACGCGAGATGCTCGACGAGCCGGTCGAACATCATCACGGTTGGTCGTCGCCGAACACGACTGCGGCACCGTTGACATGGATGCGGACCTTGGCGTCAACCGATGGCGGGGCGACGCTGTGCTGGCGGACCGTGACGGGTTCGGTGTCACCGCCGAGATCGACGGTCAGCAGCACGTCGTGACCGCGGAACTCCGAGGCGAGCACCGTGGCCAGGCCGACGGCGGGTGCCTCGTGGTCGGAGACCACGGTGGCGACCAGCTGCTCCGGGCGCAGCATCAGCGTGGCAGGGCCGGCGACGCCCGTCGTGCGTACCGGCAGACGGCCCAACACGCTCTCCGCGGTGTCACCGGACACGGTGCACGGCAACAGCACACAGTCGCCAAGGAACTCGGCGGTGAACCGGTCGTGGGGTTCGAGGTAGACCTCTTGTGGCGTACCGACCTTGGTGAAACGCCCGTTGCGCATCACCGCGACCTGGTCGGCGATCGACAGGGCCTCCTCCTGGTCGTGGGTGACCAGTAGTGTCGTCACACCCGCATCGGAGAGCAGCTTCGCGACGGCCTTGCGGGTGGACGCGCGGAGGCCGGTGTCCAGGGCGCTGAAGGGTTCGTCGAGCAGCATGAGTGCGGGCTGACGGGCCAGCGCGCGCGCCAGCGCGACACGCTGCTGCTGACCGCCGGACAGTTCGTGTGGCCTGCGCCGAGCGTAGGACCCGTCGAGCGACACCGTGGCCAGCAGTTCGTCGACCCGGGTGGTGACGTTGCGTGCGGGGCCGTCGAGCCCGTAGGCGATGTTCTGGCCGACCGTGAGGTGCGGGAACAGCGCGCCGTCCTGTGCGACGTAACCAACATCGCGCCGGTGCGCCGGAACACAGCGGCCGGAGTCGGCCACCTGGCGCCCGGCAATGGAAACGCTTCCCGCGTCGGGTGTCTCGAATCCGGCGACCAGCCGCAACAGCGTTGTCTTGCCGCATCCGGAGGCGCCGACGACGGCGGTGATGGTGCCCGTGCGCACGGCGAGGTCAACCTCGTGCAGCACGGTGTTGCCGCCGAACGACTTGGCGAGCCCCGCCACCTCCAACGCGTTGTCGTTCACAGGGCAGCCGCCTTCGTCGATTGCTTGAAGAGCACGACCGTCACCGGGACGGACAGTGCGACCATCAGGAATGCGTACGGTGCCGCGCCTGCATAGTCCAATTCGCTTGACAGTGACCAGAATCGCATCGCCAGGGTATTGGTCCCGGTGGGCGCCAACAGCAGGGTGGCCGTCAGTTCGGTGGCGACGGCAACGAACACCAGCGACGCGCCGGCTGCGGCCGCCGGTGCCGTGAGTCGCATCGTCACCCGCAGGAACGTCCACGTCGGCGACACCCCGAGGGACCGAGACGCCTCCTCCAGACCCGGTGGCACCTGCGCCAGGCCCGATCTCAGGTTCACCATGGCCCGCGGCAGGAACAGCAGCACATAGGCGGCCAACACCAGCGACACCGTCTGATAGAGCGGCGGCGCATAGCGAATCGCCACCGTCACGAGAGCGAGTGCGGTGACGATGCCGGGCATGGAACTCGTGATGAAGTTGGAGCCCTCGACGAAGCGGGCGAAGAACCCGCTGTAGCGCACGGCAACCCAGGCGAACGGGAAGGCGAGCACGGTCGTCAGCGCCGCGGCCACGGCTGCCAGGCCGACCGTCTGCAGGGTGGATGTCACGATGTCGCTGGAGGTCCAGGCCTGGGTCCCACCGATCCACAACCACCGCAGGATGGTCCACACGGGCACGCCGAGCGCGAGCACGGCCAGTGCGATCAGGCCCACGTTGGCGGGTATCGCCCACGCGCCGAGCTGGCGTGGCGCCGACGCGCGTTGGGCGCCGGAGCCGATCCGCGCGTAGCGCGCGTTACCGCGCGCCGCGGACTCTCCGACGATGAGCACCAGGCACAGCAGGATCAGCACAGCGGCCAGCGTGCTGCCCGCGGCACCGTTGAAGGTCGCCTGGAACTGCTCGAATATCGCCGTTGTGAACGTCGAGAAGCGCAGCATCGCGAACGCGCCGTACTCGGCCAGCAGGTGGACGGCGATGAGCAGCGCACCGCCGAGAACCGCCAGCCGCAGCTGGGGGAGCACCACGCGCCAGAAGACGGCCACCGGGCTGGACCCCAGTGCGCGTGCGGACTCCTCGATGGCGGGGTCGAGACGACGCAACGTGGCTGCCACCGGGACGTAGGCGAACGGGAAGTAGGACATGCTCGCCACCAGCACACCGGCCCAGAAACCGTGCAGCGTCGGCACGACGCTGACCCAGGCGTAGCTGTTGATGAAGGCGGGAACCGCCAGCGGTGCCACGAACAACGGTCGCCAGATCGCGCGACCGGGCAGATCGGTGCGCTCCACCAGCCAGGCCGTGGCGACACCGACCAGCAGGCAGATCGGCACCGTCACCACGACGAGTCCAACAGTGTTGACCAGGAGTTCGCCGACGCGCGGGCGGGCGAGTAGTTCGTAGACCTGGGCCGGTCCCATCGACACTATCGACCAGGCGACGAAGCCGATGGGCACGAATGTCGCGAGCACCAGGAGGACGACGCCCGCGGTGATGACCGGGCCTGGCCGTGAGGTACCGGACGCGGCGGTCGGCGCTGTGTCGGGAATCGTCTCGGCGGTGACCACCTAGGAAACCATCTAGAGCAGGCCAGCCTTCGTCATCAGGTCGGTGACCTTCTTCGAGTCGAGGTTCGACGGGTTCACCGCAGGCGCCTGAAGATCGGCGAGCGGGACCAGCGCGGGGTTGGCGGGGACGCCGCTGGCCACCGGGTACTCGAACGAGGTGCCCTTCTCCAGAACCTCCTGGCCCGCCTTGCTGGTGATGAAGGTCAGGAACTTCTGCGCGTCATCCTTCTTCTTGCTCGAGTCCAGGATGCCGCCGCCCGAGATTGAGACGAATGCGCCCGGATCCTCGTTGCGGAAGTAGTGCAGGGCGGTGTTGTTGCTGATCTCCTTGGTCTTCGCCTGATCGCGGAACCAGTAGTAGTGGTAGATCACGCCACCGTCGACCTGACCGTCGTTCACGGCGCGCAGCGTCGCGATGTTGTCGGAGAAGATCTCGGCATTCGTCTTCATACCGGCCAGCCACGCCGAGGTGGCCGGCTCACCGGTCAGTTCCAGCATCGCCGCGACGATGGCCTGGAAGTCGGGCTTGACGGGCGGCGCGCCCCAGCGCCCCTTCCACTCCGGCTTCTCGAGATCCATGATCGAGCGGGGCAGCTGGTCCTCGGTCAGCTTGGACTTGTTGTAGGCGAACACCGTTGTCCGTGCGGCGACACCGGTCCACTTGTTGGTGGACGGACGGTACTGCTCCGGCACCTGCGCGATGGTTGCCTGGTCGATGTCGGTGAAGAGACCTGCGTCCTCGACAGCCGCCATGGCCGGTGAGTTCTCGGTGAGGAACACGTCGGCGGGTGACGATGATCCCTCGGCGATCAACTGGTTCCCGAGCTCGGTGTCACCACCCTGGCGGTAGGTGACCTTGATCCCGGTCTCCTTGGTGAATGCGTCGATCCACTCCTTGGTCAGCGACTCGTGCTGCGCGTTGTAGATCAGCAGCCCGTCGGCCTCCTCGGAGGACGAGGAGCAGGCGGTGAGGCCGGCTGCCAGCGCCACAGAGGACAGAAGTGCGGCCATTCGAGTCCAGCGGGATGCCATCGACGGGTCCTTTCGCGACTGAGGATTGCCTAGCCAACATACTCGCCAAGCATCGCGGTCAGGGCGGCGACGGTGACATGCGGGTTCACATGTTGCGCGCCCCGCTTACGCCGTCCTCCCAAGGACCCGCCAGGTGCCGGCGGGCACTTCGAGTTCGGGACGCCGCTCGTGGTCACGCAGGTGCACCAGCCGCGTCGGGCCGTGGAGGTCGACATAGAGGTCACCGTCGGCAGCGATGATCTTGTCGAACGCATGATCACTGTCGAGCATGTGGTGCGGACCCGACGCGCTGCCGCCGACGATGCAACTGGTGACTTGTTCGGTGGCGCCGGCCGGTGCCGACCTCACCGGAAGCAGCAGGACGTCTCCGTGACGGATGGGCGAGTGCATCGACGAATCTCCTCGGGGTGTGGTGCTGGAACGCGACGACGGTCCGACGTGCAACATAGCGCGAGGGTGTGACAGGTCGGACAGTGAAATCGGTTGTGCCGGTTAATCGGTCGGAGCTATCGCCGGCCGGGGCTGTGCTCGGGAAATCCGAAACCCGGTTTTGGGAGCGTGGATCGGCGCTACGTTGGCTGTCGGTACGGGGAATCCACTCGAGACACATGCAAGGGAACACAATGAAGACGATCAATTCATCCGTGCGCCGGGGAGTCGCCGGCGTGCTGGCCACTTGTGCCCTCGGTGTGGTCACCGGTGCTGTCGCGATGCCTGCGGCCAGCGCGGCACCGTGCTCGGCCAGTGGCTTCGCCAACACCGCCAGCGGGGTGCTCGGAGCGGCGGGCGGCTACCTGGATGCGCATCCAGGGGCCAACGATGTCCTCACCGCCGCAGCCAGCCAGCCGGCCGGGGAGGCGGAGACCTCGGTGCGGGCCTACTTCACCGCACACCCGAACGAGTACTTCGACCTCCAGGGGATCGTCGCCCCGCTCAAGGATCTGCGCGGGCAGTGCGGCGTCTCGGTCACGCCGAGTCAGTTGGCACTGCTGTTGGACGGGATCTGAGAGCCGCGCGATTAGAAGCCGGGAATGCCGCTGAGCCCGGACAGGCCGGGCAGGTTCATCTGAGCCGCCTGGCCCAACCAGTCGCCGTTGGCGATCGAGGCCATCATCTGGGGGCAGTACATCGAGATCGCGATGCTGGTGAACAGGCTCGACATACCGGGTGAGACGCCGTTGGTGCCGCCCATCTGGGAGGCGATGGACGCGAAGTCGCCGCCCGGTTTGACGAGCATGGGGCAGATCGATTGAGCCATGCTGACCGCCGTGCCGGGATCGCCGTATGACACGCCGGAGTCTTTGAGCGCGGCCAGGAATCTGTCACTGACCACATCGGCGTTGGCCGGAGGCGGGGCGACGGCTGCGACCGCAACGATGCCGACCGAGAGTGCCACCGCCGCGGTGGCTCGTGCGGAAACGTCCAGTAAGACCGGAATCACGTTCATGGGTCCTACTCCCTTGTTTGAATCACGAATTGAAATCACTGCCGTAACTTCTGGAACACTGCTGTACTTCTGTAACATTTGGAACACGACGCGGACACGATTTGCACGCTATGCGTTTCGTGAGCGGAGCCTGACTGTCCTCATGTGAAGATGCATCGCCTCCGAGGCGGGTCCATATCGACGTTCGTGGGGTGACGCGCTCTCGAATTAATTCGATATGCCGCAAGGACATTCGTCACTAGGCTGTCTCGGATGGATGTGCATCGTGCGCGCGCCCTTGGCGCTGGCGTCGCACCGCCGGAGCGGATCGACCTCGGCGACATCGTGCTGCGCCGCTGGCAGCCCGGCGATCTGGCGGCTCGGTTCGAGGCCATCACGAAGTCCTACTCGGCCATCCATCCGTGGATGGAATGGCTCGCCGAGCCGGCCACGCTGGAGCAGCAACGCGCGTTCGGCGCGACAGTGGCTGTGAGCTGGCCTGCTGCTGACGGAGGCTGCCACTACGGAATCTTCGATGGTTATGGTGCCGTGGTCGGGGCGGTCGGTCTGCACGACGATGTGGGAGCGCCGGCGTTGGCGATCGGCTACTGGTGTCACATCGACTACACGGGGCGCGGGTTCATCACTCGCTCGGCCTCGAGTCTTACCGACATAGCGCTCTCGCTGCCGGGCGTCGAGCGGGTGGAGATCCATTGCGACGAGGCGAACCTTCGCAGCGCCGCGGTGGCACGCCGGCTTGGCTACCGCCTTGACCGTGTTGAACCGCGGCCGGTGCGCGCCCCGGCCGAGTCCGGCCGGCGAATGGTGTGGATCAAGGACTCGAGCCGCGCCTGATGTGTGCGGCAGGCCTTGGGTACCTTGCCTTCTCCTACGTCTAGACCGCCATGTACCCCCAGGGGGTACTTGCGCGCCGGGATCGGGCGTTGTAGCGTGGGTCCGGCAAGATACCCCCCGGGAGTATATTGACCAAGAGGGAGAACAGATGACGACATCGACGACGGACTGGCGCCGACGCACGGTGACTGCCTCTTCACGCTCGTGTGGCACGTCCGCGAAGGACACTTTGGCGATACCGACCTAGCCGGCCTCGGGGTGGTATCACGGCACATCCAGCAAGCACTTCCCCTTCGATTGGCGGCCCGATTCCGATCGGCCGACCGCCGATGAGGTGCGGGAGGAACTGGGCGCGTCAAAGCAGTGCCAATGCGACCACTGAGGTCTCGCACCACCCCCAGCGATGGGGTGAGCCCGGGAGGGGACGTCATCGGCAGGCCATGGAGTCGGCCGATGACGTCCACACCGGCCCCTCACCACCGTTGACCCACCACGGCTCAGCGTCGCGAAAGAAAGGGATCCGTCATGCCGAACTCGACTGACCTGTCAGATCGTTTCGACCGCGATGTGATCCCACTGCTCGACCAGCTCTATCGCGCTGCGATGCGGATGACCGGCAACCGTGCCGACGCGGAGGACCTACTCCAGGACGCAATGCTCCGCGCCTATAAGGGATTTGGGTCCTTCACGCAGGGCACAAATCTCAAGGCGTGGTTGTACCGCATCCTTACCACTACCCACATCAACAGGCACCGTAGCCGGCAGCGTCGACCAGCGGAGTGGCTTACCGACCAGCCTGCAGACTGGCAGCTCAGGCCGCAGCAGCCCATGCTGCCCGGGCTGCGTTCGGCGGAGGTTCAGGCCCTGGAGGCGCTACCCGACGAACGCATCGTCGCGGCACTACAGCAATTGCCGCTGGCCGCTCGGATGGCGGTCTACTACGCCGACGTCGAGGGTCTGCGGTACGCGGAGATCGCCCAGATCATGGACACTCCGGTCGGAACAGTGATGTCACGGCTGCATCGCGGCAGACAGAGACTTCGGGTATCGCTGGCCGAGGTCGCACGTGAACGCGGGTTGACAGAACGTGTTCCGCTCACTGGGCGACCCCTCGTCCTTGAGTCGAATGATCAATAGAGTCAACGCCGTCCACGTGTGGAAGAAGGCTGATGACGACATAGGTCCCCGCAGACACCGAGCTGCACGAGTCCGTCGACCTACTGGTGATCGGATCGGGCACTGGGATGGCGGCCGCGCTCGCGGCCAGCGAACTCGGAATGTCCTCGCTCATCATCGAGAAGACGCACCACGTTGGTGGCTCGACCGCGCGGTCAGGCGGAGCGTTCTGGATTCCGGCCAACACTATCCTCAGGCGCTCGCCACACGATGCCGCGGAACGACAGGGTATGGCGTAGGGGGCCCATCTGTGGATGAAGTCGCGTCTGGGGATAACCGCTAGCGCGGACGCCTGTTCTGTCGGGCTCGACGATGACTGTGGTCGTCATGACGCAATCACGGACCCGCGCCCAGATCGGGGCGCTCGGTGAACAACTGGTAGTCGATCACCTGTGTGCGCTGGGCTGGCGGGTGCTCGAGCGCAATTGGCGGTGCCGGTACGGCGAACTCGACGTCATAGCCTTCGATCCCGGGCCCGCCGCGCTGGTGTTCATTGAGGTCAAGACGCGCACCAGTGATCAGTTCGGTGGCGTCGCGCAGGCCGTATCGCCCGACAAGGTGCGCCGTTTGCGCAGGCTCGCCGGGTTGTGGCTCGCTGGCCAAACGCGGAGTTGGTCTCAGATTCGGATTGACGTGCTTGGGGTGCGCATCACCCCAGGGGGCGCCCCGGAGATATCGCACGTGCTGGGGGTGGGGTGATGGCGCTGGGTCGGGCGTTCGCGGTGGCGGTGTGTGGGCTGGAGGGCCACCTCGTCGAGATCGAGGCCGACATCACCTCGGGATTGCCCGGGGTGCACTTGGTGGGACTGCCCGACACCGCGCTGCAGGAGTCCCGGGACCGGGTGCGTGCCGCCGTCACCAACTGCGGGAACACGTGGCCGATGGCACGCCTCACGCTGGCGTTGTCACCGGCCACGCTGCGCAAGGTCGGATCGGTCTACGACGTCGCACTGGCGCTGGCCGTGCTGTCCGCGGATCGCAAGAAGTCGTGGTCGCGGTTGGAGAAGACGGTGCTACTGGGGGAATTGGCGCTCGATGGACGAGTTCGTCCGGTCAATGGCGTGCTGCCCGCGGTGCTTGCGGCCAAACGCGAGGGCATCCCGACGGTGGTGGTGCCGCGCGCCAACCTCGCCGAGGCCAGCCTGGTCGATGGCATCGATGTTCTCGGCGCAGGCACGCTCGGGCAGCTGCAGGCCTGGGTCGAGGGCAAGGGCACACTCGACGAGCCGAGCGCCGCGCCGCCGACCGCGCTGGGCGTCGCTGCCGATCTCTCCGACGTCGTGGGGCAGGCCCATGCCCGCTACGCCGTCGAGGTCGCTGCGGCGGGCGCGCACCACCTGATGCTGACCGGACCGCCGGGTATCGGCAAGACGATGCTGGCACAACGGCTTCCGGGTCTCCTGCCGCCGCTGACGCACGACGAGTCCCTGGAGGTGACGGCCATTCACTCGGTGGCCGGCCTGCTGTCGGGTAGCGCGCCGCTGATCACCCAGCCGCCGTTCGTCGCCCCGCACCACACCTCGACGGTCGCTGCGATGGTCGGCGGCGGTTCGGGACTGGCTCGACCGGGCGCGGTCAGCCGCGCCCACCGGGGTGTCCTGTTCCTCGACGAGTGCGCCGAGATCGGTGTCAGCGTGCTTGAGGCACTGCGAACGCCGTTGGAGGACGGGGAGATCCGGTTGGCGCGGCGTGACGGCGTGGCCAGGTATCCGGCGCGATTCCAGCTGATCCTGGCGGCCAACCCCTGTCCGTGCGCACCCCCTGATCCGCGGGACTGCATGTGTACGGGCTTGGTCAAGCGTCGCTATCTGGGCAAGTTATCGGGTCCGCTGCTCGACCGCGTCGACCTGCGTGTGCAGTTGCATCCGATTCGATCCAGTGCCTTCGCCGCAGGCGAGGGGGAGGCCACGGCCGCGGTGCGTGACCGTGTCGCGGCCGCCCGAGACGCCGCGGCCGCGCGCTGGGCTCCGCATGGCATCCGAACCAACGCTGAGGTCAGTGGTTCGCTGCTGCGGAGGCGGTTTCGCCCCGCGCCCGCGGCGATGCAGCCGTTGCGGTCCGCCCTTGATCGTGGATCGTTGAGCATTCGGGGCGTGGACCGGACGTTGCGCGTCGCGTGGACGCTGTCGGACCTCGCCGGGCGGACCTCACCGGGCCTGGGCGAGGTCACCGCCGCGTTGAGTTTCCGTGGGGCAGGTGCCTGATGGACGAACAGGAGTGTCGTGCGTGGGCCTACCTGTCCCGAGTCGCCGAACCGCCGTGCGCCCAACTGGCGTCGTTTGTCGCCGAGGTGGGTGCGGTAGAGGCGGCCGAGCGGGTGCGACGTGGTGCGGTGGGCGCCGATCTGTTGGTGCTGACCGAGGCGCGTCGTGAGATCGACTGCGCTGTTGAGGATCTGGCTGTTCTGGATCGGCTCGGTGGCCGGCTGCTGACACCCGACTGTCAGGACTGGCCGCTCCTGGCGTTCGCAGGTCTGCGCCGTGCGCCGGGTCGGCCGAAGCAGCAGAGCCAACCACCGCTGGTGTTGTGGGTGAACGGGCCCGAGCGGCTCAGTGACGTCGCTGAACGCGCCTGCTCGATCGTCGGAACACGGGCTGCCACCACCTACGGCGAATTCGTCGCCGGAGACCTCGCGACCGGGCTCGTCGAACGCGATGTCGCGGTGGTCTCCGGGGGCGCCTACGGCATCGACGGCGTCGCGCACCGTGCGGCGCTGGCCGCCGAGGGCAGCACTGTCGCGGTCCTGGCCGGCGGTATCGACGTGCCCTACCCCGCGGGCCACACTGCACTGCTGCGACGCGTGGCCGAGCAGGGCGCGGTGGTCAGCGAGTACCCGCCGGGAGTTCGGCCTGCGCGATACCGGTTCCTCACTCGCAACCGCCTGGTCGCCGCGCTGTCCGGGGCGACGGTGGTGGTCGAAGCCGGTCTGCGCAGCGGTGCGGCCAACACCGCGGCGTGGGCCGCCTCGATAGGCCGACCGGTGTGCGCGGTACCGGGGCCGGTCACGTCATCGGCCTCGGCGGGTTGTCATGTGCTGCTGCGTGGCGGCGCGCAGCTTGTCACCCGAGCCGCGGAGGTCGTCGAACTGGTCGGCAGCATCGGTGAGCTCGCGCCGGAACTCGATCGTCCTGCCACCCCGCTGGACGATCTGGACGATGTCGAGCGGAGGGTGTACGAGGCGCTTCCCTCCCGTGGCGCGCGAACCGCCGACCAGATCGCCGTGGCATCGGGCATCCCGGCTCAGCAGCTGTTCGGCCCGTTGACGGTGCTGGAGCTGGCGGGTCTGGTGATCCGGCAGGAGGGCCGCTGGAAGATCGCGCCACGGTAGACCGCCACGTCTGGTGGGCCGCTCGTATAGTCCAAGGCGTGGCTGGACGACCGATTCATACATTCGAAGTGATCCGCAGCGAGCAGCTGACCCCGCACATGATCCGGCTGGTGCTGGGTGGTGACGGCTTCGACACCTTCGTACCCAGTGAGTTCACCGATTCCTACGTGAAATTGGTGATCGTGCGCGACGGTGTCGACGTCAGCGAGCTGCCCACGCCACTCACGCTGGACAGCTTTAACGAACTGCCCGAGGAGCGCCGGCCCGTCGTGCGGACCTACACCGTCCGCAGGGCCGACGCCGACAAGCGCGAGATCGCGATCGACTTCGTCGTCCACGGCGAGCAGGGTGTCGCCGGTCCGTGGGCGGCCTCAGCGAAACCCGGCCAACCCGCATACCTGATGGGCCCCAGCGGCGCCTACGCACCGGATCCGGAAGCCGACTGGTACCTCTTGGCCGGTGACGAGGCGGGATTGCCCGCGCTGAGTGCGGCGCTGGAAGCGTTGCCACGCAATGCCGTTGGACAGGCGTTCATCGAGGTGAGCGGCCCTGACGACGAGGTGCCGTTGGCAGCGCCCGATGGTGTCGAGGTGCGCTGGATCTACCGAGGCGGTCGTGCCGACCTGGTGTCCGATGACAGCGCGGGCGACAACGCGCCGCTCGTCGCCGCGGTCACGGAGGCCTCGTGGCTGCCGGGCCGGGTGAGTGTGTTCATCCACGGCGAGGCGCAGGCCGTCATGCACAACCTGCGGCACTACATCCGCAAGGAGCGT
Organism: Mycolicibacterium sp. 624; assembly: GCF_040548615.1. Classification (NCBI taxonomy): domain Bacteria; kingdom Bacillati; phylum Actinomycetota; class Actinomycetes; order Mycobacteriales; family Mycobacteriaceae; genus Mycobacterium; species Mycolicibacterium sp. 624. The sequence goes on from NZ_JBEPRZ010000006.1 coordinate 90,157, forward strand.
GGCGTTGATGCGAAGTCGGCGTCCATCTCGGGCTACTGGCGTCGTGGCCGCACCGAGGAGACGTTCCGTCAGTGGAAGGCCGAACTGGCGAAAGCGGAATCCGGCACCGACGGCTGACCATCAGCTGGCACCCTTAGGTCATGGCGTTCGGTGACTATCAGTTAGAGATCTACCTCCAGGGCCTGTCCGGCATCGTGCCCTCACTGCCGATGTCGTTCGAGGATCTGGAGGCCAGGGCGCAGTCGGCGATGTCGCCATCGCTGTGGTCGTATGTCGCAGGCGGCGCGGGGGACGAGCGCACACAGCGCGTCAACGTCACCGCGTTCGAACGCTGGGGGGTGATGCCCCGTATGTTCGTCGGGGCCAAGGAGCGCGACCTCTCCGTGGACTTGTTCGGCCTCACGTTGCCCTCACCGGTGTTCATGGCGCCGATCGGCGTGATCGGGCTGTGCGCTCAGGATGGCCACGGCGACCTGGCGGCGGCACGTGCGGCGGCGCGCACGGGTGTGCCGATGGTGGTGTCAACACTGACCGAGGATCCACTCGAGGACATCGCCGCCGAATTCGGTGATACCCCTGGGTTCTTCCAGCTCTACACGCCCACGGACCGCGACATGGCGGCGAGCCTGGTGTCACGTGCAGAGGCCGCCGGGTACAAGGGCATCGTCGTCACGCTCGACACATGGGTCCCGGGTTGGCGGCCACGCGATCTGTCCACGTCGAACTTCCCGCAGCTCCGCGGCAAATGCCTGTCGAACTACACCAGCGATCCGGTCTTCCGCGCCGCGCTGGCGCAGTCGCCGGAGGAGAACCCGCAAGCCACGGTGCTGCAGTGGGTGTCGTGGTTCGGTAATTCACTGTCCTGGGACGACCTGCCGTGGTTGCGATCCCTGACCACATTGCCTCTGCTGGTGAAGGGCATCTGTCATCCGGATGACGCACGCCGCGCCATCGACGGTGGCGTCGATGGCATCTACTGCTCCAATCACGGTGGCAGACAGGCCAATGGGGGACTGCCCGCGATTGACTGCCTGCCCGGTGTTGTCGAGGCCGCCAACGGTGTGCCGGTGCTGTTCGACTCGGGCGTCCGCAGCGGCGCCGACATCGTCAAGGCCTTGGCCCTCGGTGCGACAGCCGTGGGCATCGGGCGGCCCTACGCCTACGGCATGGCGTTGGCCGGAACCGACGGTGTCGTGCACGTGCTGCGGTCTCTGCTCGCCGAGGCGGACCTCATCATGGGCATCGACGGCTACCGCTCGCTCGCCGACCTGACACCGGATGTGTTGCGGCCCGTCACCTAGTTGACCGGCTGGGGATTGATCACTTACCGTTACCGAGTCGAAAAAGGCACGGTCGGTTGAAAAGGTAAGCCCGGCCACTTCCCTCCGGAAGCTCTGTTCCGCAGCAGACGCGAGAACCCACGACACGTTTCCTAGCGCGCCTGCTAGGGGTCACGTGTCGCGCGGGTACGGAGTCCGCGCTCCATGGTGATCACCGATTCCTTGGAGCGACACCATGATTCTCAATCATCTCGACCTCTATGTTCCCGATGTCACTGCGACACGCACATTCTTCGAGCGGCACTTCGGTTTCCGCCATCAGGTGACGCGTGGCGCCGACCGACTCGCTGTGCTCTATGACGATGCCGGCCTTGAGATGGTGATCAGCCAGCCCATTCCCAAACTGGGCGGTGCGGATCAGGTCGGCTTAGGGGCGACCACCTACCACATTGGGTTTCGGCTGCCGTCGACGAAGGACGTCGATACCGTGTTTCTCGGTCTGCAGGCTGGCGAGGAGCAGCAGATTGACCCGCCGAGGAAGATGCGCGGGCGCTATCTGTTCTATTGCCTGGCACCCGGCAACATTCTGGTCGAGGTATCAGCACCCGGCGACGATGCTTAGGGCGCACCGACACAACGACATTCGACCGGCTAGACGGGGTCGTCGTCTTGGTCGGGGGTTTCCTGGGGTTGTCGCAGCATGCGTTCGGGGTGGTGCAGGTCGTTGACTCTGGTTTGGCCGGTGTCGAGGTGTGGTGGTGGGATCCATTCGGTGCGGCCGTCTTTGCGTTTTCGTGTGGTCCACTCGGTTAGCTCGATGAGGCGGTTGTCGGGTCCGCAGGCCAGGGTGAGGTCGTCGATGTTGGTCTGGCCGCCGTTCTTCCAGTCGGCGACGGCGTGGTGGGCTTGGCATGTGTAGCCCGAGGCTGTGCAGCCGGGTCGGGTGCAGCCCCGGTCGCGGGCGTAGAGCACGATGCGTTGGGCGCCGGTGGCGCAGCGTCGGGTGCGCCCGAGGTAGAGGGCCGCTTCGGTGTGTTGGTCGAACACCGCCAGGTAGTGGAAGGCGTGGGATGCCTGTGCGATGAGATCGCGCATGGGTAGGCGGGTGCCGCCTGCGGTGATGGCGTGCCTGGTCCCGGATTCCAGTTCCTGCAGGGTGGTGGTGACGATGATGGTGGTCGGTAGCCCGTGGTGCTGACCTAGCTGTCCTGTGCACAGCAGGTTGCGGCCCATGGCGAGTAGGGCGTCGTGGTTGCGTTGGTATTGGGTGCGGTCATCGCTGTCGATGGCGGCGTCGGTGGGTTCGCCGTCGATGGTGGGTGTGAGGTCGTTGGGGTTGCACATGCCGGGCTTGCCCCATTTGGCGAGGATTGGTTCGAGGGTGGCGCGCAGTTCGGGGGTGAGGTGTCCGCTGATGCGGCTCAGCCCGTCAGCGCCCTGGTTGCCGATCGAGATGCCGCGGCGGCGGTCGCGTTGGGCGTCGGTGTAGTCCCCGTCGGGGTGTAGCAGCGCGAGCAGCAGAGCAGTGGCACTGCGCAGCCCCTCGGGGCTCTGTTTGGCGGCCACACGCACCAGGTCGGTCTCGGCGTCGGTGCGGGTCTGGGTGTCGATGTGCTCGGGTAGGTCGGCGAAGAACTTGCGGATGATCGCGATGTGTTCGGTGTTGATCTGGCCGCGGGCCTGGGCGGCGGCGGTGCGCTCCAAAACGGGTGGCAGGGGTTGGCCGGTCAGGGTGCGCCGGGGGCCCAGTTCGGCGGCGGTGTCGATGCGCTTGCCGGCCTCGGTGGTGCTGATCCGCAGCCGGAACGCCACCAGCTTTCGCAGTGTGGTGTCGCCGAGTTCGACGGGGTTGGCCTCGGTGGCGAGTCGGTTGAGGATGCGGTGCTCGGCGACTGGTGCGCGGCGGGTGTCGTGTTCGAGGTGATCGAGCAGTTCGAGGAGTTCCGGGTGGGTCAGGGCGTCGAGGTCGAGGGCCGCGACTGTGTCGCGGGCGGCGCGCAGCGCCTGCACGGCGGCGACGGGACCCGATGACATGCCTCGAACATACGTGCGATGACCGACAGGAATCTCAGATTTGTGACACGTGAAACCAAAGGGGCAGAAGAGTTTTCACCAATTCGGCGAGCGTGCGCGAACTCGTATCCGAGACCGGCGTGTCGCCCGCAGACACGCGCGTTCGCGGGTGGGCGGGGTTGGGAAAAGTCTCGAAACCATCACACCCCCGACCGCCTCACGCAGTCCCGGACGAATCTCTGCAACGGTGGTGAGGTGACGACGGTTCAGGTCGAGGCGGTGCTCGAGGAGTTCGACGAGTACCTCGCGCTGCAACGCGGCCGCTCCGAGCACACTCGCCGCGCCTACCTCGGCGATCTCAGGGCGCTGTTCACCTTCGTGCGAGAGCGGACCCCCGACGGCGGGCCTGCGGAACTGACGCTGCCCGTGCTCCGCTCATGGCTCTCGGCGCAGGCCTCCGGCGGCGCGGCGCGTACGACGCTGGCTCGGCGCACCTCGGCGGTCAAGACGTTCACGGCGTGGGCGTCGCGATGCGGCCTGCTCGACACCGACCCGGCGACGCGGCTACAGGTGCCCAAGGCGCATCGGACACTGCCCGCGGTGCTGCGCCAGGATCAGGCGCTTGACGCCATGGAAGCCGCGACGTCAGGCGCCCAGCAGGGCGACCCGCTCGCGCTGCGCGACCGTCTCATCGTGGAGATGCTGTACGCCACCGGAATTCGTGTCAGCGAACTGTGCGGTCTCGACGTCGATGACGTCGACTCGTCGCGGCGGCTGCTTCGGGTGCTGGGCAAGGGCAACAAACAACGCACCGTGCCATTCGGTGAGCCAGCCGGAAGAGCCTTGGCGGCATGGCTTTCCGACGGCAGGCCCGCGCTGGCCACCCCGACGTCCGGCCCAGCCCTACTGCTCGGCGCCCGCGGTGGGCGTATCGACCCGCGTCAGGCGCGCACCGTCGTGCACCAGACGATGGCTGCGGTCACCGGCGCGCCCGATATCGGCCCCCACGGGCTGCGACACAGTGCGGCAACCCATCTGCTCGAGGGCGGTGCCGACCTGCGCGTCGTCCAGGAACTCCTGGGCCACTCGTCGCTGGCCACCACCCAGCTGTACACACACGTCACCGTCGCCCGGCTGCGCGCCGTGCACGACCAGGCGCATCCACGCGCCTGATCGCGCAGCAGCGCTCAATTCCGCAACAGTGCAATGACCTTCGCGAGATCGGGCAGCGCCGACGCGCGTCCGGGCAGTTCGTCGAACACCGTCCAGTAGCTGATCCCGAACCGCCGCTGCCGGTCGACGAGTGCCTGCGCCATCTGCTCGTGTGTGCCAATCAGGACGAACGGCGACTCAAGCAGCAGCTCGGGCGTGGTGCCATCAACCGTGGCGGCCAGCTCCGCCGCGGCAGCGGCGGGATTGTCGGTGGGCACGACGAACTGGATCAGGGCATTCAGTTCGATGGTGTCGAAGCGGGACCCTGCCGCCTCCCGCACGACCGCGATGCGGTCCTCGACGCCCACGGGGTCGAAGTGGGTGAGCCGCACACGCGTGGCGTCGTGATTGTGCGTGATGCCCGCGAGCCCGGCGATGTCGGCGATCCGCCCCGCGAGCGCAAGTACGCGGGTCCCGTTGCCGCCGATCAGGATCGGGACCCTTGTGGGTGGGGCGGCGACCAGGGCGCCGCCCGGTGCGTGCACCCGGTAGTGCGTGCCGTCGACGTCAACGGCCTCGCCGTCGAGCAGTGAGCGGATCACCGTGACCGACTCCTGGAGGCGGGCCACCCGGATGCCGCCCCCGTCGAACGGCAGGCCTGCGGCGTCGTACTCCGACCGCATGTGACCCGCGCCGAGGCCGAGCTCGAAGCGGCCGCCGGAGACCGCCGCAAGAGTGGCCGCCTCCCGTGCCACGTCGACGGGATGGTGGAAGTCGTTGTTGAGCACCAGGGTCCCGGTGTGCAGGGTCGTGGTCGCCATGGCCGCGGCGGTGGCACCGACGAACGGTGACAGCGTGGGAACGAGATGATCGGCGAACGTCATGACGTCGAAACCGGCCGCTTCCACCGACACGGCGAAGTCGCCGAACTCGCGACCGCGGGGCAGCGCCGTGGTCAACCCGAAGCGCATCGGGCGGGAGGTGTGCGACTGCGATGCCGAGACCATGTCTCGACGGTAGGCCCGCGTAGGATCACGGGGGAGCAGAGGAGCCCTCTATCAGCGTCATTCGGTCCACAATCGATATGTCCTGGGGTTCGGTTTCGGCCCTTGAATGGTCATCCGGGAGTCCGCAGGCGCCGGCGGTCATGCTTTTGCACGGTGGTGGAGTTGACAACGCGTCACTGTCATGGGGTGGCGTAGGACCACGGCTCGCGGCCGCCGGCTACCGCGTCATTGCCCCCGATCATCCGGGCTTCGGTGAGAGCGCCTCCGCGCCATGGCAGGTCACCCAGGAGCGACTCGTCGGCTACGTCGGGGAGCTGGCCGATGCGCTGGCGCTGGACTCCTACGTGCTCGGCGGCCTCTCGCTGGGCGGCGGTATGACCATCGGCCACGTACTGGACCGGCCAGACCGGGTCGCCGGCGCGATGCTGCTCGGCAGTTACGGGATCATGCCGAGGTTGTCCGATGGACCGATGTCGCTGCCGCGACAGACGCTGACCTGGGCGATGCTGCGCACCGGACTGCTCGGTGCGACAACGCAATGGATGGCGCGCAGCCCGCGGGCCATGGCGTGGAGCATGGCGGCGCTCATCGGTGACCCCGCGCAACGAACCGACGCGCTGATGGCGGAGGTCGCGTCGGCGGCCGCACGCGGTGACGGTTTCGCCGCGTTCGCGAGCTGGCAGCGAGACCAGGTGCGATGGAATCGACTCGCGACCGACTACACCGCGCAATTGCGGTCCTTCACATCCCCAGCCCTGATCATCCACGGCAGCTGCGACCCAGGCGTGCCGGTCGCCCACGCGGTACAGGCGGCGTCGCTGATCCCCGACGCGGAACTCAAGGTCGTCGCAGGCGCCCGCCATTGGGTGCAGCGGGACCAACCCGATGTCGTCGTCGATGCGATGCTCGGCTTCCTCGGGCGACTAGGGGTGTAGGGGTTTCAAGCGAACCCGCGCCGAGGCGAGTAGCCCCAGCGGATTGAGGTAGTCCGCCCGCGACGCCGGGCCCCACATCGCGCCCCAGTGCAGACACGCCGCTGTCGGGCAGCCCGCGTGACCGGCGATCAACTCGCCGAGCGAGGTGCCTGCAGTGACCAGCGTGCCGGGTCGCACCAACGCGCGCACCGGCTCATAACTGGTCCGCAGCCCGCCGGGGTGTGCGATCGACACCACCGGTCGACCGGCGAGTTCTCCCGCGAACACCACAGTCCCGGGGCCGGCGGCGTGGACGATCTGACCGGCGGATCCGGCGAGGTCCACACCACGGTGGCCCCGCGTCCAGTTGGGCGACGGCGCGTCGAACTCACGGACCACCGCAGGCCGGGGCCACAGCGGCCACTCCAACCGTCCGTTGGCCGCCCATGCCGGGGTCGCGCACACCAGGCAGAGCAGCCAGCACAGGGCTAGTATTCGCATAGTCCCAGTTCAATGGGTCCAGGCAGCGGTGCCAAGGGCCGAAACCGCCCGCTGTGGACGAATTCGCCACTGTGGATATCGGCGTGGCAAAAGCATGCACGTCAACGGTGTAAACTCAGTCCCGCAATCCGCAATTGTGGATTGACTTCGCGCGCCTGTACCGCAGCCCCGTAGTTCCAGGGTTCGCATTCGCACGCCGGGCGGTCCCGCCTCGAACGATTCGAGACGGGTCCGGCTTGCAACAGGCGCCAGGGTCCGGCGTCACCCCGACTCCGGACGACAACCGACAATGAAAGCTGGACTAGACATGGCCGTAGTGACCATGAAGCAGCTGCTTGATAGCGGCGCACACTTCGGGCACCAGACCCGTCGCTGGAATCCCAAGATGAAGCGGTTCATCTTCACCGACCGCAACGGCATCTACATCATCGACTTGCAGCAGACGCTGACCTTCATCGATCAGGCGTACGAGTTCGTCAAGGAGACTGTCGCCCACGGTGGCAGCATCATGTTCGTCGGCACCAAGAAGCAGGCGCAGGAGTCGATCGCTGACGAGGCGACCCGCGTCGGCATGCCCTACGTGAACCAGCGCTGGCTGGGCGGCATGCTCACCAACTTCTCCACCGTGCACAAGCGTCTTCAGCGTATGAAGGAGCTTGAGGCCATGGAGCAGACCGGTGGCTTCGAGGGACGCACCAAGAAGGAAATCTTGATGCTGACCCGCGAGAAGAACAAGCTTGAGCGCAGCCTCGGCGGTATCCGTGACATGGCCAAGGTGCCGTCGGCGATCTGGATCGTCGACACCAACAAGGAGCATCTCGCCGTCGCGGAGGCTCGCAAGCTGAACATCCCGATCATCGCGATCCTGGACACCAACTGCGATCCCGACCTCGTCGACTACCCGATCCCGGGTAACGACGACGCCATTCGCTCCGCTGCACTGCTGACCAAGGTGGTGGCCTCCGCGGTCGCCGAGGGTCTGAAGGCACGGGCTGGCGCGGGCGCCAGCGACAAGTCCGACGCCGCGGTGGTCGAGCCGCTCACCGAGTGGGAGCAGGAGCTGCTCGAGGGCGCTACCGCGAGTGCCCCCGCCGAAGCGGAGGTGGCTGCTGCCCCCGAGGCCGCCGCCCCCGAGGCCGCTGCTGCAGCGACCGAAACCCCGACCGAGCCGACCCCGGAGAGCTGAGAATGGCGAACTACACCGCTGCCGACGTCAAGAAGCTTCGCGACTTGACCGGCGCCGGCATGCTGGACTCGAAGAACGCACTGGTCGAAGCCGATGGTGACTTCGACAAGGCCGTCGAGTTGTTGCGTATCAAGGGCGCCAAGGACGTCGGCAAGCGCGCTGAGCGTGCGACTGCCGAAGGTCTGGTCGTCGCCAAGGACGGCGCGCTGGTCGAGCTCAACTCCGAGACCGACTTCGTCGCCAAGAACGCCGAGTTCCAGGCGCTCGCCGACCTCGTCGTCACCGCCGCAGCCGCGGCGAAGGCGACCGATGTCGAGTCGCTGAAGGCGGCCAAGGCAGGCGACTCGACGGTCGAGCAGGCCGTCGCGGCGCTGAGCGCCAAGATCGGCGAGAAGCTCGAACTGCGCCGTGCCGCGTACTTCGACGGCCAGGTCGAGACGTACCTGCACAAGCGTGCCGCCGACCTGCCGCCCGCGGTGGGCGTGCTCGTCGAGTACACCGGCGATTCCAAGGAGGCCGCACATGCGGTCGCTCTGCAGATCGCCGCGCTGAAGGCCAAGTACCTGACGCGTGACGACGTCCCCGAGGACCTGGTGGCCAACGAGCGCCGCATCGCCGAGGAGACCGCCAAGGAAGAGGGCAAGCCCGAGCAGGCGCTGCCCAAGATCGTGGAGGGTCGCGTCAACGGCTTCTACAAGGACGTCGTGCTGCTCGACCAGCCGTCGGTGTCTGACAACAAGAAGTCCGTCAAGGCACTGCTCGACGAGGCAGGCGTGACCGTGACACGGTTCGTCCGCTTCGAGGTCGGCCAGGCCTAACGACACAAGGCTTGAGCGGCCACCACGCCGCTCTCGAGGAAGCCCCGCGACTCAACCGGTGATCCCGGTTGGCGCGGGGCTTCTACGTTTTCGGGCACCTTGTATCTTCAGATGGGCACGATCACTCCGCTGATGCTGCTTTGCAGGCCCGTCGCATCGGCCCAAACCGACGGAGGTCGTCGATGGTCTCGCAGTCGGTCGATCCCGACGACCTGGTTGCGGTGACCGACGACCTGGTGGCCTACCTCCGCAGCCGGTCCGAGGACATCGGACGTCTGCTGGCCCAGCGGTACCGCGAGGAGATCGTCGAATATCGCTCGCTACCTGAGGGTTTCATCGATCAAGACGTCGCGCCGACGGCGAGACGAAACTTCGAAGAGGTCCTGTCAGGGCTGTCGTCGGGGTATCCCGAGCGGGAAACCCACCTCGATGAGTTCCGTGACAGTGCGATACGCCGCTTTCAGCAGGGCGTTCCTATTCAGGCTCTGCTGCATGCGTACCGGCTTTGGGGACACACAGTATGGGAGGAGGTGCAGAGGGCACCGCAGACCCGAACGAATCCCGAAGCCGCCCTTGTGATCGCGGGCCGCATCATGAAACACGTCGACTTGGTTTCGACCACTGTTGCGCAGGCGTACCTGCAAAAGGCCTCCGGATTCATCCACGACCGGGAGGTGGTGCGGCGCGATCTCATCGAGGCACTCATCGCGGGCAATGCGCCCGAACGCGTCGCCAGTCACGCCCCTGCGTTCAAACTCAACGACGACAACAAGTTCTTCGTGATGCTTCTACGCCCTCGCCCCCAAACTCCAGGTCTGGAGCCGGGCGCGCTGCGCGCGGCGCTCGAGCTGATCGAGAAACAGGTGAAGGGCACGTCGATAGCGGTTCTCCTCGCAGTGGTGCGAGGGGAGGAGATCGTCGCGGTATGTCACTCCGTCCAGGGGATGACCGTGGATCTGCGTCAACACGCCAACACACTCGCGACTCTGCTCAGCGGTTTTCTCGTGGGTGTCGGTCGAACACACGACGGCCTCGCTGGGATTGCTCGGTCGTATGTCGACGCACAGGACGCAATCCTGTCGGCGTTGTCGGTCAGTGACGAACGGGCACGCGCATACATGTTCGCCGACGCCTTGGTGGAACACGTAGTGCGGGCGAGCACATATCGGGACGATCTCCATCGCGAGGCGCTCGCGCCGTTACGCGCCTACGACGAACGTCACCGCACCGAACTGGTGTCCACCTTGCGTTCCTATATCGACGGTGGATTCAACCTGGCTCAAGCGGCGGCCGATCTCAAGGTCCAGCCGAACACCGTCAAGTACCGGTTGCAGCGAATCCAAGGGTTGACCGGCTACAACCCACTCAACCCCAGGGACGTTCTGCTCTTCGCACTGGCGCTCAAGGTGCGTGCCTGACCGCGCCGACGTTGCGAAAGTGGGATTGCGGAAAGCGCAAACGTGGCGTCGCAACTTCGCGGAATCGCGTAGCGACTTGTGCTCCACATCACTTTTACTCTCAGGTCACTGTTAGTTCACAGAGGCAGGAGAACAGATGTCCACGACTTCGATCCCGGGCGTCGAGCTGGTGTGGAAGCCAGGTCGGACCGACCTCGAACGTAGCCGCATCCTGGCATTTGCTCGCCATGTCGGCTGCGACGACCTGCCCGCGTTGCGGACGTGGGCACACGAACACCCCGACTTGTTCTGGGCAAGCGTCGCGTCTTGGCTACAGCTCGAGTGGCAACGCACACCGACGGCGGTCTTCGACCAATTCGACACCCCGCATGAGACCAAGTGGTTCGTCGGCGGAGCACTCAATATCGCCGACAACGCCGTAGACCGATGGATCCGCGCAGGTCGCGGTGACGACGTCGCTCTCCTCTGGGAACTTGACGACGAGAGTCAGGGCAGTTGGACGTTCTCCGAATTGTCGGCCGAGGTCGACCGGGTCGGCCATGGACTACTGGCCGCAGGGATTGGTTTCGGCGACCGGGTGGGCATTCAGCTGCCAATGGTCCGGGAAGCGGTGGTGGCCCAGCTCGCCTGCGCGAAGATCGGTGCGGTCTCGATTCCCGTTTTCTCCGGTTTCGGCGCCGCCGCCGTCGTTGACCGCCTCAAGATAGGTGGAGCGAAGGCGCATATCGTCGCCAACGGGTTTCACCGCCGGGGCAAGGAGGTGCGTGTCGGCCGCGACCTTGCCGATTCACTGGCTGAGGTCGACACCTTGACCGCAACAGTCGTGGTGCCCCTGATTTGTGAGAACGATAGGCCAGCGCTGCCCAACGAGATCTCGTGGGACGGGCTCGGACGGTCGGCAGTGGGCGTCGCGCTGACGCCGGCCGAATGTCCCACCGATCATGCCCTTTTCATCGCGTTCACCTCCGGCACGACCGGTGCACCGAAGGGAATTGTGCTCGGACACGCGGGTTTCGCAGTGAAGGCAGGCAGCGACGCCGCGTTCAGCTTCGATGTCGGGCCGGGCGACGTCGCGACGTGGATCACCGACCCGGGTTGGATCATGAGTCCCATTGTCGTGCTTGGCGGTCTCATCGCGGGCAGCTCAGTTGCGCTCTACGCGGGTACACCTGACTGGCCGCATGCCGACCGAATCTGGTCCATGGTGCGCTCGTTGGGCGTCACCATGATGGGTATCTCGCCGACGCTGGTCCGCAGCTTGATGGGTGTCGACAACGGGCTCATCGACGTCGGTGGACTACGGGTACTCGCCTCCAGCGGTGAGGCCTGGACACCCGATGCCTACGAATGGCTGCACGTGCAGGCTGGGCGCCGCCAGATCCCGATCATCAACTACAGCGGTGGTACCGAGGTCTCGGGAGCCATCCTGTCCAATACCACAGCCGAGCCGATCCACCCCTGTGGCTTCGCCGCCCCGCTGCCGGGCATGGGCGCCGACATCGTCGACGCAGACGGGCGGGGCATCGATCGCGGCATCGGTGAACTCGCGCTGCGCCGTCCGTCTCCCGGTATGCCACTGACGATCTGGGGGAGCCATGAGCGCTACTTTCGAACGTATTGGGATCGCTGGCCTGGCGTGTGGCACCACGGGGACTGGGTCGAGGTGGATGAGTGCGGCATCTGGTTCATCCGTGGACGTAGTGACGACACCCTCAAGATCGCAGGCAAGCGACTGGGTCCCGCCGAGGTGGAGTCGATCGTCAACGCCAACTCCCGAGTCATCGAATCGGCGGCAGTCGGCGTTGCCGACGACATCAAAGGCGAGGCATTGGTGGTGTTCGCCCGGGTGGCAGAGGGGCTGACCAGCGGCGGCGACGAACTCGTCGCAGAGGAACTCCGGCGGCAAATCTCCGAAGACATCGGCCGACAGCTCGGTAAACCGTTGACACCCCGAAGCGTTCATCTGGTGCATGTGCTACCGAAGACGCGCAGCGGCAAGATCTTGCGGCGAATGATCAAGGCGGTGTACGCCGGCGACAACTCCGGCGACACATCGTCTCTGGATGACCCGGCTGCGCTGGACGCGATCAGAGTGCTGCAATGAGTCGGCGACCACACGCTGCCGTGATCGGCGTTGCCGAACTCCCGCCGCAGCGCACAACCGAGGGTGTCACCACGCTCGAGATGATCGCGCGGGCGTGCCGACTGGCAGTCGCCGACAGCGGATTGACCCGATCAGCCATCGACGGCTTGATGTGCGGGCCGCAGGTGGGTGAGACGCCCCAGCACGTCCCCGCCACCGTGGCCGAATATCTCGGCCTGGAGCCACAATTCGCCGATATCGTTGACCTCGGTGGTGCGACCGGCGCCGGGATGCTGTGGCGGGCTGCAGCGGCGATCAACGCCGGAATGTGCACGACCGTCCTGTGCGTCCTGGGCAACTCCCGCGACCCCCGAAACGTCCCGCGTTCGGCCAACCGCAATCCCATTCGGGAATTCGACGTCCCCTACGGTGCCAGCGGAGCCAATCAGGCCTACGCGATGATCGCGCAGCAGCATATGGCTGAATTCGGCACCACCGAAGAACAGTTGGCCCACGTGGCGGTCAAGGAACGGGCCAACGCGCAACTGAATCCGGATGCGGTGTTCTACGGCAAGCCGATCACGGTGGCCGACGTGCTCGCCTCACCGATGGTGATGTCGCCACTGCATCTGTACGACGTCGTGATGCCCTGCGGCGGCGGGGCCGCGTTCGTGGTGACGGCTGCCGATCGGGCACAGTCGAGCCCGCACCCGCCGGTCTACCTCCTCGGCGCGGGTGAGAAGGTCACCCACCGTGCACTGAGCCAGGCTCCCCGTCTGACGACATCGCCCATCGCGCCTGCCGTCGAGCACGCCTATCGCGCCGCCGGTGTCGGCCCGCGCGACCTCGACCTGATGTCGATCTACGACTGCTACTCAATCGTTGTCGCGATCACGGCGGAGGACGCCGGAATCTGCGCCAAAGGCGAAGGAGGTCAATGGGTTGCCGAGCACGACTTCTCTGCGACCAGTTCGCTGCCGGTGAACACCCATGGGGGTCAGCTGGCCTGTGGCCAGGCCGATCTCGCAGGCGGAATGAGCCATATCACCGAGGCTGTACGACAACTGCGCCACGACGCGGGTCCACGCCAAGTCGACGACGTCGAGATCGCATTGGTGACCGGCAACGGCGCGACGATGAGCGAGGAAGTCGCTCTCATCCTGGGAGGAGCAGGCACATGACCACTACCGCCGCGACCAGTCCGACGATCAGCAAGCCTGGGCCAGTCACCACCGCGCTCACTGAACACTACTGGCAGTGCGCATCACGAGGTCAGTTGCTCATCCAGCGCTGCACCCTCTGCGGTCTCTGCCAGCATTACCCGGCTGCGCTCTGCCGGAAGTGTTGGTCGGAGGATCTCTCCTGGGTGCGAGCCCGGGGCACCGGCACGGTGTGGACGTTCACCGTTGTCGGTATGCCGGGACACCCGGCATGGGGTGACGAGACGCCCTACGTGCTCGCGCTTGTCGAACTCGACGAGGGCCCGCGACTGATGACCAACGTCGTCGACTGTCCCAGCGATGCAGTTCATGTCGGCCAACGGGTACAGCTCGTCACCACTGTGCGTGACAGCCAACCGCCGTTGCAGTTCGCACCCGTCGTCCCTCAAGAGATCGGAGAATCATGACCACGGCCATGGCAACGGCGCCTGCCCCCGCAACCAACGAGCGGCGGGCACGGCTGGGTAGCTTCATCGGCACCACCATCGAGTGGTACGACTTCTACCTCTACGGAACGGCAGCGGCCCTCGTCTTTCCCAAGTTGTTCTTTCCCTCCTACTCACCGCTAACGGGCACGCTGCTGGCGCTGCTCACCTACTCCGCCGGATTCATTGCCCGCCCACTGGGTGGAATCGTCATGGGACACTTCGGTGATCGAATCGGCCGGAAGGCGATGCTGGTCACCTCACTGATGGTCATGGGTGTCGCGACGACGCTGATCGGCGTACTGCCGACGTTCGAGAGTATCGGCGTCTGGGCACCGATCCTGCTGCTCGCAATGCGCATCGTGCAGGGCTTCGGGGTGGGCGGCGAATGGGGCGGTGCGGTGCTCGTCGCGGTCGAACACGCACCGCCGACCCGGCGAGGGCTCGCGGGTGCCTGGCCGCAAGCGGGCGTCCCGGCCGGACTGTTACTTGCCAACGGTGTCTTCATGACCCTGACCATGACCCTCTCGGATGCGGCGTTCATGGCCTGGGGTTGGCGCGTGGGTTTCCTCGGCTCGGCAGCGCTCATCGCCGTCGGACTAGTCATCCGTCTCAAGATGGAGGAGACGCCGGACTTCCGAAAGGCGAAGGAAGACGGCCAAATCGCCAAATACCCGATCCTCGAAGTCTTTCGCACCCAGTGGCGCCAGGTTCTCCTGGCGATTGGGATCAAGATGTCGCAGAACGCGATCTTCTACGTCATCACCGTCTTCGCCTTGACCTACATCACCACCGTGCTCCATCTTCCCCGCTCGACTGCTCTTATCGGCGTGCTCGTCGCATCGGCCGTCAGCCTCTTCACCCTGCTGTTCGCAGGCCATCTGTCCGACTTGTACGGACGGCGCAGGGTCTACCTGATCGGCGCGGTGCTGTCCGGAGCGTTCGCCTTCCCGTTCTTCCTGCTGATGGACACCAAGAGTTCACTGTTGATCTGGGGATCGATCGTCATCAGCCTGATCTTCCACGACCTGATGTACGGCCCGCAGGCGGCTTTCATGTCCGAACTATTCGAGCCTGAACTGCGGTACACCGGTGCCTCAGTCGGCTATCAGACGGCGTCACTCCTGGCCGGCGGTCTCTCACCGGTGCTCGCAGTCCTACTGCTCGGTCTCGCCGACAATCGGCCCTGGCCCATTGCGTTATACATGGTGGGCCTCAGCCTGATCACCGTGCTGGCGACCGTGTTCTCACCCGAGACCCACCGGGGCAATCGATGCGCGGGCGCCCTCGGTTCGGCCGATCTGCACGAGGAGAACCCGGCCACTCAGACAAATGCCAAGGCGACCACCAGCGCCGTGGCCTGAGGTGAACCCGTGAAGTTATCCCCGAGAGGCCGTCAGCTGGCGCTTGTGGCGCTCGTTCAGGTACTCGGGCTGAGTGTCTGGTTCTCAGCCACCGCGGCGGTGCCGAGCCTCCGGATCGAGTGGAACCTAACTTCTGCCTCGGCCACCTGGCTGACGGCGTCGGTGCAAATCGGGTTCGTCGTCGGGGCGCTGGCTTCCACGGCGCTCAATCTCGCTGACCGCATCAGACCGCAATCCGTCATGGCGGCAAGCGCTTTGGGTGCCGGTGGATGCACCATCGTGCTGGCGTTGTTCGCCGGCGGACTCAGTACCGCCATACCGCTGCGGTTCGCGACCGGCGTGTTCCTCGCCGGGATCTATCCAATCGGGATGAAGCTCACCGCGTCGTGGTCGAGCCCGGCGCAACGCGGCCGTGCATTCGGCGTGCTGCTGGGAGCGCTGACGCTCGGCTCGGCACTGCCGCACCTGATTGGAGGACTCGGGCCGTTGTCGTGGCGAGCCATCATGGCAGCGGCCGCTGGCTTGAGCGTGATCGCCGCCATCATCTCCCTGAGCGCGATAGTGCCCGGCCCGAACCTCGACACGAGACCAGTCAAACCAAACGCCCGTTACGCCCTTGCCATGTTCACCCAGCGTGGTCCAAGGCTGGCCAACCTGGGGTATTTCGGTCACATGTGGGAACTGTATGCCCTGTGGACCTGGTTGGCCGTCTTCGTCATAGCTGGCCGAGAGGACCGCGGCGACGAGTTGGGTTGGGCAACCGGCATCGTCACGTTCTTGGCGATAGGTGTGGCCGGGGTGTTCGGCTGTTTGGTCGGCGGCTGGGCGTCGGACAGATTCGGTCGACCACCGGCAGCTGTTGTTGCATTGGTCATCAGCGGCATCTGCTGCCTGCTTTCGCCTCTGTTCTTCGCCGTTTCCACCCCAATCCTCGTTGCCTTCCTGCTCGTCTGGGGCGCATCGGTCATCGCCGACTCCGGAGTGTTCTCCACCTCTCTCAGCGAGACCGTCGACCCCCGTTACGTCGGGACCGCGTTGACCGTACAGACCGCCATCGGGTTCACGCTGACCGTCCTGACCATCCAGTTCGTTCCGATTTTCGCGAATGTCGTTGGATGGCAATACGCCTTCCTCTTGCTCGCGCCTGGCCCCATCGCCGGTGCACTCGCGATGAACGCATTGCGCCGTAACAACCCCCAACAGAAGGAGAATGACTATGACGAGTTCGACATATGCCGCCCCTCAGGTCGGCCAGACGGCGGAGTTGTCCCGCACCGTCGGTGACAACGATATCGCGTTGTTCACCGACATCAGCGGTGACCGCAATCCGCTGCACTACGACGAGGCTGCCGCGAAGGCGTCGCGCTTCGGCGAGATTGTGGTCCAAGGCGGCATTACCAGTGCCATCTTGAACGCCGTCGTCGCCGAGGAGCTGCCGGGGCCGGGAACGGTGTTCCTCAGTGTGAGTTGGGATTTCAAGGCTCCAGTGCGGCCGGGTGACACAATAACGGGTCGTGTTGAGGTTACCGAGGCGCGTGCGGACAAGCCGATCACCAAGCTGAAGACAACGGTGACCCGCGGCGACGGCACCGTAGTACTCGACGGCACCGCGGTCTGCTACACGATGGATATGTCAACGAGGGGTGCATGATGTTGGATGACTCTGCGGCGGTGCTCGTTGCCGCAGCGCGCACGCCAGTGGGCAAGTTCGGTGGCGCGCTGTCGCACCTGAGTGGCGTTGAACTCGGTGCGCGAGCGGTAGAAGCTGCGCTGAGGACGTTCGACGGCGAACTCCTGCCCGACCACACGTTTCTTGGCAACGTCGTGCAGGCCGGCAATGGCCAGAACCCCGCTCGCTCCGCTGCGATCCGCGGGGGTGTGCCGGCAACAGTGCCCGGCACCACGATCAACGACGTCTGCTTGGGCTCCATGAGTGCAGTCGGACTGGGTGCCACCCTGATTCGGGTGGGCGAGATGACCACGGCGCTGGTCGGTGGCTTCGAGTCGATGAGCCGCGCTCCGCATGCGCTGGACGTGCGGTCCGGAGTAAAGGTGGGCTCGACAGAGATGCGGGACCTGCTGGTGACTGACGGGCTGTGGTGCGCTGTCAGCGACAGCGGCATGGGTGAGCTGTCTGAGGAGGCCAACTCTGCCCTGGGAATCGGGCGCGGCGACCAGGACGCCTTCGCTGCCGACAGTCACCGACGTGCGGGCGCCGCGACCGCATGCGGTCGATTCAAGTCCGAGATCACCGCACTGACCGATGTTCTCGAGTCCGACGAGGGAATCCGGCCTGACACAGACGAGCAGAAGCTCGCACGGCTTCGGCCCGCGTTCGCTGCCGGTGGCACCATCACGGCGGGCAACTCCTCACAGATGTCTGACGCAGGTGCGGCGGGAATCATGACCAGTAGCGGAAACGCCCGGTCGTTGGGGATCGCCCCCATCGTCGAGATCGCTGATCGCGCGGTAGTGTCCGGACCGGATGCGACGTTGCACCTCAAGCCCGCGATGGCCGCCCGTGCCTTGCTGGATCGTAACGGGCTCGGCATCAAGGATATCGGCCTCTGGGAGATCAACGAGGCTTTCGCCGGCGTCGTCGTCGCCTCAGCGAGAGAACTTGACGTCGACACCAGTATCGTCAACGTCAACGGCGGCGCAGTTGCCCTCGGCCATCCGCTCGGAGCATCCGGCTTCCGGCTTGTCATGACACTCGCGTTCGAAATGCGTGAACGCTCAGTCGAATACGGCGTCGCCGCGATATGCGGCGGCGGCGGTCAGGGGCAGGCGATGCTACTGCGGTTGCCCTCCTGAGCCGGGCTTCTCACGACCAATGCACACAAAGGAATTCGATAATGAGCCAATTTCCCGGACTGGCACACGTGGCGGTGACCGTGTCAGACCTTGAGGTGAGCACCCGTTGGTACAGTGCCCTGTTCGACTCAGGCCCCGTGCTCGACGAGGACGAGGAGTCAGGAGCCTTTCACCACACTGTCTTCGCCCTCGACAACGGCATGCTGTTCGGCCTGCACAAGCACACCGGTGTGGGTCCGACCCAGACATTCCGTGCCGAACAACCAGGTCTGGATCACATCGCCTTCGCCTGTCGGCAGGCCGACCTGGTCACCTGGGAGAAGCGGCTGGACGGATTGGGCATCGCGCACGGTGGGATCAAGCATGCTCACTATGGCTCAGGCATCTCCTTCCGCGATCCCGACGGCATTGCGTTGGAGTTCTTCGCAGCGCCCGACTAGCCACACCGAACGCTGACGGGAGGAGGCCGCATACAAAGGCGGGGTTCTCGGCGTTTCACGGACGCGAGTCGACGCCGACTCGACTAGCTGTCGACACCGATCGGCGCGGCCGTCGCGATTTCCGATATGGCACTGCGCAACGCGGAGGCGGTGTTCTCGATCAGCTCCTCTGCGCGCGCCGGTGAGATGATGCCGTCGACGTAACCGAGGTTCAACGACAGCTCGTCGCGTCCCACGGTGGCGTACAGCATGAGGTAGCCGCTGATGGACATCCCGGAGACGACGTGAACGCCTGACAGCGACCAGTCGCCCAGGCGCGCGGGAAAATCGCTGGTGTCCACCACGCTGGTGCACAGGTTGCCGGGACCGTGGCTGTCCAACCCGGCGACGATCCGGTCGGTGTGCTTGGGCGTGGCAGCCGCCATCACGCCAAGCAGCGGAAGGTTGGCCAGATGGTGGCGTGCGTCGATCGCATTTCGCAGCCGGTCGTCGAACGGTGCGGCGATCTGCCACAGTGACCGTCCCGGTGTGCACTCAACTGGCAGCGCCACCATGGCCTGGTAGCTGCCAGTCGCATCGGGGTCGGGCAATTTCGTCAGATGGGCTCGGAACGGCACCGAAACGCTGACCGCGAAACCTGCCGAGGGGGCGTCGGTGTCGACCGCCGCCGCGATCGCGAGCGCCGTCGCGATCGCGGCCTCGGGCAGGATGCGCCGAGTGCGGCACCCGTTGAGAAGGGCCGTGAACTCATCGCCGCTGATGACGCGATTCGCCAACCGGGTGCACCGCTCGCGCGGCGGCACGGATGTCTCGGCGGGCAGTCGTTCCATCGAGACGCCGTCGCTCCCGGCGATGGCATCGGCAGCCATCCGGCCCAGAGCCCGGCACTTTCCGCGAAGCCCCCGAAACTGGTTGGGCATGAGGTCTTCTGGGCCGACAGGTGCGGGGATCTCGGGTCGCCAGCCGCCGGGCTCGCCGTCGGTGGCGAGCTCGAGCACCTGACGGCACAGCGCCACGATGGCAATCCCGTCGGCCAGCGCGTATGTCGACGTGAGGATCAGATCGTGCACATCGGGCTCGACGGTTATCAACGTGGCCCGCAGCAATGGGCCGTCTGCATCGAGTGGCTCGCGCAGCTCGTGGTCGATCTCCGTGCGCCACGATCCCTCGCCGACGAGGCGCAGCGGAACCGCACGCGGCGGCCCCGGGACGAACGAGAGACCGCCCTTGCCATGGCGAACCGCCACCCGCAGCAGCGGGTGGCGGCGCACCAGCGCGTCCAGAGCGGCGCGTACCTCGGAGGGGTCGAGGCGACCCTCGATACGGACCCTGGCACCGATGTTCAGCGGCGATACTCGGTCGGCCGTCCAGTGCCAGCGCTCCAGCGCCGACAACGGGCGCGGAAGGCCCGCACCGGGACCGCCGTCGCCGAATCCGGGCCACGTCATCGGTTTCGACATGAAGTCGAGCACCCTGCTGTCAGGCGCATGCCGGATGATTCGGCTGCGGGTGGTGACCGTCGCGCGGTTGCTGCTCTGCTCGATGCGCCCCAGCGACAGCGAACCGTCGACGAGATCCGTCGTCCGGGGGAGCCGGCGCCGTTCGTAAGCCTGCAGAGCCGACCGGGGATCGCGGTAGCCGGCCAGCGCGTGCCCGAGCACCACCGCGTCCTCGATCGCCGAGTTGGCCCCTTGCCCGAGGCTCGGCAGCATCGGATGCGCGGCGTCACCGAGCAGCGTCACACGGCGGGTTCCCCACCGGCTCAGGGGTGGGCGATCCAGGGCGGGCACCGCAAGGATGGCGGACTCGTCTGTGCGGGCGATGATCTCGTTGACGTCCGGGCACCAGTCGGCGAAGCGCTGCTGCAGGTCATCCTTGCCATGCGGCCAGTTCGCCGCGAGCTCGGGCTCGGCCGGCATGGTGGCCCACCAGTAGATCGAGTCGTTCCCGCAGTCGTGCAGGCCGAACCGAGAACCGCGTCCCCAGTAGTGGATCGATTCGCCCTCGCGTAGAGAGGCCGGCATGAAGGGTGCGAGTGACAGCCAGCAGACAAACCCGCCGGGACGCGGTGCGGCGGCGCCGTGCAATTGCGTGCGGATCACCGAGTTGATGCCGTCGGCACCCACCAGAACATCGGCCTCCAGCGCGCGACCGTCGGCCAGGTGCAGTACGACGGCGTCGTCGGTCTCGGTGAAACGCACAGCCTCGGCGCCGGCCTCGACACGCAGTCCGCTGCCCGCGGCCCGCAGGAGGATGTCGTGAAGATCCTTGCGCGCCAACACCACCGATGGTGCGCCTAGCGCATCGTCGATCGGGGTCAGGTCGAGCCGCCGCAATAGCTTCCCCTTGGTGTCTCGGAAGCTGAACGTCGTGACCTGCCCGCCTGCCCGCAGCATCTCATCGTCGAGCCCGAGGTTCAGAGTGCGTAGCGCGTGCATCGCGTTGCTCTGCACTGCCAACCCGAACCCAGCAGCCCGCAGGTGGGGGGAGCGTTCGCACAACGTCACGTCGAAGCCGGCCTGCCGTAGAGCCACCGCAGCGGTCAGCCCGCCGATGCCTGCGCCGACCACGATCGCCGAACGGTTGCCCGCCGCGTTACTCAATTCGTCACTCCGAGGTAGTTCGACTGCCGCTCCACGTGATCGGCGAGGTGAGCTGCCAGCACTGCCGCATGCGGCTCGGTGACCATGGTGAGGTGATCACCGGGCACGTCGATGACGTCGAGGTGGCCACCGACGAGGGTGTCCCAGCCGTAGGTGGGCTCGGCATAGCGGGATCCACCCACGTCATGGGCGGATCGCAGTACCTCGGGCAGCGGTTCGCAGGCCCGCAGCAGTGTCACGTCCAACGCGGTCGGCGTGGGTCGGTAGGTCGCCCCCGCCCGCCAGGCTGCGCGGAAGACATCGAGCAGCCGCCGAACCAGTTCCCGGGATCCTGTGCGCGGTAGTACACCGTGATCGGCGGCACGGGAGATGATGACATCGAGCGCGTCGTCGTCGGACTCGAGGTCGTCTGGGAGCGGGTCGACCGGGGTGTCGGCGCCGAGCGTGCCCCACAGCAGCTCCCACAGGAAATAGGAGTACAGCTTGGACGCAGGAAGTTCGGCTGACGCCTCCGGTCGCATGGTGATGGTGTCCAGCAACACCAGCGAGCCCTTCTCGGTGCCGGCTTCCTCCAGCTGGCGTGCCATCTCGAAGGCGATGAGACCGCCCAGCGACCAGCCCGCGAGGTGGTATGGGCCCTCGGGCTGGATGCGCCGGATCGCCTCGAGATAGTCGTGGGCCATCTGTGGAATCGATTCGCTGGCGGTGGTGCCCACCTCGATGCCCGATGCCTGCAGGGCGTAGAGAGGCTGATCGTCAGGAAGTGAGCGCCCGAGTTCGTTGTAGCACAGCACATTTCCGCCGATGGGGTGTACCAGGAACAGTGGCGGACGGTCTCCGGTCGGCTTGACGGGAACCACGGGGTCGAAGGCCGAGACGCGGCGGTGCGCCACCCGTTGTGCCAGGTCCGCCACAGTCGATCCGGCGCCGAACGTCGACATCGGGATGCTGATTCCGTACCGCTGCTCGATTCCGACGACCAACCGAATGGCTGAGAGCGAATCTCCGCCGAGCGCGAAGAAGTCGTCGAGCACGCCGACATCGCCGACGCCGAGCGCGTCGGCCATCAGTGCGGCGATCACGGTTTCGTGTTCGTCGCGTGGTGCGACGTGATCGACCTGTCGCGTCGCCATCGCCATCGCGGAGAGCGCATGATCGTCGCGCTTACCACTCGGCGTGTGTGGCATCGCGTCGAGCCACTCGAACCGGGCGGGAATCAGGTAGCCGGGTAGGACGTCGCAGATCGCGGTGCTGATCGCGGTCGCAACGCCGTCGTCTGGGCGGCCCACCAGATATGCGATGAGTTGGGTTCCAGCGCTCGATCCGTCGCTGCCGGAGCGGGCGACGACAGCGACGTCGGTGACACCGCTGTGCGCAGCCGCCGCGTGGCCCACTGCCAGCTCGGCCTCCATCGGTTCGACGCGATGTCCACGCACCTTGATCTGGCTGCCGAGCCGTCCGTCGATGACCAGGGCTCCGTCGGGCAGGCGACGTCCGATGTCGCCGGTGCGGTACATCCTGGCCCCGTGGAGCGCCGGAACTGGCTGGAACGCCTCGGTGGCGAGTTCGGGGCTGCCCAAGTAACCGTCGGCCAGGGCAGCGCCAGCGACCCAGATCTCGCCGGGGACTCCGTCGGGGACGGGGCGGCCCTCGGGGTCGAGAACCACGACCGCGACATTGTCGATGGGTACGCCGATCGGTGGCAGCGCGGGGAACAGAGCCGCGTCTCCCGTCATGGTGTGGCGCGTGACAACGTGAGTCTCGGTGGGGCCGTACTGGTTCTCGACAATGAGGCCGTCTCGATCGGATCCGCCGATGCCGGCGCAGAGCGCCCGGATCTCGTCGGTGATCCGCAGTTGTTCCCCGGAGGAGACGATGATCCGCAACCCGGCGGGCACCGCTGCGCGCGCCGCGGCGATCTCGGCGAGCGACTGCAGCGCCACGTAGGGCAGGAAAACCCGTTCGGTCCGGGTGCCATCGAGGGTGCGCAGCAGTGTCGGAAGGTCGTGCCGGTCGTCCTCCGACAACAGGATCAACCGACCGCCGCCACACAGCGTCGAGTAGATCTCCTGGAATGAGACGTCGAACGACAACGGGGCGAACTGCAACGTCGACGGCGCCCCCTCGGAGTCCCTGCTGCGCCCGCTGCTGGCGGACAGTTGCCAGGTGATCAGGTTCACCAGCGCGCGGTGCGGCATCACCACGCCCTTGGGCACGCCGGTCGACCCGGAGGTGAACAGCACGTAGGCGGGTCGCTCCGGTGCCACGGCCGGCAGCGTCGCGGGATGTGCACGGCCGGTGGCGAGGAACGCTTTGATGTCATCGTCGGCGATGACGGTGACGCGCCCGGCCTGAGCGAGCATGGCAGCCCGCCGCGCGGCCGGATAGGCCGGATCGACCGGCACGCAGGCGGCTCCGGCGCGTGCGATACCGAGGACGGCGGCGATCTGTTCCGGACCGCGGGCCGCGGTCAATGCCACCAGGTCGCCCGGGCGGGTGCCGTGTTCGACCAACCCGGCGGCGACGGCCGCCGACATCTCGGCAAGTTCAGCGTAAGTCACGGTGCGAGTGCCGAACTCGAGCGCGATGGTCTGAGGGTGGCGATTTACACGGTCGAGGAAGAGGTCGACGACGGTGCCGGTGGCACTGCGAGCGACGGTGCCGGCGACCGCGTCGCCTACCGCAGGTGCGAGCCGCGTGAAATCGATCGGTGCGGCGGGATCGGCGGCGCAGATGCTCGCCAGCGTGGCCAGATAGGTGGCGCCGATGAGGTCGAGTTGCTCGCCCGTGTACATCGCCGGATCACCGTCGAGCTGCAGCGTCATCGTTCCGTCGCGGGGGTCCCGGAACACCGTGACCAACAGTGCGAAGTTGGTGTCCTCGTGGGCTTCGACGTTGACCAATTCGATGTCCAGTGACTGCACCAGCGCACCGGCCTGGTGGTAGTTGACGTAGTTGAATGCCACGTCGATGGCCAGGTCTGCATCGCGCTGGATATCGGCCAGCGGGTACGCGGTGTGGGCGGCGCTCTCCCGTTCCTGCTCGAAGACGGCCTGGACGACCGCGCGCGACGTCGCGGCGGCTGTGTCGACGCGCACCGGTACGGCGTTGAGGAACAGGCCTGCGGTCAGTTCGGCGTTGGTGAGCTGGGGACGCGCGTGCGTCACAACACCGCAGGTGACATCGGACTGTCCCGCGAACAGGCCGACGACGAGCAGGTTGGCAGCGAGGTACACGGCCTTGACCGGTACGTGCTCAGCGCCCGAGTATCGGACGGCGTCGGCGGCCAGCGGCGCTGGGATGACCGTGGCGCGCCGCATCCGGGAGTCGGATTCGCCCACACCGCGGGGGATGTGATGGACCATGCCGGGAATGCGGGTCGGCGTGGCATCGGCGAGCAGGTCCAACCAGTAGGTGCGGTCGTGTTCATTCTCCAGCGAGAGGCGTTCCGCACGAACGTATTCGGCAAAGGATGGCAGTTCCGTGCCGATCGCGGCAGCGACCCCCTCGTCGCCCAGACCGTAGAACTCGTTTAGCAGTTCGGCCAGCAGGGTGGAGACGCTCCAGCCGTCGAGGATCGCGTGGTGGAACGAGAACACCACGTCGATGTGGTCGGGTAGCAGGAAGACACCAAAGTGGTGCAGTCCCGGCCGATCCAACCGGTACCCAAGGTGACGGCGCTGGTTGATGTGCGCGGTCACAATGGATTCCGAGTCGATCTGAGAGTCGTTGCGCAGATCGACGATATCGACATCCGGGGTGACGAGCGGGTGCACGAGCTGCAGCGGCTCGGTGAAGCCTGCGAGCTCGAATGACGTGCGCAGGGCAGGATGCCGCGCGACCAGCCTCTCCAGTGCCATCCGCCACGCCCGCTCGTCCCACGTCATGCGCAGGGAGTAGCGGAAGACGTCGTGATAGAGCGGCGAGTCCTCCGTCTCATGGCTGTGGAACAGCATGCCCAACTGAAGCCGAGTCAAGGGGTAGGCGTCGGTGACGTGACCCAGTCTGGGCCGATCGACTGACGAGACGAGTTCGAAGGGGCGGACCGGAGGTGTCGCCTCGGTGCCGTCGTCGCCGAGAACACTGACGTACTCGGACAGTTCGGCGATCGTCGGGTGGTTGGCGATATCGCGCGTATCCAGGGTCAGGCCACGGGTCTCGGCCAGCGCTCGGACCCGCAGGGTCAGGATCGAGTCGCCACCGAGGTCGTAGAAGTTGTCATGGATCGACACCGACGCGACGTCGAGCGCCTCCTGCCAGACCGCGACGAGGGTGGCCTGGACATCGGTGCGCGCCCCGGCATGTCGTGGCCCCGCTGCCGTCCTTCGGGTGGCCAGCAGTGCCAGTCGGTCCACCTTGCCGCTGGAGGTGACGGGAATGTGCTCGACTGCCAACAGCTGTGCGGGAAGCATGAAGTCCGGGATGCGCCCAGCCAGTTGCGTGCGCAGAGCCGTCGCGTCCAGGTCTGGTGAACCCACATAGAACGCCACCAGATGCGTGCCACGGCTGGGTGTCTCGTCGGCGATCACCACGGCATCGAGCACTCCGGGAAGGTCGATGAGGACGTTCTCGATCTCCCCGGGCTCGACGCGGTTGCCCCGAATCTTGACCTGACGGTCGATCCGGCCGAGGTACTCGAGCTGACCGTCAGCAAGCCGCCGCGCCAGGTCGCCGGTGCGGTACATCCGCTCACCGGCGTGAAATGGATCGGCGACGAACCGCTGTGCATCCAGGTCGGGCCGATTCAGATAGCCACGTGCCACACCCGCGCCGGCGATGCACAGTTCGCCCGCGATACCGACCGGCTGCGGTTGATCGGACCCACCGAGGACGTAGAGGCGTGTGTTGTCGATCGGCTGGCCGATGGGGACACGTCGCAGCGGCACGTCCTGCTCGCGCGGGCAGTCGAACGATGACACGTCCACGGTGGCCTCCGTGGGTCCGTACAGGTTGACGAGACGGGGTGCCGCCTCGCCGTACTGTGCGAACGCGCGGTTCCAGCGCAGCACCTGTTGTGGGCGCAGGGCTTCGCCGCTGCAGAAGGCGAGCCGAAGGCTGGCGGCTTGGTGGACGGCGTCGGGTGACGTCTCGAGGATCTCGAGGAAGGGGGTCAGCATCGATGGGACGAAGTGCAGCACCGTCACCTTGGCTGTCTCGATGGCGCGCAGGATCTCGCGCGGATCCTTCTCGCCGCCCGGTTCCAGGAGCGCCACGGCTGCACCCTGCATCGCCCACCAGAACAGCTCCCAGACCGACACGTCGAAGGAGATCGAGGTCTTCTGCAGGATGACATCGCCGGGTCCGATCGGATAGCGACGTTGCATCCAGTCCAGGCGGTTGATGACCGAATGATGCTCGACGGCCACCCCCTTGGGCTGGCCGGTGGAACCCGACGTGTAGATGACGTAGGCGAGGTCGTGGCCTGACGGTGCGGGCGCGTCGGACGGGGACTGGGTGGGGGTGGAGTCCGGGGTGATCACCGGGACACCCGCGAACTCCTGCGCGTCGCCGCGGTCGGTGAGGACGGCAGCCGCGCCGCTGTCGCTCAATACGAAACCGATCCGCTCGGCGGGATGCCGCGGGTCGATCGGCACGTACGCAGCCCCGGCGTGAAGGGCGCCGAGTACGGAGACCAACAGCTCGGGGCCACGGTCGGCGATCACGCCGACGCGGTCTCCGGTGGTGATCCCGCGCTGGAGGAGTGTGGAGGCGAGTTCGGTTGTCCGTGTGGCGAGTTCGGCGTAGGTAAGGGTCGGTGCGGAATCGGCGCCGAGCACGGCGACGGCATCGGGCGTCGCGGCGGCCCGCGCCATGATCCGGCCGATGACGCTCGAGGTGTCGTCGTATGCCACCTCGGTGCTCCGGTCGCGGTCGATGAGCAGATCGTGCTCCTGGGCCGACAGCATCGACAGCGTCCTGGGATCGGTGTCGAGCGCGTCGAGACCGGCGTAGAGCAGCGCCTTGAGCTGGCGCTCCACCGATTCGATCGGATAGCCCTCGTCGAAGACATCGGTGGCGTAGTCGAAGATCAGCTCCATCGGGCCGTCCGTGTCGAGTTCGTGGATGTGCACCGCA
Source organism: Mycolicibacterium sp. 624 (assembly GCF_040548615.1). Lineage (NCBI taxonomy): Bacteria > Bacillati > Actinomycetota > Actinomycetes > Mycobacteriales > Mycobacteriaceae > Mycobacterium > Mycolicibacterium sp. 624. Next base: position 117,470 of record NZ_JBEPRZ010000006.1, read on the forward strand.
AGGGTGAGCACATCGGACCCCTGAGGCAGGCCCTCGACGCTTTCCACGATGTCGGACAGCCTCCTGGTCTCGGGCAGCCGGAGGTAGTTGACCGTGACGTCGAACAGCGGTCCCGACGTGTGGCCGTCGCGGCGCAGCTCACTCATGAGGTCGCCGAGGGCAAAGCGCTGCCGGGCCTTGGTGTTCTTGACGCGGCGTTGGACGTCAGCGACCACATCAGCGAGGCCGGACTGCGATCGGAGGTCGATGCGCAGGGGCAGGGTGTTCGCGAAATGTCCTCCCACAGTGCCCATCTCCGCGGGGGTGTTCCGGTTGTTCAGCGGAATGCCGACGGTGATGTCGTCACTGCGCAGCACATGACTCAGGTAGGTGCCGACCATGGTGCACAGGTAGGGGAAGAAGGGCAGGCCCAGAGCGCGCACGCGGTTGGCGAATTCCCGCGGCAGCTGGCAGACGTACCGATTGACGGGCGCGAGTTCCACGCCCGGCCGTTCGAACACGGCAGCCGCGGCATCGCGGGCCTGGTCCACCAGAAAGTCCCGGTCATCGATCCACTGCTGCGATTCCCGGTAAGCGTGGGCGCCGTCCACGGCGTCGCGGAACGATGTCTTGGGGAGGGGTGCCGGTTGGCCGGTGGCCTTGATGCTGGCGTAGTCGGCGAGGATGAAGGCGGCGAGGGTGTACATCCCGGTCGCGTCGCTCGCGACGTGATGGGAGCGAAGCAGTACCGAGTACGCGCTTGCGCTTTCGCGCAGGACGATGAGCTGTAGCGGAACCTGGCCGTCACGCAGGTCGATGGGAGTGTTCATCTCGGCTTGGATCACGGCTTGCGCCGCGGCGGCCGGATCGGCGTGCATTGACAGGTCACGTTGGTCGATCGGCGGCATCTGCCGCGCCCACTCCTGGTACGGCACACCGTCCTCGACACCGAATCGGACGCGCATCGCGTCGTGGCGCTCCCAAGCGCGTTCGTAGCACCCGATGAGCGCCTCGATGTCGATGTCACCCACGATTCGGGTCTGCAGGCCAGACACGTAGCAGGCCACGCCGGGGAAGAGCTCCGTGATCATCCAGAGGTCGCGTTGGTAGGCGCTCAGCGCCCGACGTCCCAGGGACTCGTCGCGAGTGGGGTCGATGTTCACGATGTGCGTTTTGCTCCTTGGATCCGATCCTGGATGGCATGGCTCGGATCGATCGCGAGCAGAGGCCGCTCGCAGCTTAGGGTGCCCTCACCTAAAATTGTGGGCTACCTCTTTGACTTCCTCTTTGGCTACCGGGCCAGCTGCTAACGTCGGTGCGATGGCACTTGTGTCCGCGTTCGACGACGACGCGCTGGGTGAATTGGATGCCGTCGGGGTGGTCGACGCGATCAAGTCGGGGGCGATCTCTCGCGCCGAGGCGGTCGAGGCGGCGATCGCGCGGACCCAGAAGGTCAACCCGCAGCTCAATGGTCTGGCGTACGAGGCCTTTGACAGGGCCCGCGCGCGAGCCGCGGCACAGCACTCCTACGGTGGCTTCTTCGACGGCGTACCGACGTTCGTCAAGGACAACGTCCAGGCCGCGGGTATGCCGATGATGGAGGGTACCGACGCGTGGGCACCGCGGCCCGCGGCGACCGACGGCGAGTTCGTGCGTGCCTATCTGGGCACCGGACTGACTCCGCTTGGTAAGACGCAGCTGTCGGAGTTCGGTTTCAGCGCATCAGCCGAGCATCCCCGCCTCGGCGCCGTTCGCAACCCGTGGGACACCGAGCGCACCGCCGGGGCGTCATCCTCGGGGTCGGGGGCGTTCGTGGCATCCGGAGTAGTGCCCATCGCGCACGCCAACGACGGCGGCGGGTCCATCCGGATCCCGGCGTCGTGTAACGGTCTGGTGGGACTCAAACCGTCGCGCGGACGGCTGCCGCTGGACAAGGACATGCGCCAGATGCCGATCCGGATCGTCGCCAACGGCGTGGTCACCCGGTCCGTGCGCGATACCGCCGCGTTCTACCGCGAGATCGAGAAGACTTGGCGCAACCCCAGGCTCGCGCCGATTGGTGACATCACCGGGCCGGGCCGCTCGCGTCTGCGGGTCGGTGTCTTCACCAAATCGGTGATCCGGGAGGCCAGCCCGGAGGTACGCGAGCGCACGCTGCAGGCAGCGGCGCTTCTTGAACAGATGGGCCATCGCGTCGAGTGCCTCGACCGGCCTCCGGTGCCCGCCTCGTTCATCGATGACTTCCTGCTCTACTGGGCGCTGCTGTCATTCGCGCTAGTGCGCGGCGGCAAGCAGCGATTCGGCCCCTCGTTCGACCGCAGCAAGCTGGACAACCTCACGCTGGGCCTGGAGCGGCATGCGGGCCGCAACCTGCACCGGCTGCCCGTGGCGATCACTCGCCTGGCGTCGCTGCGACGGCGCATGCTCAAGGATGTCTCGGCCTACGACGTGCTTCTCACACCGACGCTCGCCGAGGAGCCGCCGAAAGTCGGACATCTGGACCCGACGGCCGACTACGACCAGATCATCTCGCGACTGGTGGACTGGGTGGCGTTCACGCCACTGCAGAACGTCACGGGCGATCCCGCCATCTCACTTCCGCTGGCAGTCTCGGAGAACGGCCTGCCGATCGGCGTGATGCTCAGCGCGCGCCTCGGTCAGGACGCCACGTTGTTGGAGCTGGCATTCGAACTCGAGGCCGCCAACGCGTTCCGTCGACCGCCGTTGGTCGCGCTCTAGTCGAACGGGGGTACGCGGGTTGTGGCTGCACATCCCGCGTCGTAATCGGTTGGTTCATCGAGGAAGTCGATCGTGATCTGCTGTGCGCACGTCGAGGTGCTCAGCACGTCGTGTCCTGAACCAGCGATGCGGACGACGTGCCCGTTCGGTAGACCCTCGGCGGCCACATCGGCCTGACTGGGTGGCGTGACGGCGTCCAGCGTGCCGGCCAGCAAGAGCGCGGGGACCTCGCTGCGCACCGGTGCGTGCACGGCCTTGTCGGCGGCACCGACGTTCCACACGCCGCACTCGTCGACGATCCGCGGTGCCTGCGGCGCCAGCGACAACACCTCGGTGGGCAGCAGTGGAAGCGCTCGCTGGGCCGCGGCGAGAATCCGCGGCGTATCGGTGAACGCCACACTCTCGCGGCAGAACACGCCATAGGTCAGGCCGTAGCCGACGATGTTCGGAGGACCGATCGCTGCCGCCAACAGACCCGCCGCCGGGGCGGGATCGCCAGTGGCGATGGCGTGAATTGCCTTGGGCAGGGCTGGGATGAGACGGGTGTTCAGCGTCGAGGAGACCACCAGGTTGGCCAGTGTGTAGCCGTCGATGACCACCCGCCGTTGAGACGCTCCGGCGGTGCCGGGCACGTCGACGACGACAGGTTCCCTGGCCAGCCGGTTCACGGTGGCCGTGAACTCATCGGCCAGACCGGGGTAGGCGCGTGCACACGCGGGTTGCGCCTCACACGCGTCGAACAGTGCCGCCTGTCCCTCCGCCGCGCTGGGCCAGAACCGCTCGATCAGATTCGTCTGGGGTGGCGCCAGGGAGTCCACGACGATGCTGCGGATGCCCTCGGGGTGATCGCGCAGCAGTTGCAGTGCGAGATCACTGCCATAGGACACGCCATAGACGTTCCACTCCTCGATTCCCAGCGCGGTGCGGAGATCGGCGATGTCCGCGGCGTTCTCGGTGGTGTCGAATGACGCCAGGTCGATGCCCTCGCCGGTCAGCCGGTCACGGCATGCCCGCACCGCGGCCAGGTCCTTCTCGGCCGTACTCGGCGCCTGGATTGACATTCCCAGCGCGCTGTCGACGAAGCCGTCGATCTCGGGGCAGGTGAGGACTGGCTGTGAGTGCAGTGTGCCGCGCTGGTCAACGACGATGAGGTCGCGGTCCCGATTGAGGCCTGTCGCGACCAAGCCGTTGCCAAGCGGTAGGCCAGGACCACCCGGTCCGCCGGTGAGGTAGACCAGCGGGTCGGGCCGCGGATCGGCCGACTGGGCCTTGGCGCGGGCGACTGCGATCTTGATGGTGCGACCGTCGGGCCGGTTGCGGTTCTCCGGAACCACCAGGAAGCCGCAGGAGAACTCCGGACCGAGATCGGCCGCCGGGACGCCGGCCATATTGGGGTTCGGGCACGGGGCGGACTCGAAGGTCGCCCCCGATGGCGCGGGTGCGGACTCGGGCGCGGAAGCGGGCTGTTGGGCACAGCCGCCGATCAGCAGAGCGGGCAGCAGGGTGAGGGCCGCGAGTGTGGCGCCGGATCTTTGCACCAGGAAGACAATAGCCGTGATTCGTTGCATCCGTTGCCACTTCGTGTGGTGTGCTGATGCGCTGGTCGGGCCGCTGACGCAATGGCCGCAGGGGCGATCCTCGGGGCGGTGAGGCGTGTTCGAGACTGAGTTCGCAACGAGATCCGTAGCCGCTGTGACACAGCGGCGTAACGGCGCCGTCGGCGAGTTAACCTGCGTGACACCGGTAGTCGCCACCGAGGAAACAGGATGGCCGCAGTCTTCTCCGTGTGGAGACCCCTGCGCCCACAACCGTTCGATCACCGGCGATCGCCACCGCAACCTCGGGCAACACGCTGACGTGTCTGATCCGGTTTGCGCTGGCGAACATCCGCCGACGCCCCGAGCGGTTTGTGCTGTCCGTCGTCGGTATCGCACTGGCCATCGCCTGTGTGACGATCGTCCGTACCATCTCGGCGAGTTTCGCGATCACCGGCGCTGACGCCGTGACCGACGTTCTCGGCGACGCCCAACTGTGGGTTGTTCCCGCCGAGGGTGTGTACTACGACTCGGCTGCCCAGGCATTGGTCGCCGGCGGTGCCGCACCAACGTTCACGGCACCGCCTGGCTGGACCGCCACCTGGACGCCATCCGGTGTCACGCACATCGGTGGTGAGACGGTTTCGCTCCGCGGCAGCGACGAGATCCCGAGCAACCAAGTCACATTGGGATCGCAACTGGCCGAGCGCCTCGGCAGGGGCCCAAGCGATCAGATCGTCCTGGCAGGTGACACCCTGACGGTCGCGGTCGCCCCAGGTGGGGGACAGAGCGCGTACGTCTCGACCGCCCGCGCGCAGGCCGTCGTCGGCGATCACGCGTGGTGGACGGTGCACGCTCCCAAGGGCCAGGAGAAGCGGCGCGACCTCGCGCAGGTGTTCGGCGCCGCGGTCGACCTGCCGTCCACCGCCGACCCGGCGGTGACACCCGATCCGCATGGCGCCGGGCTGATCTATGACACCGTCGGCGGCTCGGGTCCACTGAGCTTCGAGCAGATGTACTCTGCACTGTTCTCGGGAAAGGTCACCAGCTCCACATTGGGCCTGATCTCGACGATTGGCCTGATCCTCGGCTTCGTCATCGCCCTGTCGTCGTTCCTCGCCGCCGTCGCCGAACGCAAGCGCGAGTTCGGCATCATGTCGAGCATCGGTCTGGCCGACGAGGTGCTGTACTTCTTCCTCGTCGAGTCGGCGATCGTGTTCATCGTTGCGTACGTCGTCGGGGTCGCCGGTGCGGGAGCCGCTGTCGCCCTGGTCATTCCGGATATCGCGACACCCATCGCCTGGGCCCAGGCAGCGGCGATGGTCGCGGCGTTCCTGCCCGCAATGGCCATTGTCGGCGCGCTGGTGCCCGTGCACCGGCTGTTGCAACAGCGGCCCGTTGACCTGTTGGGGGATAGATGACCGGGGCGAGGGGAAACATGCTGAGCAGGGGACTGGCCTATGGCTGGCTGTCGGCTCGCCGACGGCTCGGTGAGATGATCCTGCCCGCGATCACCACGGCGACCGGAGCGTTCCTTGTCGTCATCGTGTTCGGGATGGCTGACGGCATCCGTGCGCAGTCGGCATCGCTCGGCCATGCAGATCAGATCGCGAGTGCGGTGGTCCTGATCGCGGTGACCGTTCTGCTGGTGGGCGTGGTCGAGGTGGCCGTGGCCACCACGCGCACCGTCGCGCACCGGACCCGTGAGCTTGGAGTGCTGGGGGCCAACGGTATTCCGCGAGGACCCGTCGTGGCGGCGCTTCTGGTCGAGCCCGCGATCGCCGCGGTGCTCGGTGCGGTCGGGGGAGCGGCAGTCGCCGTCATCGCCGCGTTCACTCTCAACGCGATGGGCCTGGTTCCCACCGGTGTCGCGGTCGGCGGGCTACTGCTCGGCGTCGTGATCTCCGTCGTCGTCAGCATTCTGGCCGCACTGGCCACCAGCATCGTGCCCACATGGAACGCAGCGTCGCGGCCACCGATCCGCTCACTCTCATCTGGAGGCTGAATGACCATCATCGACGCGAGCGTGGCCGAGGCCGCATCGTCCACGACGACGGCACCCGTCATCGAGATCTCCGACGTGTGGAAGTTGCACAAGTTCGGCGATGAGGTGGTCAAGGCGTTGGTGGCCGCCGAACTACAGGTCGTGCCCGGCGAGTTCGTCTGCCTGATGGGTCCCAGCGGCAGCGGGAAGTCGACGCTGCTGAACATCATCGGTGGCCTCGATCGTCCCACCAAGGGGATCGTGAAGGTGGCAGGCAGGGACACCGCGCAGCTCACCGAGAGCCAGTTCGCGGCGCTCCGCCACGACACCATCGGGTTCATCTTCCAGAGCTACAACCTGATCCCCTTCCTCTCCGCCGTCGAGAACGTCGAGCTTCCGTTGATGTTCGAGCCCTATGACCGCAAGGCACTGCGCAAGCGCGCCACCGAATTACTCGAACTCGTCGGACTCGGCCACCGGGTGAACCATCAGCCCACCAAGATGTCCGGCGGTGAGCAGCAGCGCACCGCCATCGCGCGGTCCCTCATCAGCAACCCCACCCTGGTGCTTGCCGATGAGCCGACCGCGAACCTGGATCACCGCACGGGGGAGACGGTGGTGCGGATGCTGCGCGACCTGTGCCTGACGCTCGGCGTCACGGTCGTGGCCAGCACTCATGACGCAGGAGTGGCCGACGAAGCGAGCCGTGTCGTCCGGATGAAAGACGGACAAATCGTCAACTGATCCGCGTGAATCCGATTGGGAGAGAACTCATGACACAAGAACTCGAAGCAGCCCCACCATCCGACCGCGACAAGCTCATGACCACCGAGCTGGTCCCCGAACAGATTCTGCCGAAGGTGATGAGCACGTTCGGTCTCACTGCGGCATATGTGTTCATCATCTGCTGGGTCACCGGATCGTCGATCATGGCAGCGGGTGGCTGGACGGCCATCCCGATGTGGGTGCTCGGCATCCTCACCTTCCTCATCCCCGCTGGCATGGCCGTGGTGGAACTCGGCAATCTCTGGCCCGGCCAAGGTGGTGTGTACATCTGGGCCACCAGAACGATGGGCGAAACCTGGGGATTCATCGGCGGTTACCTGTCATGGGTGCCGGTGATCCTGAACGCCGCGTCCTCACCCGCGGTCGTCCTGCAGTTCCTTCTGCTGGCATTCCACACCGAACTGGGCTTGACGACCAGCATCATCCTGCAGCTGGTGATCCTGTGGACGGTCATCGGGCTGGCGCTGGCGAAGCTCGCCGCCAATCAGAGGATCATGAACGTCGTCTTCGTCGTGTACTGCATCCTGACGCTGACGATCTTCATCTGCGGTCTCCTGTTCGCCGTCGAGAACGGTTCCGCCACCCCGTTCAGCTGGCATGAGGCGACGATCCCCAACTTCGCCGTCGCGGGGTTCCTGTACGGCACAGTGCTGCTGTATCTGCTCGGTGTCGAGACGCCGTACAACATGGGAGCGGAGTTCCTGTCGGTGCGCCGCAGCGGTCCGAGGATGATCCTGTGGGGCTCGATTGCACTGGTTGCCATCTACCTGATGACGACGCTGGGCACGATCATGGTCCTGCCGAGCGACGAAATCGACCCGGTGACTGGTGTTATCGCCAACCTCGGGGTGTCGGGCTTTCCCGGTTTGATGGAGATCGGCGCGGTCGTGCTGGCCGGCATCATCATCGTGGCACTCATGACCTACCAGGTGGCCTACTCGCGCCTGATCTTCGTCTCGGGCCTCGAGCGACACCTGCCGCGCATATTCACCCACCTCAACCCCCGCACCCGCAACCCGGTGTCCGCCATCCTGATTCAGGGCGTCATCTCATCGCTGATCCTGGTCGGCTTGTACTCGCAGAGCAGCATGGCCAACGTGACCATCTATCTGCAGGGCGGCCTGAGCACGGTGTGGCTGCTGTCGGGCTTCTTCTTCCTCATCCCGGTGATCGTCGCGCGCAAGAAGTACGCCGATCGCTATGCCACGGAGACGTTCTGGCGCATTCCCGGCGGCATGGTCGGCGTGTGGATCACGGTCATCGTTGGCACGCTGGGCACGATCGGCGGCGTCTACTACTCGTTCGTGACGCCGTGGATTGACGTGCCCGCCGCCACCTGGATGACATGGGTGGGCGGCATCAGCCTGGGCATGTTCGCCCTGGGACTGATCGTGTTCGTGTTCGGCAGGCGTTCGGCGCACAAGGTAAGTCAGGAGGACGCGCTGGCACATCTGGCGGTCTTCGATCTGACTAAGGACGCGAAGTCCGACACGGAAGCGGTGTAACAGCATGACGATGGAAGACACGGTCCTGTCCGGCACGGGCGAAGCGGTGACGCGGTATCCGCTGGATCCCCTGAACGGCGCCGAGATTCAGGCCGCGGCGTCGATCATCATGGCATCCGAATACTCGACGCCGACACTGAAATTCGTGATGATCCAGCTTGCCGAACCCGCCAAGAACGCGGGCCTGACATTCACCGGGCTCGAGGTCCCGCGGTGTGCGTTCGCGTCCATGTACGACGCCGCGGCGAAGATGATCTACGAGGCGGTCGTCGACCTCGGAGCGCGCGTGATCGAGTCGTGGGAGTCGATTCCCGGCCGGTTCCCGTCATATCTGGTGGAGCATATGACGGGGGTGGAGGAGACGGTCCGCGAGGACCCCCGCTGGCAGGAGGCGATGCGCAAGCGAGGCGTCACTGACTTCAGCCTGGCGATGATCGACCCGTGGCCTGCGGGCTACTACGGCGCGCAGGATCACTACGACAACGCACCGCTGGTGTGCCGGCCACTGACGTTCATGCGGGCCGCGCCATCCGAACACGGCTACGCGCGCCCGGTCGAGGGTCTGATCGTCACCTTCAACCTCGACACGATGGAGGTCATCGAGATCGAGGACCACGGTGTGGTGCCGCTCCCGCCCACGGCAGGCAACTACGACCCGCGATTCATGTTCGACGAGAACAACCGGCCCGCGTTCACCGAGTTCCGCTCCGACGTGAAGCCCATCGAGATAACCCAGCCCGACGGCCCGAGCTTCACCGTCGACGGCTGGCACGTGCAATGGCAGAAGTGGTCGCTGCGGATCGGCTTCAACCCGCGCGAGGGCATCACGCTGCACGAGGTCTCCTACACCGACCGCGGTGCGACGCGGCCGATCATGTACCGGGGTTCGCTGTCGGAGATGGTCGTGCCGTACGGCGACACATCGCCGACGCACTGGAACAAGAACGTCTTCGACATGGGTGAGGTCGGCATGGGGTTCTCGGCCAATCCGCTGACGCTTGGCTGTGACTGTCTGGGTGAGATTCACTACTTCGACGGCACGGTGAACGACTCCGACGGCAATGCGGTGACGATCCCCAACGCCATCTGCATGCACGAGGAGGACTTCGGAATCTCCTGGAAGCACACCGACTTCCGCACCGGCGAGGTTGAGGTGCGGCGTTCGCGGCGGCTGGTGATCTCGATGATCTGCACCGTCGGAAACTACGAGTACGGCTTCTTCTGGTATCTCTACAACGACGCCTCCATCGAGGTCGAGGTCAAGCTGTCCGGTGTGCTCACCACGGGTGCCATCGAGGACGGCGAGGTGCCGCGCTGGGGCAAGATGGTGGCCCCGGGGATTTACGGGCCCAATCACCAGCACTTCTTCAACTTCCGGCTGGACATGAGCATCGACGGGCCGGGAAACAGTGTGTACGAGGTGGATTCGATTCCCGAGCCTGACGCCGCACTCAATCCGCATCACAACGCATGGATCACCCGCGACACGCTGGTGGCGTCGGAGGCCGACGGTGCGCGGGACTGGGATTGGCAGACCGGCCGGTACTGGAAGATCACCAACCCGTCGAAGTGCAATGAACTCGGCGCCCCGGTGGCCTACAAGCTGGTGCCGAAGGACATCGTGCCCGTGATGGTGCAGGAGGGATCGCACATCTACGACCGCGCCCGCTTCGTGCAGCACAACCTCTGGGTGACCAGGTATGACCAGGGGGAGATGTTCGCCGCCGGCGATTACATGTACCAATCCGCCGACGCCCAGGGTCTGCCCGAGTACGTCGCCGATGACGCGCCACTGGAGGACACCGACGTGGTGCTCTGGTACACCCTCGGCGCACATCACGTGGTGCGGCCGGAGGACTGGCCCGTGATGCCCTGTGCCTACACGGGATTCCACCTCAAGCCGGTGGGCTTCTTCGACGGCAACCCGGCACTGGACCTCCCGCCCTCACCGCCCAAGGCGTGCCACGCCAAGCACTGAGGCTGGGCGTCAGGGTTTGACGGCGTAATGACTCGAGATCGCGACGCGGTTGAACCCGTTGATGGCGATCGCGACCCATCGCAGCGCCGCGGCCTGGGCCACCGTCAGCGCGTCGCCATCGTCGGCGCTCGCCGCGGTGGAGGAGATGTTGGTGATCTCCTCGGCGATCGCCAGCGCGGCGCGCTCGGCGGGGGAGAAGTACGCCGTCTCGCGCCATGCCGGTATGACGGCGATCCGGTCGGTGCTCTCACCCTTGGCCAGTGCGTCGCGAACGTGCATCCGCAGGCAGAAGCCGCAGCCGTTCAGCTGTGAGGCCCGGATCCGCACCAATTCGATCGACAGCGGATCGACTCCGGCGTCAAGTGCGGCCTTCTCGGCCTGCTCACTGAGCGTGATCAGGGTCTGATAGGCCGTGGGTACTGCGGTGTTCAACAAGGTCCGAACCGCCATGTCGCCTCCAATTCGTCGGGTACGTCAACTAAGACGCAGTCGATACCCGATTCGTGACAGCGCGGACGATAACGATCAGCCCAGCTCGGCCAGAATGCGTCGCAGATGCCTTTGATCCTGGGCCGAGAGTGGCGTGAGAACCCTCTCCTCGGCCTCGCGCACGCCGGCGTCGGTGCGTGCCAGCATCGCGACGCCCTCGCGGGTCAGTTCGGCGGGCAGGGACCGGCCGGATGCCACCGTCGCGGGCCGCGTCACCAGTCCCCGCTCCTGCAGTCCGCGCACCGTCATATTCATCGCCTGCGGCGACACGAACAGGTTGCGGGCGAGATCGGCGTTGGAGTGACCGGGTGTCTGCGACAGCAGTCGCATGCAGAGGTATTGCGTGAAGGTCAGACCGAGGGGTTCCAAGGCGTTCTGGGTCACTTCGGCCCGCAGGTGCGCGATGACGCGGTGCAGCAGAAACCCGAGCGGGCGGTTCTCATCGTCGACCATGTCAGTTATCTTGACATATATCAACTAGGTTGATACACCGGATGAATGACGAACCCCAGTGACGAGATGTTCGATTCCGCCTACCGTGGCGACGCCGAAGTGATGGGTATGGGCGCTCGGCCGCCATGGAGCATCGGCGAGCCGCAGCCCGAGATCGCCGCGCTGATCGCCGCGGGCAGGGTTCACGGTGAGGTTCTCGACGCCGGCTGCGGTGAGGCCGCGACGGCGCTGGCGCTGGCCGAACTCGGGCACACGGCCGTGGGCCTGGACCAGTCTCCGACGGCGATAACGCTTGCCCGCGAGGAGGCGGCGAAGCGCGGTCTGACGAACGTGAGCCTCGACGTCGCCGATATCAGCGCGTTCACCGGCTACGACGGACGTTTCGGCACCATCATTGATTCGACGCTGTTCCGCTCAATGCCTGTCGAGCTGCGGGAGGGTTACCAACAGTCGATCGTGCGCGCCGCAGCGCCGGGCGCGTCGTACTTCGTGCTGGTCTTCGATCGCACCTCGATGCCCGTGGGCAACCCGGCGAATCCCGTCACCGAGCAGGAGCTGCGCGACGTGGTGTCGAAGTACTGGGTGATCGATGAGATCAGGCCCGCGCGAATCCATGCCAACGTCGGAGAGAACGCTGCCCACTTCAAGGAATTTGCGGGTGCGGGCGCAGCGGATGAGGGCAACGGCCGCATGTCAGTGCCCGCCTGGCTGCTGTCGGCACACCTCGACTGATTGGCTGGCTAGTGCCACCCCTGCGTCGTCGGGCAGCCTCCATGAGGCAGGATTGAGTCACCGTCCCTGGTGATTGCCGGGACGGGTGAGACTTGCCCCGATCCGGAGGAGCCCGATGACACAGGCGGCCCCCATCAGGCCGATGTACACCCGCGTATTGCTCAAGCTCGGGGGTGAGATGTTCGGCGGCGGGCAGGTGGGCCTCGACCCCGATGTCGTGGCACTCGTGGCGCGTCAGATCGCCGACGTGGTGCGCAGTGGCGCGCAGGTCGCCGTCGTCATCGGGGGCGGAAACTTCTTCCGTGGAGCGCAGCTGCAGCAGCGCGGTATGGAGCGCACCCGTTCGGACTACATGGGCATGCTCGGCACGGTGATGAACAGCCTCGCGCTGCAGGACTTCCTGCAGAAGGAGGGCATCGACACCCGCGTGCAGACCGCCATCACGATGGGGCAGGTCGCCGAACCGTACATCCCGCTTCGCGCGCGCAGGCACCTCGAGAAGGGCCGCGTGGTCATCTTCGGTGCAGGCATGGGGCTGCCCTACTTCTCCACCGACACGACCGCGGCACAGCGTGCGCTGGAGATCGGGGCGGAGGTCGTCCTCATGGCCAAGGCCGTCGACGGCATCTACACCGACGATCCGCGGGACAACCCGGACGCCGAGATGATCACCGCGATCAGCCATCGCGAGGTGATCGACCGAGGACTGAAGGTGGCCGATGCGACGGCATTCAGCCTCTGTATGGACAACGGCATGCCCATTCTGGTGTTCAACCTGCTCACGGACGGCAATATCGCGCGTGCGGTCGCAGGTGAGAAGATCGGAACACTGGTCACCACCTAGCGGGCGGCTGCGCTCGCGAGGAGCAGAAACAGGAGAAGCACCGTGATCGACGAAACCCTCTTCGACGCCGAGGAGAAGATGGAGAAGGCGGTGTCGGTGGCGCGGGACGACCTCTCGACCATCCGGACCGGCCGCGCCAATCCGGGCATGTTCTCGCGGATCAACATCGAGTACTACGGCGCGATGACGCCTATCACGCAGTTGTCGTCGATCAATGTGCCCGAGGCACGCATGGTGATCATCAAGCCGTATGAGGCCACCCAGCTGCGCGTCATCGAAGATGCCATCCGCAACTCCGACCTCGGTGTGAACCCGAGCAACGACGGCAACATCATCCGCATCTCCATCCCGCAGCTCACCGAGGAGCGGCGCCGTGACCTGGTCAAGCAGGCGAAGGGCAAGGGTGAGGACGCCAAGGTGTCGGTACGCAACATCCGCCGCAAGGCGATGGAGGAGCTGGCCCGCATCAAGAAGGACGGCGATGCAGGCGAGGACGATGTGAGCCGCGCCGAGAAGGAACTCGACAAGGCCACCCAGACCTACACCGGCCAGATCGACGAGTTGGTCAAGCACAAAGAAGGCGAGCTGCTGGAGGTCTAGGTCATCGCCGACCGACCTTTAGCGACGTATTCCGTGGCAGATACCGAGATCGCTCCAACCGGGGAGCCCAAGAAGACGTCGCGGGCCGGACGTAACCTGCCCGCCGCGATAGCGGTCGGCGCATTCCTGGGATTCGGCGTCATCGCCATCCTGGTCTTCGCCCCTCTCGGCTGGATTCCGGTAGTGGCAGTCGCGATGGCCGTCGCGACGCTTGAGGTGGTCCGTCGCCTGCGCACCGCGGGATACTCGATACCCATTGTTCCGCTGCTGGTGGGCGGGCAGGCGATCGTCTGGTTGACCTGGCCGTACGGCGTGACGGGGGCATTGGGCGCCTTCGGTGGCACCGTTGTCGTGTGCATGATCTGGCGACTGCTCTCCGGAGGCCTCAAGAACGCGCCGCAGAACTACCTCCGCGACGTCGCCACAACGGTCTTCCTGGCCGCCTGGATACCGCTGTTCGGTGCGTTCGGCGCACTCCTGGTGTACCCGGACGACGGCCGTTGGCGGGTGCTTTGCCTGATGCTGGGCGTCGTCTTCTCCGATATCGGCGGGTACACCGCAGGCGTGTTGTTCGGGAAGCACCCGATGGTGCCCGCGATCAGCCCGAAGAAGTCGTGGGAGGGGTTCGCGGGCTCGCTGATATTCGGCACCGCGGCCTCGGTGCTCGCCGTGGCGTTCCTGCTCGACAAGCCGGCCTGGGTCGGCATCCCGCTCGGCATCATGCTGGTCATCACGGGGACCCTGGGCGATCTGATCGAGTCCCAGGTCAAGCGCGATCTGGGCATCAAGGACATGGGAACCCTGCTGCCGGGCCACGGTGGCCTGATGGACCGTCTCGACTCCGTTCTGCCCTCGGCCGTCGCGACCTGGATCGTCCTCACGCTGCTCGTCTGACCCAGGCGGTTCGCTACGTGAGCCGACAGCGTTGATACTGGACGTGACATGAAACAAGAACTGGTCTTCGACGCGCCCCGTCGCGCGATGCCGCCCCCACATTTCGCCGACCTCGACGAGGCGGCGCGAGCAGAAGCTGTCACGGGCCTCGGGCTGCCCGCGTTCCGTGCCAAGCAGCTCGCCAACCAGTACTACGGACGTCTCATCGCCGATCCTCGCGAGATGACTGATCTGCCGGCCTCGGTGCGTGACAAGGTCGCCGAAGCGCTGTTCCCGGACCTGCTCAAGGTCGTGCGGACCGTCCAGTGTGACGCGGGGGAGACGCGGAAGACGTTGTGGCGCGGACACGATGGCACCACATTCGAGTCGGTGCTGATGCGCTACCCGCAGCGCAACACCGTATGCATCTCGTCGCAGGCCGGTTGTGGCATGGCCTGCCCGTTCTGCGCGACCGGCCAGGGCGGCCTCACCCGCAACTTGTCCACCGCTGAGATCCTCGAGCAAGTCCGTGCCGCATCGTCAACCATGCGCGCGGAGCACGACGGTCGACTCTCCAACATCGTCTTCATGGGGATGGGCGAACCACTGGCCAACTACAACAGGGTGCTCGCCGCGGTGCGCCGGATCATCGCACCGCCACCGAACGGGTTCGGCATCTCGGCGCGCTCGGTCACGGTGTCGACAGTCGGACTGGCGCCCGCCATCCGCAAGTTGGCCGACGAACGACTCGGGGTCACGCTGGCGCTGTCGCTGCACGCCCCCGACGACGAGCTGCGTGACACCCTGGTGCCGGTCAACAATCGCTGGAACGTCGGCGAAGCCCTGGATGCCGCGCGGTACTACGCCGAGGTCACCGGCCGCCGGGTTTCCATCGAGTACGCACTGATCCGCGACGTCAACGACCAGCCGTGGCGCGGCGACATGCTCGGTAAGAAGCTCCGCGCTGCACTCGGGCCGCTGGCGCACGTGAACGTGATTCCGCTCAACCCCACCCCCGGCAGCGAGTGGGACGCCAGCCCCAAGCCCGCCGAGCGCGAGTTCGTCAAGCGAGTCAGCGACCGCGGCGTCTCGTGCACGGTCCGTGACACCCGTGGCCGCGAAATTGCCGCAGCCTGTGGACAATTGGCGGCCGAGGGCTAGCCCGATTGGTTGCCGAACGTGAAGAAGATGGCGAGCGATGTGCGAAACATCGCCATCTAGTTCACGTTCGCGGGCCGTTGACGAACCACACGTTGTCCTCACGCAGATGCCGGCTGCGCCAACCGTCGGCCGTGCGCACCACCTCGTGGTGGTAGTAGCCGCCGCAGGAACTCAGGTCCGTCTTTCCGGGCAGCTGCATGGGGTTGTGGAACATCGCCCGCACGGTCGCGGTGTCGCCCATTCCGTCGAAATCCACCTCGATGTTGGTGATGTAGTGCATCGACATCGGAATGGAGGTGAACGCCTGCCTGAGGAACTCGGCGATGTCATCGCGTGCGCCCGCGGGGATTCCGTTCGACGAGTAGTCGATGACGGCGTCCTCGGCGAACACCGAGCGGTACAGGTCCCAGTCCTTGGTGTCGACTGCGCGCGCGTACCGCGAGAGCAGGGCCGCGATCTCGAGTTGGTCGGCGACGCGCGCCGAGTCGGTCACTCTGGCGTGATTCACGGCGCCGCCGTGTCCGGCATTCCGATGGTCTTGGCCTCGAGGTACTCGCGGTAGCCCTCGTCGCCATTGCGCCGGCCAAGGCCGCTCTGCTTGGTGCCGCCGAATGGGCTGGTGATGCCGAAGTGGGACTTGCCGTTGATGGTGACGTTGCCGGTGCGCATGCGGGTGGCGATCGCGAAGGCGCGGTCGACGTCTGTGCCCGACACCTCGCCGGACAGGCCGTAGATCGAGTTGTTGGCGATCGCCACGGCCTCGTCGTCGGTGTCGTACGGGGTGACGGTGAGCACGGGGCCGAAGATCTCCTCCTGCGCGATCTGGGAGTTGGGATCGACATCGGCCAGCAGCGTGGGCTGCGTGTAGTAGCCGACGGGCAGGTTCTCGGGCACGCCGCCGCCGGTGATGAGGCGGGCGCCCGAGTCGGTACCGCTCTTGATCAGACCGAGCACCTTCTCGCGCTGGGTCTGGCTGATCTGCGGGCCCTGCATGTTGCCGGGGGTCCACGGGTCGCCGACCGGGAAGCCCTCCATCATGGTCTTGAGTATCTCGATGCCCTCGTCATAGCGGCTGCGCGGCAACAGGATCCGGCTGGGCAGGATGCAGGACTGACCTGACATCACGCACGCCATCATCGCCGCCATCGGCAGGGCGGAGTTGAAGTCGGCGTCGTCGAGCACGATGTGTGCGGACTTGCCGCCCAGTTCCAGCAGTGTCTTCTTCACCGTCGCCGCGCCCGCGGCCAGGATCGCCCGCCCGGTGGCGGTGGAGCCCGTGAAGGTGATCATGTCGACACGCGGGTCGGCCGACAGCGCCGCACCGACGTCGTTGGAGTTGGACACCACCACGTTGAACACGCCGGCGGGGATGTCGGTCTCCTCGGCAACGATCCGGCCGTACTCGCTGCCCGACCACGGGGTGAGCTGGGCGGGCTTGAGTACCACGGTGTTTCCGGCCATCAGCGCCGGCACCGTCTCGGCGACGTTGAGGTAGAACGGCACGTTCCACGGTGTGATCGCGCCGACCACACCGATCGGCTCGTAGTGGATCTTGCGCCGCGCGGGCCCCAACTGCGTCGGGTGCACACCGGTGTCCTCGAGGTAGTTGAAGTTCCTGCCGTGCTCGGCCCAGTGCTTGACCTCCTCGATCGGGCTCTCGATCTGGGAGCCCGACACCGTCACGGGGCAGCCCACCTCGGTGATCAGGATCCGCCGCAGTCGCTCCTTGTTGCGCTCGAAGGCGTCGTGCAGCTGGGTCAGGCAGTGGTAGCGGAAGTCGAGGTCGCGCGACCAGTCGGTCTCGTCGAAGGCCCGCCGCGCGGCCCCCACAGCGCGGTTCATGTCCGCGACGGTTCCGTCAGTGGCCTGCCCGGCCACTTGTTCGCTGGCCGGATGTATGACGTCGAACTTCGCTCCGCTGCCGGTGTGCTGGAGTTCACCGTCGATCAGCATCCGCTCGTCGCCGGCCAGTACCCCGGAATCGCCCTCGAGTGTCGTCATATGGATAGCTTTACAAACTATCCGCCAAGTGTCATGCGTTTGGGCGTTTGGCCTAGTCGTTCATTGGCGACTTGATACCCACGGCGTGTCGGAGCTGGGCGAGGAACTGGTCCTTGTCATCACTGCGAACGATGTAGTGCGACACCGCGACCCGGACGGCGGTCGCGGCCTTCACCGACTTGTTGGGTCCCTGCAGCATGCGTTCCAGGTGGTTCCGCACCCGCGGGATCACCGTTGTCAGCTGTGCGATAACCACCTCGGGTTCGATGTCGATAAGGCGCACACCCGAGTAGGAGTACTGGTAGTCGACGATGAACTTCAACGCGCCATCGAGTTTCTCGTTGCCGCGTAGTCCGGCGGTTGCCTTGGTGATCCCCGAGTCGAACATGTCACGCTCGTAGGTCCCGAAGGCATCGAGGAGATCGGACTTCGACGCGAACCAGCGGTAGAGCGTGGGGCGGGACACGCCAGCCTGAATCGCGACCTCCGACAGGCTCAGCTTGGTCTGACCGCTGCGTGCAAGCGCTTCGGCGGTGGCGGCCAGAATTCGTTGCCGGGTCGAGGTGTCGTCGCCGAAGTCCGGAGCGTCCCGGTCGGCTGATGCCGGTTCATTCATCTGAGCACCTCCTCGGCGCGCCTCGAGCAATACGAACGTGAGGTCGATCGTAAGGTACCCGGAGGACGCGAGGGCGGCCAACGGCGCGATCGCCGACGCACCCGAGGAGGTCGGCTATGGCCGGACCGCTGGCAGGCATCAAGGTCGTCGAACTCGGCGTGTGGGTCGCCGGACCCGCGGCGGGTGGCATTCTCGCCGACTGGGGTGCCGACGTGATCAAGGTCGAACCGCCCCAGGGCGACCCGGCGCGCATGTTCGGCAGGATGCTGCAGATCGACACCGGCGAGAACCCGCCGTTCGAGATGGACAACCGGTCCAAACGCAGTATCGTCCTCGACCTCACGACCGACGACGGCATGGCGGTGGCGCTCGAATTACTCGCCGACGCCGACGTATTCGTGACGAACATCCGTCCTGGTGCTCTGGCGCGCCTCGGTTTGGATTTCGCCACGCTCGCCGCCAGCAACCCGCGGCTGGTGTACGGCCTGATCACCGGATACGGCACCGACGGCCCGGATGCCGACCGGGCCGCCTATGACATTGCTGCGTTCTGGGCCCGCTCGGGCCTGGCCGATCTGCTGACTCGCCCCGGTGACGTGCCGCCGTTCCAGCGGGGCGGGATGGGCGACCACTCCGCGGGTATGACGCTGGCCGCGGCGATCTGTGCCGCCCTCGTCGCGCGGCACAGTAGCGGGCAGGGGCAGTTGGTGACCACGTCGCTGTACCGCCAGGGTGCTTACACCATCAGCTTCGACCTGAACACGCTTCTGCTGACGGGTCAGCAGATCGCGGTCGGGCAGCGCGAGACCATGGGCAACCCGTGCGTGAACAACTACGCGACGGCCGACGGGAGGCGGTTCTGGATCGTTGGACTGCAAGGGGATCGGCACTGGCCCGCGCTGTGTCGTGCAGTGGGGCGCACCGACTGGCTCACGGATGACCGATACGCGACCGCCTATGGACGAGCCTGCAACGCAATCGATCTCATCGCCGAACTGGACGCCGTGTTTGTCACGCGATCGCTGGACGAGTGGGCGGAGGTCTTCGACGCCGAGCATGACTTCTTCTGGTCGCCGATCAACTCCATCATCGACGTCCTGGCCGACGATCAGTTCCACGCCGCAGGCGGGTTGGTGCAGGTGCCCGATGGTGACGGCTCCCAGCCGATGGTCGCCACACCCGCCGACTTCGGTGGCACACCATGGGAACCCCGATCGGCGGCGCCGAAACTGGGTGAGCACACCGACGAGATCCTCGATGAGATCGCCGATCGCCGGTCGCGGCGCTGACGGTCGGATTGCCGTTGCAGGCACGACCCGTCAGCTCGTCGGCTTGATTCCTGCGGCGTGCCGAAGTTGGGCAAGGAAGTCCTCATCGTCATCGCTGCGCACTAGGTAGTGCGACATGGCGACGCGCACCACCGTCGCCGCCGCGTCGGCTCCACTGGGTCCCGGTATGAGGCGTTCCAACCGGGATCGCAGCAGCGGGATCGCGGCAGCCAGACGCCTGATGACGTACTCCGGTTCGATTTCGACCACCCGGAGTCCCGGATAGGATCGCTGGTAGGCCACGATGGTGCGCAGCGCGGCGTCGAGACGATCCTCGGTCGGCAGCCCCGCGGTGGCCTTGGCGATGGCGTGTTCGTAGGACTCGCGCTCCCACACCACGAATGCGTCCAGCAGACCGCGCTTGGAATCGAACCAGCGGTACAGCGTGGGGCGGGACAGGCCCGCCTCGATCGCCACCTCGGACAGGCTCAGCTTGGTGGCGCCGCTGCGGCCGAGCACCTCGGCGGTGGCAGCCAGGATTCGCTCTCTCGTCGAGTTATCGTCCTGGTCCTCGAGCGGTTGCGTTTCGGGACGCGGCGTGTGCGACACGAGCAATAGCTTTACAAATATTATGCCAAGTGTCACGCTAGTTGAGTCGTTCCGATTCGCTGGCGCAGCCTGCCGGCCATTGCAGAGGATGCGTCAATTGACCGTCGCCAGCTCGCCGAAGCAGCGTGAGTACAGCCCATTCGACATCACCTCCCACCACTTCTGGGCGCAGCCGTTCGACGAGCGGGATCGGACCTTCGCGCAGTTGCGGAGTGCCGACGGGCTGTCCTGGCACAAGCCGCTGCCCTCGCTGTTCGACCTCGTCGAGCCCGGGTTCTGGGCGTTGACCCGCCGTGCCGACGTCACCTACGTCAGTCAGCATCCCGAGTTGTTCACCTCGGCCCAGGGCGTGGCGCTGGATCCGATGCCCGCCGAAGTGCAGCGGATGGCGTCGTTCTTCCTGGCCATGGACCCCCCGCAGCACACCGTCTACCGGAAGTTGGTCAGCTCGGCGTTCACGCCGAAGAACGTCCGCCGAATCGATGAACAGATCCACGACACGGCGGTCGCCGTCGTCGACGATCTCGTCGGCGCGGGCGAGATCGACTTTGTCTCAGCATGTTCGGCTCGCCTGCCGATGCTGACCATCATGAAGATGCTCGGAGTTCCCGAGTCTGACCAGCCGGCCGTGGCCGCGGCCGCCGAGAAGCTGTTCAGCATGAGCGATGACGAGTACAGCTCGCTGGAGGAGCGCGCCGCCGACACCATCAGCGAGATCATGCTGCTGGCCAGCACCGGTGCCGAGTTGGCCAAGTTTCGGCGCGCCAACCCCGGCGACGATCTGATGACCGCGATGGTCAACGCGGAGGTCGATGGCCAGAGGCTCACCGACGAGGAGATGGGTGCGTTCCTGATCCTGCTCGCCTCTGCGGGCAACGACACCACCAAGCAGGCGACCTCCCACGCCATGCTGGCGCTATCCGCCAACCCCGACCAGCGGGATTGGCTCATGGCGGACTTCGACGGGCGCATCGGCACTGCCGTGGAGGAGTTCGTCCGATGGTCCTCGCCGGTGCTGCAGTTCGCCCGGTTCGCGACCCAGGACGCCGAGATTGCCGGGCAGCCGATCGCCGCGGGGGAGAAGGTCGGGCTGTTCTACTGTTCGGCCAATCGCGACGAGGCGGTGTTCGATGCGCCGGGGTCATTCGACCTGAGCCGCTCGCCCAATCCGCACGTCGGGTACGGCGGCGGTGGTCCGCACTTCTGCCTTGGCAACCAGCTGGCACGAACCGAGCTGCGAAACCTGTTCCGCGAGTTGCTCACCCGGCTCAAGCATGTCGAGTTCGGCGAGCCCGAACTGCTGCACAGCAACTTCGTGCACGGCATCAAGCGGCTGCCGGCCGTGGTCAAGTAGGGCCGGAGGCGATATGCGGGTAGACGTCGATCTCGGAAAGTGCACCGGACACGGCATCTGCGAGTCAATCGCAGAGGACGTGTTCGAGGTGACCGATGACGGCAGCGTCGTGATTCACGACGGTGACCGCCCAGACGGCGACCTCGACCGTATGAAGCAGGCCGTCACTCAGTGTCCTGCCGCCGCGCTTCGCCTGTCGACTTGAGGGTTCGGCGTCTTCCGTCTCGTGCCGACTTGACGCCGCAATAACCCCGCGGTCGAATTCCGACCGATTGTTACGTCAGGAGGATTGGTCGGCGTCGTAGCTACCGGACGCTTGAGTGCTCTCGTTGTCGTTCGTCTCGTGCCAATAACGGACGACGGCAGCCAAGTGGGCACTCATGGCCACCCGGGCGGCAGTCTCGTCGCGATCGACGATGGCGTCGAGGATGGCTTGGTGTGAGCGCACGGCCTCTTTGTACGCAGAGGGCAGGGCGAGATTGTGCCGACGCACGTTGACCAGTCCGCCGTGCAGCGAGGAGAGCATCAGTTCCATCAGATGGTTGCCGGTCACTTTGGTGACGATGGTGTGGAACGCCAGATCCGCCGCAGCGGCTGTGGCGATCTCGTCGGTCGAGTTTCGGAGGTCCTCGACTGCCTGGCGCATGGCCTCGATATCAGCTTCAGTGGCGCGGTGTGCCGCGACCCCGGCCGCATGCACCTCGAATAATTCGCGCACCTCGTGAATGGAGCGATAGTCGAGATCATTGCTTCGTAGGTAGAGGATGAGGGACTCGTGTGCACGTTCCGGCGCCACGGCTGTGACCGTCGAACCACTTCCGACGCGTTGTGAAACGACACCGCGGCCACTCAGATGGCTAATCGCCTCCCGAACCACTGGTCGCGAAACCCCAAACTCGGCGGCGAGGTCACGCTCATTGGGAAGGCGATCGCCCGGCTTCAGAGTTCCTTCGCGGATCCGTTGCAGAAGTACCTCGATGACGTCATCGGTACGGCGCACTTCTGGGGTGGGAGGTCGGCGGGTGGCATCACCCGTGGCGGAGCCCGTCAGCGTCGCCTCCTTGGTCCGATGTTGCGGTGAGTCTAGTCGCGCGAACAGCCGAGCGGACCAGGAGTCCTGCTCGGCTGCTCGCGAATTGCCAGTTAGGCAAGGCCGACCAGGCTACCCATCGTGACCACGCTGATGGTGACGAAGAGGGCAGCGAGGATGTCGAACACCAGGCCGCTGCGGACCATCTTCGTGATCGGGACCGCGCCGGTCGCGTACACGAGCGCGTTCTGGGGCGTCGATATCGGCATCATGAACCCGAACGACGAACCGAGGGTAGCCGCAAGCCCCGGGAGGGCAGGATCGACGCCCGCCGCGATGGCCAGTGGAATCACGATGGGGACGACGATGCCGACGGCGGCGAGATTGCTGCCGATCTCTGAGATGAGGATGGCCAGTACGACGGCGGCGAAGGTCAAAATGATGACGTTGGCTCCGCCGAAGAGGCCCCCCATTGCTTGACCGACGCGTTCGGCCAGGCCGGTTCCCGTCAACTGCGCCCCGAGTGCCGCACCACAGATGATGAAGAGCAGTGTGCCCCAGTCGGTTTTAACGGCGTCCTGCCATTCGATCGTGAAGGTGCGGGTGCGCCGGTCAGTAGGTAGCAGGAACAACAGCGAGGCGCCCAGGATGGCGACAATTCCCTCATCGAGATGGTCGGCGACGGCGTTGTAGGCGGCCGATTCCGGGCCAAGGACAACGCCAAGCACGCCGGGCAGCAGCCAGCAGGTGACGACGCCCAGGAACACGATGAGGGTGTTCCACTCACCCCTGGACATGGGTCCTCGGGCATCGCGCTTGGCGGCCATCGATGCGGATAGGCCATCGAGACTCGTTGCCTCGGGCTTGTTCAGCTTGATCAACAGGAAGAGCAGGGCTCCCAGCAGAGGAATTGCGAACACGACGGCGATGGCGGTCCACTGGAAGAAGGTGATCGATCGTCCAGTGGCATCCTCGATCAGACCGCGCCCGATCAACTGGTGCGGCGCTCCGACCGGTGTGAGGGCACCGCCGATGCTTGCGCTGAACGCCAGCATCAACAACAGGCACGTCGCGATGCGCAACCGCGTCGGATCCTTCTGTCCGGCCTGCTTGCTGATCGCCACGATGATGCCCAGGACTGTTGGCAGAAGCATGGCGACGGTCACCGTATTGCTGACGAAGGCCGAGAACAAACAGGTCACGATACCGACGGCGATGATGACGCGAGTGACCGAATTGCCCACCCAGCGCGCTGCGAGCACCACATAGGCGGCGCGCTCCGCCAATCCGTGTTTGAGTAGGGCTTGGGCTAGGAAGAACGCGCCGAGGTAGAGCAAGACGATGGTGCTGCCGAATGAACTCAGTACGTCATCGGCCGGCGCCACCCCGAGTACGACCATCAGAGCGACGCTGAGAAGCGACGTTGCCGGGATCGGGATTGCCTCGCTCAACCAGAAGATCACCGTGAACGCGAAGACACCCGCGAGCGCCTGCTGATTCCACGGCAGATCCAAGGGCAGCACCAACACCAGGATCGCTACGACGGGGCCGGCGATCAGTCCGATGGTCTGGCGTCGGCGATCGAATCGCGCCTCAGCCGCACTGACGGTGGATTCGTCGACGCGACGGTAGGCACGGAATTGTTCGAGATCGGAGTCCTCGCCGGCGCTCGGCGCCGGCGAGGATGTGGCTTGGGTCACGGTAATCCTTTCAAGTGAAGCATGGCACAGCATATTGGTATGACAGCTTTCCGATGTCAAGCCCCATGTCTCAGAGTGTTGGGGGGGAGCCTCATCGCAGATGCTGGGTGCGACGGACCGCCTATTGGCCTTGTGTACGAGCGTTCGACGCGATCATCGATGCGGCTTGCGTTACGTCGCATCGATGCGGTAGACAGAAATCGACCTCAAAAAGCGGTAATACCAATGGAGATGCAGTGGGAAGCTATGACATCGTCGCCCTCCCCGGTGACGGAATCGGCCTGGAGATCACGGACGTCGCTTTGGGCGTGCTCGACGAAGTCACGTCGATTGTGGCGGGACTCCAAGTGTCCGTGGACAGCCACGACGCCAGCGCCCGGCGCTGGGTGCAAACCGGCGAGGCGATGAGCCAGGACACGTTCGAGGCATGCAAGTCCGCGGACGCCATTCTCATGGGTGCCATCGGCCTTCCCGAGGCGCGGCATCCCGATGGTCGTGAAGTCAACGGCGATGTCATCTTCCGTCTGCGATTTGCGCTCGACCTGTTCGCCGGAATCCGCCCCGTCCGCAGCCTCCCCGGTGTCAAGCCGACGTTGGCGAGCTCAGCACCGATCGACTATGTCGTGGTCCGCGAGAACGTCGA
This sequence comes from Mycolicibacterium sp. 624, assembly GCF_040548615.1. NCBI lineage: Bacteria > Bacillati > Actinomycetota > Actinomycetes > Mycobacteriales > Mycobacteriaceae > Mycobacterium > Mycolicibacterium sp. 624. The sequence goes on from NZ_JBEPRZ010000006.1 coordinate 142,349, forward strand.
GGGCCTGTACGCCTCGCGGACGGGTGGCACCAACGTGCGCAATGAGGTGGCGACCGACACGATCGTCATCACCGCCAACGGCACGCGCAAGGTCAGCGAGATTGCATTCGATCTGGCGCAGAAGCGAAATGGACGCCCCCTGGACGGGCGCCGGATGGTCACATGCGTCGACAAGGCGAACGTTCTCAGCTCCTACGCATTCTTCCGCAGCGTCTTTAACGAGGTAGCCGACAAGTACTCCGGCATCGATCGAGACCACGTCTACGTGGACGCCATGACGGCTTTTCAGGTCCAACGCGCTGACCACTTCGACGTCGTCGTCGCGGAGAACATGTTCGGTGACATCATCTCCGACTTGGCAGCGGCTACCGTTGGTGGACTCGGTCTGGCGGCCTCCGGCGACGTCGGTTACGACCATGGCATGTTCCAGCCGGCGCACGGTTCTGCCCCTGACATTGCCGGCAAGAACCTGGCCAACCCCACGGCGATGGTGTTGTCGACCGCGATGATGCTGGAGTGGATTGGCCAGCGGCACAACGACGCCGCGGCCCTCGAAGCGGCCAAGCGCATTGACGCAGCCACGCTGGCCGTGTTGGCCAAGGGTGAGACGGTCACTGCGGACCTCGGTGGCTCGGCCTCATGCAGCCAGATGGGTCGAGCCATCCGCGAGGCAGTTGCGATGGGTGTGTCGTGACCGTGCCACTCACAGAGACAGTGGCGTTGACAACCACCAGCCTGATTGACCATGTCGCCATCGCCGCTCACGACGCGGCGATGTCGGCCGAATGGTTCGAACGCACGCTGGGATTGCAGCGCCACCACGACGAGATCGTCGAAGACGCCGGCGTGCGGCTGATCTGGCTGGTCCCGTGCACGGGACAGCAGCCTTCGACTGCAGCCACCATGCAGATCGTGCAGCCGCTGCGAGACGGCCCGGTCGCTCACCACCTCGCCGAACGCGGCGAGGGCCTCCACCACGTCTGCTTTGCCGTTCCTGACCTGGCCGCCTCGCTGAGAGACGTTGGAGAGGACCCGAGCCAGATCTTCACAGGCGGGTACGGCAAGCCGTGTGCCTTCCTGAAGGCTGCACCGACTGGGTGCGCGATCGAGTTGGTGGAGCGCACGCCGTGAAGGCCGACCCCGCCCGCGTCGTGATCCTCGACGACGACCCGACCGGTACCCAAGGGGCTCACGGGGTCGACGTTCTGCTCACCGACGTCCGCGCTGGCCTGACTCGCTTCTCCGGCCAAGACCAGCGCGCCGTGTACATCCTGACCAACACCCGAGCCAAGACACCTGCCGAGACGACCGAGATAATCACCGACCTATCGACAACCATCCGCGACGTGCTAGGCGATGACACCCTGATCGTGCTCCGCGGCGACTCCACACTACGTGGGCACATCGCATTGGAGATGGAGCTGCTCGGGCTGTCCGACGCCGTCGGAATCGTGGTGCCGGCCTACCCGGCAGGCGGACGCACGACCTGCGGAGGAGTGCACTACGTCCGTGGATCAAATGGCGATCAGCCAGCGGCCGAGACCGAGTACGCGCGCGATCCCGTCTTCGGATACAGCAGTAGCCGCTTGACCGACTGGGCGGCCGAGGTCGGATTGAAAGGGCCGTTCGTATCGATCGACCTTCGGGCGCTTCGCGAAATTGGTTCCAACGCTGTCGCTTCGGCGCTCTTAGCGGCGCCGCTCGGTGCCGTTCTCCTGCCCGACGCCGACTGCGACGAAGACATCGCCGTGATCGCCGATGGCATTCAAGAAGCGCGCGCCACGGGCCTCAAGATCGTCGTTCGCGCCGCTGCACCGCTGGCGGCAGCGCTAGCCGGCACCTCCGCACGACAAGTCGTGGCACCTTCGGCTGATTCGGTCCTCGTGGCGTGTGGTTCACACACCGAGGGTGCGAACCGCCAACTGCACCAACTGCCGTGCCAGACGCGGTTCCTTCCTGCCGTAGACGAACTCATTGATCCGCATCACGATTCGTCCTCTGGCCTCAGCGATCTCGCCAAACAGCTACGGGCCGATCTCAGGGAGCATGGGATCGCCGTTGTAGCCAGTCCACGGCAACGCAGCACGCGCCACGGCGAACTCACACACGGAGCTGCTGTCATGGAGGCACTCGTCCGCGTCGTCGATGCCACGTCCGATGCCGCCGGTGCCGTCGTGACAAAAGGCGGAATAACCGGTGCCGAAATTGCGGCACGCGGATTGGGCGCCGATCGTGCCGAAGTGCTGGGCCAAGTCGTCACTGGCGTGTCCCTATGGCGACTTCACCGCCCCGGCAAGCCCGAGCTTCACCAAGTGGTCGTGCCTGGCAATGTCGGCGCCGACACCGTAATACTCGATGCCGTAAACGTATTCAGGAGCGACGGAACTCGCTACGGTCAAGATTCATCTGTCCGGCCGCGCGCCACCAAATGCTGACACGCGGGATGACGCTACTGCGCGCAGCGGCTGCAAATCGGACCGCTGTGGCCGGGTTCGTCGCGTACAACCTCGAAACCGCCCAAGGCATCATTGCTGCCGCTGAACGCACGAACTTGCCCGTCATCTTGCAGGCGGGTTCGAGCGCATTCAACTACGCGGGCAAAGCGCTAGCGGCCATGGCGCTCGACCTCGCAGGCCGAACAGACGCGCATGTCGGCGTTCATCTCGACCACGCACGCACCATCGACGAGGTTCAGGAATGTCTCGACCTCGGCTACACCTCGGTCATGTTCGACGGGTCGCATCTGCCCTTCGACGAAAATGTACGACTGACCGCCGAGGCAACGAGACGTGCGCACGACAGTGATGCTTGGATCGAGGGCGAACTCGGGGCAATTGCTGGCGATGAAGACGTATCGACCAACGCGTCGGGCGGATGTTTGACCCATCCATCGCAGGCTGCCGAATTTGTTCAGCGAACCAGCGTCGATGTACTCGCCGTTGCGGTTGGCAATGTCCACGGTTGGACCCCGAGCCCGCCCATTCTCGACCTCGACCTCCTCGCAAAGATCCAAAGCGAAGCGCGCGTGCCTTTGGCGCTACACGGGGCCAGTGGGCTACCTCGGGACACGCTCGTCGCATGCTTAGAGCGCGGAGTGGTCAAAGTTAACGTCAACACGGAGTTGCGACGCGCCTACTTGCGGGCCGTCGACGAATCAGTTGAGGCGTCCCTGCTCAACGATGACCTGGTGGCGCATCTGACAAGCGGCAGAGAAGCGGTCGCTGAGGCAGCAACGCGAATCCTGCTTGCATTACAGCGGATATAGTCGACAACTCCGGCAGGTGGGGTCACAACACAGTCCATTGCGGATTGTCCCGTGTCAACGGGCTTTCAGTTACGAGCACCAGGATGGGCTGTTCCGGGCTCCGAGCGGCCTACGCCATGAGCCGCGGGTATCGACATCAACATCAATTCCGTGAGCCAGCCGCGCAGCCGAGCTGCGCCACCTGCTGACGAATGGCAGGGCATGTCAGCAACCCCACCATCCGGCACGCGTGGCCGATCAGTCGTCGTCGTCGTCCCAGTGCTTGTTCCAGTGCCCGCGGCCATGGTGGCCGTCGCGCCAGTCCACCCAGCCGGGCGCTTCGACGCATGCGCTGGCATAGCCGTATGGGCCCGTCAGACACACCTCGGGACCTGCTGCGGCCGGAGCTGCACCGACGAAGCCCAATCCCAGCGGCACCGCCGCTGCGGCGACCCCCACGATAGCCTTCGTGGCTAGTTTGGAACGCATCACACTCAACCTCCGGTTCGTTGCCTGTTGCACCAAACCCCCCGGCCTAAGGCCACTGTAGTACGTTGCCTAGCTATACGAACAATCTGGTGCGTATCCGGGTGGCGCGTGAATTGCCCAGCAGCACTGAGACTTTCGTCGCACTGCGAAATGTCGTTCGTTGCTCAGCGCCGATTTCATCGGCGTTGCGCTGACAGCCATCACCCGGCGTTTGCACAGGTCCCGTGCGGTCTGCCGGTCGTGTCGACAGCGGGCTCTTGAGCGCCGGTCCTGGTTTGCTGGCGGATGGGCGTGTCGGCCGCGAGCTAACGCGACGGCATCGGCCGCACCAGCACCGACTGCTGAATGCCGCCGATCGCACCGTGGGCGTCGAACAGCGTGCCGAACGTGGTCCCGATGCCATCGGGCCCGTAGCTCGTCTCGGCCCGGATGCCGATCCACTCACCCTCGGGCACGCGGTGCACATGCACGACCAGGTCGGTGTTCATGAACGTCCAGCGCCGGATGTCGAGCTTGGTGCCGATGCCGTTCGCATCGTCGGCGACGGTGAACAGCCGCTGCAGCGGCGTCATCGTCTCGCCCTTCACGAGGTCCACGGTCGGCCGCAGCCAGGATTCGCCGGGCCCGTCGGCCAATGGCGTGGTGAGCCAGCGCCAGTCGATGCTGTGCACGTAGTTGCGGTCCCAATTCTTGGCCATATCGCGGCTCTTCGCCTGCGCCAGCGGCGCGAGTGCGGGCGCGGGCGCGTGTACGACCGCTGTGGTGTCGAGGGTGGACAGCCGCCAACCGCTTGCCTTCGCGACGGTCCGCGGTGCACCGTCGCGGTCAGGGGCGAGTAGTTCCGCACTGACCAGTTCGATCTGCCTGCCTGGACGGTCGACTTGAGCGCGCAACCACAGGTCACCCTCTGCGGGCACGCCGCCGACCAGGTCGATCATCACGCGGCTGAGCCTGGTGTCATCGCGCGGCGCGCAGCGTTCCAGCGCACGGACCAGCAGCGCCGATACGGGGGCACCGTGCTGTATCGAGGCATTCCACGTGCCGCGCACCAGGTCGGTCGCGCGGAAACGCTCGCCTGCGTCATCGGTGTCGACGAGTTCGTAATAGGAGTCAGACATCTTCAACTTTCCGTCAGTGCCCAATTCCCTCAGTGCCCAATGTCCTCAGTGCCCGAATCGACCCGGGGCGGGCACGTCGACCATCAGCGCGTCGACGCGTGACGCCTTGGTGCCGATCAGACGTTCGGGATACGCGTCGGTGCTGGACAGCAGGAACAGCGTGCGCCCTTCGGGACCGCCCAGGGCGCAGGCGATTGCGGTACGCCCCGCCATGTCGATGCGATCGGTCACGTTGCCGCCGTCGGTGATTCGCTCGAATTGGTGGGCCAGCGTCATGGCCGTCCACACCCCGCCCTCGCCGTCGATCGCCAGGCCGTCGGGCGGCCCGTCGAGGCCGTCGGCGAACACCCGTCGATCGACCAGCGCACCGTCGGTGGTGACCGTGAACGCGGTGAGTCGACGTCCCGTCGACTCGGCGACGACAAGCGTGTCGCCGTCCGGGGTGATGACCATGCCGTTGGGGAAGTCGAGGTCGTCTGCCACGACGGAGGAGGTGTCATCAGGGTCGATGCGGACGATGACACCCCCCTCTCGGGCCTGCGATCCCACGAAGGCGGCACCACGGGCGTCGATCACCATATCGCCGAGATTGGCGGGCACCAGGTCGCCCAGGTCGGCCAGCACGGTCACGTGGTCACCGTCGTAGCGGAGCACCTGACGATCCTCGGTGGAGACGATCAGCAGCGTTCCGTCGGGCCGGAAACCCAGCCCGGACGGCGCTCTGCCGGGTAGTTGCAGGGTGCTGGTCGCGCCGTTGAGGTCCACGGTGTGCACGGCCTCGCCGAGCATGTCCGAGAACCAGAGCAGGCCCTCGAACCACCGCGGTCCCTCACCAAAACAGAATCCATTGGCCAATGGCGTCGGGCTCATCCGACGTCGAACCGGCTGATCGACCGCGATGCTTTACAAAACACGCCACAAGTGTCACGCTCGCTGGGTGCCACTGTCAACTATCGGCGGTGTGCGCATGACGCTAAACGGAGGTTGTTGAACCGGCCATGCGGAAGTATCACAGCCACACGCTTCTGTACCTGCACGAGACCATCGCCCTGGGTTCCGGACGCAGCGATCAGTTCACCAAGGCGTTCGACGAGGTCTATCACCCGATGATGTCCGATCTCGGCGCGCGACTCTTCACGATCTGGGAGTCCACGCCCTACAACGGACACTGGCCGCAGGTCACCATCATCTGGGAGATCGACGCCTTCGCCGACTACGCGCGCATCGGTAAGGCCCAGGCGCGCGGCGGAAGTCACGCCGATGCCGCCACCACGTGGGCGACCTATCTCGCCGACACCGGCGCCACGGGCGAGGGGCGGATCATGTACGCCGCCCCGCAGAACAAGAACCTCGCCGAACTCAAGGCGGCCGATTTCAAGGCGGGACTGGTGATCCAGGAGATCATGCAGACCAAGCCAGGGCGCCAGGACGACTACATCAAGGAACTCGAACGGTTGTACGTGCCGTGGTCGGAGAGCACGGGCAAGCGCTGGCTGGGGTCCTTCACCACGACGTTCCGGTTCAACGAGGTGATCCACTACTGGGCGCTCGACGGGGACTGGGAGTGCTTCGAGAACCACTACCCGTCGTGGAAGGACCAGCCACCCGCCGAGATCGTCACGTGGATGAGGCTCGCGCCCGCTCTACGCGACGGCTGGGAGGACTCCATTCTCCAGGCCCTCCCGCCCTCGCCGCTGCAGTGAATGCCCAGATGAGATCAGAGGCGATGCAGGACTTCTCGTATGATCCATTCGATCCGGCGGTGATGGCCGACCCGTTTCCGCACTACCGTGTGCTGCGCGACCACCACCCGCTGTACTACGTCGAGAAATGGGACACCTACGCGGTGTCGCGTTTCGCCGACGTGTGGGATGTGTTGGAGATCAACGACGGAACCTTCGTGGCGTCGGAGGGCACCCTGCCTGCCGCGACGGTTCTGGCACACCACAACGACGGGCCGGTGCCCGATCCGCCGGTGCATCCGATGCCGTTTCACGCCAACTTCGACAACCCGATCTACGGTGGTGTCCGGGGCGCGCACTCGAAGCCGCTGCGGCCGCGCAACGTCGCGGGACTGGCTGACCGCATCCGTGAACTGGCCAACGAGCGCCTGGATGTCCTGCTGCCGCAGGGCAACTTCGACCTGACCCAGGACTACGGAGGCGTCGTCGCGGCCTCAATGGTGTGTCACCTGGTCGGTCTGCCTGACGAGCTGGCGCCCGATGTGCTGGCCACGGTGAACGCGGGCAGCCTCGCCAAACCGGGTGACGGTGTCAACACCGCCAATGCCCGGCCCGGTTATCTCGAGTACCTGACACCGATCGTCGTACGCCGACGCGCCGAGGGCGCCGACGGCAGCCAGCCGATCGTCGACGGCCTGATCAACTACCGGCTGCCGGACGGGTCGGCGCTCTCCGACACCGAGGCCGCCACGCAGATGCTCGGAGTGTTCATCGGTGGCACCGAGACCGTGCCCAAGATCGTCGCGCACGGTCTGTGGGAACTGTCGCAGCGTCCAGACCAGCTCGCCGCCGTGCGTGCCGATCTGGAGTCCAACGTGGCTGTCGCGCGCGAGGAGATGATCCGCTTCTGCGCACCCGCACAGTGGTTCGCCCGCACCGTGCGCGCCCCATTCACATTGCACGGCACCACGATCGAACCGGGTCAACGCATCATCACGCTGCTCGCGTCGGCCTCGCGCGACGAACGCGAGTACGCCGATCCCGACGAGTTCATCTGGAACCGGCCCATCGAGCGACTCCTGGCGTTCGGGCGAGGTCAGCACTTCTGCCTAGGTGTGCATCTGGCGCGGCTCGAGATCGGCATCCTGGTCGCCGAGTGGCTCAAGCGGGTGCCCGAGTTCCGCGTCGACACCGAGGCCGCGTGGCGTCCGCCGTCGAGTTTCCAGTGGGGCTGGAACAACATCCCCGTGACGGTCCAGACCGGAGGTCACTGAGCCGTGTGGTCGTACCGACTCATCGCGCCGTACACATTCGAACGGACCGAGCAGCCCGAGCCCTCGCCGGCGTCGCTGGCCGACGGGCAGGTGCTGCTGCAGTTCCTGGCCGCTGGTGTGTGCGGTAGTGACCTGCCGGGATTTCGCGGCACACAGGGCCGACTGCCCGGTGACACCGGCGCGTGTGCCGCCGGGATGCACGGATTCCCCGTCCACGAGATCGCGGGCGAGGTCGTGGCCAGCCGCCACCCCGAGCACACCCGCGGCGACCGCGTCGTGGGCTGGGCATCGGGTTTCGACGGCCTGATGGACCAGGTCGTCGCCGACGGCGAGGGATTGGTCCGCTACGAGCCCTCGCTCACACCGGAACTCGCGATCGGTCTGCAGCCGCTGGCCTGCGTGCTCTACGCGGTCGAGCAGCTGGGCGATCTCGCGGGCAGACACGTCGCCGTCATCGGACAGGGCTCAATCGGCCTGCTGTTCTCGTACGTGGCGAAAGCTGCGGGTGCTGCTCTGGTCACCGGTGTGGACCCCGTCGACCGCGAGACCCTCGGGCCGCGCTTCGGCGTCGACCGTGTCGTGCGCGCGACAAGTGACCGCTGGATCCGCCACCTCGATCCGGCCGAACGCCCTGACGTGGTCATCGAGGCCGTGGGCCACCAGGTCGCCACGCTCGGCCACGCCATTGAGGCAGCCGCGTTCGGCGGCACCGTCTTCTACTTCGGCGTGACCGACGATGACACCTATCCGATCAGCATGCGCACCATGCTGCGCAACAACCTGACCCTGAAATCTGGTGTGACACTGGAGCGTCGGCGCATGCTCACCGCGGCGTCGGCGTTCGCCGCCGCGCACCCCGACCTGTTGACGGAATACCTCACCCACACGTTCCGACTCGCCGACGTGCAGGCGGCGTTCGAGACCGCATGCCGGCCCACACCCGGCCGCGTGAAGATCGCGATCGTGCCATGACCGGCGGAAGGCTCATCGACTCGCTCGCTCAGCGCGCCCAGGTGTGGGGCGGTTGGGTGGTGGGTCCCACCATGACGGGACCCGAGGCCTTCGCGCAGACGGGCTATGACTACGTCGGATTCGACTGCCAACATGGATATCTCGATGACGCCGACGTCGCGCTGCTACTCAAGGGCACCGAGCACCTGCCGATCGCCACCGCCGTCCGGCTCCCGTCCACCGCCCCCGCGCCGATAGGCCGGGTGCTCGATGCGGGCGCCGACGCGATCATCATCGCCATGATCGAGACGCCGGAGCAGGCCGCAGAGGCGGTGGCCGCGACGCATTTCGCTCCGGCCGGCGTGCGCAGCTTCGGACCGCTGCGGGCCAGCCTCGGCCACGACATCGCCCATCTGCAGGATCGGGTGAGCGTGCACGTGATGATCGAGACCGCCCGCGGTGTGGCCGCCGTCGACGAGATCTGCGCGGTCCCAGGGCTTAGCGGTGTCTATGTCGGACCGGCCGACCTGGCCATCTCGATGGGCCACACCCTGGCTGACGCATGGCGGCACCCTGCGGTGCTTGACGCGATGGCGCACATCGTCTCCCGCGCCACCGCCGCAGGCTTGATCGCCGGCGTGCACGCAGGCGATGGCGCCATCGGCCGCACCGCTGCGGCGATGGGCTTCCGCGTCATCACCCTGGCCTCGGAGTCGCAGTCCCTGCGCCTGGGCGCCGCACGACATTTGGCCACCGCAACCGAGCACGCCGACGAATCGACGTCCAACGATGGGGGATACCACTGAACACCAGCGAGACCACAACCGACGCCAGGGTGGCCCTTGTCACGGGCGCGGCCCGCGGACAGGGCGCGGCGATCGTGGCCAGGCTGCGTGCCGATGGATTCCTGGTGGCCGCGTGCGACCGAAACGCCGACGAACTGCGCGAGACCACCGGATTCGGTGACGACGTCATTGCCGTGCCGCTCGACGTCACCTCCGAGGAGCAGTGGGATGTGGCCGTGCGCACCGCGGTGGCTCGCTTCGGCGGCCTGAGCACACTGGTGAACAACGCTGGCGTCCTGCACCGCGCATCGCTGTCCGAGGAGACCCCGGCCGGTTTCGAGGGCAGCTGGCGGGTCAACTGCCTCGGCCCCTTCCTCGGTATCCGCGCCACGCTGGCGCACCTGAGGCAGGCCCACGGTGCCGCGATCGTCAACACCTGCAGCACCGGGGCCGTTCGGCCGTTCCCCAACCACGCCGCCTACGGTTCGTCGAAATGGGCGCTGCGTGGGCTCACGCAGATCACCGCGGCCGAGCTGGCACCGTCCGGAATCCGAGTCAACGCAGTGCTTCCCGGCCCGATCGAGACCCCGATGCTCGACGAGAACACCCAGCGGCGGCTCACCGAGATGTCGACCGGTGGGCGGCTGGGAAAGCCCTTCGAGGTCGCCGACGCCGTGGCATTCCTGGTGTCGGACGCCGCATCGTTCATCACCGGCTCCGAACTCGTGGTCGACGGTGGCCAATCGCTGCGGATCGGATGACGGTATGTCCAAGGGGCCCTCGGTGGGCATCATCGGTGCAGGACCCGGCGGGTTGGCGTTGGGTATTTTCCTCAAGAGGGCGGGCCTCGAGAACTTCACCATCTTCGACCGCGAGGATGGCGTCGGCGGGACATGGCGCATCAACACCTATCCGGGTCTGGCCTGCGATGTGAAGTCGCACCTGTACTCGTTCTCCTTCGACCTGAACTCGGGCTGGTCGCGGTTGTGGTCGGGACAGGCCGAGATCCTGGAGTACTTCGAACGCTGCGCGCGGCGGCACCGGTTGGGGCCCCACCTGACGCTGAACACCGAGGTGACCTCGGCACGCTGGCAGGAGTCGTCAAGGACCTGGCGGTTGATGACCGCGACCGGCGAGGAGCACGTGTTCGACGTCGTGGTGTCCGCGGTCGGACTGTTCACCCAGCCGACGATGCCGACACTGCACGAGGAGGAGCCGTTCACCGGCACCGTGATGCACACCGCGCGCTGGGACCACGACGTCGACCTGACTGGCAAGGACGTCGCTGTGCTCGGAACGGGCTCCACCGCAGCACAACTGGTGCCCGAGGTCGTCAAGGTGGCCAGGAGTGTGTACTCCATCCAGAGGTCGCCGACGTGGGTCCTGCCCAAACCCGACCGCGAGTACACCGACCGGGAGAAGTGGCTTTTCGCCACGGTGCCGTTCGCCAAGCGTCTCTACCGCACCCGGTTGTGGCTGCGCAGCGAGTCCAACATCTCGGTGATCGAGCATGGCAGCGACAAGACCCACGAGTTCCGGTCGGCGGCTGCGGCGATGCTCGAGCGAACCGTCGTCGACACCGACCTGCGCAAGCGCCTCACGCCCGAGACGCCCATCGGCTGCAAGCGATTGGTGTTCTCGTCGGATTTCGTGCCCGCGCTCACGCAGCCGCACGTCGAGGTGGTGTCCAGCCCGGCGCGGGCACTGCGCGCCCGCTCGCTGGTGACTGAGGACGGCCGCGAACTCGACGTCGACGTCGTGGTGTGTGCGACCGGGTATGCCGCAGCGGACTACCTGGGCCAGATCGAGGTGACGGGGGAGGACGGCCAGACGCTGCACGACGCCTGGCGCGACGGCGCGTACGCCTATCTGGGCATGGCGGTCCCTGGTTTCCCCAACCTGTTCATGCTGTACGGGCCGAACACCAACGTCGGTTCCAACAGCGTCATCTTCATGCTCGAGGCGCAGGCGCGGTACGTCGTCAAGGCCCTGCGGCACATGCGGCGGCGTAGACGGTCCTACATCGCGGTGCGGGCGCAGACCATGGCCGACTTCATCGCTCGGATCGACGAGTGGATGGACGGCACTGTGTGGACGACGCGGTGCAGCAGTTACTTTCGGGCCGCCAACGGCCGTGTCGTCACCCAGTGGCCGCGCAGTGCGCGTGACTTCTGGGCGATGACGCGTCGATTCCGGGCCGGCGACTACACCTTCGAACCACCGACCGAGAGGCCCGATATCCACGTCGACGCCCATGCCGTGGCGGGCGGTGACGTGCCGTGACGGCGGATGCCGGGTCGGACGCCGACACGACGCACAGGCTGGCGCCCGCGCTGCGCCACCTGGTCGACGCGCGGGTGAACCTGGCCGCAGACCTGCTGCCCGCCGTGCGGGATTCGATCAACGAACGGCGGCAGGCCAGCGCAGCGGCCCTGGACACAGCTGGCGTGGATGTCACCGACGCCACCGCTCACGACGAGCGCGGGCGGGGAATCGGGATCCGCATCTATAGGGGTGTGATGACGCGAGCTCCCGCGGTGCTGTTCTGCCACTCCGGTGCGTTCGTGCTCGGCAACCTCGACATCGACCACCGTCAATGCGTCGAACTCGCCCGGCGGGCGGGCGCCACGGTGGTGTCGGTGGACTACCGGCTGGCTCCCGAGCATCCGCACCCGGCCGGGCTGGATGACGTGTTGGCGGTCCTGAAATGGATTGTGGCTGAATCAGATCATCTCGACATCGATCCGAGCCGACTCGCCGTCGCCGGCAGCAGTGCCGGCGGCGCACTCGCCGCGCTGCTTGCTCAGCTGGCGGCGGACGGTGACGCACCGCCCGTGCTGTTTCAACTTCTGCACCAGCCGGTCCTCGATGACCGGCCGACGCCGTCGAAGTTCGAGTTCGTCACCACGCCGGGTTTCGACGGGCCAGCCACATCGCAGATGTGGGACCACCTTGCGGGCGGTGAGGCCGTGCCCCCGTCGGCCGTGCCCGCGCGCCGTGACGAGTTCGCCGGGGTCGCGGACGCACTCATCACGTGTTCGGAACTCGACCCGCTGCGCGATGAGGCCGTCGACTACGCGCTGCGGCTGATGTGGGCCGGAGTCGGCACCGAGCTACACGTCTTTGCCGGCACGTGCCACGGGTTCGACTCGCTGCTGCCCGAGTGGGACGTCAGCCAGGCGCTTTTCGCGATGCAGGGGGAGGCACTGCGTCGGGCCCTGCACCCCGGGCCCTAAGCGGTTGCGGCCGAGTCGAGTTCGCGTGCGATGGCGGCGTGATACTTGTCGATGTTGGCCGGGTTGACGATCTTGAAGAAGCCGTCAGGCAGGGGAGCGTCCCGGTAGCCCTCGATGGTCATGGTCCGCGCGAACAGCGTTATGCCCTGCCCCGGCTGGGTGAACTGATACTTGACGGTGATCCGGCCCGGCATACCGCCGTTGCCCTCGCGGTCGTGGCCGAGCCGCCCCACCGAGTTGAACACCCACATCTTCGGGCGCATGGCGATCGCGAGGTGCCAGGTGAAGATGCGGTCGCCGTCCGGTCCCGCCTCGGTCCAGGTGTCGCCGACCTTCAGTGGCAGGTCGTTGGTGACGCTGCCGACGTGGGAACTGCCCGGGTAGGTCTTGGTCCAGTTCACCGGGTTGGTGACGAAGTCGTAGATCGTCTCCGGTGACTGGGTGAATGCGGTCTCCGAAGTGGTCGTGACGATTCCCACGTGCGCTGGCCTCTCGATGGTCGATGACTGTCACGGATTAGCTTTACAAATCGTGGCCGAATTGTCACGCTTGGTGCGAAACGAGCAGGAGGCGGCGAACAATGGTGATCCGAGCGGTACGGCTGGGCGCGCACATGGGGCACGGGGTCGGGCGACTGGCCGTGGACGCCGCGCTCGGGCGGGCGCGGTCCTTCCCGCGCCGCGTCGCCGATCTCGGGCCCGAGGTGTTGTCGAAGGTGATGCGACGCACCGTCGATTCGGTGACCGTCCTGGAGGGGGAGGCGGGGACATCGTCGCGGGCTCGGCTGGCGCTGTCGGGTCGCGACGTTCCCGAGTCGGTGTTCGTCAAGCTCTCGGCCGCTGCCGCGGCCACTCGGATGCTGGGCGAACTCGCCCGTCTCGGTGAGACCGAGGCCCGGTTCTACGCGGCGCTGGCACCGGAACTCGGCGCGGGCATCCCACGCTCTCACGGTGCGGCGTTCGACCCTCTGACCGGACGCTACGTGGTGGTCCTCGAGGACATGACGACGGCGCCGTGTCAGTTCCCCGACACGCTCAATCCGCTCGATACCGACCAGATGGCCAGCCTGATGGAGGTGCTGGCCGGTCTGCACGGCAGTTTCTGGGGCCGGTTACCCGAGAAAGCCGGTGGCGGTGGCGCATTCGGCTGGCTTGCGGCACCGTCGCAGGATCCCGCCAACCTGCTCACCCCGGCGTTGATGAGGATGTCGGCCCGCAAACTCGCGGACCGGACGGACGTGCCGATCGAGGCCGGTCGGTATCTGTGGGAGAACTACCAGCGCGCCACCGAGATCGTCGACGCGGGCACGCACACTGTGCTGCACGGCGACTCCCATCCCGGCAACACCTACTTCCGCGACGGGCGTGCGGGTCTGCTGGATTGGCAGGTGGTGCGCCGTGGACACTCGTCGCGCGATCTCACCTACACACTGGTGCTCGGCCTTCCGGTGGACCAGCGTCGCGCCGCCGAGCGGGATCTGCTCGACGTCTACCGAGGCGCGCTGGCGGCGGCCGGTGGCCCCGAGTTGGACCGCGACGAGTTGTGGACCCGCTACCGGCAGGCGGTGACGTACGCCTACGTGTCGCCGCTGACCACCGCGGGTCTCGGAGGTATGCAGACCGAGGGAATCGCGTTGGAGGGGCTGGCCCGGGCGGTGGCCGCCGTGCAGGACCTGGAAACCGTCGCGGCGCTGCGGCAGGCCGCCTAACCCCTGCGATTCGGGCGCGCAAAGGCGCGCTCACCGCTCCTCAGCGCGCCGAAATCGCCACAACGCCCGGGGTGGCCCGCCGGATTGCGTTACAAACTTCATGGTAAGTGTTAGGTAGAGGCGCACGCGCCCGCACTTTCCAGACAGGGGTCGACGATGGACTTCGCACATGTCGAGCTGTCCGACGAGGACAGCGCGTTCCAGACCGAGCTTCGGGAGTTCTTGGCGCCGATCGTCACCGACGAGGTGATCGCGCGTGATCGCGCGACGGGTGAGAACTTCGACGAGGGAGTGCATCTCGCGCTGGCCGAACGTGGCTATCTGGAGCGCGACTACCGTCCCGCGGAGGACGGCGGTTTCACCGCGGTGCGCAGACGGATCTGGGAGCTGGAGATCGGGCGTGCGCACACGCCGTGGTTCCACTGGGGTACCACGGCAATGGTCGCGAAGTCCGTGGAGCAGTTCGGTTCGCGTGAACTCGTCGCGGAGGTCATGCCGGGTGTGCTGGCCGGCCGTCTACGGCTCTGCCTGGGCTACACCGAACCCGACGGCGGATCGGACGTGGCGACCTGCAAGACCCGGGCCGTGCGCGACGGTGACGGCTGGATCATCAACGGGTCCAAGATGTTCACCTCGAACGCCCACAACGCGCAGTACGTCTTCCTCATCACCAACACCGATCCGGCGGCACCCAAGCACAAGAGCCTGACCATGTTTCTGGTGCCGCTGTCCAGCCCCGGCGTGGATATCCAGGCGATCCGCACCGTCGACGGCGACCGGACCAACATCACCTATTACAGCGACGTGCGCATTCCCGACCGCTACCGGGTTGGCGACGTCAACGGGGGCTGGTCGGTCCTGCGCGAGGCGCTCAACGCCGAGCACGGCACCGTCGAACGCGACGCCGAGGGCCTACAGAAGATCGCGACCATGACCGAGCACCTGCTCCTGCTCGCCGACGGTCTCGACCGCGTCGCCGGTATCGTCGGCCGACCCGACTCGACCGGCAGACGGCCCGTCGATGACGAGTCGGTCGCCTACCGGCTGGGCCGGGCCACCGCGCGCACCGAGGCCGCGCGCAGCACACCGGAGAAGTTCGGCCGCGTGGCGATCGCACAGGCGCTGCGGGAGTTGACACCTGACCTCATGGACATCCTCGGCACGGCGGCGGTGCTGCCCGTCGGTACCGACGGCGCCGCCGACGCGGCCGACGACGGCGGTATTGAGTACCTGTTCCGGCTGGCGTCCCCGATGGGCATCTACGGCGGCACCCTCGAGGTGTTCCGCACATGATCGCCCAACACGAACTCGGCCTTGGGCGACCCACCTACTCGCCCATCCGGGCGTCCTGAGAGGACTGAGTCAGTGCCTGCGACAACAAAGCCTGCGAAGATGCGGTTCACCGTCACCCACCCGATGCACAGCCATCCGTACAACCCGGAACTCGTGGACGGCAGGGGAGTGGCGGCGGTCGCGGTCGCGGCCGAGACGGCCGGGTTCAGCGGCTTCGGGTTCACCGATCACCCCGCGCCCACCCAGAAGTGGCTTGAGCACGGGGGCCACGACACACTGGATCCGTTCGTGGCGATGGGATTCGCGGCCGCACACACCACGACGCTGCGGTTGATCCCGCACGTGGTGGTGCTGCCCTATCGCAACCCGTTCGTCGTGGCGAAGGCCGGTGCCACGCTCGACGTGCTTTCCGGGGGCCGATTCACCCTCGCCGTCGGCGTCGGTTACCTCAAGCGTGAGTTCGCCGCTCTCGGTGTCGACTTCGACGAGCGTGGCCAACTCGTCGAGGAGGCGCTGGAAGTGATCCGCGCCGTCTGGACTACCGACGACATGTCCTATGACGGTCGACATTTCAGCGCCAACGGGATCACCGCGCACCCCCGTCCGGTCACCCACCCGCACCCGCCGATCTGGATCGGCGGCAATACCGGTGCGGCTCGCCGCCGTGCCGCAGAGTTCGGCGAGGGCTGGTGCCCGTTCCCGGCGCCGGCGAGTCTGGCTCAGACGGCCCGCACCGCGGCGATGGACTCACTCGATGATCTCAAGGCCGGCATCGATGACTTTCACTCCAGGTGCGAGACGCTGGGCCGTGACCCGTCGGTGCTGGACATCATGTACTCCAACAGCGTGGGCGGTAATCCCGGTGATGACGTCTTCAACCCGGAGGTCTACCTCGAGGGCGTCGCGAAGCTCGCCGCGCTGGGCGTCACGTGGGTACAGGTGGCTGTGCCGGGCGATAGCCTCGCGCACACGCTGGAGTCGATCGAGAAGTTCGGCCGCCTCGTCATCGACGCGGCCTGAATTCGATCGGGGCTAGCGGGTCCAGCCGTGGCGACGCATCCACCAGTCGCGGGCGACGATGCCGAGGATCACCACTGCGAAGAAGACGAGGAAGACGTCCTCCACGTGGCCGACGTGGTTGCCGTGCATCATCGCGAGCATGAAGATCGCGGACAGGATGCCGCCGATACGGATCAGCCGGGGGTTCTCCTTGGACCAACCCCAGTTCGCCGAGGGCACTTCCTCGACGTCGACGCCGGTGTGTCGTTCCACCTCGGTGTTCGCCACGGTTGCTCCTTACGGTCTGGGTCCTGCGCCATTCTGGCATACGACGCGGCGTCGTATTCGGTCGGTGTCACCGCCGGCGCGCGTGTCAGCGGATCTCCCCGTAGCGACGCAGCGCCTCGGAACGCTCGGCCTTGTGGTCGACCATCGGCTCGGGGTAGTGCTCGCTGCCGTACTCCGGGACCCATCGCCGCACATAGACCTCGTCGGGATCGAACTTGTCGCCCTGGGTGCTCGGGTTGAACACCCGGAAGTAGGGCGCCGCGTCGGTGCCACACCCCGCAGCCCACTGCCAGCCGTGCTGGTTACTGGCCATGTCACCGTCGGTGAGCTGCTCGAGGAACCAGCGCGCGCCCCACTGCCACGGCAGGTGCAGGTCCTTGACCAGGAATGACGCGACGATCATCCGCACGCGATTGTGCATGAACCCGGTTTCGGCGAGTTGGCGCATACCCGCGTCGACGATCGGGAAGCCGGTTCGGCCCGCCTTCCACGTCTCGAACCGGGTTTGGGCGTCATCGTCGTCATCGGTCTCGATACCGTCGAAGGATCTGTTCCAGTTCTGCCAGGCGCTTTCCGGCCATTCGCGGAGCACGCCCGCATAGAAGTCGCGGAACGCGAGCTCCCGTAGGTACGCCTGGGCGCCCGCGCCATTACCCAGGTCCACGGCCATCGTGCGCGGGTGAATCGTGCCGAACTTGAGGTGTGCCGACATTCGGCTGATGCCGTCGGCGTCGGGCCGGTTGCGGTCGTCGGCGTATCTCGCGAGCCCGTCCGAGATGAAGTCGCGCCACTGGGCGCGTGCCGCGCGCTCGCCGGCCGGTAGGTCGAGTTCGACGTCACCCGTGGGGATGTCGACTCCGCCGTCCACATCGGCCGGGTCGATCCACTCGGCCGACGAGGGGCCGGTCGCCGCCGGGGCGCGCCAGCCATGGTCGCGCCACGCGGCGTAGAACGGCGTGAACACCTTGTAGGGCGTGCCGTCTCCCTTGGTGACGCGCCCCGGCGTCACCAGGTACGGCGAGCCTGACGCTTCCATGGGCACGTCACCGAGGGCGGCACGCACCGCCGCGTCGCGACGCATGCCGAACGGTGAGTAGTCACCCGTCACGTGCACGGAGCGCGCGCCGATCTGCTTGGCCAGAGCTGGTATTCGGGTCTCGGGGCGGCCACGGGTCACCAGCAGCCGACCGTTCAGGCCGTCGCGCAGATCGCGCAGCGCGTCATAGAGGTAGGCCAGCCGCCGTCCGCCCGACGCCCGCAACCGCGGGTCGAGCACGTAGCAGGCGAGCACGGGCTCATCGGCTGCGGCCGCGTCCAGCAGCGGCGGCAGATCGTGAAGGCGAAGGTCCCGCCGAAACCACATCAGCGTGGGCATGGATTGATCTTGCCCCGAATTCGCCGTCCGAAAACCCGGGGGTGAGGCAGGGTGAGGAGATGCAATTCTGGTCGGGGACGGCTTTCCTGAACACCGCAGACGCCTTGGCCGTGACCCGCATGCTCGACGAGACCGGCTACGACGGCATGATCTGCGCTGATCACCTGATCTATCCGCGGGACCTGAAATCGCCGTATCCGACCGGGGCTGACAAGCCGCCGTGGCAGCCGGAGACGGCCTGGCCCGACTCGTGGGTGATGATCGGGGCGATGGCCGCCCTCACCAGCCAGCTGCGCTTCACCAACGCCGTCTACGTCGCGCCGTCGCGGCCGCTTCTGCAGGTGGCCAAGCAGGTCGCGACCGCGGCGGTCATCTCGCAGGGGCGGGTGGCGCTGGCGGTCGGGGCGGGGTGGATGCGCGAGGAGTTCGACCTGCTCGGGCAGTCCTTCGACGACCGGGGCCAGCGGCTCAGCGAGATGATCCCCGCGCTGCGTGCACTGTGGCAGGGCGGCTGGGTGTCATGGCAGGGCGAGCACTACCAAGTGCCGGAGATCATGCTGGAACCGCATCCACCGTCGACGGTGCCGATCATGTGCGGTGGCGAGTCAGAGGCCGCGCTGCGGCGTGCTGCCCGGCTGTGCGACGGCTGGGTCGGCGCCGCATACACGTGGGACGACGCGGTGCGCCACGTCGAACGGGTCCACGCCCTGCGCCGTGAGTACGGGCGCGACAACGAGCCGTTCGAGATCATGTTGGCGCTCATGGAGATTCCCACCGCCGACCTGTTCATGCGCGCCGAGGACATCGGCGTGACCGCCGTGATGTGTGCACCGTGGATGGGCGCTCCCGAGACGGTCGACGGCGACGTCGAGTCCTTCCGCGCCTCGATCGAACGCTTCGCGGAGGACGTCATCGCCAAGGTGCGCTGAAGCGCTGCGACAGACGCAGGCTTGACTCTCCCGCACGGGGAGACTCCAAACTGGCTACATGCTCTCGATCGGCGACTTCTCCCGAATGACGCAACTGAGCGTCAAGACGCTGCGGCACTACCACGACGTCGGGCTGGTGGCGCCCCATCAGGTGGATCCCGCGACCGGCTACCGCTACTACACGCTCGACCAGGTGCCCACGGCGCAGGTGGTGCGCCGTCTGCGTGCGCTGGACATGCCGGTGGCCGACGTGAGGTCGGTGCTGATGGCCGCGCCCGCTGAGCGCAACGCCCTGATCAGCGCGCACCTCGGCAGGCTCGAGGCCAGGCTGGCCAGCACGCAGGCCGCCGTCCAGGCACTGCGCACGATCCTGGACCGACCCTCTGACGGACCGTCCGTCCGGCACCTCAGTGTCGCGGCGACGGCGGCGATCGCCGTTCACGCCGAAATCGACCGCGACGACCTGCCGCAGTGGTTCGAGGGGGCGGTGACCGAACTGCTGGCAGAGATCAGCGCCCAGGGGCTCACCCGAACCGGCGCGCCCGGTGGCCTGTACGGCTTCGACGTCTTCGCCAGCGACCGCGGCGCGGCCACGGTGTTCATCCCGGTGCGCGGCGCGGTGGCACCGACCGGACGGGTCGTCGGCTACACGGTGCCTGCCGCCGAACTCGTCGTGCTGCGGCACACCGGCTCGCACGATGACGTCGACCTCGTCTACTCCGAGCTGGGGGAGTACGCCACCCGCCACGAGATCAGCGTCGAGGCGCCACTGCGGGAGTACTACGAACGCTTCTTCTGGGATGACGAGGACTCGTCCGAGTGGGTGACCGACCTGTGCTGGCCCGTGTTCCGGTCCGGCCGCGAGGCCGTCTCGTGACGGCCCTGCGCGGCAGGCGCGCCGTGGTGACCGGCGGGACCAAGGGTGCGGGCGCCGCGGTCGTCGACCGGTTGCGCACCATGGGCGCATCGGTCACCGCGGTCGCCCGCAGCCGCGGTGAGCTCGACGAGTCGGTCGACTTCGTCGCCGCCGACATCACCACCGGCGAAGGTGCGCTGACGGTGGCCGAGCACGTCTCGGCCCGCGGCGGCGCGCAGATACTGGTGCACGTCGCCGGCGGATCATCGTCGCCCGCAGGCGGATTCGCCGCACTCACCGATGAGCACTGGCTCGCCGAACTGCAACTCAACCTGCTCAGTGCGGTGCGACTGGACCGCGCACTGGCGCCCGCGATGATCGCCGGTGGGTCCGGCGCCATCGTGCACGTCGCCTCGATTCAGGCTCGCATGCCGCTGTTCGACGGCACGCTGGGCTACGCCGCAGCCAAGGCGGCGCTGCGCACCTACAGCAGGGGCTTGGCGAATGAACTCGCGCCCAAGGGTATTCGGGTCAACACCGTGTCCCCGGGATTCATCCAAACCACCGCGGCCGACGCCTTGATCGCCCGCATCGCTGCCGCGAGCGGCACCGACGAGGCCGCCGCGCTGCAGTCGTTGATGGACTCGCTCGGCGGCATCCCGCTGGGCCGCCCGGCCCGGCCTGAGGAGGTCGCCGACGTGATCGCGTTTCTGGTGTCCGATGCCGCGTCCTCGGTGGTCGGAGTCGACGTGACGGTCGACGGCGGCACGGTGCCAACGACTTAGGGAGGCGCGGTGCGGCGTGGGCCGTGTCAGAGCGTCTATAGCCGATGGTGCTACCGGCACAGGCACTTCAAATCCGAGACGCGCGCGCCGTCAGGCGGGGTCGAACCTGAACACCGCCAATCGTCCGGCCAATGCCTCGAACTCGTCTGGTGTGCCGTCGACGACGAGTCCGCTGCGTTTGGCGAACCCGACCCCGACCGGAACCTCGCGTGCGAAGGCCCGCAACACGGGCCTCGACTCGGCAGCGGACAGCTCGACGATCCGCACCCGGCGCGAGCGCCGGCCGCGCGTGAGCGTGCCAACACCCGCGGCGCGGGCATTGGCCGCCCAGTCGGCACCGGGGTACCCCGCCACGGTGTACAGGCCGCCGTCGTGATCGAACGGCGTCATCGGCGTGCTCCGCGGTTGCCCGGACTTGCGTCCCGGCACCGTCAGCACTTGCGACGGACCGGCCGGAACGCCGAGGCGCCCCATCGCGAGCACCAGTTTGTTCATCTGCTTGAGCCAGCGCGGCGGGCTCGGATTGGTTGTACTCGACATGTGGTGACTCCCTTGTTAATTGAAGAGGTGGCGATGGTCGGACGCCCAACTGGCGAACGATGTGGCCGGACGCTCGAGGATCTTCTCGACGTCGGCTGTCACCTGTGCGGGCCGCTGGACCGTCTCGGCGAGCAGGCCCATGTAGGCGTCGGCGAAGGCCTCGGGAAAGCCGATGTCGACGAACCGTTGGCGCACCAGATCTGGCGGCAGTTCGTGGTACTCGAGGGGCCGCCCCAGCGCCGCACCGATGGTCTCGACGAGTTCGGCGTTGGTCAGCGCCTGCGGCCCGGTCAGCGGGATGCGTTGGCCCACAAGGTCGTCGGTCAGCAGAGCGTGCGCCGCGACGGCCGAGATGTCGGCGTCGGCGATCGGTGCCACCGACGCCGTCGCGTACGGCCCGCTGACGATGTCGCCGCCGCGGATCTGCGACGCCCACATTCCCGCGAAGTTCGACGCGAACACGCTGGGCCGCAGGCTGACCCACTCCAGCCCCGACCCGGCGGCGAGTTCGTCGACCTCCTTGTTGCGGTCGCCGCGGACGCGCGATGGCTGACGGGCGAAGTCGTCGTCGGCATTGATCGCCGACAGCGCGACCAGCCGCTGCACTCCGGCCGCGCGGGCCGCCTCGACGGTGGCGCGCAGTCGATCGCCGAGCGCGCGGGAGTTGAGGAACACCGCGTCGGAGCCGGGCAGGCCGTCGAGTGCGGTGCGGTAGACGTCGACTCCCGGCGGAAGATTGGCGCTGTCGGGGTTGCGGGTGACCGCGCGGACGTCGACGCCCGCCGTCGCGAGTTGGGTGACCAGGGGGCGGCCGACGTTGCCGGTGGCGCCGGTGACGAGAATCGTGAACATGCATCAAGGACGGGACTGGCGCGCAGAAAGTTACGCACCGCCACCTGTAACTTTTCCGGGCTCCGTTCCGTCATAAGACCATGACCGAGCTGAGCGCCGCCTGGCGCGCGCACCGCGCCTACCTCGTCAACCTGGCCTATCAGATGCTGGGCGACATCGGAGAGGCTGAGGACGTCACGCAGGAGGCGTTCCTGCGGTTGTCGCGTGCCGACGGCATCGATGACGAGCGAGGCTGGCTCACCGTCGTGGCGGGACGGCTGTGCCTCGACCAGCTCAGGTCAGCACGAGCCCGCCTGGAGACAAGTCTGCCGCCCGGCCATGAGATCGCCGTCGAACATGACCCCGCTGATCGAGTGACCCTCGACGACGAGGTCAGCCGGGCGCTCATGGAGACCTTGAGCCGACTCAGTCCGGGGGAGCGGGTGGCGTTCGTGCTGCACGACGTGTTCGCGCTGCCGTTCGACGAGATCGCCGAGACTGTCGGTCGGCCCGTCGGAACGTGCCGACAACTCGCGCGTCGAGCCAGGGCCAAGTTCACCGGGGCGGCCCCGCGCGCGGCCGATTCTCCTGTTGCTCCTCGCGTCCGCGCCGTCACCGCCGACGAACACCAGCGCGTCACCGAGGCCTTCATCGCCGCATGCGCCACAGGGGACCTCCAGGCGCTGGCCTCGGTGCTCGATCCCGCGGTGTGGGGTGTTGGCACCGTGCTCGCTGATCCGGCACCGCCGCCGCAGGTCAACCACGGGCCGCGCGATGTGGCCACGAACCTGCTGCGCTACCTGGGACCGGGCGCCACCGTGGTCGTCGGCGCCCCGGGTGAGCCCGTGCTGCTCGCGTTCGCCGAGGGCCGGTTGTTCGCCGTTGTGGTGCTGACGATCCGCGGTGGGCTGATCGTGAAGATCGAGGCCACCGCGGATCCGGGCGCGCGCGTCGCGCCGCGTTGATCGCTGATGCGCCAACCGCTATCGAGGCATCAGGACCGTGTCGATCAGATAGACGGTCGCGTTGGCGGTCTGCACGCCGCCGCACACGACTCCTGCGTCATTGACCTTGAGATCCTGGCCGCCGCCGGAGACTGTGACGGTGCCGCCCTGGACCGTCTCGTGGTTGCCGACGACCCTCGCTGGATCAGCCTGACCGGGTACCACGTGATAGGTCAGGATGCTGGTCAGCAGCGGTGCATCGGTCTTGAGCTTCTCGACGGTGGCCGGATCGAGCTTGGCGAAGGCGGCATCGGTCGGTGCGAAGACCGTGAACTCGCCACCGTTGAGCGTGTCGACGAGGTTCACCTCCGGGTTGAGCCCGCCCGAGACGGCGGCGGTCAGCGTGGTGAGCATCGGGTTGTTGGATGCCGCCGTGGCCACGGGATCCATGGCCATGCCCGCGACCGATCCCGGTCCGTCGGGTACCTGCGCTGCATACGCAGAACAGCCCGGCCCGACCAGCGCGGTGGCGGGATCGGCCGCCGCGACGGCGGTCGAAGAGAACAGCAGTCCTGTGGTGGCGACGGCGGCGAGGGCGGAGCCCGCGATGGTCTTGGCGTTGCGGTTCATGGTGTTTCAACTCTCTGTTTGTGGTTCGGGTGGATGGATGAGATGACATGAGCGGCGCCCCGGCGCGAGCACGGGGGATGTCCGCCGAGGCGCCGCTCATGTGTCAGGGGGTCGCTACCTGTCAGGCGGCCGGCGGCATCATGACGGTGTCGACCATGTACACCGTGGCGTTGGCGGTCTGCACGCCGCCGCACACGAGGGCCGACTTGTCGAACGTCAGACCCTCGCCCGCGCCGGTGATGGTGACGTCCTGCCCCTCGACGGTCTTGTGGGTGCCCGCGACCTGGTCGGGGCTCAGCTGACCGGGGATCACGTGGTAGGTCAGGATGCTGGTCAGCAGTGGTGCGTCGGTCTTGAGCGTCTCGATCGTGGCGGGGTCGAGCTTGGCGAAGGCGTCGTCGGTCGGCGCGATCACGGTGAACTCGCCCCCGTTGAGGGTGTCGACGAGGTTCACGCCCGGATTGAGCTGACCGGAGACCGCCTGGGTCAGCGTCTTCAGCATCGGGTTGTTCGAGGCCGCCGTGGCCACGGGATCCATCGCCATACCCGCGACCGAGCCCGGACCGGCAGGGACCTGTTCGGCGTAGGCGGCGCAACTGGTGCCGACGAGGTTGGCGCCGGGATCGGCCAGCGCGCTGGTCGGCGCCGCCGCCGACGTGGCTGCCGCGCTCGGGGCGCTACTGGACGTGCTCGACGCCTCGGTGTCCGAATCACTCGAACATGCCGCCGCGCCGAAGACGGCGAGAGCGCTCAGGCCCGCTGCCGCCACTGCTTTGCGTTGAGCTGAATTCATGACTGTTTCCATCCCATGTGTCTGGGGCGACGCTGCCGGCGCCCGAGGTCGATGACATCGGGTATTCGCGGTGGTCCCGGATGCGGATGGGTCAGGTGGCCCCGCGTCAGATTGGTGTCACATTTGGGTGTCACGAGGTGCGGACTGGGTTCCGGGCCGATCTGCGCGGCACAATGGAGCGGTGAGTCCTGATCGTCTACGCGTCCTGGTGCTTGGCAGTACCGGGTCGATCGGTACCCAGGCGCTCGAGGTGATCGCCGCCAATCCCGACCGGTTCGAGGTCGTGGGCCTGGCCGCAGGTGGCGGCAACGCCGACCTGTTGCATCGCCAACGCGTCGAGACGGGTGTCACCAAGGTCGCCGTCGCCGACCCCGAGGCCGCCGACCGGATCGGCGATGTGTCGTACTCCGGACCCGACGCCGTCACGCAGCTCGTCGAGGACACCGAGGCAGACGTCGTGCTGAACGCGCTTGTCGGCGCATTGGGGCTGCGACCCACGCTGGCGGCCTTGGCATCGGGCGCCCGGCTGGCGCTGGCCAATAAGGAGTCGCTGGTCGCCGGTGGTCCGCTGGTACAGAAGGCCGCGGCGCCGGGGCAGATCGTGCCGGTGGACTCCGAGCACTCCGCTCTGGCGCAGTGCCTGCGTGGCGGAACGGCCGACGAAGTGGCCCGGCTGGTGCTCACTGCGTCCGGTGGCCCGTTCCGGGGCTGGTCGGCCGCCGACCTCGAGGGCGTCACACCCGAACAGGCCGGTGCGCACCCCACCTGGTCGATGGGTCCCATGAACACACTGAACTCGGCCTCACTGGTCAACAAGGGGCTCGAGCTCATCGAGACGCACCTCTTGTTCGGCATCCCGTACGACCGCATCGACGTCGTCGTGCACCCGCAGTCGATCGTGCACTCGATGGTCACCTTCACCGACGGCTCCACCATCGCCCAGGCCAGTCCGCCCGATATGAGGCTGCCGATCGCGTTGGCGCTCGGCTGGCCCGCCCGGGTGCCGGGCGCGACGCTGGCGTGCGACTTCACCACGGCCTCCACGTGGGAGTTCGAGCCGCTGGACGACGCCGTGTTCCCCGCGGTCGACCTGGCCCGCCACGCCGGAAGCCGGGGTGGATGCCTGACGGCGGTCTACAACGCCGCCAACGAGGAGGCCGCCGAGGCCTTCCTCGCCGGGCGCATCAGCTTCCCCTCCATCGTGGCCACCGTCGGCGAGGTGCTGCGCGCCGCAGACCAGTGGTCAGCGGAACCGGCTACCGTAGAGGACGTACTCGAAGCGCAGGACTGGGCCCGGGACCGGGCACAGGGTGCCCTCAAAGCCCATGTGGGCGCCGCACAGGAGGTCGTAGTCACCCGATGATGTTCGTAGTGGGCATCGTGCTGTTCGCCCTGGCCATTCTGATCTCGGTGGCTCTGCACGAATGTGGACACATGTGGGTCGCGCGAGCGACGGGCATGAAGGTGCGGCGCTACTTCGTCGGCTTCGGTCCCACACTGTGGTCGACGATGCGGCCCAACAAGCTCGGCCAGACCGAGTACGGCATCAAGGCCGTGCCCCTGGGTGGATTCTGCGATATCGCCGGGATGACGGCCGTCGAGGAGATCGCGCCAGAGGATCGTCCATACGCGATGTACCGGCAGAAGGTGTGGAAGCGCGTCGCGGTGCTGTTCGCCGGTCCCGCCATGAACTTCATCATCGGCCTGGTCCTCATCTACGGCATCGCGATGGTGTGGGGACTGCCCAACCTGAACCCGCCCACCACCGCCATCGTCGGCGAAACCGCTTGTGTGGCATCCGATGTCGCAAAGGGCGAGCCGGGTCAGTGCACCGGCCCGGGACCTGCTGCGGCGGCGGGTATTCAGCCCGGCGACACGCTGGTCAAGGTCGGCGAGACCGACGTGGCCACGTTCGATGAACTGGTCGCCGCGGTGCGCAAGCTCGACGGCCCCACCCCGTTCGTCGTGCAGCGTGACGAGGACGGTCAGGTTCGCGAGTTCACCACGACCGTTGACGTGACGCGAGCCGAGCGCTGGATCAGCAAGGACGCCGCCGAACCGACCGCCGTCGGCGCCGTCGGCATCGCGCCCGCGCGTTTCGGGCCCACCCAGTACAACCCGCTGTCAGCGGTGCCCGCGACATTCGCGTTCACGGGTGACATGTCCGTCGAACTCGCCAAGGCCCTGGCGAAGATCCCGACCAAGGTCGGCGCTCTCGTCCACGCGATCGGCGGTGGCGAACGCGATATCGAGACACCGATCAGCGTCGTCGGCGCCAGCATCATCGGCGGGGACACCGTCGATCAAGGCCTCTGGGTGATGTTCTGGTTCTTCCTGGCCCAGTTGAACTTCGTGCTCGGGGCGGTGAACCTGCTGCCGCTGCTGCCCTTCGACGGTGGTCACATCGCGATCGCCACATACGAGAAGCTGCGCAACATGATCCGCAAGGCACGCGGGATGGTGGCCGCGGGGCCGGTGGACTACCTCAAATTGATGCCAGCCACGTACGTCGTGCTTGCCGTGGTGGGCGCTTACATGCTGTTGACCGTCACTGCCGACTTGGTCAACCCCATCAGGATCTTCCAGTAGGAGCCCTTGTGACCACCTCCATCGGACTGGGTATGCCGGCACCGCCCGCACCCACCCTCGCGCCGCGGCGCAAAACCCGCCAGCTCATGGTCGGCGACGTCGGCGTCGGCAGCGATCACCCGATTGCGGTGCAGTCGATGTGCACCACCAAGACGCACGACATCAATGCGACCCTGCAGCAGATCGCCGAGCTGACGGCATCGGGCTGCGATATCGTCCGCGTCGCCTGTCCCCGGCAGGAGGACGCCGACGCGCTGCCCGCGATCGCCAAGAAGGCGAACATCCCGGTGATCGCCGACATCCACTTCCAGCCCAAGTACATCTTCGCCGCGATCGATGCCGGTTGTGCGGCCGTCCGCGTCAACCCCGGCAACATCAAGGAGTTCGACGGACGGGTCAAGGAGGTCGCCAAGGCGGCCGGTGCGGCGGGCATCCCGATCAGGATCGGTGTCAATGCCGGTTCGCTCGATCCTCGGCTGATGAAGAAGTACGGCAAGGCAACCCCCGAGGCGCTCGTCGAGTCCGCGCTGTGGGAGGCGTCGCTGTTCGAGGAGCACGGCTTCGGCGATATCAAGATCAGCGTCAAGCACAACGACCCCGTCATCATGGTCGCCGCCTACGAGTTGCTCGCCGTGCAGTGTGACTACCCGCTGCACCTCGGCGTCACCGAGGCCGGACCGGCATTTCAGGGCACCATCAAATCCGCCGTCGCGTTCGGTGCTCTGCTGTCCAAGGGCATCGGCGACACCATCAGGGTCTCGCTGTCTGCACCGCCGGTCGAGGAGATCAAGGTCGGCAATCAGATCCTCGAGTCGCTGAACCTGCGGCCCCGCGGCCTGGAGATCGTGTCGTGTCCCTCCTGCGGGCGTGCCCAGGTGGACGTCTACACGCTCGCCAACGAGGTGTCGGCGGGTCTCGAGGGCATGGATGTGCCGCTGCGAGTGGCTGTTATGGGCTGCGTCGTCAACGGGCCGGGGGAGGCGCGTGAGGCCGACCTCGGTGTCGCATCCGGCAACGGCAAGGGGCAGATCTTCGTGCGCGGCGAGGTGATCAAGACGGTTCCCGAGTCGATGATCGTGGAAACACTGATCGAGGAGGCCATGCGGATCGCCGCCGAGTCGGGTCCGGAGGCAAGTGCAAGCGGTTCGCCCGTGGTGACCGTAAGCTGACAGTGCCCCTGTGAGCGGGGTCACCGCCACCGCGCTTGCCGCAGAAAGAGTCTCCATGTCGGCTCCACCGCTGTTTCGCCTCACCGACGAGCGACGCGTCACGGTGGTGCGTGACGCCGCCGAGGTGCAGCGCGTGCTCGATGACGATCCCGTCGGCACGTGCATGGTGGCGGCCCGGGTCGTCGACCACGGTGTGGACCCGACGGCGATCGGCGGCGAACTGTGGACGTGCCGTGAGCCCGGTGAGTCGCTGTGCTTCGCCGGCGCGAACCTGATACCGCTGCGCGGCGGTGTGGCCGATGTGAACGCGTTCGCGGACGAGGCGATGAGTTCTCCGCGGCGGTGTTCGTCGTTGGTGGGTCACGCCGAGTTGGTGCTCCCGATGTGGGATCGCCTCGAATGCGGTTGGGGCCCAGCGCGTGACGTCCGTGAGGAACAACCCCTGATGGCGCTGGATCGGGCGCCCGAGTGCGCCGTGGATCCCGCGGTGCGCATGGTCCGGATGGACGAGTTGGACGCCTACCTCGTCGCGGCCATTGACATGTTCATCGGTGAGGTCGGCATCGACCCGCGCCTCGGGGACGGCGGGCGTGGCTACCGCCGTCGAGTCGCGGGGCTCATCGCGACGGGCCGGGCGTGGGCTCGGTTCGAGCGTGGCGAGGTCGTGTTCAAGGCCGAGGTCGGCTCACAGTCGCCGGCGGTGGGTCAGATCCAGGGCGTGTGGGTGCATCCCGAGTGGCGTGGTCGCGGTCTCGGTGCGGCGGGCACCGCCGCGTTGGCCGGCGCGATCGTGCGTGGCGGTCGGACCGCGAGCCTGTACGTCAACGCGTTCAACACGATCGCCAGGTCGACCTATAACCGGATCGGGTTCACCCAGGTCGGTACGTTCGCCACAGTGCTGCTCGACTGACGCCTGCCCGGCCGCGAGTGTGAACGTCACGACGCCCTGAGCGTGCGGAGCGTCGTCAGACTCACACTCGGTGCGGACATTTCAGAGTGATCACGGTTGGATCTCGGTGCGCCTCCGCCCGAACCGGTCGTCACACTCTTAACATCAGCCCCAATGGCATCGCGAACCTCATCCGTATCACGGGCCGCAGCCCTGCTCGCGGTCACCGTCGTCGTCGGCGCGGCCGGCGCCCTCACTGCGTGCACGCCCAAACCCAACGGGCCCGAACCCGTCGCCGAGGCGTTCTTCGCCGCGCTCGCCACCGGTGACACCGGGGTGGCCGCCGAACTCGCCGACAAACCCACAGACGCCAGGACTGCGCTCACCGAGGCCTGGGCGGGTCTACAGGCCACCGGTCTCGATGCGCAGATCATGGGCTCGAAGTACGCCGAGGACACCGGCAGCGTCCTCTACCGCTACACGTGGCACCTGCCGAAGGACCGCACCTGGACCTACGACGGCCGGCTCAACATGATCCGCGACGAAGGCCGCTGGCGCGTCCGGTGGAGCGCCGCCGGGCTGCACCCGGACCTGGGGGAGAACCAGACCTTCGCGCTGCGGGCCGAGGCACCGCGCCGCGCGTCAGTCAACGAACGCGGCGGTTCCGACGTCCTGGTGCCCGGTTACGTCTACCACTACTCACTGGACGCCAGGGCCGCAGCGGGCGATCTGATGCCGACCGCGGTCGCCGTCGTCGACGCGCTGCGCCCGTTCGACAACACGCTGGATCCCCAACGCCTCGCCGAGCTGGCGAGCTCGTCGGCCACGCCGATGAGTCTCATCACGTTGCGCAAGGACGACAATGACCGGGTGTCGGCGGCGATCGGCAACCGGCCCGGCGTCGTCATCACGCCGCAGCCCGAGATGGTGGCCACCGACGACCGTTTTGCGCCCGCGATCATCAACCAGGTCAAGCAGTCCGTGACCGACCAACTCAACGGCCAGGCCGGATGGCGCATCGTGAGCGTGAACCAGAACGGCGCCGAGGTGGACGTGCTCAACGAGGTGCCGGGCGCGCCGGCGCCGTCGATCACGATCAGCCTCGACCGCTCGGTGCAGAACGCCGCGCAGGACGCCGTCAACATGGTCGGCAGGAAGGCGATGATCGTCGCGATCAAGCCCTCGACCGGTGAGATCCTGGCTGTCGCGCAGAACGCCGCCGCGGATGCGGACGGACCGACAGCGACCATGGGGCTCTACCCGCCGGGGTCGACATTCAAGATCGTCACCGCGGGCGCGGCGATCGACCGTGACATGGCCACACCCAACACACTGCTCGGGTGCCCAGGGACTCTGGACATCGGCCATCGCACGGTGCCGAACTACGGCGGCTTCGACCTGGGCACGGTGCCGCTGTCCCGGGCATTCGCGAGTTCGTGCAACACCACCTTCGCCGAACTGGCCAGCAAGATGCCGCCGCGAGGGCTGACCACCGCGGCCGCGCAGTACGGCATCGGGCCGGACTACATTGTGGACGGCATCACGACGGTGACGGGCTCGGTGCCGCCGACGGTGAACCTGGCCGAGCGCACCGAGGACGGCTTCGGTCAGGGCAAGGTACTGGTCAGCCCGTTCGGGATGGCACTGGTCGCCGCGACCGTCGCCGCCGGGAAGACCCCCGTGCCGCAACTGATCGAGGGACGACCGACTGAGATCACGGACCCGGGCGCGCCGATCTCGCCGAAGATGGTGGACGGTCTGCGGCCGATGATGCGACTCGTCGTCACCAATGGCACCGCCACCGACCTCGAGGGTGTCGGTGACA
This sequence comes from Mycolicibacterium sp. 624, assembly GCF_040548615.1. Taxonomy (NCBI): domain Bacteria; kingdom Bacillati; phylum Actinomycetota; class Actinomycetes; order Mycobacteriales; family Mycobacteriaceae; genus Mycobacterium; species Mycolicibacterium sp. 624. The sequence goes on from NZ_JBEPRZ010000006.1 coordinate 173,571, forward strand.
TCCGCGGCAAGACCGGTGAGGCGGAGTTCGAGGGCGGCTCACACGCGTGGTTCGCCGGGTACCGGGGTGACCTGGCGTTCGCCGCCCTGATCGTCGGGGGCGGTAGTTCTGAGTACGCGGTCCGGATGTGCAAGGACATGTTCAAGGGGTTGCCCCCGGACTACCTCGCCTGAGGGCCCTCTGAATCCAGGCAGTGAGCACTCCGGGTGCCGCGCGGTAACGTTGAGCACGCCATGAACGGGATGGACGAGGAATACGCGCGCACGCAAGGCGTGGTGAGTGCAGACGTGCTGCGCATATCGGACGCAGACCGCAACGGCACGTTGCGCCGCCTGCACAACGCCGTGGCGCTCGGGCTCATCGACATCGATGAGTTCGAGGAGCGCTCCATAGCGGTCAGCAGGGCCCGCCTGCAGGCCGAACTCGCCGCACTGGTCGGCGATCTGCCCGGGCCGGGTGCCATCGTGACCACCGCTACCGACCGTGTCGAACTCCGTGGCGTGATGGGATCGCTGAAGCGGCAGGGGGAGTGGGTGGTCCCCACCCGACTCGCCCTGGTGCGCAGGATGGGATCGATCGACCTGGACCTGACCAAGGCCCGGTTCGCCGGCTCCATCGTGGTCATCGAACTCGACATGAAGTTCGGGTCCCTGAACATCCGGCTGCCCGACGGTGCCAGCGCGTCGATCGACGATCTCGAGGTGATCGTCGGCAGCGCGCGAGACCACCGCAAGGACGCCCCCGCCGAGGGCAGGCCGCACGTCATCCTCACCGGACGCAGCGTGTGCGGCTCTGTCGACATCCGGGGTCCGCGACGACGGGCCGTGATGAACCGGTTGCGGCGCGGCTAGAGCCGACTAGCGCCGTTCGAGAACGGCGAACGTCAGCGTCGCCTTCGCCGCCAGACGGTCCCGGCCGGCGTCGAAAACGTCGACCGATGTCACGATCAGGCGCCTTCCCGCACGCACCACAGTTGCCTCCGCCCGCGCGGGACCCTCGATGATCGGCGCAAGGAAGTGCACGTTCATGTCGGCGGTGGTGACGTCGTTGCCGGCCCCGGAGACGTTGCCCGCCAGGCGTCCCGCCGCGATGTCGATCAGTGTCGCCACCAGGCCGCCCTGAATGGCACCGCGGACGTTGACGAGGTCGGGGCGGTTGTCCATCTCGATGACGAGCCGCTGTGCGGTGTCCTCGACGTCTCGCATCTCCAGCCGCTTCAGCAGGTGCTCCGGTTCGGTCACCGCCGTACGGTAACACCATTACCGCTGGTCGAGGCGGCGCCCGCTACTTCAGCGTCTCGGTGGGGACCCCGAAGCGCTCCTGGTACGCGCTGACCTGGTCTCGCACCTCGTCGGCGTCGAGCCCGGTGTCCGCCCACGTGTAGCGGGCGCCGCCGCCGTCGCCCGGGTGCGCGGCCAGGAAGTCCCGCATGCGCCGTTCGGCCACCGGCGTCAGATCGCGTCCCAGTGCGGTGTACAGCTCGCGGATGGTCGCGAAAGGATCGCGGATGAAGTCGGCGAACTGCACGTCCACGATCTGACCGGGCGTCAGTACACCCGAGTCGCGGATCGACATCGAGCGTTCGAGGCCGACGAGGATCTCCTCGCGCGACTGTTGCGCGCACTCTCCGATATCGGTGTGGTCTGAGGCGAGGCGACGCACGTACGTGGTCAGTGCGGCGATCGAGGAGATCACGTTGAGCGGATCGCGGTGAGTCTGCACGATGAGCGCATCGGGGTACTCCGCGACCAGCGCGTCGAGCTGCCACAGGTGGGCGGGCGACTTCAGCAGCCACTGGCCGGAGACACCGGACTGCAAGTGCTGCAAGAAGATCCGATGATAGCGATAGGCGTTGCGGTGGTCCGCCTCGTGCAGCAGCCACCGGTAGTAGGTGGGCAGTCGATACTGCACTGAGAAGATCATGCTGCAGAACTGGGCTGCCCAGATACGCACACACTCCTGTCCGACCAGCGCACCCATCGGATGAAAGGTCAACAGTCCGGGCACGATCACTTCGGACATGTCGAGGTTGGCCTGGGTCTGCGCGATACGGGGATCGTCTGCGTAGGTGTCGGGCTGCGGCACCGGCCACGGCGCGTCGACCTCCCACGTCAGCGGAGGCCGAAGGTCGGGGTCCTGGGCCAGCAGGTCGAAGAGGATCGTGGTGCCGGTGCGGGGCTGGCCGAGGATGAAGATGGGCCGCTCGACGGGCGCGGCCGCGATCGCGGGATTCTCCTTGCGCCACTGCGTGATCCGCAGTCGGTGGGTGAGTGGATTGACGATGTCCATGACGGCGATCTCAACGCCGAGGTCGGACAGACGAGCCTCGGTGGCCAGTCCGTCGGCGAGAAGTGCGAGATTGTCGCGCCAGCCGTCGGGTTCGCCGAAGTCGTCGCTGCCCGCGATGTCGCAGGCCTGGGCGATCAGGGCATCGGGTTCGAATCGGTTCGTCATTCCGTCGCCCCCGAGCGCACGCTGACGGTCACGTCGGGTGCATCGGGATTGTCCAGCCAGCGCAGCACCACGAAGCCGCGGTGATGACCACCGGTGTCGAGCCAGTGCCCGTGGCCGAAGTCCTTGGCGCCGATGGCGATCCGAACCCTGCCGTCAGCGTCGGCCCTGACGCCCTTGTTGGTCACCGAGCTGTGCCTGCGCCGCGGTTCGATGCACTCGTGCCAGATGTTCTCCAGCGTGACGTTCCAGTACCGAGTGTCGGGTGGCGCGAATTCGAGCAGCAGCGTCTCGCCCTCGCCGAGCCCGAACGTGCCGATCATGTACAGGTTGTCCGGCGTCGTGTCCGCGGCACCGAGGTCGGCGGCCTCGGCCGTCAGCAGCACGTTGGGTTGCGTCAGCAGCTCGGGCTTGATGGTGCGGTGCAGGGTGGCCAGCTTGAAGATGGTCCACGCCATTGCGGTGAACTGCTCGGCCACATCGTCATCGGTCAGAACGCGCGGAGGATCGGGAAATCCATTGCTCCTCGCGTCCGCGGCATCGAGCGTCGCGATGTGCAGCGTGGCGGGGACCTCGGCCGCCACGTCACCGACGTACTCGCGGACCACGATCGACGCGGCGTCCGCGGGAATCTGGAGCCACTGCGCACCATCGAGTTCGGCGGGCGACGGTTCGTCGGCGGACACCACCACGGCGAACGAGTCCCCGTCGAGCCGCAGGTCGGTATCGCTGAGATAGGCCGCCATGCGGCGTGGCGTCATCCCGGTGCCCGCGAGCACCTGCATGCCGAGGTACGCGGTGCTGCCGCGTGTTCCGGTAACGCGGTAGCGGCGGTCACCGCGGATCATGGCGAGCAGATAGCGGCCGTCGGGGTTGGGTCCGCCGACAAGCCGGGTGGGCGAGCACATGTCGAAGAACCACGGCAGCTCCGGATCGGCCTCGACCGACAGCTCGGAGCACAGGGCGGTCACGCGCGACACCACCCGCAAGCCGTCAAGCAGCTCCCGTTCATCGCGTGCGTCGGCGGTCACGACAGCCGTGACGTCGTCGATCATCTTCCGGACGAACTGCCAGGCTTCCAGGGACTTCGTGGCAGTGATATCGCTCATGACGAGACAGGGTCTCATATGAGACTACGTCTCGAGGCTCAATTGGGAGCCCGTAGTCTCATGAATGAAATGAGCGAACCGATCGCACTCAATGTGCGCAAGCGTCAGGTCACGCGCGACCGCATCGCCGCGGCCGCCGCGCGGCTCGTGGCCGCGGACGGGCTGAGTGCCACCACCGTCGAGCAGATCGCGGCCGAGGCTGACATCGGCCGCGCGACGTTCTTCCGGTACTTCTCCTCCAAGGAGGACGCCGTGGCCGATGGCATGACGCGGCACTGGCTCGACGTCATCACCGCGCAGTTGGCCGCTCAGCCGCCGGAGATGTCGGCCCGCGACGCTGTCGCCGCGGCGTTTCACGACCTCGGCGACGGTTTCGACGCCATCAGCACCCAGGTTCGAGAGCTCGCCACACTGACCCGCTCATCGCCGGCGCTCAGCGCGTGGACGCTGCAGATCTATGTGGGCTACGAGGTCGCGATCGCTGACCTGGTGGCGCCAAGGCTGTGCGACCTGCGCCCCGACGACCCCCGGCCGAGACTCATCGGCGCGCTGGCAATGGCCTCGGTGCGCATCGCCCTCGACGACTGGCTGCGCCACGGTGGGTCGCTGCCGGACCGCGTGCGCACCGCGCTGGCCGCACTGACGGTTGGCTGACCATTTAGGCTGGTCCCATGTCCGTCCGCACTGCCCTTCGCTCCGGTGAGCTGTCCGCGACCCTTCCCGTACCCGCCTCGATCCCCAGGCCGGAGTACGCCTGGAAGCCGACCGTGGTCGAGGGCAGCGAACCCTGGGTGCAGACGCCCGAGGTGATCGAGAAGATGCGCGTCGCGGGCCGGATCGCGGCGAACGCACTGGCGGAGGCGGGCAGGGCCGTGGCCCCCGGCGTCACCACCGATCACCTCGACCGTGTGGCGCACGAATACATGCTCGACCACGGCGCGTATCCATCCACGTTGGGCTACAAGGGCTTTCCGAAGTCGTGCTGCACATCGCTCAACGAGATCATCTGCCACGGCATCCCCGACTCGACGGTGATCGAGGACGGCGACATCGTCAACATCGACGTCACCGCCTACATCGACGGTGTGCATGGCGACACCAACGCCACCTTCCTGGCCGGCGACGTCTCCGAGGAGCACCGTCTGCTCGTCGAGCGCACCCGCGAGGCCACCATGCGGGCGATCAAAGCCGTCAAGCCGGGCCGTGCCCTGTCGGTCGTCGGGCGTGTCATCGAGTCGTACGCGAATCGGTTCGGCTACAACGTCGTTCGCGACTTCACCGGCCACGGCATCGGCACCACGTTCCACAACGGCCTCGTCGTCCTGCACTACGACCAGCCAGAGGTCGAGACCATCCTCGAACCCGGGATGACGTTCACCATCGAGCCGATGATCAACCTCGGCTCGCTGGACTACGAGATCTGGGACGACGGCTGGACCGTCGCGACAGTCGACAAGAAGTGGACCGCGCAGTTCGAGCACACGCTGGTGGTCACCGACGACGGCGCGGACATCCTCACGCTCGCCGAATGAACCCGCGAGCCGTAGCGCAGTGAGCGGTTCAGCGCTGCTGATCGCGGGGACGACGTCGGACGCGGGCAAGTCGATGGTCGTGGCAGGCCTCTGCCGGCTGCTGGCGCGTCGAGGTATCCGCGTCGCGCCGTTCAAGGCGCAGAACATGTCGAACAACTCCGCGGTCACCGCCGACGGTGGTGAGATCGGGCGTGCGCAGGCGATGCAGGCACGCGCGGCGGGGCTGGCGCCCAGCACCCGGTTCAACCCCGTCCTGCTCAAGCCGGGATCCGACCGGACATCGCAGCTCGTCGTGCGCGGCAAGGTGACGGGGTCGGTCAGTGCCGGCGACTACTTCACTCACCGCACCCGGCTCGCCGAGGTGGTGATCGATGAACTCACGTCGCTACGAGGCGAATTCGACGCCGTGATCTGTGAGGGTGCGGGTTCACCGGCAGAGATCAACCTGCGCGCCACCGACCTGGCCAACATGGGCCTGGCGCGTGCCGCGGAGCTGCCGGTGGTGGTGGTCGGCGATATCGACCGCGGTGGCCTGCTGGCGCACCTGTTCGGCACCGTCGCTGTCCTCGAGCCCGAGGACCAACGGCTCATCGCCGGCTTCATCGTCAACAAGTTTCGCGGTGACGCCGCACTGCTGGCGCCCGGTCTTGACCAACTGCGTGACCTCACCGGAAGGCCCACGTACGGCGTGGTGCCCTACAGCGAGGGCATGTGGCTGGATGCGGAGGACTCACTGTCGGTGCACGCTCACCGTGCCGTGGGAGTGCCCCAGGCGCCGCGCGGCGCGGGCTGGCTGCGGGTCGCCGCCATCAGGCTGCCGCGCATCTCGAACACCACCGACGTGGAGGCGCTGGCGTGTGAACCGGGGGTGCTGGTGCGGTGGGTCACCGACCCCGCCGACCTCGCCGATGCCGACGCGGTGGTCCTTCCGGGTAGCAAGGCGACCGTGTCCGATCTGGCCTGGCTGCGGGAGCGGGGTCTGGCCGACGGTGTCATCGCGCACGCCGCCGCGGGCCGGGCGGTTCTCGGGGTGTGCGGCGGCTTTCAGATGCTGTGCCGCCGGATCGACGACCCGGTCGAGTCGGGCCGCGACGATGTCGCCGGCCTGGGCCTGTTGGACGCCGATATCGTGTTCGACCCGGTCAAGACCCTGCAGCACTGGGATGAGCCATTGTCCGGGTACGAGATCCACCACGGTCAGCTCACCCGCCACGCCGAGGACGACTGGCTGTCAGTGGGGATTCGGCACGACCACGTCTACGGCACGCACTGGCACGGGCTGCTCGACAACGACGAGCTGCGCCGTCGGTGGCTGACCGACGCGGCGCAGGCGGCGGGCCGCGACGACTTCGAGGTCGCCGCCGACATCGACGTCACCGCGCGTCGCGACGGTCAACTGGACCTGATGGCCGATCTGCTCTGCGAGCACGTCGATGTCGACGCCCTCATGGGCCTGCTGAACGGGGGCCCACCGCCACGGCCGGTGATCACCTCGGCGCTGGGTTAGCCTGGCGTCATGAGGGCCCTGCGGGTGGCTGTCATCGCGATCATTGCGTTGGCGACCGGCAGCTGCGCGAATTCGGTCGAGGGAACGGCGACCTGGCCCGGCGCCCGCATTGAGCAGGCCGTCCTGAGTGCGGACGACTTCCCGCCGGGTGTGACCTATGACCGCCTGAACAAGGACCCGGCCGCCTCCGACGCGTCGGGCGGACTGCCCGCGATGCTGTCCAGCCCGAAGGGATGCTCGGACGGGCTGAGCCGGGTGATCTCCGCGTCGGCCGAGCGCGGTGCGGGCAGCGCAGTCGAGTACGTCGTCGGCTACGACGGCGCCCGCATTCTGATGACGGTGTTGTCGTGGCCGCTCGACCTCGACGGGCTGGCCGCAGAGGCGGAGCGGTGCGCACGGTTCGAGACGTTCTTCGACACAGCGTCCCCTGGCATTCCGATGACGACCACCCGGTTGGACACCTCGCGTGAGCAGACACTGGCCTATCGGCAGACGATGACACTGGGCTCCGGTGAGAGCAGCGTCTACTTCTGGTTCGCCAACGCTGAGGAGTCGGCGGTTTTCGCCGTTGCGTTCCCGACTCCCAACCCGACGATCGCCGTCAAAGCCGCTTTGCCGCAGACTTTTCTGGATGTCGCGGCAAAGCAGACCGACCGTCTCGCGGACCGTTGAGCCCTGGGCGAACGCGCGCCGAAACCAGCCCCCAACATGATCAGTTTCCCTGTAGCGTGGCCGAATGCCCTCGACCGTGATGACCGTCGACGGGATACCCGCTGCCGTCGATGTGTCCGGCCCGGACAACGGGGCCGTCGTGGTGCTGCTCGGGGCGGCCCACCAGGGGCCTGCGGCGTATGACGGCGTGTGCCAGCGGCTGCACACCGCGTCGCTGAAGACTGTCGTGATTGGGCCGGATCCACGTCTGTCGGCAAAGGCCGTGGTCGGCATCCTCGACACGCTCGGCGTCCGGTGGGCGCTGCTGGTGGGTGACCGCCTCGGTGGTGAGCTGGCCTGGGAACTCGCCGCGACCCGCCTGGACCGCTTCATCGGGCTGGTGGTCGTCGACCGGGGTCACCCACGCGTGGCCGACCAGACTGGCCTGATCCGCGACAATGCCTGTCCACCGGTCGAGGTCAACACGACCGCCCTGGTCAGCTCCCCGGCGGCACGTTCGGTCGCGAAGGCGAGTCAGCGTTTTGTGTACGGCGACTACCGCGTGGTCGAGCTGCTTGGGCGTCGCAGCGCACAGGAATCCACGGCCCAGTTGGCGGCCGAGATCGTGATGCGCACCAGCACCTGGTGAGGGTCCGCGGGCCGACGCTACTGAACGATCAGCGTGCCGTGCATCGACGGGTGATACGTGCAGTGAAACGGATACGATCCGGGCTTGCTGGGTGCGGTGAACGACCCGTCGGCGTTGCCTGCGATGTCGACATCGAACGCGCCCGCGGTGTCGGACGTGACGGAGTGTTCGACGGAGTCGTTGTTGGTCACGCTGACCTGCGCTCCGGGCGGCACAGTGATCGGTTCCCCGAAACTGTGGCTGGCAATGGTGATCGTCGCTGCCGACGCGTCGGTCGCCTGTGACGCAGGGGCTGCCGTCACTGAGGTGACGGTCGACGCTGATCCGTAGGTTCCAGTGGGGCCCGATGACCCGCACGCTGCGGCGAGGACCGTGACAAGGCACATGACCGCCCAGAGCGCACGGCGCCGGACGAGCGGGAAATTCATTCGCGACCACATGTGAGAGACACGGTTGTAGGGCCGAAATGGTTCAGTGCCCCGACACGCCCATCGCCGTCATACCCCTCCTCACGGTGTGTCGAGGACGACCTCTTCGCCGGTCTCGGTGATCTCGACCTGCTTGATCGGCCCGGTGAACCACTTCTTCACCGACGCGTGCCAGTAGATGTAGAGCAGGATCAGGACGCCGCCCACCAGTAGCGGGGTGTAGTTGACGTACTTCCACTCGAAGGTGTCGCCCCAGAACACACCACCCGAGGACGTCGGGAACATCGCGATGGCCGAGGTGACGATGATCTCGGCGACCGCGACCGGCGCCATCCACTTGTGGTGGCCGCGCAGGTTCCACTTGCCCACCTTGAAGTCGTCGCCCATTCGCCAGCGCAGGTAGATCGGTACCGCGAAGCACAGGTAGAGACCGACGACGCCGATCGAGACCACCGCGAAGAACGCCACGGGCACCGGGGCGCCGTTGATGTCGACCTCGACGAGGGCGGGCAGGGTGATGACCGCCGCGAGCACCGCGGTCACGACGACGCCGTTGGCGGGCACCTTCTTGGCGCTCACCTTCGACCAGAGCTGGTGCCCGGGCACCGCCCGGTCCCGGCTGAACGCGAATAGCATGCGCGACGCGCTCGTCTGGCACGCCGTGGTGCAGAAGAACTGCCCGGCCGTCGAGATGAGCAGCACGATCACAACCCACTGGGAGTCGAGCGCCTGATTGAAGATCCCGACGACGGCACCGCCGCCGGCCGACACCGCGTCGGCGTCGTTCACCGCGAACAGGAACGACAGCAGCAGGATCCAGCCGCCGATCGCGGAGTAGAAGATGGACCGCCAGATGCCCTTAGCCGCACCGTCGGCAGCGCTCTTGGTCTCCTCGGACAGGTGCGCCGACGCGTCGTAGCCGGTGATCGTGTACTGCGTCAGGATCGCCGAGATCGGCAACACGAATAGCAGCACGCCGATGCCGGACATCTCACCGCCGAACATGCCGCTGTTGTTGATGGTCTGGGTGAACACATCACCGAAACTGGCGTGCTGTTCGGGCAGCAGGAAGAGGATCAGGATGACCGCGGCCGCACCGGCGACGTGCCACCACACCGAGACGTTGTTGATCACCGCCAGCAGGTGCGACGAGAAGATGTTGATCGTCGCCGAGACTGCCAGGATGATGACGAACAGGATGAAGGTCCTCGTCAGGCTGTATCCAGCCAGCCAGGTCTCGCTGAACGTGCCGAGCGTGAGGTCCAGGAACGTGGCGCATCCGTACGACACCGACGCCAGGATGGCGATCAGGCCGATCAGGTTGAGCCAACCGGTGTAGAAGCCTGCCTTGGGGCCACCGAGCTTGGCCGCCCACCAATAGATTCCGCCCGACGTCGGGTACGCCGACACCAGCTCCGACATGCACAGCCCGATGATCAGGATGAACACCGAGACGATCGGCCAGCCCCACGCGATGGCAGCGGGTCCGCCGTTGTTCCAGCCGAGGCCGAACGACGTGAAACAGCCCGCCAGGATCGAGATGATCGAGAACGAGATGGCGAAGTTGGAGAAGCCGGACCAGGACCGGTTCAGTTCCTGCGTGTACCCCAGCGAAGCGAGGTGTAACTCGTCGTCGTTCAGTACTTCATGACCCTCCGGCATGGTGCTCTCCTCCTAGGCGTCCCCATGGTCTAGGGGGACAATAGAACTCCATTGGTCTGGTGTCCTACCTTTGACGATGACAGTTGTGTAAATCCACGGCACCCTTACATGGTGGGATGAGATCCAATGGTTGAATTTCCGACATGTCTGACAGGGGAGCGCACGTGACGTTGAAGACCAGGACCGGGACTGGGATGTTGTCGCAAGCCGAGCTGGAGGGCCTCATCGCGGCCGGTGACGTGGACACGGTGGTCGTGGCATTCGCCGATATGCAGGGCCGGCTCACCGGTAAACGCATCTCGGCGCGGCTGTTCATCGACGAGGTCGCCGAGCACGGCGCGGAGTGCTGCAACTACCTGCTCGCCGTCGATGTCGACAACAACACCGTCGACGGGTACGCGATCTCCAGCTGGGAAACCGGGTACGGCGACATGGTGATGACACCGGACTTCTCGACATTGCGGCTGCTGCCGTGGCTGCCCGGCAGCGCGCTCGTCATGGCCGACCTGTCCTGGACTGACGGCACCACGGTGAAGCAGGCGCCGCGCAGGGTCCTGCGCACCCAGCTCGACCGGCTCGCCGAGCGGGGCATGGGTGCGATTGCCGCCACCGAACTCGAGTTCATGGTGTTCGACGACACCTATCGCGACGCCTGGAAGTCCGATTACCGCAACCTGACGCCCGCCACCGACTACAACGTCGACTACGCGATGCTCGCCTCGACCCGGATGGAACCGCTGCTGCGGGATATCCGCCTGGGCATGGAGGGCGCGGGCATGTACTGCGAGGGTGTCAAGGGCGAGTGCAACCTGGGGCAGCAGGAGATTGGGTTCCGGTACGACGACGCGCTGGTCACGTGTGACAACCACACCATCTACAAGAACGGTGCCAAGGAGATCGCCGATCAGCACGGCAAGAGTCTGACATTCATGGCGAAATACGATGAGCGCGAAGGTAACAGCTGTCACATTCACATCTCGTTTCGAGGCGCCGATGGCGACGCGGTGTTCGCCGACGAGTCCGATCCGCATGGCATGTCCAAGATGTTTCGCAGCTTCATCGCGGGCCAACTCGACACATTGCGCGAACTCACGTTGTTCTATGCACCGAACATCAACTCCTACAAGCGGTTCGCTGACGGAAGCTTCGCCCCCACCGCCGTCGCGTGGGGCCTGGACAACCGCACCTGCGCGCTGCGCGTGGTCGGACACGGCAGCGGTCTGCGGATGGAGTGCCGCGCGCCCGGAGGTGATGTCAATCAGTACCTGGCCGTGGCGGCGCTGATCGCGGGCGGACTGCACGGCATCGACGCGGGCCTCGAGCTTCGCGAGGAGTGCAGTGGCAACGCGTACACCAGTGGTGCAGAACGTCTTCCGACGACCCTGGCCGAGGCCGCCGACCTCTTCGGCTCGTCCTCTGTGGCACGCGCGGCGTTCGGCGACGACGTCGTTGACCACTACCTGAACAACGCGCGCGTCGAACTCGCGGCGTTCAACTCGTCTGTGACCGATTGGGAGAGGCGCCGTGGGTTCGAACGTCTCTAGGCCGGTTCTGGGTCTCACCACCTATCTTCAGCAGGCGCAGACCGGCGTGTGGGACGTGCGCGCGAGCTTCCTGCCCGCCATCTACGTCGAGGGCGTCACCAATGCCGGCGGCATCGCCGCACTCCTGCCGCCGCAACCCGTCGACGACGACATCGCAAGCCGGGTGCTCGACGGTCTGGACGGACTCGTCATCACCGGAGGCCGCGACGTCGACCCCGCCACGTACGGTCACGCGCCGCATCCGACGACTGACCAGCCGGCAGACGACCGGGACGCCTGGGAGTTCGCGTTGCTGCGGGGCGCGCTGGCGCGCCGTCTCCCGGTCCTCGGAATCTGCCGTGGCGCACAGGTTCTCAACGTGGTGCTCGGCGGTACGCTGCACCAGCATCTGCCCGACGTGGTGGGACACACCAGGCACCAGGCGGGCAATGCCGTGTTCACCACCTCGAGTATCAGGACCGTGCCCGGGACCCGGGTGGCTGGGCTGGTCGGTGAGTCCATCGATGCCCAGTGCTACCACCACCAGGCGATCGCCACGCTCGGCCGCGACCTCGTGGTCAGCGCCTCGGATACCGTCGACGGCGTTATCGAGGCGGTGGAGATCGACACGACGGCCCACCCGGACTCGTGGGTTGTCGCGGTGCAGTGGCATCCCGAGGAACGACTCGATGACCTACGGCTGTTCGCGGGAGTCGTCGAGGCAGCCCAGACGTATTCGATGAGGAGAGTGAACGCATGACGGCCACCCAGGTGATCAACCCGGCGACCGAGGAGGTGCTGCAGACCGTCGAGCACTTTGACGTCGAGGCCACCGACGACGCGATCGTCCGGGCCAAGGTCGCCCAGAGGGCCTGGGCCAAGGCCGCTCCCGCCGAGCGCGCCGCGGGACTGCGTGCCTTCGCTGCCGTCGTCGACGCGCACGTCGACGAACTCGCTGCGCTCGAGGTGGCGAACTCGGGCCACCCCATAGGCAACGCGGAGTGGGAGGCCGGCCACGTCCGCGACGTCCTGCAGTTCTACTCAGCGAGCCCAGAGCGGCTGACCGGCAAGCAGATACCGGTCGCCGGTGGGCTCGACGTGACGTTCAACGAGCCGCTCGGCGTGGTCGGGGTCATCACGCCGTGGAACTTTCCGATGACGATCGCGTCGTGGGGTTTCGCGCCCGCGCTGGCGGCGGGTAACGCCGTCCTGGTCAAACCCGCCGAGTGGACGCCGCTCACGACCGTCCGGCTCGCGGAGCTCGCTGCCGAGGCCGGGTTGGACCCAGACCTCTTCCAGGTGCTGACCGGCCGCGGGTCGGTGATCGGGGAGCGGTTCGTCACGCACCCCGATGTGCGCAAGATCGTCTTCACAGGTTCCACCGAGGTGGGTACGCGAGTGATGGCCGGCGCGGCAGCCCAGGTCAAGCGGGTCACTCTGGAACTCGGTGGCAAGAGTGCCAACATCGTGTTCGATGACTGCGATCTCGAGAGAGCGGCGGCCACCGCGCCCTACGGCGTTTTCGACAACGCCGGCCAGGACTGCTGCTCCCGCAGCCGGATCCTGGTGCAGCGCAACGTCTACGACCGCTTCATGGAGCTCTTCGAGACGGCGGTGAAGGGTGTCGCCGTCGGCGATCCCACGGCCCGCGAGACCGAGATGGGCCCCCTGGTGTCCAAGCCGCACTGGGAGTCCGTCGCCGCCTATGTTCCCGACGATGCGCCCGTGGCGTTCCGCGGTTCGGCGCCGACGGGGCCGGGGTACTGGTTCCCGCCGACCGTCCTGACGCCGCAGCGCAACGACCGCACCGTCACCGAGGAGATCTTTGGACCGGTGGTCACCGTGCTGCCGTTCGACGACGAGGCTGATGCCATCGAGCTGGCCAACGACACCCCGTATGGTCTGTCGGGTTCGATCTGGACCGAGAACCTGTCCCGCGCGGTGCGGGTGTCGCGGGCCGTCGAGGCCGGGAACCTCAGCGTGAACTCGCACTCCTCGGTGCGATACAGCACGCCATTCGGCGGCTTCAAGCAGTCGGGGCTGGGCCGCGAGCTGGGACCGGACGCACCGTTGCACTTCACCGAAACCAAGAATGTGTTCTACGCGATCGGAGAGAACTGAATGGACCTGACCCAGCGACTGAAGGACAAGGTCGCCGTCATCACCGGCGGCGCCAGCGGCATCGGACTGGCGACGGCCAAGCGCATGCGGGCCGAGGGGGCCATCGTCGTCATCGGTGACGTCGACGCGACCACAGGCAAGTCTGTCGCCGATGACTTGAACGTCACCTTCGTACAGGTCGACGTCTCGGATCAGGTCGCGGTCGATCGACTGTTCGACACGGCGGTCGAGGTGCACGGTGGGGTCGACATCGCGTTCAACAACGCCGGCATCAGCCCGCCGGAGGACGACCTGATCGAGAACACCGGTATCGACGCGTGGGACCGGGTGCAGGACATCAACCTCAAGTCGGTGTTCTTCTGCTGCAAGGCCGCACTGCGGCACATGGTTCCGCAGCAGCGCGGCTCGATCATCAACACGGCGTCTTTCGTCGCGGTGATGGGGTCGGCGACGTCGCAGATCTCCTACACCGCGTCCAAGGGCGGGGTACTGGCCATGTCGCGCGAACTCGGGGTGCAGTACGCACGTCAGGGTATCCGGGTCAACGCACTGTGCCCGGGGCCGGTGAACACCCCGCTGCTGCAGGAACTCTTCGCCAAGGACCCCGAGCGGGCCGCTCGTCGACTGGTGCACGTTCCGGTCGGGCGGTTCGCCGAACCCGAGGAACTCGCCGCCGCTGTCGCATTCCTTGCCAGCGACGACGCCTCGTTCATCACCGCGTCGAGCTTCCTCGTCGACGGTGGCATCAGTGGTCACTACGTGACGCCGCTCTAGCACCATGACCGATCCCGATCCGCTGCCCAGGTCTGAGACGCTGCTGCGCCCGGTGCGGCTGGGTAATGCGTTCGAAGACACGGTGGGTCGGCTGCTGGAGACCATAAGGCTCGGTCTGCTGGCGCCCGGCGAATCCCTGCCCCCGGAACGTGAGCTCGCCGTTCGGCTTGGCGTCAGCCGCGACACCGTCCGCGAGGCCATCAAGTCGCTCGCCGAGGCGGGCTACCTCGTCTCTCGGCGCGGTCGGTACGGCGGCACGTTCCTGGCCGAGGAACTGCCCTCGCCGAGCGCGGAGGGCATCCGGTTCAGTCGCGCCGACATCGACGATGCCCTGCGGCTTCGCGAGATCCTCGAGGTGGGCGCGGCGCGGATGGCGGCGAGTCGAACGCTCACCGCCACCGAGCGCGAGACGTTGTGGACCCGGCTGGCCGACGTCCGTGACGCCGAACCCGAGGACTACCGCAGGCTCGACTCGCGGCTGCATCTGGCGATCGCCGAGGCGGCGGGGACGCCGTCGGTCGTGCCGCTGGTCGCAGACAACCGGATGCGCCTCAACGAACTGCTTGACCAGATCCCGCTGCTGGCCCGCAACATCGTCCACTCCGACGAACAGCACGAGGCCATCGTGATGGCCATCCTGGCCGGTGACGGTGAGCGAGCCGCGGAGGTGATGACCGCCCACGTCTGGGGCTCGGCAGCCCTGCTGCACGGTTTCCTGGACTAAATTGCAGGTGTGGCGGATCGGACCGTGGTCAAGCGGGCCTCGTCGGCGCTGGCCGACGTCGACACCGGCGGCTGGGCACAGCGTTTCGATCTGTTGTCCGACCCGCACCGCCTGGAGATCCTGCTCAGCCTGCACCGCGCGCCGGGCATATGCGTCAGCGATCTCGCTGCCGCGCTGGGAAGGTCAGAGAACGCCGTGTCGCAGGCCCTTCGGGTGCTGCGCGAACAGGGCTGGGTGACCAGTACCCGGGTGGGCCGTTCGGTGGCGTACCGGCTCGATGACGAAATCGTGCACGACCTGCTGCATTGGATCGGTGCGCGTCACGGCTGAGACGCCCGATCTGATTTGGCGGGCGGGGTGGCGGGTGATGTCATCTGTTCACCTAGACAGATGTGGTGCATGGTCCTAGGGTCGGATTGATGAGCGCCCGGGTCAGCGCAGTCAACTCCACATCGAGCGAATCATCCGCGACACCGCGCTTCCAGCGGGCGGACTGGACGTCGATCGCTGTGATCGGCGCCGTCGTCCTGCTGCTGCATGTCGTCGGATGGGGCGTGCTGGTCCTGGCCGTTGCACCGCAACACATCACGCTCGGATCGGCGGGAGTGTTCGGCGTCGGCCTCGGGGTGACGGCCTACCTGCTCGGAGTGCGCCACGCCTTCGACGCCGATCACATCGCCGTCATCGACAACACCACCCGGAAACTGGTCGGCGAGGGCAAGCGCTCGCTCAGCGCCGGATTCTGGTTCTCCCTCGGACACTCCAGCGTCGTGTTCGGTCTGGCGCTGCTGCTCGCTCTCGGCGTGCGCGCTCTCGTCGGTCCGGTGCAGGACGAGGGTTCCCCGATGCTGCAGACCCTCGGACTCATCGGGTCCCTGGTCGCCGGGACGTTCCTCATTCTGATCGGCCTCACCAATCTGTTCGCCGTGTTCGGTATCGCCAAGGTACTGCGCACCATGCGCACCGGCGAGTTCGACGAGGCCGAACTCGAACGGCAGTTGCACAGCCGCGGCTTCCTGGCCCGGTTACTCGGCCGGGTGATGCGGCGCGTCGACAAGCCGTGGCACCTCTACCCGGTCGGTCTCCTGATGGGTCTGGGCTTCGACACCGCCACTCAGGTGGCGCTGCTGGTGCTGGCGGCGGGCACGGCGGCATTCACGTTGCCCTGGTACGCCATCCTCGTGCTGCCGGTCCTGTTCGCGGCGGGTATGAGCCTCTTCGACGCGCTCGACGGCATCTTCATGGCACGCGCCTACGGCTGGGCGTTCCTCAAACCGGTCCGCAAGGTCTACTACAACCTGACTGTGACAGTGCTGTCGGTGCTCGTCGCACTCGTCATCGGCGTCATCGTCCTGGCGGGACTGCTGGCCGATCGTCTCGGCGTCGAGACCGGGCCATTGGCGTTCGTCGGGTCAGCCGACCTCGAGGTGGTCGGCTTCATGATCGTCGGGCTGTTCGTCGTGGCCTGGCTGATCGCCTTGGCCGTCTGGCACTTCGGTCGGGTCGAGGAACGGTGGAGCCCGCCCGTCACCTAGCCGGGGTCGTGGCGCCAGGATTCACATAACGCACACTATGTAGATCCCCGAGTGGCCGAGGCGGACTGGCTGGCCACGGTGGTCGCGCCAGGCGCTGCCCACGGCTCCGAGTCCATGAGATTGGGTGTGTGGCAACGCATTCAAATATTTCGTGCCCGGGTCGGGGTCGCGATCCTGGCGCGGGCGGGCACAGGGTGGGGGACTGGCCGGGGCCCGCCCGGCGACCTGCGGGCCATCCTGAAACCACAACGGGAGCAAGTGTTTCTGTGAAGTTGCTGTGATGTGCTGGACCCAGGTCCGCATTGTTGCTACATAGTGCGCGTGATATAGGTACGGTATGCAAAATTCGCCGTCCGCTGGGCGAGCCAGCGATTGTGTCGGCGAGCTTCTTGATCAGTCGGTGGACCTGACAGCTCGATTCCTCACCGACCGTGCCGAATTGAGCACGTCCGCAGCGTTCGCGATGAACAGGGTCAACCGAGAGGGCCCGATTCGGTTGACGGCGTTGGCCGCCAGGGAGGGGATCAGCCAACCGTCGATGACGCAGCTGGTCCAACGGCTGGAACGACAGGATCTGGTGACCCGGTTCGCCGACCCCGCGGACGGGCGCGCTGCCCTCATCGGCCTCACTGAGCATGGTCGAGAGGTTCTGGACGACCGGAAGCGAGTCCGTAGGGCCCGCCTCGCCGAGTTGTTGGCGACGCTGTCGCCCGAGGAGGAGAACGCGTTGTGGCTTGCCGCGCGGGTCGCATATCCCGTCCTGGTTCGCTTGACCGCCGAGGCTGACTGCGCCACAGGTGATGTCGCGGCCGAATTCGACCCGAAGGTGGCCAAGTGAGACGCGTTCCGATTGGCCGTGCGTTGAAAAAGCTGTGGATCCCGTTGGTCCTGGTCGTCGTTCTGGCGATCTCCGGTCTTGTCGTCTCCCGTTTGCACGGGATGTTCGCCTCCGAGGATCTGAACGCCAACGCAGGTGCCGGCATCGAAATCGTGCAGTTCAACCCGAAGGTCATGGTCTACGACGTGTACGGCCCGCCAGGAACCACGGCCCAAATCAGTTACTTCGATCCTGACGCGAATGTGCATCTGGTCACCGTGCCGTTGCCCTGGTCGGTCACATTGTCGACGACGTTGCCGACGGTCAGCGCCAATCTCATGGCGCGCAGCGACGGCGACGAGATCGGTTGCCGCGTCACAGTGAACGGAGTTGTCCGTGAGGAGAAATCAGCCAATGGGGTCAATGCCCAGACCTACTGCCTGGTGAAGTCGGCATGACCCATACCGCGCCCCCGGCCACCGCTGCCGACCAACACAAGCGGCCACTCTTCGCGCACGCGCTGCGCATCCTTGCTGTGCCGATAATCCTGTTCTGGATCGCCTTTGCCGTCACGGTGAACGTTGTCGCGCCTCAGCTCGAGGTCGTCGGTGAGCTCCATTCGGCGCCGATGGCCCCCGAGGACGCGCCGTCGATGAAGGCCATGAAGCTGATGGGCGCCAACTTCGGCGAGTTCGACTCCAACAGCACGATCATGGTGGTCATCGAGGGCGAACAGGCGCTCGGCCCCGATGCTCACCAGTACTACGACGAGATCATCCGCAAGCTGCGCCAGGACCCCGAACACATCCAGCACATCCAGGACTTCTGGGGCGACACGTTGACGGCGGCCGGCGCGCAGAGCGCCGACGGCAAGGCCTCCTACGTGATGCTGAACCTGGCCGGCGAGCAGGGGCAAACCCTGGCCAACGAGGGCGTTCAGGCCGTTCGCAAGGTCATCGCCGAGACGACTGCACCCCCAGGCGTGCAGGCCTACGTCGCGGGACCGGCATCGCTCACCGACGACCTGCACGTCATCGGCAACGCCAGCCTGGCCACGATTACGCTGCTCACCCTTGTTGCGATCGCAGGCATGCTGCTGGTCGTCTACCGCTCGATCGTCACAACGCTCATCCAGCTGTTCCTCACGTTCCTCGGACTGCTGACGGCGCGCGGCGTCGTGGCGGTACTGGCCAGTCATGGCGCGTTCGGACTGACGACGTTCGCGGGCAACATCCTCACGATGTTGGCGATCGCGGCGGCCACCGACTACGGCATCTTCCTGTTCGGCCGCTACCGCGAGGCACGCGGTATGGGGGAGGACCGCGACGACGCCTACTACACCACGATCAAGTCGGTAGCTCCCATCATCGTGGGCTCGGGTCTGACCATCGCCGGGGCCACCTTCTGCCTGAGCTTCGCGCGGCTGCCCTATTTCAGCACCATGGGCGCACCGGTCGCGATCGGCATGATCGTGGTCGTGGCGATCGCCGTCACGCTCGGGCCGGCCGTCCTCTATCTCGGCAGCAGGATTGGGCTGTACGAATCCAAACGCCCTCCCCAGAGCCGGTTTTGGCGGCGTATTGGCACCGCCGTGGTCCGCTGGCCCGCACCCATCTTCGTGGCGAGCCTCTTCGTGGTGCTGATCGGCCTTGTGGCAATTCCGGGATACAAGCCGGCCTATAACGACCGCTACTACCTGCCGCAGGACGCTCCGACGAACGTCGGCTTCGCCGCCGCCGACCGGCACTTCTCGCAAGCCCGGATGAACCCGGACATCCTGATGGTCAACGCCGATCACGACATGCGGAACCCCGCCGACATGCTGGTGCTGAACGCGGTGGCACGCAACGTCATGCACACCGAGGGCATCGCCATGGTGCAGAACATCACCCGGCCGCTTGGGATTCCGATCCAGCACAGCTCAATTCCGTTCCAGACCAGTGTTCAGGGTCAGACGAACAATATGAACCTGCCGTTCCAGCGGGACCAGCTGGCCAACACGCTCAAAATGGCTGACGCAACGCAGGTGTCGATCGACATCTTGGAGGAGCAGTACCAACTCTCGCTCAAGCAGACCGCACTCACGCAGGACTCGGCGGCCAAGTCGCAGGACCTGCTCGCGATCACCGCGAAGGTACGAGACAACATCGCGAACTTCGATGACCAGTTCCGGCCGATGCGGAACTACTTCTACTGGGAGCCGCACTGTTTCGACATCCCGCTGTGTGCTGCGGCGAGGTCGCTGTTCGATTCCCTCGACGGGATCAGCGAACTGACTGACGCGACGGGAGCGGTGCAGGGCAACACCGACCAGTTGGCGGCGCTGGCTCCTCAGTTGACGGCACTCCTGCCGCAGACGATCGCGGCGATGAAGACCAGTAGAGACCTGTCGCTGGCGTCATACAATTCGCAGAAGGCGCTGCTCGATCAGTTGGAGGCGAGCAACGACACCGCCTTGGCGATGGGTGCGGCGTTCGACGATGCAAAGAACGACGACCTGTTCTATCTGCCCCCGGAGGCGTTCCAGAACCCCGACTTCGAGCGCGGGCTGAAGATGTTCATGTCACCGGACGGCAAGTCGGCGCGGATGTTCATCACGCACGAGACCGATCCCGCGACAACTGAGGGAATCAGCCGGATCGACTCGATTCGCAAGGCCGCGCAGGATGCCTTGAAGATGACGTCGCTGTCGGACGCGAAGATCTACCTCGGCGGGGTGGCGGCGACCTACAAGGACATGTCGGACGGCGCCAGGTACGACCTCATGATCGCCGTGGTGTCGTCGCTGACGCTGATCTTCATGATCATGCTCATCCTGACCCGAAGTGCGGTGGCATCGCTGGTCATCGTCGGCACGGCGGCCAGCTCGATTGCCGCGTCATTCGGTATCTCGGTGCTGATCTGGCAGGACCTGTTCGGTATCCAGGTGCAGTGGCTCGTCATGCTGATGTCCGTCATCATCCTGCTGGCGGTGGGATCGGACTACAACCTGCTGCTGGTCTCGCGATTCAAGGAGGAGATCCACGCGGGCCTCAAGACCGGCATCATCCGGTCCATGGCGGGTACGGGCGGCGTGGTCACCTCAGCCGGGCTGGTGTTCGCGGCCACGATGGCGGGAATGATGGGCAGCGAGCTGATCGTGCTGGCCCAGATGGGTTCCACGATCGCCATCGGACTGTTGGTCGACACGTTCATCGTGCGTTCGCTGCTGATGCCGTCGATCGCGACACTGTTGGGCCGGTGGTTCTGGTGGCCGCAGGTCGTGTATCCGCGGGGTGACAACCACTTTCGGAAGTCGCCGCCGCCTCCCAGCGAAGACGCGGACACGGCGGCACTTCCGGTGCAGGCGTAGGCGCGGGAGCTAGTCGAGGCCGAGCAGCGCGTTCTCGACGACCTCGGACAGCGCCGGGTGAATCCAGTACTGGCCCTTGGCGACCTCTTCGGCCGTCTGGCCCAGGCTCATCGCCTGGATGAGCGGCTGGATGAGCGAGGACGCCTGGTAACCCATCAGGTGCGCGCCCAGAATCAGGCCGGTCGAGCGGTCGGCGATCACCTTGGCGATCCCGGTCTTGTCCTCCATGGCCCAGCCGTAGGCGGTGTCGCCGTAGTTCTGCACCTTGACCGCGATATCGAAGCCCTGTTCACGGGCCTGCGCCTCGGTGAGTCCGACCGTGGCGATCTGGGGGTCGGTGAACACCGCCGACGGAACGAAGCGGTGATCGGAGGCGACCATCGACGCGGTGTCGTCCCAGTCGAGGAGCAGATTGCGTCGCACCACCCGCATCTCGTGGTTGGCGACGTGCTTGAGCTGGTAGGCCGACGACACGTCACCGAGTGCGAAGATGCCAGGCGCGGTGGTCCGCTGGTACTCGTCGACCACCACCATGCCGTTCTCGTCGACTGCCACACCGGCAAGGTCGGCGTCGAGCAGATCGCCGTTGGCGATCCGCCCGGTGGCGACCAGGAGCATGTCGGCGGTGATCGTGTCACCGTCATCGAGTTCCAGGACGATGCTGTCCCCGTCGTGATGTGCGCCGACGATGTTCTCGTGCGTGCGCACGTTCCACTTCGCCTTCGCGAGATCGGTGAACCGGTGACACAGCGTCTCGTCGCAGTGGGTGAGCAGGCCGTCGCCGCGCACCACGATGGTCACCTGCACTCCGAGCGCGGAGAACACGTGCGCGAACTCCGCGGCGACAAACCCGCCGCCGACTATCACCAGATGTTCGGGCAGTTCCGGGATCCGCATGACGGTGTCGCTGGTCTGGTAGTCGACGCCGCAATCGATGATGGCCGGTGGAACATTGATGCGCGAGCCCGCGGCGATCACCACCTTGTCCGAGGTGAACTCCTCACCCGCCTCGGTGCGCAATGTGTACCGGCCGTCGGGCTGGGTGGGTCCGAACCGCGTGTGGCTGCGGTACAAGTCGACGCCTGCCAGACTGCGTTTGTAGTCTTCGCCGCCCTCGGCGATCGGATCGATGCGGCTGAAGACCCGCGACACGATATCCCGCCACCGCACACCGTCGATGGTCGCGTCGATACCGTAAACCTTTGCGTGCCGGATGGTCTGGGCCACCTCGGCGGCGTACACGAACATCTTGGTGGGGATGCAGCCGACGTTGAGGCAGGTGCCGCCGAACGTGCCCTGCTCGCATATCGCGATCCGCATATCGGCGTAGCGCGGGTCGGCGGCGGGATCGGGAATGCTGTTGCCAGAACCGGTTCCGATGATGGTCAGGTCGTAGTGCTCCACGCGTATCAGCCTTGTCCGGTTTGAGTGCAGGGGGGAGAGATGGTTCCGTCGGGTCGGTCGTCGTCTGTGTGGTCGTAGCTGGTGTCGAGGAAACGCTGCAGCCATCGGTCCAGCTCGCGATAGGCGGCAGCGCGTGGCTGCGCCAGCGAGAGAAACACATCGTGTTTGGCGTCGGCGATGGGCGCGACGGTGGTGTGGTTTCCGACGCAGCCGGCCCACCGTGCGATCTGCGTGACGTCCAGGACGGCGTCACCGCGCTGGATTGCCTCGGGATCGGGAGCCTCGGCAACGCTGTGGCCCGAGCGCAGAATCAGGTTCGGGACGCCGACGTCGAGGCCGCGGTGCAGCCGGGCCTGACCGCGACGGACCGCGTTGATCCACCCCAACGTGACAGGGAAGCCGCCGAGTGGTTTCCACTCCAGGTCGTAGTCGAACTCGCCCGCGTAATCGCGGTGCAGGCTCGTTCCGTACCCGCCCTCGGTCGGTTTGCGGATCACGTGCAGCTTCCGCCAGCGGGCCAGCGCGGCGAGCGCGGCCGATGTGGGTGCCGACCGCAGGATCGCAGGCCCGTGCAGATCGAAGAACGGGCTGTTGAGCACCAACCCGTCGACATCGGTGGACGCACCCCGCTGGCGAACGCGGTCGAGGAACAGCGAGGCGATCAGACCACCCGCCGAGTGCCCGTACACGCACACCTGTGCCCCGCCCGTGTCGGTCGCGATGGCGTCGAGTGCACGGAGCAGTTCGGTGTCGTAGCTGGCCAGGTCGGTGGTGAAGTGCGGGGTCTGCCCGGTGCGCCATGATCGGCCGCACTTGTGCAGGTCGAGGGCGTAGAAGGTGAAGTCACGCTCGGCGAAACGGTCGGCGAGTTCGGTGTTGAAGAAGTAGTCGGTGTAGCCGTGCAACGCCAGGACGGCTCGGCGCGCAGTGCCCCCGTCGCCGCGGCGCACCAGCGTGGCGAAGAGATCTCCCTCACCATCGGGATCGATGCCGAGCGCAATGGTCTGCTGCCAGTAGCCGGGCAGCACATCGGGCTCCCACCGTGTCACGACAGCCACCTTAGCCGCGGGGAGTGTCGTCGCGGGGTACGGCAGGGCCGGTGGGCGGTGGGAAGCAGCGGGCGGCGGGATAACCTAGTGGTTACTGAGCCGTATTGATACGGGTGCGCGATCAAGAAGGGCCGAAGAACAGGTGACTGAGGCAGCCAAGACAGCGAAGACCGACGTCGTACTGGTGGGCGCCGGCATCATGAGCGCCACCCTCGGCGCGCTGCTCCGACTGATGGAACCCGACTGGTCGATCACGTTGATCGAACGCCTCGACGGCGCCGCCGCGGAGAGCAGCGACCCGTGGAACAACGCGGGCACCGGTCACTCGGCACTGTGTGAGCTGAACTACACGCCGCAGCGCTCCGACGGCACGATCGACACCGCCAAGGCCGTCCACGTCAACGAGCAGTTCCAGGTGTCACGCCAGTTCTGGGCGTATGCCGTCGAGAACGGTGTGCTGCCCGACGTCCGCAGCTTCCTCAACCCGATTCCGCACGTGAGCTTCGTGCACGGGGCAGGCAATGTCGACTATCTGCGCAATCGTCGCGAGGCGCTGGTCACCAACCCCCTGTTCGCGACCATGGAGTTCATCGACGACCGCGACGAGTTCGCCCGCCGGCTTCCGCTGATGGCGGCCAAGCGGGACTTCTCCGATCCCGTCGCCCTGAACTGGACGCAGGCCGGCACCGACGTCGACTTCGGTTCGCTGTCAAGGCAACTGATCGGCTACACCGCCCAGCGCGGTATGACGACCCTGTTCGGCCACGACGTGCGCGACCTGCACAAGGAGTCCGACGGCACGTGGACGCTCGGTGTGATCAACCGGCGCACTCGGAGCAAGCGGAAGATCAACGCCAAGTTCGTGTTCGTGGGCGCGGGCGGTGGCGCGCTGCCGCTGCTGCAGAAGTCGGGCATCAAGGAAGTCAAGGGATTTGGCGGCTTCCCCGTCGGCGGCGAGTTCCTGCGCACCAACAACCCCGTGCTGGCCGCCGGTCACCAGGCCAAGGTGTACGGCGCTCCGCCGCTGGGTGCCCCGCCGATGTCGGTGCCGCACTTGGACACCCGTGTCATCAACGGCCGCTCGTGGCTGCTGTTCGGACCGTTCGCGGGCTGGTCGCCCAAGTTCCTCAAGCAGGGCAAGGTGACCGATCTTCCGCTGTCGGTCAAGGCCAACAACCTGGCATCGATGCTCGGTGTCGGTCTGACCGAGGTCAGCCTGGTCAAGTACCTGGTCAGCCAGCTTCTGCTCAGCGAGGACGACAGGGTCAAGGACCTGCGCGAGTTCGCTCCGAGCGCGGTGGCCTCGGACTGGGAGCTCGATGTGGCGGGCCAGCGCGTCCAGGTGATCCGCAAGAAGGGTGCAGGCGGTGTGCTGGAGTTCGGCACGACGGTGCTGTCGGCCGAGGACGGCAGCATCGCGGGTCTGCTCGGTGCGTCGCCGGGTGCATCGACCGCCGTGCCCGCGATGTTCGACGTGATGGAGCGCTGCTTCCCGGATCGCTTCGAGACATGGCGGCCCAAGCTCAAGGAGATGGTGCCGTCCTTCGGTACCGAGCTCTCGGGGGCGCCGAAGCTGTACCAAGAGGTCTGGGACTGGGGCACAAAGGTGCTCAAGCTCGACGAGCCCAAGGCACAGATCGCCGCAGTCCAGGCCGCGGCGTCGGCGTGATGGTCACCACGTGACGATCGCTCCGAGGCGCAGTTGGGCCAAGGACCTCGACGCGGCAACGCTGTACGAACTGCTCAAGCTTCGCGTCGAGGTGTTCGTCGTCGAGCAGGCCACGCCGTATCCAGAACTCGACGGCCGCGACCTGCTGGCCGAGACACGGCACTTCTGGCTGGAGGACACCGACGGCCGCGTGGTCTCGACGCTGCGGCTGATGGAGGAGCACCCGGGCGGTGAGAAGGAGTTCCGCATCGGTCGGGTGTGCACCAAGCGCGCCGAACGCGGGCACGGACACACCAGCCGTCTGATGCAGGCCGCGCTCGCCGAGGTCGGCGACTACCCTTGCCGCATCAACGCACAGATTTACCTCGAGGAGATGTACGCCAAGCACGGATTCGTCCGTGACGGTGACGAGTTCCTCGACGACGGTATCCCGCACGTTCCGATGTTGCGCAGTGGTGGTTCCCATGGCGGCTGAACCCGGTTACCCGTTTAGTGCCTTGGTGGGCCAGGACCGCCTGCGACTCGCGCTGGTGCTCTGCGCGGTGCGACCCGAGATCGGCGGCGTGCTGATTCGCGGGGAGAAGGGCACCGCGAAGTCGACGGCGGTGCGGGCGCTCGCCGACGTGCTGTCCGCGATCGACGATGACGCCAGGCTGGTCGAGTTGCCGATCGGAGCCACCGAGGACCGTGTCGTGGGTTCGCTGGACCTGCAACGGGTTCTGCGCGACGGCGAGCACGCGTTCTCGCCGGGTCTGCTGGCCCGGGCGCACGGTGGAGTCCTCTACGTCGATGAGGTCAACCTGCTGCATGACCACCTCGTGGACGTGCTGCTCGACGCCGCGGCGATGGGTCGGGTGCATGTCGAGCGGGACGGCGTCTCGCACAGTCACGATGCGCGGTTCATGTTGGTGGGCACCATGAATCCCGAAGAGGGAGAACTGCGTCCGCAGTTGCTCGACAGGTTCGGGCTGACGGTCGACGTGCGCGCCTCGCGCGACGTCGACGTTCGCGTCGAGGTGATTCGGCGCCGGATGGACTTCGAGGCCGACCCGGCGGAATTCGCGTCGCGCTATGCCGACGAGGACGCGCAGCTCGCCAAATCCATTGCCGAGGCCCGCGCGTCGGTCGCCGATGTCGTTCTGCCGGACAGTGAACTGCGTCGCATCGCAGCGCTGTGCGCGGCGTTCGACGTGGACGGGATGCGCGCCGATCTGGTGGTCGCCCGCACTGCGGTGGCGCACGCGGCATGGCGGGGCTCTTGCGCCGTGGAGGAACAGGATGTTCGCGTGGCAGCCGAACTCGCGCTGCCGCACCGGCGTCGTCGCGATCCGTTCGACGATCCGGGTCTAGACCCCGATGTGCTCGATGAGGCCATGACCCAGGCCGGTGAATCGGCGGATGCCCCCGAGTCTGACCCCGAACCCGATCCCGACCCGCCCGGCGGTGGTGGCGCATCCGAGCCCTCGGCGGGAGAGCCTCCCGTGGAAGGCAATTCGACTCGGCCGGGGTCGTCGGGATCGCGTCCGAACGCGCCGGCGTCGTCGACGTTCAAGACCAAGGCACTGGTGGTACCCGGCGTCGGTGAGGGTGCCCCGGGCCGACGTTCACGGGCGCGCAACCGCACCGGTACGACGGTGGCGGCCACCGAGGATCCTCTAGCCGGTCACGGCGTGCACCTGTTCGGCACGCTGCTGGCCGCGGCGGGTCATCAATCGGGCGCGGGGCGGATGTCGGTATCGCCCGACGATGTGCGGCGTGCGATCCGTGAGGGCCGCGAGGGCAACCTGGTGATCTTCGTGGTCGATGCCTCCGGTTCGATGGCAGCGCGCGACCGGATGGCAGCCGTCGGTGGCGCGACGCTGTCGCTGCTGCGCGATGCCTACCAGCGTCGCGACAAGGTCGCGGTGATCACGTTCCGGGGCCAGCAGGCTCATGTCGTGCTGCCGCCGACGTCGTCGGTGCACATCGCGAGCCGTCGCCTGGCCAACTTCGACACCGGCGGTAAGACGCCGCTGGCCCAGGGTCTGCTCACCGCCCGCGATCTCGTCGTGCGGGAGAAGGCGCGCGACCGTGCCCGGCGTGCCCTGGTGGTGGTCCTCACCGACGGCCGCGCCACCGGGGGAGCCGATCCGTTGGGTCGCAGTCGGGCCGCCGCGGGGCTGCTGGCCGCCGAGGGCACCGCGTGTGTCGTGGTCGACTGCGAGACGTCCTACGTGCGACTGGGATTGGCCGACGAACTCGCCCGACAACTGGGTGCGCCCGCGGTGCGCCTTGCACACCTGCGCGCCGATTCGCTCACCCGGCTGGTCACGGCCGGGACCGAACTCGCCGCCTGAACGACCGGTAGGGAGACGCTGATGCCACAGGGCCAACCGATCGAGGTGCCCGCCGACGGGTTGACCACCAAGGCCCGCCGCAACGCCCCGCTGCTCGCGGTGCACACCGGCCCCGGCAAGGGAAAGTCCACCGCGGCGTTCGGGATGGCGCTGCGAGCGTGGAACCAGGGGTTCGACATCGGCGTGTTCCAGTTCGTCAAGAGCGCCAAGTGGAAGGTCGGCGAGGAGGCCGCCTTCGCCGAACTCGGCCGCCTGCACGACGAGCGCGGCGTGGGCGGTCCGGTGCAGTGGCACAAGATGGGTTCGGGTTGGTCCTGGTCGCGTAAGCAGGGATCCGAGGTCGACCATGCCGCCGCCGCAGCCGATGGCTGGGCCGAGATCACCCGCAGGCTCGCCGAGGAACGGCACGGGTTCTACGTCCTCGACGAGTTCACCTATCCGCTGAAGTGGGGGTGGATCGACACCGACGAGGTCATCGAGGTTCTGGCCGCCCGCACGGGTACCCAGCACGTCGTCATCACCGGCCGGGACGCCCCACAGCGGCTTGTGGACGCCGCTGACCTCGTCACCGAGATGACCAAGGTGAAGCATCCGATGGACAGCGGCCGCAAGGGCCAGCGGGGCATTGAGTGGTGAGTGGGCCAGTGTGGTGAGTGGGCCAGTGTGGTGAGTGCTCCCGCCGTCGTCATCGCGGCGCCGTCATCGGGCAGCGGTAAGACCACCGTGGCCACCGGACTGATGGGCGCGTTGCGGCGAGCCGGGCAGCGCGTCGCACCCTTCAAGGTCGGACCCGACTTCATCGACCCCGGTTACCACGCGCTGGCCACCGGTCTACCGGGGCGCAACCTCGATCCGGTGCTGGTGGGGGACTCGCTGATCGGTCCGCTGTACCGGCACGGTGCCGCTGGCGCCGACGTCGCCGTCGTCGAGGGCGTGATGGGGCTTTTCGACGGCCGAATCGACCCGGCCTGGGCCGGTGCGGCCCGCGGATCCACCGCCCATGTCGCGGGCCTGCTGGGTGCGCCGGTGGTGCTGGTCGTCGACGCGCGTGGCCAGAGTCACAGCATCGGGGCGCTGCTGCACGGGTTCTCGACGTTCGACGAGACCGTCCGCATCGCGGGCGTGATCCTCAACCGGGTTGGCTCACCGCGCCACGAGGAGGTGCTGCGCCAGGCCTGCGATCAGGCCGGGGTGCACGTGTTCGGCGCCATCCCACGCGCCGACGAACTGTCGGTTCCGTCACGGCATCTGGGCCTCGTGACGGCTGTCGAGCACGGAGCGCTGGCACGGCGCGCGGTCGAGGCGATGACCGAATTGGTGGCCCGGCACGTCGACACGGGCGCGGTGCTCGCCGCCGCCCGATCGCACGTACCGGATGCGCCATGGGATCCGGTGGTCGCCGAACCCGTGACCGGCGGGGTCGTCGTGGCGGTGGCCGCGGGCCGCGCGTTCAGCTTCGGCTACCCCGAACACATCGAGCTGCTGACAGCCTCCGGTGCAGAGGTGGTCGAGTTCGATCCGCTGCTCGACCCACTCCCGAGCGCCGTCGACGCGCTGGTGCTGCCTGGCGGCTTCCCGGAGCAGTTCACCGCCGAGCTTTCCGCCAACGACGTTGTGCGAGGGCAGATCTCGGCCCTCGCAGCAGCGGGTGCTCCTGTTCATGCGGAGTGTGCCGGGCTGGTCTACCTCGTCGACGACCTGGACGGCACCCCGATGTGCGGCGTGCTGGCGGGGACGGCGCGGTTCACCGACAAGCTCACCATCGGCTATCGCGATGCCGTCGCGACGTCTGACTCGTCGGTGCACCCGACCGGTGCACGCGTCGTGGGCCACGAGTTCCACCGCACGAAGGTGACGTTCGCCCGAGACTACGACCCCGCGTGGGTATTTCGGACGGGTGTCCAGGCGCGCGGGGCCACCGCCACCGACGGTGCGGTGCGCGCCGGAGTTCATGCCGCCTATCTGCACACCCATGCCGCGGCGCATCCATTGGCGGTGACCCGCTTCGTGGCCGCGGCGGCAGCCTCTAAGCTCGCCGGGTGACGCGCACGCGAGGAGCAACGTGACTGATAACGCCTATCTCGTCGGACTCCGACTGTCCGGCCGGAAGGTGGTCGTGGTCGGCGGCGGCACTGTCGCCCAGCGCCGGTTGCCCCTTCTGTTGGCCAACGGCGCCGACGTCCACGTCGTCGCCCGGGCCGTGACGCCCGCCGTCGAGGCCCTTGTCGACCAGCAGCCCGGCATCACGCTGGAGGTGCGCGACTACCGCGACGGTGATCTCGACGGCGCCTGGTACGCCATCGCCGCCACCGACGACGCGGAGGTCAACGCGGCCGTCGTCGCCGAGGCCGAGCGCGGGCACGTGTTCTGCGTCCGCGCCGACGCCGCGCGCGACGGCACGGCCGTGACACCCGCCTCCTTCGAGTACGAGGGGCTGTCGGTCGGAGTGCTGGCCGGCGGCGATCACCGCCGCTCGGCGGCGATCCGCAACGCCATCCACGAGGCCCTGCAGAGCGGCGTGCTCACCGACGAGGTCACCGAGGCGATGCGCGGAACGGTCGCGTTGGTCGGCGGTGGCCCCGGGGACCCCGAACTCATCACCGTGCGGGGCCGCAGACTGCTCGCACAGGCCGACGTCGTGGTCGCCGATCGCCTCGCGCCTCCGGAGTTGCTGGCCGAACTCGCGCCCCACGTCGAGGTCATCGACGCCGCGAAGATCCCGTACGGCAGGGCCATGGCGCAGGACGCCATCAACGCGGTCCTCATCGACCGCGCCAGGGCGGGCAAGTTCGTCGTCCGGCTCAAGGGCGGCGATCCGTTCGTGTTCGCGCGGGGCTATGAGGAGGTCCTGGCGTGCACCGAGGCGGGGGTTCCCGTGTCGGTCGTGCCCGGTGTGACGAGTGCCATAGCGGTGCCCGCATTGGCCGGTGTTCCGGTCACCCACAGGGCCGTCAACCACGAATTCGTGGTGGTCAGTGGGCATCTCGCACCAGACCATCCGGAATCGTTAGTGAATTGGAATGCGCTGGCCTCGCTGTCCGGCACGATCGTGCTGCTGATGGCCGTCGAGCGCATCGAGCTATTCGCGAAGGTGTTGTTGGAAGGCGGCCGACCAGCGGATACGCCGGTGATCGTCGTACAACACGGCACCACGGCCTCACAGCGGACCCTGCGCACCACCCTGGCGGCCGCGGGCGAGGAGATCCGCGCCGAGGGCATCCGACCTCCCGCGATCATCGTGATCGGGTCCGTCGCGGCCTTTCGTCAGATAAAGGGTTCTTAAGATTACTGTAAGGTAACCCGGTATGACCGCTCTCAGCGATGAAGAGCGCGCCGCGGCCCGAAACGACGCCGAAGGCGCCAGCAAGCGGGCCCTTCCAGTCCGCGTGCAAGCCGATGAAACGAAGCGAAGCAGCTGGTACCCAGCCTGGCTGCCATCTCAGCGGTTCCTTGCCGCCGTCATCGCGATCGGCGGCATGCAGCTGCTGGCAACGATGGACAGCACCGTCGCCATCGTCGCGCTCCCTAAGATTCAGGACGAGCTCAACCTGTCGGACGCGGGCCGCAGCTGGGTGATCACCGCCTACGTGCTGACGTTCGGCGGCCTGATGCTGCTCGGTGGCCGCCTCGGCGACACCATCGGCCGCAAGCGCACCTTCATCGTGGGCGTCGGCCTCTTCACCATCGCCTCGGTCCTGTGCGGTATCGCGTGGGACGAGTCCACTCTGGTCCTCGCGCGTCTGCTGCAGGGTGTCGGCGCGGCGATCGCCTCGCCGACGGGCCTGGCGCTGATCGCCACCACGTTCCCCAAGGGTCCGGCGCGCAACACGGCCACCGCGGTGTTCGCCGCGATGACCGGCGTCGGGTCGGTGATGGGCCTCGTCGTCGGCGGCGCACTGACCGAGGTGTCCTGGCGCTGGGCGTTCCTGGTCAACGTGCCCATCGGCCTGGTCATGATCTACCTGGCGCGCAAGACGCTGCGCGAGACGAACCGCGAGCGGATGAAGCTGGACGCCGCGGGCGCCATCCTGGCGACACTCGCCTGTACGGCCGCCGTCTTCGGCTTCTCGATGGGGCCCGAGAAAGGCTGGTCGTCGGCCCTCACGCTCGGTTCCGGCTTGGCGGCGCTGGTGTTCTTCACCGCCTTCGTCTACGTCGAGCGCAATGCGGTCAACCCCGTCGTCCCGTTCAGTCTGTTCCGTGACCGCAACCGGGTCGCCACGTTCGCGGCGGTGTTCCTGGCCGGCGGCGTGATGTTCACGCTGACGGTGCTGATCGGCCTGTATGTCCAGGACGTCATGGGCTACAGCGCCCTGCGCGCCGGTATCGGCTTCATTCCCTTCGTCATCGCGCTGGGCATCGGACTCGGGTTGTCCTCGTTCCTGGCCTCGCGGTTCCCGCCGCGGGTGCTGGTGATTGCGGGCGGCGTGCTGGTGCTGGCGGCGATGATCTACGGCTCGACGTTGCACGGCGACATCCCCTACTTCCCGAACCTGGTTATCCCGATCACCGTCGGTGGTCTCGGCATCGGCATGATCGTGGTGCCGCTCATGATCTCGGCCATCGCGGGCGTCGGCTTCGACGAGATCGGTCCGGTATCGGCCATCGCCCTGATGCTGCAGAACCTCGGCGGACCCGTCGTGCTTGCGATCATTCAGGCCGTCATCACGTCGCGCACGCTCTACCTGGGCGGAACCACCGGTCCGGTGAAGAACATGGACGCCGCGCAGCTGCACGCGCTGGACCAGGGCTACACCTACGGCCTGCTGTGGGTGGCTGCCGTCGCCGTCGTGGTCGGCGCGGTGGCTCTGTTCATCGGCTACACCGCTGAGCAGGTCGCGCATGCCCAGGAGGCCAAAGACGCCCTCGACGCCGGAGAGATCTAACTCGACCACGGCGTTGTCACCAATGGGTGCCGTCACCAATCGGTAGTGTCGCAAAGCATGTCTGCCGAGCGCAGTACCGCACCGCTGTCCTCGTCGGTGCTCGGCACAGCCATCATCGCGATCACCGGCATGCAGCTGATGTCGACGCTCGACGGCACCATCGTCATCGTCGCGTTGCCCCAGATGCAGGCCGACCTCAACCTCTCCGACGCGGGCAAGAGCTGGGTCATCACGGCCTACGTCCTGGCGTTCGGCGGTCTGCTGCTGCTTGGTGGTCGCGTCGGTGACGCGATCGGGCACAAGCGGGCCTTCCTGTCGGGTGTCGGCGTGTTCACCATCGCGTCGCTCGTGTGCGGGCTGGCCAACGACGAGTACACGTTGATCGCCGCGCGTGCACTGCAGGGAATCGGGGCGGCTGTCGCGGCGCCGACGGGGCTGGCACTGATCGCCACCACCTACGCTGTGGGCCGCGCGCGCAATCAGGCCATGGCGGTGTCGGCGGGCATGCAGGCCTGCGGGTCTGTCCTCGGCCTGGTGCTCGGTGGCCTGTTCACCGTCATCTCCTGGCGGCTCGCGTTCCTGATCAACGTGCCGATCGGCATCGTCATCATCGCGATTGCGGTGTTTCAGATCGCCGAGACCACCCACGAGCGGCTCAAACTCGACATCACGGGCACGCTGCTGGCCACCCTCGGCTGCACCTCGGCCGTCCTGGTCTTCACCCAGGGCCCACCGCGCGGCTGGGTCGACCCGTGGGTGATCGGCGCCGCGGTGGCCTCGGTGTGCTTCTTCGTCGCGTTCTTCGTGGTGGAACGCACCGCCGACAACCCGCTGGTGCCGTTCTCGGTGTTCAACGACCGCAACCGGGTGGCGACGTTCGCCGCGTGGTTCCTCGGCGGCGGGGTGTTGCTGACCGTGACGGTGATGGTCGGCCTGCTGGCTCAAGACGTCCTCGGGTACTCCGCGTTGCGGGCCGGGATCTGCTTCCTGCCGTTCGCGGCGGCGGTCGGCGTCGGCAACGTGCTGGCCACCAGGTTGGCGCCATTGTTCGCGCCCCGCTGGCTCATAATCGGCGGCGGCCTGTTCGTTCTGGCGGCCATGCTCTACGGCTCCACGCTGACCCGCGACATCCCGTACTTCCCGGACCTGTTCGGGCCGATCGTGGTGGGCGGCTTCGGAATCGGCATCATCTCGGTGATCCTGCCGCTGTGCGCCGTCGCAGGTGTCGGACCGAGCGAGATCGGGCCGGTTGCGGCGATCACGCTCATGGTGCAGAACCTCGGTGGGCCCCTCGTGCTGGTCGTCATCATGGCCGTGCAGACCTCCCGCACGCTCTACCTCGGCGGCACCACCGGACCGGTGAAGAACATGACGCCTGCCCAACTCGACGCGCTGGGACAGGGCTACACCTATTCGCTGCTGTGGGTGGCGGGGGTCGCGATCCTGGTGGGTGTTGCCGCGTTCTGGATCGGCTTCTCCGCCCGCGACATCGCCCGCGCGCAGCACACCCGTGAAGCGGTCGAGGCGGGCGAACTGTGAGCGACGCGATGCCGACCCGCGGCCAGATATCCCAGATCGCCGATCCGCTGGGCTGGCGGCTGATCCTCGGTGTGCTCACCACCCACGTGGCTGTGCCGTCGCTGCCCGCCGCGGTGCAGGCCGCCGCCACCGCGGTAGACGCCGTCAGCGATGACGCAGACGGGCACCTGCGCGTCGATCTGCACGCCGACCGGATCGTGCTGCACCTGCAGACCCTCGCTGCCGGCCGGGTCACCGACCACGACCTGGCGCTGGCGCCACGCATCACGGCCGGCCTGGCCGAACGGTCCCTGGACACCCGCCCCGGCGAGGGGTCGGTGACGCCACAGGCGATCGAGATCGCCATCGACGCGCTCGACATTCCCAGGATCCGGCCGTTCTGGCAGGCCGTGACCGGCTATATCGACGAAGCTGCGCCGGTCGATCTGCCGGAGGGCGCCCTGTGTGACCCGCTGCGACGCGGGCCGACCATCTGGTTTCAGCAGATGGACGCCCCGCGTCCCCAACGCAATCGGATCCACATCGACGTCGATGTCGCACCCGAGGTGGCCCAGCCGCGGATCGCCGCCGCGCTGGCCTCCGGCGGCACGCTGGTCAGCGCCGATGCGGCGCCCGCATTCTGGGTGCTGGCCGATCCGGAGGGTAACGAGGTGTGCGTGTGCACCTGGCAGGGGCGGGACTGACGGACGCGACGAGCAGTGGCCACACCGGACATCGCTAAGGTTGTCGGCTGTGATCACCCGCATGTCCGAGCTGTTCCTTCGCACCCTCCGAGACGACCCCGCCGACGCCGAGGTGCCCAGCCACAAACTGCTGATCCGCGCCGGCTATGTCCGGCCCGTCGGTCCCGGGCTGTACAGCTGGCTGCCGCTCGGGCTGCGCGTGCTGCGCAAGATCGAGGCGATCATCCGCAGCGAGATGAACGCCATTGGGGGACAGGAGATCCTGCTCCCGGCGCTGGTACCGCGCGCGCCCTACGAGAAGACGAACCGGTGGACCGAGTACGGGCCCAACCTGTTCCGGCTGCAGGACCGTCGCCGTAACGACTACGCGCTCGGGCCCACCCACGAGGAACTCTTCACGCTGACGGTGAAGGGGGAGTACTCCTCGTACAAGGACTTCCCGCTGCGGCTCTACCAGATCCAGACCAAGTTCCGCGATGAGGCGCGTCCGCGTGCGGGCATCCTGCGTGGCCGCGAGTTCGTGATGAAGGACTCGTACTCGTTCGACGTCGACGAGGGTGGACTGAAGGACGCCTACCACGCCCATCGCGAGGCCTACCAGAGGATCTTCGCGCGTCTGGGCGTGCAGTACGTGATCGTGTCGGCGGTCTCTGGCGCGATGGGTGGCAGCGCGTCCGAGGAGTTCCTGGCCGAGAGTGAGGTCGGCGAGGACACCTACGTGCGCTGCGTGGAATCGGGTTACGCCGCCAACGTCGAGGCCGTGATCACCACGCCGCCCGCGCCGATCCCGTTCGACGGGCTGCCCGAAGCGGTCGTCCACGACACCGGTGACACGCCGACCATCGCCACGCTCGTCGACTGGGCCAACGGCGCGGGCCTGGGCCGTGAGTTCACCGCGGCGGACACGTTGAAGAACGTGATGATGAAGGTCCGTGAGCCCGGCGGTGAGTGGGAGCTTCTGGCCGTCGGCGTCCCGGGTGACCGCGAAGTCGACGACAAGCGGCTTGGTGCGGCTCTCGAGCCGGCGGAGTACGTGATGCTCGGTGATGCCGACTTCGCCAAGCACCCGTTCCTGGTGAAGGGTTACATCGGCCCGAAGGGCTTGCTGGCCAACGGTGTTCGCTATCTGGTCGATCCGCGGGTCGTGGACGGCACGGCGTGGCTCACCGGGGCCGACGAGCAGGGCAAGCACGTTCTGGACCTGGTGGTCGGCCGCGATTTCACGCCCGACGGCACCATCGAGGCGGCCGAGGTCCGCGACGGCGACCTCTCGCCCGACGGCAGGGGCCCGCTGGTGTCGGCGCGCGGTATCGAGATCGGTCACATCTTCCAGCTCGGCCGCAAGTACACCGACGCCTTCACCGCCGACGTGCTCGGTGAGGACGGCAAGCCGGTGCGCCTGACCATGGGCTCCTACGGTGTCGGGGTGTCGCGCCTGGTCGCCGTCATCGCCGAGCAGCACCACGACGATCTCGGCCTGCGGTGGCCCAGTGCGGTCTCGCCGTTCGACGCCTACGTGGTGATCGCCAACAAGGACGACGACGCCAGGACTGGCGCGACGGAACTGGCCGGTGCACTGGATCGGCTCGGGCTCGAGGTGCTTCTTGACGATCGCAAGGCCTCACCCGGCGTGAAGTTCAAGGACGCTGAACTGCTCGGGGTGCCGTGGCTCGTCGTGGTCGGCCGCGGGTGGGCCGACGGCGTGGTCGAGTTGCGCAACCGGTTCACCGGTGAGAACCGCGAGATTCCGGTCGACTCGGCTGCCGCGACGATCGCCGAGGCCATCGCGTAGGCACTTTCGCCACTGGGGGACGCCGGGATGTTGACGGATGTGTCGTGGTTTCTGGTCGGGTTGATCGCGTTGGTGATCGGGGCCGACGTCATGGTCCGGGGCAGCGTCGAGGTCGCCGCGCGGCTGGGGATCAGCCCGATTGTCATCGGCCTGACGGTGGTGTCGATCGGCACCAGCATGCCCGAACTGGCCATCGGTATCACGGCGGCCAGGGAGGGCGGCGGGGAGCTGGCCGTCGGCAACATCGCTGGCACCAACGTCGTCAACATGCTGCTCATCCTCGGGCTGAGCGCCCTGATTCTGCCGCTCGCGATGCAGATGCGGACGCTGCGCTTCGAACTGCCGGTGATGGCGGGGGCCGCGGTCGCTATGTGGGTGTTGGCGGCCGACGGCACGCTGTCACGGATCGACGGTGCGATTCTGGTGACCGGTGCGATCTGCTACATCGTTGCGCTGATCCACGTCACGCAGCGTGAGTCACGCGTTGTGGCAGGCGAGTTCGCCCACGCCATATCGGCTGACGAGCCCGGTGAGGCGGCGTCGTCTGAAAGGCGTCCGCTGGCGCTGTACGTGGCGATGATGCTCGTCGGCATCGTCATCGTGGTGGTGGGCGCGGACTGGCTCGTCAACGGTGCCGTCGGATTGGCGCGTGAGTTCGGTGTCTCCGACGCGTTGATCGGCCTGACCGTGGTGGCCATCGGCACGTCGGCGCCGGAGCTGGTCACGACCGTGGTCTCGACGATTCGTGGTGACCGCGACGTCGCCGTCGGAAACCTGCTCGGCAGCAGCATCTTCAACATCCTGCTGATCCTCGGCGTCACCTGCCTGGTACCCGCGCACGGTTTGGCGTTGCCGGACAGCCTGGTCCGCATCGATATCCCGATCATGGTGGGCGTCGCCCTGCTGTGCGTCCCGATCTTCATCACGGGACGGCGGGTGTCCCGCATCGAGGGCGGCGTCATGGTCGCCGCTTACCTGGTCTATCTGGGATATCTGCTGGCGGCGCAAACCTGAGCTACTCGGTGCCTCCGGGGAACGCGACGGTGCTCGGTGAGGTGCCGAGTACGGCGCGCCATCTGGCCGCGGTGACCGCCGCCTGAGTCAGCGCCGTCACGGCGAACGCGCGGTCCTCGGTCGTCGTCGCCTGTTCGAGCACCGCCCGCCATGCGACCGCGCT
Organism: Mycolicibacterium sp. 624; assembly: GCF_040548615.1. NCBI lineage: Bacteria > Bacillati > Actinomycetota > Actinomycetes > Mycobacteriales > Mycobacteriaceae > Mycobacterium > Mycolicibacterium sp. 624. The sequence continues at coordinate 210,941 of NZ_JBEPRZ010000006.1, forward strand.
GTCCTCCTCCATCCGCGTCGCCAGCTGGGCCGCGTCCTGCGGCGTGTTGACCGCGATGGGGATCTCGTAGCCGACGGCGGGCAGGGGCGCGGTGACGTCGCGATCGGTCAGCCGGGCGATCGCGTCCTCACGGAGCTTGCGGTGCGCGGCCATCGCCTCGGCGACGATGTCGTTGACCTCGGGTGCGGAGTGCGCCGATACCAGGCCGTACCCGTAGATCACGCCGTGCTCGGTCGCGACAGCGTCGAACAGCGCCGCGTCGGGTCCGTCGCTGGGGCGTGCCGGGTCAGTGGTCCGGCTCGTGGACGACTCCGAGGTGGTCGTCGTGGGTTGAGTCGTGGTCGGTTGAGTCGTGGTCGGTTGAGTCGTGGTCGGTTGAGTCGTCGTCGGTTGAGTCGTCGTGGTGGTGCTGGGCGGCTCAGTCGTCGTAGCCGCGGGTGGGGCCGCGGGCGGGTTGCTGGTGGCGGGCGGCACTGGCGTTGTGGTCGACGTGGTCGGCGCCGACCTGGTGGTGGGTGGCACCGGCGTGGTGGCCGATGTGGTGGCCGGTGCGGTCGTGGCCGGTCCGGGCAGCGGCCCTGTCATGGCGCCACCTCGGCCAGGGCGACGGTGTACGCGGCTGTGCACGCCGCGGTGATGGAGCCGAGTAACCCGGCGCGGTAACCCGCCTGTTCGGCGGCCGCCTGGGCGGCGCTGCCCGCGGACTTCGCGAGAGCCACGACGACGTCCTGCGGTGTGGGAGCGACCACGGGCTCTCCCGGGGTGGGAGGGGGTGACGTGGAGGTCGCGGAGGCGCTCGAGGACGTCGGTTCCTGGCCTGTCACACGGATGATCTCCTCGGTGAGCGCCTCGGCGTGCGCGGTGCGCTCGGCGGCGACGACGGTCAGGGCCGCGGCGATGGGCGGCGGGGCGGCCGCGGCAGCGTCTGCGGCCAGCTGGCTGTCGGCTCGGGCGAGGTCGATCTGGGTGACCAGTGAGCTGAGATCGGCTGGGGGGGTCTTGGACCCACAGGCGACCGACGTGGTGCTCAGCAGCGCCAGGGCGGCAGCACCAATCAGGACATGCCGCCTGCTGAGGGAGGGAGTGCTGGTCACGTTCGACATCGTGGGTCATCCTGCCATCCCGCAGGATCCGGTCAGTCGGCCGTGCGTTCGACCGGCTGACCTGTCGTTGGCCAATCGGGCGTCCTGGACTGGCGTATCGTTGATACTCGATCCCGAGGGTCAGTAGCCCGGGATCACGTCCGCACAACTCAAGACGAGGAGCTCGCCGTGGCATCGGATCAACCGCTACGGTCCCCGCACTTGCCGACTTCTTCGCAGGTGACCGAGCTGCTCGAGGCTGAGTTCGCGCGTCGCGGGTACGACGTCGAGGATGTCGCCGTTCAGCCCGTGTCTCGGCCGCCCCGCATCGTGGTGGTCGCCGATGGCGAGGAGAACCTCGATCTCGAAGCGGTCGCGGAGTTGTCGCGTGTCGCATCTGAGCTGCTCGACGCGTTCGAATCGTCGTCGGGGGAGTTCGACCCCTATGTTCTGGAGGTCACATCGCGGGGCGTGGACCGTCCGCTGACCACTGAACGGCACTACCGGCGTGCACGCGGTCGCAAGGTGGCGCTGTCGATGTCCGACGGTTCCTCTCTGGAGTGCCGGTTGGGCGAACTCGTGGGCGACACCGTGAGCGTGGTGGTCGCCGACAGTCGGCGCGCGAAATACGAGGTCCGTGACATAGCGCTTAGTGAAATTGTCAAAGCTGTTGTACAAGTGGAGTTTTCACCACCAAACCGGCGAGAGCTCGAGTTAGCCGGCCATTCCGGAGAGGAGGTCGACGAATGAACATCGATATGGCTGCACTGCATGCCATCGAAGTGGATCGGGGGATCGCGGTCGATGAGCTGTTGGAGACGATCAAGACCGCGCTGCTGACCGCGTACCGCCACACGGAGGGGCACGAGGCCGACGCCTGGATCGACATCGACCGCAAGACCGGCGTCGTGCGGGTGATGGCCCGCGAGACCGACGACGACGGCAACCTGATCCAGGAATGGGACGACACCCCAGAGGGTTTCGGCCGGGTCGCGGCGACCACCGCACGGCAGGTGATGCTGCAGCGATTCCGTGACGCGGAGAACGAGCGCATGTTCGGCGAGTTCTCCGCCCGCGAGGGTGATATCGCGGCGGGCGTCGTGCAGCGTGATGCGCGGGAGAACGCGCGGGGCAACGTCGTCGTGCGCCTGGGCACCGAGAGCAAGGGGTCGGAGGGCATGGTCAGGCCCGCCGAGCAGGTCCCCGGCGAGAGTTACCAACACGGTGATCGGTTGCGCTGCTACGTGATCGGGGTCACCCGTGGTGTCCGTGAGCCCAGGATCGAGCTGTCGCGCACCCATCCCAATCTGGTCCGCAAGCTGTTCTCACTCGAGGTTCCCGAGATCGCCGACGGATCGGTCGAGATCGTCGCCGTGGCCCGCGAGGCCGGGCACCGCTCGAAGATCGCCGTGACATCGCGGATGCCGGGCCTCAACGCCAAGGGAGCCTGCATCGGGCCGATGGGCCAACGGGTTCGCAATGTGATGAGCGAGCTGTCGGGCGAGAAGATCGACATCATCGACTACGACGAGGATCCGGCGCGGTTCGTCGCCAATGCGCTGTCACCGGCCAAGGTGGTGTCGGTATCGGTCATCGACGAGGCAGGGCGTGCCGCGCGTGTCGTGGTGCCTGACTTCCAACTGTCGCTGGCGATCGGCAAGGAGGGGCAGAACGCACGTCTGGCTGCCCGTTTGACCGGTTGGCGGATCGACATTCGCAGTGACGCCGCGCCAACGCCAGAGGGTCCGCCGCACTCGGGGGCGGCCCACGGCGCCCAGCGTGACAGGTAGCGCGACACGCGATTCTGTCTGGGGCAACGGGTGAGGCTAGACTGAGCCGTGATCCAGCGCGAGACTCCTGCCTCGACGCGCGAGAGTACCGATCGGCCCCTCGGCCCGGTGCGAACGTGTGTCGGTTGCAGGAGGCGAGAGTTGGCCGTCGACTTGCTGCGAGTGGCCGCTGTGTGTGACGGGAATGGCGATCACGCCGTAACCGTTGACTCAGCGGGTAACCTGCCGGGGCGGGGTGCGTGGTTGCACCTCGACCCGCAGTGCCTCGATGCGGCGATCCGGCGGCGGGCTTTCACCCGAGCGTTGCGCATCACCGGTCCGCCGGACACATCCGCGGTGACCGAGTACTTCGAGGGATTGAAGGACACGGCCGCCCGGCAACAGAACAGGTAGCGAAGAACATGAGCACACCGTGAAGTCTCGATGACCATGCGTCATAGCTAAACCCGAGGCGCGGCCTACCACCGCTGTCGCCTCCAGACAGGAGTAGTAGTAGTGGCAGGTAAGGCCCGCGTGCACGAGTTGGCTAAAGAACTCGGTGTCACCAGCAAGGAAGTTCTCGCCCGTCTGAGTGATCAGGGCGAATTCGTTAAGTCCGCGTCCTCCACTGTGGAGGCTCCCGTGGCGCGCCGGTTGCGCGAGGCGTTCGGTGCAGGCAAGCCCGCCAAGGCCGCGCCGGCACCGGCGAAGCCCGCCGCCGCAGCCGCTCCGTCCGAATCGGCCGGGCCCAAGCCCGGTGCCGCACCTGCGGCAGCCGACGGTGGCGTCGTGACCTCGGCACCCAAGCCCGGCGGTCCGAAGCCCGCACCCCCGGCACCGCCTGCGCCGCCCGCAGCTCCGGCTCCGGCACCGGTGCAGACACCCGCCGCCGCGGCACCAGCACCTGCCGCGAGTGCACCGGCCCAGCCCGCCGCACCGGCAGGTCCGACACCGGGTCCCCGACCCGGTCCGGCGCCAGCCACTCCCGGCGCGCCCAAGCCCGCACCGCGCGCCCCGCGCGTGGGCAATAACCCCTTCTCGTCGCAGCAGCCGGTCGAGCGTCCGGCGCCGCGTCCCGCGGCAGGCCCCGGTGGCCCGCGCCCCGGCCCGCGTCCCGGAGCGACACCCGGCAACATGCCTCCACGTCCCCCAGGTGCCCGACCAGGCGCGATGGGTCGTCCCGGTGGCCCGCGTCCCGCCCCCGGCGGCCGTGGTCCCGGTGGCGGCGGCGGTCGTCCCGGCGGTCCCGGTGGTGCCGGTGGCGGTGGCGGTAACTACCGCGGCGGTGGCGCCGGCGGCGGTGCCGGAGCCCCAGGTGGCGCACCCGCAGGTGGCTTCCGCGGACGCCCAGGTGGCGGTGGCGGCGGTGGTCGTCCCGGTCAGCGTGGTGGCGCGGCAGGTGCATTCGGTCGTCCCGGCGGCGCAGTCCGTCGTGGCCGCAAGTCGAAGCGGGCGAAACGCGCCGAGTACGAGAGCATGCAGGCACCGGTCGTCGGTGGTGTGCGGTTGCCGCACGGCAACGGCGAGACCATCCGGCTGGCCCGCGGCGCGTCGCTCGTCGACTTCGCCGACAAGATCAACGCCAACCCGGCATCGCTGGTGCAGGCGCTGTTCAACCTCGGCGAAATGGTCACCGCGACTCAGTCGGTAGGTGACGAGACGCTCGAGCTGCTCGGCAGCGAGATGAACTACGTCGTGCAGGTCGTGTCCCCGGAGGACGAGGACCGCGAGCTGCTGCAGTCCTTCGACCTCACCTACGGCGAGGACGAGGGCGACGAGGACGATCTCCAGTACCGTCCGCCGGTCGTCACGGTCATGGGTCACGTCGACCACGGCAAGACGCGACTGCTGGACAGCATCCGTCAGGCCAACGTCCGCGAGGGCGAGGCCGGTGGCATCACCCAGCACATCGGTGCGTACCAGGTCCTCACCGAGCTGGATGGCAACGAGCGTCTGGTGACCTTCATCGACACCCCCGGTCACGAGGCGTTCACCGCCATGCGTGCCCGTGGTGCCAAGGCCACCGACATCGCCATTCTGGTGGTCGCCGCCGATGACGGCGTCATGCCGCAGACGGTGGAGGCCATCAACCACGCGCAGGCCGCAGACGTGCCGATCGTGGTGGCGGTCAACAAGATTGACAAGGAGGGCGCCGACCCGGCCAAGATCCGGGCGCAGCTCACCGAGTACAACCTGGTTGCCGAGGACTTCGGTGGCGACACCATGTTCGTCGACATCTCGGCCAAGCAGGGCACCAATATCGACGCCCTGCTCGAAGCGGTGCTGTTGACCGCCGACGCCGCACTGGATCTCCGGGCCAACCCGGACATGGAGGCCCAGGGCGTCGCGATCGAGGCACACCTCGACCGTGGCCGCGGCCCCGTGGCCACCGTGCTCATCCAGCGCGGAACACTGCGGGTCGGCGACTCGATCGTGGCGGGCGACGCCTACGGCCGCGTCCGTCGCATGGTCGACGAGCACGGCGAGGACGTCGAGGAGGCGCTCCCGTCGCGTCCGGTCCAGGTCATCGGCTTCACGTCGGTGCCAGGTGCCGGTGACAACCTCCTGGTTGTCGACGAGGACCGCATCGCACGGCAGATCGCCGACCGGCGCAGCGCGCGCAAGCGCAACGCTCTGGCGGCGCGGACCCGCAAGCGCATCAGCCTGGACGATCTGGATGCCGCGCTGAAGGAAACCAGCCAGCTGAACCTGATCCTGAAGGGCGACAACTCCGGCACCGTCGAGGCGCTGGAGGAGGCCCTGCTGGGCATCGAGATCGGCGACGAGGTGGAGCTGCGCGTCATCGACCGCGGTGTCGGCGGCGTCACCGAGACCAACGTCAACCTGGCGTCGGCGTCGAACGCGATCATCATCGGGTTCAACGTCCGTGCGGAGGGCAAGGCCACCGAGCTGGCCAACCGCGAGGGTGTCGACATCCGGTACTACTCGGTGATCTACCAGGCCATCGATGAGATCCAGAGCGCGCTGAAGGGCATGCTCAAGCCGATTTACGAGGAGAAGGAACTCGGCCGCGCCGAGATCCGGGCGATCTTCCGGTCGTCCAAGGTCGGCAACATCGCCGGCTGCCTCGTCACCTCGGGCATCATGCGCCGCAACGCCAAGGCGCGGTTGCTGCGTGACAACCTCGTCATTGCCGAGACCGTCACCATCTCGTCGCTGAAGCGCGAGAAGGACGATGCCACGGAGGTGCGCGACGGCTACGAATGTGGTCTGACGCTCACCTACAACGACATCAAGGAAGGCGACGTCATCGAGGCGTACGAACTCGTGGAGAAGGAGCGCACTTAAATGGTTGACGTGGGCCGCGCACGACGGCTCTCCAAGCGCATCGGCACGGTCGTCGCGTCAGCCATCGAGTTCGAGATCAAGGATCCCCCGTTGGCCTTCGTGACCGTGACGGACACGAAGGTGACGGGTGACCTGCACGACGCCACCGTGTACTACACGGTGCGCGGCGAGACGCTGGCCGACGAGCCCGACTATGACGGTGCCGCCAAGGCGCTGGAGCGTGCCAGGGGCATCCTGCGGAGCAAGGTTGGCGCCGCCACCGGTGTGCGCTTCACCCCGACGCTGGCGTTCGTGCTGGACAAGGTGCCCGACACGGCGCAACACATGGAGGAACTGCTGGCGCGCGCGCGTGCCGCCGACGCCGATGTGGCACGGATTCGTGAGGGTGCCACACCGGCCGGTGACGCTGACCCGTACCGTGTGGTCGGGGGCGAGGAATCGGGCGACGAGCCTGATGACGATTCCGACGCTGAGGACACCGGTGACAACGATCGACCCGACGACTGAGCTAGTACCCGAGGCTGCGGCCGTACGCGTCGATGCGCACGGCGCGGCGGCACTGCTATCCGGTGCAGCCAGTGTGGCGGTGTTGTGTCACGTCTATCCCGATGCCGACACCATCGGCGCCGGGCTGGCGCTGGCATTGGTGTTGGAGCGTGTGGGCAAGGCCGTCGAGGTCGCGTTCGCCGAACCAGCCGATCTGCCGGAATCACTGCAGTCGCTGCCGGGTGGTCACCTGCTGGTAGCCGCGGACGCGATGCGGCGTGACCCCGATCTGGTCGTCACAGTCGACATCCCCAGCGTCAACCGGCTGGGTGAACTGCGCGGTGTGGCCGACTGTGCCCGGCAGGTCCTGGTGATCGACCACCACGCGTCGAACCAGCTGTTCGGCACCGCGAACTACGTGGATCTGTCGGCGGACTCCACCACGATGCTCGTCGCCGAGCTTCTCGATGCGTGGGGTGAGCCGATAGACGCACCCGTCGGGCACTGCCTCTACGCCGGCCTGACAACCGACACCGGATCGTTCCGGTGGGCCACCGCCCGGGCGCACCGCCTTGCCGCGCGGTTGCTCGAACTTGGTGTCGACAACGCCGCCATCAGTCGCACCCTGCTCGACACGCACCCGTTCTCGTGGCTTCCGATGCTGTCGCGCGTACTGGCGTCGGCACGTCTCGCGCCCGAGGCGCTGGGTGGTCTCGGTTTCGTGTATGCCGTTGTGCCCCATCAGGAGTTCAGCGCCGCCCGGCTCGAGGAGGTGGAGAGCATTGTCGATATCGTGCGCACCACCTCGCAGGCCGAGGTGGCCGCTGTGTTCAAGGAGATCGCTCCCCAGCGCTGGTCGGTGTCGATGCGGGCGAAGGCGGCGGTAGATCTCACAGTCGTCGCCGGCCGATTCGGCGGAGGTGGGCACCGGTTCGCCGCTGGCTACTCCGCGACCGGCCCGGTCGAGGACGTCGTGAAGGCGCTCGCTGATGCGCTTGGCTGACCGCGTCAACGCGCGCCTTGGCTGATTCGCCTGAGCAGCCGGCACCGGCGACCGGCAGGCGAATCGCCGGTCTTGCGCTACCCGCACTGGGTGTACTGGCCGCTGAACCGCTCTACCTGCTGTTCGACCTGGCCGTGGTGGGTCGACTCGGAGCGCTCGCGCTCGCAGGGCTGGCGATCGGCGGACTCGTTCTGGCGCTGGTGTCCTCGCAGCTGACGTTCCTGTCGTACGGGACGACGGCGCGCGCGGCCCGGTTCTTCGGGGCGGGGGACCGGCGTGCGGCAGTCGGGGAGGGCGTGCAGGCCACCTGGTTGGCGATCGGCCTCGGGTTGGTGGTCGTCGCGGCGGTCCAGGCGGCCGCGGTGCCGCTGCTCGCGGTGATCGCCGACGGCGGAGAGATCGCCGAGGAGGCGCTGCCCTGGCTGCGGATCGCGATCCTGGGTGCACCGGCGATCCTGATCTCGTTGGCGGGCAATGGCTGGATGCGTGGCGTACAGGACACCGCCCGGCCGCTGCGCTACGTGGTGTCGGGTTTCGCGGTGTCGGCAGTGCTGTGTCCGCTGCTGGTCTACGGGTGGCTGGGACTGCCCCGGATGGAACTGGCCGGTTCGGCGGTGGCCAACGTGGTTGGGCAGTGGCTGGCGGCGGTGATGTTCTGCCGGGCGCTTCTGGTCGAGCGGGTCGCGCTGCGCGTCGACTTCGCGGTGCTGCGCGCTCAGCTTGTGATGGGCCGTGACCTGGTGGTGCGCACCCTGGCGTTCCAGGCGTGTTTCGTCTCCGCCGCGGCGGTCGCCGCGCGTTTCGGGGCGGCGGCGGTGGCCGCGCACCAGGTGGTGCTGCAACTGTGGAGTTTCCTTGCCCTGGTTCTGGATTCGCTGGCGATCGCCGCCCAGTCGCTGGTCGGTGCGGCCCTGGGAGCGGGTCAGTTGGCGCATGCGAAGTCGGTGGCGTGGCGTGTGACCGTGGTCTCGACGCTGGGTGCCGCGGTGCTGGCGGCGGCGTTCGCGGTCGGCTCGTCGGCGCTCCCGGCGCTGTTCACCTCGGATCGCTCGGTGCTGGACGAGATCGGCGTGCCGTGGTGGTTCCTGGTCGCGCAGCTGCCGGTGGCGGGCGTTGTGTTCGCGCTCGACGGCGTGCTGCTCGGTGCCGGGGATGCGCGGTTCATGCGCAATGCGACGCTGGCCAGCGCCCTGATTGGGTTCCTGCCGCTGGTCTGGATGTCTCTGGCGTTCGGGTGGGGATTGCTCGGCATCTGGTCTGGTCTGACCACGTTCATGGTGCTGCGCCTGGTGTTCGTCGGATGGCGGGCGTGCTCCGGTCGCTGGCTGGTGGCCGGGACGGGCTGAGCAGACTCAGGGCTTTGTGCCGCTGACCGTCCACACCGGACGTCGACCGGCCCGGTCACCGGTGACGCAGACGTCGACCAGTCCCGCCGCGCGGCACAGTCCGGCGAATGACTCCGCCTGGGCATCGGTCCAGCCGTGGGTCGCCAATCCGGTGGCGCCGTGGTCGGTTCGGCGCTCGACAGCCAGCAGCCGCCCACCGGGTGCCAGCACGCGATACGCCTGCGCGAGGCCCTCGGTCACGTCGCGCCAGTGGTGCACGGTGGCCAACGCCCACACGACCGTCGCCGAGCCGTCGGGAACGGGGAGGCGCTCGGCGGTGCCCTCGGCCCACGTGATGTCGGCGCGACCGCGCGTGACGGCCTGCGCGATCCGCAGCATCGATGCCGACGGGTCGACGCCGGTGACGCGGGCACCGCGGCGGGCGGCTGTGCGGGCGGCGGTGCCCGGTCCGCAGCCGACGTCGACGACGTGATCGGCGGCCGAGACGTGGGCGCGTTCCGTCGCGAGTCGCGCGTTCGCACGGCCGATGAGCAGGAATAGGAATCCGAAGAGGCTGCCGGTGATCCCGGCGAAGCCGGGGTGGTCGGCATGGTGGTTGACGGGCATTTCGGCCGATGCATCGTTCACATGCTCAGCTTGCCGGTTCAAGCCGGGTTGACGTCAAATGGCGATATGGACGCGCTAGGCGGCGATGGCCTCGAACAGTTCCAGACATCTCACTGCGGTGGTGATCCGTGAACTCTCATCGGCCGCGAACGGAACGAGCGCGATCTCGTCGATCGGCAACCTGCACAGTTCACGCATCTGCGCCAGCACTTCACCGGGATCACCGGCGACGGCAAATCGCGCGGTCAGCTCGGCCGAGACATGTTCGGCGTGACCCGCGCTGCTGGACATGTGCTGGTAGTAGTCGTAACGGCGCCGTAGTTCGGATACCTCCTGGACCAGCTCGGCGGGCAGCGCCACGGGGTGTGGCCGTAGTGCGGTCCTGGCGACATGCGGCCGGACCAGTCGTCGGGCCTGTGCCGAGTCGTCCTCCACCGCGATGGGTAGCCACAGGACGCGATACACAGACCCCACTTGCCTGCCTGCGGTGACCTCTCCGCTGGTCACCCGCGCCAAGGCCCTTCGGATCGCATCGGGGTCTGCGCCGGCAAGCAGTACCACGCCGTCCGCGGCGCGGCCGGCGAGATCCAACATCTTGGGTCCCGATGCCGCCAGGTGAACCGGGACCGCGGTACGGGCCGAGGCGTAGGTGATGCGGACCTGCGCCGGTCCAGTGTCAAGCGTGACCCCTTCCCCCGACGTCAGCGATCGCAGCATGCCGACGGCGCGTTCGAGATCGTTGGTGCGCATCGGCGCGCTGCCGATGGTGGCCAGTGATGAATCACCGGTCCCCAACCCGGCGATCACGCGACCCGGTGCCATTTCTTGTAGTGAGGCGAACCCGCCCGCCACCGTCGCCAGGTGGCGGGTAACCACATTGCTCACCCCTGTCGCGATACCGATCCTGTTGGTGCTGTGTGCAATTGCGCCCATCGCGGTGAATGACTCGCGCCAGATGTTCTGTGAGTCGCCGATCCATAGTGTCGAGAAGCTGTGATGTTCAGCGACTTTCGCGGCTTGGACCATGTCGTTGATGGGTTGGGTCGGATACAGTGCCAGGCCGACACGGGGTGTGGTGCCTCTCATCGGGCGAGCAGCGTCGACGGCTTGTCACTGGGCGCGCCTGGACCGCCGACAGAGGTGGTCTGCTGCTCGTTGAGGAACAGCGTGGCGATGAATGAGACCACCCCCACCGCGGCCATGTAGCCCGCGATGGCTGGCCAGCCGTCGGTGCGATCCAGCAGAAAGGTGCACACGATCGGTGCGGTCGCACTGCCGAGGACGGTTCCGAGTGTGTAGCCGAGCCCCATTCCGCTGTAGCGGACATCGGCTGGGAAGCAGTACGCGAAGAAGGTGGGCATGGCGCCGTAGTTGAAGCAGTAGGGGATGTAGACGAGGACGAAACCGAGCAGCATCCACGGCGTCGATCCCGTGGTGAACAGCGCGAACCACGCAACCGGCATGACAGTCAAACCGGCGATGCCGAACAGGTACAGGCGCTTTCGATTGATCCGGTCCGACAGCCAGCCGACATAGAGTGTGCCCGAGACCGCGACGACGGTGACCGCCATGACCATCCACAGCACGTGTGACCGGTGCAGGCCAAGGTGGTTCTGCCCGTACGTCAGTGAGAAGACGGTCGCGGTGTAGAAGAACGTGCCGTTGATCATGTAGGAGAACGCCATCGCCAGGACTGTGCGCCGATGGTCACGCAGGACTTCCAGGATCGGTTGTCTGCGTACCTCGTTCTCCTCCTGTAGCTGCGCGAACGCCGGGCTCTCCTCGATATGCAGGCGCATGTACATCCCGACGAAGACAAGAACGGCGCTCGTCAGGAACGGGATTCGCCAGCCCCACTGCGCGAACGAGGAGTCACTCAGCGAGGACAGCAGCAGGAAGATGCCGTTGCCCAGCAACATGCCCCAGGACGCCCCGGTGTTGATGACCGCGCCGTAAAGCCCGCGCTTTCCCGGAGCGGCGTGCTCGACGCTCATCAGAACGGCACCACTGTACTCGCCGCCGAGCGACAGTCCCTGGATGAATCTCAGTGCCACCAGCAGGATTGGCGCGGCAACCCCGATCGTGGCGAAGCTCGGCAGGAGACCGATCGCGAACGTGGTGGCGCCCATGACCGTGAGGGTCAGTATGAGTATTCGCTTGCGACCGATGCGGTCACCGAAATGCCCACAGATGACGCCACCGATGGGGCGGCTGATGAAGGCGACAGCGAATGTTGACAACGACAGCAGAGTGCCGATGAGCGGGTCGAATTCGGGGAAGAAGACCTTGTTGAACACCAACGCGGCGGCGATACCGTAGACGAAGAACTCATACCACTCCAGAGTCGTGCCGACCAAGCTCGACATGAGCACTCTGAGGGCTGGCGAACCGTCGTTCCGCACTGTCATACGGAGCTCCTTTCTTGTTGGATACTGCGCTTATTCGTTCTGGACGGTCAGTGGGCGACCAAGTCCTCGCGCGGAAACTGCGGCACCCGCCGCGGTGGAGCGGTGTTTCGGCTGCGCCGCACCACGATCTCGCCGCCGGCGATCACGGCGGCCACTGCCGGAGTGTCGCCAAGCGTCAAAGCAGCGGACATATCGTCGGCCCTGCTGCCGTCGGGGGCGTCGGCGACGACGAGGTCGGCCCGCTCGCCGACACGAAGCCGGCCGCCGGGTATCCGTCGGACCCGGGCGGTGTTGCCGGTCGCGGTCGCGACGGCGATTGCCGGCGGCACATCGGCCATTGAGCACATCGTGGCCATCAGCCGCAGCATTCCGCCCGCGGCGATGCCGGCGCCCGCTGGCGAGTCCGTCCCGAGCACAAGCCGAGCGAGTTCGCCACTGTCGACCAGCATCCGTGAGACCTCAACGGCGGCAAGCTGATTACCGTTGTATACCAGCTCGACTGCGGCGCTCGTCTGATCGAGGATGGTCCGCACATCGTCCAGGGCCGGTGCTGTGGGGCCGCCGTTGACGTGTGCGGCGACGTCAGGCATGACCTGCGCGCAGAACGCGCCGTCGATGGTGCGGCTGGTCGGAACGGATTTCCCGCCGACGTGGACCGTCACGGTCATCCCGGCCGCCTGCGCCCATCTGGTCATCTCCGCGGCCTGCTCGGGGTCCTGTACACCCGAGATCCCAATCTCGCCGACGAGGTGCACGCCCTCGGCGGCCATCTCCACGAAATGCTCACGGGTTAGGCCGTTCTCGAGAAGGACGGCACCCCCGTAGACGCGGATTCCACCGGGGCGGAACTTGGCGAAGGCCTTGTGGGCGAGCACCGCCAGAGCGCAGGTGCCCGCCGGGTCGGTCGGCCGGCCGGGGGTGTGCACCTCACCCGCAGAGACCGCCGAGGTGACGCCGCCGTGCACGAACCCGCTGAGGAAGTCGGCCTGTGACTGCCGCGGGGTGTAGTCGCCGACGACTGGGTGGATGTGGTTGTCAATGAGTCCTGGAAGCACAGTGGCTCCCGCCGCATCCAGCCACCTGTCGGCGGAGAAGTCGGATCGCGCGCCGACTCCAGTGATCAGGCCGTCCACGATGAGAACGGTGTCGGCCGCCGCAATGGGTGCCTCGATGTCCCCGGACATCAGCGTTCCGATATTGGTCACGGCCAGCGAGTGGCTCATTCCTGCTCCTTCTTGGTGTTCGGTGCGGTGTCGGGTCCGGGATTGTGGAGTGGGCGCGCCAGCGCCAGTAGGTCGTTGACCCAAAGCGACGCTCGAAAGCGTGACGTTGGACCTGCGATCGAGACCGATCCGACGATCTCGCCGCCGATCACGATCGGCACCGCGGCCGCTGAAACGCCGGCACGCCATTCGTCCTCGCTGGTTGCGTAGCCAACCTCACGCGCGGTGGCGAGTTGACTGAGCAGTTCCGTGCGGCTGCCAACGACATTGCTGCCCTCCACAGGCAGGGACTCGTCGGGGAACATCGTCATGAGTTCCTCGTCGGTGAGGCCCATCAGGATGGCTTTCCCAGCTGCCGAGGTGTGCAACGGCATTCGGGTGCCTTCGCGAATGCTGGTACCCAGCGCGTGTGACGTTTCGAAACGCTTGACGAACAGAACTTCGTCCGCGGTTCGGACGCCGAGCGACACGGCTTCTGATGACCGTGCCGCGAGTTCGCTCATGGGGTCCGAGAGCGCGGTGACCAGGCGGGAGTTATCGCGGGCGGCCCCGCCCAACTGAGCGGCCGCCAGCCCGAGTCCGTAGCGCTCGGTACCCGGATCCTGCACCACGAAGTTCATCGCGCGCATCGTCTGCAGGCTCAAGTACACCGTGCTCTTCGAGCAGCCGGTGCGTCGCGACAAGTCGCTGATGCCCACGGGGGAGTCGTCTTTGGCGAGTTCGCAAAGGATGGACAAGGCACGCTCCACTGATCGAGACCGGGGTGGGTTACTGTTCGGCACTGCTGAACACCATTCTGTTTGACGGAACGAAGCATGGCAGACCAACCGTGTGAGGTCAACCACATGAATTTGGGGCAATTTCTCACCCTGCCAACGAATGTTGGTTGACCGGCGCTGGAAGTGCGTGCCATGCTCTGACTGTAATTGGAACAGTGTTCAGTATAGCTGAACGATGGGTAATGAGTGTCGAATCTCGAATGAGAGTTGATGTCGATTTCCCCATGGCGTTCTGAGCACCCGCACAAGAGAGGGATCAGTGAAAGTGTCCACCGCCGAGAAGCTGCTGACCGCGACAGAGGCCATGAAGACCCACAATGCGCCGATCATCCGTCGCCCCGACGACACAGAACCGAAGATGGGCCGGTTCAAGAACACCACGCAGATGGTGTTCCACCCCTCAGATGAGGATCCGACTCAGCCCAACGCCGGCATCATCAACTACCTTCCGGGGTCCGGATTCCCGCTGCACAAGCACGATTTCGCCCAGATGTGGTACGTCATCGAGGGGGAGTGCGAATACGGCGAGACAGTCCTGCGTGCCGGCGATCTGGTGTACATGCAGGATCCGCACTTCGAGTACGAGATGAAGACTGAGAACGGGTGCCGGATCTTGTTCCTGCAGTACCAGGGTCCAACGACTGGTCAGGGGCCGATCTATGAGGGCCGCTTCAACGTGGCCAAGGTGAAGGAAGTCGTCGCGGCGGACTTGGAACGCTAGCGGGCCCAGGCCAAGCCGCCGTCGCACGCCGCGGCGGCGGCTTCGGCATTGGCCTGCGGTCCCCTACGCGGAGTCAACGCGCCCGGTTGCGCCCGCGCTCCATCACCGCAGAGCGGCTGGCGGCAATATCGTCGCCGCTGGTCTCCCGCATCCACTGCGTGGCGGACTGGGCCTCGATCCACAGTCCGGCGCTGGTCTGCTGTTCGTCGATGCGGTGGTAGGACTCCAGCAATGCCCTGACCGCCCGCTGGTTATTGCCGACGATCGAGGCGGCGACGGCCCTGGCGGTCGGCAACAGATCGTCGTGGGAGACGACCTGGGTGACCAGGCCGGCGCGCAGGGCGTCGTCTGCCGACAGGTAGTCACCGGTCAGGCTCATTCGGCGCGCCATCCCGATGCCTACCTTCTGAGGGAGCCGAACGCTCAGCCCCCACGTGGGAAGCAGGCCGACACGGGCGTGCGTGTCGGCGAAGCTGGCCTTCTCCGAGGCGATCAGGATGTCGCAGTACAGGGCGAACTCCAGCCCGCCCGTCACCGCGGCACCGTTGATGGCACCGATCACCGGTTTGCGCATCGCCGGCCATTTGGGGGAGATATCGGGCAGTTCGGTGCTGTCGCCGAGTTCCTTCAGGTCCAGACCGGCGCAGAACACGGGGTCGGCACCGGTCAGGATCACCACGTCGACATCGTCGTCCGCCTCCGCGTCGCGCAGCGCCGCGAAGAACGCGGTCCGCAGATCCCTCGACAGCGCGTTTCGGGACTGCGGGCGGTTCAGCGTCAGCGTGCGCACGCGGTCGGTGGTGTCGATCAGCAGGACGGGATCGGTCATCTGCTCACGGTATCCGGCATCTCGAGCTGGCCTATCCTGGGTCCCATGTGCCGGAACATCACCGAATTGCGCGGCCTCGAACCTGCCGCCACCACGGAGGAGATCGAGGCCGCCTCGCGTCAATATGTCCGCAAGGTCAGCGGTATCACCCGTCCGACCGCGGCCAACGAGGACGCGTTCGAGACCGCCGTCGCCGAGGTCACCGCGACGACCATGCGCCTGCTGTCGGTCCTGCCGCCCCGGCGGCAGCCGCCGAAGACGGTGCCGCCGCTCCGCCGCCCCGAGGTCCGGGCGCGGATCGCCGCCAGGGGCTAGCACCCAGGTGAGCACGCCTGCGCTCAAGGAGTGGAGCGCGGCCGTACACGCGATGCTCGACGGCCGCCAGACAGTGCTGCTCCGAAAGGGCGGTATCGGGGAGAAGCGCTTCGCCCTCGACGCGTCGGAGTTCCTGTTCTTCCCGACGATCGCCCACGGCCACGCCGATCGGGTGCGTCCCGAGCATCGCGATCTGCTCGAGGTGGCCGCACCGGACAGCACCGAGAGCGCAGTGACGGTTCGGGCCGGTGCAAAGGTCGTTGCCGCCATCAGCGTCAACCAGCCCGAGCGGATCGCCGAGATCGCCGACCTGCACATCTGGACACCGGAGTCGGTACGCGCCGAGCGGCTGGACTTTCGGCCCCGACACCGGTTGACGGTGCTGGTCGTCTCGGCGATACCGCTACACGCGCCGCTCATCCTGGAGCGCACCCCCGACTTCGCCGGGTGCACGAGCTGGGTGGACCTACCTGTCGAACCGCAGTGGGGCGAGCCAGTCCACGACGATGACGCGCTGCAGGCTGTCGCCGACCGGGTGCGTGACTCAGTCGCCTGACGGGGGCATCGAACCCGACGGCAGGACCAGGCGTGACATTCCGCCCTCGCCGTGGTGCACCCTGTGCGTCGCGGTCCTCATGGTGCTGCCCGAGGAAGGCGGCTCGTCGGTGCCGAGGTTGCGGGCGAAACGCGGGTGGGAGCCGCCCGCCACCAGAATCCTGATCCGCGAACCAGCCGAGAAGCGGTGGGCCACGGCGTCGAGCTCGAGTCGGACTGTGCCGGAATCGGTTGTGAGCCTGACGTATCCGTCGCTGACATTGCGGGATCGGCCCTTGCCGTCGACCTCGCTGAGCCGGACGAAGACATCGTTGAACCGATTGTCACAGGAGTGCGCCAGTTCCACGACCGGCGAGCCGGCCACGTACAGGTCGGCTGGTAGCGGATCCCCGGTGAAATCCACGACGTCGGCCCGTCGGGCAAGCGCACTGTCGTCGCGGTAGCCGGCGTCGGGGGAGAGCAACCTGCCGCCGATGGTCGGTGTCGGGTCGGCGGGGTCGAAGGTGAACGTCGACGGCGTCGTGCCGGCATCGGGCTGATCCTCCGAAAGCCGGTGCGCGGGTTGCAGGTACAGCACCGACTCGCCCATAGGAGGCGGCCAGGCGGGGAGCTCGGTCCAGCCGGTGGCGTTGACGTAGGCGCGCACCGGGCTGCGTGGCACCGCGGCCCCGCCGGCGAGGTGAGTGTCCAGCCACGCCAACGACTCGCGCAGCACCGTGGGGGCACCCTTCGTCGTCAGGTGGGCATGTGTCCACGGGCCCACCGTCAACGCGGTGGGTACGCCGCGATCCCGGAGGCGCGTGTACTGCGCGAGGGACTGCTCGAGGAACGGATCCTGCCAGCCGCTGAACAGCAGGACCGGGACGTCGACACGGTCCAGGGCCGCGCCAAGCCGCATGGGTTCCCAGAACGCATCGTCTGAGTCGGAGTGCTCCACCCACGACTCCCACCAGGGTGCACCCGTGGCGAGCAGGCCGCGGCCCGATGCACCCATCGGTACCTGGATCGCGGTCCTGGCGAGGCCGCGACGCGACCTCACCCGCCGCACGAACTCACCGAAACCGGGGTCCTCCTGGTGGGAGACGGCGTCACTCCAGCCGAGGAAGTCATTGAGGGCGAATGATCCGGTGCCCCACGTCGCGGCGTTGAAGTCGTGGGGACCAACGCAGATCACGGCGGTCGTCAGCTCCGGTGGTGGGTCGACCAGCAGCGCCCACTGGGTGAAGCCCAGGTAGGACAGCCCGATGGTCGCAAACGATCCGGTGAACCACGGCTGTTCGCGCAGCCATGCGACGGTGTCGGCGCCGTCGGCCACCTCGTTGACCATCGGGGTGAACTCACCGCCGGAGCCGAACGTGCCGCGCACGCTCTGGAACACCACGTGATACCCGCGCGCGGCGTAGACGCTGCCGAACAGCGCGGAGAACGGGAATCCGCGACCGTAAGGACAGCGCGCCAGCAGGGTCCCGGCCGGGGTGGCGGTGTCGGGTACGTAGTGATCGGCGAGCAGCGCCACCCCGTCGCGCATCGGCACGCTCACACCGCGGCGCACGGTGAACCCCGTCGTCTGCGGCGGGAGGCGAAGAGCTCGGCCCAGTGCGTTAAGGGCGACGCTCTTGGGGCTCATTCGAGACGATCAGAACTTGTAATACGGCACCAGTTCGTTGGCGCGCTGCAAGTTGGTCTGGAGGCAGTCCACGTCAGTGGCCGAGTAGTCCGGCGCGTAGAACAGCGACTGCTGGAGAACGCCGTAGCTGGTCTTGAAGGCGATCATGCAGGTCACCCAGAAGCGGTCATTCCAGTCAGTCGGCTTCATGATCCAGAACTGGGCGGCGCGGTGGCCCTGGATGTCGAGCTGAACCGCGTCAGGGGGCAGTGTCTGCTCGAAGGTTCGCCAGACGAACGCCTCGACCGCCATCTGGTAGTTGCCCGCGTCGTAGTGGCACCGCAGCCCGTCCTCGGGGATCGGCGGCGTGAAGCCCAGGCCGATGCGCCCGATCACGTCGAGCGGGATCTCCTTGCAGGGATCGAACGGTTTGGGGTCCACCGTCTCGATGACCGGCCACTTGATGGTCGCAGAAGCGCCGGTCAGGGGTATGGACGTGGAACGCAGATCGACCCCGTCGGCGCTGTTCGCGGCGGTCGGCTCGGTCTGCCAGACCACGGCCACCGCCGCGATCAGCGCACACATCGCTGACAGCAGACGCAGTTTGGTGGTCATTGGACTCCCTCGCGCTGGTCGGTCACTGCGGGGAGTCTACAAGTCTGTAGGCGCCGCAAGGTGAGTAAATCAGAACATGTTCTAGTTGCCCGGTGAACACGGCCGGCGAGCGCAAGTAGGCTGGGCAGTTGTGTCTGCGACGTCACGGGAACACCGTCACCCGACTCTATGGGCGATCAGCGACCTTCACATCGGGCACACGGGCAACAAACCCGTCACCGAGTCGCTGTTTCCGGCCACCCCCGACGACTGGCTGATTGTTGCCGGTGACGTCGCCGAACGCACCGATGACATCAGGTGGTCGCTGGACCTGCTGCGCAAGCGGTTCGCGAAGGTGATCTGGGTGCCGGGCAACCACGAGCTGTGGACCACCAACAAGGATCCGATGCAGATATTCGGCCGGTCCCGCTACGACTACCTGGTCAATATGTGCGACGAGATGGGCATCGTCACTCCCGAGCACCCGTTCCCGGTGTGGAACGAGGAGGGTGGACCGGCCACCATCGTGCCGATGTTCCTGCTCTACGACTACACGTTCCTGCCCGAGGGCACGGCGACGAAGGCCGAGGGGCTGGCCGTGGCCCGTGAGCGCAACATCGTCGGCACCGACGAGTTCCTGCTGTCATCCGAGCCCTATGCCACCCGTGACGCCTGGTGCCGCGACAGGGTCGCGTCCACCCGCAAGAAGCTCGAAGAGCTGGACTGGATGACCCCGACGGTCCTGGTGAACCACTTCCCGATGGTCCGCGAACCGTGTGACGCGATGTTCTACCCGGAGTTCGCGCTGTGGTGCGGCACCACCGCCACCGCCGACTGGCACACCCGATACAACGCGATCTGCTCGGTCTACGGCCATCTGCATATCCCGCGCACCACCTTTTACGACGGTGTGCGGTTCGAAGAGGTCTCGGTGGGTTACCCGCGAGAGTGGCGGCGTCGCAAGCCCTATCGGTGGATGCGTCAGATCCTGCCCGACCCGAAGTACCCGCCGGGCTACCTCAACGACTTCGGCGGGCACTTCGAGATCACGCCGGAGATGCGCGAGAACGCGCAGCGCATGCAGCAGCGCATCTCGAACCGGAGGTTCGGCCAGTGACGAGCAGGCTGCTGTCCGGTGTGCTACCCGATGCGGTCGTTGCGGCCGAGTTGTACTCCGACCCTGAGGGTCTGGTGCCACTGCCCGAGGAGGAGCCGCTCGTCGCGCGCTCGGTCGCCAAGCGGCGCAACGAGTTCGTCACCGTGCGCCACTGCGCGCGGCAGGCGCTCGCTGAGCTCGGCGTGCCGCCGGTGCCGATCCTCAAGGGGGACAAGGGTGAACCGTGCTGGCCCGACGGCATCGTCGGCAGCCTGACGCACTGTGATGGCTTCCGGGGCGCGGTGGTCGGCCGTGCGGGTGACATCCGTTCGGTCGGCATCGACGCCGAACCGCATGGCGAGCTGCCCAAGGGGGTCCTCGACGCCGTGAGCCTGCCAGTCGAACGCCATGAGCTGGCCGCGCTGCCCGCCGATCTGCATTGGGATCGAATCCTGTTCTGCGCCAAGGAGGCAACCTACAAGGCCTGGTTCCCGCTGACGCATCGCTGGCTTGGCTTCGAGGACGCCCACATCGGCTTCGACGTGGACGGCTCGGGTGCGGCGGGAACGTTTCAGTCCCGTGTCCTCATCGATCCGTCCGCGGAGTCCGGACCCCCGCTGAACACGCTGCGTGGACGCTGGTCGGTGCGTGACGGTCTGGTGCTGACGGCGATAGTGCTGTGAGCGCACCCGAACCCGGTCTGGTGATCGTCGACAAACCCGGTGGCATGACCAGCCACGACGTTGTCGGGCGGTGCAGGCGCATCTTCGGCACCCGCAAGGTCGGGCACGCGGGCACGCTGGATCCCATGGCGACAGGTGTTCTCGTCGTGGGCATCGAGCGCGCCACCAAGATCCTCGGCCTGCTCACCGCGACCGACAAGTCGTATGCGGCAACGATCAGGCTCGGTCAGACGACCTCGACGGAGGACGCCGAAGGCGAAGTGCTGCAGACGGTTCCGGCGGGTCACGTCACCGATGCGGCGATCGGTGCTGCGGTCGCCGCACTGCGCGGCGACATCGCGCAGATCCCCTCGGCGGTGAGCGCGATCAAGGTCGACGGTGAGCGGGCCTACAAGCTGGCACGCGAGGGCAGGACCGTCGAGCTGGCGGCGCGCCCCGTCCGCATTGACCGGTTCGATGTGACCGCCGTTCGACGCGCGGGTGATTTCGTCGACGTCGACGTGGACGTGGACTGCTCCTCGGGCACCTACATTCGGGCGCTGGCGCGTGACGTCGGCACGGCGGTGGGCGTCGGTGGCCACCTGACGGCACTGCGGCGCACCCGCGTCGGCCGTTTTGGCTTGGGGGAGTCACGCACGCTCGATGACCTCGCCGACGGCCCGCGGTTGAGCTACCCGCTCGACGCGGCCTGCCTGCTGGCCTTCCCACGCCGCGACCTCACCGCGCACGAGGCGGAGTCGGCGCGACACGGCAGAGCCATGGCCCCGGCGGGTATCGACGGCATCTACGCGGCGACGGCACCCGACGGTGACGTCATCGCGCTGCTGCGCGACGACGGCGCGCGCACCAAGTCGGTCGTCGTGATCCGTCCCGCCACGCTGTAGCGCGCGGGGGGGTCGCACGGGGAGTTAGACGTACAGCTCCTCGAACCTCTTGATCGAGCGCTCGATGTCACCCTTGACCGCGCGGGCGGCGGCCATGCCGATGGGCCCGAACAGCGGTGCACCGCCGAGGTCGATCTTCACGCTGAAGGTGGAACCCTCCTTGCTGGGAGTCACCTTCAGCGTCAACGCGTACTTCGTGCCGCCGACGCCGTCACCCGTGATCTCCAGCAGCGCTGGGGGATCGAACTTCTTGATGGTCCACGTGACGCGGTTGCGCATCCCCTTGGCGCCCGCCACCCCGACGATCGTCGTGCCGACCTCAAGCTCGGTGGGTAGCTCCGAGCGCCACCCCTGGTGCATGCACAGCCAGTCGCCCAACTCGGCCAGATCCGAGGCGTGGGCCCACGCCTGTTCGGGGGAGAGTGCGAGCTTGCGGGACAACTCGAGTTTCGCCATCCACGGATCGTAGGGGGTTAGGCATATGCCCAGGCGCCGACTTCTGCATCAGTGTCGTGTCCTGCCGGTGAGCGCGACGCTGATGCAGATCTCGCGGATCTGTCGTCGAAATCTGCATGAGGGTCGTCGCGCCGCTGACCTGTCAGCGTAGGGGGTTAGGCGATCACCCAGATGGCCTCGGCGGCGGGATTGCCCAGATCGACTGTGGTGGCATCCGCCCCGTCGGCGGGCTCGATGGCGACCGAGATCATTCCGGCGAAGTCGCGGCGGGCCACCACCCGCAGCCGGGAGTCCAGGCTGATACCGACGCTGTCGAAGTAGCGCAGCATCTCCGGATCGGAGTCGGATATCCGCGCGACGGTCCCCGCGTCGCCGTCGCGGCACACCGACAGCTGGCGGGCGTCGGGGGTGGGCACGCGGCCGTCCGCGGCGGGGATCGGGTCGCCGTGCGGGTCGCGGGTGGGGTGACCCAGCTTGGCGTCGATGCGCGTCAACATCAGATCGGACACCGCGTGCTCGAGGATCTCGGCCTCGTCGTGGACCTCGTCCCAGCTGTAGCCGAGTTCGTTGACCAGGAAGGTCTCCATCAGACGGTGGCGGCGGACCATCGCCAGCGCGGCCTGCCGGCCGGCATCGGTGAGCGTGACGGCACCGTACTTCTCGTGATCGACAAGGCCCTGATCGGCGAGCTTTCGGATGGACTCGGACGCCGTGCTGGCCGACACCCCGAGACGCTCGGCCAGCATCTTCGTGCTGACCTTCTCGCGGGACCACTCCTGGGCTGTCCAGATGACTTTCAGGTAGTCCTGTGCGACCGACGACAGATCGCGGGGGTTGCTTTCAGGACTCACGATTACTGAGTTTAGGCAATCATCACCTCAACGGGGGGATCCAGCGCGCCCACCGACACCATTGAGCCGTACCCTTGTCGATGTGCAGCGCTGGCGGGGGCAGGACGAGATCCCCACGGACTGGGGCAGATGCGTCGTCACCATCGGTGTGTTCGACGGAGTTCACCGTGGACACGCAGAACTCATCAACCATGCCGTGAAGGCAGGCCGAACGCGGGGTGTCCCGGCCGTGTTGATGACGTTCGATCCGCATCCGATGGAAGTGGTCTTCCCCGGAAGCCATCCCGCCCAGCTCACCACTTTGACCCGGCGTGCGGAGCTGGTCGAGGAACTGGGCGTTGATGTCTTCCTCGTCATGCCCTTCACCACCGACTTCATGAAGTTGACGCCGGAGCGCTACATCCACGAGCTGCTCGTCGAGCGACTGCACGTCGTCGAGGTCGTGGTGGGGGAGAACTTCACCTTCGGCAAGAAGGCGGCGGGTGACGTTGCGATGCTTCGCAGGGCCGGTGAGCGGTTCGGCTTCGCCGTCGAGGGCATCTCGCTGGTATCCGAGCATCACCGCGACGAGACGGTGACGTTCTCGTCGACCTACATCCGCTCGTGCGTGGACGCAGGCGACATGGCGGCGGCCACCGAGGCGCTGGGCCGCCCGCACCGGGTGGAGGGCGTCGTCGTCCGCGGCGACGGTCGCGGCCGAGTGCTCGGATTCCCCACCGCCAACGTCGCACCGCCGATGTACTCGGCGATCCCCGCTGACGGCGTGTACGCCGCCTGGTTCACCGTGCTGGGGCACGGTCCCGTGATGGGCACCGTGACGCCGGGTGAGCGCTACCAGGCCGCGGTGTCGGTCGGCACCAACCCGACGTTCTCCGGCCGCACCCGCACCGTGGAGGCGTTCGTTCTGGACGCCGAGGCCGACCTGTACGGCCAGCACGTCGCCGTGGACTTCGTGGCCAGGATCCGCGGGCAGGAGAAGTTCGATTCGGCCAAGGATCTGATCACCGCGATGGACGCCGATACCGCCAGGGCCAGGTCGATCCTGCGCGATTCCTTCTAATCGCCAGGTCGCTGTTAGACTTTCCGGCGACCCGGCACGTGCTGCAGTTCGCGGTGGCCGTGCCCTTTTCACCATCCCCTCGCGGACCGATAGATGGAGTAGTTTCGTGGCGCTCACAACCGAGCAGAAGAAGGAAATCCTGGCCTCGTACGGTCTGCATGAGACCGACACCGGTTCGCCTGAGGCGCAGGTGGCGATGCTGACCAAGCGGATCTCCGACCTGACCGAGCACCTCAAGATGCACAAGCACGACCACCACTCGCGTCGTGGGCTGCTGCTCCTCGTGGGTCGCCGTCGCCGCCTGCTCAAGTACGTGGCAAAGGTCGACGTCGCGCGCTACCGCTCGCTGATCGAGCGCCTGGGCCTGCGTCGCTGACGCAGTTGGCTCCACGACACCTGCGCACAGTCGCAGCGGCGCTCGCCGCCGCAGTGGCCGTCGCCGTTCTGCCCGGTTGTTCATCGGCTGCGGCGGCGGACATGGCTGTGGGTGATTGCCTCAAGGTCGGTGGACCCCCTGACCGGCCAGAGACCAGCAAGGTCGACTGCGGCAGCCCGGCATCGAACTTCAAGGTGGTGGCCACCGTCGACAACACCGACGGGTGTCCCGCCGACGTCGACTCCTACTACTCGACGCGCAGTTCGTTCAGCGGCTCCGGGCCCACGATCTGCATGGACATCGACTGGGTGGTCGGTGGCTGCATGAGCATCGACCCGGAGAACGCCACCGACCCGGTGCGCGTCGACTGCGATGACGCGTCGGCTTCGAATCGCCAGCGCGCCACACAGATCCTGCACGACGTGGCCAGCGCCGACCAGTGCACCAGCGGCCTGGGCTATCCGTACGACGAACGCCAGTTCACGGTGTGTGTCGAGGATGTGGCCTGAGGCGGTCGGTCTTCGACCGACACCGCGGGTCGGGCAATTGCCGCGGTGTAACATAGACGTGTTTTGGGGCGCAATGCGGCTCGAACATAGAGGTGCGACTCGCGCATGATCGCGCGACCGCTCCAGTGCGTCACGACGAGCGCCCGCTCGCATGGGCGGTCTTCGGTAGTGGCTGCCGGTGCCTGTAACCGGCCGCTTCGATCGACGGCCGTCAGGATTCCCGGGTTCTCGTACGTGATGACGCGAAACAGATGAACACGAGAATCAAAGAGGTCTGACACACGTATGTCTGCAACTGAAATCGAAGACGGCGTCTTCGAAACCACCGCCGTCATCGACAACGGGAGCTTCGGCACCCGCACCATTCGCTTCGAAACCGGACGCCTCGCCAAGCAGGCCGCCGGCTCCGTCGTCGCCTACCTGGACGACGAGACCATGCTGCTGTCGGCGACGACGGCCAGCAAGCAGCCGAAGGATCACTTCGACTTCTTCCCGCTGACGATCGACGTCGAAGAGCGCATGTACGCCGCGGGTCGCATCCCCGGCTCGTTCTTCCGTCGCGAGGGCCGCCCCTCCACCGACGCCATCCTGACCTGCCGCCTGATCGACAGGCCGCTGCGCCCCACCTTCATCTCCGGGCTGCGCAACGAGATCCAGGTCGTCGTCACCATCTTGAGCCTGGATCCCAAGGACCTGTACGACGTGCTGGCGATCAACGCCGCGTCCGCGTCGACCCAGATCTCGGGGATTCCGTTCTCCGGCCCCGTCGGCGGCGTGCGCGTCGCCCTGATCGACGGCCAGTGGGTCGCGTTCCCGACCGTCGAGCAGCTTGAGGGTGCGGTGTTCGACATGGTCGTCGCGGGCCGCAAGACCGCCGACGACGTCGCGATCATGATGGTCGAGGCCGAGGCCACCGATAACGTCATCGACCTCATCGCGGGCGGTGCCGGTGCGCCCACCGAGAGCGTCGTGGCCGAGGGCCTCGAGGCTGCCAAGCCTTTCATCGCCGCGCTGTGCGCAGCCCAGCAGGAGCTGGCCGACGCCGTCGCCAAGCCGACCGCCGACTACCCGGTCTTCCCCGAGTACCAGGACGACGTGTTCTACGCGGTGTCCTCGGTGGCCACCGACGAGCTGTCCAAGGCACTGGCGATCGCCGGTAAGGCTGACCGCGACGCTCGCACCGACGAGATCAAGGTCGAGGTGCTCGAGCGCCTGGGCGAGACCTACGCCGGGCGTGAGAAGGAGATCGGCGCGGCCTACCGCTCGCTGACCAAGAAGCTGGTTCGCCAGCGAATCCTGACCGACCACTTCCGCATCGACGGCCGTGGCGTTACCGACATCCGTGCGCTGTCGGCCGAGGTCGCCGTCATCCCGCGGGCACACGGCAGTGCGCTGTTCGAGCGCGGCGAGACCCAGATCATGGGTGTCACCACGCTGGACATGGTCAAGATGGCCCAGCAGATCGACTCGCTGGGGCCGGAGACGTCCAAGCGCTACATGCATCACTACAACTTCCCGCCGTTCTCCACCGGTGAGACGGGCCGCGTCGGCTCGCCCAAGCGGCGCGAGATCGGCCACGGCGCGCTCGCCGAGCGTGCGCTCATGCCGGTGCTGCCGAGCATCGAGGAGTTCCCGTACGCCATCCGTCAGGTCTCGGAGGCACTCAGCTCCAACGGCTCGACCTCGATGGGCTCGGTCTGCGCCTCGACGCTGTCGCTGCTCAACGCCGGTGTGCCGTTGAAGGCACCCGTCGCGGGTATCGCGATGGGCCTGGTGTCCGATGACGTCGAGCTCGAGGGCGGCGGCACCGAGCGTCGCTTCGTCACCCTGACCGACATCCTCGGAGCCGAGGACGCGTTCGGTGATATGGACTTCAAGTGCGCAGGCACCAAGGAGTTCGTCACCGCGCTGCAGCTCGACACCAAGCTCGACGGCATCCCGTCGCAGGTGCTGGCCGCCGCGCTGGCTCAGGCCAAGGACGCCCGCATCACGATTCTCGAGGTCATGGCCGAGGCCATCGACGAGCCCGACGAGATGAGCCCGTTCGCACCGCGGATCACCACGATCAAGGTGCCGATCGACAAGATCGGCGAGGTCATCGGGCCCAAGGGCAAGATGATCAACTCGATCACCGAGCAGACCGGCGCCTCGATCTCCATCGAGGACGACGGCACGGTGTTCGTCGGCGCGTCCAACGGCGAGTCGGCGCAGGCAGCGATCGATCTGATCAACGCCATCGCCAACCCGCAGCTGCCCAAGATCGGTGAGCGGTTCCTCGGAACCGTGGTCAAGACAACCGATTTCGGTGCATTCGTCTCGCTGCTGCCGGGTCGCGACGGGCTGGTGCACATCTCCAAGCTCGGCCGCGGCAAGCGCATCAACAAGGTCGAGGATGTCGTGAAGGTCGGTGACAAGCTCCGCGTGGAGATCGCCGACATCGACAACCGCGGCAAGATCTCGCTGGTCCTGGTCGCTGAAGACGAAGCTGCCGCCACCCCCACGGATGGTGCAGGCGAGGTTGAATCCTCGGATTCGGCTGCAGCGCCCGCAGATGCCGCGACCGCAACCAACTGATTCGGTACGGCGCACAACCCTCCCCGGAGGGTTGCGCGTCGTCACCGAGTTTCTCCCGTCGGTGCACTCGGCATCAGTCGGGCTGTGGGTGGGCGTCGGGTCACGCGATGAGGGACCAAGCGTGGCCGGCGCCGCCCACTTTCTCGAACACCTGCTGTTCAAGTCGACGCCGACACGTTCTGCCGTCGACATAGCGCAGTCGGTCGACGCCGTTGGCGGCGAACTGAACGCGTTCACTGCGCGCGAGCACACCTGCTACTACGCACACGTGCTCGACACCGACATCGAACTCGCGGTCGATCTGGTCGCCGACGTCGTGTTGCGCGGTCGTTGTGCGGCCGACGACGTCGAGGTCGAGCGCGACGTCGTGCTCGAGGAGATCGCCATGCGCGACGACGACCCCGAGGACACCCTGGGGGATGTCTTCCTGTCGGCGATGTTCGGCGATCATCCCGTGGGCCGGCCCGTCATCGGCAGTATCGAGTCGGTCTCGGACATGTCCCGCGCGCAGCTGCACTCGTTTCACGTGCGGCGCTACACCCCGGAACGGATGGTTCTGGCAGTGGCGGGCAATGTCGACCACGGCCACGTTGTCAGGTTGGCGCGCAAGCACTTCGGTGAGCGACTGGCCGATCACCGGGAGCCAGTGGCGCCCCGTAAGGGTGCCGGTCGCGTGCCGGGCACACCCAGCCTGCACATGGTCGGTAGGGACACCGAGCAGACCCACATGTTCCTCGGTGTCCGCACCCCCGGCAGGCACTGGAAGCACCGCTGGGCGCTGTCAGTGCTCAACGGTGCCCTCGGAGGCGGCCTGAGTTCGCGCCTGTTCCAACAGATCCGGGAGACGCGTGGCTTGGCGTACTCGGTGTACTCGACTATCGACACGTTCTCCGACGCCGGCGCACTCTCGGTCTACTCGGGCTGTCTGCCCGAACGGTTCGACGAGGTGGTGCGGGTGACCACCGACGTGCTCGAAGAGGTTGCGCGCGATGGCATCACCGAGGATGAATGCCGGATTGCCAAGGGCTCGCTGCGCGGTGGGCTGGTGCTCGGATTGGAGGACTCGGGTTCACGGATGCATCGACTGGGCCGTCTCGAGTTGAACTACGGTAGCCACCGCAGCATCCCGGAGGCTTTGGCGCAGATCGAGGCCGTCACGCTGGATGAGGTCAATCTCATTGCGCGCCAACTGCTCACCCGCCCCTACGGTGCGGCTGTCCTGGGACCGCACCGCGGTAAGCGTTCCCTTCCCCGGCAGCTGCGCACCCTGGCAAGCTGATGCAGGCGTCGCGTCGCAGCCTGCTGATCGGCGGTGGTGCGCTGGTCGCGCTCGCCGCCTGCTCGACGGAGCCGACGCCGGCGCCGACCAAGCCCACTGCGCCGCTACCTGGAATCGAGGAGCGGATCGGCGCGCTGGAGGACAAGTACGACGCCTACGCGGGGGTTTTCGCCACCGATCTGGGCTCGGGTCGCTCGGTGGCGCACCGCGCCGATGACCCCTTCGCGATGTGCTCGACGTTCAAGGCCTACGCCTCTGCGCGAGTTCTGCAGAAGGCTCAGCACGGTGAACTCAAACTCACCGATGAGGTGACGATCGAGGCTTCCGACATCCTGCCTAACTCGCCGATCACCCAGGCCCGGGTCGGCGCGAACATGACGATCGCGCAACTGTGCCAGGCGGCGCTGCAGCGTAGTGACAATGCGGCGGCTAACTGGCTGTTGCGCATCATCGGAGGCCCTTCGCGCATAACCGATTTCGCGCGCACCATTGGTGATGACGCCGCCCGGCTGGACCGCTGGGAGATCGAGTTGAACTCCGCGATCCCGGGCGATCTGCGCGACACCAGCACGCCGCGCGGACTCGGTACCGGATTTAGCAACCTACTCACCGGTGACGCGCTCGCACTGCCGCAGCGCGACCAACTCGAAGCCTGGATGCGCGCCAACGAGACCTCGAGCATGCGCGCCGGGTTGCCCCAGGGGTGGACGACCGCGGACAAGACCGGCAGCGGTGACTACGCCAGCAGCAACGACGTCGGCATCGCCTATGGGCCCGACGGCCAGCGCCTACTGCTGGCGATCATGACGCGAACCCGTACCGATGATCCCGACGCGGAGACGTTGCGGCCGATGATCGGTGAACTGGCAGCACTGCTGGTGCCCCATCTGACCCAGTCGGGTGCGAGCTAAACCCCGCGCACCGGGCTAACGCAGGCGAAGCGAGTCGTCTCGCCGCAGCACGAAGAAGTACGGACGGGTCAGGCCGCGCAGGTCCATCGCGCCGATGACCGCATCGGCCCCGGCCACACCGTCGAGTCTGCGGAAGACGTCGTTGATCGGCAGTTGGTCGTAGATCATCGTCGCCGTGTCGACGTCGCGGTAGCGCGTCGTCCGCAGCCGGGCCTTCGCCGTACGCGTCCTGAGGACAGGGGAGAGGGCGTTGACCGCCCCTCGGAGGTTCTGGTTCTTCACCGCCGGGATTCGGGTCGCCAGTCCCAGGCCACTGAACGCCAGCACGGGGTTGACTGCCCACAGTGCCCCGCGGTCCCTCGTCGGAAACAACAGTGGGTGAACGTTTTCCCCGTCGACGAACTGCTTGCCCCACCAGCCGCTGGCGGCAAGCATCCCGTCCAACGGATGATCGGTGGGCATTTCGTCACCGTGCCAGGTGCCGAGCATGAACTCCGTGCTGACGGCTGGCGACGCATCGAAGAGGTCAAGGGCGTCCGCGGTGGTGGTCGGCGCATCGGGAAGCACGTCTGCGAGGGTCATGCCCACACCGTACTTGACAGGTGTCAAAAAGGTCATCGCCCGGCCGGTGTCACGTGGACACCGACCGGGCGAGTCGGAGAGAAGACTCAGGCCAGCAGGCTCGCCGGGTCGGTGAACGGCATGTCGAGGTCGGCGGCGACCTGCTCGGACAGCAGCGCACCCTCGTGCGTCGAGAGTCCCCTTGCCAGCGCGGCGTCAGCGGCGCAGGCGGCCTTCCAGCCCTTGTCGGCGAGTTTGAGGACATACGGCAGCGTCGAGTTGGTCAGCGCATAGGTCGACGTCCGCGGCACCGCGCCCGGCATGTTGGCCACGCAGTAGAACACGGTGTCGTGCACGGCGAACGTCGGGTCGTCGTGCGTGGTGGGACGGGAGTCCTCGAAGCAGCCACCCTGGTCGATGGCGATGTCGACGAGCACGGCACCCGGCTTCATGTGCGAGACAGTCGAATTAGTGACGAGCTTGGGCGCCTTCGCGCCGGGCACCAGGACCGCGCCGATCACCAGATCGGCTTCCTTGACCGCGTCCTCCAAGTCGAGGCGCGATGAGTAGCGCGTCTCGATGCTGCCGCCGTACTCGGCGTCGATCTTGCGCAGCGTGTTGATGTTGAGGTCGAAGACGGTGACGCGGGCACCCATGCCCTTGGCGACGGCAGCGGCGTTGTCGCCGGCCATGCCGCCGCCGATCACCACGACGTTGGCGGGCGCGACGCCGGGAACGCCGCCCATGAGGACGCCGCGGCCGCCGTGCGTGCGCATCAGGTGGTAGGCGCCAACCTGTGCCGCGAGCCGACCCGCGACCTCGCTCATCGGTGCCAGCAGGGGAAGCGCGCCGTCGGCGGTCTGAACCGTCTCGTAGGCGATGGACGTGGTGCCGGACGCAATCAGGGCGTCGGTGCACGGCTTCGAGGCTGCAAGGTGAAGGTAGGTGAAGAGCGTCTGGCCCCCGCGCAGGCGGCTGTACTCGGCCTCGATGGGCTCCTTGACCTTCAGCAGCAGATCCGCCTCGGCCCACACCTCGTCGGCGCTGTTGATCAGCTGCGCACCGACACGCTTGAAGTCAGCGTCCGAGATCGCCGAACCCTCGCCCGCGCCGGACTGGATGAGTACCTCGTGACCACGGTGGGTCAGTTCGGCGACACCGGCGGGGGTGATGGCGACGCGGTACTCGTTGTTCTTGATCTCGGTCGGGATTCCGACGCGCATGATCGCTCCTTGGATTTGATGTTGAACTTCCTAAATTGTGAAGAAACATCGACCGTGTAGCAATAGGGATGATGAAACTTCGATAAACTTGTGTGATGAGTGAACAATCATCGGATCCTGTCGGCGGCGAGTCGCGTGCATCGAAGGATGTTCGACCGGCTGACCTCGATGACACCGACCGTCGCATCCTGACCGCGCTGCACTTCGACGCCCGCATGTCGAACAGCGCACTGGCCGAGGCCGTCGGCATCGCCGCCTCGACGTGTCACGGGCGGGTGCGACGGCTTCAGGACCTCGGCGTCATTCGCGGCTTCTATGCCGACATCGATCCCGCCGCGATCGGATTGTCGCTGCAGGCGATGATCTCGGTCAGCCTGCAGGCCAACGCGCGCGGCAAGATTCGCAGCTTCATCGAGAACGTGCGGCGGCGTCCGCAGGTGATGGACGTCTACTTCCTGGCCGGCGCCGAGGACTTCCTCATCCACGTGGCGGCCAGCGATACCGACGATCTGCGCGCATTCGTGGTGGAGAACCTCAACTCCGACGCCGACGTGGCGGGCACCCAAACATCCCTCATCTTCGAGCATCTGCGCGGTGCGTCACCGGTGTGACGGGGGGTTGCGGAACACTAGGCTGCGGCCATGCGAGTCGTGCGGTGAACGTCGAGAAGGACCTCGACGAAGACCTCGACACCCTCTACGGCGTGCGGCCAGAGGAGTTCACGGCGCTGCGCAAGGAGTTGGCCGCGGCGGCGCGCAAGCGTGGGGACGCCGAGGCCGCCAAGGTCATCGCCGCCGCGCGTCGGCCCACGGTGGCGGCCTGGGTGGTGAACCACTTCATCCGTTGCGACCCTGCCGCGCAACACCGGATGGCTGAGGTGGGCGATGCACTTCGGACCGCGCACGCCGAGATGAACGGCGCGCAGATCCGCGAACTGAGCAGTGGGCACAGGAGACTCGTTCACGAACTGGTGGACGGCGCGTTCGCGTCGGCTGACATCGCGGTCGTATCCGCCGCGCTCCGCGACGATGTCACCGCGACACTGCAAGCAGCAATCGCCGATGCGGAGGTGGCGGGCCGGCTGGGTCGACTCGCCAAGGCCGAGCAGTGGTCGGGTTTCGGGGATTTCGGGGTGTCCGAGTCCGTCTCGTCATCACCGCGAAATGCGCCAGCCCCCTCGCGAAAGCCGCGGCCGCAAGAACCCGACGCCGACGGGAGCAGCGAGGCGGACCTCGAGGCCGCCAGAGCGCGGTGCGACGCCGCAGCCGCCGAGGTCGAGGTGGCCAGGGCGGCCCAAGAAGGTGTGCGCCTCACCGTCACCGACAGCGAGAGGAAGGTCGCCACCGCCCGCCGTCACTACGAGGAACTGCTGGAGAAGCTGAACGCGGCCGAGCACGAGGTGAACGCGGCCGAGCACGCACTCGACGCCGCCAACCGCGCCGCGCGAACGACTGCCGACCGGGTCGAGGCGGCGACGGCCGAACTGGGCGAGGCGCAGGCGGCCGTCGTCGAACTCGGCGGGCAGTAGTCGCGGGGCAGCGGCGTCAGTCAGCCACCAGCTCGGGGTGAAACTTCGCCACCATCCGCCGGATGCCGTCACGCCAGTCGACGGTGCTCGGCCCGGCGAGGTCACGCAACAAGGTGGTGTCGGTGGGTCCGCCCCGCAGCGCCTGGTCACTGACTTCGAATATGGGTTCCCGACCGACGAGCGATCCGATGTAGTCGCACCACTCCTGCAGGCTGACGGTCTGCTCGCCGCACCAGTTGACGGTGGTCGCCGGTACCGACGCGGCCTCGAGCAGCCTCGGCAGCATCGCGATGATGTCGTCCTGGTGGATCGGGTTGTACCGGGCCGGACCACCCGGCGGCACCGGGATCGGGACGCCGGCGAGCATCATCTCCATCTGGTAGAACGGCCACCCGCCGTTGTCGCCGTACGGGACATTGAGCCGCGCGATGATCGTGGGCACGCCGAGCGCACGTGCCATCGTCCGCGCCACCACCTCACCGGCGATCTTCGAGATCGAGTACGTCGGGAACAGCGCCTTGTGGTTGTCGCCGAGCGCCGCGTTCTCGGCTCGCGGCTCGTCGTCCGGCGGGTCGTAGACGGCCGCCGAGGAGCAGTGCAGGAACGCCGTCGCGTCGGCGCAGTGCGCCATGAGCAGCCCCACCGACTCCGCATTCGCGGCCAGGTCCTTGTCCCACCTTCCGCTCTTGGCCACGGCGAGGTTGAGCACATAGTCGAAGTCGGACGGGATGCCGGAGAAGTCGCCCGCGGCCAGATTGACCGTTTCGCACCGAATTCCGGCCCGTTCCAGTTCGGCGCGCGCCGCGGAGTCGGTGAAACGGGCGATGCCCCACACCTCGTTGTCCGCGGCCAGCGCCGTGGCGAGGGGAGCAGCGACCTGCCCGGTGGGGCCTGTGATGAGGATCTTGGAGCCACGCATTCGGCTGATGCTAGGGCGGACGGCCGCGGCTCCGCGGGCAATCGGTGCGACGGGCTGGTGGGAAGGTGTGCCGAACTCCGCCCCCGCCGCCGACTAGGCTCGCAGTCATGCGAGTGGGTGTGCTGGGTGCAAAGGGCAAGGTCGGATCCACGATCGTGGACGGCGTGGAGGCCGCGGAGGAACTGACGTTCTCGGTGGGTGTCGACGCCGGTGATCCGCTGAGCAGATTCACCGAGAACAAGACGGACGTCGTCGTGGACTTCACCCACCCCAGCGTCGTCATGGACAACCTGAAGTTCCTCATCGACAACGGGATTCACGCGGTCGTGGGCACCACCGGGTTCACCGACGAGCGCATCGCCCAGATCGAGCAGTGGCTGGCGGCCAAGCCCGGGACATCGGTCCTCATCGCCCCGAACTTCGCCATCGGAGCGGTGCTGTCCATGCAGTTCGCCAGGCAGGCGGCCCGCTTCTTCGAGTCGGTCGAGGTCATCGAGCTGCATCATCCGCACAAGGCCGATGCGCCGTCGGGTACGGCGACCCGGACCGCGCGGCTGATCGCGGAGGCCCGAAAGGGGATGGCGCCCAACCCCGATGCCACCAGCACGGGACTCGAGGGCGCTCGCGGCGCGGACGTCGACGGGATTCCGGTGCACTCGGTGCGCGTGGCCGGCCTCGTCGCGCATCAGGAGGTCATCTTCGGCACGCAGGGCGAGACGTTGACGATCCGGCACGACAGCCTGGATCGCACGTCATTCGTGCCCGGCGTGCTGCTCGCGGTGCGCAACGTCGCCAAGCGGCCGGGTCTGACCATCGGCATAGAACCGCTCCTCGACCTGTCGTGAACTCCGACGGCGCGCGGGCCCTGCGCATCCAGATCCTGATCGGCTTCATGTGTCTGGCGCTCGTCGTCTACTTCGGGCTCCTCGGACGCACGGGTGTGCTCCTGATCGCCTCGGGGGAACCCGCCGCGATCGGACTCGGTGCCGCGATATTCCTCATGCCCATCGTCGGGCTGTGGGCCATGGTTGCGACCCTGCGCGCAGGGTTCACCCACCAGCGGCTCGCGCGCGAGATGCGCGATGAGGGAATGGAACTCGATGTCAGTGACTTGCCACGACGTCCGTCGGGACGGATCGAGCGACAGGCCGCCGACGCGTTGTTCGACTCGGTGCGGGCCGAACTCGAGAGCGACCCCGACAACTGGCGACGGTGGTATCGGCTGGCGCGCGCCTACGACTACGCCGGCGATCGGGGCCGGGCGCGCGAGACGATGAAGAGGGCGGTCGAGATGGAGCGCGACCGGCCGTGAAGACGCTGCTGATCGTGCACCACACGCCATCCCCGCACTGCCAGGAGATGTTCGAGGCAGTGCTGGCCGGTGCCACCGACCCCGATATCGAGGGTGTCGATGTCGTGCGGCGTCCCGCGCTCACGGTGTCACCCGTCGAGATGCTGGAGGCGGATGGCTACCTGCTTGGTTCGCCGGCCAATCTGGGGTACATGAGCGGCGCACTCAAGCATGCGTTCGACGTCTGTTACTACCCGTGCCTCGACTCGACGCGGGGACGTCCGTTCGGCCTGTACCTGCACGGTAACGAGGGCACCGAGGGGGCAGAGCGCGCGTTGGCGGGCATCACCGGCGCGCTGGGCTGGGAACAGGCTGCCCAGACGGTCGTCGTGTCGGGTAAACCCTCGAAGGCCGACCTCGAGGCGTGCTGGAATCTGGGAGCCACCGTCGCGGCGACGTTGATGGGCTGAGCCGAGCAGCGCTATTATCTGCGTATGAATGCAGATACGGGTGCTTGCACCCGGCGGCTGCCCGATGATCAAGTCGATCTGGTGGTCGAGGTGTTTCGGATGCTGGCCGATGCGACCCGCGTGCAGGTGCTGTGGGCATTGACCAGTCGGGAGCTGTCGGTCAATGACCTGGCCGCGCATATCGGCAAGCCCGCGCCGTCGGTGTCGCAGCATCTCGCGAAGCTGCGGATGGCCCGATTGGTCCGCACCCGCCGCGAGGGCACGACCATCTACTACAGCCTCGACAACGACCACATCGGGCAACTGGTCACCGATGCGGTCTTCAATGCCGAGCACGCCGGCCCTGGTGTGCCGGGTCATCACCGCAACGCCGCCGAACTCGCGGCACTGCACCCCGACACGATGAACGGCGACGGGCGCCAGTCATGACCCATGAGGCCCGGGTGGCTGCCGCAGGTCACGGGCACGACCACGACGGGGGCCATGCTGATGGCCACTCACACACTCACCGCGGTGGTTTGAGTGGCGTGGTCAAGGAGATCTTCGCGCCGCACTCCCACGACAGTGCCGACAGCGTGGACAGCGCCCTCGAGTCGTCGGCAGCCGGCATTCGCGCCGTCAAGATCAGCCTGGTGGTGCTCGGCACCACCGCCATCGCTCAGATCATCGTCGTCGTGATCTCGGGGTCGGTGGCACTGGCCGCCGACACCATTCACAACTTCTCCGACGCACTCACGGCAGTGCCGCTGTGGATCGCATTCGCCTTGGGCACGAGGGCCGCGACCCGTCGCTACACCTACGGGTTCGGTCGCGCCGAGGATCTCGCCGGACTCTTCGTCGTCGCGATGATCGCCCTGTCCGCGATCGTCGCGGGCTATGAGGCCGTCATGCGGCTGATCCATCCGCAACCGATAGCCCACCTCGGGTGGGTTGCCCTGGCAGGGCTCGTCGGCTTCATCGGCAACGAATGGGTCGCGCTCTACCGGATCCGCGTTGGGCGTCGCATCGGCTCGGCCGCCCTGGTCGCCGACGGCCTGCACGCCCGTACCGATGGTTTCACGTCGCTGGCTGTTCTTCTGAGCGCCGGAGGCGTTGCCCTGGGATTCCCTCTGGCCGACCCCATCATCGGCTTGCTGATCACCGTGGCGATCCTCGCAGTGCTGCGCAGTGCTGTGCGTGATGTGTTCCGCCGCTTGCTCGATGGTGTGGATCCGCGACTGGTCGAGATCGCCGAGGAAACGCTGGCCACCCGCCCTGGTGTCCGGTCAGTCCGCAGTGTGCGGATGCGCTGGATCGGCCATCGACTGCACGCCGATGTCGAGCTGGACGTGGACCCCGAGGTCAACTTGGCAGAGGCGCATCGCATCGCTCACGATGCCGAGCACGAGCTGACCCACGCGGTTCCCAAGCTGGCCACTGCCCTGATCCACGCGTACCCGGCACACCACGGGTCGCCGCTTCGCTGACAGGCATTGCTAGACGGGACGGCAGGGCTCGCCGCGGCCGACTGGGCGAAATGGCCGCGCTTCTTCGATACGGTCGAGTTCCGCTGGTGTACTGACGGAGGAGATTCATGCCCGGTATCGCAGAACTCGCCATGGCCGGCGCGCCGATAGCCGGGGGAGCCCTGCTCGGCATCGCCGCGGGGAACCTACGTCCACCGGACGTGCGCGGCATGATCAAGAAGGACATGGATCTGCTGGAGGGTCTGCCACCGGACCAGGTGGAACGACGTGCGGAACTCCAACGCGTGATCGACCTGCGGGTCGACGACATCATCGCGAGTGTCGACAAGAGCCGGTCGATTCGCGAGGTGGCGATGTCCTATCAGGGCAACTGGCGCGACATCGTGGTGTTCGTCTGCGGCGTCCTGTTCACGATCGTCTGGTGGAACGTTCCGCACAGTCGCTCCAACTGGCTGCTGATGTTCATCGTGATGATCATCGCGTCGGTCCTGGCCGGGCTGTACGCCAGTCGGGGAATTGCGCGGGCGCTGCGGTCACTCAAACGCCAGCGCGACGATCAGTAGTGGTAGGTGTCCGAGGGGGCGGGCACGTGATCGGGGTCGTCGCCGAACTCGGACTCGTGAATGCCGTATGCGGTCGCCAGATCCAGGATCTTGTTGGCGCGGGCGATCCGCGGCAGGTCTGACCCGTTGCGGATCTCGCCGCCGTCGCGCTGGAACTCGGCGAAGAACTCCTTGGCCCAGGTGATCTCATCCTGTGAGGGGGAGAGGCCCTCGTTGACGGTGGAGCACTGGTCGGGTGTGAGGCAGATCTTGCCTGTCATGCCGAACTCGGCGGACACCGCGGTGGCCTCGCTGAGCTTGAGCGCGCTGGACCCGACCGTCGGCCCGTCGATGGCGCTGGGCAGATGCGCGGCCTTGGCGGCGATGGTGAACCGTGACCGTGCGTAAGCCAGCGTCGCGGGGTTGTCGCCGAACCCGGTGTCCCGTCGGAAGTCGCCGATACCGAAGGCGAGCCGGAAGGTGCCCTTTGCCGACGCGATCTCGGTGATGCGCTCCAGTCCTCTTGCCGTCTCGACGAGCGCGACGATCAGCACGCCCGGCAGCCGCTTGGCGGTCTCGGTGACGTGGTCGACGGACTCGACCATCGCCAGCATGACGCCACCGACCGAGGAGCCGGCAAGCATCGCCAGGTCGTCTGCCCACCAGGGCGTGCCGAAACCGTTGACGCGGACCCAGTCGGAGTGGCCGTCGCCCAACCAGCGCGTGACGTTGTCGCGGGCGGCGGTCTTGTCCTTGGGTGCGACGGCATCCTCAATGTCGAGGACGACGATGTCGGCGCGGGAGTGCGCGGCCGGAGCGAACCGGTCGTACTGCGCGCCGTTGACCAGCAGCCAGCTACGGGCCAACACCGGGTCGATGCGGGAACCGGCTTCGCCGGGTTCGGGCGGGGTAAAGGTCTGGTCGTACACGTGCCAATGGTCGCCTACTGCGCACTAGCGAGGCAAAGCGGCGGGTCGACGCCGGCTAGCCAAGACTCGCACCGAACACCCTCTGCATCGCCTGCCAATGCCGCTCGGCGGCGGCCTCGTCGAAGGGCCCGTTGTCGGGTACGGCGAAGCCGTGTCCCGCGTCGTAGATCTCGATGGTGTGCTCGACGCCGGCGGCGGTCAGCGCCTTGTCCAACGTCTCGGCCTGCTCGGGGGTGAATGACGCGTCATCCTTGGCGCCGCCGACGTAGACCGTCGCACGGATGACGTCGGCGAGCAGGTGCGGGCTGCCTGCGTCGTCGGAGGCCAGGCCGCCGCCGTGGAACGACATCGCGGCGGCCACCCGCGCGGGTACCCGGCCCGCCACCACGAGAGACGTGCGCCCGCCCATGCAGTAACCGGTTGTGCCGAACGCGGTGCCGCTGACATCGGGTCTGCTCTGCAGGTAGTCGAAGAACGCCGCCGCGTCCGCGGCCATGATCTCGGGTGTGACCTTGGAGATCATCCCGAACAGGCGCGCGCGCTCACCGGCGTCGCTGAACACCGTCGTCATCTCGAAGGGTGCCCAACCCGGGTCGCGGTAGTAGACGTCGGGCACCAGCACCACGTAGCCGAGGTCGGCGAGTCGCTGCGCCATCTCGGTGAATGTCTGGCGCGCCCCACCGGCGTCGGGGTACATCACCACGCCCGGCCACGGGCCGTCGCCCTCGGGGGTGGCCACCGTGACGGGGCAGGATCCATCGGTTGTCGTGATGGTGTCGGTCATCGTCGGCATGGCATCCGTTCTACTCCCATGCCCTGAGGCGCGATGCGCGGACGGTGTCTGGCGACGATTCGACGGACCCTCGACGTAAGCTGATCCGGTGCCCATCCTCACGCCCTACGAGGACCTGTTACGGCTGGTACTCGAGACCGGGACGCCGAAGGCGGATCGCACCGGCACCGGTACCCGCAGTCTGTTCGGTCACCAGATCCGCTACGACCTCACCGCCGGCTTCCCGTTGCTCACCACCAAGAAGGTGCACACCAAGTCGGTGGTCTATGAACTGCTGTGGTTCCTGCGCGGTGACTCCAACATCGCCTGGCTGCATGAGCACGGCGTCACAATCTGGGACGAATGGGCCAGTGCGACAGGCGATCTCGGCCCCGTCTACGGTGTGCAGTGGCGATCCTGGCCGACACCGTCGGGCGAGCACATCGATCAGATCAGCGCATCACTGGAGCTGCTGCAGCGCGACCCCGATTCGCGGCGCAACATCGTCTCGGCGTGGAACGTCGGCGAGATCCCGCAGATGGCGCTGCCGCCGTGCCATGCGTTGTTCCAGTTCTACGTCGCCGACGGCAAGCTCTCCTGCCAGCTGTATCAGCGCAGCGCCGACCTCTTCCTCGGCGTGCCCTTCAACATCGCCAGCTATGCGCTGCTGACCCACATGATGGCTGCGCAGGCGGGGCTGGAGGTGGGCGAGTTCGTCTGGACCGGCGGCGACTGCCACATCTATGACAACCACGTGGAGCAGGTCACGCTCCAGCTCAGCCGGGATCCGCGTCCATACCCGGAACTTGTTCTCGCACCGCGTGATTCGATCTTCGACTACGTCTACGAGGACGTGGCGATCGTCAACTATGACCCGCATCCGGGGATCAAGGCTCCGGTGGCGGTGTGAGCCTTGGACTGATCTGGGCGCAGTCCACCTCCGGCATCATCGGTCGCGACAACGGCATCCCCTGGCGGCTGCCCGAGGATCAGGCGCGCTTCAAGGAACTCACCTTGGGCCACACCGTCGTCATGGGTCGGCTCACGTGGGAGTCGCTGCCGGCGAAGGTGCGGCCCCTGCCGGGACGCAGAAATGTCGTAGTGACTCGGCAAGCTGACTACGTGGCCGATGGAGCGACGGTGGTAGCCGACCTTGACGATGCACTGACCGATGAGCAGACGTGGGTGATAGGTGGCGCACAGATCTATGCGCTGGCCCTGCCCCTGGCGGCGCGATGCGATGTCACCGAGGTGGACGCAGACCTCCCACGCGAGGACGGCGACGCCATGGCTCCGGTCCTCGACGAGCAATGGGTCGGCACCCAGGGCGACTGGCTGACCAGCGCGTCGGGGGTTCGATACCGGTTCTGCAGCTACTCGCGCCGGTGAGGCTGTCGGCCGACGCGGCGCGCCGCACCGCGATCGCTGCGCAGGGTTTCGGCGATGCCAAGCCCGCCGGGGCGATCACGCGAACCCACCTGCGCAGGCTCGTCTCGCGCATCCAGGTGCTCCAGCTCGACTCGGTGTCGGTGGCGGTGCGCGCCCACTACGCGCCGATATTCAGCAGGCTCGGCCCCTATGACCGCGACGTTCTCGACCGGGCGGCATGGAGCCACAGCGCGCGCTCACCGAGGCTGCTCGTCGAGTACTGGGCCCACGAAGCGGCGCTGATGTCGGTGGACGACTGGCCGCTGCTGCGGTGGCGCATGCGGGAGTACGAGCACGGCCGGTGGGGCACTGAGATCGTCAAGAAGAACGCGAGACTGGCCGAGGACATCGTCACCGCCGTCGCCGAACTCGGCCCCGCGACCGCGGGTCAGATCGAGGCACACCTCGAGACGGAGCCGCGCGGCAGGAAGGGCCCCTGGTGGGACCGCAGCGACACCAAGTGGGTGGCTGAGGCGCTGTGGTCATCGGGCGTGCTGACCACGGCGACGCGGGTGGGTTTCGCCCGCCACTACGACCTCACCGAACGTGTGCTGCCCGCCGAAGTGGTGAACCGTGAGGTCGACGACCACGAGGCGGTCCGTGAGCTCGCGCTGCGGGCGGCGACCGCACTGGGCGTGGCCACCGAAGCCGATATCCGCGACTACTTCCGCCTGGCGGCCAAGCAGGTGAAACCCGCTATCGCGGCGCTGGTGGCGGCGGGCGAACTGGAGCCCGTCGAGGTTGACGGGTGGGGTGCTCAGGCCTACCTGCGCGCCGGTCAGGCCGTCGCGCGGCGGGACCGTGGCACCGCGCTGCTGTGCCCGTTCGACCCGCTGATCTTCTTCCGGCCGAGGGTCGAGCGGCTCTTCGACTTCCACTACCGCATCGAGATCTACACACCTGCCGCGAAGCGACGGTTCGGCTACTACGTGTGGCCGTTCCTGCTCGACGGTCGGCTGGTCGGGCGCGTCGACCTCAAGACCGAGCGCACCCGCGGCGCGCTGCACGTCGTGGGGGCCTTCACCGAACCGGGTCAGGACAGCGCTCACGTGGCGGGGGCATTGGCCGCTGAACTGCGCTCGATGGCGTCGTGGCTGGGTTGCGACGACGTCACGGTGGGCGAGCGCGGCGACCTGGCGGCCGCGCTGCGCGCGGCGCTGCGGCTCGGTAGGGTGCCAGTCTCGTGAGACGCAGTGCGGTGATGGGCTGGTGGCGGCAGGCGGATCAGTTCGACTGGTTCAGCGTTTATCTGCACGACCGCGGGCTGCAGTTGCAGTGGCGGCT
Source organism: Mycolicibacterium sp. 624 (assembly GCF_040548615.1). Lineage (NCBI taxonomy): Bacteria > Bacillati > Actinomycetota > Actinomycetes > Mycobacteriales > Mycobacteriaceae > Mycobacterium > Mycolicibacterium sp. 624. The sequence goes on from NZ_JBEPRZ010000006.1 coordinate 252,664, forward strand.
GGCCACATTCGCGTTCACGGCATTGTTAGGCGCGTTGCCGCTGATGATGCTCGGCAGCCCCCTGGGACCGGACAACACCATGACAAGGAGCATCGCGATCGTCGCCGCGGTGTGTGTGTTCGGCGCCGCGTTGCTGTGGTTGATCCGGTGGCCGACTCGTCGACAGTCCTTGGTCTACAACGTCGTTTGTTCGGCGAGTACGGCCGCGACCTGTCTGGTTGTGTCCAGCCCCTATGCCGGCCTGATGGGATGCACGATATTCGCGGCGATCGGCGGGTTCCTCGCCTATTTCCACGTGATCGCCCACGTCATCGGGAACTTCGTCTTGGCGTTGGTCTGCGCCACGATCACCGCGAGCGAGCTGATCATCGACACCGGCGATGCCGCGCTGACCATCGCATCGGTCCTCACCGTCGTCGCGATCAATTTTGGAGTGCCGTTCGGAATCCACACGCTGGTGCACACTTTGCGCATCGACCTGCGGAACTCCGATCGTGATCCGCTCACCGGTCTGCTCAACCGGCGCTCGGTGTACAACGCGGTCCACGAGATCGCGGTGGCCCAGCAAGGCTCGGCGAGCGTCCGGCTCAACATCACGATGATCGACCTCGACGAGTTCAAGAAGCTCAACGACACCCGCGGGCACGCTGTCGGTGATGAGGCGCTGGCAGACGTCGGCGCCGTCCTACGGGAGAACTGCAGTGGCGATGCGGTCATGGGCCGACTCGGCGGCGAGGAGTTCGTCATCGCCGACAGTGAGCCCGCGCCCGAGCACGCCAAGACCGTCGAACGCATCCGCGCGGGGATTGCCGCGACACCATTCCAGATCACCGCCAGCCTCGGCACGTGCAGCGTGAACGTCGAACCCGGCACCGCGATGAAGCATCCGGAGTTCGTCGACCGGCTTCTCCATGTGGCGGACGCGGCGATGTACAGGTCCAAGCGGGCAGGCGGCGATCGCATCCAGTACGCGCATCTCGATCAGGTTTCCGCGGAGTGATGCGATCACTCACGCGGCCGCGTTCGCTGCACTGATCGAGCCGCCGGTCGCACCTTGGCGAAGCCGCCGCGTCAGCACCGCCGTGAGAGTCCAATGCGCGATCCATGCCACGATCGCGAGCGCCCCGCCGATGAGCCCGACGGCGCCGGGCAGCAGCGACACGATCTGCGCCGCGGCCCAACTGATTCCCAACCGCCACCACCACGTCACCGTCAGCCGCGAGGTGCGGCCGTCGGCACGCAGTGAGGCCGCGATGTCGGTCACGATCTCGAAGTCCTCGACGAAGTTGAACGGGATCGCACACATCAGCCAAATCGACCTCGGGGTGCGCGCGCGGGCCGACGCGGGTATCGCCCCAAGCAACCGCTGCAGGCTCATGACGAACAACGCGACCAGACCGAAGAAGACGGCGATGGCCGCGGACCCCCAGACGATCCCCAAACCGGCGAACTCGCCGAGGACGCCCGCGCCCCATTGAGGCGCCCACAAGGGCTGGGTGAGGAGCGCGGTAACCGGAACTGTCAGAACGATCGTCCGACCACGCACGTCTTCCTCCTCGGCATGGATCTGTCGGTGGGGTGGACCTCAAGGCTGAACGGTCGGCGCGCTCAGCTCAGCGGAATGTCGTGCTCGCCCTTGGACTCCTGGTACCGATCCGACAGCGCCTGGTAGCGCTCCCGGATGTGCTGCGCGTGCGCGCGCAACTGGCCGCGTAGCGGCTCGGGTTCGGCGTCGGCGAGCGCGGTGATCGAGTACGCCGTCCAGAACGCGTTGACTCTGCGATAGCCGCCCGGGTCGAGCCCGAACAGTTCCTTGAGGATGACCAGATCGTGCGGGATGGCGAAGGCGTCCCGAGAGTCCTCGTGGCTGTAGAAGTAGTAGAAGTTGTCGAACCCGGCCCAGGTGATGGCGGACATGCACAACGTGCAGGGCTCGTGGGTGGTGACGAACAGCAGTTCCGTGGTCGGCGGCCGGTCCGGCAGTAGGTAGAACTGGTTGAGCGTGTTGACCTCTCCGTGCAGCAGCGGGTTCACGGTCTCGTCGTTAGTGCCCGCGAGCACCAGCGACAGATCGGACTTGCGCAGGATCGCCGCGCCGAACACCTTGTTTCCCTCGGAGACTCCGCGCTCTGTGAGCGGCAGGATGTCCTGATCGATCACGTCGAGCAGGCGCGAGGCGATGGCCGGAGTCGCCATCGAAGAAGTCATGCGCAACCCTACCGCCGCCCGTGCGCCGTCCTCTGGCAGCCATCGGGCGTGGTGATGATAGACCAAGTGCCCGTTGTATGCTGACTGGACGACATAAAACAACTGTCCGGGGGTTGCCATGCCGAAGATCGTCGACCACGAACAGCGCCGCGCCGACCTCGCCGACGCGGTTCTGCGCGTGATCGCGACGCGGGGTGACACCGCGGCGGTCACCAATAAGGACGTCGCGAAGGAAGCGGGTTGTTCGACAGGCCTTCTGGCGCACTACTTCAGCAACCAGCACGACCTGTTGATCGCCGCGCTGCGGCGGGCGGCCCATTTGCAGGGGAAGATCCTGAAGAGACTCGAATCTGAGCCTGCCGCAGACGAACTGCAACGCCTGCAGCGAGTTCTGGAGAGCGTCCTACCGCTCGATGACGAACGGCTGGCGTTGAATCGCATCTTTCTCTACTTCTATGCCGAGGCGGTCGCGGACGACGTGACACGACGCGAGGTCGCCGGCTATCTCGCGAATTGGCGCCGCACGGTCCGCAGGATGGTGGTGGACGCGCAAGCGACGGGCTCCCTCCCCGAGATCGATCCCGATCAACTGGCCGTGCACCTGGTCGGACTCTCGGATGGCGTTGCGCTGCATGCCATGCTGGATCCGGAGGTGTTGGCTCTGGTCAGCATCGACCCCGGATTGGTGCCCAGATGGCTCGCGGCGACCTGGCAGCTGAACCGAACCGCCACGGCGTAACCTGGGCCGCCGGTCCGCCGTTCGTGAAGGACGCTACAGCAAGCCCTCGAGCAACACCTTCTTCTGCACCTTGCCCATCGCATTGCGCGGCAGCGCGTCTACGACGCGGATCTCCCGCGGGCGCTTGTGAACCGAAAGTACCTGTGCGACATGGTCACTGATCGCGTCGCCTGCCCTGACGTCACCGACGAGATAGGCGACGATGCGCTGGCCGAGGTCGTCATCGGGCACACCCACCACCGCTGCCTCCCTAATTCCGGGGAACGACAAGAGGGCATGCTCGACCTCGCCGGCACCGATTCGGTAGCCCCCGGACTTGATCATGTCGACGGATGCGCGCCCCACGATGCGGTGGTAGCCCGCGGGATCGACGACCGCGATGTCGCCGGTACGGAACCAACCGTCCTCGGTCATCACTGATTCGGTCTTGAGCGGAGCATTCAGGTACTCGTCGAATAGGGTCGGACCCGAGACCTCCAACTCACCCAACGTCATACCATCCGATGGCACCAACTCGCCCGACTCCGCCCGCAGCCTCGTCTGTACGCCGCGAAGCGGTTCACCGACCCAGCCTGGCCGGCGGTCACCGTCGTGGCGGGTACTCACAGTGATGATGGTCTCGGTCATGCCGTAACGCTCGATCGGCGCGGATCCGGTGAGTGCCGTGAGTTCGGTGAAGGTCGGAACGGGCAGCGGTGCGCTACCGGAGATCAGCAACCGAGCGTTGCGGAGCTGGCGCGCTGTGGACGGATCGGCGCACACACGCGACCAGACCGTGGGAACACCAAAATACAGTGACCCGTTCGCGGCGGCGTATGACTGTGGTTTGGGCCGGACCGTATGAATGAGCGGTGAACCGATACGCAGTGCTCCGATCACGCCGAGGACCAAGCCGTGCACGTGAAAGAGCGGAAGGCCATGGACCAGGGTGTCGTCTTCGCTCCACTGCCAGGCGTCAGCCAGACCGTCCAGGCTCGACGCCAAGGCACTGCGGGACAGCACAGCGCCTTTCGGTGCACCGGTGGTCCCGGATGTGTAGATGATCAGCGCCGTCCGCGACGGATCGGCCTCGGGATAGGTGGTCGATGCGCGCGCGCCGACGTCCACCGACAGCGCCGGGATCGAGACGGCGGGCGTCTCATCGCCGATCCACAGCCGTGCCCCGGAATCGGACACGATGTGGTCCAGTTCGTGGTGGCCGGCATCCGGGGGGACCGGTACCGCCACGACATCGGCGAGTAGGCAGGCGACAACGGCGACAATGGTCGACAGGTTGGGCTTGGCGTCGATCGCGGCCACCTCAGCGCCCGCGATCCGGTCCGCGAACGCCGTCGCGGATCCGATCAGATCCTCGCGGGACAGTCCGACACCGCCGACTGTCACTGCGGCAGTGTCGGAGTCGGTCGCTCCAGTGAGCGAACGAAGCAGGGGAGAGGTCACTCTGTGTGCGCTTTCTATCGTGGCCAGTTGACACTGGCGGAGGCCGGGCGTTTCAGAAGTATCCGGGGACCAGCAGCAAGCCGCACGTGACAAGCGGCCCGATGACGGCCATCGACAGCCCCCAGCGCAGCAGCATCTTGAACACCCGGGTGTGCTCCTCGGGCGGGCTGCTGGCGACCATGATCGCGCCAGACGTCGAGAACGGCGAGGCATCCACGAGTGTCGCAGAGGCCCCAATCGCGATGATCAGACCGGCTGCGGAGAGATTGCCGGTGGCCACCATCGGCAGCGCGAGCGGAATCAGCGCTGGGAACAGGGCGGTAGTCGAGGCGAACGCCGATATCACTGCGGCGATCACGCATACGGCGAATGCGGCCACCAGCGCCGAGGGGATGCTCACCGCGACGTTGCCGAGGCTGTCGACCGCGCCCATTCGCTGAAGGATGCCGACATAGGTGACGACCCCTCCGACGAGCAGAATCGTGGACCAGTCGATATCGCCGATGGCCGGACGCGTCTCCTTGGGAAAGAGGAGAGCGATGACGATCCCGAGGGATAGTGCGACGGCGCCGATGTTCACCGCGTACCCGAGGGCCGGGGCGAGGACCACCACCACGATGAGAAGCGAGAGGGCCCCCATGGTGACGCGCTGGACCGCGGTGGAAGCGGATACCGTCCCCGGGGCCGTGTCCAGCCTGGTTTGAACAGCCACCGGGGCACTGCCGGATCCGCCGATGGAATGGGTGCTGGCGTCCGTCGGTCCTGGAACCGGAGGGGTTGACGCCGGCGCGTCGCCGGGTTCAATCGTGCGGTGGCGGCGGAACAAGAACTGTGCGCCTACCTGAAGTCCCACCACGACGGCCAACACGAAGGCGAACTGGGCAAAGGGATTGAGTTCAACGCCCGCCATCTCGCCGATGTTGACCGAGAGAACGCCGTAGAGGCTGGTCGGAGCGAAACAGCCGGCAAGAGACCCGTTGATCGCCCCTAGGCCCATGACGACTGGATCCCGCCCGTTCTGCTCGGCGAGCAGCATTGCGATGGGAATGACGATCATTGCGGCAAGGGGATTGCCCAGCGCAGCGATGGCCAACGCAAGGGCGAACATGACCCATGGCAGCAGGACCTTTCTGGTTCCAGTTCGGCGAACGGCCCAGTCCACCAGCCGATCGAGCGTTCCGTTGACACGTGCGATCGCTACGAGATAGGTGATTCCCAGCAGCAGGAGCATGAGATCCACGGGAAAGCCGGCCATGACCTCCTTGGTCGACTCCGCGCCAAGGGTCAAACCGACGCCGAGTGCCACCGCCAAGGCCAGCGCGCCGATGTGCACGCCTCGGAGTGTCGCCACCGCCAGCGTGACGAGCAATATCCCAATAGAGACTAATTGGACGGTGGTCATGACGGTGCCTCTCGGTCGCGCTGGGGATTCGAGTTGTGGGTCACAGTGATCGGGATGCTTCTATCGGCCGAGCCACTGGGCGGGACGCTTCTCGAGGAACGCTGCCGCGGCTTCGCCGGCATCGCGGGACAGGTAGCTCTGCACCACGAGGTCGTCATTCGTGGCGCCGGGTTCGCGCATCCGGGCCAAGGACAGTTTTGTGTAAGAAAGGGTTAGCGGTGCCAGGCCGGCCATTTCCTCCGCGACTGTGCGGGCCATTTCCCGAAGAGCCGCATGGGAATCGGCGATTGCGCTGAGGGCACCGGTCTGTGCCAGCTCGGCAGAGTTGAACAGCTTGGCGCGCATGATCATTGTCTTCGTCGCGGGAATGCCGACGAGATCGGTCATCCGCGAGAGGTTCCGAATCCCGAGGCAGTTTCCCACCGTTCGCGCGATGGGGAAGCCGAATAGGACATCGGGCCCGGCCAGCAGGACATCGCAGCAGGAGGCGATGAGGGCACCCTGGCCGATAACCGGCCCATCGAGTATCGCCACCGCTGGGACCCGCAGCCCCTCGATCGCGGCGAGGGTATGCTCGGCGTGTTCCTCGATCTCCTGCACGGATTCCGCAGAGTCGACACCCGAGAACGTCGAGAGGTCGGCGCCAGCCATGAACGACGCTCGTGAACCGGTGGCGCCCGAGAATGTGACGATGCGGATCGTCTCGTCGGAATTCGCGACGTCACATGCGCGGACGATGGCGGCCTCCATCTCCGGTGTCGCGGCATTGAGCCGTTCCGGCCGGTTGAAGGTCACATTGAGTATCGCGCCCTCTCGCGCGGTGAGGACCGGTTGCTGAGTCGATGGGGTGTCAGTCATTTCGCATGCTGCCAGAAACCGCGATGACACCGTTGGCGGACAGTTCGGCAATGTCGGCTGGGCTGTAGCCCAGTTCGTCCAAAGCCTCGGCAGTGTTCTGTCCCAATACAGGGCCTGCGCTGTGGCGCACCGCGGGTGTCTTCGACAGCCGCATAGGCGAACCGACTTGAAGGACCTTCCCGCCACTGGAATGCTCGGACTCCCAGAAGAAGTCCCGCGCCAGCAGGTGCTCGTCGGAGAAGACCTGGCTGTAGTCGTTGATAGGCGCAGCGGGGACGCCGGCCGCATCCAGGATCTGCAGCCAATGGGCCCGTGTGTTGCCCAGTGTCCGCGCCTCGATCAACTCGATCAACTCGACGCGGTTGTCCATCCGGGCGGTGTTGGTCGCGAACCGTTCATCATCAAGCATCCACTCGAACTCGAATGCCGCGCAGAACGCCAACCAGGTCTTCGGGGTGGCCGCGCCCAGGGTGAACCAGCCATCGGCGGCCCTGATCGCCTGATAGGGGGCAGCGGTCTGATGGGCGGATCCGCGTCGCATCGGGATTTCTCCAGATGCGTTGTACCGGGCGAACTCCCAGATCGCGTACGACACTCCAGACTCGAACAGTGAGACATCGATACGCTGGCCCTCGCCAGTCTGGTGCCTATGATTGACGGCGGCTAGTACCGCGATCGCGCCGTACATCGCACACCCGATGTCGCAGACCGGCACACCCACCTTGACCGGGTCGCCGTCGGGGGTGCCAGTGACGCTCATGAGTCCCGAGCGAGCCTGCGCCATGATGTCGAGTCCGGCATTCGCAGAGAGCGGTCCGTCCTGGCCCCAGCCAGATGCGGAGAGGTAGATCAAGCCGGCATTGTGCTCTGACAGAGTCTCGTAGTCGAGTCCGAGCCGCTTCATCGCTCCGGGACGGATGTTCTCGATGACGATGTCCGCGTGCCGCGCGAGCGTCATGAAGATCTCTCGCCCGCGTTCGGATTTGAGGTCGAGCGCGATCGAGCGCTTGTTGCGGTTGAGTGTGACGAACGCCGAACTCTCGCTGACGGCTTCGTTCATTGGTGCGAACCCCCGCACCACGTCTCCGTCGTGCGGGTCTTCGATCTTGGTGACCGTTGCGCCGAGGTCGGCCAACAGGGTGCCGCAGTACGGGCCGGCGATGTAATTACCGACTTCAAGGACCTTCAGTCCCTGCAGTGCGCTTGCGTTGGGCTGCATGTTCATCTCCAATAGGTCTTCTGTGTTCTGTTGCTCAGGCGTTTTCGCCTATCGCGCTGCGGTCAGCTGAGTCGCTCGATGATCATTGCCATGCCCTGTCCGCCGCCGACGCACATCGTCTCGACTCCGAATTGCCCGTCGTGGGTTTGCAGATTGTTGATGAGCGTTGCCGTGATTCGCGCGCCTGTCATGCCGAACGGATGCCCGAGCGCGATAGCGCCGCCGGAGACGTTCAGCTTGTCCTCGTCGATCGTGAGCTCCCGAGCGGATGCCAAAACCTGAACGGCGAAGGCCTCATTAATCTCGAACAGGTCGATGTCAGCCACCGTCATCCCGGCGCGCGTCAATGCCCGCCTAGTGGACTCGATCGGGCCGAGCCCCATAATCTCCGGAGACAGTCCAGAGACGCCGGTGGCCACGATGCGCGCCAGCGGCGTGAGTCCGAGTTCCCTGGCCTTGGCGTCGGACATCACGACCAGGGCCGCGGCGCCATCGTTGAGCGGGCAGGCATTCCCGGCGGTCACGGTGCCGTCGGGTCTGAACACTGGTTTGAGGCGACTGACCGCCTCGTAGGTGGTGCCGTGACGTGGGGAGTCGTCAGTGCGGACAAGGGTTCCGTCCGGAAGTGTCACCGGGCTGATTTCGCGATCGAAAAAGCCTTGCGCTGTGGCTGATTCAGCAAGATTCTGGGAGCGAACCGCCCACTGGTCCTGGTCCTCACGTGTGATCCCGGTGATCTGAGCGACGTTCTCGGCAGTCTGCCCCATGTCGATGTAGGGGTCGGGAAGGCGGCCAGCCTCTCGGGGGTCGGTCCAGCGTTCGCCGCCTTCCGCAAGTCTCCTGCTCCGCTCCTGCGCGGTGTCGAATAGTGGATTCTGGGTGTCTGGCAGCGAGTCCGATTCACCTTTGAAGTACCGCGATATCGTCTCGACGCCGGCAGAGATGAACACCTCGCCGTCTCCCGCCACGATGGCGTTCATTGCCATTCGCGTCGTCTGGAGTGACGATGCGCAATAGCGGGTAATCGTGGTGCCGGGCAGGAAGTCGTATCCCAGTTGAATCGCCACGTTGCGACCGATATTGAACCCCTGTTCTCCACCGGGGTTCCCGCAGCCCAGCATCAGGTCGTCGATGTCGCGCGGGTCGAGCGCGGGGATTCTGTCGAGGGCGGCCTTCACGATCTGTGCGGTGAGATCGTCGGGCCGGATGTCTCTCAGCGACCCTTTCACTGCACGGCCGATCGGTGAACGGGTAGCGGAAACTATGACCGCATCAGGCATATGGGAATCCTCGTCTCGTAATCGGATAGTCATTCGGGGGACCGTTAGAGATGCTGTTCGCCGCCAGTCACGTCGAGAAGCGCGGCGGTGACGTAGGAGGCCGCGTCGGACAGTAGGAATGTGATCGCCGATGCGATCTCTGACGGTTCGCCCAGGCGTCCAAGCGCGATGGATTCCATCCATCGCGCTTTGACGTGCTCAGGTACATCACCGATCATCGGGGTGTTGATCGCACCAGGAGCGACTGCGTTGCAACGGATTCCGTACTTTGCTTGCTCGACGGCGACTGCGTTGGTCAGCCCGACGACTCCGGCCTTCGCAGCGGAGTAGTTCGTTTGGCCGAAGGCCCCGTGCCGGTTCGACGACGAGATGTTGACGATGCTTCCGCCGCCACCGGTGCGCATGGCCGGAACCACCGACTTGCACCCGAGCCAGGATCCCCTGAGGTGGACGTCGATGACAGCGCTGAATTGGTCTTCCGCCATCGACAGCATCGATTTGTCGCGGGTGATGCCCGCATTGTTGACCAGCCCGTAGATCGTTCCGAATTCGGCTACCTGCTGGCACAGAGCCGACCAGGAGTCCGCGCGGGTTACGTCGTGTTCCACGGCGCAGGCCGAGGCGCCGCGCGAATCATTGAGGTCGGCGGCCAGTGCTTTGATACTCGCGTAATCGGTGTCGGCCAGGACCACGCGCCTGCCCTCGCTGTGTAGCAGTTGGACGGTGGCCCTGCCGATGCCGGATCCGGCCCCGGTCACGACGTAGACCCTGTCGTTCTCGGACGTTGCCACGGCGGCGTTCACGCTTGCCCTCTTCCCACGAGATAGATGTCTGTTCCCTGCTGCACCGTCATGCCGTCCTGATTGGTGACCGCAACGTCGAATGTGGCGATTCCCGACCGGGGGCGAGATGAGCTGCAACGCAGGTCGGCGACGGTCTGAATGACCTTCACGGTGTCTCCGGGGTAGGTCGGCGCCGCCATTTTGCGTGTCGTTTCCAAATAGGCGTGGATCTCGAGTTCGTCCAGCTCGGGCGTGGCCAGGCCGCTCGAGACCGACAGGATGAGGAGACCGTGCGCGATACGCCCGGAGAATCCGGTGTTCTCGCGAACCCACATCTCGTCGGTGTGAAGCGGGTTGAAATCACCTGAGATACCGGCGAAGGCGACGATGTCGCTCTCCGTGATCGTTCGGCCTCGAGACACATACTTGGTGCCGATCTCGAGATCGTCAAAGAACAGCGGCATGGATTGCTTTCTGATCGAAACGTCTCCGAATGTCTGGATTCGAAGACAGGCATGGGCGATGTCGGTGAGAACGTGGCGGTCAGCTCTGCGGGTCGTGCGACCGTTCAATGCGCTGTCGCTCGTCTGACGTCAATGGACGCGGCGTGCGGGTGACGCGATCCCACAGAACGATGGTGGTCATCGCTTCGGCGATGAGTGCACCACTGGCACGGGACTTGACCGACTCGGCGAGAGTCAGGCTGGTGTTGCCCACGCGATGTACGCAGAAGGTCACTACGACGGCGTCGTCGTCTTTGCGGAGTTCCGAACGGTAATCCAACTCGACCCTAGCGATGACATACGAGTCGGGCACTTCAGGCCGTAGTGCTTCCGAAATCCATTGTGTCCGTGCCTCATCCAGCAATGTCAGCATCGCAGCGTGATACACGTGCCCTTGGTGGTCCAGATCCCTCCAGCGGAGCGGGACCACGCACTCGGATCGGGGGTCCGTCTGGTCGGTGTTGATTTCAGATCATCCTTCAGTATTTTGACTGGCCAATATGCAAAAAAATAGCGGACCGTTTCGTGCGTGTCAACCGTCACAGTCCGGCCAGGTTGTGGTCACGCCGCGAGACGCTGGTCGCACTGGACATACGTGGGAGGCGGGCCCGGTCGGCTGTCGCGTCCCACCGAACTCGATTGAGCACCGCCCGCCCTGCCAAACGTGATGGACCGAGCGGGTAACCTTGACACCCGTGACCGCCAGTGGATTCGACGTCAGCGCACGTCTGGGCACCGTGCTGACTGCCATGGTGACCCCGTTCGGCCCGGACGGCTCCCTTGATCTGGCCGTGGCCAAAAAGGTAGCCACACACCTGGTGGACGCCGGGTGTGACGGCCTGGTGGTCTCCGGCACCACAGGTGAGTCGCCCACCACCTCAGACGACGAGAAGATCGCCCTGCTCGGCACGGTGTTGGAGGCCGTCGGCGACCGCGCCCGCATCATTGCCGGGGCCGGCTCCTACGACACCGCGCACAGCGTGCACCTGGCCAAGCGGTGCGAGGCCGAGGGCGCGCACGGCCTGCTCGTGGTGACGCCCTACTACTCACGGCCGCCGCAGGCGGGCCTGATGGCGCACTTCACCGCGGTTGCCGATGCGACCGCCCTGCCCAACGTGCTCTACGACATCCCGCCGCGCTCGGCGATCCCGATCGAGTGGGACACCATTCGATCGCTGGCAGCGCACCCGAACATCGCCGCCATCAAGGACGCCAAGGGTGATCTGCACGGCAGCGCGATGATCATGGCGGAGACCGGAATCGCGTACTACTCGGGCGATGACTCGCTGAACCTGCCATGGCTGGCGATGGGTGCGACGGGCTTCATCAGCGTGTGGGGTCACTTCGCGGCGAGCCAGTTGCGGGACATGTACTCCGCCTTCAACTCCGGTGACATCGCCACCGCACGCAAGATCCACGTCACGCTTGGCCCGCTCAACAACGCCCAGCACAGACTCGGGGGCGTCACGATGAGCAAGGCGGGGCTGCGATTGCTGGGCGTCGAGGTGGGGGACCCCCGCCTGCCGCAGGTCCCGGCCACCGCGCAGCAGCTCGAGGAGTTGGCCGCCGACATGCGCGCGGCCACGGTACTCACGTGAGCAGCCCCGGCGCACCGCTGATTCCGCCGAAGCCACTGGCGCCGGGTGGCCTCCGTATCACCGCGCTCGGTGGAATCGGCGAAATCGGCCGTAACATGACCGTTTTCGAACATCTCGGCAGGCTGCTCATCATCGACTGCGGGGTGTTGTTCCCCAATCACGATGAGCCCGGCGTCGACCTGATCCTGCCCGATATCCGGCACGTGGAGGACCGGCTCGACGAGATCGAGGCCGTCGTCATCACGCATGCCCACGAGGACCACATCGGGGCCATCCCACATCTGCTCAAGCTGCGGCGCGACATCCCGATCGTCGGCTCCAAGTTCACCCTGGCGCTCATCGCCGAGAAGTGTCGCGAGCATCGGATCAAACCGGTGATGGTCGAGGTCGCCGAGGGTCAGCGCAGCACGCACGGCGTCTTCGAGTGCCAGTACTTCGCGGTGAACCACTCGATCCCCGGCTGTCTGGCGGTTGCCCTTCGCACCGGGGCGGGGACGGTCCTGGCCACCGGTGACATCAAGCTCGACCAGATGCCCCTCGACGGCAGGCCCACCGACCTGCCCGGCATGTCCCGCCTCGGCGACGACGGCGTCGACCTGTTCCTCTGCGACTCGACCAACGCCGAGCATCCGGGCGTGAGCCCGTCCGAAAGTGAGATCGGGCCCACCCTGCACCGGCTGATCCGCGGCGCCGACGGTCGGGTGATCGTGGCGTGCTTCGCGTCCAATGTCGACCGGGTGCAGCAGATCATCGACGCCGGCGTGGCGCTGGGCCGGAAGGTCTCATTCGTGGGGCGTTCGATGGTGCGCAACATGGGCATCGCGCGAGAACTCGGGTTCCTCACCGTGTCCGATGATGACGTGATCGACATCGGTGCAGCCGAGGAGATGCCGGCCGATCGGGTCGTGCTGATCACCACCGGTACCCAGGGTGAGCCGATGGCGGCCCTGTCACGCATGTCGCGCGGCGAGCACCGCAGCATCACGTTGACCGCGGGCGACCTGATCATCCTGTCGTCGTCGCTGATCCCCGGCAACGAGGAGGCCGTGTACGGGGTCATCGACTCCCTGGCCAAGATCGGCGCGCGTGTGGTCACCAATGCTCAAGCGCGCGTGCACGTCACGGGCCATGCGTACGCGGGTGAACTGATGTTCCTCTACAACGGCGTGCGGCCGAGCAGCGTCATGCCGGTGCACGGCACCTGGCGCCACCTGCGGGCCAACGCCAAGCTGGCCGTACTCAGCGGGGTGCCTGAGAAGAACGTCATGCTGGCCGAGAACGGCGTCAGCGTCGACCTTGTCAACGGCGCCGTCTCGATCGCGGGCGCGGTGCCGGTGGGCAAGATGTTCGTCGACGGTCTGGTCACCGGGGACGTCGGGGAGTCCACGCTGGGTGAACGGCTCACGCTGTCATCGGGTTTCATCGCCATCACCCTCGCCCTGCGCCGGGGTACCGGCAAGCCCGCGGGCCCGCCGCACCTGCACTCACGCGGTTTCTCCGAGGACCCCAAGGCGCTCGAACCCGCCGTGCGCAAGGTGGAGGAGGCCCTCGAGAGTCTGGCAGCCGAGAAGGTCACCGACCCGACCCGCATCGCTCAGGCCGTTCGCCGCGCCGTCGGCAAGTGGGTGGGGGAGACCTATCGCAGGCAGCCGATGATCGTGCCGACGATCCTCGAGGTCGACTGACCCCACTCCTGACCTCGCCACGGCCACGAAACGCCGAGCGAGGGGTTGACCCATCGCCATGCTGATCGCATAGAGTATCCAATATCAGCTGAAAGCGAGGGCCGATGCCACCGCGCACCGACACCAAGCGCTCGAACGCCAAGAGCGCAGCCAAGGGCACACACTCCGGTGACGCCGTCCGTGGTCAGCGATCGGACTTTGTCCGGCCAAAGACCGCGCAACAGGCCGTCGCCGAGGCGCTTCGCCATGACATCACCACGGGAAAGCTCGCGCCCGGCAGCTGGATCGTCCAGGAGAGCCTCGCCGAGCAGTTCGGCATGTCGCGCATCCCCGTGCGCGAGGCGCTCAAGACGCTGGAGGCCGAGGAGTACATCACCTACGTGCCGCACAGCGGCTACCGGGTGGCCAAGTTGAGCCTCGACGATCTGGTCGAGGTGTTCAAGCTGCGGGCGATCCTGGAGGAGGCCCTGATTCGCGATGCGATGCCGGGTGTCACCGACGCGATCGTCGACGAGATGCGCAGCTGCAATGCCGGTATGGAGGCGTCGACCGCGGCGGGTGACCTGATCGCCGTCGGTGTCGCCAACCGGCGGTTCCACTTCCTGACGTTCCAGGAGAGCGGAATGGCGCGCACCAAGCGCATCGTCACGCAACTGTGGAACACGGCCGACGCGTACCGTCCGCTCTACGCGCCGCTGCTCGACATGTCGAAGGTCGCGAGCGAGCACGTCGTGATGATCGACGCGATGGCCGACCGCGACGTCGAGCGCATGGTGGCCCTCAACCACGAACACCGTTCGCATGCCATCGAACCCATCCATCGCATCCTCGGCGCGGAAGCCGCGGAAGCCGCGGAAGCCGCGGAGGCCGCGGAGGCCGCGGAAGCGCAGCAGTGACGGCCACCGTCCGGCTCCAGGAGCTGGGCCTGGTGATCCCCGCTCCCGCGCCGCCGAAGGGCGCGTACTACCCGAGCCGCCGGTGCGGCGATCAGCTGTGGGTGTCAGGTGCCACGGCACGACGCGACGGGATGCCTGCACTGCGCGGCGTCGTCGGCGCCGACGTGACCGTAGACGTGGCTCGCGAGCAGGCGCGACTGGCCGCACTCAATCTGCTCGGTGCCATCGACGCCGCGATCGGCATCGACTCGGTGGGCGCCGTCGTCGCGTTGCGCGGGTACGTCCGTGCGGTGCCGGACTTCGACACCCACCCGGCTGTGATTGACGGAGCGTCACGTCTGTTTCTCGACGTGTTCGGCGAGGACGTCGGCGCGCATGCCCGCACGGCCATCGGGGTGGCCTCGCTGCCAGGTGGGGCGTGTGTGGAACTGGACCTGGTGGTCAGCCTCGCCGAGGCGGGCAGCTGAGACGATCCACCGACCGCCCTATCGCCAAGCCGAGCGCAACGCCGGCAAGTGCGGTGAGCGCCAACGTCATCCGGTCGGATATGGGGTAGTCCGATGCCGACGTGACCGACGCCGGGGCCACGGGTTTTCCGGTCCTGCCCGCGGGCACGGGTGTTTCGTCACCGGCGATCACGGCGTTGAGACGCGCGACGAACTGCCCGATGATCCGGTTGCTCACCTGGGTGATGACGCCCGTCCCGAACTGTGCGATGCGGCCGCTGAGTTCCAGATCGGTGGTCACGGTGACGATCGAGCGGCCCGCGTCGTCACGTGCGACCATGCGCACCGTGGCCTCGGTCGATCCGTTGCCCTTTCGGTCGCGCGCATTGCCGCGGACGACCATCTGCCTGGCCTCGTCGTCGCGACTGAGCAGAGTCGCCATGCCCGCCAACGTCATTCCCACGGGGCCGACCTTGATGGCGACGTGAGCGTGATAGTCGTTGCCGTCGACGCGGTCGAGTTCGGCACCGGGGATGCACTCGACGACCTTGGGGATGTCGGTCAGGACCGACCAGGCGACGTCCAGCGGTGCATCGACCGAGAACTCGTTGACGAGTCGCATTGTCTGCCTCCCGTTTTGTGGCTAGCGGTTGTGGAACCCGAACCCATCCACCTACGATTGGATACGATATACAACGTTAGCCTACGGAGGTTCCTCGCATGCTGAGCAAGGGTGTCGGATTGTTTCCCACCGAGCCGACGGGCGTGATGTGTGATTACGTCCGGCTGTGCGAGGACCTGGGGTACGACAATGTGTGGTTCGGTGACTCGCAGAACATCTGGCGCGAGTCCTCGACGGTGATGGGCGCTGCCGCCGTCGGCACCGAGCGGATCGTCTTCGGCACGGGCGTGACGAATGCGGTCACCCGGCATCCGTCGCTGCTGGCGTCGACGTGGGCGACGCTGGCCGAGTTCACCGGTGGTCGGGTTGCCCTCGGCATCGGGACGGGCGACTCCTCGCTGCGGACGATGGGCCTCAAGCCCCAAAAGCTGGCCGAACTGGAACAGTCGATCAACGACCTGCGCACGCTGTTCCGCGGCGAGAAGGTCGCCGAGGCCACCAGCGGCGCCGAGTATCACCTGAACTACCTGAGTGCCCCCACGGACATCCCGATCTACATCGCGGCCTCCGCGCCCAAGATCCTGGAGATGTCCGGGCGGATCGCCGACGGCGTGATCGTGTTGGTCGGTACCGCGCCCCGGTTCATCGAGGCGGCGCTGCAGACCATCGAGAAGGGCGCGGCGCAGAGCGGTCGCACGCTGGACGACCTGCACATCGTGCTGTGGACGCCGACGGCGATCGGAGATGACAGCACCGAGGCGCGCGATCTAGTCCGGGCGCACGTCTCACGCGTCGCCATCCGGCCCCTGCCGGCACGTGTGGATCCCGCGTTGGAGAAGGTCATTGACCGCATTCGCGACGAGTACAACTACTACGAGCACATGAACACCGAGGCCGCGCACGCCGATCTGGTTCCGGACGAACTCGTCGATCTGTTCGCACTGGCGGGGACCCGGGATGAGTGCGCGCAACGTCTGAAGGAGATCGAGGCGCTGGGCGTCGATCAGGTGTCGATCGTCCCGTTCGTGCGCCCCGGGCAGAGTCGCGAGGGAACGATCCGGGCCTTCGCCGAAATTGTCGATGGTTCTCGGGCATGACGGCTCCGGGCGCGGCTGATCTGGGCGGGTATCCCGCCCCGGGTAGTGCCACGCCTGGAGCTCCGCCACCATTGAAGCGCGCCTTGACGCCGGCTGACGGTGTGCCGGCGGCGTCCGTCAGTGGGGAGGCGGTCATCGAGCCGTCGGTGCCGCGAGCGCACTCGGGCGCCGCATCTGTCAGGGCGGTACCGTCGCGAGCTGGGTCGCGCCTCGTCGCGGCGGCGGCGATGTTCGGCGTGGCGGCCGGGCTGGAGATTGCCGGCGTGTTGTCGCAGTCACGGCACCGCTAAATGTTGACGTAGATCACAGCGGTTCGTATAGTGTATCCAATATTCAACGACCTGCGGAGGCTTCCCTGATGTCACGGTTCCCCAAGTTCTTCGGTGCGGTCGTCGCTGCATCGGCCCTGCTCGTCGGCGGTACGGCATGCGCCGACGAATCCGCGGGCCCGGCCGGAGGCGGCACCGACACTGACACGCTGAGCATCTCGGCGACGGGTGTGGACAGCCTGCCTTTCATGGCGATCCTGCAGGTCGGAATCGACAAGAAGTGGTTCGAGGAGGAGGGTCTGAAGGTCGACCTGTTCTCCGGTGGGGGCGGCGGCAACACGCTGCGCGTGGTCACCAGCGGTGACGCCGATATGGCCATCGCGGGGAACAGCTCAGTGCTTCTGGCTGCGCAGCAGGACAATTCGAACCTGAAGGTCATCGCGCCGTGGTTCCAGATGAACGACTTCTCCTGGATCAGTCCCCCCGGGCGCAGCATCGACGGGGCGACGCTGGGCTTCAGCTCGGCGGGATCGTCAACCGAGCTGCTGGTCAAGGGCCTCGAACGTGAACTCGGCGATGGGATCAAGTCTCAGGCCGTCGGTCAGATGGGGGACAACTGGACGGCCGCCAAGGCGAACCAGATCACCGCGGGCTGGGCGATGCAGCCGTTCATCGCCGAGAAGCAGGCGTCCGAGAACGCCGAGGTCCTGGTCGACTCACGCGAGGTTCTCGGTGACCTTCCTGCCGACCTGGTGGCCGTCAACACTTCCTACGCCGACGCGAACCCCGAGAACCTCAAGAAGTTCTTCAAGGTCGCGGACCGGCTGAACGAGTGGGTGGTGGCGAACCCCGACGAGGCCGCCACCGAAATCGCACCCCTGGTGGGGGTTTCGCCCGACGTGATGAAGGCGGCCTTCAAGAGCACCCCGGACCTCGCCAAGGGCTACTCACTGAAGGTCGACGCCGATGGGCTGAAGAACCTCTCGGAGCTGATGGTGGGCGCCGGGCAGATCGAGGCACCCGTCGACTGGGCCGCGGTGCTCGATCAGCAGTACCTGCCCGAGGACGCCCAGACGTCATTTTGATCCCACAACCACCGATCGGAGAGGTATCGCTGTGAACTCACAGGGCATCGAGATGACAGGCGTGTCAGTCGTTTTCGACACACCGGCACGCAAGGTCACCGCGGTCACCGGCATCGATCAGACCGTCCCGCATTCGAGTTTCGTGTCCATCGTCGGACCGAGCGGATGCGGTAAGTCGACGCTGCTCGCGGTGGTGTCGGGTCTGCAGAAGGCCTCCACGGGCACTGTGAGTGTGGCGGGCAGGCCCGTCACCGGCCCCGACCCCAAGATCGGGGTGGTGTTCCAGGAGGATTCGACGCTGCCGTGGCGCACCGTCGAGGAGAACGTCAGCTTCGCCATGGAGATGATCGGGGGTGTCCCCAAGGCGACTCGGCACCAACGTGCCTTGGAGACCATCCAACTCGTCGGCCTCGGTGGTTTCGAGAAGTCCTACCCCTCGATGCTCTCGGGTGGCATGCGCCAGCGCGTCGCCTTGGCCCGGACGCTTGCGGTGCAGCCCGAGGTTGTCTTGATGGACGAGCCGTTCGCCGCGCTCGATCAGCAGACGCGGCTGTTCCTCGGCGCCGAGGTGCGACAGATCTGGGCCAGCACTCAGCAGACCATCATGTTCGTCACGCACGACATCTCGGAGGCAATCCTGCTGTCCCAGCAGGTTTGGGTGATGTCCTACCGGCCCGGCACCATCATCGACGTCGTTGACATCGATCTGCCCGATGAGCGAGACGCGAGCGTTGTGTCGACTCCGCGCTTCAACGAACTGCACAACCGAATCTGGGGTTCGTTGCAGGCCGAGTCGATGCGCGGTTTCAAGCAGCAGGAGGTTGCGGCCACGTGACCACCTCCCTCTCGGAAGCCGACGTACCACCCATGGAGGCCAAGCCACCCAACAGCGCGGCGCCCGAATCGTCGGCGAAGAAGCCTCGGATCGGCAGCACGGCCTACAGCGTTATCGCCACAGTGGTGCTGGTCGGGCTGTTCGTCGTGTTCGCCGAGATCGGTTCGCGCGCAGGGTGGTGGAGCGATCACGTGATGCCCGCGCCGTCGGTGATCTTCGGCGCACTGGGCCGCCTTCTGACCGAACCCCAGTTCTGGCTCGATGCGCAGCGCACGGGTGTCGAGGTAGCGGCGTCGATAGTGCTCGGCTGTCTGTTGGGATTCGCTGCCGGCCTGCTGTTCTGGAAGGTTCCCCTGATCGGCCGGGTCTTCGAACCGTATCTGGTGTCGTTCTATGCCGTGCCGCTGGTGCTGTTCTATCCGGTGATGATCGTGCTGGTCGGTATCAACGCCATGTCGGTGATCATCCTGGCCACGATCATGGCGGCCATTCCGATGGCGCTCAACACCGCAGTCGGTCTCAACCAGATGCCGCCGGTCTACCTGAAACTCGCTCGCTCGCTGCGGGCGTCGCCGCGGCAGACGCTGTTCGCGATCGCGATCCCCGCCGCCGGTCCCTTCATCGTCGCGGGCCTGCGACTGGCCGTCGTCTACGCGCTCATCGGCACCATCGCGATGGAGTTCACCACGGCCCAGGCTGGCCTGGGCTACCGGATCCGGTATCTGTACGAGATCTTCGACAACACAGAGATGTTCGCCTACATCGTGGTCGTGCTCCTGTTGTCGTGTCTGCTCACCGTCGTTCTCGCAAGCGTCGAGCGGCTGCTGTTGCGAGGGAGGAACACATGACCGCCACAGTGCCGCAGACCACCGAGAGCCCGAAGCGTTCACCGCGGAAGTTCTCCGCACGCGCGCTGCTGAGCAACCAGTTGTTCGGCGCAACCCTGGTCGCGGTGCTCATCGTCATCGGATGGCAGGTGATGTCCGGCCTGACGTTCGTCATCCCGTCACCGCTGCAGACACTCACCGTGCTGTTCCAGAATCTGTCCGATCCGGCCTATCTGTTCGATCTGCAGGTCACCGCGCAGTCGGTGGGAATGGCGTTCGTCATCGGGACCGCCATCGGCGGGGGAACCGGCTTGCTCCTGGGGCTGTCCCGCCACCTGCGAATGATCTTCGAGCCGCTCATCATCATGCTCAACGGCATCCCGAAGATCGTGCTGTACCCGGTGCTTCTGCCGATCTTCAGCCTGTCCGGTTCCAAGGTCGTGATGGGCGTTCTGTTCGCGCTCTTCCCGGTGCTCATCAACGTCTCGACAGGTGTTCAGGAGATCCCCAAGGTCTACTGGAAGCTGGCCCGTTCGGTGCGCGCCAACGCGTGGCAGACGCTGGTGCACATCATCTTTCCGGCCATCCGCAGGCCACTGCTGACCGGAATCAGACTCGCCGTCAGCCTGGCGGTGGTCGGGGTTGTGCTGTCCGAGTTCTTCGCCACCCGAAGGGGTCTGGGACGCGTCGTGCTGCAGGCGTACAGCCACGGTGACTACCCGTCGATGGTCGCCACCATCATGCTGCTGATCACGATCTCGTTCGGTATCTCGATCGCTCTGTGGCAGTGGGAGAAACGACTCCATTGACCCGGCAGGAACGTGAGCCTGACTCCGGCCGAGGATGGATCGGGAGTTCGGTGCGGCGTCGGGAGGACGACCGCATGCTCGGCGGGAACGGACGATTCCTCGCCGATCACGCCGCGGGCGCTCACCACGTCGTCTTCGTGCGGTCCAGCCAGGCGCACGCGAGGATCACCGGGGTCGACACCACAGCGGCCGAACGCATGCCCGGTGTGCACGGTGTGTACGTCGCCGACGACCTCGGGCTGGCCGGGGCGCCGATCCCATCGCTGACCACGCCCGATCCCGACTTCACCGCGGCGACGTCGCTGGTTCTCGCCGACCAGCGCCTACCGATTCTCGCCTCCGATCTCGTGCACTACGTCGGACAGCCGATAGCGGTCGTCGTCGCGGACGACCGCTATCTGGCCGAGGATGCCGCCGAGAACGTCGAGGTGTCCTACGAAGTGCTGCCACCGGTTGTCGACGCCGAGGCGGCGCTGGAGCCGACGAGTCCCGTCCTGTTCGATCACCTGACGGGCAACGAGGCGGCCAGCCTGGAGTACTCGTTCGGAGATCCCGACGCCGCGTTCGCGACGGCGCACCACGTCGTCGAGGGCACCTATCGGATGGAGCGCCACGGCGCCGTCCCGCTCGAGTGTCGCGGAGTGCTGGCACATTTCGACATCGCCAGGCAACGGGTCGAGGTCATGACATCGACCCAGGTGCCGCACATGGTGCGCAACGCCGTGTGCGGTGTGACCGGCTGGCCGCGCGAGGACGTGAAGGTCTCGGTGCCCGACGTCGGTGGCGGCTTCGGCACGAAGGCCAACGTCTACGGCGAGGAGATCGTGCTCGCCGCGCTGGCCCGGCACACCGGTCGGCGAGTGATCTGGGTTGAGGACCGGCAGGAACATCTGGTCGCCAGCGCGCAGGCGAGGGATCAGCTACACCGAGCGCGGCTGGCGGTCGACGCCGACGGTCGAATCGTGGCCTGGGCGGACGCCTTCCTCGTCGACATCGGCGCAGGAAGCCTCTGGGTCGCGGGCATCATCGCGAACACCGCGATCCACCTGATGGGTCCATACCGGATTCCCGCCGTCCACATCAGCGGCCGCGCCGTGCTGACCAACAAGACACTCGTCGCGCAGTACCGTGGCGCCGGACGCCCCGAGGCCACGTTCGCCCTGGAGCGCAGCCTGGACGCGGCCGCGGCTGCGCTGGGGATATCCGTCGACGAGATTCGCAGGCGCAACCTGCTGACCGCCGCCGACATGCCGTATGCCCGACCGATCCCGTACCGGGACGGTGTCCCCATCGCGTATGACGGCGGTGACTACCTGGCGTGCCTCGAGTCGGTCACCCGTGCGCTACCCGCCTCGGAGGTGAACGCCTGTGCCGCTGAGCATCCCGATCACCGAATCGGGTACGGGCTGTCCTCGTACCTCGAGGCCACCGGCCGCGGCCCGCACGAGACCGCCCGGGTGCGCCTGCTGCCCAATGGCCAGTTCGAGGTGACCGCGGGCGCGGCGTCGGCGGGTCAGGGCCACGAGACGGTGTTCGCCCAGGTGGCCGCCGAGGCACTGGGAGTGTCGATCGCGCAGGTGCGTTACGTCGTCTCCGATACCGAGCGGCTGCCCGAGGGTGTCGGGACGTTCGCGAGCCGTTCGGCAATTCTCGCCGGCTCCGCCGTGCACCAGGCGTGCGGCGAGCTGATCGAACTCGCGTCGCATCGGGCCGCCGAGCTGCTGGAGGTCGCCGAAACCGACTACGCGGACGGGCGGTTCACCGCGGACGCCGATGTGATCGGCTGGGACGAGCTCGCAGCGGCCGGGCGCGTTGGCGGTGCGGACGAGGGCGGAGCCGCGCTCGACGTCACGACGGTGTACCGCGTGGAGACCGTCACCTGGACCATGGGTGTGCACGCGGTGGTCCTCGGCGTGCACCGTCGGACGGGCATAGTGAAGGTGTTGCGCTATGCGGTGTCGCATGAGGGCGGGCGCGAGATCAACCCCCGCATCGTCGAGGGACAGATCGTCGGCGGGGTGGCGCAGGGGATTGGCGGCGCGTTGTTCGAGGCGTGGCGCTACTCGGCATCCGGGGAGCCGACGTCGACCAGCTTCGCCGCCTATCACCTTCCACTGACCACCGATGTCCCCAGCGTGATCGTCCACCATCTCGAGGTCGACACCCCGGCCAACCCGATCGGTGTCCGGGGCGCGGGGGAGAGTGGCACCATCGCGGTGTACTCCGCCATCGCCAGTGCCGTCGATGACGCACTGGGCGGCGGCTATCACGTCACCACGACACCGATCGAGACCGGGAATCTCTGCCGGGCGTTGGCCGGAGCGGCCTCGTGAAACCCGCCGAGTTCACCTATCACCGACCGGATTCCGTCGGCGAAGCCCTGCGGTTGTTGGCCGATAACCCCGACGCCAAACTGCTCGCGGGCGGCCAGTCACTGCTGACACTCATGAACCTGCGGCTTGCGCGACCCACCGCGGTCATCGACATCGGCCGGCTGACCGAACTGGGCAGGATCTTCGATGACACCGAGGATCTGGTGCTCGGCGCAATGGTCACCCACCGCACCGTCGAGGTCGACCCGCTGATCGCCGCCCGCGCTCCATTGCTCGCCGATGCGGCCCGCTACATCGGGCACATCGGCATCCGTAATCGGGGCACCATCGGCGGTTCAGTCGCACATGCCGACCCCGCCGCCGAGATGCCATTGGCCACATTGGTTCTCGACGCCACCTTCCACGTCGAGTCGGCGACCAGGGGTAAGCGCCAGGTGGCCGCCGAGGAGATGTTCGTGTCGTTCTACACCAGCGCCCTGGAGCCCGACGAGATGATCACCTGGATCTCGGTGCCTGCCATCCGGCCGGATCAGGGCTGGGGGTTCGTCGAATACGCCCACCAACATGGCGATTACGGACTCGCCGGAGCGGGTTGTCTGCTGACCGTGGGACCCGACGGCACGGTGGCGGAGGTTCGCGCCGCCGTCCTCAGCGTGGCCGACCGCCCGCTGCTGTTCGTCGGTGCTGAGGCGGTGGGGCGCGAGCCGTCCGACCAGCTCTGGGAGAACCTCGCCGCGGATTGGGCGGCCCGCACGGAACCGGCCGCCGACGATGCCGACTACGCCCGCCGGTTGTGTGCGGCCGCGCTGACTGAGGCGCTGACCGATGCCACGCGACGGGTGGCCGCACGACGAGGGGAGGCCGAGGTTGTCCGCTGACACACCACCGCCGGTGACCGTCTCGGTGACGGTGAACGGAAGACTCATCAGGCGATCCGTTCCGCCGCGCCTCACGCTCGCCGACTTCCTGCGCGACGAACTCGGCCTGACCGGTACCCACTTGGGCTGCGAGCACGGGGTGTGCGGTGCGTGCTCGGTACTCGTCGAGGGACGGTCGGGGCGTGCATGCCTGACGTTGGCCGTTCAGGTCGACGGCCTGCGCGTCGACACCGTCGAGGGTCTCGACCAGTTCGAGGAGGCCGCGCGTCTTCGGCGAACCTTCTCCGAACGCGGGGGACTCCAGTGCGGATTCTGCACGCCGGGCTTCCTGGTGACCGCGACTGAATTACTACGCGACCCCGACGCCGAGAAGCCGCTGACCGCCGATTCTGTGCGTGAGGCGTTGTCCGGCAACATCTGTCGGTGCACCGGTTATCAGGCGATCGTCGCTGCCGTGCTGGATGCGGCGGCGCCGCTGGACAGTGCGGACAGTGAAGAGACCTGACGGTGTCGCGCCGGTGACGCCGCCACGGCGGCGCGCCGCCGATCTCCTCCGCCCGGTGGGCAGGAGCCGATGGGGGATGGCGGCCTGGCTCGCGCTGGGGCTTGGTGCGATTCTCGGCGTGTCCGCAGCGCTGGGACGTGCCGAATTCGGTTCGGCGGTGGCACTGGGATTCGTGTTGACCGCGGTGCCGTCCCTGCCGACGACACTGCGGTCAGCCCTGGCGATCATCGGGATTCGTGGTGTCACCGTGCTGGCCGGCGCGACCGTGGCGGTGCTCACCGCCGGCGATCCGCTCACCCTCGGCATGGCGACTGTCGCCGCCGCGGTGTGCGGCGGCCTGCTCGAGCGCGTCGGGCCGACCGCGGGACTCGCGGTCGTTCTGGTCGGCGTCGACGTGCATCGCGCAGGCCACGGTGACGCGTCGGCGGCGACGGTGCTGTGGCCGTATGCGATTGGGGTCTTGGTCGTCGCCATCGCGTGGGCGGCATGGTTCGCATGCGCTGAGGCGATTCGCGCGACCCGGCGCGAACCCCGTGCCGAGCCAACCGCAGCCGCCCGCACGTCGTGGCAGGCGCGGTGCTCCCACGCCGCCCGGGTGGGTGTCGCCGTCGGTGCCGCGGCGGTGATCGCGGCGATGCTGCCCTCCGATCTGGTCGGCGGGCACTGGCTGATCACCAGCGTGTTGCTGACGGTGCAACCCGCGGCCGTCGACACCGGAATGCGTCTGGCGCAACGGCTCTCCGGCAACGCCGTGGGGGCGTTGATCGCGGCGGTGCTACTGGGCACGCATCCCGCCGTTCCCGTCGTCGCGGTGGTCACGGTGGTGTTGTTCACCCTGGCCATGGCGCTGCGACCGGTCAACTACACGTGGTGGGCGGTGACCGGGCCGCCTGTGCTGCTGGTGATCAGCGAGTACCCGCAGCTGTTCCCGTGGTACGAGGGCGGGGTGCGGCTCGCGATGAACCTCGCGGGCGCGGTGATCGTGCTGGCGGTGGTCTTCGGGTTTCCCATGCTGGGCCGTCTTCCCGCGTTGGGCCGCATCGGATCTCGCAGAAGACCCGACGACTTCCCCGATGACGAGAATTCGGATAGTGTATACAAAATCCAAACAAGGAGTGTGTAGATGACGACCCTGCTCGTGGAGGACATCGGCCTCCTTGTGCACGGCGACCGGGCCATCGCGCCGCTCCGTGACACCACACTGGTCGTGCAGGACGGGGTGATCACCGGCATCGGGACCGACGTCGATACCCCAGACCAGGTGCTGTCCGCAGGCGGGCTGACCGTGATGCCCGGCCTGATCGACGGCCACGTCCATCCGACCTTCGGCGAATGGACACCCGCGCAGGACGCCATCGGATGGATTCACAACTATCTGCACGGCGGCACGACGTCCATGGTGTCCGCGGGTGAACTCCACATCCCTGGCTTGGCGTTCGACGCACTGACACCCGAACTCGTGCTCAGCATCGCGATCACCTCCAAGCACACCACCGGGCGGATGCGCCCCTCCGGGGTGAAGGTCAACGCGGGCACCGTCCTCCTCGTGCCCGGTATGACCGAGGAGCACTTCGACCGCGCGCACCGCGAGGGCATCGACCAGCTCAAGTTCATCTTCTACGACTGGAATCGGCTGGGGGACGGTGAGGCCCAGCGATACATGCAGTGGGCTCACGACCGCGGTATGACGGTCAAGATGCACTCCGGCGGAGTGTCCCGGTCCGGGTCGAGCCGCGTCGCGGGCGCCGACGTGGTGCTGGCTGTCAGCCCCGACATCGTCGGGCACATCTCGGGCGGCCCCATCCCGCCGCCGGACGCCGACATCGTGGCGATCATCGCGGGTCTGCCCGACACGCATGTGGAGGTGTGCAGCTCCAACAACTATCGGGCGACCACGCTGGTCGTCGACGAACTCACCCGGCGCGACGGCCTCGGCCGGCTCACGCTCGGCACCGACACCCCCGGCGGCACAGGGGTGATTCCCCGCGGAATGCTGCGCAATATCTGCTATCTGGCGTCGGTGTGCGGCGTCGACCCCGTGTCGGCCGTTGCCGCGGCCACCGGGCAGACCGCGCGGGCGCACGGCTTGAACACCGGCGTCATCGCCGAGGGGATGCCCGCCGATCTCCTGGTGCTCGGCCCCATCACCGGCTCGACCGCGACCAACGCACTCGAGTCGTTCGCCCTCGGCGACCTGCCCGGTATCGCGACCGTCCTGGTCGACGGTGTCCCGCTGGTCGCAACCCGCAGTGAGCAGACGCCACCGCCGAGCCGGTCGGTCACATGGCGCGGCGCCGAAGTGCGTCAACAGGCTGCGTGCCCGGTCCCGGTGGGGGCCCATTCGTCCGGTTGCTGCTGAGCTGTCAACATCCAACGATATTAGGAGTCAACGTGTCTCGATCTTCAGCGCAGAAGCCCGGTCCGACCAGCCCGGACGTCCTGCTACGCGTCGACAGTCTGCTCGACGACGAGGAGCGTCAGATTCGCGACGCCGTGCGGACCGTCGTGAAGAGTCGCATCGCCCCGGAGATCGCGACGTGGTACGAGAGCGGCGAACTGCCCGTCCGTGAACTTGCCGTCGAACTCGGCGAGCTCGGCGTCCTTGGCATGCACCTGCAGGGTTACGGCTGCGCGGGCACGTCGGCAGTGGCGTACGGACTGGCCTGCCTGGAACTCGAGGCCGGTGACTCCGGAATCCGGTCGCTGGTCAGCGTGCAGGGGTCGCTGGCGATGTTCGCGTTGCACGCCTTCGGCAGCGAGGAGCAGAAGCAGCAGTGGTTGCCCGAGATGGCCGCCGGGCGCAAGATCGGGTGCTTCGGGCTGACGGAGCCCGACTTCGGCTCGGACCCGGCCGGAATGCGCACGCGCGCCACCCGGTCCGGCGATGACTGGATCCTCAACGGTGCCAAGATGTGGATCACCAATGGCTCGGTGGCCGACGTCGCGATCGTGTGGGCCCGCACCGACGAGGGGATCCGCGGGTTCGCCGTCCCCACCGACACGCCCGGCTTCACCGCACACACCATCAAGTCGAAGATGTCGCTGCGCGCATCGGTGACCAGTGAACTGGTCCTCGAGGACGTCCGACTCCCCGAGAGTGCCCGGCTGCCGGGCGCCACCAGCCTGCGCGCGCCGTTGAGCTGCCTCAACGAGGCGCGCTTCGGCATCGTGTTCGGCTCGGTCGGTGCAGCCCGGGACTGCCTCGAGACCGCGCTCACCTACGCCCAGACCCGAGTCCAGTTCGACCGTCCCATCGGTGGTTTCCAGCTCACCCAGCAGAAGATCGCCGATATGACGCTCGAGTACGGCAAGGCGTTCCTGTTGGCGATGCACCTCGGCCGGGCCAAGGACACCGACGGGTTGCGCCCCGAACAGGTCAGCCTCGGCAAGCTCAACAACGTGCGGGAGGCCATCGCGATCGCCCGCACTGCTCGCACCATTCTGGGTGCCAGTGGCATCACGGGGGAGTACCCGGTGATGCGGCACGCCAACAACCTGGAGTCGGTGTTGACCTATGAGGGCACCAGCGAAATGCATACTCTGGTAATCGGGCAGGCCCTCACCGGCACCGCCGCGTTCCGCTGACCGAGTCGGGAAGGGTCAGAGAAGTAAAGTGGCCGAATCAATCGATGAGTACTTCACCGCGACGATCTCCGAGCTGACAAGCCCCGAGACCGCGGATCCCTCCGTGCTGCAAGGGCTGTCACCGCAGCGCTGCCTGGACGTGTTCGACGCGCAGCTGGGTAGCAGGCATCTGGACCTGGCGGCGCGCTGGTTGCGGTCACACGGCAAGGGCTTCTACACCATCGGCTCGTCGGGCCACGAGAGCAACGCGGCGGTCGCCGCCGCGCTGCGGCCCACCGATCCAGCGCTGTTGCACTACCGTTCAGGCGGCTTCTTCCTGGCCCGCGCGAGCCAGGTGCATGGCAGCGATCCCCTGCGCGACGTCCTGCTGGGGTTGGTTGCCGCCACCGAGGAGCCGATCTCCGGCGGCAGGCACAAGGTGTTCGGCCGCCACGACCTCAACGTCATCCCGCAGACGTCGACGATCGCCTCCCACCTACCGCGGGCGCTGGGCGTCGCGTTCTCGATCGCTCGGGCGCGCAAGTTGCGTGTCGAATGCCCCTGGCCCGCCGATGCACTCGCGGTGTGCAGCTTCGGTGACGCGTCGGCGAACCACTCCACGGCGGTCGGCGCCATCAACGCAGCGATGCACACCGCGTATCAGGGTGTGCCCGTGCCACTGCTCTTCGTCTGCGAGGACAACGGCATCGGCATCAGCGTGCGGACCCCGCAGGGTTGGATCGCGCGCACCTATGGAAACCGAGACGATCTGCGGTACTTCACCGCCGACGGCACCGATCTGCCGTCAGTCCTCGCGACCGCGGAGCTTGCCGCGGAATACGTACGGACACAACGTCGTCCCGCGTTCCTACACCTGCGCACCGTCCGGTTGATGGGACATGCCGGCTCGGACTACGAACCGGCCTACCGCAAACCCGACGAGATCACCGGTGATTTCGACCGCGACCCGGTGCTGTGCACCGCGCGGTTGCTCATCGACGCGGGAGTGCTCGACCCGCAAGAGGTGATCGAGGCCTACGAGGCCAAGCGGACCGAGATCCTGGAGATGGCCACCGAGGTCGCCGAACTCGACCAACTCGACGGCCCGCGCGCGGTGATGACTCCACTGCGCGATGCACTCGATGAGGCCGTCGGTGCCACCGAGGCCGCCGCGAAACCGGCACCCACAAAAACCCCGTCGGCGCCGATCACGGTCGCCCAGGCGATCAACCGCGCGCTGCAGGATGTGCTGGCCACCGACCCAGGGGCCGTCGTGTTCGGCGAGGACGTCGGCCGCAAGGGTGGCGTCTACGGGGTGACACGCGGGCTGCAGGCCAGGGCGGGAACGGCGCGCGTCTTCGACACACTTCTCGACGAGCAGTCCATCCTGGGGCTCGCGTTGGGCGCGGGAGTGTCAGGGCTGCTGCCCATTCCGGAGATTCAGTACCTGGCCTACCTGCACAACGCCGCCGATCAGATCCGCGGCGAGGGCGCCACGCTCCAGTTCTTCTCCAACCGGCAGTACCGCAATCCGATGGTCGTCCGAATCGCCGGCTACGGCTACCAGAAGGGATTCGGTGGGCACTTCCACAACGACAACTCCATCACCGCGATCCGGGATCTCCCAGGTGTCGTGATCGCTTCCCCCGCCCGGCCCGACGATGCCGCGGCGATGATGAGGTCGTGCGCCACCGCGGCCCGGTCGGCGGGTGTGGTCTGCCTGTTCCTCGAGCCGATCGCGCTGTACCACACCCGTGACCTGTACGACGACGGCGACGATCTCTGGCTCGCCGACGACGCCGGTGGCGTCGTGCCGATCGGCCGCGCCCGCACCTACGGGGACGGCCGTGATCTCACCATCCTCACGTTCGGCAACGGCCTGCGTATGAGTCTGCGTGTGGCGCGCAGGCTGGCGTTGCTCGA
Organism: Mycolicibacterium sp. 624; assembly: GCF_040548615.1. Lineage (NCBI taxonomy): Bacteria > Bacillati > Actinomycetota > Actinomycetes > Mycobacteriales > Mycobacteriaceae > Mycobacterium > Mycolicibacterium sp. 624. The sequence goes on from NZ_JBEPRZ010000006.1 coordinate 282,467, forward strand.
CATCGCCGTGCGGGTGGTCGATCTACGGTGGCTCGCCCCACTTCCGGTGGACGACATCCTCGCCGAGGCCACGGCAACGGGCCGGGTGCTGGTGGTCGACGAGACGCGCGCCAGTGGTGGTGTCAGCGAGGGCGTGCTGACAGCGTTGATCGACCACGGATACACCGGCGGCATGGCCCGGGTCGCGAGCGATGACAGCTTCATCCCGCTCGGTGACGCCGCCCTGGCGGTGATGCTGTCCGAGGACACCATCCTCGAGGCCGCGGTCAAACTGGCACGCACCGCCGCGGTCTGATTGGCGGCACCGCCGCGAGCTAATCGACCTTCTCGGCGTACGCCGACCACTCGATCTGCGACGCCGTGAGGTGGCGGCCGGCGGGGCGTATGTAGCGGTCACGGATCTCGTCGGGGCCCAGTTGCTCCCGCAGCCGCCAGCCGTAACCGCCGAGGAACGCCGCGACGTCCTCGGGTTGCATGCCGAACTTCCAGATCTCGCGCTTGCGAACGAACTTGCGGTGGAGCGTGTCCGCGCCGTAGAGCTCGGCACCCGAGAGGAAGTCGGCTCGGACGTAGGTGAAGTCGATCCGGCTGCCCGCCGCGACTGACGACAGTTGGTCGAACGTCGCGCGCACCGCCGACTCGGTCAGGTACTGCGTGACACCCTCCCAGACGAAGAACGTGCGGCTCTCGGCGCGGTAGCCACTGCCGGCCAGTGCGCCGAGCAGATCGTCGCGTTCGAAGTCGACCGGCACCAGGTGTACCGACGGGGGTGGGGCGCCGAGAACCTTCGCCACGATGTTGTGCTTGCGCGCGATGTTGATCGGCAGGTCGACCTCGAAGACGGGGACGTCGCTGCGGCGGGCCAGCCGGTAGGCCCGGCTGTCGAGCCCGGCGCCGAGGACCACCACGGCGTCGACGTCCCCGAGTGCAGCCGTGAGATTGTCGTCGATGTAGCGCTTGCGGCAGGCGATATTGGCCCACAGTCCCGGGCCGTACCGCTCCGATGTGCCGATCACCGCTCGGCGCACGGGCGCCCAGCGTGTCGCGGCGACGACCGCCTGCAACGGTAACGGGAGGAAGGGTGCCGCCAGATCGTCGTCGACCAGCCGTCGCCGGGGTGACTCGTTCTGCTCCACCGCGGACAGGACCATCGGCCCGAAGGCTGTGCCCGCGGCGGGGTTTCGCGGCATCGCTACCTCTTGTTGACGTAGCCCGCGTCGAGCGGCAGCGTGATTCCGGTGACGTAGCGAGCGGCATCGGACACCAGCCACAGCACCGCATTGGCGATGTCCTCGGTTTCGAGGGTCTGCACCGGCAACGCGTTCCGCATATCCGGTCCCCCCTTGCTCTTCTGGGCCATGCCCTGGAGCCAACTGCGGGTGAAGTCGTTGTCGATCATCGGTGTGTCGACGCCGGCCGGGTGAATCGAGTTGACCCGGATGCTGAATGACGCAAGGTGATTGGCGTACACCCGCATCAGTCCCACGATCCCGTGCTTGGCCGCGGCGTAGGCGACCGAACCCGCCACCGGTGACGCCAGGCCAACCAGGCCCGCCACCGAGCTGGTCAGGACGATCGCTCCGCCGTTGCCCGCCTTGATCATTGGTCGCATCGCCACGTCGACGGTGTGGTAGACGCCGGTGAGATTGACGTCGAGCACGTCACCCCACGCGTCTTCGCCGTCCATCGGGGCGATGCCCGCGTTGGCGATCACGATGTCGAGGCGCCCGCCGAGTTCCTCGACGCCGGCCTTCAAAGCCTCCTTGAGCCCCGCACGGTCCCGAACATCAGCCTGCGACGCGACGATACGCGCGCCGGTCTCCTCGACGAGCTTGACTGTGGCGGCCATGTCATCCGGTGTGGCCAGGGGATAGGGCACCGAGGCGATCTGGTCACAGAGGTCGACGGCGATGATGTCGGCGCCCTCGGACGCCAGTTTGACTGCGTGCGCGCGACCCTGGCCACGGGCGGCGCCGGTGATGAAGGCGACTTTTCCGGTGAGCGATCCCATATCGGTTTCCGCTAGCTCCGCAGCTGACCCTTGGCCGGGTCCCCGGCGACCACCGGCGACAGCATCTTGATGTCCGGAGCGCCGTCGAGGTGCTCGCCGACCGCGCCGAAGAGTGCGCCAATCGCAGGTGCGGTGCTGTGCGCCTTCAGTGCCTCCTCGTCGGCCCACTGCTCCACGAAGACGAATGTCCCGTTGGCCTCGTGCAGCGAGTACAGCTCACAGCCGGGCTCGGCGTGCACCGCCTCGATGGCGTTCTTACATGCCTCCCGCACCGTGTCGACGGACTCGGGTTTGGCGGTCATGGTGGCGACAACGACGACGGGCATAGTGCTCCTCGGACTGCTCGATGAGTGATTCAGGTCACGACATTACTGCGCACACTTGCCGGTCACCTGGCCACCTCCTGGCGATTTGGGCGCGCTTTCATTCGTCCAGCGAACAAAACCGCGCCCAAACTGCCCATTCGCGGTGTCTGCGCAGGTGAGGCGCACGCTGTCTACCTGCAGCTTTCGTTGTCGGATGGTTAGCGAACTGTTACCTGTGTGGCTGATGGTGCAAATGGGTCTACTGCGACTAGGCTTACCCGCATGGCAAGTAAGACCGTCAGCCGATCTGGCACGCGAAATACCAGGTCAGGGGCGGCGTCGCGAAGCGCCAGCGCCCCGAAGCGTCCTGCGTCCCCGCGTAAGAAGGCGCCCGCTCGCAAGGCGCCCGCTCGCAAGTCGAGCGCATCGGGAGCGGGTTCCGCGGGCGCGGCCGTCGGGCGCGGTGCGCGCGCCGGTTGGTTGATGCTGGCCAAGGGGGCGGGCAGCACCGCACGATCGATCGGTCGTGCGCGTGACCTCGAACCCGGCCATCGCCGCGACGGTATCGCCCTGGCACTGCTCGGTATCGCCGTCGTCATCGCGGCCAGCTCGTGGTTCGACGCGGCCCGGCCGGTCGGCGGCTGGATCGACGTCGCCGTGCGCACTGTGATCGGCTCCGCGGTGATCCTCGTCCCGTTGCTGCTCATCGGCAGCGCGGTTGTGCTCATGCGCACCGAACCCCAGCCCGAGTCGCGCCCGAGGCTGATCCTCGGTTCCACCATGATTGCGCTCCCGGCCCTCGGGCTCTGGCATCTGTGGGCCGGCTCGCCCGCCGACCCGATTGCACGCCGCAGCGCCGCGGGCTTCACCGGCTTCGCGATCGGTGGCCCGCTGTCCGACGGTCTCACGCCGTGGATCGCCGCACCCCTGTTGTTCATGGGAGTCCTGTTCGGAGTTCTGTTGGTCACGGGCACCACGATCCGTGAGGTTCCAGAGACCGTGCGGGCGCTGTTCGCCACCGGATACCGCGACGACGATGACTACTACGAGGACGACAACGACGACGACGAGTACGACGACCGTCCGGGCGAGCAGGCCGAGGACTTCTCGGACGGCTACTACGACGAGCCCGCCGGCTACAGCGAGGATCCGGCCCCGGCGTGGACTGCCGCCGAGTCGCCCGAGCCCGCCGGAACCCCGTACGACAACTACCCACTGGCCGATGAGACCCCGACGGTCCCCGAGCCGGTTCGTCCTGCGCGACGTAAGAAGGAGCCGAAGAAGCCCGAGGCCGCGATGACCGCGGTGCTCGACCGCGTCGTCGAGGGGCCCTACGCGCTGCCGCCACTGGACCTGCTCGTCGCCGGCGACCCGCCGAAGCTGCGCACGGCCGCCAACGACAAGATGATGGACTCGATCAACTCGGTCCTGCAGCAGTTCAAGGTCGACGCCGCCGTCACGGGATGCACCCGCGGACCGACCGTCACGCGCTACGAGGTCGAACTCGGCCCCGGCGTGAAGGTTGAGAAGATCACCGCGCTGCAGCGCAACATCGCCTATGCCGTGGCCACCGAGAGCGTGCGCATGCTCGCGCCCATCCCCGGCAAGTCGGCCGTCGGCATCGAGGTGCCCAACATCGACCGCGAGATGGTTCGCCTGGCTGACGTCCTCACCGACCCGGTCACCCGCAGCGACCACCATCCGTTGGTCATCGGTCTCGGCAAGGACATCGAGGGTGATTTCATCTCGGCCAACCTGGCCAAGATGCCGCACCTGCTGGTGGCGGGTTCGACGGGCTCGGGCAAGTCGAGCTTCGTCAACTCCATGCTGGTGTCGCTGCTGACCCGGGCCACGCCGGACGAGGTCCGGATGATCCTGATCGACCCCAAGATGGTCGAGCTGACGCCGTACGAGGGCATCCCACACCTGATCACGCCGATCATCACGCAGCCGAAGAAGGCGGCGGCCGCGCTGACGTGGCTGGTCGAGGAGATGGAGCAGCGCTACCAGGACATGCAGGCGTCCCGGGTGCGGCACATCGACGTGTTCAACGAGAAGGTCCGCTCGGGTGAGATCACCACGCCGCTGGGCAGCGAGCGGGTCTACAAGCCGTACCCCTACATCCTGGCTATCGTCGACGAGCTCGCCGACCTGATGATGACCGCTCCCCGCGATGTCGAGGAGGCGATCGTCCGGATCACGCAGAAGGCGCGCGCCGCGGGTATCCACCTGGTGCTGGCCACCCAGCGCCCGTCCGTCGACGTCGTCACCGGCCTGATCAAGACCAACGTGCCCTCGCGGTTGTCCTTCGCGACGTCATCGCTGACCGACAGCCGGGTCATCCTCGACCAGCCGGGCGCCGAGAAGCTGATCGGCATGGGCGACGGGCTCTTCCTGCCGATGGGGGCCAACAAGCCGATCCGTCTGCAGGGCGCCTACATCAGCGACGAGGAGATCCACGCCGTCGTCGAGGCCACCAAGGCACAGGCCGAGCCGGAGTTCGTGGAGGGTGTCACCGCCGCCAAGCCGGCCAGTGAGCGTTCCGACGTCGATCCCGACATCGGCGACGACATGGACGTGTTCCTGCAGGCCGTCGAACTCGTCGTGTCCTCGCAGTTCGGTTCGACCTCGATGCTGCAGCGCAAGCTGCGGGTCGGGTTCGCGAAGGCCGGCCGGTTGATGGACCTGATGGAGACGCGCAACATCGTCGGGCCGTCTGAGGGGTCGAAGGCACGCGAGGTGTTGGTCAAGGCCGACGAGCTGGCGGGCACGCTGATGCTGATCCGCGGGGGTTCTGACGCTGCCGGTGGCGACGCCGACGACGAACCCGACTTCTAGCGAGTCCTCTTCTAGCTAGTCCCGCCGAACGTGACACCACTGCGAAGAATCGGTCGGATTCTCGCAGTGGCGGCACGCTCGGCGATCTGTCGGCGGTCGTAGGCACACTCCCCATATGGGGGAGCCATTCATCGGCACGGAGGCGGTCGCGGCGGGCAGGCTGACGCCCTACGCGTTGCGAAGCCGCTTCGTCGCCGTACACCGCGACGTCTACATCTCGCGTGGGGCCGAGCTGTCGGCGATATCGCGCGCCAAGGCGGCGTGGCTCTGGTCCGGCCGTGCGGGTGTCGTGGCCGGTCAGTCGGCGGCCGCGCTGCATGGTGCGAAGTGGGTCGACGCAGCGGCACCAGCCGAACTCCTGCACCCTAACCGCCGCCCGCCGCCTGGCATTCGGACGTGGTCGGACCGCGTCGAAGACGACGAAGTCCATGTCATCGGCGGTATCGCGGTGACCAACCCCGCTCGGACCGCCTTGGACATCGCCCGGCGGTACGAGGTCGATCGCGCCGTCACAGCGCTCGATGCTCTTGCCAGAGCAACGAGACTCAAATCGGCTGACGTTGAGTTGCTGGCGGAGCGGTATTGCGGCAGGCGCGGTATCCGCGCAGCCGCCACTGCTATCGATTTGATGGACCCCGGCGCAGAGTCGCCCCAGGAAACCCGGATTCGGCTACTCCTCATTCGCGCTGGCTTCCCGCGTCCGGAGACACAGATCCCGGTGTACGACGAATGGGGACAACGCGTCGCCGTGCTCGACATGGGCTGGCGCGACGCGATGGTCGGCGTGGATTACGAGGGCAGACACCACTGGAGTACCCGTCGCGATTTCGGCCGTGGGATCAGGCGCCACGACACGGTCACCGGACTGGGATGGATCGACGTCAGGGTCACGGCGGAGGACACCGACGCCAGCATCGTCGATTGGGTGCGGCAGGCGCGCGCACGCCGAAATCGCTAGAGCAGCAACAGCATCCGGGTGTTGCCCAGAATGTTGGGCTTGACGTAGGACAGGTCCAGGAACTCCGCGATGCCGATGTCGTAGGACCGGCACATCTCCTCGTAGACCTCGGCGGTGACCGGCGTTCCGGCGATCTCCTCGAAGCCGTGCCGTCCGAAGAACTCCGTCTCGAACGTCAACACGAAGATCCGCTCGAGCCGTAGCTCGCGGGCCACATCCAGAAGCGCCGCGACCACCGCGTGCCCGACACCCCTGCCGCGGACCTTGGGGTGGGCGGCGACTGTGCGCACCTCGCCGAGATCCGACCACAGCACGTGCAGCGCGCCGCAGCCCACCACCTCGTTGTCGATCTCGACCACCCAGAACTCCTGCACGGCCTCGTACAGGGTGACGAGGTTCTTCTCCAGCAGGATCTTTCCGGCATAGATGTCCACCAATTCCTTGATGGCGGGGACGTCGGAGGTCCGGGCGCGCCGAACCGACATGGGCTCGTTAAGAGGCGCTGGGCTCACAGGTGGAGAGTATCGGTAGGTGCAACGGATATTCTGTGTCGGTGCCAGGACCACCAGATACCGATCCCGTGGTTCCGCGCGTCCATGTGCTGAACGCCGCCAACGCGTTGACGGCCTTGCGAATCGTCCTCGTCCCGGTGTTCCTGGTCGCCCTGTTCGTCGGTGACGGCCATGAAACGTTCTGGCGAGTAGCGGCATTCGTCGTGTTTGCGACGGCCGTGATCACCGACAGGCTCGACGGCGAGATCGCGCGCAGCTACGGGCTGGTGACCGAGTTCGGCAAGCTGGCCGATCCGATCGCGGACAAGGCCCTCATCGGTGCCGCGTTGATCGGTCTGTCGGTGCTCGAGGTCCTGCCATGGTGGGTGACGGTGGTGATCCTCGTGCGTGAGGTCGGCGTCACGGTGCTGCGCTTCGCGGTGCTGCGTCGCGGTGTCATCCCCGCCAGTCGCGGGGGGAAACTGAAGACCCTGGTGCAGGCGGTGGCGATCGGGCTGTTCGTGCTTCCGCTCTCGGGTGCATGGCTGGCGTTGGCGTGGGTTCTGATGGGAGCTGCGATCATCCTCACCGTCGTGACGGGCGCGGACTACGTGATCTCGGCCGTCAGGCAGTCGCGCCGCCGACCCGCCATCGGGTGATCTGTCGGGTTTCGGGAACCAAATCGAGGCGCGTCTGCGTTCTTCGTGAAGTGACCGCCGAGTGACCCAGAGCAAGGAGCCCACCATGACGGCATTGCTGCGCGAAGTGATCGGTGACGTGCTGCGTCAAGCCAGGACCTCGCAGGGTCGGACCCTGCGCGAGGTGTCCGATGACGCCCGCGTCAGCCTCGGCTACCTCTCGGAGGTGGAGCGGGGACGCAAGGAGGCCTCCAGCGAGCTGCTTGGTGCGATCTGCACCGCGCTCGACGTGCCCCTGTCCCGTGTTCTGACCGACGCGGGCGAGGAGATGGAGCGCAGGGAGGGCGGACGGCTCGCGAGCGCGATCGGCAATATCGACGTCGCCACGAAGGTCGTCATCCCGCAGGCCGTCACGATGGCGGTCGCATAGGCCCTTCGGTCGCGCCACGGACCGAGAAATCGCCTGCAGGGGTGTGGTGGTCTGCGCGAAACCGATAGGTTGGCAGCTAGCGCAAACACAGGCAGGTAGCCGGCCCCCAGCGGGTGGGTACCGAAACGACACAGAGCATCGAATAGACACGAAGGCGGAACGAACTCATGGCCAATCCGTTCGTCAAGGCGTGGAAGTACCTCATGGCGCTCTTCAGCTCCAAGGTTGACGAGTACGCCGACCCCAAGGTGCAGATCCAGCAGGCGATCGAGGACGCGCAGCGCCAGCACCAGGCTCTGACCCAGCAGGCCGCACAGGTGATCGGCAACCAGCGGCAGCTGGAGATGCGACTGAACCGCCAGCTCGCCGACATCGAGAAGCTCCAGGTCAACGTGCGTCAGGCACTGACGCTGGCTGATCAGGCCACCGCTGCCGGCGACGCGACCAAGACCACCGAGTACACCAACGCCGCCGAGGCGTTCGCTGCGCAGCTGGTGACCGCCGAGCAGAGCGTCGAGGATCTCAAGAGCCTCCACGACCAGGCGCTGCAGGCCGCGGGCCAGGCGAAGAAGGCCGTCGAGCAGAACGCCATGATGCTGCAGCAGAAGATCGCCGAGCGCAGCAAGCTGCTCAGCCAGCTCGAGCAGGCCAAGATGCAGGAGCAGGTCAGCGCCTCGCTGCAGTCGATGAGCGAGTTGGCCGCCCCCGGCACCACGCCCAGCCTCGACGAGGTGCGCCAGAAGATCGAGCGACGCTACGCCAACGCGATGGGCGCTGCCGAACTCGCACAGAACTCCGTGCAGGGCCGGATGATGGAAGTGCAGCAGGCCAGCGTGCAGATGGCCGGGCACTCTCGGCTCGAGCAGATCCGCGCGTCCATGCGCGGTGAGTCGTTGTCCGCAGGCGGCACCGCCGCCCCGGCCACGCCTGCGGTGAACCCGCCCGCGGCTGCGCCGGAAAACCCACTGTCGCAGTAACTCTGAAGATCATGGCAGCGGATTACCGAAGCGGACGACACGAGGCCTGGCGCACGCTCGCGCAGCGTGGCGTCGACACCGCGGCTGAGATGTCCGATGTGCTGGCGCAGAAGTTGGGTGCTGCGGCCGACCCGAGGGCCAAGTTGCTGCGCAAGCGCAAGTGGGCGCTTCGGACGGGGCTGTTCCTCGCGTTCTCGTCCGGCTTCTGGATCGTGGTGACGGCCGTGCTGGCGTCCTGGGATACCCCGGCGTGGGCGCTTCTCATTCCGGCCCCCATCGCCGTGGGGGCGGCGTTCCTGTCGACCCTGGCGTTCCTGCGCTACCGCTGGCTCAAGCGGGCGCCGCTGCCTGCTGAGCGAAATCTGCGGCGGCTGCCGCCATGGGGGTCGGCGGCCCGTCAGCCGATGGCCGCACTGGCGTCGTCCGAACGTGGGCTGTTCTCACTGCTCGGCATCATGGAACGGGGGCACATGCTGCCCTCAGACGAGCTGAACGAGGTGGTGACGGCCGCGAACCGGACAGCCGCCACCATGACGGCCACAGCCAATGAGATCGTCTCGATGGAGAGGGCCGCGCACGCCGCGCCGCAATCACGCGCCCATCTGACGCCGACCATCGCGAGCTTCGCCGCACAGCTCGATGCCGGTAGCCGCCAGTACGGCGATATGGTGACCGCCGCGGCGCAGCTGGTGTCCGCGGCGAACTCCGGATCGATGTCGAGTTCTCCGATGTCGGCTCAACGCCAACGGTACGAACTCAGTGCCGCGACCGACCGCCTGGCCGGGTGGGCGCAGGCGTTCGACGAACTCGGACACCTGCGCGGCGCCTAGGGTCGCCGGTCCCTCACATGGACTTGCGCAGGGCGGGGACCGCGATGCCGAGGACACCCCGGACGGTCGCCTTCAGCATGTCGAGGAAGTCGAAGTAGTCCCGCCACAGCGTGATGCGGCCGTCTTCGACCTCGAACACGCCGCACACCCAGAACTGGACCCGCAGTGGGCCGAGCACAATGGCGTCGGTCCGCTCGTTCAGCACGGTGGAGCCCTCGGCGACGTTGCGATGGAACTTCACCTCGAAGCCCATCTTGCCCTCCATGCCGCGCAGCAGCTTGACCACGCGGGAGCGGCCGCGGATCGTCGGCAGTCCCACGTTCTGGTAGACCACATCATCGGCCAGGAGCGAGTCCAGGGTCTCGAAGTCCTGGGTCTGCAACGCGTACAGGAAGGTCTCGACGGTGCTCGCGTTGATCGCGCCCGTGACATCGGGTGGTTGCTGAGTCATGGCGTCAGGGTAGTGGCGCGGCCTGTGGCAGGGTAGTGCCGATGCGCATCGCGGTGGTGGCCGGGCCCGACCCCGGACATGCGTTTCCGGCGATCGCACTGTGCCTTCGCTTTCTGTCCGCCGGTGACCATCCGACGCTGTTGACCGGTAGGCAATGGCTCGACACGGCCCAATCCGCCGGCGTCGACGCGATCGAACTCGACGGCCTGGACCCAGCAGACGGTGACGATGACACCGACTCCGGTGCCAAGCTTCACCAGCGCGCCGCCCGGATGGCGGTTCTCAACGTGCCGCACATCCGCGACCTGGCACCTGACCTGGTGGTATCCGATGTCATCACAGCGTGCGGCGGTATGGCGGCCGAACTCCTCGGTCTTCCGTGGGTCGAACTGACCCCGCACCCGCTGTACCGGCCGTCGCGGGGGCTTCCGCCGCTGGGTAGCGGCCTGGCGCCAGGCGTCGGACTCAAGGGCCGTCTGCGCGACACCGTGATGCGCGCGTTGACCGCGCGGTCAATCCGGCGCGGCACGGTGGAACGGGAGGCGGCACGCGCCGGAATCGGGCTGCCCGCCGACGATCCCGGCCCCCTTCGCAGCCTCATCGCAACACTGCCCGCCTTGGAGGTGCCGCGACCCGACTGGCCGGATGAGGCCGTGGTCGTCGGTCCACTGCACTTCGAGCCGACGTCGTCGGTGCTCGAGGTCCCACCCGGCGATGGTCCGCTGGTAGTCGTCGCGCCCTCGACGGCGACCACCGGCGCCGAGGGGCTCGCGGAGGTCGCGCTCGCCGCGCTGATACCGGGGGAGACGTTGCCGACCGGCACGCGGGTCGCGGTGTCGCGGCTGGGTGGGCCTGACACCACGGTGCCCCCCTGGGCGGTCGTCGGCCTGGGCAGACAAGACGAACTGCTGACGCGCGCGGATCTGATGATCTGCGGGTCTGGCCACGGCATCGTCAGCAAGACACTGCTGGCGGGCGTGCCGCTGGTGGCCGTACCGGGTGGTGGCGACCAGTGGGAGATCGCGAATCGAGTTGTCCGACAAGGAAGTGGCCGACTGATCCGACCGTTGACCGCCGACGCCGTGGCGGCCGCTGCGGCCGACGTGCTGTCATCGCCGGGCTACCGCGAGCGCGCGCTCGCGGCCCGTGCCGGTGCCGACACGGTCGCAGATCCGGTACGGGTGTGCCATGAAGCGCTCGGCGCCTCCGCGTAGGTTGGTCGGATGCGGCTGACGGAATTCGCCGAACTGGTCAACGGACGGTTCGGTTCGGTGCGGGGGTCATCGTTGTTGGTCGACCACGTGCTGACCGCTTTGGGCGGTCGCACCGCTGCGCAGGCCATTGAGGACGGCGTCGAGCCGAGAGATGTCTGGCGGGCGCTGTGCGCGGACTTCGACGTCCCGAAGGACCAGTGGTGACCCCACTCATGTCCTCGCCACGTTGACGATGTCGAGGGCCATCTGTGTCGCGGAGGCCAGCGCCGCGGCCTGATCATCGGTTAGCGTGCCGCACACCCAGTCCCAGTGCGCCGACACCGTCGCGCCCCGCGCCGGTCTCGGCGTGAGCGACACGCCGTCCCTGCGCCATCGCACCCGGTCCTCGACGGGGTCACCGAGTGCCAGGGTGCCGTCGACGAGTGTCAGCGGCCGTGCTGCGAGCACAACGTGGTCACCCAGAACTGACTCCACGACGCCCCAGCGGATCCGGCAGTCACCCATGACCTGCACCGGTTTGACGGGGTCGCGGTCCAGGAAGCGGATCCAGGGGTAGACGGCGAGAACGTGAAAGTTGTGGTGGGCCAGGGCCTGCCCGGCCGCCAGGTCGTCGAGTATCCCGGTGACTTGCCCGGTGAAGGCGGCCCGCAACCTGCTCAGCAGAACGTCGGGGTTCACCGCGCCAAGAAGTGGACCGCCGATCCAGTACGTGCGCACCACCTCGGGATCCAGCGGGTCGGTGATAAGCGCCGCGTCGGCGATGGCGTCCAGGTAGGGCCACGCGCCGTCGAACTCCCTGGCGTGAGCGGCCAGTTCGGCGGAACTTCGGCGCAACGGATCGCCGGCGTCAGCTGGACCGCAGTAGCCGAGTTCGTTGGGCGGGAAGGCGTACCGGGCGAACTCCTCGTGGCCCACCCGCAGGCGCGCGGTCGACGTCATGGATGTCAACAGATTCGCGGAAGCTGTTCACCGATGGGCAGATCGACCACTCGGGTGCCGCCCAGGGCGGTCCGTGCGACCACGATGCCGGGGTGCTCCGCGACGCAGGTGCCGATCACCGTCGCCCTGGCGCCCAGCGGGTGCGCGTGCATGGCGGCCAGCACCCGATCGGTGTCCCCGGCCGGGACGAAGGCCAGCAGCTTGCCCTCGTTGGCGACCTGCAGCGGATCGAGTCCCAGCAGGCCGCACGCGTCGCGCACATCGGCGGGGATGGGGAATGACCGTTCGTCCAGCGCGATGCCGAGCCCGGCCGCCCTGGCGAGTTCGTTCAACGTCGCCGCCACGCCACCGCGGGTGGGGTCACGCAACACGTGGACGTCAGCGCCCGTGTCGATCATGGCGGCCACCAGCCCGTTCAGCGGTGCAGTGTCACTGGCGACCGTGGTGGCGAACTCGAGCCCCTCGCGGCAGCTCATCACGGCGACACCGTGCACACCGATGTCACCGCTGACGATCACGGCATCACCGACCGCGGCGCGCTGCGGCCGGATGTCCGCGCGGGGGTCGACCAGGCCGATACCCGCCGTGTTGACGTAGATGCCGTCGCCGTGGCCCGCGTCGACGACCTTGGTGTCACCCGTCACCAGCTTCACCCCGGCCGCGAGTGCGGCGGTGCCCAGAGCCTGTGCGACACGGGCTATGTCGTCCAGCGCCGTGCCCTCCTCCAGGATGAACGCCGTCGACAGGGCGATGGGCTGGGCACCCGCCATCGCCAGGTCGTTGACTGTCCCGTTGACGGCCAGGTCGCCGATCGTGCCGCCGGGGAACACCAGCGGCTTGACGACGAACGAGTCGGTCGAGAACGCCAGCCGCTGCGACCCGAACGTCAGCACCGCCGAGTCGCCCATGCCTGCGTCGGCGGCCGGCCCGAACGCGGGCAGGAACAGATGCTCGATCAGCTCGCCCGACATCGCGCCGCCACCACCGTGACCCATCACGATGTTCGGCGACCCGCGCAACGGTATCGGGCACACCCACTGCTCCATGTCGATGGTGGCGGGCCGGCTCGTCGTCGAGTCAGGCATGACTCACCTCGAGACGCCGGTAAAGGTAGTAGGCCGCGCACGCGCCCTCTGAGGACACCATGGTCGCCCCCAGGGGATTACGCGGTGTGCAGACGGTGCCGAACGCCGCGCACTCATGGGGTTTGATCAGGCCCTGCAGCACCTCTCCCGACCGGCAGACGGTGGACTCGGCGGTGTGGATGTCGGTGACGGCGAACCGGTGCTCGGCGTCGTAGTCGCGGTAGGCGGGCGAGAGTCGCCATCCGCTGGCCGGGATGACGCCGATACCGCGCCAGGCGCGGTCGGTCACCTCGAACACGTCGGCCAGCATGGCCTTGGCCGGGCTGTTGCCCTCCGCGCGAACGGCGCGGGGGTAGGCGTTCTCGAGCTCATGTCTGCCCGACTCGAGTTGCAACACCGTCCGTCGAATGCCCTCGAGGATGTCCAACGGCTCGAACCCGGTGACGACGATCGGCACCGAGTACTTCTCGCACAGTTCCGGATACTCGTCGGTGCCCATCACCGCGCACACGTGGCCAGCCGCGAGGAAGGCCTGCACCCGGCATGTCGGTGACTCCATGATCGCCGAGATCGCGGGCGGCACCAGGACATGTGACACCAGGAGCGAGAAGTTCTCGATGCCAAGCCGTTTGGCCTGATACACGGTCATGGCGTTCGCGGGTGCGGTGGTCTCGAAGCCGATGCCGAAGAACACCACCTGCCTGGTCGGATTGTCCCTGGCGATGGTCAGGGCATCCAGCGGGGAGTACACCACGCGGACGTCACCGCCCTCGCTCTTGATGCGAAACAGGTCCTTGTCACTGCCGGGCACACGCAGCATGTCGCCGAACGAGCAGAAGATCACATCGGGCCGCGCCGCGATCTCCATCGCCTTGTCGATCATCTCCAGCGGCGTCACGCACACCGGACACCCGGGGCCGTGGATCATCTCGATCTCGTCGGGCAGCAGTTGGTCGATGCCGTGCCGAATAATCGAATGCGTCTGTCCGCCACACACTTCCATGATCGACCAGCGGCGGGTGGTGACGGCCTTGATCTGCTCGATGAGCTTGCCCGCCAGGTCGGGATCGCTGAACTCGTCCAGGTACTTCATGATGACCTCGCTTCGTTGGGGTTCTGCACACCGGCCTGTCGTGCGGCCAGTTCGAACCCGTCGCCGAACTCCTCCTTGAGCACCCCGAGATGCTCGAACTCCGCCAGCGTTGCGATGGCTGATTCCTCGTCCAGTCGCTGGATCGCGAAACCGACGTGGACGACCACGTACTCACCGACGGCAGCGTCGGGGATGTACTGCAGGCAGACGTCCTTGCGGAGACCTCCGAAGTCCACCGTGGACATCAGCGTGCCGTCACGGTCGGCGATGCTGACGATCTTTCCCGGGACCGCTAAACACATGGTGTCCTCCGTTCCTATCCCGATGTCCCGACCAGGATCTGACCGAGCGCGATACCGCCGTCGTTTGGCGGGACGTGTCGGTGGGTCAGTACGTCGATTCCGTTGGTGCGCAGTTCGTCGACCGCCATCCGCAGCAGCAGCGCGTTCTGGAAGACCCCACCCGTCAGAGCCACGGTCGGCTTCTCGAACGCGATGGCGAGGTCGACGATCAGACGGGCGACGGCGCGGTGCAGCCGGGCACCGATGAGACCGGGCGGTGCGCCGTCGCGAACGTCGACGACGACGGCCCGGCACAGCGGTGTGGGGTCGATGATGGTGGTCGGCCCCTCGGCGTCGATACCGAAGGCGTAGCCGGTGGCACCGCAGTCGACGCCGCGGGCAAGGCCCTCGAGTTCGATGGCCGCCTGAGCCTCGTACGCGATCACCTGCCGGACACCGGCCAGCGCCGAGACCGCGTCGAAGAGGCGCCCCATGCTGGATGTCGGGGCGCAGGCCAGGCCGGTCTCCAACTGGTGGGCCAGGACGCCCCGCTCGGTCGGCGGACACGCCCGGACCGGGGCGAGGTCGGTGTCCCACGGCAGGCCCGCCGCCCAGAGGTGGGCCAGCGCCATCCGGTAGGGACGCAGGACGCTGGTGTCCCCACCGGCCAGCGGGACGTACTTGAGATGGGCCAGCCTGCGGTACTCCTTGTAGTCGGCGAGCATCACCTCACCGCCCCACACCGCACCGTCGGGGCCATATCCCGTGCCGTCGAACGCGAATCCCAGCAGCTGCCGGGTGCCGTCCAACCCGTGTTCGGCCATCACCGCGGCGATGTGGGCGTGGTGATGCTGAACGGAGCGCACCGGTCGGGCACCGGCGTTGCGGTGCGCCCACGCGGTCGAGCGGTAGCGCGGATGCGCGTCAGCGGCGAGAACAGTGGGCGCCACGCCGGTCAGGGCGCAGAGGTGGCGGGTGGCGGCGTCGAAGGCGGACAGCGTGGCGAGATCGTCCATATCGCCGATGTGCTGGCTGAGCCATGCGTATCTGCCGTCGGCGACGGCCATAGTGTTCTTCAGATCGGCGCCCACGGCGAGTGTCGGAGGCACCGACACAGGCAGCGAGACCGGCATCGGCGCATAGCCGCGAGACCGCCGGATCGGCAACTGTTGGACGTCTCGATGCTCGGCTCCGCCGAGGCGCACGACACGGACGACCGAGTCGTCACATGGCACCAGGATCGGCCTGTCGTGCAGCAGCCAACCGTCGGCGAGCGGGGCAAGGCGGCTCAGCGCGTCATCGTCGATGAAGCAGATCGGCTCGCCGCCAAGGTTTCCCGACGTCATGACCAGCGTGGCCGGCCCCGGTTCGTCATCGGGCAGCCCGAACAGCAGGATGTGCAGCGGGGCGTAGGCGAGCAGGACACCGAGGTCGGGATTGCCGGGGGCGACCGATGCGGCGATCGATGCGCCGGAACGCCGTTCGACGAGCACGATCGGGCGCTGCGGACCGGACAACACGCGTGCCGTCGCGTCGTCCAGCAAGGTGATGGTGTGCGCGGCGGCCAGGTCCGGCACCATCACCGCGAACGGCTTGTCGCCGCGGCGCTTTCGTCGCCGCAGTTCGGCGACCGCGGTCTCGTTGGTGGCGTCGCAGGCCAGGTGGTAGCCGCCGATGCCCTTGACTGCGAGGATTCCGCCGTCGCGCAGCAGGCGCCGGGCGCTGGCGAGTGCCTGCTCCCTGCGCTCGGTGTGGCCGTTGTGGTCGCGGTAGGTCAGCGTTGGTCCGCAGGCGGGGCAGCAGACCGGTTGGGCGTGGAATCGGCGGTCACCCGGGTCGGCGTACTCGCGTGCGCAGTCGGGGCACATCGGGAAGTCGGCCATCGTCGTGGTGGCGCGGTCGTAGGGCACCGAGGCGATGATCGTGAACCGGGGACCGCAGTTGGTGCAGTTGATGAACGCGTGCCGGTGGCGTCGGTCGGCCGGATCGCGTTGTTCGGCAGCGCAGTCCGCGCACATCGCGACGTCGGGGGAGACCAGGGTCCGGCCACCACCGGAACGCGACGTGTCGGCGATCTCGAATCCGGTGCCCCCCATGAGTGGGATGTCATGACACTCGACGGCCCCGATGACGGCCAGCGGCGGGGGGTGCTCGCGCAGATGCCGGGTGAACTCGTCGACGGCACGTCCGTCGCCCTCGGCTTCGATGATCGCACCGGAGCTGTCGTTGCGCACCGAGCCGGACAACCCCAGTGCCGCCGCGGTGGTGTAGACGAACGGCCGGAAGCCGACGCCTTGGACGACGCCGTGCACGCAGATCCGGGTCCGGCGGCGGGTGGTCATGGCGAATCGTCCTCCGTGGGGCCCGAACCCATCAGTTCCAGGCCCGCCATCGCGGCGTCCGCGCCCGCCTCGTCGGTCTTCTCGACGACGAAGCCCATGTGGATGATCACCCAGTCGCCGGGATTGAACGTCTCCTCGGGCAGCATGCCGATGTTGACCTTCCTGGCCTGCCCGACGACGTCGACGAGCACGAGTTGATCGCCATACCCCTCGACCATGGCGATCACCCGACCAGGAATTCCCAGACACATGGCTGTTCAGCCCTCCCTCGCGGTCACCGGTGCGCGCAGTCTCGACAACACGTCCTCGATGGCCGTGACGGCGTCGGTCACGGATGCGGCCACGGGTTCGGACAGCGCCATGCCCTCGCCGATGTCGGCCACCTCACAGCCGACGACGATCGTCCTGGGCGGCGTGCCGCCCAGCGCTCTCAGCGTGCCGATCACCGCCGCCGGATCGATGCTGTGTGCTTCGAGACCAGCTGTGGGTGTCAGGGTTTCGTGATCGGCCTCGAAGACGTGCAGCAGGCCAGGTGCACCGCGATCGGGCAGCGCGTCCACGAGCACCAACGCGTCCCAGTCCTCGAGGAGGTCATAGGCCAGGTGCATGCCCCGAATGCCGTAGTCGACCACCGTGACGGTCGCACCCGGGAAGTCAGGGTTGCACAGCGCCGACGACGCACGCCTGATCACCTCGGAGCCAAATCCGTCGTCTCCGAGGAATATGTTGCCGATGCCGGCGACCAGGATCCGTATCGTCATCCCGGGACCGGACTACATGTTCCGCATCTTCATGTATCGCTGCATGTCGGGGATCGACCGAATTCCGATCAAAACCCCTCCCACTATGGCGGCGGCGATGACACCCGTTGCGACCCAACCAACTACATCCATCATGAACTCCTATCTGGGCTGACCACTCTCGGTTCGAGCGGCTCGACTTCCTCGGGGGCGAAGTACAGGTAGCGGCCGTAGGAATCCGGCATCTCGATCTCCGGATCGTCCTCAACGATCACACCGACGTACCTCTGGCCGTCCACGTCCTCGTGCACCGACGTGACCCGGGCCGATCTCCCGGCGAAGAAGATGTCCTGGGCGTCGGCGCGCCTACTCGGCCGCAGCCGTACCCGACTACCCGCGGCAACCCGTACGCCGTCGATCAGTACGGCGTCGATGTCAGGGCGTACGGCTTTGTCGGCCAGCGGGTCCCACCAGTCCACGCCCTCTGGAATCTCGGGGATGAGTCCGGCCGGCGGGTTGCGCAGGATGCCGTGCAGTTGCTGCATATCCTGCGGCGACATCGAGTCGCAGCGATCGATGAGGGCGGCCGCCAGCGGGTCGGTGGCGCGGGCCTGCGCCTTCTCCTCGGCGGTCATCGTCATCACCCGCAGGGTCAGGATCTCGTCGATCTCGGTCGAGTCGTAGAGTGCGCCCTCGCTCTGTTCAGCGATCTCGGGATGGTCGTAGAGGATTATCGGGGAGATCAACAGCAGGTCTTTATCGCCGGGGCGCCCGGCCAGGACGGGGAAGCATCGGTGCTGAACGCACCGGGACACCGGACCCATCGCGGTCTCGGGTGGTTCGAGCAGTGAGACGAACTCGCCGCCCTCGACGTGCGCGATGATGTGCGTCCCGATAAGGGATGTGGCGACCGCGGTGTCCTTGTCGGTTGCCGCGGGTCCCGTGTTGCGGATCGTCGTCGTCACACGGAGCAGGCCCTCGTCGTGCTCGCCGGTGACACGCAGTTCGGCCCGGATCGCATGCCTCGTGCGGGTGAGGCGGCCGCCGTCGACGAGTTCGGTATCGGTGCCCGCGTTCACCGTGACGGGCAGAGTTTGCGACCGCGTGCAGTCCGCGGCGTCGAGCGGTCCGAAGGTGAGTTCGCACTCCACCGCCTCGTCCCAGGTGACCCAGGACTGCAGGCCGCTGGTCAGTTTGTCGACGGGTTCGAATCGCCCGCCGCCGGCATCACGCTCGGCGCGTCGGTGCTGAAGCTGGAGGAAGCGCACGACGAGGGTCAGCACCCCGTCCCCGTCGATCAGGAACTGCGCGGACAGGGTGTCGTCCTCGCCGAACCCCGCATCGGACGCGCCAGGTGGCCCCACCACGCCGAACTGCCAACGGGACTGGTTCTTGCTGGAGGTGGCCCGATAGGGGTAGAGCAGGTAGCCCTCGTAGAGCACCGCGTCGGCGATGGCGCGGGCCCGGTCCCAGGTGGTGCTCATCGGACCTCCTCGGCCCGCGGTGACGAGGCGCGCTGTGACAAATCCCGGGTCGCTCCGCTCCTGCCCTCCGAGGCCTCGGCCAGCAGGGCGCTCACAGCATCCTCGGAGTCCAGCATTCCGTGCGCTGACCGGTAGGCGGCGAGCGCGGTGACGGTGTCGTGTCCGAGGCGTATCCAGCCGGCGTTCGGATAGTGCAGCCGCATCAGGTCCTGCCACACCGACACCGGCATGTCGTATTTCGCCTCGCACTCCCACGGCACTCGTTGCACCGAGAAGCCGCGCTCACCCGGGGTGAAAACCGTTCCGCTGAACAGGAACAGGAGCGGGATCGTGCCGTCCCGCAGGGCGTGCAGGTACTTGGCGGCCGTCACCTCGAAGTCGTAGGTGCACTCCAGCGGCATCGACGTCTCGGTGGTGCCGGTGAAGCCCTGAACCATCGCCGTGCAGTGTTGCCACAGGAATGTGCGTTGGGTGTCCGCCCACCGCTCCCGCGGCCCGAACAGGTCGGCCAGACCGACGGCCTCGACGTCCGAGTAGCGGCGACGCAATGGCTCGATGCGCACCTGACACTGCAGCGCTATCGCCTGGATCGGTTCGGTCGAACCCGTCGCGATGCCGATGCGCGCCGTCAGCCGCGGCGTCACCGAGAACTGCTCCGCGGCAACGTCCCGCACGACGAACGTCAGATCGATCATGGCGCGGCCACCGTGCTACGAGCCCTGACGCGATCGAAGAAGTCGTCGACGAATGCGCGTACCTCCTGGCCGCCGTCGAATCCCCGCCACAGCATTCGCAGCCTGCCCACGAACTCGTAGCAGGCATCGATCGGCACGAGGTAGCACTCGGCGGCGACGTTGAGCTCGGGGTCCGCGTGTTGTCGGTCGGGGACGCGGACCAGCAGCGCCTCGACGTCGTCGGCAAGCATGGTTAGTGCGCGAGCAGCACCGCCGATGGTGCTCCAGGCGCCGAGATCCAACTCGGATTCGGTGGCGCCGGCCGGACCGGGATAGAACGCCACGGTCTTGTCCATCTCGGAGTTGTGGAAGAAGAACGCCAGCCCGACGGGTATCTGCAGCGCATCCCATGCGCGCTGGTCCAAGGTGAAGTCCGGGAACGTGAGGTATCGATTCGGTACCGCTCGATATCGCAGTTTGGCGTTCGGGTCGACGAACAACAGGTAGCAGCCGCGGCACGTGCACATCAGTTGGCGTGCCGCAACATTCACCACGTGCTGGTGCTCTTCGGCGATCGGCTCGGCGCACATCTCACACCGCTCGCCGACCGGCGGCGCGGGTCGCTTGTTGGCCCGGATCCGCGTCAGTACGTCGTACGCACCTGCCCCGGCCATCACATCACCCCGGATGCCTCGGCGTGTACCGCGACCGACAGCACGCCGTCGCGAGGCAGCAGCGGGATGGGATCGAGATGCGGTGGGAGCCCGGGGCCGCCGTCCAGGCCGGCACCGGCGTGCACGACGTCGAAGTGGGCACCGCAGCGCGGGCAGCGGATCACGGCCTCGCCGATCGGTGCGCCCATCGGGCGATGCAGCGCTGCGCCCGCCATCGACTCGTCACAGCGCCCGCATCGATCGTGGTAGGCGAAGAGATCGTCACCGACGCGGCAGGCCAGGATGGGCACGCCTGCGACCAGGAAACCGCCGACCTCACCGGGGCCGAGGTTCCCGAAGTCGGGTACCGGGTGCCAGGCGGCACCGGTGGCCTCCCTGGTGTGGACACGGCTCATCAGCGTGTCCGCAGAGATCAGACCCGACGATGCTGCCGGATCCGGTTCTGCGGTCACCACTTCGATCGTGGTGACCTCGGGCGCGGCTGCGCGGACGGCATCCTCGACGGCGAACTGCAGGGTGACCGCCGAGGACGGACAGGCCTTGCAGCTGCCCGCGAACTGCAGGCGCACCACAAGGCCGTCAGGGTCCGCGGGATCGTCGGTGACATCGCGCAGGGTGACGTCGCCGCCGTGGGAGCCCAGGTAGGGCCGCACCTTTTCCAGCGCGTCCTCGATCCGGTGTCGCACGCCGTGCGGATGCAGGCCATGCACCAGAAGGAGGCTGGCGACGAGGTCGTCGGAGGCCAACTGGCTCACCAGATCCGGGTCCGAACGGCCCGCGATCAACACGATCCGCTCGAGGGCCGCGCCGTAGAGATCGGTCAATTCGCCGGCCAGCTGCTCGGCGCGTTCACGCGCCACCGTCCCGCCGCCCGAGCTGGCGTCCAGCAGGATCTGGATGCGATCACCTGCTGTCCGCCATCGCGTGTCGTCGTCGGGTGCCTCCGGGCCTTGTCGTCCTGTCGAGGCCATGTATTACTCCCCAGTGACGGACTGGGTCGGAGAGTGCAGTTTCTCCAGCGTCTTGCCCGCACCGAGGTACATGTGCACCCCGCAGGGAAGGCACGGATCGAAGCTGCGAACCGTCCGCATGATATCGATGCCCTTGAAGTTGTCCCGATCGTTCTCCTCGAAGATCGGTTGACCCTGGACGGCGTCCTCATACGGTCCAGGGGTTCCGTAGCTGTCGCGTGGGCTCGCGTTCCACGGGGTGGGGGGATAGGGATGGTAGTTCGCGATCTTGCCGTCCCGGATCACCATGTGGTGACTGAGCACGCCGCGCACGGCCTCGGTGAAACCACATCCGATGGCCCTTTCCGGCACCGTGAACTTCTCCCACGTCTTGGTGCGGCCTGCCCTGATCTCGATCAGCGCCTGCTCGGCGAAGTGCAATGCGCACGCCGCGGCGTAGGCCTGGAAGTAGGTACGTGCCCGGTTTCGCTCGATGGTGTTGCTGCCGTGCTGCGGGATCTTCCACTCGAGCTCGACGGGACCCTTGAGCGCGGTCTTGGGCAGGTTGATCTGCACGCTGTGCCCGGTGGACACGACGTATCCATCGGCGTTGACGAGTCCGGCGAGTGCTGTGCTCCACAACCGCGCCAGCGGACCGCCACCGGTATCGAGCGCCAGATGGTCCTTGCCGTCGAACCAGCGCGGTGACATCACCCAGCTGTACTTGTCGTCGAGATCGCGCTTCTGCGGTTTGGGGTTGGTGTGCTGATTCCACGGATGGCGCCGATCGACCGGGTTGCCCAGCGGATCGGTCGTGACGAACATCTCCTGGTCGGTCCAGTCGTCGTAGTAGCTGCTGCCCAACATAATTCGGAGTCCGAGGTTGATGTCCACCAGGGAGTGGGTGACCAGCTTGCCGTCCACCACCACACCCGGCGTGACGAACATCTTGTTACCCCACATCTCCATGTCCTTGTAGGAGAAGTTGCAGTACTCCGGATCCTGGAAGGAACCCCAGCAACCGAGAAGTGTGCGTCGCAGGCCGACCTTCTCGTAACCGGGTAGCGCCTCGTAGAAGAAGTCGAAGAGATCGTCGTGCATCGGGACGACCTTCTTCATGAACTCGACGTAGCGCATCAGCCGGGTGATGTAGTCGGTCATCAGCTGAATGGTCGCCACGGTGCCCACACCGCCCGGATACAGCGTCGAGGGGTGAACGTGCCTGCCCTCCATCAGGCAGAACATCTCGCGCGTCCACCGGCTGACGACCAGTGCCTCGCGGTAGAACTCGCCGGTGAACGGGTTCAGCGCCCGCATGATGTCGGCGATGGTGCGGTAGCCGTGTGC
The DNA here is from genome assembly GCF_040548615.1 of Mycolicibacterium sp. 624. NCBI lineage: Bacteria > Bacillati > Actinomycetota > Actinomycetes > Mycobacteriales > Mycobacteriaceae > Mycobacterium > Mycolicibacterium sp. 624. The sequence continues at coordinate 305,219 of NZ_JBEPRZ010000006.1, forward strand.
ATCGGAGTGCGGGGCCAGCGTGTTCTCGGCCTTGGCCAGCACCCCCGGGTTGGTCTCGGAGACCATCTTCTCGCAGTAGTCCACGCCGACCAGATTCTCTTGAAAGATGTTGTGGTCGAACATGTACTCGGCGGCCTCGCCCAGGTTGACGATCCACTCGCCCAGGTTGGGCGGCTTGACTCCGTAGGCCATGTTCTGCGTGTAGCACGAGCAGGTGGCGTGGTTGTCACCGCAGATCCCGCAGATCCGACTGGTGATGAAGTGCGCGTCGCGGGGATCCTTGCCCTTCATGAAGATCGAGTAGCCGCGGAAGATGGACGATGTGCTGTGGCACTCCGCCACCTCACGGTTCTCGAAGTCGATCTTGGTGTAGATGCCAAGGCTGCCAACGATGCGGGTGATCGGATCCCAGGACATGTCGACCAGCGTGCTCGGATCCTTCTTGGTGTGCTGGGGTCCCGGAACTGTGGTTGTCATGGGGTTTTGCCTTTCTGTGCGCCGCACGCCTACCAGGTGCGCTTCGCTCCGGTGGTCAGTTCCTTGCCCGGATGGCGCCACCTCGGCTCTTTGTCGAGAGTGCGCCTGGTGATCCTGCGCAGCGGACGGATCACCGATCCGTACATACCCGACGCGGTCGACGAGATCATGCCGCCGGGCGGCTCATCCATGAAGGGCATGAACTTGTCGGGGAAGCCGGGCATGGTGCACCCGATGCAGATTCCGCCGACGTTCGGGCAGCCGCCGACGCCGTTGATCCAACCCCGCTTCGGCACGTTGCACTTGACGACCGGACCCCAGCAGCCAAGCTTCACAATGCATTTCGGCGATCCGTACTCGGTCGCGAAATCGCCTTGTTCGTAGTAGCCAGCCCGGTCGCACCCCTCGTGCACGGTCATGCCGAACAGCCACTGCGGTCGCAGCGCGTCGTCGAGCGGGATCATCGGCGCCTGACCGGTGGCCATGTAGAGCAGGTAGGTCAGTGTCTCGGACAGGTTGTCGCCCTGGATGGGGCAGCCGGGCACGCAGACGATCGGGATGTCGGCCTTGCTCTTCCAGTCCCAGCCGAGGTAGTCCGGCACGCCCATCGCGCCGGTCGGGTTGCCCGCCATCGCGTGGATACCGCCGTACGTCGCGCACGTGCCGACGGCGACGATGGCGGTGGCCTTCGGCGCTAGCCGGTCAAGCCACTCACTGGTGGTGATCGGCTGATTGGTCGCGGGGTCGTTGCCGAACCCGCACCAGTACCCCTCCCTGTGCAGGTTCTCGTTGGGGATGGACCCCTCGACCACCAGTACGAACGGCTCCAACTCGCCGCGATCGGCTTTGAAGAACCATTCGAGGAAGTCGTCCGCACCGCCCGCCGGTCCGCACTCGAAATCGATGAGCGGCCAGTGCACCGCGACTTGAGGCAAGCCGGGTAGCGCTCCGAGCGCGATCTCCTCGATGCTTGGTTGGGTGGCGCCTGTCAATGCCACGGAATCGCCGTCACAGCTCAGGCCGGCGTTGATCCACAGAACGTGGATCAGTGTCTGTTCCGCTTTCTTGGCAGCTTCTGTAGGCATGCTGCAACCCCTCCGGGACCGGGCTGAGGTCCCTGCGGCGTAGGAGTCGCCCTTCGGCTCACTTACGCGTCGCTGCTTCTGGGTTTACTCGCCGCTGTTTGCCTTGTCAACGGATCCTTGTCGGATCAACCATCAGATACGCGTCGTGGCTGAGTGGGCGATCCACTGCAGCCAGGGTTCGATGCCCTGTCCCGTCGTGGCGGATACCGGCATGGTTTGCACATGGGGGTTGACAGACCTCGCGTTGGCCGCGCAGATGTCGAGGTCGAAGTGGACGTAGGGCAGCAGGTCGATCTTGTTGATCACGACCAGCGAGGCCGCCGCGAACATGTGCGGATACTTCAGCGGCTTGTCCGCACCCTCGGTGACTGAGATGACGACCACCATGGCGCGTTCGCCGAGGTCGAAAAGTGCTGGGCATACCAGGTTTCCGACGTTCTCGATGAACAGCAGTGTGCCGGGTTCGGGATCGAGTGCGTCGAGTGCGCGTCCGACCATGTCCGCGTCAAGGTGACATCCCGCGCCGGTGTTGACCTGGACGGCCCGGCATCCGGTGGCCCGGATCCGTTCGGCGTCGAGCAGCGTCTGTTGGTCACCCTCGATGACGGCCACGGGTCGTCGGTTGTCCCACTCGGCGATGGTGCGTTCCAGCAGTGTGGTCTTACCGGCACCCGGCGAACTCGTCAGGTTGAGGGCCAGGATGTCACGTTCGGCGAGCCACTGACGGTTGTGCTCCGCGAGGTGATCGTTCTTTGCCAGAACCCTGTGTTCGAGAGTGATGGTCTGTCGCTCCGCCTGGTGCGAGTGCGAGTGTGGGTGTTCGTGGGTGTGGGAATGGGGGTGCGTGTGGGTCTCGCCGGCGAGCGTGACGGTCGCCGCGTCCTCACCGCAGCCGCAGGTTGCGCACATGTCAGCTCACTTCCATCGAGAGAATTCGCAGATCCCGTCCGGTCAGCACCTCGAGATCGGCGCTGCCGCAGGGGCACAACAGAATCAGATCGGTCAGTTCGAGGTCGCCGCCGCAGCCGCGGCAGTGGGCGGTCCCGGGGCAGATGTCGAGGTCGAGGCGGGCACCGTCGGCGACGGTGCCCTCGACGGCGAGTTCGAAGCAGAACGTCATGGCATCCGGTACGACGGCGCACAGCGCCCCGACCTCCAGCTTCACGCTGTGGACGCGGCGACCGGCGGCGTGCTCGCACACCGCTTCGACAAGACTCTGCGTTAGCGCCATCTCGTGCATGTTCGCCCCAAGCTTCGAGAGCCTGATGTCCCCACGATAGGTCGACTCGCGCCGCAAGGGTTCGGAGCCGCGATATCGACAGTGGGCCATCACCGGCGTGTCCACTTGAATCGAACAGGTGTTCGTCTACTGTGGGGATCGTTCGACCGCGGGACTTGTCGGTGGCCTGATCTAGCGTCACGGCCAACTGATCGACACCGATCAACCGAACACACACAAGGACGGAGACACCACCATGGCGCAAGCCCCCGACCGCGAGAAGGCTCTCGAGCTGGCTCTCGCACAGATTGAGAAGAGTCACGGCAAGGGTTCGGTGATGCGGCTTGGTGAAGAGGTTCGCCAGCCGATCTCGGTTATCCCGACCGGGTCGATCGCCCTCGACGTGGCGCTGGGTATCGGGGGGCTGCCGCGTGGCCGAGTCGTCGAGATCTACGGACCGGAGTCCTCGGGCAAGACCACCGTCGCACTGCACGCGGTCGCCAATGCGCAGGCCGCCGGCGGCATCGCAGCGTTCATCGACGCCGAGCACGCACTGGATCCCGACTACGCCAAGAAGCTCGGCGTGGACACCGATGCGCTGCTGGTCTCACAGCCGGACACCGGTGAGCAGGCGCTTGAGATCGCCGACATGCTGATCCGTTCGGGCGCGCTGGACATCCTGGTCATCGATTCGGTGGCCGCGTTGGTTCCGCGGGCGGAGATCGAGGGCGAGATGGGCGACAGCCACGTCGGTCTGCAGGCGCGGTTGATGAGCCAGGCGCTGCGCAAGATCACCGGTGCCCTGAGCAACTCGAATACCACCGCGATCTTCATCAACCAGCTCCGCGAGAAGATCGGCGTCATGTTCGGCTCGCCCGAAACGACAACGGGTGGAAAGGCATTGAAGTTCTACGCCTCCATTCGCCTTGACGTGCGTCGTATCGAGACGCTCAAGGACGGCACCGACGCGGTGGGCAACCGCACCCGTTGCAAGATCGTCAAGAACAAGATGGCCCCGCCGTTCAAGCAGGCCGAGTTCGACATCCTCTACGGCAAGGGCATCTCCAAGGAGGGCTCGCTCATCGACATGGGTGTCGAGCATGGCTTCGTCCGCAAGTCCGGCTCCTGGTTCACCTACGAGGGTGAGCAGCTGGGACAGGGCAAGGAGAACGCCAGGAACTTCCTGCTCCAGAACCCCGACACCGCCGTCGAGATCGAGAAGAAGATCAAGGAGAAGCTCGGCATCGGAGCCGTGGTCACCGACGATGTCAGTGCTGATGAAGTCCTTCCCGCCCCCGTCGACTTCTGAGTCCAACAGGACTTCTGAGTCGAACAGGACTTCTGAGTCCAACGACCAAGGGGTCGCCCCCGTTTCGGCGGCCTCACGCGAGGAGCAGGCGCGGGCGGTCTGCCTGCGCCTGCTCACCGCGCGGGCACGCACCAGGGCCGAGTTGGCCGGACAGCTCACCAAGCGGGGTTACCCCGACGACGTGAGTGATCGGGTGCTGGGCCGGTTGGCCGTTGTCGGACTCATCGATGACGAGGACTTCGCCGAGCAGTGGGTCCGTTCTCGGCGGATGAACGCGGGAAAGGGCAAGCGCGCCTTGGCTGCCGAATTGCGCACCAAGGGTGTCGATGACGAGGTCATCGCCGCGGCGCTGGCCGATATCGATGCGGGTGCCGAGCGTCAGCGGGCCGAGGAGCTGGTCACCGACAAGTTGCGCCGGGAACGGCTCACCGACGAGGCCGACGACGTGAAGGTGATGCGGCGTCTGGTCGGGATGCTGGCCCGTCGTGGCTACGGTCAGTCGATGGCCTTCGACGTGGTCAAGGTGGCATTGGCGGCCGAGCGGGAGCGTCGGCGCGTCTAACCGGTGTCAGGCTCAACGGCGCAGAGCGGTCTCGCTGTGCAGGTAGGTGAGCTTGTGCGGGTTGCGCACGATGTAGAGCCCCGTGATGAGGCCGTCGTCGATCCGCACGGCCACGATGTCGTCGATCTCTCCGTCGAGCCGGATGAGCAGTGCCGGACCGCCGTTGATCTGCACCGGCTCGAGTGACATCTGGCCGGCGATCCTCGGGATGCCGGCAGTCAGCAGGCGCGCCACCTTGTCGGACCCCACGATGGGACGCAGCACGGCCTGCTTCACACCGCCTCCGTCGCTGAGTAGCACGACATCGGGCGCGAGGATGTCGACCAGGCCCTGCAGATCGCCTGTCTCGATGGCCCGTTGGAACGCCCCGAGTGCATCCCGGGACTCGGCCGCCGACACGATGCCGCGGGGTCGGCGGGACGCGACGTGTGATCGTGCCCGGTGGGCGATCTGACGGACCGCAGCCGGAGTCTTGTCGACGGCGTCGGCGATCTCGTCGTACTCCAGCGCGAACACGTCGCGCAGCAGGAACACCGCTCGCTCGGTCGGGGTCAGCGTCTCGAGCACCAGCAGCATCGCCATCGAGACGCTGTCGGCCAGCTCGACGTCCTCGGCCACGTCGGGTGTGGTCAGCAGCGGCTCGGGCAGCCAGGACCCGACGTAGGACTCCCTGCGACGGCTCAGCGTCCGCAACCTGCCCAGAGCCTGACGGGTGGCGATCTGGACAAGATAGGCGCGCTGATTGCGCACCTGGTCCAGATCGACGTCGACCCACCGCAGCCAGGTCTCCTGCAGGACGTCCTCGGCGTCCGACGCCGAGCCGAGCAGCTCGTAGGCGGCGGTGAAGAGCAGGTTTCGGTGAGTGAGGAACACCTCGGTGGCTGGGTCTGCGGGCGGTGGCGTGTCCGGCATGAGCGACTCCTCACTGTCCACTTCTCGTTAGTGCCGACCACATGACACCAGTCACCGTCATGTTGTGACATCAGGGTCCCCGCCGAGTGATGTGGCGCGCGTCACATTGCACGGGTGTCACGGACATCGGCTCATCGGCGTCTCATGTCCGGCACTGCAAACACGACGAGTGAGGACGACCCCATGGAACCCCGGATCAACCTGTTCACCAACGAGCTCGGCATCAAGTTCGTCAAGCGATTCGCCAACCTCGGGCAGGTGATCGAACAGTCGCCGCTGCCCAAGGCCACCCAGGAGCTGGTGAGTCTGCGCGCCAGCCAGATCAACGGCTGCGGCTGGTGCATCGACATGCACACCAAGGAGGCCGCGGCCGCCGGTGAGTCCGCGACCCGGCTCAACCTGGTCGCCGCCTGGCGCGAGTCCACTGTGTTCACCGAGGCCGAGGCGGCCGCGTTGGCGCTAGCCGAGGAGGGCACCCGGCTGGCCGACACCGGCACCGGCGTGTCCGACGAGACGTGGACCCAGGTGAACAAGCACTACGACGATGACCAGATCGTTGCCCTGGTCGCCCTGGTGGCGATGATCAATGCGGCGAACCGGCTCGCCGTGATCGTGCACCAGAAGGGTGGCTCGTACGAGGCCGGAATGCTGGCGGCGTCGCGCTAGTCGCCCAGGGAAGCCGCGCCCGGCCCAGGGGGTTTCGAGCCGAACCGCACGGCTAAACCGCCTTGGCGCCGGGCGCGCCCTCCTGTTCGACGGCCTCGATCTCGAGTGGGGCAGGCCCACGCCGGGACCGGCGCATCCGGCGTTCCAGCCGTGTCGCCAGTGCCGACAGCGCGAAGTTGAGGCTGATCATCAACAGCGCGATGACGATCAGGGCAGGGACGTAATTGCCGTACGCGGCCCCGACGACCGTGCCCTGTCGGACCATCTCGACGAACGTGATCTGGTAGCCGATGGCGGTGTCCTTGAGGACCACGACCATCTGCGATACCAGCACCGGCAGCATCGATGTGATGGCCTGCGGCAGCATGATCGACCGCATCGTCTGGCCCCAGCGCAGACCAAGGGCCGACGCGGCCTCGGACTGGCCGCGCGGCAGCGCGTTGATACCGGCGCGGACGATCTCGGCGATCACCGCGGCGTTGTACAGCGTCAGACCGGTGATGACGCCGGCCAGTGCGAGGTACTTGGACGGGAAGACGTCATACAGCGCGAACAGGAAGTACGCGAAGATCATCATGATCAGCACCGGCACCGCGCGGAAGAACTCCACGAAAATCGCGCACGCCCAACTCAGTGGTCTGTGCGTGGACAGCCGGCCGACACCGAGCAGAAGCCCAAGGATCAGCGCTAGCACGATCGACACGGCAGCGGCCGTCAGCGTGCCCTGCACACCCGGCAGCACGTAGGTGGTCCACAGGTTCGACGTGAGGAACGGCTCCCACTTGGCGCTGGTGAGTTGGCCCTTGCTCTCCAGTCGCCCGTAGACCACCCAGGCAACCAGCGCCGCGAGCACGACCGTGACCACGGTGATGAGCCGGTTGCGCACCCTGGCGCGCGGGCCGGGCGCATCGAAGAGGACTGATCCGCTCATTACCGCACCACCGCGAGTCGCTTGCCCAGCCAACCGAAGAACAAGCCGAGCGGCAGCGTCAGCACCACGAAGCCCAGCGCGAATATGGTGCCGATCGCCAGCAGCGCAGCGGTGTTCTCAATCATCTCCTTCATGAGCAGCGCGGCCTCGGCCACGCCAATCGCCGAGGCGATGGTGGTGTTCTTCGTCAACGCGATGAGGACCGATCCCAATGGGATGAGCACCGCGCGAAAGGCCTGCGGCAGCAGGATCATTCGCAGGTTCTGGCCGAACGTCAGGCCCAGCGACCTGGCGGCCTCGGCTTGACCCAGCGGCACCGTGTTCACCCCGGACCGCACCGTCTCGCACACGAACGCCGCCGTGTAGACCGTCAAGCCCAGCACCGCGAGCCGGAAGTTGCTGTCCTCGATCGAGGTCATCGACTGCGCGTCCACCAGCGTCAGGCCGAGCGTCTGGGACAGGCCGAACGAGCAGAACAGGATGATGAGGGTCAGCGGAGTGTTCCGCACCACGTTGACGTAGGCGGTGCCGAGCCACTTGAGCACCGGCACCGGTGACAGCCGCATGGCGGCCAGCACGGTACCGAGGATCAACGCACCCACGGCCGAATACACCGTCAACTGAATCGTGGTCCAGAACGCCTCGAAAATCTGGCCGCGATACTCGGAGAAGACCTCCACGTGGACTCCGCTGGCTCCCGTCAGCTCTCGTCGATGACCGTCAGTTCTTGTCGACAGTCGGGGGAGTGGGCACCGGGATTCCGGCGGGCCCGAGGTTCTTCTCGAACGCGGCCTTCCACGCGCCGTCGGCCTCCATCTTCGTGATGGCGTCGTTGATCTTGGTCTGCAGTTCGGTGTCGCCCTTCTTCAGGCCGATGCCGTAGTTCTCCTCGGAGAACGGCTCGCCGACGATCTTGAACGTGCCCGGGCTCTGGGCTGCGTAGCCGGCGAGGATGACCTCATCGGTGGTCACCGCGTCGACGGCACCGTTCTTCAGGGCCTCGACGCACGCCGAGTAGGTGTCGTACTGCTGCAGCTGCACGCCGGGGTACTCGTCCTTGATCCGCTGTGCCGGAGTAGATCCGGACACCGAGCACAGCTTCTTGTTGTTCTGCAGCGAGTCCTTGCCGGTGATGTCGGTGTTGTCCGCACGCACCAGCAGGCTCTGGCCGGTGACCAGGTACGGCCCGGCGAAGGACACCTTCTCCTTACGCGCGTCGGTGATGGAGTAGGTGGCGGCGATGAACTTGACCTGATCGTTCTGGATCAGCGTCTCCCGCTGGCTCGAGGGCGATTCCTTCCACTCGATCTGCTCCGGTGTGTAGCCCAGTTCCTTGGCCACGTAGGTGGCGACATCGACGTCGAACCCGGTCACGGTGCCATCGGGGTTCTTCAGGCCCAGACCGGGCTGGTCGAACTTGGTGCCGATGACGATCTTGCCCTCGTCGGATCCGCCTCCGCCGCCACACGCGGTGAGCGACAGGGGGAGGGCGATGGCGATCGCGACGGCGGCGGCGACCCGGAATCGCAGAGTTCGGGTGGAGGTCTTGAGTGGCACAGTCAGTTCCTTTCGGCGGGCAATGGGGTGCAGGGCGTCAGTGGTTGAGAATCTTGCCGAGGAAGTCCTTGGCGCGATCGGATTTGGGGTTGGAGAAGAACTCCTCGGGCTTGGCGTCCTCGACAATCGCGCCGTCGGCCATGAAGACGACACGGTGTGACGCCCGCCGCGCGAAGCCCATCTCGTGGGTGACCACGAGCATCGTCATGCCCTCCTCGGCCAGTGACGTCATCACCGAGAGGACCTCATTGATCATCTCTGGGTCGAGCGCGCTGGTGGGCTCGTCGAACAGCATGACCTTGGGATTCATCGCCAGGGACCGGGCGATGGCCACGCGCTGCTGCTGGCCGCCCGAGAGCTGCGCCGGGTACTTGTCCTTCTGGTTGGCGATACCGACGCGATCGAGCAACTCCATCGCCTTGGCCCGCGCCTGCTCCTTGGAGGCCTTGCGGACCTTCATCGGGGCGAGCGTGACGTTCTCGAGAATCGTCTTGTGCGCGAACAGATTGAACGACTGGAACACCATGCCGACGTCGCTGCGTAGGTCGGCGAGTTTGCGACCCTCCGACGGCAGCTGTTGACCGTCGATCGAGATGGTGCCGGAGTCGATTGGTTCCAGCCGATTGATCGTCCGGCACAACGTCGACTTGCCCGAACCGGACGGCCCGAGCACCACCACGACCTGGCCGCGATCGACCTCGAAGTCAATATCCTTGAGCACGTGCAGGTCGCCGAAATGCTTGTTGACCCCCCGCATTGAGATCATCGGGTGGCTGATCGAAGCCGGTTCCCTCACTGCGGACGCCGACCCGTCGCTCTCCATGCGGACAGACCTTACCCAGGGAACGCCCTGCTCGCCGGGCTCTCGGAATTCCGGCGAGTTTGACCGAATTGGGCCTCCGGACCGGCCGCCGTACCATTGGGCCGTGACTTCGACGGTGACCGACGGCGCCCCGATGGGCGTCGGAGGGCGCCCAGCGGGAGTCATCGACCCAGCATCCGAGCGCACGACAGAAGTCGTCGGCTCCTCGCACGAGCGCTCGTCGGCCCGTACCTATCAGGTCCGTACCTACGGCTGCCAGATGAACGTGCACGACTCCGAGCGGCTCTCCGGCCTGCTGGACGCCGCCGGCTACGAGCGTGCGGCCGACGGTTCCGATGCCGACATCGTGGTGTTCAACACCTGCGCGGTGCGGGAGAACGCCGACAACAAGCTGTACGGAAACCTCAGCCACCTGGCACCGCGGCGGGCGTCCGATCCCGATATGCAGATCGCCGTCGGCGGCTGCCTGGCGCAGAAGGACCGCGAGGCGGTGCTGTCCAAGGCGCCGTGGGTGGACGTGGTCTTCGGCACCCACAACATCGGGTCGCTGCCAGCCCTGCTCGAACGCGCCCGGCACAACCGGGTCGCGCAGGTCGAGATCGCCGACGCGCTAGTGGAGTTTCCGTCCGCTCTGCCCGCCACTCGCGAATCCGCATACGCCGCATGGGTTTCCATTTCGGTCGGCTGCAACAACACCTGCACGTTCTGCATCGTTCCGGCACTGCGCGGCAAGGAGGTCGACCGCCATCCCGCCGACGTCCTCGCCGAGGTGCAGGCGCTGGCCGACCAGGGCGTCCTCGAGGTCACGCTGTTGGGTCAGAACGTCAATGCCTACGGCATTTCGTTCGCCGATCCGGATGTCGAGCGCGATCGGGGCGCATTCGCGAAGTTGTTGCGTGAGTGTGGGCGCATCGAGGGGCTGGAACGGGTTCGCTTCACCTCGCCGCACCCCGCGGAATTCACCGACGACGTGATCGAGGCCATGGCCGTCACCCCCAATGTCTGTCCGACCCTGCACATGCCGCTGCAATCCGGGTCGGACCGCATTCTGCGGGCCATGCGCCGGTCCTACCGTGCCGAGCGCTACCTGGGCATCATCGACAGGGTTCGCGCGGCCATACCGCACGCCGCCATCACCACCGACATCATCGTGGGCTTCCCCGGCGAGACCGAGGAGGACTTCGCCGCGACGCTCGACGTGGTGGCCCGCGCGCGCTTCGCAACGGCATTCACGTTCCAGTACTCGAAGCGTCCCGGCACGCCGGCCGCCGAGTTGGCCGACCAACTCCCCAAGGCGGTTGTGCAGGAGCGGTATGAACGTCTGATCGAGCTGCAGGAGCGAATCTCCCTGGAGGAGAATGCCGCACAGGTCGGGACGGTCGTCGAACTCCTGGTCGCCACCGGTGAGGGACGCAAGGACTCGAGCACGGCAAGGATGTCAGGTCGGGCGCGGGACGGCCGTCTGGTGCACTTCGCGCCCGGTGGCCGCGACGTCCGCCCGGGCGATGTGATCGTCACGACGGTGACCGGCGCCGCGCCCCACCACCTGATCGCCGACGCAGATGTAATCGACCATCGGCGCACCAGGGCCGGAGACGCACACGAGGAGGGTCGCAAGGTGACCACCAATGTCGGGCTCGGCATGCCAAGTATCGGCATGCCGCGCCCGCAGCCCGCGGTATCGGGATGCTCCAAGTGACCGGCAACGGGGAGTTCGACGACTTCAAGGGCGATATCGAGGACGCGGAACGTCGCGTCGCACGTGAGATCGACCCGGGGGCAAGGGCTCTGGTCGTGGCGGGCCTGGTGTTCGTGATCCTGCTGTCGTTCGTGCTGCCGCACACCGGCGGCGCCAAGGGGCTCGACGCCCTGCTGGGCACCGACGCCGCCGGAGAGGCGGCCGTGGCGTTGCCATCGCGCGTGTTCCTCTGGCTGATCCTGGTGTTCAGCGTCGGCTTCTCGATCCTGGCGCTGCTGACCCGCAGATGGGCGCTGGCCTGGATCGCGCTGGCCGGCTCAGCGGTGGCGTGCCCGATCGGCATGCTCGCGGTGTGGTCGCGCCAGACCGTCGCGGCGCCTCTTCCCGGCCCCGGGTTGGGGCTCGTCGTGGCCTGGATCGCCGTGATCCTGTTGACGTTCCACTGGATCCGCGTGGTCTGGTCGCGAACCGCCCTGCAGTTGGCCGCCGAGGAGGCGCGCCGCCAGCAGATGGCGGAGAACCAGCGCAAGGGTCTGTTGGATGGGCCGGGCGACCACCCGGCCGCAGGTCCCAACCGTCCCGACGCCTAGCGCTTCTTGCCCGCCTAGCGCTTCTTGCCCAGAGCCTCCACCGCGGCCTCGGCCCACTCCCGCCACTGCGTTGCGCTGGCGCGTGCCTGCTCGGCGTCCTTGGTGCGTCCCGCGGCCTCGGCCTTCTCGGCCTGGTGCTCGAACTGCTCTGCGCGAATCCGGAACTGGTCTGCCCGGGCCTGAGCCTCCGGATCCGACCACCCTGACGACGCCGCGTCACGAACTCGCTTCTCGACGGCACGCATGCGTCGTTCGAGTTCGGCGCTGCGCTCGCGCGGTGCCTTGCCGAGGGCGTCCCACTTGTCGCCGACCGTGCGCAGAGCGGCACGCGCCGCGTCCGGGTCGGAGATGTCGATGGCCTCTGCCTCGATCAGCAGGGCCTCCTTGGCGGTGGCGTTGGCCTCGAACTCGGCGTCGCGCTCGGCGTTGACGGCGTTGCGGGCGGAGAAGAACTTGTCCTGGGCGGCCTTGAACCGGCGCCACAGTGCGTCGTCGAGGTCCTTGGACGCCCGTCCCGCGGCCTTCCACTGGGTGAGCAGGTCGCGGAACGTCGAACTCGTCGGGCCCCAGTCGGTGGAGTCCGACAGCGCCTCGGCGCGCTCGCACAGCGCCTCCTTGGCCTGCTTGACCCCGACGCGTTCCCGGTCGAGTTCGGCGAAGTGCGATCCGCGGCGACGGTTGAACGTCTCCCGCGCCGCCGAGTAGCGCTTCCACAGCGCGTCGTCGGTCTTGCGGTCCAGTCCGGTGATGGTGCGCCACTCGTCGAGGATCTCGCGCAGCCGGTCGCCCGCCGCCTTCCACTGCGTCGAGGAGTTGGCGATCTCCTCGGCCTCGACGGCCAGTGTCTCCTTGCGGGTGGTCTGGGCGGCGCGGTGCTCGTCGCGGCGCTGACGCTCGTCGGCGGCACTGCTGTCGGCCTGCCCGATGATGGCCGTCAGCCGCGCTGCCAGCGCATCGACGTCGCCGAGGACCGCCGCGGTCGGCAGCCCCTCGGCCAGCGTGGTGGCCGCGGACTTGATCTTCCGGGCGTCACCGGTGCCCGACGCGAGCCGTCGCTCCATCAGCGCGACCTCGGTGTGCAAATCGTCGTACCGGCGCCCGAAGTGCGCGAACGCGGCCTCGTTGTCGCCGGCCTGCCACGAACCGATCTGCCGTTCGCCTGCCGACGTGATCAACCAGACGGTGCCGTCGGGGTCGACGCGTCCGAACTGGTGCGGGTCGGCAGCGGGGGCGGTGACCACTGTCGGAGCAGAACCCCCGGGCCGGGGAACCGGGCGCGGTGGTCCGGGTCGGGGTGCGGGCTTTGGGGTGCTGCCTGACTCGCTGGTCGTCATGTCCGTCATCCTCGTGCACTCTGCGTGGGGGCCCACGCTCCTGCCGCGCAACGCGGCGCCATTTGGCTCTTCGCACGCTATTAAACAGGGTGGCGTCCGGCGTGCCCACGTCTTTGCGCGAGTCGTTGCCTAAGCTCGGGTCCCGGCGGGCACATGCGACGCCGTCCCAGAGCTGCCGGAGGTGAACGGTTGGAGGTTGCCGAGCGCCGTGGATAAGACCGATATCGCCGCCCTCCTGGCGCTGGGTGCGGCCCTGTTCATCGCCATCGGCGATGTCATCCATCAGCGGTCCGCGCACGAGGTCACCGATGAACCGGTCAGTCATCTCGGGCTGTTCACGCGCCTGCTGCGGGACCGTCAGTGGTGGCTGGGCAGCGGGGTGTCGGCGGTGGGATTCGGGCTGCAGGCGGCCGCGCTCGGTTTGGGCTCGGTGCTCCTGGTGCAGGCCATCCTGGTCACGTCGCTGCTGTTCGCACTGCCGATCAACGCCAGGATCACCGGACAACGCGTGTCGCGGTTCCAGTGGACGTGGGCGACGCTGCTCGCGGCGGCCGTTGTCGTCATCGTGACGGTCGGCAACCCGACCGAGGGGGTCTCGCGGGCGTCGTTCGAGACGTGGTCGCTGGTCATCGCGGTGCTTGGCCCGGCGCTGGTGGTGTGCGTTGTCGGTGCGCGGATCTTCCCCGGGCCCACAGGTGCGGTGCTGCTCGCGATGGTCTCCGGCGCGCTGTGGGGCGTGTTCGCGGTGTTGACCAAGGGTGTGGTGGACCGCCTCGGCGACGGAGTCACAGAACTGCTGCGCACCCCCGAGCTCTACGCGTGGGCGCTCGTCGCCATCGCAGGCACCGCGTGGCAGCAGTCGTCGTTCCGTGCGGGTGCGCTCACGGCGTCGCTGCCGACCATGACCGTCACCGAACCCGTCGTGGGCTCGGTGCTGGGCGTGGTGATCCTGGGCGAGACGCTGCGACCCGGCGATGCGGGCTGGTTCACCCTCGTCATCGCCTTCGCGGTGATGGTTTTCGCGACCGTCGCGCTGGCCCGCGGCGAGGCGGCCACGGCCGAGAGCGCGAGTGCCGCCGGGTCGGCCCACGCCGATGCTGGATAGCGTGGTCTCGTGCTGAGCGCGATTGCCGTCGTACCGTCCGCGCCCGTCATGGTGCCCGAACTCGCGTCCGGCGCCGCACCCGAGTGCGACGAGCTGCGGGCCGCCGTGCTTCGTGCGGCGGGGGAGTTGCCGGACCGCTGGGTGGCGATCGGGGTCGCGGCAGCCGACCGGGTGATAGCACCCGGGTCGGCCGGCACATTCGCGGGTTACGGCGTCGACGTCCCCGTCACGCTCGGCCCTGAAACGCCTGGTACCGAGGCGGAGGCTGTGCGCCCGCTGCCCCTGTGTGCGCTCATCACCGGCTGGGTGCGCGGGCAGTGCAACCCCCGGGGCAGCGCGCAGGTGCGGGCATACGCCGCCGGCCATGACGCGTCCGCTGCGGTGTACATCGGCCGGGCGCTGCGCGCGGAGATCGACGCCACCGCCGACCCGATCGGCGTTCTGGTGGTCGCCGACGGCGCCAACACCCTCAACCCGTCCGCACCGGGTGGGTACGACGCCGCATCGGTGCCGGTGCAGGAGGCCCTCGACGACGCGCTGGCCACCGGCGACGTGGCCGCACTGGCCAGTGTGGGCGGCGGCATCGTCGGGGCGGTTGCCTTCGCGGTCCTCGCCGGACTCGCCGAACCGACGTCGTGGTCGGCGCGCGAGTACTACCGCGGTGCGCCCTACGGTGTGGGGTACTTCGCGGGCGTCTGGTTGCCATGAGGCCCATTGCGATCGTCGGACCCACCGGCACCGGCAAGTCCGCGCTGGCGTTGGCCGTTGCTCAGGAGTTGAGCGGCGCGGCTGTCGAGATCGTCAACGCCGATGCCATGCAGCTCTACCGCGGAATGGACATCGGTACCGCGAAGCTGAGCGTGGCCGAGCGTCAAGGCATCCCGCATCACCAGCTCGACGTTCTCGACGTGACACAGACCGCGACGGTCGCCCGATACCAGCAGGCCGCGGCCGCCGACGTCGAGGCCATCGCCGCTCGGGGTGCGGTGCCGGTCATCGTCGGTGGATCGATGCTCTACGTGCAGTCGCTGCTCGACGAGTGGACGTTCCCGGCCACCGATCCCGATGTGCGGGGGCGGTGGGAGGGTCGGCTCGCCGAGGTGGGCGTCGCCGCGCTGCACGCCGAACTCGCCCGCGTCGATGCCGAAGCCGCATCCTCGATCCTGCCCACCGACGGCCGCCGCATCGTGCGCGCGCTGGAGGTGGTCGAGCTGACGGGGCAGCCGTTCGCCGCGAGCGCGCCCACCATCGGACATCCGCGCTGGGACACCCTCATCATCGGATTGGACTGGGAGACCGAGCGTCTCGACGAGCGACTCCAGACGCGCACCGACCTGATGTTCACCGGTGGTCTCGTCGCCGAGGTGGCCGAACTGTGCGACCGCGGGCTGCGCGACGGGGTCACCGCGTCCCGGGCCCTCGGATACGCGCAGGTGCTCGAGGCCCTCGATGCAGGAGGGACGGAGGAGGCGCTGGCCCACGCCGCCGAACGCACCTTCATCGGCACGCGACGGTACGTGCGCCGTCAGCGATCGTGGTTCCGCCGCGATCACCGCATCCACTGGCTGGACGGTGCGGCGGACGGCAACGTTGCGGCGACGCTCCGTGCGTGGCGAGGACGGCGGGCAGGAGCGGAGCGACCGGGGGATCCGTAGCGGCGGGCAGGAGCGAAGCGACCCGGGAATCCGGAACGTATCCTGATCAGGTGAAGTTCGCCAAGGGACACGGCACACAGAACGACTTCGTGGTGCTTCCCGACCTCGAAGCCCGCCTGGGCCTGACGCCGCAGTCGGTGGCCGCACTGTGCGACCGGCGGCGCGGCCTGGGCGCCGACGGGGTGTTGCGGGTGACGACGGCGGGTGCCGCACTGAACGCGGGCGTTTTCGATCGCCTGCCCGAGGGCGTCGACGCCGGCGACTGGTTCATGGACTACCGCAACGCCGACGGCTCCGTGGCGCAGATGTGCGGCAACGGGGTGCGGGTCTTCGCGCACTACCTGAGGGCCAGCGGCCTGGAGGAGAGAGACGAGTTCGTGGTCGGTTCGCTGGCCGGGCCGCGACCCGTCGTCCTGCACTCCCATGACGCGCTGACCGCCGACATCACCGTCGAGATGGGCAAGGCCAACCAGGTGGGCGCCGGATCCGCCGTCGTTGGTGGCCGACGCTTCACCGGGCTGGCCGTTGACGTCGGCAACCCCCACCTGGCCTGCGTTGACCCGACCCTCACCGAGGATGATCTGCGCGCGCTGGACGTGGCGGCCCCCGTCGAGTTCGATGCCGCGCTGTTCCCCGACGGCGTCAACGTGGAGGTGCTCACCGCCCCGGCTGACGGCGCGGTGTCGATGCGCGTCCACGAGCGGGGTGTCGGCGAAACCCGGTCATGCGGCACCGGAACCGTGGCAGCGGTCGTCGCAGCGCTGCGTCATGGCAACACGGAAACCGGAACCCTGCGCGTGCGCATCCCCGGCGGTGAGGTCGAGGTCAGCATCACCGACGCCTCCAGCTTCCTGCGCGGACCCTCGGTGCTGGTGGCTCACGGCGAGGTCTCCGAGCAGTGGTGGCGGGCGCAGTAGCGGAAAATCGGATGCACGAGGCAACCCCGAAAGGGCACCATCAGTAATTACATGACTCATCCAAAGATCCCGAGCACGGGCGAACTCGACCTCGAAGACCGCGTCGCACTGCGCCGCGTGGCGGGTCTGTCCACCGAACTCGAAGATGTCTCCGAAGTCGAGTACCGCCAGTTGCGGCTCGAAAGGGTCGTCCTGGTCGGCGTCTGGACCGACGGCAGCGCCGCCGATGCCGATGCCAGCATGGCCGAACTCGCCGCACTTGCCGAAACCGCGGGCTCCGAGGTCCTCGAGGGCCTGGTCCAGCGGCGCGACAAACCCGATCCGTCGACGTACATCGGCTCCGGTAAGGCGGCCGAACTGCGCGAGATCGTGGAGGCCACCGGCGCGGACACCGTCATCTGCGACGGCGAGCTGAGCCCTGCCCAGCTCAACGCGCTGGAGAAGGCCGTCAAGGTCAAGGTCATCGACCGCACGGCCCTGATCCTCGACATCTTCGCCCAGCACGCAACCAGTCGAGAGGGCAAGGCGCAGGTCGCCTTTGCGCAAATGGAGTACATGCTGCCCAGGCTTCGCGGCTGGGGCGAGTCGATGTCCCGTCAGGGCGGCGGCGCGGGCGGCAGCGGCGGCGGTGTGGGCACGCGTGGACCCGGTGAGACCAAGATCGAGACCGATCGTCGCCGGATTCGTGAGCGGATGTCGAAGCTGCGCCGCGAGATCAAGGACATGAAGAAGATCCGCGACACCCAGCGCGGCCGTCGGGTGCAGAGCGATGTCGCAGCGATTGCGATCGTCGGCTACACCAACGCGGGCAAGTCGAGCCTGCTCAATGCGCTCACCGGTGCAGGTGTCCTGGTCGAGAACGCACTGTTCGCAACGCTCGAACCCACCACGCGCCGTGGACAGTTCGACGACGGTCGACCGTTCGTGCTGACCGACACCGTCGGCTTCGTCCGGCACCTGCCCACCCAGCTGGTGGAGGCGTTCCGCTCGACGCTGGAGGAGGTCGTCCACGCCGACCTGCTGGTCCACGTCGTCGACGGTTCCGATGCCAACCCACTGGCGCAGATCAGCGCGGTGCGCGCGGTCGTCAGCGATGTGGCCACGGAGTATGACGAGGCACCGGCCGCAGAGCTGTTGGTGGTCAACAAGACCGACGCTGCAAGCGATCTCACGTTGGCCCACCTGCGGCGAGCGTTGCCCGACGCGGTGTTCGTCTCGGCGCACACCGGCGACGGGCTGGACCGGCTGCGCACGCGGATGGCCGAAATGGTCACGCCCACCGATGAGTCCGTCGACGTCACGATTCCTTATGACCGGGGTGACCTCGTCGCGCGGGTCCACGCCGACGGACGCATCGACGCCACCGAACACACTGATGACGGCACGCGGATCAAGGCGCGGGTGCCCAAGTCGTTGGCCGCCGGACTGCGCGAGTTCGCGACGTACTAGTTGCCAGGCCTGATCTGTTAGCTGACGTCGAACAGTTCATCGGCGGGAGTGGTCATAACCCTTTGGGCCAGTCGGGATTTCAGTTCGTCGAGCCGCCGCTCCTGCTGGTCGGTTCGCTCCTGCGTGCGGGCCAGGTCGATGAACTCGTCGTCGACGAACCCATCGCGCAACAGCAGCGTCACCGTGGCATCGCCGAGGCCCACCTCGAACACGAAGTCCTCGACCAGGCTGCCGCGGTCAGGGCGAATCAGCGTGCGGTCGACCGTGAATCGCTCGTCGGTGACGGCGCGGGTCACGGCTTCGAAGCAGTCGCGGGCACCGGGACCCCGGAACGCGGTCGCGATGGTGACTGCACGCCGTTGCGGTGGTGCGTCGGGGGAGAGTGCCGCGAAGGCGACGCGCAGTGACTGGAACGCGATCGCGACGCCGGCGGGTGAGTGCGGTCCGGCGTAGCGCAGTGCATCGTCGAACGTGAACTCCAGCGTCTCGCCTCGCTCCTGGACGGAGACCGACTCAGTCACTGTGCCTTCCCGTTTCGACAACGTGAGGTGGCATGTGCGCCCGCACCGGGGGTAGCGGATCGGTGAACGGCTCGATCTCGACCAGCACGTGCGCGCCGGTGCATCCCTTGGCCAGCGATGACGTGCCGATGTCGGCCGTCAGCACGTTGGGGTTGCCATGAACACACATCGCACCCGGGTCGGTGGGGTCCTGAGGGTCGTACCAGGCGCCGGTGGACAGTTGCACCACATGGGGCCGCAGGGCCTCGTCCACCACGACGCCGGCCAGGCACGCGCCCCGGTCATTGAAGACGCGGACCACGTCACCGTCGGACAGGTTCCGCGCAGCCGCATCGGCGGGGTTCATCCGGATCGGTTCGCGGCCCTGCACTTTGGAGTGCTGACTGGTGGCGCCGCCGTCGAGCTGCCCGTGCAACCGGGTCGCGGGCTGATTGGCCAGCAGGTGCAGGGGATAGCTCGCGGCCCGTTCGCCACCCAGCCATTCCGATGGCTCATACCAGGTGGGGTGACCGGCGCAGTCGTCGTAGCCGAATCCGTCGATATCGGACGAGAAGATCTCGATGCGGCCGCTCGGTGTCCCCAGTCGGTGGTCGACGGGGTCGGCGCGGAAGTCGGCGAGCAGGGTCAGACCGTCCTCGGTGGGCAGGCGCAGTGAGCCCGCAGCCCAGAAGTCATCGAAGCTGGGCACCGTGAAATCCAGTTCCGCCGACCACTTGTCGTAGAGGTGCACCAGCCACTGTTGGGCGGTGCGGCCCTCGGTGAACTGCTCACCGAAACCGAGTCGCTCCGCGAGGGCAGCGAACGTCGTGTAGTCGTCGCGCGAGTCGGCGTGGGGCGCTGCGAGGGCGGGCATGGCCACCAGGAGGGGGTCGTTGCGTGAACCCGAGTAGTCGTCGCGTTCGAACGCGGTGGTTGAGGGCACCACGATGTCGGCGTGCTTGGCCATCGCCGTCCAGTAGGGGTCGTGCACAACCACGGTTTCGGGGCGCGCCAGCGCACGCCGCAGTCGCGGGATGTTCTGGTGGTGGTGAAACGGGTTGCCGCCGGCCCAGTACACCAGTCGGATGTCGGGGTAGGTCAAACGACGGCCGTTGAAGTCGAATGTCTCGCCCGGGTGCAGCAGCATATCGCTGACCGCGGCCACCGGGATGAACGTCCGCACCGGGTTCATACCTTGCGGCAGGGTGGGCAACCGGCACCGAAGCGGCGGTAGTCCCGGCTCGTTCATCGATCCGTAGCCGTGCCCGAAACCACCTCCGGCAAGCCCGATCTGGCCGAGCATCGCCGCGAGGACCAGGCCCATCCACGGTGCCTGCTCGCCGTGCCGGACGCGTTGCAGAGACCAGCTCACGGTGACGATCGTCCGGCTCGACGCCATGCGCCTGGCGAGCGCGATCAGGTCGTCGGCGCGCAGACCGCTGATGTCCGCTGCCCACTGCGGCGACTTGGGCACCCCGTCGCCGACGCCGAGCAGGTAGCGCTCGAAGCGCTCGTATCCGGTGCAGTAGCGATCGAGAAACTCACGGTCGGCCAGGGACTCGGTGGCAAGCACGTGCGCGAGCGCGAGCATGATCGCCACGTCGGTGCCGGGTCTCGGCGCCAGCCATTCGCAGTCACCCTCGACGTCGTCGCGCAGGGGTGAGATCGACACGATCTGGCCGCCGCGATCACGCAGGCGGCGCAGGGCATCCCGGGTCGGGTGGGCGGTGGTGCCGCCGTGGTTGATGCCGGTGTTCTTCAGGGCGATGCCTCCGAAGCACACCATCAGATCGGTGTGTTCGGCGATGACGTTCCAGTCCGTGGACCGCTTGAACAGGTCGTCATGGGTGCCGACGACGCGCGGCATGATCACCCCGGTGGCACCGAGGCTGTAGGAGTGTCGCGAGAAGCTGTAGCCGCCCAGCAGATTCAGGAAGCGGTGAACCTGGCTCTGTGCGTGATGGAACCGCCCTGCACTGGCCCAGCCGTACGAGCCGCCATAGATGGCCTCGTTGCCGTGCGCGCCGACCACGCGGCGCAGTTCGTCGGCCAGCAGCTCGGTCAGCTCGTCCCACGAGACGGCGACGAACTCCTCGGTGCCGCGTAGATCGGTGGGCCCGGGTCCGTTCTCCAGCCAGCCGCGGCGCACGGCGGGCCCAGTCACCCGCGAGCGGTGCCGCAGGGACCCAGGCAGGTTCCCCAACAGGGGAGAGGGATCGGCATCGCCTGCCATCGGCCGAACCGAGGTGATCTCGCCGTCGGTGACGTCGGCGGTGAACGCGCCCCAGTGCGTGAGACTCGAACCGGAGACCATGCCGATGATCTTAGGGGCCGCGACAACGGTACCGCGGGTATCAACCATCCGGTTGGGTGGGATAGGGTTGTGGGCAAAATCCAGCCCGTCGATCCGGAGGTCCTTCATGGCCGCGTCCAGCCAGGTGATCAAGTTCGAGCGCACTCTCTTCGAGCCCGAGCACGAACTGTTCCGTGACGCATTTCGTGCCTTCCTGGAGCGCCACGTCGCCCCGTTCCACGAACAGTGGGAGAAGGACAAGATCGTCGACCGCGGTATCTGGCTCGAGGCGGGCAAGCAGGGCTTCCTCGGCATGTCCGTGCCCGAGGAGTACGGCGGCGGCGGAAACCCGGACTTCCGCTACAACGTCGTCATCACCGAGGAGACCACCGTCGGCCGTTACAGCGGTCTGGGCTTCGCGCTGCACAACGACGTCGTCGCGCCGTACCTGCTGCGGCTGGCCACCGAGGAGCAGAAGCAGCGTTGGCTGCCAGGCTTCTGCTCGGGTGAGCTGATCACCGCGATCGCGATGACCGAACCGGGCACCGGAAGCGACCTGCAGGGCATCAAGTCCCGTGCGGTCAAGCAGGAGGACGGCAGCTGGATCCTGAACGGTGCCAAGACGTTCATCACCAACGGTGTCCACGCCGACCTGGTCATCGTCGTGGCCTGCACTGACCCCGACAAGGGCGCGCTGGGCTTCTCGCTGCTGGTCGTCGAACGCGGCATGGAGGGCTTCGAGCGCGGCCGCCACCTCGACAAGATCGGCCTGGACGCCCAGGACACCGCCGAGCTGTCGTTCGTCGATGTGAGGGTGCCCGCCGAGAACCTGCTGGGCGAAGAGGGATCGGGCTTCGTCTACCTGATGCAGAACCTGCCCCAGGAGCGCATCAGCATCGCCGTGGTGGCCGCCGCGGGCATGGCGGAGGTGCTCGAGCAGACGCTGCGGTACACCAAGGAACGCAAGGCGTTCGGCAAGCCGATCGGCAGCTTCCAGAACACCCGTTTCACGCTCGCCGAGCTGTCCACCGAGGCCACCGTCGTCCGGATGATGGTCGACCAGTTCATTGAGCTGCACCTCGAGGAGAAGCTGACCGTCGAACAGGCCGCGATGGCCAAGTGGTTCTCCACCGAGGCTCAGGTCCGCCTCAACGACCGCTGCCTGCAACTGCACGGTGGGTACGGCTACATGCGCGAGTATCCGGTGGCACGGGCCTTCCTGGACTCCCGGATCCAGACGATCTACGGCGGCACGACCGAGATCATGAAGGAGATCATCGGCCGTAGCCTCGGCGTCTGATGGCCCGAAATCGACGCGCGAGGGGCCCGCAGTCGCCGTGTGGGTGACGCGACACTTACACGCCACGGCCTGGATATCCCTCAAGATTGACGTCGCCTGACGCAAGGTTGACGGACGCGACACTTGCAGAGAACCCTCAGTGTGTCGCGGGGAGGAACGATGACTGGGCTGCAAAACCTGCTGGGCAGGTTCGTGGGGCGCTCGAGTGTGGCGCTCGTATTGGTTGCTGCTGTCGTGGCGTTTGCCCCGATGGCGCCGATCGCGTGGGCGACGCCCGAGGGTGACGCCGACGCCGCGATCACACAGGTCTGGGATGCCAACGGTGGTGACACCGGCACCTTGGGTCCCAAGGACGGTGGCGTCTATGCCGTCGGGGCTGGCTTCGGACAGAACTTTGCCGGCGGGCGGATCTTCTTCACCCCGGAGACCGGTGCGCGCATCATGCAGGGCGCGATTCTGGACAAGTATCTGGCGCTCGGCGGGCCCGCTGAGAGTGATCTGGGCTTCCCGAACATCGATGAGGGTGCGGGCCGGGCGCCCGACAGCCGCAACACGACGTTCAGCGCGGTCGACAAGCCGGTCATCTTCTTCACCCCCGACACCGGTGCCAGGGTGGTCCGTGGCGCCATCAACGCGGCGTGGGACGCGCTTGGTGGATCAGCAGGTGTTCTCGGTGTGCCGACGGAGGACGAGGTCTACCGGGGTGAGGTGGTGTCTCAGAAGTTCACCGGTGGCGAGCTGTCGTGGAACCGGAGCACCAAGACCTTCACGACCACCCCGCCGGAGCTGGCCGATCAGCTCAAGGGTCTCGAGATCCCGGGTGATGCGACGTCGGAGATCAATGCGGCGCGGCGCGCCGCGGGTGGGCCGCTTGGCCCACTCGGCGCTCCCGACGGACCGCCGCAACCGGTAGGCGACGGCAATCTGGTGCAGGCGTTCAGCGGCGGCAAGATCTTCTACAGCCCCGCCCACGGCGCCGATGTGATCACTGGCCAGCTGCTGGAGAAGTACGAGAGCGTGGGCGGGCCGACGGGTGACCTCGGCTTCCCGATCGCCTCCGAGGCCGATGGTGGTCTCGCCCCCGCCAGCCGGATCGCGAAGTTCGCCGCCCCCGACGAACCGGTGATCTTCTGGACGCCGGACTTCGGCGCGGTGATCGTGCGCGGCGCGATGAACGCGGCCTGGGCCAAACTCGGCGGCGCGACCGGCGATCTCGGTGCGCCGACCGCCGATCAGGCCGAGAACGGCGATGTGATCACCCAGAAGTTCGCCAACGGGGCGATCACGTTCGACCGTGCGAGCAACGAGTTCTCCACCGAGCCGCCGAATCTGGCCAACGCGCTCGCGGGTCTCGCGGTGCCCGGTCAGGACGCCCCGAGGGCACCCCAGGCCACCGGGCCGGTAGGCGATGACGGCGGGAAGCCGTGGTATCAGAAGTGGTGGTGGGCGCTCGCCCTCATACCCGTTCTCGTACTGGTGGGTGCCGTGGTCGTCGCGGTGATCTTGAACCGGCGGCGCGGTGAGGACCGCGCACCGATGGACCGCTTCGACGAGTACGACGACTATGACGACGACGATCGTGACGTTCATGATCACGATGACGACGACGAGGGCAATGACTTCGCGTCCGGCCCGATGCCGTCGGCGGGCCCGACACCGGCCAGCCAGCAGCAGCCCTATGTTCCGTTGAGCGCGTGGGCGATGCCGAAGGACGACGAGGGCGGTGACGCCGCGACGCCTGCCGCGTCCGTGCCGCCGGAGGTTCCCGCCGCACGTTCGTTGGACGGTGGATTCTCCCTCGATCAGGACGCGATCGACACGAAGCCCAACCTCATTGTGAGCGTCGTCGAGGAGCGCGACTCCACCGACGAGGCGGCCATGGAGGACTCGGAGGCGTCGGAGGTCTGGGCGGACACCGAGGCCGTCGACGATGACGTCGAGGCCGCGGACGCCGCTGAGGCCGTCGATCCCGCAGCGGTGGATCATCCAGAGGAGGCTCGCCCAGAGGAGGTCGAGGCCGTTAGCGGCCCGCCTAGCGGTCGCCACGCGGCCATACAGCTCGATGAGCCCGCGCCGGCTCAGACGTCGTTGCGGCTGGCCTCCGATGAGGGTGATGGTGCCCCTGCCGGATATCCGATCAAGGCCGACACCAAGACGGGTCTGTACTGGCTACCCGGTTCGGAGCAGTACGACCGGGTGAAGGCCGAGGTCTGGTTCGCCAGTGAGGAATTCGCTCTGACGAACGGCTTCGTCAGAGGCTGACGCGGCCGGCCGCCGTCACACCTTGCGGAGAACGGTGACGACCTTGCCCAGGATGGCCGCGTCGTTACCGGGGATCGGGTCGAACACCGGGTTGTGCGGCATCAGCCAGACCTGTCCCCGGGTGCGCTTGAACGTCTTGACCGTCGCCTCGCCGTCGATCATGGCGGCCACGATGTCGCCGTTGTCGGCCACATTCTGCTGACGCACGACCACCCAGTCGCCGTCGCAGATCGCGGCGTCGATCATCGACTCGCCGACGACCTTGAGAAGGAACAGCGATCCCTCGCCGACGAGTTCGCGCGGCAGCGGGAAGACGTCCTCCACCGCCTCTTCGGCGAGGATCGGACCACCCGCGGCGATCCGGCCGAGGACGGGTACGAAGGTGGGCTCGGGCAGCGTGTCCGACCCGGCGACGTCGGTGGTCACGATCGGAGTCACCATGTCGTCGGAACCGCGCACGTCCACCGCGCGGGGCCGGTTGGCGTCGCGCCGCAGGAAGCCCTTGCGCTCCAACGTGCGCAGTTGGTGTGCGACCGATGACGTCGAGGTCAGGCCGACGGCATCACCGATCTCTCGGATGCTCGGTGGATATCCCCTTGTGGTGACCGAATTGCGGATGACCTCGAGGATGGTGCGCTGACGTTCGGTCAGCGCGGCGTCACGGCGCACAGGTGTGTCGTCGCTTCCGTCTCGTGTGTCGCTGCTGTCACTCATGGTGGCGAATCTAGTCCTGTCAATCCCGATAATCAAACATGTGTTCGACGCGTGTCGGGAGCGGCGCGTGACGGCCGGAACTTGTCGGTGGGCGCCGATATCGTTTGCAACAGTTCGATCACATGTTCTATTCATCGAACACCTGATCGATTATATTTCGAACACACAAGCGAACACACGCTCCGGCGCTTCACCGAAAGGCTCGAAGATGACCATCATCACCAGGGAGAACCCGACCGATCCCATCGCTCGCCCGGTGCGGCGACGCCCCGACGCGTCGCGGGGTCCGCAACGCCGTCGGCCGGCCGCGGAGCCGCTGCGGTACCGCGGCACCGGCGTTCTGATGTCGCGGGCTTCGCACCGCCGCAAGCCCATCACACCGGTCACGACAGTGCTGCTGGCGCTGATGGCAGCCGGCATCACACTGTGGCTCGGACTCGTGGCCCAGTTCGGCGCCCCGACCGAGGTGCCCCAGCCCGTGCCGGGCCAACTGGCCGTCGTCCAGGTGCAAATGGGGGAGTCGCTGCAGCAGCTTGCTCGTCGCGTGGCCCCCGATGCGCCCACCGGTACGGTCGTTGATCAGATCCGTGAGCTCAACGAATTGGATTCCGCCGCGGTCGATGCCGGGCAGACGCTCATCGCCCCCGTGGGCTGACGTGCGCCGTGCGCCGTGAACCCTGCGTCCGTGCGACGGTACGCTCGTATGCGACCGGGTTGCCCGGACTGGCCATAGGCGGCGAAGGAGCGGTGATGCACTGTCCGTTCTGCCGTCACCCTGACTCCAGAGTGGTCGACTCCCGTGAGGCCGATGAGGGGCAGGCCATCCGCCGCCGCCGCTCGTGCCCGGAGTGCGGCAAGCGTTTCACCACCGTCGAGACCGCCGTGTTGGCGGTCGTCAAGCGCAGCGGGGTCACCGAACCGTTCAGTCGGGAGAAGGTGATCAAGGGCGTCCGCCGGGCCTGCCAGGGCCGACAGGTCGACGACGATGCGCTGAACCTGCTGGCTCAGCAGGTCGAGGACGCCGTCCGCGCCGCCGGATCACCCGAGGTTGCCAGTAACGAGGTCGGGCTGGCGATTCTGGGCCCACTACGAGACCTCGACGAGGTGGCCTATCTGCGGTTCGCCTCGGTGTACCGGTCGTTCTCCTCGGCCGATGACTTCGAACGCGAGATCGAGGCGCTGCGCGCGCACCGCAAGGTCGCCCCTTCCAGCTGACCGGGCGAGCGGGTCAGTCGATCTGCCTGGTGCCGTCGTCGACGACCCGGCCTGCGACCTTCACCCAGCCCTGTGCGTCCCACGACGTGCGAATGTGTGAACCCTTGCCCTGCGTGATGGAGAGATCGCGACTCAGGTAGTCCGTCATGCGCACGGCCGCCGAACCGGTGGCCTCGTCCTCGGGAATGCCGAAGTGGCTGGCGAACATCCGCGACCGGATGGCGCCGGCGGCCCGATCGCTCCACGACCACACGTAGTGCTCGACGTCCTCGGCGTAGTCATCTGGATCGGCGGCCAGTACCTCGTCGATCGATGACATTTCGTAGATAAGGAACTCCGGTGCCCACTCCGCGCGCGCGGTGATCGTGGTGAACTCGCCGTCGGGCGCAGACTGGTGCTCGACCTGCACCACCCCGGCGGGCACCTGCAGCGTTTTGACCGGCGTCCCGCGGTTGCGCAGCCACCAGCCCGCTCCCACGGTCGGATGCCCCGCGAACGGAAGCTCGGTCGTCGGGGTGAAGATGTGCGCTATGGCGGTGGTGGCTCCTGGGGCCGGCAGTCCGACGAAAATGGTTTCGCTGTAACCCAATTGCGCGGCCACGCGCTGGCGGTCGGAGGGGGGGACTTGGTCGGCGTCAACCACGCCAAGGGGATTGCCGTGATTGCCGTCGGAGTCGGTGAAGACGCGCAACACGGTCACGTCGATAGCCATCTGCCGATGCTACGTCGTCGGGCGGCCCAACTGGGCGGCTCTGCGACCTCAGGTGGCGCTGCGCTCGTCGGTGTCCATCGCGTCCAGCACCGCGGCCCGGGTGCCGGTGGGACCGGTCAAGTCGGCCTCGGTGACACCGGTGCGCAGCAGGTTCCGAAGTGCTTCCTGGTCGTGTGTCGCGGGGGCTGTCGAGTCGATGAACGTCTCCACGAGCGCAACGAAGCGGTCCGGATCGTCGTGGAACGGGAAGTGGCCTGAGCCCTCGAAGATCTCGAGTTGTGAGCCCGGCATCGCCGCGTGCGCCATGCGGCCGTGACTCACTGGGATCACCGAGTCCTTTGATCCCCAGATCAGTTGAACGGGAACGGATTCGGTCAAATAACATCGGTCGAGCATGGTGACCACCTGGCCCCGCCAGTCCACCACCGCACGCAGCGTGCGGGCAAAGGCGGATGACGCCGTCGGCTCGGGCAGGTCGGCCAGGATGCGCAGCATGTTGGGGATGTCGCGGCCGACACCGGTCTTGCCGAACAGGGCGCCGCCCACTCGGCCGACCAGCTGCACAGCGGGCAGCACCATGGGCAGGCGCAGCGCCGCTAGGGCCTCGCTGCCCATCGGGAGGGACGCGATGCGCAGTGCGACGTTGACGTCCTTGGTCACGCCGCCCGCGCCAACGAGGATGAGTCGGTCCACCAATTGTGGGAACTGATAGGCGAATTGCATGGCGACCCCGCCGCCCAACGAGTGACCGACCACTGTCACTCGCTCGATGTCGAGGACACTGAGCAGGTCGCGCATGCCGTTGGCGTAGGCGGCGACCGAGTAGTCGGCGCGCGGTTTGTCCGACTTCCCGTGACCCAGCAGGTCGGGCGCGATGACGGTGAACCGCTGCGCGAGCTTGGTCTGGACCGTGGTCCATGTCGTGGAGTTGTCGCCGATGCCGTGAATCAGCAGGATCGGGGGGCCTGACCCGGCCACTCGGAAGGCGCGGCGGTACCCGTGGATGGTGCGGTACTCCAACGTCGGGACGATTTCACGCACGGGTCGTAGGTTGGGCTTCTGGTCCGTCGTCATCCGCCAACTCCGTCGTCGGGCCCGTCAGGGCGATGCAGGTCCGCCGTGCCCGTCGGTGGGCTCGTCACCGGCCTGCTCGGCGAGGAAGCGTTCGAATTCCGCGCCCAGTTCATCGCCGCTGGGCAGATCTTCGTCCCGGGCCAGCAATGACCGGTTCTCCTGAGCAGCGACGAAAGCATCGTACTGGTGCTCCAGGGCAGAAACCACTTGAGCGACCTCGGTGCTGGCCTCGACCTGCTCGGCGATCTTGGTGTGCACCTCCGCGCTCGCCTGTCCGAGTGCCGCGAGCGGTATTTGCAGCGCAGCCGCCCTACTGACCTCGGCCAACAGTGCCTCGGCCGCGGGCGGGTAGTCCGTTTGCGCCAGGTAGTGCGGTACGTGCACGGTGAAACCCAGGGCTTCGTGCCCGTGCTGCGACATCCGGTACTCGAGCAGATTCGACACGCTCGCGGGAACCTGAACCTCACCGACCCACGGCTGGTGCTCGGCGATCAGTTCCTTGTCGGTGGCGTGCGCGGTCATGGTGACCGGGCGGGTGTGCGGCACGGCCATCGGGATGGTGCCCAGCCCGATGACCTTGCGGACGCCGAGACGTTCTGCCAGCAGCCGAACCGCCGCGATGAACCGTTCCCATTTCAGATCGGGCTCCATGCCCGCCAACAGCAGAAACGGCGTGCCCACGCTGTCGTGCAGGGCGTAGAGATTCAGCACGGGATCTTCGTAGTGGGTGAAGTGATCGGTCTTGAACGTCATCAGTGGTCGCCGCGACCGGTAGTCCAGCAGGTCGTCGATGGCGAACGACGCGACGAGCTCGGTGTCGAGAGTGTCCGTCAGGTGGGCGGCGGCCAACCGGATGGCGTGACCTGCGTCCGAGAAGCCCTCGAGGGCGTGAATCATCACAGGCCCCCGGCCGTCGGGCAGTGACAATTGTGGTGCGGGGAACTCCAGCTCGTACATCCCGTTCTGTTCGGGCTGATACTGCTGTTCCGGGTTGTCGGCCATCGCCTTGCCTCCTCACCACGGGTCATCGACGGTCGGACCGCCACACTCCGTGATCTCTAGTGTCCCGCACGTTGGGGTGCCTGCCATCGCAGGCCCACCCTTCGTTATGAACGCGACAGTGTGCTGGGCGAATTCCTAGGTACTTCGGGCAGGATCGTCAGATGAGGATTCGGATGCTTGCGCTGGCCGCCCTGGTGGCGCTGGCGCCGGGGTGCTCGGACCGGGCGGCCCCGCGACCAGTCGGAGTCGCCGCGGCCGAGGCGGGCGCGGCCCAGGCGGCCGTGACCGAGGCCAGCGCGACGTCCGTCGAACCGGACCGGCGCATCGGTGCCGTGTTCCTCGGCAACCAGACGCTGCACACGTGCTCGGGTTCGGTGCTCGACTCCAAGGACGGTGATCTGATCATCACCGCGGCGCACTGCATATCCGACGGGATCGACGCCTACTTCGTGCCTGGTTTCTCCGATGACGCAGACCCGGAGGACTTCTGGCACATTGACGCGGTCTACCTCGACCCTCGCTGGGTGTCCGATCAGGACCCGGTGGCGGACTTTGCCATCGCCCGAGTGAGCAGGGACAGCGGTGATTCGGTCGAGTCGGCAGCAGGTGGAGGTTTCGTGCTCGGTTCTGCACCTCACCAGGGTGTGGCGATCACGCTGACCGGCTACGCGCTGGGCATCGGGGGAGGACCCGTCGGGTGCAGTACCACCACCACGGCGACCGAACGGGGATTCCCCGCGCTGCCCTGCACGGGGCTGTCCGACGGCACGAGTGGCTCGCCCTGGGTGTCGGGCGCGACGATCGCGGGTCTGACCGGCGGGTTGGACGGTGGTGGCTGCGACGAGGCGGTGTCCTACTCGGCACCCTTCGGACCTGCTGTGGTGCACCTGTTGGAACGCGCCGAGGCGGGTGGGGAGGGTGACGACGCCCCGACGATGCTCGACGACGGCTGCTAGGTGCGGAACTGACTCAGTGCCCTGAGCTTGTTCATCACGTCCAGTGCGGCGACCTTGTAGGCCTCTGAGAACGTCGGATAGTTGATGACGGCGTCGACCAGGTACTCGACGGTGCCGCCGCAGCCCATCACGGCCTGGCCGATGTGCACCAGTTCGGTGGCTGCCGTACCGAAGATGTGCACGCCCAGGATGCGCAGGTCCTCGGTCGAGACGAGCAGTTTGAGCATGCCGTAGGAGTCACCGGCGATCTGGCCGCGGGCGAGTTCGCGGTAGCGCGACACCCCCACCTCATAGGGGATGGAGTCCTTGGTCAGTTCCACCTCGGTGGCGCCGACGTAGGAGACCTCCGGAATGGAGTAGATGCCGATCGGCTGCAGCTCGGTCATGCCCTTACACGGCTCGCCGAACGCGTGATACGCCGCGAGACGGCCCTGATCCATTGAGGTGGCGGCCAGCGCGGGGAAGCCGATGACGTCGCCGACGGCGTAGATGTGGTCGACCTTGGTCTGGTAGTTCTCGTCCACGAAGATGCGCCCGCGATCGTCGGCCTCTAGCCCCGCCGCGTCGAGGTCGAGGTGATCGGTCTGCCCCTGCCGTCCAGCCGAGTACATGACGGTGTCCGCCGGTATCTGCTTACCGCTGGCCAGGGTCGTGACGGTGCCGGCGGAGCCGACATCGACGGCGGTCACCTCCTCGCCGAACCGGAACGTGACCGCCAGATCCCGCAGATGGAAGCGCAGCGACTCCACGATCTCCGGGTCGCAGAACTCCAGCATTGCCGCGCGCTTCTCCACGACCGTGACCTTGGTGCCCAGCGCGGCGAACATCGAGGCGTACTCGATGCCGATGACCCCGGCGCCGACGACGACCATCGACGTCGGGATGGTTTTGAGGTCCAGGATCCCGTCGGAGTCCAGGACGCGATCCTCGTCGAACTCGACGCCGGGGGGCCGGGCCGGTTTGGTGCCGGTGGCGATGACGATGTGGCGGCCCGAGACGGTGATTCGCTCGGCGCGCGACGGGTCCTCGATCAGGACGGAGTGCTCGTCGACGAAGCGGGCGTGCCCGACGTACAGCTCGACGCGGTTGCGCATCAGCTGAGCGCGCACGACGTCGACCTCCTTGCCGATCACGTGCTGTGTGCGGGCCAGCAGGTCGGCGGGGGTGATCTTGTCCTTGACGCGATAGCTGTCGCCGTACAGCTCGCGCTGGCTCATGCCGGTGAGGTAGACGACGGCCTCGCGCAACGTCTTCGACGGGATCGTGCCGGTGTTCACGCAGACGCCGCCCAGCATCCGGCCTCGCTCGATCACCGCGACCGACTTGCCGAGCTTGGCCGCCGCGATCGCCGCCTTCTGGCCGCCGGGACCGGATCCGATGACGACGAGGTCGTACTCCTGCGAGGAACCCATGGGTGTAGTCCTACGCCGCTTGCCTCAACCCCGCATGCCGACGGCGTCAATAGCGGGTGAACACCGTCCTCACGGGCCACAGTTTCATCCCGATGGGGAGTCTGTCAGTAGTCGGATGCCACCTCGGGCCCAGCCGCGCCGAGCAGCGCGCGCGATCCCGACACACCTAGCCGAGTAGCGCCCGCCGCGATCATGGCCTGCGCCTGCTCGAGAGTGCGCACACCGCCTGATGCCTTCACCGCGAGACCTTCGCTGTGCACCGTGCGGTACATCAGCTCGACCGCGTGCGCGGTGGCACCGCCGGTCGGATGGAAACCCGTCGAGGTCTTGACGAAGTCGGCGCGTGCTGCCGTAGCCGCGCGACACACCCCGACGATCTCGTCATCGGTCAACGCGGCCGACTCGATGATCACCTTCAGTACCGTCGGCGCGGGCGCGGCGGCGCGCACCGCTGCGATATCGGCCTCGACGCGGTCGAACGAGCCCTCCTTCGCCGCCCCGATGTCGATCACCATGTCGATCTCGTCCGCGCCGTGGCGCACTGCCTCGGCGGCCTCGGCGGCCTTGACCGTCGAGCTGTGCTTCCCGCTTGGAAAGCCGCACACCACTGCGATTTTCAGGTCCGAGTCGGACGGGACGCTGATCGGCAGCATCGATGGTGAGACGCACACCGAGTAGGTGCCCAGCGCCACTGCCTCGGCGATCAATGCCTCGACGTCGGCCGCGGTCGCCTCCGGCTTGA
The DNA here is from genome assembly GCF_040548615.1 of Mycolicibacterium sp. 624. NCBI lineage: Bacteria > Bacillati > Actinomycetota > Actinomycetes > Mycobacteriales > Mycobacteriaceae > Mycobacterium > Mycolicibacterium sp. 624. The sequence goes on from NZ_JBEPRZ010000006.1 coordinate 337,691, forward strand.
GCAGGGTGTGGTCGATCATTGCGGCGACCTCAGTGGTGGTCGGCTGTGTGTCGATAGTCATCGGATTCGAAGCCCTTCTGTTGTTGCCTGGGTTTCAGGCGGTCTTGTTCTGACGGTCCAGGACGTAGTTCATGATCAGCGCCGCGATCAGGATGAGTCCGGTCACGAGCATCTGGAAGAACGAACTCAACCCCAGCAGGTTGAAGAGATTGCGCAGCACCGACAGCAGCAGCACGGCGATGAATGTGCCCATCACACCGCCCTTTCCGCCGAACAGGCTGGTCCCTCCCAGCACCACCGCGGCGATGGCGTCCAGTTCCAGTCCGGTGTTGGCCGTGGGTTGACCGATGGTGAGCCGCGCGGTGAGCAGCACCCCGACCAGCGCGGCCAATCCGCCGCAGATCACATACGCCGCTGTGGTTATGCGCTGCACTGGCAGCCCGGATAGCCGTGCCGCCTTGGCGTTGCTGCCGACCGCGTAGATGTGTTCACCGAAGGTCGTGCGGCGCAGCACCAGACCCACGATCACGGTGGTGATGACGAAGATCAGCCCGACGACCGGAATGCCGGCGATGGTTCCGGCGCCCAAGAACCGCAGGCCGATCGGAATCTCCGCGGTTGTGGGTGTGCCGTTGGTGGTCAGGAAGGTGAGACCGCGGATGCTCTGCATCCCGGCCAGCGTGATCATGAACGCCGGTAGGGCTAGGTAGGCAGTCAATCCGCCCATGATCCCGCCGAGCACCAGCCCGCTCATGATGGCCAGCACCATGGCGATGGGCCAGGCGATTCCCAGGCCGATGAGGATCGCGACCACCATTCCCGACAGTGCCGCAACGCTTCCCACCGACAGGTCGATGCCAGAGGTCAGGATCACGACGGTCATGCCGATCGCGACGATCCCGGTGAGGCTGGATTGCTGCAGCAGGTTCGCCATGTTCTGCGAGGTGAGGAACTGCGGGGCCGTGACCGATGCGACGACGAACAGCGCAACGAAGATGAACAGCAGATTGAACCGCACGATGATGTTCTGGCGACGTGTACGCACATTGACCGCCGGGGCGGACGGCGCGTGCGGTGTGGGGCCCTGAATGAGGTCAGTCAATGTCGTGTCCTCCTGTGACAACGCAGCGGGCGATATCCGCCGGTGATGTGGTGCTCGGGTCGTATGCCGCGATGTTCCTGCCCTCGTGCATGACCCAGATCAGATCGCAGTTCTCGGTGAGTTCGCTCAGCTCGCTGGAGGCCATCAACACGCCAACGCCGGCCTCGGCCAGCGCCTGAACCTGTTCGAACAGATCGGCTTTCGCACCGATATCCAACCCGCGGGTGGGTTCATCGAGCAGTAGCAGGTCGATTCCGCGGGCCATCCACTTGGCCAGCACAACCTTCTGCTGATTGCCGCCGGAGAGCTCACCGACCGGCTGATCAATGCTGGAGAACTTGACACCCAGACGCTGCAGTGGCGGCATGCACAGCGCTCGGGCGGCTTTCATCGGGTTCAGGGCGAATGGCGCCAACGCCGCGATGCCTGCGTTACGCAGGATCGACTGCTCCAGGAACAGTCCCTGGCTCTTGCGGTCCTCGGGGACCAGGCCGATCCCGGCCTGAACGGCGCCCCGGGGGGTCTGCCGGGTGATGCGGGAGCCACTCAGCGTCAGGTCGAGCGTGGCACGCCTGTCGCCGAACAGGGTCGCCAGCAGTGTGGAACGGCCCGCGCCGCCCAACCCCGCCAGCCCGACTATCTCGCCGCGCCGGACGGTGATACCCGACACGTCGATCACGCCCGGGATGGCGGCGCGTCGAATCTCGAGCAATTCGGCGCCCTCGCCGTCCGGGCGGGGTTGGCGCGGCGTGTGGGGCTGCAGGCCACGGCCGATCATTGCCTCGACCAGTTCGTCCTTGGTCACGGCGGCGACGTCGAAGACGCCGACGGTGGCGCCGTCGCGCATCACGGTCGCGCGGTCGCCGATCTCCTTCACCTCGTCGAGGCGGTGGGAAATGTAGATCACCGACTTGCCCGCGGCGGTGAGTTCGCGGATGACGCGGAACACCTCGGCGAGATCGTGATCGGTAAGCGTGGCGCTGGGCTCGTCCATGATGATGACGCGGGCATCGGTGGTGAGTGCCTTCGCGATTGCCGTGAGCTGCTGATCGGACACAGACAGATTGGCCACGACATCCGACGGTGCGAAGCCGCCGCCGACTCGGGTGATCGCCTCGGCCGCCAGGCGATCTCGTTCCCGGCGTGCGACGAAGGGGCCGCGCAGCGGTTCATGGCCCAGGAAGAGGTTCTGCGCCACGGTCATATCCGGGATGAGGTCTAGTTCCTGGTAGATCGTGTTGATCCCGGCCCGGACGCCGTCGATGGGGGAGCCGAACGTGACGTCCTCGCCGCCGAGGGTGATCGTTCCAGAGTCCGGCGTATAGGAGCCCGACAGAATCTTCATGAGAGTGCTTTTGCCCGCGCCGTTCTCGCCGAGGAGGCAGTGCACTTCGCCCCTGGCGACCTCGAGGCTGGCGCCATCACATGCCTTGGTCCCGGGGAACGCCTTCACAATGTCGTGCATCCGCAGTGCGGTGGCCCGTTCGGCTTCGAGAGGCTGGCTCGGCGGTGTCGAACTGATGGTGCGGCTATTTGTCATGTCGGTGCTCCAGCACGGCCAGTGCCGTGGGTTCGTCGGTGATGAGGACTGAGCACAGCCCGCTGGCCAGAGCGCCGTTGATGACGGGGACCTTGTGTGTGCCCGCAGCCACTGCGATGGCGCAGTTGGCGGTCTTGACGTCGTCGAGGCTGAGACCCACTGTCCGCCTGTCGATATCGTCGTAGGCGATCTCACCGGTCGTGGTGATGTAGTGGGCGAGGATATCTCCGCAGGCGCCGGCCGAGTCGAGTTGGGCGAGTTCGGCAGGGGTGACGGCACCGGACTCGACCAGGACTGACGTCGGGCCGAGCGCCCCCAGGGAGAACAGGAGGGCGTCCGCCTTGCGGGCGCGGGACAGCACGTCCACGACGAAGCCCTCGGTGTAGAGCGCATCACGCGTTTCGATTCGCTCGACGATTGCCGGTACCGGCAGCAGCGTGGCCCGGCCATTTCCGCTATGGGCGATGCTCGTCACGATGTTGGCCGCCCTCGTGGGATGCACGGATCGGCTGACCCCGCCGTTGGCCTGAATGACCTCGATACCGCGTGTCCATCCGTCGGGCAGCACTGCGGCCACTTGCTGCAGAGTGTTGCCCCAGGAGACACCAAGGGTGGTGATCCACGACGAGTTCGTCTTCAGGTAGTTGGCCGCGGCCGCGGCGATGTGCTCGCCATCCGGTCCGCGGTTCTCCGGGCCCGGCACGACCACGCATTCACGCAGTCCGAAGCGGCTGCGCATCGCCACTTCGAGGTCGGTGCGCCGCGCCTGCGGATGCACGATCTTGATCTGGACGAGGCCAACCCCGCGGGCCTCGTCGAGCAGTCGTCCGACCTTCCATCGAGTCAGGTGGAGCTCGGACCCGATGTCCTCCTGGGTGCGGCCCTGCTCGTAGTAGCACTGCGCAACATAGAGCAGCAGGTCAGTGCGGCTCTCGTCTGCGGCCGCGCTCATTACCGCACCACCCGGAACGGGCCGCGGGTGCCCACGTCGGGGCCAGGACCGCCGTTGTCGGCGGCGTCGCACATGATCGGTCGCAGCGCCTCGGTCAGTCGCTGGTATTCGCCAAACGTCTGCTCGTAGACCGCTATTCGCTTCGGGTCGGGTTCCAGCATCCGGACCCGCGGGGCGAACAGTTGGGAGCCGGCGCCCAAGCTCGGAACGATCCCGGCGGCGGTCGCCGCGATCACCGCGCAGGCCCGCAGGGTGAGGTTCTCACCGATCACCAGTTCGGCGGGCCTGCCGAGTACGTCTATTGTCACCTGCTGCCACAACGAGTTTCGCTCGATGCCACCGGAGAAGACGAGGCGCGTACAGGGCACCCCGGAGCGTTCGAACGAGTCGATCACACTGCGGGTCCCGCAGGCGACGGCCTCGACCATCGCTCGGTAGAGTTCCGCCTTCGTGGTACCCAGCGTGAGCCCGATCACGGCCCCGCGCAGGCGGGCCTCGCGGTGCGGGGTGCGGTTGCCCATGAAGTAATCGAGGGCTCGCAGACCATGCGCACCCGGGTCAACCGCGGTCGCCTGATCAATGAGCGCAGGAAGATCCTCGCGGCGCACACCCATGATGGACTCACCTGTCCACTTGAGCACCGAACCACTGGTGACCTGACCGCCCTCGACCAGCCACTTACCGTGATTCAACGCGTCGGGGTAGGGGCCCCACACCTCGTTGGAGGTGGTCGGTTCGTCCACTTCGGTGACGATGGCCGACGACGTACCGGACACGACCGAGACCAGCCCGTCCACCTTGCCGCCACAGGCCAGCAGCGACACGTGTGCATCGATACCGCCCACGGCGACAATCGCTTTGTCGGCGATGCCCAAATCTGCCGCCGCGCTCTCGATGAGGGTGCCCGCGACACCGCCGACCTCGACGATCTCATCGGGCAGCTTGCCGACGAGGTCCTCCATGCCCAGCGCGGCATAGAGTTCCGCGGGGAAACGCCCGGCGAGGGCGTCGTAGTTGTACTTACAGACGGCGTTCATCTGCGAACCGACCCATCGGCCGGTCAGCCGGAACGTGATGTAGTCGACGGCCTCCACGATGCGCGCGGCTGATCGGTACGCGTCGGGATCGTGCTTCTTGAGCCACATCGCCTTGGGCAGTAGCCATTCGGCGGCATCGGATCCGCCGGACCATTCGAGGATCGGATGCTGCCTGCTCAGTTGTGCGGTGCGCTCCGATTCCGCCGCACCGCGCGCATCCATCCAGAGAATGGCCGGGCGTAGCGGCGTTCCGGCCGTGTCGACAACCGCCACCGTCGAGGCGGTTGTCGACGCGGCGATGGCGATGACCTGCCCGGCTGCCCGACACGGGTCACTGCCCAGCAGTTCACGGGTCGCGGCGGTGATCGCGGCCCACCAGTCCCGCGGATCCTGCTCGGCCCACCCCGGCCTGGGGTGGTGGGTCGAGTAGGGGCGGTGGGCCGTGCCCAACGGGGTGCCGTCCTCGGTGAACGCACCGATGCGTGCGCCCTCGGTGCCGAGGTCGATCGACAGAAGAATTCCCATGACTCAGTCCTCGTTGGGCATGAACAGAACTTTTGACGAGAAGATCGAGCGGTCACCGAGCTGCTGCATCATGTCCGGCAGTGCCGACAACGGCAGTTCATGAGTGATCATGAACTCCCACTTCAGCTTTCCTTCGGCCATCATCTGAGCGGAGGTGCGCCACTCGTCGCCGGGGAACGGTGCGGAGAACGAGTTCCACGAGCCGTGCAGGCTGGTCTCCAGCCGCATGAACTGGTTGAAGGTCTCCTTCTCCAGGGTGACCGGCGCGTGCGGGATACCGACGAAGACCGCGTGTCCGTGCGGGCCGGTCAGGTTCGCCGCCATGTCGGCTGTCGCGGGCACGCCCGCGGACTCGAGCACCACGTCGTATCCGCGGCCGCCCAGGGCGCGGGCCTCCTCGGCGCTCTGCACCGCGTGGGTGGCACCGGCCTCGCGGGCCATGGCCGCCTTCTCCTCACTCAGGTCGACTGCCACAATCTGGCTGGCGCCGTGCAGCTTTGCCCATTGCACTGCGAAGAGTCCAATCGGACCCGCGCCGATCACCAGGACGCGGTGTCCGGCCCGCAGGTTCGTCTTCCACAGTCCGTGCAGTGCGATGGCTGCCGGGTCCAGCATCGCGGCTGCGCGAGGATCGATACCCGCGGGCAGTTTCAGCAGATTGCCGACCGGGGACACGACGTACTGCGCGTAGGCACCGTCGGATCTGCTGCCGAAGTAGTCGTAGTTCTCGCAGAGCCCGAACGCGCCGTCAGAGCAGAAGTCACAGCGCCGGCACGGGATCAGCGGTGGGACCGATACGAGTTCGCCGACCTCGAATCCGTCGACGCCTGCGCCGAGTTCGACGACCCAGCCGGAGAACTCGTGCCCGCAGATGATCGGCATGACGTAGCCACCGTTGCGCAGCATCCGGGGGATGTCGGAGCCGCACACGCCGCAGGCGGCGACCTTGAGCAGCACCTCACCGGGTGCGGGTCTGGGCACCGGCGCCTGCTCGACCCGGATGTCGCCGGGCGCGTACATCACCGCCGCAGTCATGCTCTGGGGCAGATCCTGTGGGGCCGACACGGTTGCCGGGGCGGGGGCCTCGGTTGTCATCAGAAGTTTCTCCTCGTGCGTTGTCTTTGGCTGACTCAAACTCGGCTCGCTATGCGGCGGCGAACGTTGATTCGCCCTGAAGCGATGGTGCGTTGGACTTGTTGACCAAATCGGTTCCGGCGTCGACGAACTCCGGCACAGTCTCACCGCGGGCGACCTTCACCGCAGTCTCGATCGCCAGTTTTCCCTCGGCGTTGGGATCGTTGAGCGCGGTGGCGATGTACTGGTCACCGCTGGCGATGGCGCGCACGGCCTCCATCAGACCGTCCACCCCGAAGACCTTGACGTCGGTGCGGTTGTTCTCGGTCAAGACCTGCAGAGCACCCAGCGCCATATCGTCGTTCTGGGCGTAGACGGCTTTGAGGTCGGGATGGGCCTGCAGGAGATCCTGCATCGCAGTCACGGCCTTGGACCTGGTGTAGTCGCAGTAGGGCCCGTCGATGACGGTGATATTCGGCTGGGCGGCCACGGCAGCCTGGAATCCGTCGTGGCGATCCCGCGCCACCGCGCCACCCGCGTCGCCCTGGATCTCGATGATCTTGCCCCCGGCAGGCCCGAGCGTGCTCACGGCCGCCTCACCAACGAGCTGGCCCATGGCCTTGTTGTCGCGGCCGACGAACGCCGCCGCGCCTGATTCGACCGGGCGGTCGACGGTGACGACTTTGATGCCCGCAGCCTTGGCGGCCGCCAGGGAGGGGGTGATGCCCTTCGGGTCGACCGGGTTGATCACCAGCACGTTGATACCCCGGGTGATCAAGTCCTGGACGTCGTTGTTCTGCTTGGTCACGTCGCCGTTGGCATCGGCGTAGAAGAACTCATTACCCTGGGCCTGCGCCTCGGCCTTGGCCGCGTCGGTGAGTGCGACGTAGAACGGGCTCTGCTGAGTGGCCTGGCTGAAGCCGATCTTGAGCGGTCCGTCGACGACGGTGCTGCTCTGGGCGGCGTCGTCACCTGGTACTGAGCACCCGGAGAACGCCATGGCCATTGCGGCTCCGAGCGCGATTCCCGAGAGGGCTTTTGCGAGTCTCACGTTTCCTCCTAGCTGTGCGCGCCGGTGGTTGGGCCGCGCATGACGACCATCACGTTAGGGACGAGCATGTGACACCGTCAACGGATGAGCAGAACTTTGCTCATATGCGCATAGATGCGGCCATCCCCAGAGCCGACTTCATCCACAGCGTCGCGCCCGATGCCGCCATCGTCTGGTCGACCCGACGGCGGCTGATGTCACGTTCGGCGCATGACCACATCCAATACTGGTGACTTCCACGACAACCGGCCCGGTGCACTGATCGCCGCGCTGCCTGCGGTTCTGGGGTTCACGCCCGAGAGTTCGCTGGTCCTCGCGACCCTTCAGGACGGTGCGATGGGGTGCGTGATGCGCGCTGACCTGTCCGAGGAGCTGATCGTCACGGTCGAGGAGATCGCCGATCTCGCGGCCGGCAGCGGTTCTGACACTGCGATGGCGGTGATCGTGGACGCCGACGGCGCGGCATGCCGCATGTGCGACGACGAGCACCGCCGCCTCGCCGATGCCCTTGCGTCGGCCCTGGAGAACCGCGGGATTGACCTGGCGGAGGCGTACGTCGTGGACCGCGTCTGCGCCGGCGGGCGATGGCACTGCGCGGACGGGTGCGGTCGCAGCGGCACCGTGGACGACCCGTGCGCGTCACCGGTGGCCGCCGAGGCCGTGCTCGGCGGGCGTCGTCTCTACGGCAAGCGCGCCGAACTGCTGGAGGTCATCACCGTCACCGATCCCGCTCGCGTACGTGCATTGCGGGCAGCCATCGCCAATGCGCCGTCCTTCCGCGGCGCCGAGCGGGAGGACGCCGACACTCGCGCCGACGTCGAGCACGCCATCGCCACCGCGGCGGCCACGGGACGTGGGCGTTGGCCGTCGGATGCCGATCTCACCCGGATTGCGGGCGCTCTGAGTGATCCGCGAGTCCGGGACATGCTCTACGCGTTGGCGGTGGGATGTGATGCCGCACAGGCGGAGTCGCTGTGGGCGCTACTGGCCCGCACACTTCCGGACCGGTGGCGCGTCGATGCGCTGGCTCTGCTGGCGTTCTCCGCCTACGCGCGAGGTGACGGTCCGCTGGCCGGTATCGCGCTGGAGGCGGCGCTACGGGTGGATAGCGGCCATCGGATGGCCAGGATGCTGGATCAGGCACTGCGGACCGGCATGCGGCCCGAACAGATCCGGGAACTGGCGCGCAGTGGTTACCGGCTGGCGCAGCAGCTGGGTGTCACGCTGCCGCCGCGAAGCCTGTTCGGCACACGCGGGGCTAGACCTTCTCGACCTTGACCGCGTGGGCCATGTCGTGGGCCAACTCCACCTGCTCGTGGCCCGGGATGATGATCATGACGCTGCCGTGGTCGCTGACCTGAACGGTGACCCGCGCATTGGGCACCACGCCGGCGTCCTTGAGTCGGGTGATCAGGTCGGCATCGCCCTGGACGTGCTCGGAGAGCAGACGCACCCGCACGGCGATCGGGAAACCGCTGGGCAGCTCGGTGAGCCGCACCAGGTTGCCATCGTCGGGGTTGGGCAGCTCGACACCCAGTTCGGCGAGGCCGGGGATCGGGTTGCCAAAGGGCGAGGTCGTCGGGTTGTCGAGCACCCGCACCAGGCGTCGCTCGACGTCCTCGCTCATCACGTGCTCCCAGCGGCATGCCTCCGCGTGCACTTCCTCCCAGGGCAGCCCGATGACGTCGATCAGCAGACGCTCGGCGAGCCGGTGCTTGCGCATGACCGAGATCGCCAGGGCCCGTCCCTTGTCGGTGAGTTCCAGGTGGCGGTCACCGGCGACGTGCAGGAGGCCGTCGCGCTCCATCCTCGACACGGTCTGGCTGACGGTGGGGCCACTCTGCTCGAGACGCTCCGCGATGCGCGCGCGCAGTGGCACCACACCCTCTTCCTCGAGGTCGTAGATGGTCCGTAGATACATCTCGGTGGTGTCGATGAGATCGTTCATGTTGCCGCCCTCCGTCGGGAAGAGTCTACCGTTGTCGGGGCGCGAAGCGGGCCGCACCACGGCCGCGTCACGCAGTGATGCCCGCCGCGGATCGCGACGGGCATCACAGGATGAGAAGGGTCAGCTTGCGTAGGAACGCAGGCGCTCCGCGCGGTCGCCGTGGCGCAGCTTGGACATCACCTCGCGCTCGATCTGACGGACGCGCTCGCGAGACAGTCCGAAGAGCTTGCCGATCTGGTCCAGAGTGCGGGGCTGGCCGTCATCCAGACCGAACCGCAGCCGGATCACCTGCTGCTCGCGCTCGTCGAGCGTGGCCAGCACGTGGCGGATGTCGGTGTGCAGCAGTTCGGAGATCACCGCGTTCTCGGCGGACATGGCGTTCTCGTCCTCGATGAAGTCGCCCAGCGGGGCTTCCTCGTCGCTGCCGACCGGCATGTCCAGGCTCACCGGGTCACGGCTGTGCTCGAGGAGATCGGCGATCTTCTCGGCGGGGATACCCGACTCCTCGGCCAGTTCCTCGTCGGTGGCCTCACGGCCCAGGTTCTGGTGCATCTCGCGCTTGATCCGGGCCAACTTGTTGACCTGCTCGACGAGGTGGACGGGGAGCCGGATGGTGCGGCTCTGGTCGGCCATACCGCGAGTGATCGCCTGGCGGATCCACCACGTGGCGTAGGTGGAGAACTTGAAGCCCTTGGCGTAGTCGAACTTCTCCATCGCGCGGATCAGTCCGAGGTTGCCCTCCTGGATCAGGTCCAGAAGCGGCATGCCGCGACCGGTGTAGCGCTTGGCCAGTGACACCACGAGACGGAGGTTGGCCTCCAGCAGGTGACGGCGGGCCGCCTCGCCGTCCCGGACGATCGCCGCGAGATCGCGCTTGCGGGTATCGCCGAGGCGTTTCTTGGTGGCCAGGACGTGTCGGGCATATAGGCCGGCTTCGATGCGCTTCGCGAGTTCGACCTCATCGGCGGCCGTGAGCAAGGCAGTCTTGCCGATGCCGTTCAGGTACACGCGCACCAAGTCAGCGGCTGGGCTCTGGCTGTCGAGATCGGACTCGATGCGGCTTGCGGTAGCACTCGCCATTACTGCCTCCTGCTCGGCTGGAACTGTCATGAACTTCAACGTCGGGACAGTCCAAAGAGTTCCCACTGGCCGCCAGTTACACACCTGCTGAGCTGCAGTTTCTCGCCGACGACCTGAGAATGTCCTGAGAAGTGAGCCAGATTTCGCTCAGTGCGGAACGTCGCGCGGTGTCTCAGCCGAATCGGGCGGCGGCACAGCATGGGGTGCCTCTTCGAGCGCGGGCCGCTCGGCGGTGGGGAAGAGCGGAATCTTGCGCCGCGACGCGTAGCGCCGTGGCTCCTCACGCTGTCGCGGCGGTCGGTCATTGGCGATCAGCACGGCGATCCAGGGCAGCGGGATGGACGCCACCAGGATGGCCAAGGAGATCAGTCCGTTGTGCCATATGCCGTAGGCGACCGCTGCGAGAATCAGAGCCGGAATGCGAAACGACATGATCGTGAGGTACTTGCGCACACGCTCGCGGTGCTGCTCCTCATAGGGCACCGCCGCACGGGTGATGAGAACCGGCTTACCGTCGTCGTCGAAACTCAGCTCTTGGCCGTGTTTCATGCCTCCATCGTTCCACACCCGGGGCCGGTGTAAACCGCCGGTTCATTACCGAAGCCTTGCGATGCACAATGTAGGCATGGAAACCCAGACGATCGAGCGGACCGACGTTGACGAACGCGCCGACGACGGCACGGACGACGATGCTCCCAAGGTCTTCCACTACGTGAAGAAGAACAAGATCGCCGAGAGCGCGGTCATGGGAACCCACGTCGTCGCCCTGTGCGGCGAGGTGTTCCCGGTGACGAAGTCGGCCAAGCCGGGCTCGCCGGTGTGCCCGGACTGCAAGCGGATCTACGAGGGATTCAAGAAGTAGTCGAGGTTCCCTCGCGCGGTGTTGGCGCGGCGGGTTTCTCGTCATCGACTGAGGCAGTGCTCGCGCCGCCGTCACTGTTGAGTGACTCGGCCTTCTCCTCGAGCCAGCCACGCAACCTCTTGGCGTGGGTCTCGGGCGCCGGCCACTCCTCTTCGATCGCCGCGTTGAGTTCGGCGCCGATCATGATCGCGAAGCCCAGGAAGAACGCGAACAGCAGGAACGCGATAGGTGTGGCGAGCGCTCCGTAGGTGTAGCCCGTCGCGGTGATCCAGGTCAGATACACGCGCAGCCCCACCGTCGCGATGATGAACACCGTGGCGGCCAATAGGGCGCCGAACACCAGTCGGTGCGATGGCAGCGGTTTGGGCAGTGCCACCCGGTAGAGCACGCCCACCGCGACGGCCAGGCCGAGGAACAGCACGGGGTAGTAGCCGTACTGAAGGACGTGATCCCAGCTGTCAGGGATGTACTCGCGGACCTTGCTCGGCCCGAGCGCGACAAACGGCGCCGTGACGATGACGCCCAGCAGCATGATCATGTACAGGCCCAGCGCGTAGAACCGTTGACGCACTGGATGCCTCAGCGGGGTCTGGTCGTGCGCCTCCACGATCGAGTCGACGAACGCCGAGATCGCCGACGACCCGGCCCACAGCGATATCACGAAACCCAGCGACACCACCTCGCCGCGGGCACCCGCCACGATGTCGGAGATGGTGGGCTCGATGATCTCGTTGACGACGTTGCCCGAGAACAGGTTCGCGGCCGTCGAGATCAACTGATTCTCGATCGTCTGCAGTGTGTTGGGCCCGAACAGCGGCGCCACCCATGCCAGGCTGCCCAGCATCCCCAGCAGTAGGGGAGGCAGGGACAGTGCACACCAGAAGGCGGCTTGCGCGGCCTCCGAGAAGATCGAGTCGTCCCAGCTCTTCGAGAGAGTGCGCTTGCTAACCCGCCAAATGTGGTGCTTGGACGGTCTGACTGGCTGTGGCTGGTCGCTCATGACCAGACCAGCATTACCGACGCGGACCGATTGCGCCCGCATGGGTGCCGCTCGGCGGGTCTGTCAGGCGTCGACCGGGCTAACCTCGATGACGGCCGCCAGCTCAACCAGCTTCGCCTCGTGCTCATTGGCGTGGTGCTGGCAGAAAAGCAGTTCAGCTCCCGACGGCAGCTTCGCTCGGACGCGAGCGGCGGCGCCGCAACGGTCACAGCGATCAGCCCGGGTCAATTCGGGGCTGGTCAGAGTTGCGTTCATGGCTCCTCCTCCGGTCTCGCGTGTCTCTACTCTGTCAGACGTTTGGGCGTCCGGGGTTGTTCCCCAAGCGTTCACCGGTGTGTCGTGTCTCACCCGATACCCGAGTTGCCGTTCCGCCACACTGGACCGATGCCCGCGGAATCGCATCAGCTGGTGCACCTTTGCACCGAACAGGAGTGGGAACGGGCTCGCGCCTTGGGGGAGCGTCGGCCGCCGTCGCTGGAGGATAGCGGATTCGTCCATCTGTCCAGCCCGGAGCAGGTGCACCTGCCCGCGAACCGACTCTTCGCCGGGCGCACGGACATGCTGTTGCTGACGCTGGACCCGTCGCTACTGACCGCACCCGTGCGGTGGGAGCCCGGCGTTCCGGGCGATCCCGAGGCGATGACGTTCCCGCATCTGTACGGCCCGCTGCCGGCCCACGCTGTGACAAGTGTCACGGCGTACCTCCCCGGTGAGGACGGGCGCTTCGCTGCGATCGGTCACTCGGGGACGTAGGCGTCGGCCTCGATCTCGACCAGAAGATCCGGTGCGATAAGGGCTGAAACCTCGACCATTGTCGTCACGGGCCGGATGTCGCCGAACGTCTCAGCGTGCACGGCCGCGATGTCCGGCCACTGCGTGATGTCGGTGACGAACGTCCGGGTCCGAACGACATCGGTCATCGATGCGCCGCAGTCGAGCAATGCAGACTCTATGCGGCGCAATGCCTCCCGCGCTTGAGCCGCGGCGTCGTCGCCCGGCGCGGTGGTGCCCGCGACGACGACGAGCGGCCCAATGCGCACCGCCCGCGAGTAGCCCACCTGGTCCTCGAACGGGGAACCCGACGAGACGTTCAACCGGTCGGGCATCACCGCGTCCTCACGCCGGCACCGCTTCGACAATCGACATCGGCCCCGCCGTCCCGATGACACGAGTCATCCGGAACCCGGCGCGCGCCAAAAGATCCCGGTATTCGCTCGGGGTGCGCTCGCATCCGCCGGGATGCACCAGCATCTCGAGGTCGAGCAGCATTCCGGGATGCGACGGTGCGCCCTCGGGAAGTACCAACTCGAACAGCAGAAGTTTGCCGTTCGGCGCGATCGCGGTGCGGATGTTGCGGAGGATCGTCAGCGACTTCTCGTCGTCCCAGTCGTGAATGATCGTCTTCATCAGGTAGACATCGCCGCCTTCGGGCACCGCCTCGAAGAACGAGCCGCCCGTCTTGGTGCACCGGTCCGACACCCCGGCCCGGTCGAGTTCGGGACCCGCGCCTGCGATCACCGACGGCAGGTCGAACAGCACGCCGCGGGCATCGGGTGCCGTCGCCAGTGCTGCGGCTAGAAGCGCCCCGTGGCCGCCGCCGACATCGACGATGAGCTTGTGGCCGGAGAAGGTGTAGGCCGGAACGGCGGCCTCGATTGCCATCGCGGACACGCCCGTCATGGCGTCGTTGAAGACCTTCGCGTACTCAGGATCGGTCTCGAGATAGTCGAACACCGGCATACCGCGTAGCTTCTCCGCCGCCGAGTCGCCCGTCTTGACCGAGTACAGCAGGTTGCCCCAGTGCTCCCAGTGCGACGGGTGGCCGACCAACTTGATCATCGGGGCCATGGACCCGTCGTAGTCCGAGCGCAGCGCTTGGCCAACGCGGGTCAGCGAGAATCGTCCGTCGCGGTGCAGCTTGAGCAACCCGTTGGCAGCCAGTGCCCGCATCAGGCGGTAGGTGGCGCCGGGGTCGGCGCCGACGGCGGATGCGATGTCGGCGCTCGAGCGTGGACGGTCACGAAGCTCGTCGGCGATGCCGAGTTGGGCGGCGGCGTACAGGGCCTGGGTCAACCACGCGCCCTGGGTGATCTCCAACAGTGCGATGTTGGCGGGCACGGCCGATCGGCTGGCCGTGCCGAGGGCATTACGGATGCGGCCAATTGTGTTAATCAGCCAGGTGGGCGGGGTCTTCGCGGTTGCAGGCACGAAGGCAAAGGATATACCTGCGTGCGTCCCTGGTCGTCTTGCCTAGACTCAGCCATCATGGGAATCCTGTCGGGCTTCGCGCCGTGGGTCGTCTATTGGATACTCGTGGGGAACGTCCCCCTTGCCGCCGCGGTGTTGGTGGCGCTCGCGGTGGCGGTGTTGGCGCTGATCGTGAGCCGGGCTCGCCGTTCGACGGTCAGCTCGCTCGAAATCGGGGCGATCGGGACGTTTTCGGTGCTCGCGATCCTGACGTTCACGCTGAGTCAGACGTTCATGGAGCGCTGGATCCTGACGTTGAGCGGTGCGGGCATCCTGCTCGTGGCCCTGGTCGGCGTTCTGGCCGGCAAACCCTTCGTGCGGGAGTTCGCCGAGGCCGACCAGCCCGCCGAGGTCGTCAAGAGCGATCCGTTCGAACCGGTCACCGCGTTGGTGACATGGATCTGGGTGGCCGCCTTCGCGGTCATGACGGTGTCGTCGGCCATCCCCCCGATCGTGGCGCGCGACGCCAGCCTCCTGGACACGACCCCGCTGTCGGTCGTCTGCTACTGGGTGGTCCCGGTCGTCGCGCTGGGGCTCGCAGTGCTGGCCGGCCGTGTCCTCATCGACCGGATGGTGGCTGCGGCGCTGAGCCCGGACGTCGTCCGCAAGACCACGTTCGTGGCGTTCCGCGAACTCGCGATCGACGAACTGCTGTATATGGCCAAGGAGAAGGCCGATCGCGAGGTGGGCGCCGGTAAGGAGGCCTACGCCGTTCAGGTCCTCGGAAAGGGGACTCCACTCACCGGAGACGAGTCCCGCGAGTCGTGGCCGGCCTCGTACAAGGTGCGCGAGCGGCGCTGAGCACGCCCGCTCTCAGCTCGACCATGATTCGCGCACGCCGAGCCGTATTACAAGAATTGCAGTGCCGCGCGCGACGCCGGCGCCGCGCCCGTCATGGAGGGCGACCCGGGTTACGGGCCGCACCTCGACCGGGACGGTGACGGCGTCGGATGTGAGAGCTAGGCCCGAAAACGACGAAATGGTCGCTACCAGCACGCTGGTAGCGACCATTTCGTCGTTTTCGACTAGTCCAGGTAGTCGCGCAGCACCTGGGAACGGCTGGGGTGGCGCAGCTTGCTCATCGTCTTGGACTCGATCTGACGGATGCGCTCGCGGGTGACCCCGTACACCTGGCCGATCTCGTCGAGCGTGCGCGGCTGGCCGTCGGTGAGGCCGAAGCGCAGCCGGACCACGCCGGCCTCACGCTCGGACAGCGTCTCCAGCACGCTCTGCAGCTGATCCTGCAGCAGGGTGAACGACACGGCGTCCACCGCGACGACGGCTTCGCTGTCCTCGATGAAGTCGCCGAGTTGGCTGTCGCCCTCGTCGCCGATCGTCTGGTCCAGCGAGATGGGCTCACGCGCGTACTGCTGGATTTCCAGCACCTTCTCCGGCGTGATGTCCATTTCCTTGGCGAGCTCCTCCGGCGTGGGCTCGCGGCCCAGGTCCTGGAGCAGCTCGCGCTGGATGCGGCCGAGCTTGTTGATGACCTCGACCATGTGCACCGGGATACGGATGGTGCGGGCCTGGTCGGCCATGGCGCGGGTGATGGCCTGGCGGATCCACCACGTGGCGTAGGTGGAGAACTTGTAACCCTTGGTGTAGTCGAACTTCTCGACCGCGCGGATCAGACCGAGGTTGCCCTCCTGGATCAGGTCCAGGAACGCCATGCCACGGCCGGTGTAGCGCTTGGCCAGCGACACGACCAGGCGGAGGTTGGCCTCCAGCAGGTGGTTCTTCGCGCGGTCACCGTCACGGCAGATCCACTGCATGTCGCGGCGGTACTGCGTGGTGAGCTTCTCACCCTTCTCGGCCTTCTCCGCGAGCTGCTGAGTGCCGTAGAGCCCGGCCTCGATGCGCTTGGCGAGTTCGACCTCCTCCTCGGCGTTGAGCAGCGCGACCTTGCCGATCTGCTTGAGGTAGGCGCGGACCGAGTCCGCCGAGGCGGTGAGTTCGGCGTCCTTGCGGGCCTGTCGCAGCGCCTCGGATTCCTCTTCGTCCCACACGAAGTCACCGGAGGCCTTGTCCTTGTCGGACGGCTCGGCGATGTCGTCGGACTCCTCGTCGGTGGCCTTGCCCGCTGTCTTGACGGCAGGGGTGGCGGCGTCGGCCGAGTCCTCGGTGTCGTCGTCCTCGGTGTCGATGTCCTCGAGTTCGATATCGGCCTCGTCGACGTCGATGTCCTCATCAGACACATCGACGTTGTCGGCGGTCGTCACATCGTCGTCGACGCTCGTGGCCTTCTTGGCGCGGGTGCCCTTCGCGGGCCCCTTGGGGCCGGTCTTGGCGGCGGCCTTGGTGGCACGCTTGGCAGGAGCGGCCTTCTTGGCGGGCGCCTTGGTGACGGCCTGCTTCACCGGCTCGTCTGTCGCCGACTTTGCCTTCGTCGCGGTCACGGGACACCCCTTACGGTCTTGCTGGATCGGGGGCGTGGGCATGCGCCACCGAAAAATTGTCGGCTCTCGAATGTTGGCGTCGATCGCAGTTCGGATACTGCCGCTATTCGTTGTGCGGCCGCCGTTGACCATTGTAACGACAGAGTGGGCGACCGCCCGCCTCGAGCGCAAAAACTCGATGTCGGCGAGCCGCGCGCGCGCTCGAGCGGGGCGGATGAGGCCGCAGTGAGCGCCACTCCGGGAAACGGGACCGTCTCGGCCAGTTCATAGCCAGAACCGACATCGGCCGCTCGAGAATCTCCCAGATCGCCTGCCGATCTGATCATGAAGGGCTGAGTATGTCGTCCCGCGGCGAATCTTCGGAGCGGGATTGGGGGTGCCTTCTGCTTTGCTAGCTGCGATGATTGTCGGCGTGTCGTTCGCAGCGGTCAGTAGGACTGTGGAGCTGCAGGCGGTCGATATCCTCTTGATGACGGCTGCGGCACGCCCGTCTGCGTTGGTCATCGCGGGGGAGTCCGGCATCGGCAAGACCACGTTGTGGAACGAGGCGGTCGAGCATGCGCGACGTGCGGGGTACCGGATCCTGTCGGCCCGCGCCGGTGAAGCGGAGTCGGTACTGACCTACGCGGCCGTGGCAGACCTGTTGGCGGACATCGAGCCAGACATCCTCGACCAGCTGCCCGATCTGCAGCGCATCGCCGTTGACCGGGTCCTTCTGCGCGCCAGCGCCGACGGCCCGCCCACCGATCAACGCGTGACCGCGGCCGCCCTGGTATCGGTCATCACCGCGCTGACGGTGCGCTCGCCGGTTCTCATCGCCATCGACGACGCACAGTGGCTGGATTCGTCGAGTCAGCCCGTGCTGCAGTTCGCCGCCCGCCGGCTCGCGGGCCGAGTCGGCATGGTGCTCACCGAGCGCACCGATTCAGACGGCGTGACGGCATCGCCCTGGCTGAGGCTGGGAGATCCCGATGCGGTCAAGCGGTTGCGGGTGGGACCCATGACGCTGGGGGCACTGGACACCATCATCTGTGGGCGGTTCGGTCGTGCCCTTCCTCGGCCGACGATGGTCCGGATCGCCGAGGCCTCAGGTGGGAATCCGTTCTACGCCCTGGAATTGGCGCGCGCGGTGGACGGACAGTCGGTCAGCGCAGACGCCGTACTGCCCAGCACCCTGGCCGATCTGATGCAGCTGCGCACCGGACACTTCAGCCCGGCTGTCGCCGACATGCTGCTCGCTGCCGGATGTGTGGCGGAGCCGACCGTGAAGCTGCTGGCTGAGGCCACCGGGGTGGGCGTGGACCGGGTCGAGGAACTGCTCGCGGGACCCGAACGTGAGGGCATCGTCGTCATCAACGGTGATCAGGTGCGGTTCAGCCATCCACTGCTGGCTCGCGGGATCTACACCCAGGCCGGTCCGGGGCGCCGTCGTCGCATGCACCGTGCGCTGGCGAGCGTCGAGACGCAGCCCGAACTCAAGGCCCGCCACATGGCTCTCGGCAGTGCCAGCGCCGATCCCGCGACTCTGAATGCACTCGACACGGCCGCCGATGCGGCGAGTGCACGCGGCGCGGCGGCTGCGGCGGCCGAGCTGACCGAGTTGGCGATCGAGTTGGGCGGCGACACTCCCGCCCGCCGGCGGCGCGCTGCCAGACACCTCCTGCGGGCCCACGAGACCCGTCGGGCCCGCAAGCTCCTCAAGCCCGTCGTCGAATCGCTACCTCCCGGACCGCAGCGGGCGGCGGCGACCATCCTGCTGGCCGGTACATGGATCTACGACAACGACTTCGCTCCTGCCAAGGAACTTCTGTCCGCGGCGTTCGAGGACGCCGAGGGCAGTCCACTGCTGTTGGTCCGGGCACACTTGGGGCTGGCGCTGGCGCAGGGTTGGACCGGAGAGTATGCGGACGCGTTGCAGCACACGGCGTCGGCCGTCGAGCAGGCCGAACTTCTCGGCGCCCCTGCGGTGATCAGCCAGGCGCTGGCCATGCACGTGGCTCTGGAGTGCGGGCAGGGCAGGGGCCGCGACGAGGAGGCGTTGCGCCGGGCCCTGGAACTCGAGGACCCCGACGCCGACGTGCCGGTACCCGCGCGGGCCGGCACAGCCGATGCCATGACGCAGGCGTGGCTCGGTCGGCTCGACGAGGCCCGGACGGCCATGATGATGGTTCGTCGCCGCTGCATCGAGCGCGGGTCCGACGCGGACATGATGCAGGTGTCGCGGCACCTGTCGATGATCAACGTCTGGATGGCGCGGTTTGGAGCCGCCGAGGTGGTCGCCGACGACATGATGCAGCGCGCAGAACACCTCGGTGGGGAGTACTCACTGGTGATCGCTCGGATTCAGCGAGCGCTGGTGTGGGCCTACCAGGGGCGTGAGCAGCACGCGCGAAACGAGATTCACGCCGCGATCGTCGGCGCGCACCGGTGTGATGCGCCGCAGATGGCCGCGTGGCCGATGATGATCCTCGGCTTTCTCGAGGTCTCGCGTGGCAACCACGCCGACGCACTGGAGGCGCTCGCGCCGATCCTGGCCGGTTTCGACCCCGACGGGGGGACCGAGATCATCGCTGCGTCCTACATCCCCGACGCGGTTGAGGCGATGGTCGCGCTCGGCCGCCTCGACGACGCCGAGCCGTTGATCGCTGCGCTGGAGCGTAACGGCGCCGCACTCGACCGGCCGTGGATGCTGGCCGTCGGTGCGCGGTGTCGGGCCATGATGCTGGCCGCGCGCGGCGATGTGGTGGGCGCAGAGAAGATGGCAGACAAGGCGATGGCCGAACACGACCGGCTGCCGATGCCATTCGAGCGGGCCCGTACGCAACTGTTCGTCGGTCAGCTCGCCCGCCGGCAACGCCGCAAGCAGGTTGCGGCCCAGGCCCTCACCGAGGTGGTGACGGAGTTTCGACAGTTGGGAGCCAGGCTGTGGGTCGATCGGGCCCGCGCCGAACTGGCCCGGGTTAACGTGGCGCGCAACAGGGACTCCGATCTCACACCGTCGGAGATCAGCGTCGCCAGGCACGCGGCGGCCGGGATGACCAATCGGGACATCGCCGCTGCGCTGTTCATCAGTCCGAAGACGGTCGAGCACAACCTCAGCCGCATCTACCGCAAGCTCGGTGTGCGCACCCGCGCGGAGCTGGCCAGCCACGCCGAACTCATCGAGGGCTGACGGTCGGCGGAGGTCGCCGAATGACAGCGAAAATCGTTGTGCTGTATCGGGTTCTCCCCAGCGAGATCAGGTGGTGGTGTCCTTGTCGGCGGCCATCGCGGCGCCGACGATGCCCGCCGTGTTGAGCAGCGTCGCGGCGACGACGGGCGTGCGGTTCTTCAGCAGCGGAATCCACTTGTCGGCCTTGCGACTGATGCCGCCACCGGCGATGAAGAGGTCCGGCCAGATCGCGTTCTCGATGGTCACCAGGACCTTGGTCACCTCCTCGGTCCAGCGCTCGTAGCTCCAGTCCTTGCGCTCCTTGACGGACGAGGCCGCACGGTGCTCGGCCTCCTTCCCGCCGACCTCGAGGTGTCCGAATTCGGTGTTGGGCAGCAGGATTCCATTGTGGATGACCGCGGAGCCGATGCCGGTGCCGAAGGTCAGAAGTACGATGACACCGGTGTTGTCGCGGCCCGCGCCGAACCGCTCCTCGGCCAGTCCGGCGGCGTCGGCGTCATTGAGCACGGTCACCGCCTGACCGTTGAGTTCGGCTGAGATGGCGTCACGCGCGCTGGTGCCGATCCACGCCTTGTCGACATTGGCGGCGGTCCGCACGATGCCGTCGGTGACGACGCCCGGGTACGTGACGCCGAGGCTGCCCGTCCAGCCGAATTCGCGGACGACGGCGGCGACGGTCTTGGCGACGGCGTCCGGGGTGGCGGGTTGGGGGGTGGGCAGTTTGAACCGCTCGCCGATCAGCTGACCGGTGGCGAGGTCGACGACGCCGCCCTTGGTCCCGCTGCCGCCGACGTCGACTCCGAATCCGCGGTGTTGTGTGCCTTCGGTGCCCGAGTCTGCTGCAGACGTTTCGGTGGCGGTCATGAGCACTCCTGTTCCAGAGGCCGGCAGGTGCGACGCGATCCACACACTAGTGGGTCGGCAATGGTCTTGTGGGGCAGCCGCGCAACCGGATCGGCTTGTCCTGTGATCGGCTTTGGTCTTGCGATGGCTTCTGTGCTGCGATGAGCCGGTGACTGACATCGACTCTGAGCCCACGACGCTGCGGACGGTTGCCGAGGACCTTGCCGCACAAGCCGCCGACTTCGTCCGACGTCGTCGTGCCGAGGTGTTCGGCGCAGGCAGCGCGGAGAGGGCGTCGGCGGTGCGGAGCAAGGCCTCGCCGACCGATCCGGTGACGATCGTCGACACCGAGACCGAGCGGCTGCTGAGGGACCGGCTGGCGGTGCTGCGTCCTGGCGAGCCGGTGCTCGGCGAGGAGGAGGGCGGGTCCGTGCACGCGGAGCCGGGGCAGCCGCTGTGGGTGCTCGACCCGATCGACGGCACAGTCAACTTCGTCTACGGGGTCGAGGCGTACGCGGTGTCGGTGGGTGTTCAGGTGGACGGCCGGTCGGTGGCGGGCGCGGTCGCCAATGTCGCGACCGGTGAGGTGTTCTCCGCCGCACTGGGCCATGGCGCATGGCTGCGGCGGGGTACCGAACTCACGCGACTGGCGTGCACGCCGATCACGGATCTGTCAATGGCGTTGGTGGGCACCGGTTTCGCCTACGCGCGCGACGGCCGGATACGCCAGGCCGAGGTGTTGGCGCAGATCCTGCCCGAGATCCGCGACGTGCGGCGCATCGGGTCGTGTGCGCTGGACCTGTGCATGGTCGGTGCCGGCCGGCTGGACGCCTACTTCGAGGACGGCGTGCACGTGTGGGATTGGGCGGCGGGTGCACTGGTGGCGTCCGAGGCGGGCGCCGTCATGGATCTGCCGCCCGTCGACGGAAGCGGCGGTGAGCTGATCGTGGCTGCGGCGCCGGGCATTGCGGGTGATCTCGATGCCGCGCTGCGTCGTGCGGGCGCGCCAATGCGCTAGCGGCGAGTCAGCAGGTGACGGACTGGATCTTGGTCAGCAGTGATGAGTCCGGCGGCTGCGTCGCCTCCGGTCGCAGGGCGGTCAGCACCGCTTCGATGTCGTCGTTGTGGCTGAGTTCGGTGTACTCGGTGCCGATCGCCAGGTCGACGGTGTCATCGCCGCGCTCGTCCTGGAACAGTTCGGTGCACGGGGCCACCAGCCACAGCGATGCAGCGGCGGCGCGTCCCGCCGGGCCGAACCGGATTTGGCCCTGGCACTGCAGT
The DNA here is from genome assembly GCF_040548615.1 of Mycolicibacterium sp. 624. Taxonomy (NCBI): domain Bacteria; kingdom Bacillati; phylum Actinomycetota; class Actinomycetes; order Mycobacteriales; family Mycobacteriaceae; genus Mycobacterium; species Mycolicibacterium sp. 624. The sequence goes on from NZ_JBEPRZ010000006.1 coordinate 359,801, forward strand.
CGCTCGCCGGCGTACACCGCGTCGTTGGCGGCGGTGGGCTGGGCGAAGCCGAGGTCGCGCAGGGCGCCCGCGACCTCAGCCGCCTGTCCGCCCTGACCGCTGGCGTTGAGCACGCGGATCTTGGTGTCAGCGAGCTTGGCCGGAACCACCTCGGACATTGTCGAGGCCGTGACCCGGTCGCCGAGAGTGGGTTGGTTCGGCTCCGTCGGCGCAGGCGGAGCGTTGCAGTCCGCGACTTCCTGGACGTCGGTGGGCTGGTTGAACGCGATCACCCAGACCATCAACGACACGACGGCGAGAGCGGCCAGCATCGCGAGACCGGGGACGTAATTGCGTCGACGGAAGGGACGGCCGTGTTTGTCGAATGCCGTACCGGAGGTGATTTGCGCGACCACCACTGCACCTTAAGGGCAGGCAGTGCCGTCCTCTTCCACCTGCGTCCCCACCCGAGGAATCGACATGTGATATAAATCACATCCATTCCGGCGGTGATCGGGGCACGAATCATTTGGCGGATGCGTTCTGCGCTGGTACAAAGCTCTGTCGCAAGGTTACGGAGGGGAAGAGGTAAATGGCTACCGACTACGACGCCCCGCGGCGTACCGAGACCGATGACGTTTCCGAGGACTCCCTCGAGGAACTGAAGGCTCGCCGCAACGAGGCACAATCCGCCGTCGTCGACGTCGATGAGACCGAAACGGCTGAGTCGTTCGAACTACCCGGCGCAGATTTGTCGGGCGAGGAACTGTCTGTCCGCGTTGTTCCCAAGCAGGCCGACGAGTTCACGTGTTCGAGCTGTTTTCTGGTGCATCACCGCAGTCGTCTCGCCAGCGAGAAGAACGGCGCGATGATCTGCACCGATTGCGCGGCCTGACGCAGGCGCCAGCCTCAGTCGCCGCGTAGCGCCGCCAGCAGGCGGTCGGGGTGACGGCTGCTGATCAGCCAGTACGGTGTCGGGTCGTCGGGGTCATCGAGGACGATGAGCACCAAAGAGGGGATCCACGCCCGGTGCACGACGTAGGCGGCGGGGTCCAGTTGGCGACCCAGCGCTGCCGACTTGGCCGAGCGAGGTACCTCTGCCATGCGCGCGATGACGCTCACGGGAAGGTGCGCGGGGCCCACCCAGAGTTCGGTGTCGTCCCCACTGGCGACGACACGCACGTCGACGCGGCCCAACCACGTCAGCGCCGCGGCGGCCACCAGCGTCAGGACGACGAACGGCACCCACATCGGGATGGCCGCGATGCCGAGGTTGACCTCGAACGCGATCAGTGCCGCCAAGCCGATGCCGGGCAGCCACCACCACCACGGCACGCGCAGGCGCTCGCGGTAGCGCAACGATTCGGTGGCTGCACGCGTCTCGGACACGCGCCCAAGAGTAATCTCGTGCAACGTGCCCACCTCACTGGCGGTAGTGCGACTTGATCGCGAACTGCCCATGCCCACTCGAGCGCACGACGGCGATGCCGGCGTCGACCTGTACAGCGCCGTCGACGTCGACTTGGCACCGGGACACCGGTCCCTGGTGCCAACGGGAATCGCCGTCGCGATCCCGCACGGCATGGTCGGCCTCGTGCATCCACGGTCCGGTTTGGCCACCCGCGTGGGGCTTTCGATCGTCAACAGCCCGGGCACGGTCGATGCTGGCTACCGCGGCGAGATCAAGGTGACGCTGATCAACACCGATCCCGAGCAGCCCATTGCGGTGCGCCGCGGCGACCGCATCGCGCAGTTACTGGTACAACGGGTCGAACTTCCCGAGTTGGTCGAAGTCACATCGTTCGACGAGGCAGGTTTGGCTGATACCAGCCGTGGCATTGGCGGCCACGGTTCCTCTGGCGGACACGAGAGTTTGTGATGGCACTGGGTAGGCGCAAGAACACCGGCAGCGACGAGGCCACCGGCCCGGCTCCGGAGGACACGGATGTTGCGAACATGAACGCTGCGAACACTGACGCTGCGAACGGCGCTGACGACGATCTCGACGGTCCGTTCGACATCGGCGACTTCGACGATGCGAGCCACGCCACGGTTGGTCGGCATGACCTCGGCTCGGTCCTGATCCCCGAGGACGAGACCGCAGAGCTGGTCTTCGAGGTCAATCAGCAGGGCGTGCCGACCGCTGTGTGGATGGTGACGCCCAACGGGCGCTACAACCTCACCGCGTGGGCCGCCCCGAAGACCGGGGGACTCTGGCGTGAGGTGGTCACCGAGATCGCCGACTCGCTGCGCAAGGACAACGCGCAGGTGTCCATAGAGGACGGCCCCTGGGGCCGCGAGGTCGTCGGTGTCGTGACCAACGGCCCCGAACCCGTCGTCATGCGGTTCATCGGTGTCGACGGCTATCGGTGGATGGTCCGTGGTGCGGCCATCGGCCCGCCGCAGTTGGCCGACAAGATCGCGGACGAGGCACGGAAAGCGTTGGCTGACACGGTCATCCGCCGCGGTGACACGCCGCAGCCGGTGCGTGCCATGTTGCCGCTGCAGTTGTCCGAGACGCTGGTGGAGCGGTTGCGCGTTCGCGCCGAGCAGATGGTGGCCGCGCAGGCTCAGCAGCTGCAACAGCAGCAGCAGCCCGAGCCACCCGCGCCGGCGGCGCGCCGCAGTGAGCAGGGCTCGGCCATGCAGCAGCTGCGGACCATCACGGGCGGCTAGGACCGCCGACCTCTAGAGGTCAGGCATCCAGCAGGGCGGCGAGGCATGCGCGGCCCAGCGCTGCCGGGTCGGCGCCCATCTCATCGAGTGTGACGGTGCGCAACGCCGCGTGCGGAGCCGCGCTGACCCACTCCAACGCCACCTCGATGGGATGCACCGCGTCATCAGTGGCGGCCGCGACCCCCATCGGGACTGCGAGCGACTCCATCTCATCGCTCGTCGGTGCGACGACACCCGCCGCCTCCTCCATGGCATCGGGCAGCGCGGGCCACTGACTCACCCACGACCTGGTCAACTCCTCGCCCAGCCACTGCGGGCTCGACGCGCGCATCTGCGCGACCGCTGAGGCCAGCCCATCCCTGCGCAGCACATGTGCGGTGTGACGCGCGGCGTGTGCGGCGGGCGCGTCGGCCGGGGACCCCGTCCACGCCGGCAGCGCGGCCAGGACGCCGAGTGCCAGGGACGGATGATCCAGTGCCCACCGCAGGGCCGCGGCCGCGCCGATCGACACCCCGCCGACCATGATGGGGCCCGAGCGCGCTGCGTCATCCAACTCGTCGCGATACCCGTCGACGAGGCGATTCGGGTTCGGCGGCGGTGTCACCACGGTGGCACCCACGTCGTGCAGGGCGGGGGCGAACACGCGGTAGATGTAGTCGTCATCGGAGCCCGTTCCGGGCAGCAGAACGACCGTCGCCCCGCTCAGATTCAGCGCCATCAGACGATCGTGCCGTGTGCGTCAAATCACCCGCGCGCAACGCCAGGAGCGACGTGGCGAATCCCCACCAAGAGGTCTACGGTGGCGAGGGGTCAGGATCCAAGGTGGATTCGCCACAGCGGTCAGGAGAGACATGGCCACGGCCGAAGGCTATCTGCGTCGGCTCACCCGTCGTCTGACGGAAGATCCAGAACAACACGACGTAGCGGCGCTCAGCGACGAGGCGGCCCAGACCGGCGCGCAAAAGGCGATTGACTGCCAGCGCGGCCAGGAGGTCACCATGGTCGGCACCTTGCGTTGCGTGGAGACCGCCGCGAAGGGGTGCGCCGGTGGTGTGCGCGCCGAACTCTTCGACGGCACCGACTCGGTGATGCTGGTCTGGCTGGGCCAGCGCCGCATCCCGGGCATCGAGTCAGGTCGAACGCTGCGCGTCCACGGCAGGATGGGCAAGCTGGAGAACGGAAGCAAGGCCATCTACAACCCGCACTACGAGATCCAGAAGTGACCAGTCCCGACAACGGGGCTGCAGACGAGACCGCATCGGACGGGCAGGACCGGCCGGAGAGCAAGCTCAACGCGCAGGCGATCCTCGAGCAGATGGGCGGCATCAGCGGCCTGATCTACTCATCGCTGCCGGTGGTGGTCTTCGTGCCGGTGTCGTCGTTCGCCGGCCTGATGCCCGCCATCTACGCCGCCCTCGGTGTGGCCACACTCATCCTGGTGTGGCGGTTGATCCGCCGGGAGTCGTTGCAGCCAGCCGTCTCCGGGTTCTTCGCCGTCGGCGTCAGCGCGCTGATCGCCTACATCGTCGGCGAGTCCAAGGGCTTCTTCCTGCTGGGTATCTGGTCCTCACTGATCTACGCGGGTGTGTTCGCCCTGTCAGTGCTGATCCGGCGGCCAATCGTCGGCTACGTGTGGGGATGGGCCAACGGACGCGACCGGGGCTGGCGCGAGGTGCGTCGGGCGGTCAGGGCGTTCGACCTTGCGACGCTCACCTGGGTGCTGGTGTTCGGCGCGCGCTTCGTGGTGCAGAACCACCTCTATGACGAGAACCAGACGGGTCTGCTCGGCGTGGCCCGTATCGCCATGGGATGGCCGCTGACAGCCATTGCGGCACTGGTCACCTACCTCGCTATCCGGGCCGCCCAGCGCGCGGTGCACGCGGACGAGGACGAGAAGGCACGTGCCGTCGAGGGCGGGGCGTCGACGCAGACGTCCGAGACGTCGAACGCGTCGGGACCGACGCCCACCGACTGACGGGCATGTGATGCCGCGGACCGCTGACCGGCTGGTGCTCGCCGTCGCGGTGCTCGCGTCGTTCGTGGCCTTCCTGGACGGTTCGGTGGTCAATCTGGCGCTGCCCGCGATGTCCGCCGACCTCGGTGGCGGCCTCGCCCTGCAGCAATGGGTCATCGACGGCTACCTGCTGACGCTGGGTGCCCTGATCCTCGTCGCCGGTGCGGTGTCGGATCAGTACGGCAGGCTCAGGGTCCTGCGGCTGGGGGTGGTGGTCTTCGCCGTCGCATCGGTGCTGTGCGCGCTGGCACCCAGCGGATGGATCCTGGTCGCCGCGCGGTGTCTGCAGGGTGTTGGTGCTGCGTTCCTGGTACCCAGTTCGCTGGCGATGCTCAACGCCCGGTTCACCGGCGCGGCACAGGCCAGGGCCATCGGCACCTGGACGGCGTGGACCGGTACGGCATTCGTTATCGGACCACCCCTGGGCGGGCTGCTCGTTGATGCGCTGAACTGGCGGTGGGTCTTCGGCATCAACGTGATCCCCCTGGCCGTCACGCTGTACCTCATCACCCGGTTGCCCGCCGACGAACCTCGCCGCACCGCAGGACGGATCGACGTCGTCGGCGCCGTCCTGGGCGCGCTCGGGCTGGCGGCCGTCGTCATCGCGCTCATCGAGCAGCAGCGCCTTGGGTGGACCCATCCGGCCGTGCTGGTCAGTCTGGCGGTGGGTGTCTGCCTCCTCGTCGCCTTTCCGGTGTGGGAACACCGGGTGCCGAATCCGGTGATGCCGCTTGGGCTGTTCACCGCCCGTAACTTCGCGGTCGGCAACCTGGCGACGGTGTTCCTCTACGCCGGGGTGTCACTCGGCACGCTCGTGGTGGCGCTGTTCCTGCAGGAGGGTGCCGGTATGTCGGCGTCGATGGCAGGCCTGGCCACGCTGCCGATCGCGGTGCTGTCATTCGTTCTCGCGCCGCGCTTCGGGGCCCTGGCGGGCGCACACGGCCCCCGCGTCTACATGGCGGTGGGCCCGCTGGTGGCCGCCGCCGGCTTCCTGTTGCTCACCACGGTGCGCGAGCCGTTCGACTTCTGGACGCAGATACTGCCGGGTCTGGTGGTCTTCGGGCTGGGTCTGTCGATCACCGTGTCACCGCTCACCTCGGCGGTCCTGGCGGCGGTCGATCCCGCGCAGAGTGGCATCGGCTCAGCGGTGAACAACGCGGTGTCGCGGATCGCGGGCCTGGTGGCGATCGCCTTCGCGGGCGTGATCATCGGTGCGGGTGGCGATTCCGGGTTTCCGCCGGGGGAGTTCGAGGGCTTCCGTCAGGCGGCCGTCGTGATCGCGGTGCTGTTCGCGGTCGCCGGGGTGATCTCGGCGATCGGCATCAGCAACAGCCAGTGTGACTACCGTCGCGTGGCACCCGAGGCGTCCGCCCGATGCTTCGATCGGTGGCCACCACCGCCAGCGCTCGCGCGGACGGACTGACCGCTCGGCTCGGGTGCGGAATCAGCCTGCGTTCAGGATCAGTGCGCGCAACTGCTCCTCGACTTCGGCGACCGCGACGAAGAGCAGCTCGTCGCCTCCCTCGAGGGGTTCGTCGTCCTGAGGCACGATGACCCGCGACCCGCGCAGGATCGTCACGAGGGACGCGTCGCGCGGAAGCTCCAGCCGCTTGACGGCCTTGCCGCCCCACGGTGTGTCATCGGGCAGCGTGATCTCGACGAGGTTGGCCTGGCCCTTGCGGAAACTCATCAGCCGGACCAGATCGCCGACGGACACCGCCTCCTCGACCAGCGACGCGAGCATGCGCGGCGTGGACACGGCGACGTCGACGCCCCAGTTCTCGTCGAACAGCCACTCGTTGCGGGGGTCGTTGACGCGGGCCACCACGCGGTCCACCGCGAACTCCGTCTTGGCCAGCAGGCTGAGCACGACGTTGGCCTTGTCGTCGCCCGTCGCGGCGATCACCACGTCGAAGTCCTCGAGCTTGACCGACTCCAGCAGGCTCAGCTCGCACGCGTCTCCGAGTCGCCACTGCGCGGCGGGAATGGCATCGACGTCGAGGTGATCGGGATTGCGCTCGAGCAGTGTCACGTCGTGGCTCTCGACGAGCTCGCGGGCTATGGACCGGCCGACGGCGCCGGCTCCTGCGATGGCGACCTTCACTGGGGCCTCACCTGGTTCTTCACTGGTTGTCGTTGTTCACTGGTCGTCGATGTCCTCGGCGGGAGGCAGAGCGGAGATCGCCATCGCCTCGGCGATGTGACCGGACACCGCGGCCAGATACACCTGGTCACCCGCCTGGATCACGGTCTTCTGGTCGGGCAGCACGCCGCTGCCGAAGCGGATCAGGAACGCGACCCGGCCGCCGGTCGCACCCTCCAACACGGTGACGCGATGGCCGGCCCACTCCTCGTGCAGCGGCAGCTCGGCGACACCGACATTGCCCGACGGGTCGCGCCATTTGGTGGTCTCGGTCTCACGGGTCAGCACGTTGAGCAGCCGGTCGGTGGTCCACGGCACGGTGGCCACCGTCGGGATGCCAAGGCGTTCGTACACCGCGGCGCGTTTGGCGTCGTAGATCCGGGCGACCACACGCTCGACGCCGAACGTCTCGCGGGCCACCCGTGCGGAGATGATGTTGGAGTTGTCGCCGGAGGAGACCGCGGCGAATGCGCCCGCATCCTCGATTCCGGCCCGCAGCAGGACGTCCCGGTCGAAGCCCATGCCCAGCACGCGCTCACCGGGGAACTCGGGTGACAGCCGGTGAAATGCCGTGCCGTCACGGTCGATGACGGCCACCTCATGGCCGATGCGGGCCAAACCGTCCGCCAGTGACGCGCCCACTCGGCCGCATCCCATCACCACTACCCGCACGCGTCGGTCCTCCCAGCGCTATCCAGAGATCGTTGTGCCCAACATGCGCACTGAAGAACGCTACAGCTATTGGGACGGTACGCGACGCATAGGCATACCCTTGGCTCTCGTGTCCAAGCTCTCGACCGTCGCGCGCCGACTGGTCCTAGGAACGCCGTTCCGCAGCGACAAGCTCGCCCACACGCTTTTACCCAAGCGCATCGCGCTGCCGGTGTTCGCATCCGACGCACTGTCGTCGGTGGCGTACGCGCCGGAGGAGATCTTCCTGGTGCTGTCGATCGCCGGGTTGAGCGCCTACGCGCTGACGCCGTGGATCGGCCTCGCCGTCTGCGCGGTCATGCTCATCGTGATCGCCAGCTACCGGCAGAACGTGCACGCCTATCCGTCCGGTGGCGGCGACTACGAGGTGGTCACCACCAACCTCGGGCCCACGGCTGGACTGACGGTGGCCAGCGCGCTCATGGTGGACTACGTGCTGACGGTGGCGGTGTCGATGTCGTCGGCGATGGCCAACATCGGCTCGGCGGTGCCGTTCATCGCACAGCACAAGGTGTTGTTCGCCGTCGCCGCAATCCTGATCATCGCGGCGTTGAACCTTCGCGGAATCCGTGAGTCCGGCACGGCGTTCGCAATTCCCACCTACGCGTTCATGATTGGCATGTTCCTCATGTTGGGCTGGGGCTTCTTCCAGATCCTCGTCCTCGATCAGCCGCTGCGGGCCGAGTCCGCAGGCTTCGAGATGCACTCGGAGCACGGTGACGTGCTCGGGTTCGCCCTGGTGTTCCTGGTCGCGCGCGCATTCTCCTCCGGATCGGCCGCCCTGACCGGTGTCGAGGCCATCAGCAACGGTGTGCCTGCGTTCCGGAAACCGAAGTCGCGCAACGCCGCCACGACTCTGTTGATGCTGGGTGGGATCTCGGTATCGCTGCTGATGGGCATCATCCTGCTGGCCAAGGAGACCGGCGTACAGATCGCCGAACGGCCGCACGAGCAGTTGATCGGTGCGCCGGCCGACTATCACCAGAAGACGCTGATCGCGCAGTTGGCCGATGCGGTGTTCCACGATTTCCCACTCGGGCTCTTCCTCATCGCTCTCGTCACCGCGTTGATCCTGATGCTCGCCGCGAACACCGCGTTCAACGGCTTTCCGGTGCTGGGATCGATTCTCGCTCAGGACAGTTACCTGCCCCATCAGCTCCGCACCCGTGGTGACCGGCTGGCGTTCTCGAATGGCATCCTGTTCCTGGCGTTCGCGGCCGTCGGCTTCGTCGTCGCGTTCCAGGCTGAGGTCACCGCGCTGATCCAGCTGTACATCGTCGGGGTCTTCGTGTCGTTCACGCTGAGCCAGATCGGCATGGTGCGGCACTGGACCCGGCTGTTGCGCATCGAAACCGACGACGCCGCGCGCAGCAAGATGCAGCGCTCCCGGGCGATCAACACCATCGGTTGCATCTGCACCGGATCGGTCCTGTTGGTGGTCGTCGTCACCAAGTTCGCGGCCGGGGCGTGGATCGCGATCCTGGCGATGGGCGTGCTCTTCGCAATCATGAAGATGATCCACAAGCACTACGCCTCGGTTCGGCAGGAGTTGCTCGAGGCCGATGAGGGCGGTGACATGGTCCTGCCCAGTCGCAACCACGCGATCGTGCTGGTGTCCAGCGTGACGCTGCCGACCAAGCGTGCGCTGGCGTATGCGCGGGCGACGCGACCCGACGAACTCGAGGCGATCCACGTCAGCATCGACGACGCCGAGGCGCGTGCGCTGAAGGGCGCATGGGAGGAGAGTGACTTCCCCCTGCCGCTCAAAGTGATTGCCTCGCCGTACCGCGATATCACGCGTCCGGTGCTCGAGTACGTCAAGCGGATCACCAAGGACTCGCCGCGTACGGTGGTCACAATCTTCATACCCGAGTACGTCGTCGGACACTGGTGGGAACAGGTCCTGCACAACCAGAGTGCCCTGCGGCTCAAGGGCCGTCTGCTGTTCGAGCCGCAGGTCATGGTGACCTCGGTGCCTTACCAACTGAGTTCGTCGGAGCGGTTGAAGAATCTCAAACCGCAGTCCGCTCCCGGCGATGCTCGAAGGGGTTACCTGGAATGAGTTCCACACTGGAGTTGACCGTCGGGCCCGCGGCCAACGGCGGCAGCTGCATCGCCCGTCACGACGGACGGGTGGTGTTCGTGCGCTACGCGCTGCCCGGCGAACGGGTTCTGGCGCGGGTGACCGACGAGCGCGCCAAGCACTGGCACGCGGTCGCCGTCGAGATCCTCGAGCCGTCGCAGGACCGGGTGGACTCGCTGTGTCAGATCGCCGGTGTCGACGGCTCGGGGTGCTGTGACCTGGCGTTCGTGAAGCCCTCGGCCGCAAGGAATCTCAAGGGTGAGGTGGTCGCCAATCAGTTGGGACGCCTCGGCGGCTTCTCGTGGACGGGCGAGGCCGAGGAGGTCGACGACGACGGTGCGATGGGGTGGCGCACCCGGGTGCGGCTGGCCACGACGGGAGACGGCCAGGCGGGTTTTCACCGCTATCACAGCCCCGAACTGGTGACCGACCTCAACTGTGCGCAACTGCCCGCCGGGATGCTCGACGGACTCGACGGGTCGCGCTGGCCACCGGGCGCCGAGATCCACGTCGCACTCGATGACGACGGTTCGCGCCACGTGGTCCAGACCGGACCGCGCACCGCACGAAAGTCAGCTCAGACACAGGTGATCGAGGGCGAGTACGAGGCCACCCAGCGTGTTGGCGACCGGGTGTGGCGTGTGCCGGTGACGGCGTTCTGGCAGGCGCATCGCGGGGCGGCCCAGCTCTACAGCGATCTGGTCGCGCAGTACGCCAGGCTGCAACCCGGCCAGACGGCATGGGACTTGTATGGCGGCGCAGGCGTTTTCGCGGCAGTCCTGGCCGAAGGGGTGGGGGAGTCGGGCCGGGTGCTGACGGTGGACACCTCGCGTGGCTCGGCACGGGCGGCGCGCTCAGCGCTGGCCGACCTCAGCTGCGTCTCGGTGGTGACGGACTCGGTGCGGCGCGCGCTCACCGGCGAGAAGCGCCGCGCCGACGTCGCGGTCCTCGATCCGCCACGGACCGGTGCCGGACGCGAGGTGATCGATCTGCTCGCCGCCGCCGACGTCCCGCGGATCGTCCACATCGGTTGTGAGGCGGCGTCGTTCGCGCGTGACGTGGGGCTCTACACGGGCCACGGCTACGCCGTCGAGGAGCTACGGGTGTTCGACTCGTTCCCGCTGACCCACCACGTGGAGTGCATCGCGGTGCTCACGCGGGGGTGACCCACCGCGTGGCACCCGTGCCGAGTCACGGAGCGCGAGGGGTCTCGGCCTCCTCGTAGACGTCGGGTATCCCGTCGTGGTCGTCGTCGCGCGTCTCCTCGAGGTACACGGCGCGGTAGTGCCGGTTGCGCAGCCGCAGCAGGATCGCGGCTAGAGCGGCGGCGAGCAGTGACCCCGTCAGCACCGCGATCTTGACGTGCTCGCTCTGCTCGGAGCCCGGGCCGTAGGCCAACTCGCCGATCAGCAGAGACACCGTGAAGCCGATACCGGCAAGCATCGACATGCCGAAAACGTCGATCCAGCGCAGTGCGCTGTCGAGCGATGCCCGGGTGACCGCGGCCAGAATCCGAGTGGTGCCGAAGACGCCGATCGCCTTGCCCACCACCAGACCGAACACGATGCCCAGCGCGATGGGGTCGCTCAGGGCCGAGGCGAGCCCGTCCAGACCGCCGATCGTCACGCCGGCGGCGAAGAACGCGAAGACCGGCACGGCCACTCCGGCCGAGACCGGGCGGATGATGTGCTCGAGGTGTTCGGCCAGCCCCGGCCCGGCGTCCGGGCCGCCGGCAGCCTGACTGCGCAGCACCGGCACCGTGAAGCCGAGCAGCACCCCCGCCACCGTCGCGTGCACGCCTGACTCGTGCACCAGGGCCCACGTCGCCAGCGCCAGCGGTATCAGCAGCCATGGTGACCGGATGCGGCGCTGCACGCACAGCGCGAACAGCAATAGCGGCACGACCGCCAGGCCGAGCGCGACAAGGTTGATGTCGTCGGTGTAGAACACCGCGATCACCGTGATCGCCAAGAGGTCATCGACCACAGCCAGGGTGAGCAGGAAGGTCCGCAGCGCGCCAGGAAGGTGTGTGGAGATGACCGCGAGCACCGCGACGGCGAACGCGATGTCGGTGGCGGTGGGGATGGCCCATCCCTGCATGGCCTCGCCGCCGACCTGAGCCGTGAACGCCACGAAGATCAGCGCCGGCACCACCATGCCGCCGACCGCGGCGGCGATGGGCAGAGCCGCACGGCTGGGGTCGCGCAGGTCGCCGGCGACGAACTCGCGCTTGAGTTCGAGGCCGACCACGAAGAAGAAGATGGCCAGCAGCCCGTCGGCGGCCCAGGTGCCCAGGCTCAGGTTGAGGTGCAGGCCCAACTGGTCGGTGCCCACGCGCAGGTCGCCGAGCGCCTCATAGGAGGCCGCCCACGGTGAGTTGGCCCATCCGATGGCCACGACGGCCGCGACGAGCAGCAGGGCGCCGCCGACGGTCTCCTTGCGCAGGATGTTGGACACCCGCGATGTCTCGGCCCAAGAGCCGCGACTCAGCAGGGCTCGGGTGACCGAGCGGCGGGGTTGTTGATCGTCGGGCAACACGAGCACCTCGTTTGGTGGTGGGTCTGGGCATGGGGCGTCCATTCGCCGACCAGACTTCCCGGCACACCTGAACGGGGAGTTTAGCGCGGCGAGCACGACCGACGTGCCATGTCACGGGTGTGACGCGCGTCGATGCCGCGGACACGCCGGAACCCGGAAAGACGGTGCTGGCGGCCGTGGCTGCGGGCGGATGCGGGGGAGCTGACCTGCGTCGTCGCGGATTCCGCCGATCGTGGCCGACCCCCTGGTGTGGCCCATGTCTAACCGCCTTGAGAGGACTGCACGAGGTTCGCGTGCGTAAACTGACGAGATGCTTGAACAGGTCCGCGGACCCGCTGATCTGCAGCACCTAACGCAGTCGCAGCTGGACGAACTCGCCATCGAGATCCGGCAGTTCCTGATCCACAAAGTCGCCGCGACGGGCGGACACCTCGGCCCCAACCTCGGTGTCGTCGAACTGACGTTGGCGCTGCACAGGGTGTTCGACTCCCCACACGACCCGATCGTCTTCGACACCGGGCACCAGTCCTACGTGCACAAGATGCTGACTGGCCGCTGCGCGGACTTCGACAACCTCCGGATGAGGGGCGGCCTGTCGGGCTACCCGTCGCGCACCGAGAGTGAGCACGACTGGGTCGAGTCCAGCCACGCCAGCAGCGCGCTGTCCTACGCGGACGGTCTGGCCAAGGCCTTCGAGCTGAGCGGACATCGCAACCGTCACGTCGTCGCCGTTGTGGGTGACGGTGCGCTGACCGGCGGCATGTGCTGGGAGGCGCTCAACAACATCGCCGGCTCCAAGCGGCCCGTGGTGATCGTGGTCAACGACAACGGCCGCAGCTACGCCCCGACCATCGGTGGTTTCGCCGATCATCTCGCGGGCCTGCGCCTGCAGCCGGGATACGAGCGGCTGCTCGAGAAGGGCCGCGACACGGTTCGCGGCGTGCCGTTGATCGGTGAGTTCTGCTACCAGTGCATGCACAGCGTCAAGGCCGGCGTGAAGGATGCGCTGTCGCCCCAGGTGATGTTCACCGATCTCGGGCTGAAGTACGTCGGCCCCATCGACGGGCACGACGAGCACGCGGTTGAGACGGCGCTGCGCAGCGCTCGCGGCTTCAACGCACCGGTGATCGTGCACGTCGTCACCCGCAAGGGCAAGGGGTTCGGCCCGGCCGAGGCCGACGAGGAAGAGCAGATGCACGCCACCGGCGTGATCGATCCCTACACCGGGTTGTCCGCGTCGGTGGCGGCCCCGGGTTGGACGTCGGTGTTCTCCGACGAGCTGATCAAGCGGGCGAGCAAGCGCCGCGACATCGTGGCGATCACCGCGGCGATGCCCGGCCCCACCGGGCTCAGCGCCTTCCGCGACCGCTTCCCCGACCGGTTCTTCGACGTCGGCATCGCCGAGCAGCACGCGATGACCTCTGCCGCCGGTCTGGCGATGGGCGGCATGCACCCGGTCGTGGCCATCTATTCGACCTTCATCAACCGGGCTTTCGACCAGCTGATGATGGACGTTGCCCTGCACCGGCTTCCGGTCACGATCGTGCTCGACCGCGCCGGTGTCACCGGACCCGACGGGGCGAGCCACAACGGCGTCTGGGACCTCTCGATCCTCGGTGTCGTCCCCGGCATCCGGGTCGCCGCCCCACGGGACGCGGCGCGGCTACGCGAGGAACTCGGCGAGGCCCTCGAGGTCAACGACGGTCCCACCGCGGTGCGCTTCCCGAAGGGTGCGGTGGGCGAGGACATTCCCGCGCTCGAGCGGCGCTCCGGCGTCGACGTGCTCGCGGTCCCCGCGGACGGCCTCTCCGATGACGTGCTGCTGGTCGCGGTCGGGGCGTTCGCCTCGATGGCGCTTTCGGTGGCCGAGCGTCTGCGCAAGCAGGGCATCGGCGTGACCGTGGTCGACCCACGTTGGGTGCTGCCGGTGTCCGACGTTGTGGTGTCGATGGCGAGGACGCGCAAGCTCGTCGTGACGCTGGAGGACAACGGCGTTCACGGTGGTATCGGGTCGGCGGTGTCGTCGGCGCTGCGCCGGGCCGAGGTCGATGTGCCCTGCCGCGACGTGGGTATGCCGCAGGAGTTCTCCGACCACGCCTCGCGCGGCGAGGTGCTGGCCGCGGCCGGCCTGACCGACCAGAACATCGCTCGCCAGATCACCGGCTGGGTGGCCGCACTGGCCAGCACCGTCGGCGAGGCGAGCGTCACCGGCCGGGTCGACTGACGCCGCGGCCTAGGCTGCGAGCATGGACGCCGATCTCGAGCGCTGGAAGGCCGACGGTCAGTACTTCGACTACCTGGGCTTCGACATCTTCTTCTCTGTTGCGGGCCTGCCCCTGGGTGAGGGCCCGACGCTGCTGCTGATCCACGGCTATCCGTTCAGTTCGTGGGACTGGTCGCTGATCTGGCCGACGCTGCTCGAACGGTTCACCGTCATCGCACCGGACATGATCGGCATGGGATTCTCGGACAAGCCGGTGGCCTACCAGTACTCGGTGCACGACCACGCCGACATGCACGAGGCGCTGCTGGAGCACCTCGGCGTCGCGCAGTGCCATGTGCTCGCGCACGATCTCGGCGACTCGGTCGGTCAGGAACTGTTGGCGCGGCACGAGTTCGGCGACTGGTCCTACCGGCCGCTGCGCTTCGAGTCCATCACGTGGCTCAACGGCGGCATGTTCAACGAGGCCTACACCCCGCGCGTGATGCAGAAGCTGATGTCGCGAACACCGCTGGGCGACATCATGAGTCACGTTCAGGGCAGTGCGTTGTCACGAAAGTTATTGGAGCCGACCCTCAACGAGATGTTCGGACCCAACACCAAGCCGACACCGCACATGTTCGAGCAGTTTCACCAGATCCTGGAATTCAATGACGGTAAGCGCGTCATGCATCAGGTCGGCAGATTCCTCAACGACCGGTACACGCACCGCAATCGCTGGGTGCGCGCGATGCGGCAGACCAGCGTGCCGATGCGTTTGATCGACGGGCCGATCGACCCGAACTCGGGCCGCCACATGGCCGACCGGTACCGCGAGGTGATCCCCGACGCCGACGTCGTGATGCTGGCCGACGATATCGCGCACTGGCCGCAGATCGAGGCACCCGAGGCCGTGCTGACTCACTTCCTCGAGCACGTGGACCGCGTGCTGGGGCGCTGAGCGCTCCGGCTACGCAGTCGAGCGTCAGTCCTGCGACGCCTCGGCGCTTGCCGCGGTCTCCAACGCCTGAGCGAGCACGGGAACGGTCAACTCGCGCTGCCACGCCCGCGCACCGGCCTCGGCCAGGAACGCCTCGACGACCGCCGCGGTGTCCGGCACCGGCTGCCAGTCCCAGCACAGCCGTCGCACGGTGTCGGGGGTCAGGAGGTTCTCGCTGGGCACGTTCACCCGCTGCGACAGGTCGGCCAGGCCGGCCCGTACCGCCTCCAGACGCGCGGCGGCCTCCGGCTTGCGGCGGGCCCACCGTGCGGCAGGCGGCGGACCGGTCTGCGGGTCGGACGATGTGGGCAGATCCTCGGTGGTGCGTGCCCGGGCCAGCGCGTCCAGCCACACCTGCGCGCTGCGGCGTTGCCTGTTGCCACCGAAGATCGGCAGGGCAATCAGCTTCTCGATGGTGTCGGGGTCCGCGGTGGCGGCGTTCACGATCGCCGAGTCCGGCAGGATCCGTCCCGGTGCGATATCGCGCCGGGAGGCGATGGAGTCGCGAGCGGTCCACAGTTCCCGCACCGCAGCCAGGGCGCGCGGGTTGCGCACCTTGTGGATGCCCGAGGTACGACGCCAGCGGTCACGCCGGGTGGGTGCGGCGATGTAGGTCCGGAGGTACTCGAATTCCTGGGCGGCCCACTCGGTCTTGCCCTGCTCCTCGAGAACCGCCGCGACGGCCGCGCGCAGTTCGACGAGTACCTCGACGTCCAACGCGGCGTAGTTCAGCCAGTCTGCGGGCAGTGGGCGCTTGGACCAGTCCGCGGCGCCGTGGCCCTTTACCAGGTGCAGGCCCAGCAGGCGCTGCACCATCGCGGCCAGGTTCACCCGGTCGAAGCCCGCGAGTCGTCCGGCCAGCTCGGTGTCGTACAGGCTCGGCGGGGTCATGCCGAGTTCGGCCAGACACGGCAGATCCTGGTCGGCGGCGTGCAGGATCCACTCGTCTGATGCCAAAACCTCGGCCACCGGCGCCATCGTGGCCAGCGGATCGGCACCGTGGTTGACCGGGTCGATCAGGACGGTGCCCGCGCCTTCGCGACGGATCTGCACCAGGTAGGCGCGGTTGGAGTAGCGGAAGCCCGACGCCCGCTCGGCGTCGATGGCGAACGGCCCGGTGCCCGATGCGAGAAGCGTTGCCGCCCTCTCGATGTCACTGGGATAGATGGCCAGCGGGGGCACGCCGTCGGCCGGGGCCAGCAGTGGTGTGGCCTCGGGCTCGGTGTCTTCCCCGGGCGTCTGCGTCTCGGGTGAGGGGGTATCCGGCATCTCAGGCGCGCGGGCGGGAGGTCAGGTCGGTCACGCCCGCCGGCGGCAGACCCGCGGCGTGCTCGAGCACCTCGCAGAATGCCTGGACGTGCGGACCCAACTCGAGGTTCGTCGCGGTCCACGACGCCCGCAGTTCGAGTTGGTGGGCACGCGGCGGACCGGAGATGTCGCCGTAGCGGACCGATGTCGTCGCCGTCACCGTGCCTCCGAGGGCGGTCACGTGTTCGGCGTTGGACTCGAGGGCGTCGACCAGCCAGCTCCACGCCACCTCGGGCAGTAGCGGGTCGACGGCTTCCATGGAGTCGAGGTCGGCCTGGATGTAGGCGACCAGCCGCATGGTGCCATCCCAGGCCTCGGCCCCCTCGGGGTCGTGCAGAAGGATGAGCCGACCGAAGGCGTCGCCCTCGGAGCGCTCGGGCACGATCGCGGTCTCGGGGTGGCGGACCTCGGCGCCCAGCGCGTAGCTGAACGGTGCGAGTCGCTGCGGCGGCCGGATCGGGCCGAGCTCGATCTCCGGCCGTACGATCGCCGCACTCATCGCCGCGACGGCTTCGCGGAATGGAGCCGGTTCGGCGGAGGTCACGACGTTTGACGCTAGCCGATCACGCCTGGTGACGGCGCAGGCGCGCCGAAGTCATCCGACATGGCAGCATGGACCCCGATGAATACCCGTCGTGACCTGCCCAAGTCTCCCTATCTCGCCGCTGCGTCCGGGCGCGAGCCAAGCCACGTGCCTGTGTGGTTCATGCGTCAGGCTGGGCGTTCGCTGCCGGAGTATCGCGCCCTGCGGGCGAAGAACACCATGATGCAGGCCTGCTTCGACGCAGAACTGATTTGCGAGATCACGTTGCAGCCCGTGCGGCGGCACGGTGTGGACGCGGCGATTCTGTTCTCCGACATCGTCGTCCCACTGCGCGCTGCCGGCATTGACCTGGACATCGTGCCCGATGTGGGGCCGGTCATCGCGCACCCGATCCGCACCGCGGGCGACGTCGCCGCGGTCCATCCGCTGGACGCCGGGCAGGTTTCGCCGGTCGTCGACGCCATTGGCCTGCTGACCGGCGCGCTGGGCGACGTGCCGTTGATCGGGTTTGCCGGCGCACCGTTCACGCTGGCGTCCTACCTGGTGGAGGGCGGTCCGAGCCGCAACCACGAGAAGACCAAGGCGATGATGTTGGGCGAACCCGACACCTGGCACGCGCTCATGACGAAGCTGACCGACGTCACGATCGCGTTCCTGCGCGCGCAGCTGGACGCGGGGGTTGACGCCATTCAGCTGTTCGACTCCTGGGCGGGCACGCTGTCGCTGGCCGACTACCGCAGCTTCGTCCTGCCGCACAGCACCCGGGTGTTCGAGGCGCTCGTCGACGACGGCGTGCCGATGACGCACTTCGGGGTCGGCACCGCCGAACTGCTCGGTGCGATGGGGGAGGCCGGCGCCAACGTCGTCGGGGTGGACTGGCGGACCTCGCTGGCGGACGCTGCGCCCCGGGTGGGTCCGGGCAAGGCGCTGCAGGGCAACCTCGACCCGGTGGTGCTGATGGCGGGCTGGCCGGCGGTCGAGCGTTCGGTGCGCGCCGTGGTCGCCGACGGCAGGCGCGCGATCGCCGCGGGTGCCACCGGCCACGTGTTCAACCTGGGGCACGGTGTGCTGCCCGCCACCGATCCGGGCATCATCTCCGATGCCGTGGCGCTGGTCCACTCGTTGTGACTGTCCGGTCGCGCCCACCGTCCTATTGTGTTGTCGGGGGCGGTATCTCGGGGTTGGTCGCGGCCTACCGATTGAGGATGACCGCGGGCCCCGATGCATTGATAGCCCTGTTCGACCCCGCCGACCGGCTCGGCGGTGTGCTGCGCACCGAACAGGTCGGCGGCCAGACCGTGGACGTCGGCGCGGAGGCGTTCATCGCGCGCCGCCCGGAGGTCCCGGCGCTGCTGGCCGAACTCGGACTGGCGGGTCGGCAGGTCGGCACGACCGGCGTGCGACCGCTGATCTTCGCGGGCGGGCGACTGCATCCCATGCCGCAGGGCACGTTGCAGGGCATTCCGGCGAACGCCGCATCGATGACCGGGCTGGTCGACGCCTCAACCGTTGCGCGAATCGCCGACGAACGGGCGCGCCCCCTGCCGTGGCGTCGCGGGGCGGACCCGGCGGTTGCCGAGTTGGTCGGGGACCGGTTCGGGAGTCAGGTCGTGGCCCGTTCGGTCGACCCGCTGCTGGCGGGGGTGTACGCGGGGTCGGCGGCGACCATTGGCCTGCGGTCGTCGGTGCCGACGTTGGCTGCGGCGCTCGACCGTGGCGCGCGCAGCCTGACCGATGCGGTGCGGGAGGCCACCTCGGGACTGGGGCCACCGCCGGGCGCCGGCTCGGTGTTCGGCGCTGTCGACGGCGGCTACCGCGTACTGGTCGACGAGTTGATCCGGCGGGCCGGGTTCGGCTGGGCGCAGGTGGGGGTGCGGCGCATCGAGGGGGCTGGTCGCGGCTGGACCCTGATCGACGACGACGGCGGGCACAGCCACGCTGATGCCGTCGTGATCGCCGTCCCTGCGCCGCTGCTACCGGGAATCGTGGAACCGTTCGCGCCGAGCACCGCGGCGGCGGCCAGGCGCATCGCGGTGGCGTCCACGGCGCTGGTGGTGTTGGCGCTCCCCGGCGGGACGCCGCTGCCCGAGCAGTCGGGTGTGCTGGTGGCCAGCGCGGAACGGTTGCACGCCAAGGCGATAACGCTGACCTCACGTAAATGGGGCCGTCGCGGCAACGTCGAGCTGCTGCGGTTGTCGTTCGGGAGGTTCGGCGACAGCCTGGCCCGCAACACCAGCGACGAGGAGCTGTTGTCGTGGGCGGCCGACGACTTGGCCGATCTGTTCGGGATTCGGCCCGATCCGGAGGACTGCCTCGTGCAGCGGTGGATCGATGCGATGCCGCAGTACGGTCCTGGCCACGCAGATCTGGTCGCGCAGTTGCGTGCCGGTCTGCCGCCGACGGTCGCGGTGGCGGGCGGCTACCTCGACGGTATCGGCGTGCCCGCCTGCGTGGCGTCGGGCACCAGGGCGGCGGCGTCTGTGGCGGTCGCCACCGCCGCCGAGTAGCCCATATCGGACGTGGCACGATGGAGCCATGGCCAAGCTCGACTACGACGCGCTCAACTCGATGACCCGGTACATGATGCTGTCGGTGTTCTCCGTGCAACCGGAGGCGTTGGGGGATGACCGTTCTGCGGTCATCGAAGAGGCGGCGACCTTCCTCAAACAACAGGAGGCCGACGGCGTCGTCGTGCGGGGCCTGTATGACGTTGCGGGGTTCCGCGCGGACGCCGACTTCATGATCTGGACGCACGCCGAACGAGTGGAGTCTCTGCAGGCGACCTACCGGGCGTTCCGTCGCACCGGACTCGGTCTGGTCAGCGACCCGGTGTGGAGTGCCGTGGCTCTGCACCGGCCCGCCGAGTTCAACAAGAGCCACGTTCCCGCGTTCATCGCGGGTGAGGATCCCGGCGACTACATCTGCGTGTACCCGTTCGTGCGATCACTGGAGTGGTACCTGCTGCCCGATGACGAGCGCCGCAAGATGCTCGTCGAGCACGGCATGGCCGGCCGCGAGTACCCGGATGTCCGGGCCAACACCGTGCCCGCCTTCGCGCTCGGCGACTACGAGTGGATCCTGGCTTTCGAGGGCCCGGATCTGGGTCGGATCGTCGAGCTGATGTGGAAGCTGCGCTACACCGATGCGCGCCGCCACGTCCGCGAGGAGACGCCGTTCTTCACCGGCCCGCGCGTCGCAGTCGAGGACCTGGTCACCCGACTGCCCTGACGCGTCAGGATTGCGCGGGCACCAGCTTCAGCGAGATGGAGTTGATGCAGTACCGCTGGTTAGTCGGGGTCGGGTAGCCCTCACCCTCGAAGACGTGCCCGAGGTGGCTGTGGCAGTTCGCGCAGATCACCTCGACGCGACGCATGCCCATCGAGTCGTCGGTCTTGAGGATGACCGCGTCGGAGTCGGCCGGGTCGAAGAACGACGGCCAGCCGCAGTGGGATTCGAACTTCTCGGTGCTGCGGAAGAGTTCGGTGCCGCAGGCGCGGCACTGATAGACGCCCTCGGTCTTGGTGTCGGTGTACTCGCCGGTGAAGGGCCGCTCGGTGCCCGCCTGGCGAAGTACCGCGTACTCGTCGGGGGTGAGCTTCGCGCGCCACTCATCGTCGGTCAGTTCAACTTTGGGGCTCATGCCTTAACGCTAGCGCGCTCTCCATCGTCCGTCATCCACGGCGGATCGATACCGTCCTCGAGGCGGCCGTCGGCCTTGGCGTCGAGATAACGGAAGTAGAGCACGCAGAACACCACGATCAGCATCAGCGACCAGCCGTAGGTGATCTTCATGTACTCCAGGAAGCGGCCGGTGGTGGGCCAGTGCGCGAGCAGGTAGCGGTCCATCGTCATGAACCCGTATATCGCCAGCCACGCAGGCCAATTGCGGATCACCGAGTTCTTCAGCACCACCGTCATCAGGAACGGGAACAGCATCATCGAGTAGTAGCCCTGGCCCAGCGACGTCACCAGGTAGGACGCGATGAGCAGCACACCGGAGGACGTCAGCAACCAGAACAGCGGGTCGCGGGTGCGGTAGTAGCGGTACAGCAGTACCAGACTGCCGAGGGCCAGCAGCGCGAACAGAATGCGCATGGCCAGGATCAGCCACATCGGCAGGCCGTAGTAGATGCCGTTGCCGAGGATGGATGAGTTGAAGTAGTCGCGGGTGCTCAGGATGTAGGGCACGGTGCGGTGGATGAAGTTCATCGGGTCGCTGACCATCGGCCACGCCACGGCGTTGAAGACCAGCGGCACGCCGAACGCGCCGACCAGTGGTCGCCACTGACGATTCAGCACAGGCAGGAGCAGTAGCGGCGCCAAGGACGGTTTGACCACCAGGGTCAGGCCGATGGCGATACCGGCCAGCCACTCGCGGTTGCGTCGGCCGTCGAGCAGCCACATCAGGAACAGCACCTCGCCCAGCAGGATGCAGCCGTTGATGTTGGTGTAAACGAGTGTGCTGGTGACGGATTCGGTGACGAACATCGCCAGGATCAACGCCGGAGCCGCCACCGAGGCCATCGAGTACTTGAACAGTCGCAGCAGGAAGTACGCGGCCAGCAGGATCGCCACGGTGTTGAAGAAGATGAACCAGTACCGGGACGCGTCGACGGGCAGGTAGCCGAACGGTGCCAGCAGCAACGTGCCACCCGGCGGGTACAGGTAGTGCGGGTCGACGTGCTGGAAGTTCTCGTTGTAGATGTCCCAGCCGAGCTTGAAGTTGATGACGGCGCGGTAGACGGGACCGAAGTCGTCGGTGATGTAGCCGTTGGTCGCCAGCACGTAGCTGCGGTGGAAGATCGACAGGATCGCGATGGGCCACAACACCGAACGCAGCACCGTCGCAACGCTGGGTGGGGAGGTGCGGGGCCGGAAGGCGCTCAGGAGGGATTCGGGTACCGCCACCCGCGAACCCTATAACGAAGCCGGTGGGGGTCCTGCTAGGCGGGGCAGTACGTGTCGGTGCCCGGCAGGGTGCCGCTGGCCAGGTAGGCCTGCACCGGTGACAGGGCGCACTGCGAGTAGATCGACGCGCCGTGGCCGATGCCCTGCCAGATCACCCGTCGGTTGGATGCCCCCGCGTTGATGGCGGTGGCGGCGACGGCGGCCACGCCCTCATTGCCGACAATCGGATCGTTCTGCACGCCGAGCAGCAGGACCGGGATCTCCAGGCCCTTGGGCTCCTTGGGCGGCGTGCTGCTGGGCCAGTTCAGGCAGTCGACCAGGTTGAGCGCGCCCACGCTGCCGAACTGCGGGTAGAGCTTGCCCCACGCCACCACCAGTTCGCGGACCCGGTCGGGCGTCGGCCGGTTCAGCGCGTCGCTGCACGAGTTCACGAACTGTCCGTCGGACTGGCGCATCGACTCGGCCTGCGAGATCAGTGCGTTGAGCCCGCCGGTGTCCCCGCCGCGGGCGGCGGCCAGCGTGCCGGCCAGTGCGTTGGTGGAGGCGACGCGGTCACCCCTGGGGAAGCCAAGCGCGGTGACGATGGCGTCGGTGAGGGTCGCCACCGAGGCGCTCGCGGGCCCACGTCCGTCCCGGGCGGCGGCCAGCATGGCGTCGACGGCGCCCTTGGGGTCGGGGCCCAGCGCGCACGCGGTGGCCGCGCACTGGGAGGCGAATGCCTCCAGCGCGGCCTGCTGTCCCTTCACCCGCTGTTCGGCGGCGGACTCGGCGCCCACAGCCAGGGGCAGCGGTGAGTCCAGGACGAGGCGCGAGAGCTTGTTGGGGTGTGACCCGGCGTAGGCCAGCGCCACCTGGGCGCCGTTGCCGATGCCGAGAACCGCCAGCGTCGGGACGTCCCAGGTGCTGCGGAGCCGTTCGAGGTCCTCGGCGGCGTGCGCGTTGTCGTAGGCGGAGTCGCCGGGGGCGATGGTGTCGGTGCAGCTGGTGGTGGCGGTCTGCACGATGGAACCCAGGTTGGCGACGGGGTCATCACCCGATTCGAACTGCGCCTGGTCGAGCATCTCCTGGCGGTCGTACAGGTCGCGGCAGTCGATTTCGCCGGACACTCCCATGCCGCGGCGATCGACGGCCACGACCGGGTTGGTCTTGAGCACGTCGGTTCCATTGCGTGACAACCACACCGGCAGCTGCACGGACGACGGGATGTCGGTGCCGGTTGTCATCACCAGGGGGCCCGCGTCGGACGGGGTACCCACGGACTTGGCCCGCACCACCCCGATGCTCAGCGTTCCGGAGGCGCCGTTGATGGAGTCCAGGGGGGAGTCGTACTCGGCGCAATCCAGGCTCACCCCGGGCGGCGGTGCCACGCTGGCGACACTGAACATCCGCGACGTGCAGTCGCGCCAGGACAGCTCGTTCTTGGGGACCTCGATGGGAGGCGGTCCCTTGGGGGTCTCTGTGGTCTCCGGTGCGCCCTGCGGGCGCGCACCGGAGTCGGTGGCGTAGCGGGGGTTGGCGGCCAGGATCGGCGCACATCCGGCCAGAACGGTCACCGTGACGGTCGCAAGGCACAGAGCCCGGAGAGGGTGACGACGCCGATACATGCTGACCACAGTAGCGATCGGGCTCAACGGTCCTCGTTGGCCTTGACGTAGCGGGTGTACAGGTAACCCTCGGGGTCGGTGAGCAGGTGGCTGCGACGCATGCGGGTGTGCACCTCACCCGAACCGGTGGCGATGCGCCGGGCCTGCCCGCCGACCAGGATCGGCGCGATCGTCACGCACAGTTCGTCGATCAGGTCGTGCTCGATGAACAGGCTCAACAGTTGGGGGCCGCCCTCGGTGAGCACGCGGCGCAGTCCTCGATCGGCCAGGATCTCCAACACCGATGCCGGGTCGACACGGTCGGTGTGGCGGCCTGAGGCGTCGAGCACCTCGGCCAGCCCGCCGAGGCGGCGACGGGCCTCCGCGACGGTCTCGCGGCAGGTCAGGATGAGCGGCGGCACCTCGGAGCGGGTGAACAGCTTCGCGTCGTGGTCGAAGTCGGCGGTGTGGGTGACGACGGCGATGGGCGGCACCTCGGCCTGCCCGCGGTGGTGGCGCGCCAATCGCTGGGCGGCCGACACCTGTGCCCCCGAGTAGTTCTCGATGCGCACCGTGGCCGCCCCGACCAGGATCACGTCGGACTCCTGCCGCATCCTCGCGAACAGCGCGCGGTCACCGACCCCGGCCAGGCCACCCACGGTGCCGTCGTCGGTGGCGCCGCCGTCGAGGCTGGCGATCATATTGGCCCGCACCCAGCATCTGCCCAGGTCGTCGGGGTAGGAGTAGTAGCTGGCGAGGCGGTCGTCGTCGGCCTCGAACGACGCGCCGATCGCCTTCAGCTCTGTGAGCTCCGTCGCAGCGTGGGCATCGGACACGGGATTAATTGCAACACGTCGATAGGGTGCCTGCATGAACGGGGCCACGGGCATTACTCATCTCACCGATCGGCAGCCCAAGGTGACACCTGAGCGGCTGGTCGCGCAGTTGGTTCCGCCGCCGACCTTCGCCGACGTCGCCTTCGACACCTACCGGCCCGATCCGGGTGAGCCGTCACAGGCCGCCGCCGTGAAGTTGTGCCAGCAGTTCTGCGATGAGGCCGTGCTGCGTCGGGCGGGCAAGAAGAAGATGTTCGGCAAGCGTGAGGTGCTTCCGGGTGTCGGGGTGTACCTCGACGGTGGGTTCGGTGTCGGCAAGACCCACCTGCTGGCATCGACGTACTACCGGTTGTCGGCAGCGGATACCGGGCCGGCGGCGTTCGCGACGTTCGGTGAATTGACCCAGCTGGCAGGGGTTTTCGGCTTCGTCGAGTGCATCGACCTGTTGGCCGATTACGTGGTGGTGTGCATCGACGAGTTCGAACTCGATGATCCGGGGAACACGACGCTCATCTCGCGGCTGCTGTCGGCGCTGGTGGAGCGCGGTGTGTCGATCGCGGCGACGTCCAACACCCTGCCCGAGCAACTGGGGGAGGGGCGGTTCGCCGCCCAGGACTTCATGCGGGAGATCGCCGCGTTGTCGCAGATCTTCACGACCGTGCGTATCGAGGGTCCGGACTACCGGCATCGCGACCTGCCGCCGGCGCCGCAGCTGCCGAGCGATGAGGAGGTGCGGGCGCGCGCGGCCGGGGTGGCGGGCGCGACCCTGGATGACTTCGACGCGCTGTGTGCGCATCTGGCAACCATGCACCCGTCGCGCTATCAGGCGCTGATCGAGGGCGTGACGGGGGTGTTCATCACCGGGGTCCACCCGCTGGATGACCAGAGCGTGGCACTGCGGCTGGTGTCGCTGACCGACCGGCTCTATGACGCGGGGATCCCGGTGACGGCCTCGGGCTCCAAGATCGACACCGTGTTCAGCGAGGAGATGCTGGCGGGCGGCTACCGCAAGAAGTACCTGCGGGCCACGTCGCGTCTGCTCGCGCTGACCCACGCAGGCCGGGAGTAGCCGCGCTCGTTCAGAGCGTGCGCACCATCACGTAGTCGTTCTCGAGGCCCTCGCCGAGCCGGAAGGTCTTGGTGCCGGCGACGCTGAACCCGTGCTTGGCGTAGAACCGTTGCGCGCGTTGATTGTTCTGGTTGACGCCGAGCCAGACGGCGGCGGCACCGAGTTCGCGGGCCCGGCCCAGTGCGGCGGTCATGAGGGCCGCGGACGCGCCTGCCCCGTGCGCGTCGGGCAGCACATACATCTTGGACAGTTCCACCGCCGGTTCGGTGGTCACCGCGCGTTGGACGTCGGCGTCGCTGCCGACGCCTCGAATCAGGATGGCATAGCCCACGATTCGGTCGCCGTCGCGACCGACGAGCACCGCGCGATCGGGGTCGGTGAGGTACTCGCCGAAGCGATCCCTGGACAGGTTCTCGGCGATGAATGCCGCGATGTTGTCGGCCGTCGCCGACGCGGGGCAGGCCAGCGGGAAGGTGCGCGCCGCGACGTCGGCGAGTTCCGCCAGATCCGCGTCGCCGGGAGTGGAGACCTCGACGGGCACGGTGGTCAGGGGAGCGGTGTGCCCGGCTGCCAGATGTTCCACTGGGCCAGTTGCATGCCCGACTGCGGGTTGATCAGGACGACGTTGGTGACGAGGTCCCGGTAGACCTGCCAGTACACGCCTCCGCTGACCGTCGCGCCGGCCGGAGCGTTCTGCAGCGCCGTGGTCAGCGCGTCGGGGGCGTCGGTGTTCTTGGGCCCGTACGAGTCCCCGTAGGGGGTGTTTCCGTTGAACGCGAACATCAGTGACGCGGCGAACGGGCTGGGCGTCTGGATGATATGCACGGTCACGGCCGCCCGCCACGGGCCACCCTGGTCGCGCCAGCGCGGCGATCCGGTGGGGATGTAGCCCGGTGGTGGTGGGGTGGGAAGCACGTCGTGCACCGTGACGTCGGCGACGAGGCCCTTGTACTCGACGCGCAGCGTCTGGTTCAGGTTCCCGATGGGAATCAGGTCCGCGGCCGCCGGAGGTGCGACGGCGAGACCGAGGGCGGCCATCGTGGCGATGAGGAGGACGAACATGCGTCGACCGATGTGCTTCGCCTGAACACCCATTGAATTCCCACTCCTCATCGCCCACCGCTTCCGTTGCTGCCTCGCATGATGGCACATCGGTGCAGCGGCGACGACGGATTCAGTGGTCAGGATGCCCAGGGGCCCACGCCGCCGACCCTGTCGATGCGCACCCGGGTCAGCAGACCCGCCGGCGAATTGGGTGGCGGGAAGTGCTCGCTGGAGCCGAGCATCGTCTGCGCCAGGTCGGTGAGAAGTTCGGGCGCGCCGCCCTCGACGATGCGTGCGGTACCGCGTATTGCCAGGTACGGGGTCTGCTGACCGGGTTGGGTCGGAGCCGCGATGGTGAGGGCGACGCGCGGGTCGCGGCGGATGTTGCGGGTCTTCTGGTACTCGGCCAGGTGCGCGCTGACCAGTTCGTCACCGTCATCGGTCGACTGCAGTGCCACCCACACCATCGACACCTGCGGGCTGCCGTCGGCGTTGATGGTGACCAGCGTGGCATCGGCGCCGGAACCGATGAGCGTGCGGGCGGAGTCGTCGAGTCTCATACCGTGTCCTACGGTCGCGGCGCGCGTTTCATTCCCCGTCGGCTCCCGTGATCGACCGCAGCGCGTCGACGAGTTCGGTCTCGACACGCTGCTTGTCGACGCCGAGATCGTGCAGCGGTCCCTGATCGCCCTCGCTCTCCAACAGGGCGAGCAGGATGTGCTCGGTGCCGATGTAGTTGTGTCCCAGGCGAAGTGCTTCGCGGAACGTCAATTCGAGCACCTTCTTGGCGGGTCCGCTGAAGGGGATGAGGGCGGGCATGTCGTCGACCCGCGGGGGCAGGGTCACCACGGTCGCGACCGCGGCGGCGTCGACGCCCTGTCCGCGCAGCAGTGTCACCGCGAGCGACTCGGAGTCGGCGAACAGCGCGAGCAGGATGTGCTCCGGTCCTATCTGGTTGTTACCAGCGGCGTGGGCGGTGTTCTGGGATTCGACGACGACATTGCGGGCGCGTGGGGTGAACCTGTTGAAGCCCTCGTTCGGGTCGAGCGGGGATGCCTCGGCCTTGGGGACGAATCGCTTCTGGGCGGCCTGCTTGGTGACGCCCATGCACTTGCCGATCTCGGTCCACGACGCGCCCGATCGGCGGGCCTGGTCGACGAAGTGGCCGATGAGGTGATCGGCCACCTCGCCGAGGGCCTCGCCGGCCAGGACGGCGTCGGTCAGTTGTTCGAGCGGCTGGTCGTGGACTCTCTTGATGGCGGTGATGAGCTCATCGAGGCTGACGGGGTTGGTGATGCGCGTGGCGTCGGCTGGTTCGGTCATGCGTCAACCGTAGGTTGACGATCGGAAATCGTCAACCCTAAGTTGACGCTCTCTCGCCGCGGGGGTAGCCGCGCCGGACGGTGCGATCGAGGATGCCCAGGGTGCCGCGCAGCGCCGCCTCGGAGATGACGGGGAAGATCGCGGCGTCGCGCCAGTGCTGGTCGATGCCGGACCAGTCGTAGAACGAGGTGACCAGCGTGCCGCCGGGGTTGGCGTTGTCGGGTTCGAGTCGGTAGCCGTACACGTGGCCGATCTGCGGCTTAATGTTCCCGACGATGGTCCAGGCGATCAAACGGTCCCTCTCGTACTCGGTGATCTGGACGGTCACGTCGTACTTGCCGAGCGGAAAGTCGTTGAGCGACTCGCGATCCATGTGGATGACGAAGCTGTCGCCGGCCGCGGACACCGCGTCGCCGTCGGCGTCCTGAAGCATCCCGGTGGCGTCGATGGCGACGTGTCCGTGGGGATCGCACAGTACGGCGAAGACGTCGGCCGGGGGAGCGGGAATGGCGCGCTGGACTTCGATTCGGTCGGTCATTCCCCGATGCTGTCAGGCTGCCTGGGTCGGCGGTAGTGCCTACGGCGCGCCGTCGAACACTTCCTGCGCTGCGAAGGTGAACGCGCCCGGCTCGGTTCGCCACTGCACGTCGGATCCGTCGGCGGTGACCTCAACGGGGACGTCGCGCTCGGTGCCCTTAGGTGTGCGGACGGTGGCGACGCCCTTGTACTCGGCGCCGTCAGGCTGCTCCAGTGTCACCTTGACGACGCTCATGTCGTAGTCGGAGAAGTTCGGATCGTTGGTGAGCGTCTCCTGCATGGAGTCGCGCACCTTGTTGCTCAGTTCGGCGGGGTCGGGTGACCCGCTGCATCCCGCCAGCAGCAGTACCGCCGCGGCGATGGCGATAAGTGCGGCTTTCATGCTGTGCAGTCTAGTGACGCATTACCCGCGCAGCCGTTGTATGTCGGCGCGCAGCGCGCTCAGGAGGCACAGCCCTGAATCGATCGACTCGACGTCCCAACGATCGACATTCAACCGGCGGTCTTCGGTGCCGGCATCTTCATCTTCGTGCCGCAGTCCTGGCATGCTGCCGTGGCGACCCTCGGTGACACCATCTGCACGGTGTCGCAGTTGAAGCACCGCACCTTGCGGGTCTTCTCGGCGGGTGGCACGTAGTTCTGGAATCCTGGGGCGGCAATCGTCGTGTGGCATTGCCAGCATTCGTAATGAGGTTGGCCGGCGGGAATATTCTGATTTGCGTTGCACCGCAGGCACTGAACGGCGATCAACCCGGCAGGTGGCTTCGGCAACTCCTTGGACAGGCATGCGGCGATGAGGACGCCGATGATGCCGAGCAACAACCCGAGGACTAGACCAACTCCCACACCGCGATTCTTCGAGTTGGTTATCGCGGCGCCGACGCCCCCGCACACGATCCAGAGGAGAAGTAGGACTTCCATCAGGCGTGGATGTGAAGTTGTGGTTGGCCTAGCGGGACCCGTGATGTAGTCGGAACATGTCCGGCCGCGCGGAGCATGCTGGCGGCGATGATCGGCCTCATGGCCATGCTGGTTCCCCCCATGCGCAGGGAGTGTAATCAGGGCGGCGACAAGTTCGCAGCCAACTGCCAGACGATCTTTGGCGACCCGGCGCTCAGCCGGACGTGGTGACCATCGGCAGGAGGTAGGTGCGCACGTAGGCCCGTGTGTCACCGATGGTGGTGAGTTTGATGCCCGTGTGCGGGGTGACGATGAACGACAACGTGAGTCGGGTGTGGAGCTCGGCGACGGTGCGCAGGTGGCGCTCCTGGGCGGGTGTCGTCGTGCTCGTCCCGTAGAGGTCGGTTCGAAGCAGCGCGGCGGAGTGGGCGGTGGCGAAATCGAGGATCGCCCCGGCGTCGATGGTCAGGCTGGGAAGGATCGTCTCCGGTTCCGTGCGCAGCAGCTTCTTGAGCAGCGTGTGTTCGCGAAGGAAGGTCACCGTGAACACCGTGCCGTAGACCAGACGGTCCTCGAGGGTGTCGGCCCGTGAGCGGGCCTGCGCGCTGCCGTCGAGGTAGCGACGGGCTTCGGCGAGCACCAGGGCGTCGATGAGGGCGTCCTTGGTGGGGAAGCGTCGGTAGAGGGTGGCCCGACCGACGCCGCTGCGGCGGGCGACGTCCTCGATGGTCATGCGCCGGATTCCGACGAGTTCGGCCTGCTCGAGCGTCGCGTCGAGGATGCGAGTGGTGATCGCGTCCGGCTGGCTGACCCTGGCCAGGGCGGCGGGGTCGGGTTCGGCGAGGCGTCGCACGAACTCCGTTGTCCGGGTGGATGCCACGGGATTCCTCCTTGCCTGCTCGCGCGGATCGACGTAGCGTGGCGACGGAACGTGCGAGACAGTGAGAGTATCAATGTCTCACACATCTCATCAACGATTTCATGCCTGATCGGGGAGTCGCATGGGCATCGGGTTACGCGCACGGTGGACGGCGCTGCACGGAGTGCCGCGGGCATTCATGGCGATCCGGGCACGTCGCGGAGACCCGTTCGCGCGGCTGATCGCCAATCACGGACAGGGCGAGGACCCCTACCCGGTGATGGAGCAGCTCAGGGCGCGGGGGCCGTTGGGGCGGAGCCCGTTCGTCTGGGTCAGCATCGACCACGGTGTGTGTCGAGAGATTCTGCGCGACAGAAGATTCGGTGTCACCGCGCCGACGGATATGGAGCTTCCGTGGCCGTTGGGGGCGGTGCTGGCCAGAACCGACCCGAAGGTGGCCAACCCGGTGGAGCCGCCGGCCATGGTCGTCATGAACCCGCCCGACCACACCCGGTATCGGCAGTTGGTGGCGCAGAGCTTCACGCCGCGCGCGATCGAGGCGCTCGAAACTCGCGTCGACGAGGTGACCGCGGAGCTGATCGATCGACTCGACGCGATCGCTCGGCCCGACCTGATCGCGGACTACGCTGCGCAACTGCCGGTGGCGATGATCGCTGAGATCCTGGGCCTACCCGCGGGCGCGCACGCGCAGCTGCTGGAGTGGGGTCGTTGTGGCGCGCCACTGCTGGACATCGGCATCGGGTGGAAGTCCTACCGCCAAGCCATCGACGGATTGCGCGGCATGGACGGATTTCTCGGCGAGCATTTCGACCGCATGCGCGCCGACAAGGCAGGTGACAATCCGTTCAGCCGGTTGTCCGGGGATGCCACGCTGACCGACCGTGAACTCACCGCGAACGCGGCACTGCTCGTCGGGGCGGGCTTCGAGACCACCGTGAACCTCATTGGCAACGGCATCGCTCTGTTGTTGCGCCATCCCCAGCAACTGGCACTCCTGCGCGACGACCCCGGGCTGTGGCCGGGTGCCGTCGAGGAGATCCTGCGCTTCGAGAGCCCCGTGCAGATGACCGCGCGCACGCCGAATTGCGATGTCGAGATCGCCGGCCAGCACGTTCGGGCCGGGGAGACGGTGGTGTTGCTTCTCGGTGGCGCCAATCGCGACCCGCGGGTGTTCACCGACCCCGCCGCCTTCGACATCACCCGAGCCAATGCGCGCGAGCACCTGGCGTTCGCGTCCGGTGTGCACGCCTGCGTGGGGGCGGCGCTGGCCCGCATCGAGGGTGCCACCGCGCTGCGGGCGCTGTTCCAGGCGTATCCGGAGCTGGACCTGACCGAGACCCCGCGACGACGCGGGCTGGTCAACCTGTTCGGTTACACGCGGCTGCCGGCACGGCTGCGCAGTCGACGGGCCGCGCCCGCCCAATGACCGTCTGAGGTTCGTGAGCCGGGGGGAGGGCAGCGATGGCGGGGGTGCCGATGCCGAATGGTGTCGCCGATCGGATCGCGATTGTGGCGGAGCGGATCTCGGCGCCCACCACGTTGTTCATCGAGGGGCAACCGCCCGGACCGCCCGTGCCCGGCTTCAGCGGCCGAGACATGTTCACCGGGAGTCCGCTGCCCTGTGGCATGGCTACCCCTGGTGGTCAGTATCGCGCCGGCGTGCCCAATACGTGCCCAATCAAGCTACATCAGGTTCCGCCCGGTTCCGCGTAGTGCAACGATACTGTTTCGAATGGTGCCTGATCAGAGGCACTTTTCGCAGGTCAGGCGCATGATGCCTAAAACGCGCCTGACCAACTTCAATCCCAGTATCGCGCACCACAGCTTTACCTGCTCAGGCCCGGACTCGTTCCGGGCCTTCGCTGTCTTCACGCAAGCGCCCCGCTAATTACCAAGGGCTGCAACGAAAGTCGGACATATGTCGTGACCAGTGCAAATGTCGAGAGTCACGCATATGTGCGAATTGGCGCGAATTAGCCCGTCGGGCGTCGGCTGGCAGTACCCATGCAGGTGCCCTCCCCGGCCGCCCCCCGGTCGCCAGGTTTAACCGCTTGCCTTTGCCTTTGCGATGAGATCTCGCAGTTGGTCGGGATTGAGCCATGGTTGGGCGTGATGGATCATTCGATGACAGTTCGCGCAGATAAGAATTAGGTCTTTGAGTCGAGTTGATTTTGGGCCAGTTTCATGGAGCGGAACGACGTGGTGACACTCGATGATGCCGTCGCCCTTCTCCCCGTACGTCGCCCTGAAGTTGAATCCGCATGTCTCGCACGCGAGATTGCCGTGCTGTGCAAGATGTTTGGCGATCTTCTTCTTCCGAAGGCTTCGGCTGCGTTCCCGGACGATGTGGCGCCGCTCGAGTAAGCGTCCCTCTGTCGCCTCGCCGTCCATTTCGTCGATATCGATCAGCTCTACATAGTCGGCAGTCAGCACGCCGGAAGCAACTCCGTCGCGGATGAGTTGAGCCGTCTGAATCATCGCGGGTTCGTTGTCTAGGAAATCCTGCAACACAACACCGTCGAGCCTGTTGCCATGGTCCAGCTTGTTGCCCCTTCCTGGAAGATGTGCCGCGATGTTGGTGGTCTTCATCGATACGCCGTCGGGGTTTCGGAATCGGGGGCCACGGATATTGAGCGCGTGAATCGGCAGTCGTTGCAATAGCGCTGAAAGTTCAAGCGTCTGTTGTTCGTTCGTGCCTAGGATTTTCCAGCTGTTTAGTCTCAGAGCGTCGCATGCCAGGATCAACTCGTCGCGAGTCCAGTTCGGTTCGGTTGTTGGTACCGCGAAGCCCAACTTCTTGAGCCACTTGGCAGCGTCAGCCTTGCCGCCGGAGAGCTGCTTCACGTTGAGTGGTTCGAGCCCTTCATGAAATCCGTGAGCTGCTGCAAAGATGGCTTTTGAGTCGTAATACTCGCCCTTGTGAATCAGGAAGTAATCAGTGGCTTCCCCGAAGCCGTACTTCTGAAGGAACGGGCCCCGCGTTAGCTCATCGAATTGGTCGATTGCCATCAGGACGTCTGCCTCGTCTACCAGTTCCTTTGCGACGACGGACGCCGGAGGGTTTGCCATAGCGGCAGAGCTTACTGAGCGGCAATTAACTTTCTGTAGGCAACGGGACGCCTAAATGGTCGCGGGGCCGGCGGAGCCCACGCCAGCCCCGCGGCATAGGCGTTGTGCGCGCGCCGCGGAAACCACCGCTACAAGCTCGGTGCGACCCCTTGAGCTGTAGTCAGATCAAGCCGCGAACGACTGCACGGCCAATTATTCTGCCGCGGACTTCCGAGGTATGGAGGCTTGGAACAGTTAGTCGCTACCTGGAGGTTTGATTCCAGACCAAATTCGCTGCTCATCTGAACGATCTTGTCGCAGATGCCACCTAATCTCCACGGCATCGCCCACGCCGAAAGCATCGAGCCCCATGAATCCGATCCCACTCCTACCGTCGATTCGCGGGGCTGACGCGTTCCGAAGGACCCCTTCGCCGGAGACCTCTACGTGGAACTTCGGCGTGTCGGTCACATTCGAGAGTTCGTACGTCATGCCTCGCCGGTGTGTTATACGCCACGGCGCATTTTCAGCGGGGTCTACTAGACCGTCAGCCCGACTATCCGGTGTTTCCCCATCTGCCGCGGCCTGCACGATTCGGATCTGATTGCCGTCAGGGTCGGTCAGCGACAACGCGTCCAGGCCAGGAGTCCAGGTCATATCTAGACCGGAGGCCTGCCTGAAGATTGCGACCGCGTCAGCAATTTTCTCGACGGCGAGTGAGAGGGTGAAGCCAGATGGTTTTGCGTCCTCCGTTCGATGCGAGGAGATCGATAGAGAATCGCTGAGGGTCAGCCGGTCACCCTCGATTTTGCAGTCCAGGCGCAACACGTTTCGGTAAAAATCATAGGATTCCTGCAAGTGCGCGCCAGGTAGCTCCAGCCCAATTATCCGAAACGTTGGTGGCGCCATAGTGATAGAAGGGGCCAAGGAGCCGCGGCGGAACGCCTCCGTCGGGTTCCGCGTGACCTGATCAATAACGATCGTCTGTCCGTCACCTGCGCGACCGAAGATTCGGGCCACGTAGTTGTCTGTCTTTGTTGGCAATTGCTGAACGGACAACACTTCGAAGGCGCGTCCGTCCGGCAGCGAGTCAACTTCGACATCGTTGAACAGATGAGTGGACCAATCCTTTAATAGCTTCTCGGTGATCGGCGTGAAGACCGCGCTTCGCTCAGCATCACCATGCAAGACGGCGGCCTGAAGAGACACGGAGATGTGCTTGATGTACTCACTGTCCTGTACCGAAGTTCCCAGGCTGTTCAGCCAGTCCGTTCCATGAATCGCGCCAAGTATGCAGCCCGTCATCGAAGCAATCGTGTCGGTATCTGCATTGCGCAGGAAACCCGTTCGTAGCAAGCCGCTTATCGGGCGGGTGGCTGTTCGCGATGCCACGTAGGCTGCCGCTACCGCGGCGACAATCCCCGAACCGCCATCGCGGTCGAAACAGCCGATCTTCTGTAGCGTTTCAAGGTCGTTCGCGAGGGCGCCGTGTGCCATGCCCTCGCGTGCCGCGCGCAGTTTGACATCAACTTCATTCACAGTTTCCTGCCATACGTCAGCCGGGCTGTAACCTCTGCCCGCGTATGCCGCAGTCTCATAGGATTTGAGCCACTCGGGAGAGATGACTTCCAGAATCAACTGTGGATTCCGCCAGGACTGCTCCGCTAGTAAATAGTCAAGCAGCGCACCGTATTCCAGCGTTGATTCAACTGAAAGCGCGAATCGGATCGACAGTGCGTGAATACACGCTCCAACTAGCGCGCGCGGGTGTCCGTGCGTCGAAAGTCCATCCAAAAGAACGCGGACCAAGAGTTCGTCGACGTCATAGGCTGCGGTGACTATCGCATGAGGCGCAATGCGCATGGCAACGCCGTTGGCGCCAGCGTCGAAGTATTTGACCGCAGTGCTCCGGTCTTGCTTCGTGGCAGTCGACCACGGATCCCTTCCCCTCGCCCAACACCCAGCTGCTCGGAGGACCGATCCTCCTCCACCCCGCTGATAGAGAGGCCACTGGGGCAATTCGACTGCTCGAAACATCTCGATCCAGTCCGCGCCGCGGAGGCAAGACCGAGCCACTGCGAGCATCAACTGGGTGTCATCGCTGTACTCGCCGGCGGCAACAGGTTCGACATAGCGCGCAAATCTGGTTCCAGCGTTGCGTTCCCATCGTCGGAACTGGGGTCGAGGTTCTACATCTCGCGCAGCTTTTCCTCCGACGATGTTGCTTCGGTCTTCTTGCGGCCACCCAAGCGCATCGCCAACTGCCGCGCCGAGTATTACGCCGATTGCTTTGTCGCTACGATTCGCGCTCATATCGGATCCTTGGGAGTGTGCCAGATAGTCTCGGGAATTTCACGTCCGTTCTGAAGAGACGAGGGCAGTATCCTGATGTCGAAAAGTGCTGGCGAGTAACGCCATTGGACTCGTTCGGGTTTCAATCCAGAGCTAGACAAGAACCCGAAGATGGTCTGAACTTGTTCTGCTGTCGGAGCGATGATTGCCGTCACCTCCGCCAGGTCGATCGATCCTGGGATGAGCACCTCGGTCTGCAGATCGGTTGGGACGCCCACATGATGGGTAGGCGACCTGCGGTAGCCCTCGGGTATCGAAGGGTCAGACCAGCAGTCAAGCAATGCTTGCCCCCCTTCTGCTAGGTACGCACCCGATGCCCTTGCTGCGTTGCAACCTGCGAAAAGCGTCCCAGGTCGTTCTGCCAGCCCGCGATTCAATACGAGGCCGACCCAGTCCGGGTAATTCAGAAGGGCTGTCTTTGATTTCGCCTTCCGTAAGTAATAGAGGTTCGGGTATTCGAACGAACAGCAGGTATGTGAGCGGCGGTCATCGATACGGACTGTGTCCGTCGGAGAGTACGAATCAGCGTTTGCGGCAAGGTCCTCTGCCGTTCTGATCATCCCGTCGGTGAAGATGCCCCATAGATTGCTCGCTGGTGTGAAGTGAATCAACCGCGTGAACGGAAGTATTGCAAGTGCATCCGCGACGGACGGTGTACTCACCGTGTCTCCTCTAACCACAGGTTGTCGTTTGGTGGAAGTAAAGGTGTGAGTCTGCCGGTGTACGACATCACCAGCGACGATCGCGCGCGCGTGATGCTGACGTATAGGAGTCGTGCCTCTCGCGAGTAGGCCTCATCTTCTGGATAGTCTTGCAGGACAAAATAATGAGGAATTGAGTCGTCGGTCAGAAAGGGCAAGAAGACCGCGTCGAATTCCAGGCCTTTGGCGGAGTGATACGTGCCGACGTACAGACCTGGTTCGTCGTCCCATGTCGCCATATCTTTTCGAAGTTCGATATGAGGCAACTGACCTACCGCCGAACTCGCTTGGCTCCATGTTCGTGCGAGGATCGCGACCTTCTGGTCCTCGCTTGCTGCGCGGGCGAAGTTCCGGACCATTTTGATCTCCACGTCCGCCGACTGACACTTCACCATCGTGGGCATTGGGCCGTCGGCGGCAGGCTGGCGCGGTTCTACTAGGTCGTCGTCATCTGCCTTCATGAAGTCGGACGCGGCCATCGCAATCGCGACTCGGGCGATCTGCGCCGTGTTGCGGTAGTTGTCCCGGAATTTCTCGACAGGTCGATTGCCGAGCTGGATACCCGTCCAACGCCAGGACAGTCCCTGACCATATATCGACTGGTGATAGTCGCCGAAGAAGGTAAGCGAACCGCCAGGTTGGACCGCGTGAACGAGGGACCGGATGTCTGTCGGCCATAGATCTTGGCCCTCATCGATGATTATGTGACGGTACCGACGGGGCCGGTCGTCGCTCTGGAGTGCTTTGGCCAGCGCACCGCCCAGATCATCCCAGTCGTAGGTGAAGCCGGCGTCGGCGCGAACCCTGCGGTACTCGTCGTGTACGGCCCAGGCAATCGAACGTGGCGCGCCGCCTGCAAGTGGCGTTCGGCGGCCCAATCGCGGCCTCTCCTGGTATTCGTCCTCGCTAGCGACACCCATACCGCTAATCCAGTGGATTTCGTCTACGAACCAGCTGACGGGCTGACCGAATAGGGCGTGTTCGCCGACTGCGCTCTTCACAGACGCTATCGCTGTGCGAACGAGCGCTTCCACGCGATCCGAGTCCGGAACGATTGACCCATAGGACATCAGGCCGAGCCAGTTCAGGTACCCGCGGGCGAACAAGTGATAACTCTCGACCGTTACCTGAGCGTTTGTTTCCGAAACCAGATATTTCAGGTGCGTCACCAGCGTGTTGTTGAAGGTGACAACGAGGACGGGCCCATTGTTCGTGGTCGTCGGACGGGCTAGGTGAAGTGCACGCAGCATCGCCATTGTCGATTTGCCCGTGCCTGCAGTTCCGAGAACGACGTTGTGTCCGGTCGCAGCAAGGAACACAACCTTCGGTTGTTGACCCCTCGGCGTGGGTAGCGGACTCATGTGAATCGGCCTCGCGTTGGCGCTCTCCTCGCGGCCAAGAACACAGACCGATCCGCGTCCGGGAAAACGGGCGGCGAATAGTCACGTAGATAGGACGCTGCGACACGCGACCTGGTTCCGATCATTCCCCAACTTTCCGGCCGAGCTGCCAAGTGGCTCGCGGCGCAGCGGAAGCGCCATCACAGGTGAGTTGATCGCCTGCCCTGCAACTTGCTCTCGGAGAAACTTTAGATGTGTTCCTTCTGCTCCGAGAGGAGGCACGGCCGGGCCGCACACCTCGGCGCGGGCCAGCCCGCGACTGCAGTCACTGAAGCGATGTCATCGGGTAGGACCTCGCCAGGACTATTGGGCACGTATTGGGCACAGAGACACGAAAGGCCCGGAACGAGTCCGGGCCCGAGCAGGTAAAACTGTGGTGCGCGATACTGGGATTGAACCAGTGACCTCTTCCGTGTCAGGGAAGCGCTCTCCCGCTGAGCTAATCGCGCCGGGGTCGAAACATTGGAGGTGGAGACGGGAATCGAACCCGTGTGCACGGCTTTGCAGGCCGTTGCCTCACCACTCGGCCACTCCACCGCTGGGGTTGATGCTTTCTGCACCTTCGAGCGGATGACGGGATTCGAACCCGCGACCCCAACCTTG
Source organism: Mycolicibacterium sp. 624 (assembly GCF_040548615.1). Classification (NCBI taxonomy): domain Bacteria; kingdom Bacillati; phylum Actinomycetota; class Actinomycetes; order Mycobacteriales; family Mycobacteriaceae; genus Mycobacterium; species Mycolicibacterium sp. 624. The sequence goes on from NZ_JBEPRZ010000006.1 coordinate 398,181, forward strand.
GCAAGGTTGTGCGCTACCAACTGCGCTACATCCGCACGCTACGGCCGAGATCGTCGGCCGTTGCGAAAATGAACAATAGTCGACGCGAGTCGCGGCGCACAAATCCCCTAGCCGGGACGGGTGTTGCGGGTGTGACAACGACCCTCAGAAGATCTCGTAACCCTCCCGCGAGAGGGCGAAGCCGCGCCCGGATTCGGTGTCGCGACACGTGATACCCGACTCCGCGCTGTCGCACCCCAGGGCGCCGGCCGAGATCGACTCGCCATAGGGCAGGGGCTGGCCGGTGCCGAGCGCGGTATCGCCCGCGCAGACGAACTCCGCGTCTCCGCCGGCCGACATCGTGATGCCCTGTCCGTAGCCGAACTGGCAGTCGGCAGGCCGGGGTGGGGGAGTCCAGTTCCGGTCCAGGATGTCGCACCGGACGGCGGTCGCACCGAGTTGGCAGGCGACGTTGCCGCTGGGGGACGTGAAGCTGACCACCTCGGCGATCGCGTCGTCGCTGTCGGCCGTCGGCGTCGCCTTCTGGCCCGTCATGGGCGACGCAGGGCGCTCAGAGGCGTGGGGCATGCCCGCGCGCGACAACGTGGGCGACGACGTGGTGTTCGCCGCGTCCTGACCGCTGCATCCCGACAGCACGCAAGCGGCGAGGATCGCCACTAAAACCCCAGCTCGTAGCCTCATTGCGGTGACCCTACCGGCGGTCGAGGGCGTCGGTAGGGCGGTCGGAGTTCTGGAACGCGGCCACCCCCGTGTTAATCTTCTGCGTCCGTCAGTCGTATGGTTGACGGTATCCCCGGTCTCGTAGCTCAGGGGGAGAGCGTCCGCCTCACACGCGGAAGGTCGCTGGTTCGAAACCAGCCGGGACCACCACCAAAACCCAGTGCAGGCGGGGTTTTTTGGGAAGTAGCCGCGAAGTTCGGCAAAACGATCCAGCCAATGTCGGGCCAAACTGGCGGATCATCCTGATGGATGGTTGCAGAGGCTCTGCGTTGCTCCGTCGAGAGCGCACGGACTGGCTCGTTCGTCTCCCATATCCCGACATGCTCTTCGCGCCGTGCGCACGGTAAGGGGTCGCGCTGCCCACACTCCAGCCATATAGCTGAACCTTGAAACCGCGCCAGCGATACTGCGGACAGGGGCGATCGTAGTGACCGGGGGAAGCGTGCTTCGTGGAAAAGTCGTCATGATCACAGGGGCTGCGCGGGGGATCGGCGCCAGCATGGCGCGACTGCTGCACCAGCGCGGGGCCCGGCTCTTGCTCATTGATGCCGACGGATCAAGCCTCCAGACCCTTGCGGAGGAGCTGGGGGACGCGGTGGTCGCGTGTGCCGGCTGCGATGTCAACGATTTCGATGGGAGGCAAGCTGCGGTCGACGCCGCGATGGGGCGTTTTGGTCGGATTGATGTTGTCATGGCTAATGCCGGTGTCGAGCACTGGGCGCCCGTCTGCACCGTCGACCCGCAAGAGTTCCGGCAGGTGATTGAGACCAACGTGATCGGCGTGTTCAACACCGTCCGTGCCGCTTTGCCGTCCCTCCTCGACCGGCAGGGCTACATCTTGGTTGTGGCCTCGGTGTCGTCATACACCGCGATGCCCGGCATGGCTTCCTACGGCGCAAGTAAGGCCGGCGCGGAGCAGTTCGCGAACGTGCTTAGAGTCGAGCTTGCCGGCCACGGTGTGGCCGTCGGTACGGCACACATGTCATTGGTTGATACGCCGATGCTGCGCGAAACTCAATCTAAGTCAACGCAATTCACTGAACTGGTTTCGACGCTCCCGACTTTGATGAGTCGGACCGTCACCGCTGATCATTGCGCTTCACGCCTTGTAGATGCGATTGAGCACCGTAGACGGCATGTGGACGTGCCGCGATGGGTCGCTGTGACACGCTGGCTCAAGCCGCTTCTGGTCACAAGTTTGGCGCAACGACCGACGGCACAACAGTTTCGCCGTATAGAAGCACGTAGCAAGCCGGACACTCATGGAGATGGATGGGCAGGCTTCGGCTCTCGTCGGTGATACCTAAGAGGTGTACCAGCGCCACCAGGCGGACCGGTGCCGCGGCAGGGTGGCCATCACTGCGAGGGGATCGGAGGCCGTTGCAACACGAAACGTGTTGAAACGGATTACATCCCGTGAGAAGCCGACGAGCGGCTTGGCTCGCTATCTCACTCCAGATCGGCGAGGGCCTTGCGGGCGGCCTCGAGTTCGGCTTCGAGGGCGGCGACCCTGGCGGCCTGCTGGGAGCGTGCCGCTTCGATGATCTCGTCGATCGGGGTGGAGAGGTCCGTGTGCAGTTCCTTGGCTGCGCGGGAGACGGCTGCGGCCGCGACCGCGATGTCGCGGGCGAGGTATGTGGTGCCCTGCTTGAGCTCGGCGTGCCATTCGCCGTCAGCGGTACCGGTGACGGTCAGCGTCAGCTCGATGGTCTTGGCCTTCTTGCCGGCTGCCCTCTTGGCCGGGGCCTTCTTGGGTGACTCCTCGGCGGACGGCTCAGCGACTGAGGGTGCCGCCTCGGCAACTGACTCAGGGGCGGGCGCTGACGCACTCTCAGGCGAGGCGCTCTCGACCGAAGGGGTCAAGGCGTCGGGGGTGCCGAAGTCGGCGGAGGGTGATTCTGGGGCCAGAGTGTCTACAGTCATCGTTGCGGCGTACTCCTTTTCGAATTTCGCCCGCAGTGGGCGGGATGGCACTGAGAGCCCATTAGAACACATGTTCGACGCGTGGCGGGCTTGCGACTCGCGCCCACAAGGCGAAGTCCCGACACCAAGCGACGGCTGGCCGGGCAGCGCCGCACAGCAGTCAGGAGAACACGTCGTTGAGCGTGACGGCCTGCAGACCCCTTCCGGCGATGATGCCGGAGAGCTGTGGCAGCACGCGGCTGATCGGAGGCAGGTTCGCGTGAGCGAGCACGATCTGCTGAGCCTGGAATTGGTTCTGGGCGTTGGCGATCATCGCTGCCTCGTTGATCGGTAACGAGTCGCCGATGTCGGCGCTCCACAGCGTGATGGTGCTGTAGCCGTGGTCGGCGGCTATGCGGTCTGTGTCGGGGTTGTGGTCGCCGAAGGGCGGTCGGAAGTACGGAGTCCCGTCGACACCGTAGGTGTTGCGTAGGAACGTGGCGTTTCGAGCGATCTCGTCGGCGACCGCGGCGGGGCTGATGTGCGTGATGTTCGGATGGGACCAGGTGTGGTTGCCCATCTGGATCTGCCCGGAGGCGACCATCGGTTGCAGGAGGGGAGCGTTGACGGTCCAGGAGGGGTTGTCCCCATTGACGAAGAAGGTCAACCGCATCCCGGTGGCGGCGCAGAACTGCCCGATGGCGGCGACGTCGGCGGTGCTGCACCCGTCATCGACAGTGAGAGCCAGTTGAGTTCCCTCACCGGGGAGGCGGGTGAGTACGCCGACGGGTGGCGCCACCCGGGCCCCGGGAACCGGCCACGGCGATGCGCCGGCTCTGAAGACGGGGGTGCTCGCCACCACGGCGCCGAGCGCGCAGGCCTGGAAGAACGTCCGGCGATTCAATTGAGCCATCGTGCGCCAGCTTTCACGTGGTGCCGGGTCGCCGAAGGCGCCACCGCCCCTTCCGCGCCGGAGTGCCAACCATCAAGTGCCCCATGCCAGTGACTCAGAATATTGGGCAGGCCTGTCGGCACTCGGCGAACGTCCTGTGAAACCGCTGGGGTCTGTGGATGTGAGAGTTAGCGCAGGAAGACGGTGTCGATGATGACGAACGCTGCGATGGTGAAGACCAGGTAGGCGAACCAGTGTTGCAGGCGAGCGGTGTTCATGCGTGTGCCCAAGTGGCCGGCGACTAACGAGGCGGTCGTCGCGGTGACGGCGAACGCCGCCGCGACCGTCCAGTTGATGTCCAGACCGGGTAGATGCGAGATGACACCGGCGGCCGAGTTCGCCACGATGATCAGCAGTGAGGTTCCCACCGCGATCGGCATGGTCACGCCCAACATCAGCACCAGGGCTGGGATGATCAGGAAGCCGCCCCCTACGCCGAACAGTCCGGTCAGGAGCCCGACGGCGAACCCTGCGGGTATCGAGCGTGGGATGCACCGTCGCCAGTTGATGCCCTCGCTGGATTTGCAGGCCGTGCCGGTGCGTTCACTGCCGCTGAGCATCCGGATGCCGGCGATCACCATCATTGCGGCAAAGCCGAGCAGCAGTGCCGATTGTGGAAGGTGTGATCCGATCGCAGCACCGGCGAAGGTCGCGGGAATGCCGGCCGCGGCGAAGATCCCGGCCAGGCGCCATTCCACCTGACGGGCACGGATCTTGGGTAGCGCCCCAACGGCGGATGCCAAGCCAATCACGATCAGCGACACGGGAATTGCCTGCTCCATGTCGAGCCCAACCGCGTATACCAGTGCCGGCACTGCCAGGATCGAACCGCCACCGCCCAGGAGGCCCAGCAGCACTCCGATGAATCCACCGAAAACCAAGGCGAGAGTGATGGTCATCGTCGATGAACCGTGTGATGGCGCGAGGGGGTCGGTGGCGACTCGTCGTGGCGCAGAGTCAGGTGGTACGTCATTCGGCCGGTACTGCTATTGGCTATCGGTGGACTCGAGGGAGTCGAGTGCGGCCCGCAGTCTGGCCGCGGCCTCGTCGGCGACCTCTCGAACCCCAGGCTGATCGGAGAGTTGAACCATCACCTGCGGATCCATCGCGTCGACGATCACCGTATCGCCACCTGCCGTGGTGTCGGCGCGCACGGCCACGTTGCACGGCAACAGCAATCCGATCTGGCGGTCGGCGGTGATCGCGCGGTGCGCCAGCGGCGGATTACAGGCCCCGAGGATCAGGTAGTCCTCCATGCCCTGGTCCAGCTTGGCTTTCAGTGTGGCCTTCATGTCGATCTCGGTCAGGACACCGAAACCCTGATCTGCCAGTGCCTTACGGGTTCGGGCCACCGCATCCTCGAATGTGGTGTGCAGTGTTGTGGACAATGCGTAACTCATAATTCCTCCATCCCTCGTCGATGTTGAGCGGATCAGGCCAACGCCAGGAACAGCTTCTCCAGCTCGGCCTCTGTCATGGGCTGTTGGCCATCTGCGGCCTCTCCGGTGAGGCACTCCCGCAGTCCGGTCGCGACGATCTTGAAACCGGCCTTGTCCAGGGCGCGCGACACCGCGGCGAGCTGCGTCACGACGTCCTTGCAGTCGCGGCCCTGTTCGATCATCGAGATCACCCCGGCGAGTTGCCCTTGCGCCCTGCGAAGTCGATTAAGTACTGCAGCGATTGCATCCTCGTCACCAACCATGGTGTTGCTCCTCATCTACGGACAGTAGAGCCATGGTACCCGTGGGGGTATTCCTCCGGCCTCACGCCGCGGGCGGCTGATCGTCTAGTTCGCCCGCCCGGCAGGGCAGTTGGCGCCGATGAGCGCAGACACCACGGACTGTGCGTCACAGCTGGCGCCACGGTTGTAGGGCAGCTTGGACAGCGCCATGCCCATGGCGCAGGTGTTGGTCAGTGACGCGAAGGTCAGTCCGCCGCCGATCGCGGCGGCCACCCACTTGAGCTTGGGGACGGCGATGCTGGCCAGAACGCTGGACAGCACGATCGAGCCGGCGACGAGGCGCACCTGGCGCTCGAGTTCCCAGCGTTGTGCGCCTCGGCTGACCGTGAAGCCGTTGGCCTCCCAGGCGGTGATGCCGCCGTCGAGGACGTGCACGTTGGCCAGGCCGGCGTTGCGCAGCGTCTCATCGGCCTGGGCAGCGCGCTGGCCCGAGCGGCACACCAGGACGACGTCCTCGTCGAGATGCTTGATGATCTCGTCGCGGTGCTCCCGCAGCAGATCCAACGGCACGTTGTAGGCGCCGGCGATATGCGCTGTCTCGAACTCGCCGGGAGTGCGCACGTCCAGGACCCGGGGTGGCTTGGCCGACCCGAGTCGGGCGCTGAGATTGTGCGAGTCGATGGTGGCGGGTGCGGTCATGTGGATGTCCTCCTGGTTGCGCTGCAGGGATGCTTTCGTATACCGCCTGGGGTATAGTGACAGCCATAGTACATATACCCCCGGGGGTACGTCCAAGCGGGAATGCGCGCGGCGGGTATAGTCCTTAGTATACCCATGGGGGGTATACGCGCAGGATGTGTAGCGGCGATGCCCGCCCCCGAAACGAGAGGATTCGAAAGATGAAGTTCATTCAGTACTACCTGGACTGTCTGTCCCACGCGTCGTATCTGATTGCAGACGAAAACACCGGGCGCGCAGTTGTTGTCGACCCGCAACGCGATGTGGCCGAATACCTGGCCGACGCCAAGGATCTCGGGTTGACGATCGAACTCGTCATCGAGACGCACTTTCATGCCGACTTCCTGTCCGGTCACCTCGAGCTCGCCAAGGCCACCGGCGCCAAGATCGTGTACTCCTCGGTCGCCGAGACGGAGTTCGAGTCGATGGGCGTCGCCGACGGCGAGCGCTACTCGCTGGGCGACGTGACGTTGGAGTTCCGTCACACCCCGGGCCACACCCCCGAGTCGATGAGCATCGTGGTCTACGAGCACGCCGGGGACGAGGTTCCCTACGGTGTGCTGACCGGTGACGCGCTGTTCATCGGCGACGTCGGCCGCCCCGACCTGCTGGCCTCGATCGGGTTCACCCGCGAGGAGTTGGCTGACAAGCTCTACGACTCGCTGCACAACAAGCTCATGACGCTGCCGGATGCGACGCGGGTGTACCCGGCGCACGGCGCAGGCTCGGCGTGTGGCAAGAATCTCTCCACCGACCTGTGGTCGACGATGGGGGAGCAGAAGGAGACGAACTACGCCCTGCGTGCGCCCGACAAGGCCACGTTCATGGAGTTGGTCACCGAGGGACAGCCGCCCGCACCGAGCTACTTCGTCTACGACGCGATCCTCAACCGCAAGGACCGTGAGCTGCTGGACGAGACCAAGATGCCGACGCCGATGACCTACGAGCAAGTTGTCGAGGCGGTCCGCGGAGGTGCCGTCCTGGTCGACGGGCGCAATCCCGAGGACTTCGCCCTTGGTCACCTGCGTCACGCCATCAACATCGGCCTCGAGGGACGCTATGCCGAGTTCGCCGGGTCGGTCCTTCCTCATGATGTCGATGTCGTGCTGTTCACCGAGCCGGGCCAGGAACTGGAGGGCAAGAACCGGCTCGCGCGCATCGGTTTCGACCGGGTGATCGGCTTTCTTGACCAGCCGTTTGCGGTGATGCTCGAACACCGCGACGACGTGCAGGTCGCCTCCAGGCTGACCGCCAAGGCCTTCGACCAGCGTGTTTCCGAGCTGGCGAACCTGCAGATTGTCGACGTGCGCAACCCGGGCGAGGTTGAGGCTGGCACCATCCCGAACGCGATCACCATCCCGGTCGGCCAATTGCCCAGCCGGCTGAACGAGCTCGACGCTGCCAAACCGACCGTCGTCTACTGCGCCGGCGGGTATCGATCCTCAGTGGCCGCCAGCGTCCTGCGGCAGAGAGGGTTCGCCGACGTCAGCGATATCCTGGGCGGATACGGCGCCTGGAACGACTCCCACCAGAGCGTCTAGGCGCCAAAAGAGAATGAGGAAAAGGAATTCATGACCACCGCGAAACATCAGATCCTGATCGTCGGCGGAGGCTCCGCCGGTATCTCGGTCGCGGCCCGTCTGCTGCGCAACGGACAGTCCGACGTCGCCGTCATCGAGCCTTCCGACAAGCACTACTACCAGCCGCTGTGGACCCTCGTCGGGGGCGGGCAGGCGAAGGCGTCGACGACTGAGCGGTCCGAGGCGTCGGTGATGCCCAAGGGAGCGACGTGGATCAGGAACGCCGCGGCCACCGTCGACCCCGACAGCAACACGGTGATCTGCAGTGATGGCGCGACATACGAGTACGACGTGCTCGTGGTCTGCCCCGGCATCCAGCTGGACTGGAATCGCACCGAGGGATTGCAGGACGCGATCGGCAAGGGCGGGGTGTCGTCGAACTACGAGTACGACCTGGCACCGCGCACGTGGGAGTTCATCCGCGACTTACGTTCGGGCAGTGCGGTGTTCATGATGCCGTCGGGTCCGATCAAGTGTGCGGGTGCACCGCAGAAGATCGCCTACCTGGCCGCCGACTACTGGCGCCGCCAAGGCGTTCTCAAGGACATCGATGTCCACCTGGTGGTGCCGACACCGCGGCTGTTCGGCATCCCGGCGATCGCCGACAGCCTCGATGTGGTGGCTGCCGACTACGGCATCACCGTGCACACCAGCGCCGAGGTGACCCAAATCGACGCGACGGGACGCAAGGTGACGGTGAGCGGTGTCGGGGAGAACGGGTCCGACAGCATGCTGGCGTTCGACGTGCTGCACGCCGTGCCACGCCAATCCGCGCCGGACTGGATCAAGTCGAGCCCGCTGTCGACCGGTGACGCGAACGGGTACGTGGACATCGACAAGCACACCATGCAGCACGTGCGCTATCCCAACGTGTTCAGCCTCGGCGACGCCGGATCCTCACCCAACTCCAAGACCGGTGCCGCGATCCGCAAGCAGGCACCCGTCGTGGCCGACAACATCGCCGCATTCCTCGCGAGCCGACCCCTGGGTGCTAGCTACAACGGGTACGCGTCGTGCCCGATCGTCACGTCCTCGCACGCGATGCTTCTGGCGGAGTTCAACTACGACATGAAGGTCACGCCGTCGTTCCCGGTGATCGACGCGACCAAGCCGCACCGTGGCTACTGGTACCTCAAGAAGTACGGACTGCCGTTCATGTACTGGAACCTGATGCTCAAGGGCCTCGCCTAGTAACGCAGCTGACCGCACGGGACGATTGAACGCCCACTACGAGCCGTCGTCCTGTGCGGGCAGTTTGGCGACGGTGAGCAGAATTACCGAGTCCTCGACGGCCTCGAGTGAGTGCCGCGCATCGGGTACCACGATCAGATCAGCCGCCGAGCCCTCCCAGGTGTTGTCGCCCGCGATGAGCCGCACCCGTCCGAGAAGGACATGGACGGTTGCCTCACCTGGATTCGAGTGCTCGTCGAGCCTCTGACCCGCCACCAGCGCGATCATCGTTTGACGGAGCACGTGTTCGTGGCCGCCGTACACGGTGTGGGCACTGCGCCCGCTGCTGGCACGTCCCGCTGCCGCGAGCTGTTCGCGGGCCTTCGCCGTCAATGAGAACTTGTTCACCCGTCCTCCTCGTGTCGCTCGGTGTCTCGCCAATCGATGGTCGGCTCTCACCGTAATCGGCCATCGCGCGGCGCGTGGCCGGTCAGCTGAACCGTTTCTGGACTACCGATCTCACGACTGTGCGTTGCACAGGACCGCAGCGCCATCGAAACGGCCGGCCTCCAAGTCGATGAGGGCCTGCTGAGCCTCAGCCAACGCATATCGGTGAGTCGTCACCTGCAGCCGATGCTCGGCAGCGAAGGCCAGGAACGCCTCGCCGTCCGCGCGGGTGTTGGCGGTGACACTGCGGATCTCGCGTTCGTAGAACAGTTCTCGCTCGTAGTTCAGCATGGGTATGTCGCTGAGATGGATGCCGGCGATCGACAGGACACCGCCGCGATCCAGAGTCCGCAATGCGACCGGTACGAGGTCACCGACCGGCGCGAACAATATGGCGCTGTCCAACGGCTCCGGAGGAGCGTCGTAGGCTCCGGTCGCCGACGCGGCACCGAGGGCGAGCGCCAACTGTTGCGCCTGTGCGCCCCGCGTCATCACGTGGACGGTAGCCCCCTGCGCCAGGGCGATCTGGGCCGTGAGATGGGCGCTGCCACCGAAGCCGTAGATACCGAGCCGGCCGCCTCGGGGAAGGCTGGCCCGCTGCAGTGCGCGGAACCCGATGATGCCTGCGCACAGCAGGGGCGCAAGCTCGACATCGTCATAGCCGTCGGGCAGGTGATAGGCGAAGGGTGCTGGGACGGTGCAGTATTCGGCGTAGCCGCCGTCCTCATCCCATCCGGTGTACGCCGAGTTGGGGCAGAGGTTCTCGGCGCCGCGAAGGCAGTAGGCGCATGCGCCACAGGTCCTGCGCAGCCACGCGACACCAACCCTGTCGCCAACCGAGTGGCCCGTCACGTCGCGCCCGAGTTCGGTCACCGTGCCCACGATCTCGTGACCGGGGGTGACTCGCGCACGGTGCACGGGCAGGTCACCCTCGCTGACGTGCAGATCGGTGCGGCACACTCCGCACGCGTCCACCCGCACCAGCAATTCGCCCGCACTCGGCCGGGGGATCGGTTTGCGTTCGTAGCTCAACGGGTTTGTCGCCATCGGGCCGGGCGCGCGAACCACCCACGCGTTCATCGAGTTCCCCGGGGTGCTCGTCATCGAATGCCTCCACTCGACCGCTAATCGTCGCACCCCACGCTAGACGTTGCCGCCGTGGCAGGGCCGAGATCGGTGGTTGGCCGGGCCGTCAGCGGTGCAGTCCGGCGACCCCGGGCTTCCAGGAGAGCACAGCGGACAGCGGCCGCCGCGGAGTCGGGGGCGGTGTCTCGTCCAGCACGGGCACCGTACCCACTCTGATCAGGACCTGGGCTAGTGGCCGTCCGGTCAACTCGGTGACGATGTCGCGGCTCGCTTTGACCTCGGTGAGGTGGGTCAGTGGGCAGGTGGCCAGACCCGCCATGGTGGCCTCCAGAAGCGTCATGGACAGGGCCTCGCCGCAGGTGAGCATGTCGCGGCGAGTGTCCCCGAGCGCCGAGAGCACGAGCACCCTCGATCGGTCCTCGGTCACCTGCGCGCGCCGCTCCCGGTAGAGGTGCGTGACCGGGAAGTTGCGGCCGATGTCGACGCGGTCACTCTCGGGCGCCGACACCAGTGAACTCGGTGGGATTCCGTCAAATGAATCGAAAGGCGCGGTCCACCAGTCCAGTTCGGCGTGGTAGGAGGAGTCGTACATCCGCAGCGCCTCGGTCAGTTCGGCCGCCTCGGCAAGCAGCGGACGGGAGCCCTCGGAGAGCACGTCCAGCGCTGCGAGATCGGAGTCGACGGCATGACGCAGCTGCGGTTCGAAGGTTCCCCAGTCAGCCGGCGCGGCAAACGGCAGGCGATCGGTGTGCCGGGACAGGATGGCGTCGGCGCGCTGCCGATGTGCCTCCGTCACGAACGGCATCGCAGAGAAGTCGAGGGACGCCAGGTGCGTGTGATCATTGGGATTCGGGTAATAGTCGACATTCGTCGCCCATCCGGCTGCGGCCATCGCGACCCGCAAGTGGTCAAGTACCGCACCGCAACTGATGACCGCCTGCCTTCCTGAGGCATCGGTGTCGACGAGGCGGTCGCGGTCCAGGTACAGATGGAGGATTCCGCCGCCTTCCCCGACGAATCGCCAGGGCTGGCTGTTGTGAACCGAGGGGGCCCGGCAGGCGAGCTGCACGGCGCTGGCAATGACATCGCCGGTCACCACATGATTGGTCGCCACTTGATACGCCATGGTGCTTGCTCCTCTTGTCAGTGGTCGTGCGCTGTCAGTGGCCGGAGTGCTCGCGCGGGGGCATCGCCGCGACCAGTGGAGTGTCGACGCCGACCCGCCCGAGCTGTGCCGCACCGCCCGGCGAACCCAGCGGTGCGTCACGGCCCGGCAGAGTCAGGGTGAAGAATGCGGCGTTGTCCTCGAGGTGGTGCCGTTCCCCGTCGGGCAGATCGGTCTCGTACTCGATGGCCTCGACGCGGCAGATCAGCTTGCACGCGCCGCAGTCGACGCACTCATCGGGATTGATGTACAGCGAGCGGTCACCTTCGTAGATGCAGTCGACAGGACACTCCTGCACACATGACTTGTCCATCACGTCGACGCAGCCGCTTCCAATCACGTAGGTCATGTCTAGAACACTAGGAGTCGGTCGTGGCACGGACGAGGGTAGAAGGACCGGCGTCGCAGGGACGAAAGTCCTTCGGCGCGTTGCCGGCGGTGACAGCTAGTCGACATCGAAGATCAGCTCCGGCTCGCCACCGAAGACGAAGCGTCGTCCGGTGATCTCGGTCGGAAGGATGCGTAGGTAGCGCCGCTTCGGCGTGGCGATCCAAGGCAGGACTTGTCCACGTTCGGCGTCCTCGATCTCGGCGGTGCCCTCCACGATGTGCGCCAGGCCCTTGACGACGACGCTCCAGCCCTGTGCCACATCGTGGGCATCGGCCTCGAAGGCGACGTGACGGTTGACGGCCGCGGCTGACAGTTTGGTGCCCTCCGCGGTGCGGATGAGCACCGTCCTGCGCTGCACCACGAAGTTGACCGGGAAGATGTCGGGGATGTCTCCGACGCTCGTTGCCAGCCGGCCGAGCGTGACACCGGATAACAGGTCCCAACTCTCGTCCTCGGTCAGGTCGGTTACCGGCTGTGTCTCGGAACTGGTCATGTGCGGACCTCGCTTGAGTCTGGTCGGGGTGCGGCGGTGGCCGCATCTCGACGCTATTACCGGGTGACCCGCGGCTCACCGGTCCTTGGTCACCGCTGTTCGGGCACAAAGTCACTCGGTGTCTGTCCGCTTGGAAAGAAGTGACTTCCTACCCTCGTCGGCGCCGCGGCCAAGGGGGAGTGTGGAGGGCATGACCAGCGACGCGGAGGTAGGCCGTCCGATGAGCACGCATTTCCCCGACGCCTCGCAGCTACGCGCCGCGTTGTCGATGGCCACACGCGCACCGTCGGTCCACAACGTCCAACCGTGGGTGTGGCGGGTCGGTGCCGACAGTCTGCACCTGTACGCAGACCCGACACGGCACCTCGTCCATACCGACCCCGACGGGCGCGACATGATGATGAGCTGCGGTGCAGCGCTGAATCACTGTGTGGTCGCGCTCACGGCGTTGGGCTGGCACGCCACGGTTCACCGGTTTCCGAGTGCGGCCGAGCCCCTGCACCTGGCCTCGATCGAGGTTAAGCCCGCCGAGCCCGTCGAAGTCGATGTCGCCCTCGCCGCGGCGATACCGCGGCGCCGCACCGATCGTCGGCACTTCAGTGCGTGGCCCGTCGCGCTCGGTGACATCTCGCTCATGGGGGCCAGGGCAGCTCGGATGGGTGTCTCCATGCGGCGGATCGAGCCCTCGGCACAGCTTCGCGCCGCCTTGGCGCAGGCGGTGTGGACGCACGCCACCGACCGGGAGTACCTCGACGAGCTGACGGTCTGGAGTGGCCGATACTCCTCAACGGCCGGGGTGCCGGCGCGCAGTGCCCCGGAGTCCGACCCCCGCTCGCCGGTGCCGGGACGGCTCTTCGCCGGTACTGCATTGGCGCAACCGCCTGGCGCGGCACCCGCAGACGATCACGGCGTGCTGCTGGCCCTTGGCACCAGAACCGATGACGCCCTCTCCCGGCTGCGGGCGGGGGAGGCCACCAGCATGGTGTTGCTGACGGCTACCGCCCTGGGGTTGGCGAGCTGTCCCGTCACCGAACCGCTGGAGGTGCGTGAGACGCGCGATGCGATTCGCGCGGATGCCTTTGGCGACGACGGCTTCCCGCAGATGCTCGTGCGCATAGGCTGGGCTCCCGTCAATGCCGATCCGCTGCCGCCGACACCGCGACGCCCGCTGGATGAAGTGGTGAGCCGCATGGACGGCACCCGGTTAGCGTGATCCCTCAGCGGAACCCCACAGGAGAAGTAGCGTGGCAGCATGACAAGTGAAGCGACGTCAGGTCGAGTGGTCATCGCGGTGGACGGCTCCGCTGCGTCGGATGCCGCGGTCCAGTGGGGTGCCGCAGAGGCCGCCCTGCGCAAAGTGGCGATTTCGCTAGTGCATGTGAATTCGACGGGCCTGGCCCGGCTGTTGCCGAAGTCGTCGAAGCCGTACGCGGCGGTGACACAACAGTTGGAGAATGAGGCGCAGGAGATTCTGGACTCGGCTGCAGTACTCATCGCCGACGCCGGCGGCGCGAACACCCCGCCGGTTGAACGGCATGTGCACACCGGGCACCCGGTCGCCGTTCTAGTCGAGCAGTCGACGCACGCCGACATGATCGTGGTCGGCTTTCGGGGGCACGCCAGGTTCGGCACCAATCTGCTGGGGCCGGTGAGCGAAGGTGTGATTCGGCACGCACACTGTCCGGTCGCCGTCGTGCGCGCACGCCCGCAGCGCGACGTTGCGCACAATGCACCCGTCGTCGTTGGCGTGGATGGCTCTGCGCCGTCGGCGAGGGCAGCTGCCGTGGCATTTGAAGAGGCCCAGTTGCGGGGCGTTCCGCTGGTGGCCGTGCACGCGTGGAGCGATCAACCGGTCTCGTGGCTGGGTGGAGTCGACCAGCCCGACATCGACTCGGAAGGCATGAAGACCCTCGAGGAGGTGCTATCACCCTGGCGCACGCAACATCCCGATGTCGAGGTGAGGCCTGTGGCGGTGGTCGACCGGCCCTCGGCGGAGCTGCTTGCCCAATCCGAGCATGCGCAACTCGTCGTCGTCGGGAGTCATGGTCGAGGCGGATTCGCCGGGATGATGCTCGGCTCGGTGAGTTCGAGCGTCGTTCAGAGCGTGGATATTCCGGTCATCGTCGCGCGATAGCCGCACCGGTTCACGGCAACGGCGCCGACCAGTTCAGCACCGTTCCGCCACCTGCACCGGGTGCGACGGTGAACGTGCCGCCGCTCTCCTCGGCCCGGCGGCGCAGGTTGTCCAATCCGCTGGGGCTGATATCGGCGGGGATGCCGCTGCCGTTATCGGATACCTCGACGCTGAGGTTGTCATCGACTCGGACCAGGACTGTGACTTCTGTTGCGCGGCCGTGGCGTACCGCGTTGCTGACGGCTTCGCGCACCACCGCCTCGGCGTGATCGGCGAGGGGGGCTTCGATGACCGAGAGCGGACCGCTGAACTGTGACTTGGTCCGCACGCCGGCCCCGGCGAACTGCGCGGCGGCCTCGTCGAGCCGTTGGCGCAGCCGGGTCGGCCCCGCGGAACCGCCGTGGAGGTCGAAGATGGCAGTGCGAATCTCCTGTATGACGCCCTGCAGGTCGTCCACGGACTCAGACAACCGCTGCGCAATCTCGGGCGATTCGATGCGAGCGATAGTGCCCTGCATACCCAGCCCGATGGCGAACAGTCGCTGGATGACGTGGTCGTGCAGATCTCGCGCGATCCGGTCACGGTCGGTCAGGATGTCCAGTTCGCGCATGTGCCGCTGGGTGGTGGCGAGCTGCCAGGCCAGGGCCGCCTGAGCGGCGAAGGACGCCAGCGCGTCAAGCTGTTCGTCGGCGAACGGTGGCGAGCCGGTTCGCCGTGCTGCGATCACCACACCGGCGACGGTGTCGGTGGCCCGCAGCGGAACCACGAGCACCGGCCCGGCGTCCTCCAGGGCGTCGCCGAGCATCTCGGAGTGCTGGCCTCCGAAGGGAGTTCGGTCTCGGATGACGTCACCAACGGTGGTACCCGCCAATGGGATTGATACGCACCCGCGCGAGATATCTGGAGCACCAGCTGTTTCCACGACGATGAGTTCGCTCACCTCGCTCATCGGGCTGTCACCGTCGGCCGGAACAGCCACGAGGGCCACGTCGGCGCCCGTCAGTTTGTGTGCTTCGTCGGCGATGAGGCGAAAGACCCGGGCGGGATCGGTTCCTGACAGCAGGTCGGTGGCGATATCGCGGGTGGCCTTCATCCATGACTGCCGGATCTGGGCCTGCTCATACAGCCTGGCGTTGTCGATGGCGATACCAGCGGCCGCGGCGAGTGCCTGAGCGAGTACCTCGTCGTCGTCGTTGAAGGGCTTTCCGGAGGACTTCTCCGTGAGGTAGAGGTTGCCGTAGACCTCGTCGCGGATGCGTACCGGAACGCCGAGGAAGCTGCGCATCGGCGGATGGTTGGGTGGAAAGCCCACGGATGCCGGGTGATCGGTGATGTTGTCGAGCCGGATCGGGATGGGCTCGTCGATGAGCAGACCGAGTACACCGCGCCCCTGGGGTAGGTGGCCGATCTTCTGGCGTGTGGCCTCGTCGATCCCCTCGTAGATGAACTCGACCAGCTCGTGACCGTGACCGCGGACCCCGAGTGCCCCGTAGCGGGCGTCAATGAGCTCGATCGCGGTGTGCACAATCGTGCGCAGCGTGGTGTCCAGGTCCAGGCCGGCGGTCACGGTCAGCATCGCCTCGACGAGGCCGTCGAGACGATCTCGAGCCTCGATGTCCCGCAATGGGCGAGGGCCGCTGTCCGCTCCCGGCGCGGCACCTTCGGTCATCGGGTCATTGTCCCACCCATCCGGGGCGGCGACGCACCTGTTGGCGTCCGAGCTCACGATTCGCTCTGGCGTGCCCGATCGAGTTTGGTCGCGAAGACCGCGGCCTGCGTGCGCCGCTGCATCCCGAGTTTGGCGAGCAGCCGCGACACGTAGTTCTTCACCGTCTTCTCGGCCAGGAACATGCGGTCGGCGATCTGTTTGTTGGTCAACCCCTCACCGAGCAGACCCAGCAGCACGCGCTCCTGGTCGGTGAGTGCGGACAGGGGGTCGGACCGTTCCGCGGCGCCGCGGAGCTTGGCCATCAGCGCGGCCGCGGCGCGATTGTCGAGCAGCGATCTGCCCGCGCCGACGTCCTTGATCGCCTGGGCGAGTTCCATACCCTTGATGTCCTTGACGACGTATCCGCTGGCACCGGCCAGGATGGCGTCGAGCATTGCCTCATCGGAGGTGTACGACGTCAGCATCAGGCAGCGCAGGTCAGGCAGTCGGGACAGCAGATCCCGGCAGAGCTCGATGCCATTGCCGTCGGGAAGACGCACGTCGAGGACCGCCACGTCGGGCCGCAGGGCGGGGATCTGGGCGATGGCATGTGCCACTGAGCCCGCCTCACCGATGACGTCCAGTTCCGGGTCCGCGCTGAGCAGGTCGATCAGTCCGCGACGGACGACCTCGTGGTCGTCGACGAGGAATACCGTCACCATCGCCTGACCTCCTCGGTTGGCCGTGACGAGACATGAGGACGCTTCCTCGGTCTGAGGTAACGATAGGGGATTGGCCCGGGCACAGAAGCGGGTGTCACAGCGGATGGTGTGCGTTGCAGACGAGTACCGAGCAGACGCTGTCGTGCAGAGCGCAGTGGATGGGCGGTCCGACCATCTCGGAGACTCCGTGTGGTCGTCGACGTCCGACGACGACCAGTTGGATCGACTGGGCGTGCCTGGCCAGGTGGCCGAGTAGGTCGCCGCGGACCGCCACGGGTCGCGCGTCGAGTTCGGGGTACCTTCGCGTCCAGCGCTCGAGGCGTTTACTCAGCTCGGCCTCGACTCGGCGATTCTGTTCTCCGAGGCGGTCGTCGTCGTAGAAGTCGCTGAGATGGTTGTGACGGGTGGCGGCGACGACGAGCGGCGCATGGCGCAGCAGGGCCTCGCGCACACCATGTTCGAGCACGAGGTCAGCATCGGGTGAGTGATCGACCTCCACCAGGATCGCGCCGCGGTTGGTCTCTGACGGGTCGTGGCTGCGAATGACCGCTACCGGACAGGTGGCCGAGTTGGTCAGGGTGGCGGCGGTGGATCCGACGCCGCCCAGGGTCGCGCGCCTGCTTCCGAGGACCCCGATGCACAGCATCACCGCAGAGCGGCCGAACTCCCGCAGAATGTCTGCCGGGGGGCCCTGCAGGATCTCGAGTTCGATCTTGGCGGGCTTGCCAGTCGATTCGATGGCGGCGACGACTCGCCGGAGGGCGACGTCCGCGTTGGCGAGGGCGTGCGCCTCGTCCCGCGGATTCATGGCGGTGTCGCCGGGTTCGATCGCGTAGACCAGGCGTAGCGGGATATCCCGCTCGACGGCTTCGTCCACTGCCCATAGCGCTGCGGTCAACGCGTTTGGTGAACCGTCGATACCGACGACCACCGCGGGTGACAGCAAGTGTTCTGCTCGCATCTCGACCTCGTATCGCCTTCGCCTACTCATGACGGTATGAGATGAGGCGGCGATGCATCAGAGGCGAAGGTCACTTGTCTGACGGCCGAATGGCTTTCGGTGCGATGACGTCGAACGAGCTGATCCGCCCATTTGCATAGCTCATCTAATCATTCTAATGTACTTCGCATGGCTAATCAATTGGTGGAGCGCGCAGCGCCGCCCCGGGGCGGCGGATTGTTGATCGCGGCGCTCGCTGGGGCGGGTATATCCGTCTCCCTGATGCAGACGTTGGTCATCCCGCTCATCCCACAGCTCCCGGATCTGCTCAACACCAGTTCAGCGAATGCGTCGTGGGTGGTCACAGCCACGCTGTTGACGGGCGCCATCGCGACACCGGTGTTCGGCCGCCTCGGCGACATGTTCGGCGCGAAACGCGTCCTCATCGCATGCGCGGTCCTGCTCACCGCGGGTTCCCTCGTCGCCGCACTGACCACGTCGCTGGTCCCGCTGATCATTGGCCGCGCTCTGCAGGGCTTCGGTGCACCTGTCATTCCGCTTGGCATCAGCGTGCTCCGTGCCTCACTCCCCGCGGAGCGGGTAGGGGGTGCGATGGCGATGGTGAGTGCATCGCTGGGCGTCGGTGGCGCCTTGGGCCTCCCGCTGTCGGCGATCATCGCCGAGAACCTCAACTGGCATGCGCTGTTCTGGTGCGCCGCGGCCCTCGGCCTTGGATCCGGTCTGCTCTTCGCGACGTTGGTACCCGATATCCTCCCCTCGGAGGGCGCGGGGCGTTTCGACTTCCTCGGCGCGATCGGCCTCGCGGCCGGCCTCGTGATGCTGCTGCTGCCCATCTCCAAGGGCGCGAGTTGGGGATGGACCAGCCCCGGCACACTCGGACTGCTGGCCGCGTCGATCGGCGTGTTCATCGTGTTCGGGTGGTGGCAGAACCGGGCGCCAGCGCCTCTGGTCGATATCCGGACCACGCTCAAGAAGCCGGTGCTGCTGACGAACCTGGCGTCGATCGCGGTCGGTTTCGGGATGTTCGCCACATCCCTGATCGGGCCCCAGCTTCTCCAAATGCCCAGCACCACCGGGTACGGACTGGGTCAGACCATGGTGGCGGCCGGTTTGTGGATGGCACCCGGCGGCCTCGCCATGATGGCCGCGTCACCCGTCGCCGGCAGGGTCATCGCCGCACGCGGGCCGCGATTCACGCTTGTCCTCGGCTCCGTCATCATCGCCGTCGGGTATCTGGCCGGCACCCAGATGCTTGGCAGCCCGGTCGGAGTGCTGACCTTCAGCGTCATCGGGAGCATTGGCGTGGGCTTCGCGTTTGCCGCGCTGCCGACCTTGATCAACGCCGCCGTCCCCGTGTCCGAAACCGCCGCTGCGAACGGAATCAACTCCCTGGCACGGTCATTGGGAACCTCAACCTCAAGCGCCGTCATGAGCGCGGTCCTGGTGCAGACGGGAGTCCTGGTCGCTGGTCACACGATCCCGTCGCTCACCGGATTTCGCACCGCGCTACTGATCGCGGGCGGCTCCGCGGCACTCGCAGCCGTGATCGCACTACTCATTCCCACCTCGACTCCCGTGCCGGCTGGCGCTGAACAGGCGGTGGCTCCGGCCCCGGCACGCCGCCGCGCTCAGCATCTCGAGAACGTGATGACAACTCTCGGACGGCAGGCGGCGGTGCGCCTACAGATTCCCTCGGTGCCCTACCGTCTCGATCAAGGTGACTACGTGACTGCTGTGTTCCTGGGCGGTGCCTACCCACTGACTTTGACAGAGCTGGCAAGCGCGCTCGACAGCCCCACCCAGGCGGTCGAGGAACGTCTCGTCACGCTCATTCGCGACGGGATCGTCAGCCGGGTGCCGACTGCCGACCACGCTGCGCCGCCGCGCTTCTCGCTCACCCAGCGGGGGCGCACGATCTTCGAGAATCAGAGGGCAGCGAACATCACCGGTCTTGAGGCAGTCCTGGCTCGCTGGGACGACGGTGACGTTGCCGCGCTCATCGGATATCTTGGTCGCCTGTCTGACGGGATCGACCAGGAGCATCATCGACTCAGGACGGCAAATGGCTCGTCGCAATGGGTTTCGCCGCATGCACACACCGAGCCGCTACGCGTGTCACGTCCACCTGGACAACGTCCACGGACGGCGCACCCAGCCGTGACGTCGCGGGATCGCTGGCGCTCGAGTGGACCGGTCCCGCGCCAGTAGGCGGGAGCGGTGACCAAACATGGCGGCTGGCGGTACTTCCCCATTCCAGCCTGGAGGGGTTCGCAGATGGGTGTCAGCAGTGACGACGCGGTGTCACTCGACGGCCACCCTGGACAAGGTAAGGACGGGGGCATTGAAAGGGAGTGTCACCATGCGAATCGGACTGAAGCACATGACAGCGGCGGTGGCGGCGGGCGTCACGGCGCTGGCCATCGCCGCCGCACCAGCGGCAATGGCTGACCCGGCTGCGCTTCGGCCGGCTGCGAGTACCGCCGAAATGACGGCGTCGGCCGCCCAATTCGTTCCCGCCGGTCACGGTGGCGGCTTCCACGGTGGTGGCTGGCACGGGGACCGGGGCTGGGGCGGCGGTTGGCATGGCGACCGCGGCTGGCACGGTCAGTGGTGGCCATGGGGCTGGTATCGGTAGAGGTTCCCAGCGCATTCGCGACAACCAGGCCCGCCCGCGTCAGCTACCCCCGCTGGCGCGGGCCTTCCAGCCGTAGTACCGGGGATTGCCGGACGGGTATCTCGCGGCAGGCGACCCGCGTCGCTGGAGAGTTGGCCTCGGTGCTGGCCGCCACCCGAGCATTACCGCCAGCGGGAAACTTCGCATGCCCGGCAGCTGCAAATGCGCACCATGCGCGTGCGGCGCGTCACGACCGTCCGTCCGGGCCGTCCCACCCGGCCTACCTTGGAGTTGTTGGTACACAGACTAATTGCGGCCCCGAGAAGGAACAGTGATCCTATGTCAACAGATCCCCGCGAGGTGCGACTCACGCGCCGAGTCGCCGACTTGTATGTCAACGACACCCAGTTCGCCGATGCCCAGCCCATCGCGGCGCTGACCGCGGCGATCGAACAACCCGGACTGCGGCTTGCGCGCATCGCGAGCACCGTGATGGGTGCCTATGCCGAGCGCCCCGCCGTCGGCGAACGCGCCGTGCGCCTCGTCACGGACCCCGAGACCGGTCGCACCTCCCTCGAACTGCTGTCCTGGTTCGACACCGTCACATACGGCGAGTTGTGGCAGCGCGTGCGCGCCGTCGCGAGCGGCCTGGCCGACGGCCCGGGGACACTTGTGCAGCCTGGCGATCGCGTCTGTGTACTGGGCTTCACCAGCGTGGATTATGCGACGATCGACATGGCGTTGGGTCAGTTGGGCGCAGTATCCGTTCCGCTGCAGACCAGCGCGCCGGTCACTCAACTGCGGCCCATCGTGACCGAGACCGAACCCGCCGTATTCGCATCCAGTGTCAGTGATCTCGGCGACGCCGTCGAGTTGGTGCTGACGGGTTTCGCCCCGGCGCGGCTGGTGGTGTTCGACTATCACCAGGAGGTCGACGAGCAGCGTGAGGCGTTCGATGCCGCACGGGCTCGGCTGGCGAACGCGGGCAGTCCCGTGGTGGTGGAGACTCTGGCCGCGGTTCTCTCGCGCGGCGAGTCACAGCCGGCCCCAGCGGATTTCATTGCCGACGACGATGACGACCCGCTGAGGCTGCTGATCTACACCTCGGGGAGCACCGGCGCGCCGAAGGGTGCGATGTACACGGAGCGACTCGTCACGAACTTTTGGCGCAGGTCACGGTGGACCTGGGCCGAGTCGAGCGTCGAGCCGTCGATCACGCTGAGCTTCATGCCGATGAGCCACGTGATGGGCCGGGGCATCCTCTACGGAACGCTCGGACACGGCGGAACCGCGTATTTCACCGCCAGGAGCGACCTCTCGACGCTTTTCGAGGATCTGGCGCTGGTACGGCCCACCGAGCTGAACTTCGTGCCGCGCATCTGGGAGATGCTGTTCACCCAGTTCCAGAGCGAGGTCGACCGCCGTTCCCTGGACGGCGCCGACCGCGCCGCACTGGAGGCCGATGTGATGGAGGACCTGGCGCAGAACCTGCTCGGCGGGCGCTTCGTCTCGGCGATGACGGGCTCCGCACCGATCTCAGCCGAGAACAAGGAATTCGTCGAAGCCCTGCTAGACCTTCATCTCGTCGAGGGCTACGGCTCGACGGAGGCCGGGATCGTCTACATCGACAATGAGGTGCGTCGCCCGTCGGTGATCGACTACAAGCTGGTCGACGTCCCCGATCTGGGCTACTTCCACACCGACCAGCCGCA
Organism: Mycolicibacterium sp. 624; assembly: GCF_040548615.1. Classification (NCBI taxonomy): domain Bacteria; kingdom Bacillati; phylum Actinomycetota; class Actinomycetes; order Mycobacteriales; family Mycobacteriaceae; genus Mycobacterium; species Mycolicibacterium sp. 624. The sequence continues at coordinate 420,296 of NZ_JBEPRZ010000006.1, forward strand.
CCCGCGTGGTGAGCTCCTGGTCAAGACACAGGACCTGTTCCCGGGCTACTACAAGCGACCCGAGGTCACGGCCGACGTGTTCGATCCCGACGGCTACTACCGAACCGGCGACGTCGTGGTCGAGATCGCGCCCGACCGGCTTGTCTACCTGGACCGACGAAACAACGTGCTCAAACTCTCGCAGGGCGAGTTCGTCACCGTGTCGAGGCTCGAGGCCGTGTTCGGCGACAGCCCGCTGGTCCGCCAGATCTACGTCTACGGCAATAGCGCACGCGCCTATCTGCTCGCCGTCGTCGTGCCCACCGAGGACGCGTTGACCCGAAGCGACGGCGACATCGAGGCTCTCAAGGCGACGATCAGCGAGTCGCTGCAGGACATCGCGCGAGACGTCGGCCTGCAGTCCTACGAGATCCCGCGCGACTTCATCATTGAGACAGAGCCGTTCACCCTCGAGAATGGGCTGTTGACCGGCATCCGCAAGCTGGCCCGGCCAAACCTGAAGGCGCACTACAGCGATAGGCTGGAGGAGCGCTATCTCGAACTGGCCGAGAGTCAGGCCAACGAGCTGCGCCTCCTGCGCCAGGGCGGAGCAGACCGGCCGGTGCTCGAGACGATCAGCAGAGCTGCCGGCGTGCTGCTGGGCGCCGGGGCAGGCGACCTGGCACCCGACGCGCGGTTCGCCGACCTGGGTGGAGATTCCTTGTCGGCGTTGACATTCGGCAACCTGTTGCGCGAGATCTTCGATCTCGACGTTCCGGTGGGCGTGATCCTCAGCCCGGCCAGCGACCTGCAGTCGATTGCCGACTACATCGAGACAGAGCGGGCGTCCGCCGCCACACGCCCGACGTTCGCCACGGTGCACGGCCAGGGTGCCACCGAGGTGCACGCGCGCGATCTCACGCTGGACAAGTTCATCGACGCGACGACGCTGGCCGGCGCTCCGGCCCTGCCCCCGTCCACCGCCGAAGTGCGTACCGTGCTGCTCACCGGCGCAACCGGATTCCTCGGCCGTTACCTGGCGCTGGACTGGCTGGAGCGGATGGACCTCGTCGGCGGCACGGTCATCTGCCTGGTGAGGGCCAAGGACAATGAGTCTGCTCGCGCGCGCCTGGATACCACGTTCGACAGCGGGGATCCCGAATTGCTGCGCCACTACCGGGAATTGGCGGAGCGCCACCTGGTGGTGATCGCTGGCGACAAGGGGGAGGAGAACCTCGGCCTCGACCAACCGACGTGGCAGCGCCTGGCGGACACCGTCGATCTGATCGTCGACCCCGCCGCGCTTGTCAACCATGTGCTCCCGTACGACCAGCTGTTCGGCCCCAATGTCATGGGCACCGCCGAGCTGATCCGCATCGCGTTGACGACGAAGCAGAAGCCGATCACCTATGTCTCGACCATCGGCGTCGGCGACCAGATCGAACCGTCGAAGTTCACTGAGACTGACGACATCCGGGTGAGCAGCCCGAACCGCAGCCTCGACGACGGTTACGCCAACGGATACGGCAACAGCAAGTGGGCCGGTGAGGTCCTGCTGCGCGAGACCCACGACCTGTGCGGCCTACCGGTCTCGGTCTTCCGCTGTGACATGATCCTGGCCGACACCCAGTACGTGGGCCAGCTCAATGTGCCCGACATGTTCACCCGGTTGATGCTGAGCCTGGTCGCCACCGGAGTCGCGCCCGGCTCATTCTACGAGCGTGACGCGAACGGTGGCCGCCAGCGTGCGCATTTCGACGGGTTGCCCGTGGGCTTCATCGCCGACGCGATCTCCACCCTCGGTGTGCGGGGGATGGACGGATATGACACGTACCACGTGATGAACCCGTACGACGACGGCATCGGACTGGACGAGTACGTCGACTGGTTGATCGATGCCGGCTACCCGATCCAGCGCATCGCCGACTACGGCGAGTGGTTGCAGCGATTCGAGACCACTTTGCGGGCGCTGCCGGACAGGCAACGTCACGCCTCGCTGCTGCCGCTGCTGCACAGCTATCAGAAGCCCGCAACGCCTATCTGCGGCGCGATGGCGCCCACCGACAGGTTCCGCGCGGCCGTCCAGGACGCGAAGATTGGGCCGGACAAGGACATCCCACACGTGACCGCGCCCGTGATCATCAAGTACATCACCGACCTGGAGCTGCTCGGACTGTTGTGAGCAGCGCCGTCGGTGATCAACCCGAGTCCCGTGGTCATTGCAGCTGGCAGGTAGGCCCGCATTGCAGCTAGCTGCAGGTGAGTGGTGGGCGTCAGCATTGATGACACCTGATGGCGGTGGCGCGATTCTGGGAGTCATGGCCCAGAGCGGAAGCCATGCGCCCGCTCCTCGCGGCGGATTGGAGCAGCAAAATATGGCACAGCAGTGCGTATTCGGTTCACTGCCGTCGCGGTTGCTGCGCGGCGTATCGTTTGAACAGGCACTGGGGAGAGTCCGCACGATCGATGTGTGAGTTTGCGCGATGACGCAGAGGCGGCTACGAATGCCCGGTTGGATTCCGGGGTCCCCTTGGATGGGCGCCTCAGGGTCTGAGGATGAGTCGGCATCAGCGCCACAGCCGCTCTCCCGGCCACTACGTCCGACGTCCCCGCCCCTGCTGCTCGGCGTCGTTGTCGCGGCGTTGCTGATCGCAGCAGAGTGCGCTCTGGTGAGCCAGCTCGAACGTGTTGGCCCCGGAAACATCTTCGGTGTGGTCTTCCTGCTGGGCGTCCTGTTCATCGCGATACTGTGGGGTTTCGCCCTGGCGATGGCGATGGCTCTGGCCAGTGCCCTCATCTACGTGCACTTCCACCACATGACGACGGGCCGGACCGTCACGGCGATCTGGGAGCAGAACTGGGTTGCCATCACCGTCTTCCTCGTGGTCGCGGCGGCAGCGGCAGGCCTTGCGTCGCTGGCCCGGTCGCGTGCCGCCGAGGCCGTCCAACGCCGTAGGCAGGTCGAGGCGAGTCACGCCAAACTCAGCGAGCTCGCCGATGAACTGAGTGCGCTCGCCGAGCAACAGGCCGCCCTGCGGCGCATCGCGACACTGGTGGCCCGCGGAGTGTCCCCGACTGAGGTGTTCTCGGCGGTGGCACTGGAGTTGGCCGAAGCCCACGACGTGCCCAATGCGGCGGTGTGGCGCTACGAGCCTCACGGCGCCGCGACGTTGCTCGCGGCCTGGGACACACCCGGTGCGACGCCGATGCCGGTTGGCGAGCAGTTCCCTCTCGAGGGCGACAACGTCGCAGCAAGGGTGCGGCGCACCGGACGTCCGGCCCGGATGGACAACCATGACGGTGCTGCCGGCCCGGCCGCGGCGAAGATTCGTGAGCTGGGGCTCCGGGGCGGGGTGGGAGCGCCGATCGTCGTCGACGGTCGACTCTGGGGCGTGGCTGTCGTCGGTTCGCCGCGGTCAGAGCCACTGCCCCCCGATACCGAGGGGCGCGTCGGGGACTTTGCGGATCTCGTCGCGACGGCCATCGCGAATGCGCAGACCAACACCGAGCTCGCCGCATCTCGGGTTCGGATCGTCGCCGCCGCCGATGACGCGCGCCGCCGGATCGAGCGGGATCTGCACGACGGCGCTCAGCAGCGACTGGTCTCACTGGGGCTCGAGCTGCGTACCGCGGAGGCCTGTGTGCCGCCCGAACTGCAGTCGCTCAGGGAGCAGATCGCTCACCTCGTGACGATTGTGGCCGGGGTCTCGAAGGATCTGCAGGACCTCTCCCGTGGGATCCACCCGGCCATCCTGTCCAAGGGAGGACTGGGCCCTGCGCTCAAGACCCTCGCGCGTCGCTCCGCGGTCCCTGTCGAACTCGATCTCACGGTTAAGCGGCGATTGCCCGAATCCGCAGAGGTGACCGCGTACTACGTCGTGGCTGAGGCACTCACGAACGCGGCCAAGCACGCCCAGGCGTCGGTCGTGAAGGTCGGCGTGGACACCGGCCCTGTCAGCCTGCACCTCTCGATTCAAGACGACGGTGTGGGCGGGGCCGACACTGGCAAGGGGTCGGGACTCACCGGCCTCACAGACCGCGTCGAGGCCATCGGCGGCCAGATGACCATCCGCAGTCATCCAGGGAGCGGGACGTCATTACTCGTCGAGATCCCTTGCTAGCTATCAGATCTTGCGGTTCTCCGATTTGAGCATCCAGGCTGCCTTTTCCAAGTCATCGATGATGGCATGAAGCAGATCGGCGCTGGAAGGGTACTGCTGCTGAAGTCGTTGACTGTTAACGGTGTCCGCGGCCGAAGTGGCCGCCAAAGCCGAACAGGGCGAAGTCGGGATACTGCGGCGTGAAATCGGGTGACAGTGAGTCATTGATCTGAGTGTTGCCCGGTGACACGCACTCGGTGCCTGGCGAGCCACTGCTGCAAGCTGACTGCGGCACGCCGGACTCCGCTGCGGCCGACGGTGCCGCAGCGAGGGCGACCGCGATCGCTCCAGCCGCCAGAAGTGATGTTGCCGAACTCATTTTGATTCGCACGGTGGACCTTCTCCTCTTGGTGGGTAGTCCTTGACTGGACTACCTCCACGATCGGCCGCCATCGCACGGGTGTCGTCCCTGCTGCCGCCCGTCCTTGGTTCCTGCTGGCCGGAACTCGCCGCCGACCTCATGCTCTCCATGTGATGCCGACGCGCAACGTGCCTTGCGCGCACGCCCATTCCGCGGCGCAGCACCGGTGTGGTCAGGAGGCGCAGCAGCGCGCTCTCCAACCCGACGACATCGCCCGGCCGGTAGACGATTCCGGCGATGGCGGGTACGACCAGCGGCACGGTTTCCGCGTCAGCCGGGGCGACCACCGGCCGGCCTGCGGCCAGTACGTCCAGCAGCGTGGTGCTCCCCGATGAGCTGCCGAGAACGACGACATCTGCGGCGGCGATGAGATTTGTCCGTTGGTGGTCGCTACAGTCGCGCACCGAGCGCACGCTGTTCCCGAGGCCCTGCACAAAGATCCTACGTGTGACAGTCGTGCGTTGGGGGCCGGTTCCAACGAGGACGAGCTGCGCTGTGCAGCACTGCCGCACGGCGATGAACGCAGTCGCCAATCGTTGGGCGTCCAAGCGATCCTCGAACGGACCCATGGCGGCGATGGTCGGGACGTTGGCGAGGCCCACCATCGAGCGAGCCATCGCTGGATCGAGCAGCGTGAGCGCTCGCCGCGCGATCGGGGGGACCTGCGCTGTAGTCATACTCATACGATTGCGGTCCGCGGCGTCGGTGTCGTCAGCGCTGCCGGGCGTCCTGCCTACCGGCAGGCCCCACCTCAGACATACCAGCTAGCTGCAATCTCACAAACGGGTGCCTGACTGGTTCCGGGATTGATTGTTGCACAGAGCACTTCCGGGTCAGGCGATGTGTTCGCCGACCAACGGTGCCCTGGTGATCTCGTGTGGAAAGCCGGAGAACTTGGTGGGACTGGCCGTCAGTGCCCCTGCTAGCCGGAATGCGTTTAGACGTGCCAGCGCCACCGCTAATGGGGTGCCAGCGGGAGCGACTCCGGGGTGCCAAAGCGCGATGATTTGCCTGACCGGATACGGCGACCAAGCGAAGAGGAGAGTCTCATGACGACAAGGATCAAGAGCATCGCACCATGGCTGGCCGCGGCCGCGATCGGTGCCGCGATGGGTCTGGCACCTGTTGCAAGCGCCGATTCCGGTTCCGTGCCCGTCCCGCAAAGCAATATCGTCGCCGATCCGGGTGTTTCGGACACGGCTGCGCCAACGCAGGATGGGACCGGAACCGATCCGCTCGTGCCGTATGGCACCAATCCCGTTTCACCCTTCAGACTGGGGTACATCAACCCGAATCACGATGAGGGGAACACCACGAACGGCGAGATCGACGTGCCCTTCTGATGTGCCCGCCTAACCTCCGCCCGGCGGGGGAGGTTGGCCGACGAGAGCGGTGACCTCGCGGGCGCAGCCCCAGCACAACGTGATGCCCGAGCCGCCGTGCCCGTAGTTGTGCACCACTCTCGCACCGGATCTCAACCGCTCACCCTCCTCGAGGCGAACGGTCGGGCGGCCCGGTCGCAGCCCGACGACGTGCTCGAGAACCTCCGCACCGCGCAGTGCGGGAACCAGGTCGGTACACCGCGCCAGGATCGCCGCACCGACGGCAGGGTCGGGCGCGGTGTCCCATTGCCCCACGTCCAGAGTGCCGCCCAGGATGCAGTCCGCCGTGCGCGGATGCACATAGGCGCGGCCGCCGGGATGGAGTTCATCGCGAACCGACACGGTCAGGCCGGGATTGCGCACCCGCACGATCTGACCCCGCACCGGGTACATCGACGCGTCGCCGACGAGGTCGCTGGCACCCAGCCCGGCGCAGTTGACCACGACGTCGGCCCCGTGGCCCACGTCGTCCAGCGACTGCAGGTGTCGCTGGGTGAACTGCCCGCCGAGCGCGCGGACCCGGGCCACCAGCCACGGTAGGTACCGGGGCATCTCCGCCAACGGCACCGCGTACCGCAAGCCGTAGGCATAGCCGGGGGGAAGTTCGTCGGCCCGCGCATCGCGAACACCGCGCACTGCGCCCACCCACGTGGCTTCGCCCGGCTGTTCTCGATAAAGCCCCAGCGACTCGCGCATGATCACCCCCGGCACCTGTGCCGCCGCGTGTTCGGCCAGCACGCCGAAGGTGTCCTCGCCCCACCCCGACACCCGCTCCCACGGCGCGACATGGGTCGGGAACCAGACCGCCGCCGCCACCGCCGAGGTGGTGGACATGGCGGGTTCGGCGGCCACGATCCGGACCGAGTGGCCGGCCTCGAGCAGGGAGATGGCCGTGGTCAGCCCGCTGATCCCGGAGCCGACCACGACGGCCCGCAGCACCGTGGTCACGGGTCGAAGTTACGCGTTCGAACCGGTCGCGATCAGGTGTTCCGACGAACGATCTTGGCAGTGACTGACTTTCGTCATCAAATCCAATTCGGATCAACCCGATCCGTACCCTGTGCAGCCTCCTGCGGCCACCGTAGGTTTAGCGCCTGCCTGGCCATTCAGCGTTCTCTCGGGGTGGAGTCGATCGAGGACGCATTCGGCGCGAGGCAAATCCACCGAGAAGGATCACATGATCGAGATCGAGAACCTCACAAAGCGATTCGGCGACCGCACCGTCCTCGATGACGTGTCGCTGTCCGTCGCCAACGGCGAGATCCTCGCCGTCGTCGGTCCGAGTGGTGCGGGCAAGACCACGCTGTCGCGCTGCGTCAGCTTTTTGGAGCGTCCGACGAGCGGCGCCGTGCGAGTGGACGGCAAGGACTTCACCCGACTGGAGGGCGCCGAGCTTCTCGCGGCGCGCCGCAGTGTCGGTGTCATCTTCCAGACCGCACCGCTGCTGCGACGCCGCACCGTCGCCCAGAATGTCGGCCTGCCGTTGGAGTACCTGGGCGCCACGGACGGCTCCATCGACAAACGCGTCACCGCCCTGCTCGAGAAGGTCGGTCTCGGTGATCGCCGCGACGATCTGCCCGCGCAACTGTCGGGTGGCCAGAAGCAGCGGGTCGGGATCGCCCGGGCACTTGCCCTGGGGCCGTCCTACCTGCTGTCCGACGAGGCGACCTCCGGCCTGGACCCGGCGACGACGAAGTCGATCCTGGAGCTGCTCAGCCACCTGCGCGACGAGTTCGGTCTGTCCATCATCCTGATCACCCACGAGATGGAGGTCGTACGCGAGATCGCGGACTCCGTGGCGCGTATCGACGGTGGTCGCATCATCGAGAGCGGCTCCGTCGACGACGTGATCCTCGACCCCACTTCGGCTCTCGCCCGTGAACTGCTTCCGGACCGGCCCAGTGTGCCGTTTCGGGGCACCGGTGAGATCTGGGAGGTCTCCTACGCGTCGCGCGAGGTTCCACTCGACTGGCTCACCTCGATCCACGCTGCGCCCGGAATCTCGGGTGCGCAGGTGAACGTGCTGAGCGCGAGCGTCGAGGCGATCCGCGGCGTGGCGGTCGGGCGGGCATTGCTCGCCATCGCCCCGTCCGCACCCGCCGGTTTCGAGGCGTTCCTCCGCGAGCGCGGACTCCACGTGACGACAGTCGACGTCAGATCGAAGGAGACCGCCGCATGAACCTCGCTGTGGGGGAGGACTTCAACACGCCGTGGGACAGGGTGCCCGACCTGCTGCTGCCCGCCTACGGGGAGACCTGGCTGATGGTCGGTATCACCATGGCGCTGGTGCTGTTGATCGGTACCCCGCTGGGAATCACGCTGCACAACACCTCCGATTTCGGTCTGTATCCCAACCGAAGGGTGTTCGCGGCACTGAACACTCTGGTCAACGTGGGCCGGTCGCTGCCGTTCCTGATCCTGATGGCGGCCATCATCCCGGTGACACGGCTGCTGGTCGGAACCACGATCGGCATCCAGGCGGCGATCGTGCCGATGACGGTCGCGGGCGTGCCGTTCTTCGCGCGGCTGGTGCAGAACGCCCTGCGCGAGGTGCGATCCGACGTCACCGACATGGGTCTGGTCTCCGGCGGCACCCACCTGCAGGTGATCCGTTCGGTCCAGTTGTCCGAGGCGCTACCCGCCCTGGCCGGTGCGTTGACCGTCAACACCATCGCGATGATCGAGTACTCGGCCATCGCGGGGTCGATCGGCGCCGGCGGTGTCGGCAATCTCGCGATCACATACGGCTACAACCGATTCGACGACAACATCATGATCGCAACCGTGGTCGCCCTGATCGTCACGATCCAGATCGTTCAGTTCCTCGGCGATCGCCTCGTCAGGGCACTGACGCGCTGACTCCCGCATCACCCACTTCATCCACCAGCACTGCATCGACCCGCTAAGGAACCCTCCCGTGACCAATCTGACCAGTCCGCCCGTCGGCGATGACATCGAGATCAAGACCAAGAAGCGGTGGCCGTGGATCGCGGGCGCGATCGTGGCGGTGCTCGCGATCGCAGGTGGCGTCCTCTACGCGAACGGCTCCGACAAGAGCGCACCCTTCGGCACGACGCTCACGGTCGCGACATGGAGCACCGACATCGCCGCGGAGAACCTGCTGAAGTTCATCTCCGATGACATTGCGCCCGACCACGGCATCACCATCGAGCCGGTCAAGATCGACAACCTGATCGAGATCAACCGCGCCGTCGATGCGGGCGACGTGGCAGGCAACTTCTTCGAACACCAGCCGTTCCTCAACGACGCCATCGCGGCCAACGGGTTCGACCTGGTACTCGCCGCGCCGACCTTCACCTGGGATCAGGCCACCTACTCCGACAAGTACCGCAGCTGGGACGCCCTGCCGAACGGCGCCAAGATCGCGCTGCGCGACGACCCCGCCGGACAGGCGATCGCGCTGCTCGACCTGGCGCAGGCCGGTCAGATCACCCTGAAGCCAGGCAAGGACTCGATCACCGGTCTGCCGCAGCTGTCCGATATCGCGTCAAACCCCAAGGGCTACCAATTCGTTCAGGTTCCGATCGGTCAGCTGGCCCGCAGCCTCGCCGACGTCGACGCCATCGTCGTTCACATCTCCGACGTGTACGCCGCGGGCCTCACCGAGGACCAGATCCTGGCCCGCCATCCGGCACCCAAGGGCAGTGAGGGTGGGCTGGTGGTCAGCGAGAAGCACCTCGACGATCCCAACGTCCAGAAACTGATCGAGACGTTCAAGGACCCGAGGATCGCGGAGTTCCTACAGACCTCCGACAACCCGATCATCCGGGACACCCTCGGCCCCATCAACCCGTAATCGCGACCCGAGTACAGGAGACACCCGTGAGCAAGCGACCGCTGTTCTACTCCGCGTTCGTCATGAACACCGCATCCCACGTGCTGCACGGGCTGTGGCGTGCCCCCGAGGCCGAGAACCACAAGTTCAACTCGCTGCGGCACTGGACGTCGGTGGCCGCGGAGGTGGACAAGGCCGGCTACGACCTGTTGTTCTTCGCCGACGTCTTCGGGCTGCGGGCGCCGTGGAACGGCAACTGGCGCAAGGCCGTCGAGGGTGGCATTCAGGTGCCGGTCAATGACCCGTCGGTACTCGCATCGGCACTCGCGGCGGTGACCGACAACCTCGGCATAGTGTTCACCAGTTCGATCGTCCAGGACCATCCGTTCAACTTCGCCCGCCGGATGTCGTCGCTGGACCACTACACCGACGGCCGCCTCGGATGGAACATCGTCACCAGCTTCAACGAGAACGTGTTCCGCAGCTTCGGACACGACGGCACGCTGACACATGATGAGCGCTACGAGTGGGCGTATGAGTACGTCGACGTCGCCTACAAGCTGTGGGAGGGCTCCTGGGACGAGGGCGGCCTGGTGCAGGACAAGGAACGCGGAATCCACTCCGACCCTTCGAAGATCCACAAGATCAACCACGTCGGTCCGCGGTACTCGGTCGAGGGTCCGCACTTCGTCTCTCCGTCGCCGCAGCGCACACCGGTGCTCTTCCAGGCGGGTGCATCTTCCGCCGGCCAACTCTTCTCGGCCCGCAACGCCGAGGGCGTCTACATCAGCAGCCCGCACCCGGAGGCCGCGTATGCGCTGACGACCGAGACACGCGCGCTGGCAGCGCAGTACGGCCGCGATCCCGAGGACATCGCCTTCGCGCAGGGACTGTCGTTCGTGATCGGCGACACGCACCAGGAGGCGGTCCGCAGGAACGACGAACTCAAGCGCTACCTCGACTTGGAGGGCGTCGCGCTCCACGCACTGGGTGATGCCGGTGTCGACGCGGGCAGCCTGCCGCTGGACACGCCGATCAGTGAACTCGGCGAGTTCAAGGGTGTGCAGGGATTCGCCCGCTGGGCCGCGGAGTCCTCAGGCAATGCCGAGCCGACCATCCGCGACCTCGCCTTCGTGCTGGAGGGGGCCAACCGCGTCGTGGGCACCGCCGACGAGATCGCGGATCGCCTGGAGGAGTGGCGTGAGGCCGGTGTCAACGGCATCAACGTGTACCACGCCACCGTTCCGGGCTCCTTCCGAGAGGTGGCGGACCGGCTTTTCCCGACCCTGCGGGAGCGTGGCCTGATTGCCACGGACAAGTCGGGAACGTTGCGGCAGAAGCTACTTGGCCGCGGCGATCGGCTGCCCGACCGGCACCCGGCCGCTGCCTACCGCGGCGCGTTCGCCGACAACGACCTGCTCAATGGCGTGGAGGAACCGGTCGGCGCGCTCAGTTGAGGTGCGTGCCACCAGAAGTGAGTCAGCCGACGAACTTCTGCGGATTCTCGGTGATGTACTGCTCGACCGTCATCGGGGACTGGCCGGTGACTCGTTCGACGTCGTTGGTGAGGCGGTCGTAGCGGCCGTCCCGATGCAGCCGCGCCATCGTCGCGATGTGCTGCTCGACGTGTGGCGGAAGGCCCGCGCCGGCCAGTACGTCTTGCCGCCACTGATCGAGCGCGATGTCCTGCGCCGCCACCGGGTACTGCAGCGCGCGCGAGTAACTTTGGGCCAGGCCGTCGATGTCGAGGACCTCCGGTCCCGTCAACTCGTACACGTGGCTACGGTGGCGCTGCGGGTGCAGCAGCAGTTCGGTGACGACACGGGCGACGTCACTCGCGGCGATCGGTGAGGTCCGGCCGCGGCCGAACGGGAGGGCGAGCACGTGCCGCTCGTGGACTGACTCGGCGTTGAGGAACGTCAGTAGTGGATTGTCGATGAACACCGTGGGCCGGATGTGGGTGACCGGCAGCCCGGACCAGTCCATGACCTGTTCGGCCAGCCAGTGCAGTCGGTGCTGGTCCGATTCCTCGGTGCTGGTCAGCGTCATCTGAGACACCGTCATCTGCGACATGTTCACGATGGCGTCGATGTCACCGTTCTCACGGGCCGCGGCGCAGACGATGGCGGTCGCCGTCAGATACGACGGCGAGACGCTCATGTTGAAGAACATTCGCTTCACACCGCGCAGCGCGGCGACGATGCTGCCGGGGTCCGTGAGGTCACCCACCACCACTTGAGCACCAAGGGTTCGGAGCGCGTCGGCGCGCTCGTCCTCCCGATGCACCATCGCCCGAACCCGCGCGCCGTCGCCAATCAGTAGCTGCACCACGGAGCGGCTCACTCCGCCGATGCCGCCGCCCGCCCCGGTCACCAGATAGTCGACGTGCTCGCTCATGAGTGCGCCCTCTTTCAGTCCGTGCGCACAGCGACGCCGCGCAGCACGGTGTCGCGGGACAGAATGAGGCTGTCGCGGGTGCCGAGGTCCTGCAGGATGTTCTCGGGAATCCACTGGATGCCGATGACGCAGCGGGCCAGCGTTTCGGCCGTTGGACTCTCGATCCCAATGTCGCCGGACTTGATGCCCTCAGACAGAAGCGATTTCATCTGTCGAACGCGCATGCTGAACGACCACCCCGGATCGGCTGTGTCCGGCGGGGACTGGCGCATCCACGCCAGCTGGATGCGGAACTCGTCGGGAAAGCGATCCAGGGCATTGATGTTGAGCCACGACAGCGCGTCGAGTTTCTCCACCGGTGTCGAGTCGGACTGCAACACGTCGGTCCAGCCACCCCCGACCTTCTTGCCGAACGACAGCATGATGGACATCAGGAGTTCGTCCTTGGAGCCGATCACGCGGTACACCGTTCCGGTGCCAAGGCCCGCCGCCGAGGCGATGTCACGCACCGTGGTCATCTCGTAGCCGCGCCGACCGAACTCGGCACGCGCGACCGCACGCACGTGCGCCGCCTTGTCATCCGTGTCTGCGTCATCGCCCCAGGTGTCGATGACGCCCTGTGCCGCAATGAACGCCGCCGAGGTATCCAGCTCGGCATCGCTGCGCTCCCGCGCAGCGAGTCCGGCAAGCACGATCTTGGACATCATTGTCGCGACCTGATCACTGGAGGCCTTGTGGCGGATCATGTCCAGGCCCACGTGAAGCATGCTCTGGACCATGCGGTCGGCGACGACGGGGAGGTCGACGTCGGGCCGGATGTAGCCACTCCACCGGCCCGCCCGCAGCGCCTGCTGCATCGCCGCGAGCAGCTTCGCCGGGCGTAGTCGGGTCAGCTCCGCGAGTTCGGGGTCGGCACTCGGGCCCTCGTAGAACGACATCTGCAGGGCGGCACGGTGTTCGACCGCGCAGCGGGCGATCGCGCAGCACAGGCTGATGATCTGTTCCTCGGCGGGCCTGGCGTCGGGTTCGTCGAGACGCTGCAGCGCGATCTCGCCGATGCGGTCGAGTTCCGCGTGGTAGCGGCGGATCAACTCGACAAGGATGGCTTCCTTGGACTCGAAGTGGTGATAGAGGCTGCCCGCGAGGATGCCGGCGGCGTCAGCGATCTGTTGCAGCGATGTCCGCAGACCCGACGTGGCGATCACCGCATTGGCGGTCTCGAGGATCTCGGTGCGCCGAGTCGCGTCATTACCGCTGAAGCCTCCGTTGCCGGTCGACGGCGCACCGGCCACGACGGGACCCGACCGGGACTGCCGAGCCTTCGCGGGGCCACGTCCGCGCTGGCCCGTCGTCGATGAGGCGTCGATGTCGGCTCCTGTCAGAGGTCAGAACGGCAGTTCAGAACAGCGGTGAGGCGGTTTCGGGGTCGTCGAAGTTCCCGGGTGCGCCACGTGGCGATCCTACCGACCTGCGCCGATACGGTGCTGTACCGCGCCCGCCGCGTCGGATGTCGCCTCGATGATCCTCATGTCAGCGCGTGTGGTCGGGGAAGGCGATCGCGGCGTTATCGGGCATCGCGCTGATACCCAGGCGGTCACAGACATCGAGGACCTCGTCGACTATCGACTCGGGGACGATGAACGGCTCGGTCGCCGACACCTCGCCAAGATGGGTCGCGATGTCGTCGGCGGTGGGGGTGTCGTCGGCACCCGCCGACCAGCCTCGGCCCAGGCCGACGAAGACCCGCGCGTAGCGGCCCGCGCTCGCCGAGTAGTTCTGATGTGAGAGGGTGCACGCCCTGCTGGCGAGGAAGACGACCAGCGGCACGACCAGCTCGGCGCGAATCGCGCGCATGAAGCCCGACTCGGTCAGGAACTTCTCGTCACCCACCGTTTCGGTGACCATGCGTGAGAATCCGGTGGGCAGAACGGTGTTGGACAGTATCCCGTGCGCGGCCCCCTCGATGGCAATGACATTGGACAGGCCGACGAGACCGGTCTTGGCTGCGGCGTAATGCGCCTCCATGGGTTGCCCGAACATGCCCGCCGAGGATGAGATGAAGACGAACCGGCCGCCACCCTGGGACTTCATCACCCGGAAGGCCGGTTGGCTCAGATAGAACCCGCCGTCGAAGTGCACGCCGAGCATCCGGCGCCAGTCGTCAACGCTCAGGTCGTCGAACGCGATGCTGTTGAAGATGCCCGCGTTGCTGATGACGACGTCGAGGCGGCCGAACGCGTCGACCGCGGTGTCGACTATCGCCTGACCGCCCGCGGGGGTGTCCACCGACTCGTGGGAGGCGACTGCTCTGCCGCCTGCCGCGTGGATCTCGGCGACGACGTCGTCGGCCACCTTGGTGTTGGTACCCTCGCCGTGCATCGAACCGCCCACGTCGTTGACCACCACGGCCGCGCCGCGCCGGGCCAGATCAAGGGCGTACAGCCGACCGAGGCCACGACCCGATCCGGTGACCACCGCCACCTGTCCGGTGAACTCGATCATGATGCGGTTCCCGCCATTTCCCGTCCCGACGCCACGCCTCTGGACGCAGTGATCGATTGACTGGCGGGCGTCCCGGACTCTACGTTGGAACAGATATTTGGTCAACGTTCTCGGACCCGGCGCAAGGGAGCCCAGTGGCGAACGACACCGTGGTGGAACGGCTGGGGATGTTCGCCTCGGCGGTGGCCGGGCGCCCCCTGGTGGTGGCCGCCTTGGAGGCGGGCGAGCCAGCGTGGACAGACGGCAGGACCGTCTACGTCGACGCCGCATCCAGTCTGCGCTCGCAACTCGAATCGCTAACCGTGCAGGCAAGTCTGCTCGCGGCGGGTGGTCTGGAACCCGACATCGTCGCCAGGCTGGCGAAGCGGCAGGCGTTGGCGGACCGCTACCTGGCTGTCGAGGGCCGGCGCGCGCTCGACGCCAACGCTCCGTTCCTGCCGATGTCCATGCGGTCGTTGATCGACGGCTGTCCCGACGTTTCGAGCGGATCACCCTCCGCGTCTCTGGCGATGGCGGAAAGTCGTGCGGTCATCGGCCCGACGCCGGCGAGTTTCGGCACGATTCATGCGCGCAGGCTGCTAGCCGAACATCGCGCCGCGGAGAAGTCGAGGGCGGCCGCCGCGGCCCGACACCGCCCAGCCAAGAAGCCGCAGGGAGACCTGTCCGAACTGCTCGGAGAGGCCGACACCGAGGAGGACGTGCTTGATCTGTTCTCGAGCCCGGCCGGCGGGGGCGGCATCGGCAGGCTTCTGGCCAAGATGATGAGCAAGGTCAGACAGCTCGGCGGCGGTGGCCCACCCGGCGCGGACGCGGCCACCCATCAACGACGGTCGGCGACGCGTGGAGCGGGCGCCGTGGTGTCCTCGTTGACGCCGTCCCCCGATCGAGACACGGCCGACGACGCGATCAAGGGCATCACGTATCCGGAGTGGGACCTTCACCACAAGCGCTATCGCCAGGACTGGTGCACGGTGGTGGAGGCCGAGGCCACGGCTCTCGGAGAGGGCTGGTCGACCCCTGACGGTCATGCGCTGCGACGGTCATTGACCCGGCTCGGAATGGGCCTCAGTCGACACCACCGCCAAGCGCAGGGTGATGACATCGATGTGGATGCAGCCGTCGAGATGCAGGTGGAACTCGCGGCGGGATCGGCGCCTGACGACTCGGTATACGTCGACAATCTGCGGCGGCGCCGAGATCTGTCCGTGCTCATCCTGCTCGACGTGTCGGGGTCAGCAGCGGAGGCCGGAGGTGACGGGCGCACCGTGCACGAACAGCAACGGACCGCGGCCGCGGCGATGACCACGGCGCTACACGAACTGGGGGATCGGGTCGCGCTCTTCGCGTACAGCTCCCAGGGGCGCTCGGCGGTCAACATGACGCCGATCAAGCGCTTCGACGAGCGGTTCGACACCGCGGCGATGCGACGGCTCTATGGGCTGCGGCCTGGCGCGTACTCGCGGCTGGGCGCGGCCATCCGGCACGGCGCCACGGTGCTGCGCGAGCGGGCGGGCACCCCCCGCCGACTGCTCGTCGTCCTCTCCGATGGGCTGGCCTACGACCACGGCTATGAGCGCGTGTACGGCGCGGCCGACGCACGTCGCGCGTTGAGTGAGGTCACTCGGGAGGGCATCGGGTGCCTGTGTCTGACAGTTGGCGCGGGAACGGACGTCGAGGAGCTGCGACGGGTCTTCGGAACCGCGGCCCACGCGACGATCGCCGAGCCTGGTCAATTGAGCCGCGTCATCGGCCCCCTGTTCCGCGTGGCACTCAACCGCGCCGAGGCGCGGCGCCGGAAGGCGTCGTGAAAGTGCGAGTCCGACAAGAGTTTGCCTGCGGTAATTTACGCGCAGCACTTGTACCAAACATCTGTTCCGCGCTAGGCTCGCCACACCCGCACCGCGACGGTCTCCGTCACGGTTTCGCGGGTTGACGCGATCCGATGGACGGAGCGCCGAGAAGGGGATGCGATGCCAGGCAACGCCGCCGATCATGCGCTGGGAACTCTGGAGTTCGACAACTCCGCGGCGTCCGCCGGTGGCCGGGCCGAGCGCCCCTTCTACGTGCCCGTCGCGAACGAGGAGGCGGTCTTCAAAGCCGCGTATCGGCAGGGTCTTTCGATAGTCCTGAAGGGTCCCACCGGATGCGGCAAGACCAGGTTCGTCGAGGCGATGGCGCATGACCTGGATCGCCCACTGATCACCGTGTCCTGTCACGACGACCTCACGACCGCCGACCTGGTGGGGCGCTACCTACTGCGGGGCGGCGACACCGAGTGGGTGGACGGGCCGCTGACGCGGGCGGTGCGCGAGGGCGCCATCTGCTACCTCGACGAGGTCGTCGAGGCCAGGCAGGACACCACGGTGGTCCTGCATCCACTTGCCGACCACCGTCGTGAACTTCCCATCGACCGCCTCGGCGTCACCCTGAACGCGGCTCCCGGCTTCGGTCTGGTGGTGTCGTACAACCCCGGCTATCAGAGCGTGCTCAAGGACCTCAAGGACTCGACGCGTCAACGGATGGTGGCCATCGAGTTCACGTTCCCCGGCCCCGAGGTCGAGGAGGGGATCGTCGCCTTCGAGGCCGGTGTCGACTCCGATACCGCGGCAGCACTGGTCCGCTTCGCCGGCGCGATCCGCCGACTGGAGACCGGCGGGCTCCGCGAGGTGTCCTCGACGCGGGTCCTGATCGCCGCGGGGCGGTTGATCGCCGAGGGGCTCACCCCTCGGGACGCCGCACGAGCCGCGATCGCAGGCCCGCTGACCGACGACCCGAACGTCACCCGCGGTTTGGTCGAGATGATCGACGTCTACCTGGGGCCGGCTGGGGCCTGACCGTGTGTGACGCATTGTCCTGAACGAATTCCGAGGGAGGTCACGTGTCCTACGAGAGCACTGCCGAGCCGATCAAGGTCGGCTACCTGATGGACTTCAAGCTGCCCCCGGGGTTTCCCGAGGAGATGCTGGCCGACTTCACCCAGTGCTTCGACCTCGTCTTCGAGGAGGCCTATGAGCAAGGCCTGATGGACCGGCCGGTGCAGATGATCTATCGCGAGGTCGAGGGATTGCCGAAGGGTTCGGTCAAGGCGGTGATCGACGCCTTCGGCGAACTCGTCGACGAGGGTTGCCTGGCGGTGTTCGGCCCGAACATCACCGACAACTGCGTCCCGTTGCGGGAGGCCATCGAGGAACGCTTCCGCGTCCCTGCGCTCAGCGTCACCGGCACCGACGACTGGCTCGGCGAGTGGACCTTCGCCTTCCCGCAGGGCTCGATGACCGATGAGCCGATCTTCATCGCCGACCTGGTGGCCAAGCGTGGACTCAAGGAGATCGGCGTACTCGTCGAGCAGAGCCTCATCGGCGAGAGCTACGTGAAGAATCTCCGGAACGCTTGCCGACGCAAGGGTATTCGCATCGTCGCGGAGTCGGCCGTTGCGCAGACCGCGCAGGATGTCGATGAGGCGGTCCGTGCCCTGCACGAGGCGAAGGCCGAGGCCATCGTGCACCTTGGGTTCGGCTTCGGGATCGTCTTCGTCAATCCTGCGCTGGAGGCTCTGGAGTGGGACCCGCCGCGCTTCACGACCACGGCGTTTCAGAACGCCTGGGTCAACCCGATCATGTGGAACGCGTTCATGGGGTGGATAGGCGTCGACCAGTACGACGAGGGCAACCCGATCGGGCAGGACTTCCTGGACCGCTACGCCGAGAGGTACGGCGGTCGCCGCCCCGAGTACTGCGTACCCGTGGTCAATCGTGACGTGGCCACCACGTTGGTGCGCGCATTCACCGACTCGCATCCGCTGAGCCCACGTGGGGTGAAGGAGGCACTGGAGCGGGTGAAGATGGTGCCCGCCGCCTCGGGGGCGCCGGGAACCCGAGTGTCGCTTGGCAAGTGGACGCGCCGGGCGTGGATGGGAGCCGGATATCTGGTGGCGCGGACTCTCGACGCCGACGGGGTCACCTCGCACCTCGTCGACCGCTTCGGGCAGGAGTGACATGACAACCGAGGAATCGGCGCCGCTGCTTGAGGACAAATCGTCCCCGGCGCGTCCAGGTGCGAACGAGATCCGTTGGGGCCGTTGGATCAACGCCTCGGCGGTAGTCACGTTTGTCGCCCTTTTCGTCGTCGTCTCGCGTACTGCGCTGGACCCCCGGGTGGCAAATCCGAACACCGAGGGCAGACCCCGGCCGGTCGAGTACCTCTTCGGGGTCGACAACTGGATGTTGTGGGTCCAGCTCGGTACCGCGCTGCTGCTGGTGCAGTTGGTTGTCATCTTCGTCATCGGCTGGAGACGCAACCCGGGCAGTCCGATCATGCTCATGTTCCTCTGCACGACGTTGATCGTGTGGCAGGACCCGATCATGAACTGGGCGCCGTTCGCGGTCTACAACCCCGATCTGTTGCACTGGCCCGAATCGTGGCCCCTGATCATGATGTCGCCGACGGTCGAACCGTTCATCGTGTTCGGCTACGTGACGTTTTACTTCGGCCCCTACTTCGTCGCGGTATGGGTGCTGCGCAAACTCCAGGCGAAGCGGGATCCGGAGGCCTTCGTCTGGCGCCACCCGCTGATCAGCCTGGGTCTGCTGATCCTGGTGATCGGTTTCGTCTTCGACGCGGCCCTCGAGATCGGCTCGATACGCACAGGGATGTACATCTACTCGCAGGTGATCCCGTTCGGCTCGATCTTTGTCGGCACCCCGTTCCAGTTCCCGCTGATCTGGGAGTCCTTCGCCGTCACGTTCGTCATGGTGCCGGCCGGCATCCTCGTGTACCGCGACGACACCGGAAAGTCGGTGGCGGAGAAGCTCGCCGCCAAGGCGAGGCTGTTCCCGAGCAAACCCGTGCTCGGCACCTTCCTGGTGATGTTCGCGATCATCAACATCGCGTACTTCGCCTACGGCGCCTGGTTCGCGGCGATCAAGGCCAGCGGTCTGGCCACCTCGGTTGCATGTCCGTGGCCATATCCAGAGGCCAAAGTCTATGACCCGCAGGGATATTACGAGAAGGAGGGCGCGGTGGGTCCGTTCTCCGTCGGGAAGTGGGCCACGTGGCAGAGCGGGGTGCCGAGCGGACGGCCCGACGTCGAGGCCCCGCCAGCTGGCGAGGGTCGTTGTGCGCCTGAGAACGCGAATGGGTGACGAGAAACTTGAGTGAAGCGCGAAGTGTCGTCATCACGGGTGCGTCGCGGGGCCTCGGCTTCGCGTCGGCGAAGCATCTATACGGCCAGGGCTGGCGAGTGGTCGCAGCCATGCGGTCACCCGAGCGGGGCCTTGCGCTGCTGCGTGAGGCGACAGGAGCCGCCGCCGACGACGACCGGCTGATCGCCGTGCCGCTCGATCTCGCTGACACGGGGTCTATCGATGCCGCCGCCAAGGCCGTCGAAGCGGCCGTGGGTGCTCCGGACGCCGTGGTCCACAACGCGGGCATCTCGGCGGCAGGTGTGGTTGAGGAGTCGCCACTGGAACTGTGGGAGAGCATGTTTGCGACCCACGTGTTGGGTCCGGTGCGTCTCACACAAGCGCTGCTGCCGGGAATGCGGGCGGCGGGTAGGGGTCGCATCGTCATGGTGTCCAGCGCGGGTGGGGTGCGGGGTATGCCCTCGATCGCGGCGTACTCGGCGTCGAAGGGTGCAGTCGAGCGGTGGGCCGAATCGTTGGCGGGGGAGATCGCCCCGTTCGGGCTCGGTGTCACTGTCCTGGTGACCGGCACCTTCGACACCGACATCATCACCGACGCTGGCACGACCGACCTGCGTGACTTCGACGGCCCGTACGCACCGCTGCACAACAGGATCGACAAGCGCGGACGGTTGGCCATGCGGATCGCGAAGTCGCCGGACAAGTTCGCGCGTGCGCTGCGCGGGGCACTCGAGGACACGGCGCCCTACACCAGGCATCCGGTCGGATCTGACGCCCGAATGCTGCTGCTGGCCAGCAGGTTCCTGTCCCAGGGCGGGATGTACCAGATGAGCCGGCTCGCCATGGGTCTGCCCAGGCAGGGTGCGATACGCGACGGCACTGCGTCGTTGACGCTCGGCCAACGCGCGATGATCCGCGCTGCAACCACGCTGCCCGCACCGGTGATGCAACGAATCGCGGTGGTGGTCATGAAATTCGGTCCGAGGCCCAAACCGACTCGACCGACAGAACAGGGGAGCGGAACAGATGCCTGAGACTCCCACGTATGAGCGGCGGATGCTGATCGACGGAAAACTCGTCGACGGTGAGGCCGGCGCGTTCGCGAACATCAACCCAGCCACCGAGGACGTGCTCGGCGAGGTGTCCGACGGCTCGAAGGTCGATATGCACAGGGCCATCGACGCCGCGCGGCGGTCATTCGACGATACGGACTGGTCGACCAACCACGGATTTCGCAAACGCTGCCTTGAACAGCTGCACGACGCCATCGAGGGTGAGATCGAGGAGTTGCGAGAGGAACTCATCCGTGAGGTGGGCTGCCCGCGTGCCGTCACGCACGGACCACAACTGGATGCGCCCCTTACTGACGGTCTGAGATATCCGGCTCGGCTGATCGAGACCTTTCCATGGGAAACCGATCTCGGTGACACCGTGGTGTCCGTCACGGGGGTCAACACCACCCGAAAGGTGTGGCACGAGCCGGTGGGCGTGGTCGGCGCCATCACACCGTGGAACTTCCCATTCGAGGTCACGATCAACAAGCTCGGGCAAGCCCTGGCCACCGGCAACACCGTGATCCTCAAGCCCGCGCCCGACACCCCCTTCAACGCGACGCGACTCGGTCGGCTCATCACCGAGCAGACCGATATCCCCGCTGGCGTCGTCAATGTCGTGACCGCGTCGGACCATCTCGTCGGCGAGGAGCTGACGGTCTCGCCCAAGGTCGACATGATCTCCTTCACCGGCTCGACGGTGGTCGGCAAGCGGATCATGGAGAAGGGTGCCGCCACCATGAAGCGGCTCTTCCTGGAATTGGGCGGCAAGTCGGCGACCATCGTGCTCGAGGATGCCGACTTCAACACGGCGTGCCTGATCGGCATCGGACCGTTGTTACACGCCGGGCAGGGCTGTGCGGCACCGACCCGAATGCTGTTGCCGCGCTCGCGCTACGACGAGGGTGTCGCACTTCTGCAGGCCATCTACGAGAACATCGCCGCCGGCGATCCGCAGGATCCCGCCACCCTCTGCGGTCCGGTGATCTCAGCAAGGCAACAGTCGCGGATCCTCGGCTACATCCGCAAGGGGATCGATGAGGGGGCGACCATGCTGGTCGGAAGCGCCGAGCCGCCCGGGCAATTCGACCGGGGATTCTGGGTCAGCCCAACACTGTTCACCGATGTCGACAACCATATGACGATCGCGCAGGAGGAGATCTTCGGCCCCGTTCTGGCCGTCATCCCCTACGAGGACGAGGACGACGCGATTCGAATCGCCAACGACAGCCCATACGGGCTGGCTGGCAATGTCATGTCGAGCTCGTTGGACCGATCGCTGGCCGTGGCCCGCCGCTTACATGCCGGCTTCATCGGGCTCAATGGCACAGCTGGGTACGGCGCAGACACACCGTTCGGCGGCTACAAGGACAGCGGCGTCGGCCGCCAGAACGGACTCGCGGGCTTCAGCCAGTACACCGAGGTCAAGTCCGTGGCCTACCCAGCCCAATAACGCTCAGCCGCAAGGAGTTCAAACATGGAACAGCTTTTCGACGATCTCGAGGACTTCGGGGCGTTCGACGCCGCCGTGTCGGGTGACGTGCGGGACCCGTACCCGGAACTGGCCAGACTTCGACGAGAGGAGCCGGTCCAGCGGATCGACATGTCCGCGATGCCCGGCGAGGCGGGCAAACCCGTCTTCATTGTGTACCGCTACGAGGACGCCCAGCAGATGTTGCGCGACAACCTGACCTACTCCTCCTCGGGTGTCATCGCGGCGTTCGGGCCGGTGCTCGGGGAGCGGGTGATGCTCGGCATGGACGAGCCCGTGCACGGCAGGCTGCGTGGCCTGGTGTCGAAGGCGTTCTCGCAGAAGTCGCTGGCGCGCTGGCAGGACGACCTGGTCGGCCGTGTGGGCAACGAGTTGATCGACGGGTTCGCGGCGAACGGCCGGGCCGACCTCGTCAAGGAGTTCACCTTCGACTACCCGAGCCGCATCATCGCGGGCCTGTTGGGATTGCCGGAGGAGGACTACCCGCAGTTCCAGCGCTGGTCCATATCACTGCTGAGCTGGATCATGAACCCAGAGCGCGGCCTTGCGGCCGCTGCAGCCCTGTGTGAGTACTTCGCGCCGATCCTCGAGGCACGCCGCGCCGATCCGAAGGACGACCTGATCAGTCTGCTGGCCGAGGCGGAGATCGACGGTGAGAGACTCACCGATGAGGAGATCTTCTCGTTTCTGCGGTTGCTGCTGCCCGCGGGGGTGGAGACGACCTACAGGTCGTTGGGGAACCTGCTCTTCGGGTTGCTCTCGGACCCGGCGCAGCTCGATGCGATCCGCGCCGACCGCGCACTGCTACCGCAGGCAATCGAGGAGGCGGTGCGGTGGAATCCGCCCCTGCTGACCATCACCCGCACCACCACCTGCGACACCGAGCTCGGTGGGGTGTCCATCCCCGAGGGGTGCTCGGTGCTTCCGATGCTCGGTTCGACGAATCGGCAAGAGGATCGATGGGACGATCCGGATGAGTTCAACATCTTTCGCACGGCGAAGGGGAATCTGGGTTGGGGACACGGCGTCCACGTGTGCCTGGGCATGCACCTCGCGCGTCTCGAGATGCGCACTGCCATCAACCTTCTCCTGGACCGGCTGCCGAACCTGCGGTTGGATCCCGACGGGGATGACCCACACATTCGAGGTCAGGTGTTCCGCTCCCCGACGTCACTGCCGGTGTTGTTCGACCCGGTGATGTCACGATGACCAAGCACGCCGGCAATGACTTCGAGACGGCCGACTTCGAGACCGTCGACTACTTCTTCGACCCCGCACTCGTGCCCGATCCCTATCCGTACTACGACTATCTGCGCTCGGACTGTCCGGTCCGGCCGGCGAGCCCGCACGGCGTGGTCGCCATCACCGGGCACGCCGAGGCGCTCGCGGCCTACAAGGACCCTGCCTTCTCGTCCTGTGTGGCCGTGGCCGGACCATTCCCGCCGCTGCCCTTCACTCCGGAGGGCGACGATATCGGGGCCCTCATCGAGGAGCACCGCGCCACTATCCCGATGGCCGAGCACGTCGTGACCATGGACTCCGATCTCCACGCCAGGACGCGTGGTCTGCTGAGCAGGCTCATCACGCCCAAGCGGCTCAGCGAGAACGAGGAGTTCATGTGGCGCTTGGCCGATGAGCAACTCGACACGTTCATCGCCAAGGGCTCGTGCGAGTTCATGGAGGAGTACGCCAAGCCGTTCGCGATGCTGGTCATCGCCGACCTGCTGGGGGTGCCGATTGCGGACCACGCCGAGTTCCGCGCGGTACTGGGCAACGAGGTCATCGGCGAGGTCGGTGGCGGCGACACCGTCGCGCACAACCCACTGGTGTGGCTGGACGACAAGTTCAGGGAGTACATCACCGATCGGCGCGCAGAACCGCGCCAGGATGTCCTGACCGAACTGTCCGCGGCGACCTACCCCGACGGCACGGTGCCCGAGGTGGAGGCGGTGGTCAAGCTGGCGACCTTCCTGTTCGCCGCGGGTATGGAGACCACGACGAAGCTTCTCAGCACCGGCATGCGGGTGATCGCCGAACGCCCCGACATCGCACAGGCGCTACGCGATGACCGGGCGTTGATCCCGGCGTTCCTCGAAGAGGCATTGCGGATGGAGAGTCCGGTCAAGAGCCACTTCCGGCTGGCTCGCACGACGACGAACGTGGGCGGTGTCGAGATCCCGGCAGGCACGATCATCATGCTGCTGCCCGGGGCGAGCAACCGCGATCCACGCAAGTTCGACAACCCGCACGAGTTCCATCACGACCGCAGGAATGTGCGCGAACACGTTGCGTTCGGCCGCGGTGCGCACTCGTGTCCGGGTGCGCCACTGGCACGTTCGGAGGCCAGGATCTCGATGAACCGGGTGTTGGACCGGATGGCCAACATCAGGATCGCCGAGGCCTCGCACGGGCCCGCCGCCGACCGCCACTACGAATACGAGCCGACGTTCATCATGCGTGGGCTGACCTCACTGCACGTGGAGTTCGACCCGGTGTGATGCGAGGCGCCCAGGTCAAGTCATCCGGAGGGGCGCCAGCCGCGCATCGCCTCGTCCATCTGCTCGGATTTGAGCGCGTTGGTGCCGAGGCCGTCCTGGCCCTCGCGGTGACGCATGCCCTCGAGTAGCAGCGCGACGTATCGGCGCCATAGTTCGGGCTCGACGTGGCCGGCCCATTCACTCACCGTTCCCGCCAACAAGCCGATGATCGGCATGTCGGAGGGCTCGATGTCAGGCCGTAGGTGGCCGTCGTCCCGCGCCCGCTCGACGAGCTTGGTGATCGGGGGAGTCAGTCGATCGCGCGCGCATTCGCAGCGGTACCCGCCGTAGGCCGTGCTATAAACCATCTCGCGCAGGCCACGGTCAGTGGCGGTCAGTTCGCACAGCTGCTCGACGTACCAGACGAAGCCATCCCACGAATTCTTCTGTTGCAGAGCCGATTCCGCGATCGCCACCATCTGCTCGATACCGTCTTCGAATATCGCATCGACGAGTTCCTCCTTGGTGGCGAATCGTCGGTAGACCGTGCCAACGCCGACCTTCGCATGCTGCGCGACGTCGTTGAGTGTGGCCTCCATGCCCCTTTCCGCGAACAGTTCGCGCGCGGCGTCGAGCACGCGTTGCCGATTGCGTTCGGCGTCTTTGCGCAGCCCTCGACCCGGTTTGTCAATCACAACGCCCACTTTAGTGACGTGCGTAACGCGTGTCTATAACCGGATTGACTCTATCCACTTCCGCGCTTAGATTGCCTACCTAGATCTTCCGCGCCTGCTCGCGGTGTCGTTGTTAACTCCTCGAAAGGTCAACCGTGACCGCAGTCTTCGTGATGCTCAAACGCGTCTGGTTGCCCATTCTCATGGTGGTGGCCGTCACAATCGGTGTCTTCACGGTGGCCAATCTGCGGTCGGTGTTCGGCTCGGACGGGGCAGTGGTGACGCCGATCGGAACCGACACCGCAGAGAACTTCAACCCGAAGATCGTCAAGTACGAGGTCTTTGGCACCGGGGCCACCGCCGTCATCAACTACACCGACCTCGACGGTTTGCCGCAGAAGACAGGCGAGGTACCGCTGCCGTGGTCACTGACCCTGGAGACGACGATTCCGTCCGTCATGCCGAACCTGCTCGCCCAGAGCGACGGTCAATCAATCAGCTGCCGAGTCACAGTCGATGACGAGGTCAAGGACGAAAGGACGGCGCAGGGCGTGAATGCCGCGACGTACTGCTTGGTGAAAGCGGCATGAGCACGTTAATCGACGACACTCCAACGGATGCCATGCCGCCTGCTCGGCACGCGGCTCGCCCGTGGCTGCCGCGGTTCATCCGTGCCTTTGCCATCCCGATCGTCCTGGTGTGGATCGCCATCGTCGCGATCCTCAACACCACCGTCCCGCAGCTCGAGGTGGTCGGCAAGCTCCGCGCGGTGTCGATGAGCCCCAACGACGCACCGTCGTTGATCGCGGTCAAGCGCGTCGGCCAGGTGTTCCAGGAGTACGACACCAGCAGCTCGGTGATGATCGTGCTCGAGGGCGACGAACCGCTTGGCGCGGACGCGCACGCGTTCTACGACGAGATGGTGCGCGATCTGCGCGCCGACACCACCCACGTGCAGCACGTCCAGGACTTCTGGGGTGACACCCTGACGGCGGCCGGTGCTCAGAGCATCGATGGCAAGGCCGCCTACGTGCAGGTGTACATCGCCGGCGATCAGGGCGAGGCCCTGGCCAACGAGTCGGTGGAGTCGGTTCGAGAGATCGCCGAGGGCGCCGAGACCCCCGCTGGTGTGAAGGCCTACGTGGCAGGCCCGTCGGCGACCACGACGGATCAGAACGCCGTCGGCGATGCCAGCATGAAGACGATCGAGGCGCTGACATTCGGCGTCATCACCATCATGCTGCTGTTGATCTACCGTTCGGTCATCACGACGGTGATCACGCTGGGCATGGTCATGGTCGGCCTGTTGTCAGCCCGCGGGATCGTCGCCTTCCTGGGGTATCACAACGTGTTCGGGCTCACCACCTTCGCGACGAATATGGTTGTGACCCTGGCGATCGCCGCGGCGACCGACTACGCGATCTTCCTGATAGGGCGCTACCACGAAGCGCGAAGAAAGGGCATGGACCGAGAGTCGGCCTACTACGACATGTTCCACGGCACGGCTCACGTCGTGCTGGCTTCGGGCATGACCATCGCCGGTGCGACGCTGTGCCTGCACTTCACGCGACTGCCGTACTTCCAGACCATGGGCATTCCGTTGGCAGCCGGCATGACGATCGTGGTCGCCGCGGCACTGACGATGGGACCCGCGGTCATCTCGATCGTCACCCGGTTCGGCAAGATTCTCGAACCCAAGCGCACTAAGGGCGCCCGCGGCTGGCGCCGCGTCGGTGCGGCCACCGTGCGGTGGCCCGGCGCCGTCCTGGTGATGGCAATCGTGTTGTGCCTCGTCGGCCTGCTTGCGCTGCCCGGCTACCACACCACCTACAACGACCGCATCTACCTCCCCGCCGACATCCCCGCGAACGTCGGTCAGGCGGCCGCCGATCGGCACTTCTCCGAGGCCAAGATGAACCCCGAGCTGGTGATGGTGGAGGCCGACCACGACCTCCGCAATCCCGCCGATTTCCTCGTGATCGACAAGATCGCCAAGGCGATGGCCCGGGTGAACGGTATCGCGCAGGTGACAACGATCACCCGGCCCGACGGCAAACCGATCAAACACGCGTCGCTGGCCTACTCGATGAGTCAGAGCAGCACTGGCCAACTCATGAACAACGACTACCAGCAGATCGTGCTTGAGAACTCACTCAAGCAGGCCAACGAGATGCAGGTGACCATCGACTCGATGACGAAGATGCAGGGCATCACGCTGGAGTTGGCCGACGTCACACGCCGGATGGCCGACAAGATGAAGGACACGTCGATCACCATCAGTGAGGTGCGTGACCACCTCGCCGACTTTGACGACTTCTTCCGGCCGATGCGCAACTACTTCTACTGGGAGCCGCACTGCTACGACATCCCGGTGTGCTGGGCGATGCGGTCGATCTTCGACAGCCTCGATGGCATCGGTCAGATGTCCGACGACTTCCAGGCCATAGTGCCGGATCTCGAGCGCATGGCCGAGCTGACACCGCAGATGGCGGCGCTGATGCCGGCGATGATCCAGACGATGAAGAACCAGAAGCAAATGATGCTCAACCAGTATCAGGCGCAGAAGGCTCAGCAGGATCAGAACATGGCGACGCAGGATGACGCGACCGCGATGGGCCAGGCATTCGACGCAGCGCTCAACGACGACACGTTCTACCTTCCACCGGAGGCCTTCGGTACGGCCGATTTCCAACGCGGTATGAAGCTCTTCATGTCACCCGACGGTCATGCGGTGCGGTTCACGGTGAATCACCAGGGTGACCCGCTCAGCGAGGAGGGCACGTCGCACATCGAACCGCTGCGCACCGCCGCTGTGGACGCCATCAAGGGCACGCCGCTGGAAGGATCGACGGTCTTCGTCGGCGGCAGCGCCGCCATGAACAAGGACATGCAGCTGGGCGCAGACTACGACCTGCTGATCGCCGCAGTGGCCTCGCTGATCCTGATCTTCCTCATCATGGTGGTGCTGACGCGCGCCATCGGCGCCGCGGCGGTCATCGTGGGCACTGTGGTGCTGAGTCTTGGTACGTCCTTCGGCCTTTCGGTCCTGATATGGCAACACCTCATCGGCATCCCGCTGCACTGGATGGTGCTACCGATGACGGTGATCGTGCTGCTCGCCGTCGGCGCGGACTACAACCTGCTGCTGGTGTCCCGGATGAAGGAGGAGGTCCACGCCGGACTGCACACCGGCATCATCCGAGCGATGGCAGGCACGGGCTCCGTGGTCACCTCGGCAGGTCTGGTCTTCGCCTTCACCATGATCTCCATGGCGGTCAGCGACATGATCGTCATCGGTCAGGTCGGTACGACGATCGGACTGGGCCTGCTGTTCGACACGTTCGTCGTGCGGTCGCTCATGACACCATCCCTGGCGGCCCTGCTTGGTCGCTGGTTCTGGTGGCCACAACGTGTACGTCAGCGTCCGGTTCCGCGACCCTGGCCGCGCCAGGACGTGGCGGAGCCGACGGTCACGACGTCGTGATCGTCGGGTAGGGCAGGTCGCTGCTGGCGTGCGGGTCGACCTTCACCGCACGCCCGATGTAGGGGAAGGCTCGCTGCGGGCAGGCGGGTCGCTCGCAGATCTTGCAGCCCGCTCCGATGGGCACGGTGGTGTCGGCGTCCGTGACGTCGATACCCGCCGAGTAGATGAGCCGTTCGGCGTGCGCCAGATCGCATCCGAGACCGATGGCGAAGTTCTTGTGCGGCCCCAGGTATCGGCTGTGACTCGACGTGGTCGTCCTGGCGATCCAGAAGTAGGTGCGCCCATCGGGCATCTGCGCCACCTGGGTGATGAACTCGCCGGGTCGCGAGAACGCGTGATGGACAACCCAGAGGGGGCAGTTGCCACCGACGCGCGAGAAGTGAAAAGCCGTGGCGGACTGGCGTTTCGAGATGTTTCCCGCACTATCGGTCCGCACGAAGATGAACGGCACCCCGCGGGCGTCGGGCCGCTGCAACGTCGAAAGGCGGTGGCAGACGGTCTCGAATCCCACCTCGAAGCGGCGGGCGAGCTGGTCGATGTCATAGCGCAGGCTCTCGGCGGCCGACAGGAAGATCCGGTAGGGCAGCAGCAGCGCACCCGCGAAGTAGTTCGCAAGGCCGATGCGGGCCACCTCACGCGCCTCGGTGCTGAGCTGGTCGTCGGTCGCGACCAGCGCCGAGATCAGATCGGCATGGGTGAGCAGGGCGTACTGGGTGGCCATCTGGAACGCGCGTTGGCCGGGATGCAGCCAGCGCGCGATGTGGAGCGTCCGGGTGTCGGGCCGAAACAACCGTTTAGCGTTGGCGCCCAGCGTCTCACCATCGTCGATCACCACGGTGATGCCGAGGTCGGTGTCGAGCAGATCGGCCAGTTGCGTGTCCAGGCCGCCGATCCGCATCGACTGCCGGGTGAACAGCTCCTCGGCGGCCAGGTCGAGTTCGGCGATGTGGTTCTTCCGGTCATAGAAGAAGTCGCGAACCTCTTCGAACGGCATCGGCTGCTGAAGTGACGTTGGCGAGTCGGCACTCGCGCGCACCTGCATCGCCTCGAGTTCGGTGGTCGCGTCGAACAGTCTGCGGTGCAGGTTGATCAGTGTCTGGCCGACGGCAGGCATGCGGCCGACCAGCTCCTCGATCTGTGCCGGCGTCGCGGGCCCGTCGGCCAGAATCTCGCGCAGATCCGACACCAGCCGCGCGTCGGACTCCGGGGTGAAGTAGTGCGTCGGTAGATCGAAGCGCTCCGACAGTGACAGCAGCACCGGTACCGTCACCGGCCGCTGGTCATTCTCGAGCTGGTTCACATAGCTCGTCGACAGGTTGAGCGCACGCGCAAGGGCGACCTGCGTCAGGCCATGTTCCTCCCGCAGCCTGCGCAGGCGGGCTCCCACGAAGGTCTTCGCCACCGTCACAGCCTAACCACACGGCCTTACACAAAGTTCGCAGAATGCTCCGCCAAAGGACGCAAAATTACGCATTTACAGGGCCTTTTGCAGGTGGAGCGGGCTGCGTACCGTGCGGATCATGCACAGTCATGACATCCGTACCCGACGCAGCGCCGAAGAGTTCCCACGGTGTGAGCACCTGGCCGCCAAGATCGCGGAGGTCGCCGCCGACCCCGTCCCGGTCGACCCTGAGGTCGAGGAGATGGTGGTCAACCGGATCATCGACAACGCCGCGGTATCGGCGGCCTCGGTGATCCGCAGGCCGGTGACTGTGGCCCGCGCCCAGGCGCTGGCGCACAAGACCCGCCGGGGTGCCTGCGTGTTCGGCGTCGAGGGCACCGTGTCCGCGGAATGGGCGGCGTGGGCCAACGGTGTGGCGGTCCGTGAACTCGACTTTCACGACACATTCCTGGCAGCCGAGTACTCGCACCCCGGTGACAACATCCCGGCGCTCGTCGCCGTGGCGCAGCAACTCGGCGTACGGGGCTCCGACCTGATCCGGGGCATCGCCACCGCCTACGAGGTGCAGATCGATCTGGTGCGGGGAATCTGCCTGCACCAGCACAAGATCGACCATGTCGCACACCTGGGACCGTCGGTGGCTGCGGGCCTGGGCACCATGTTGCGCCTCGACCAGGAGACGATCTACGCCGCCATCGGGCAGGCGCTGCACCTCACCACCGCGACACGTCAGTCTCGCAAGGGCCTCATCTCCAGTTGGAAGGCGTTCGCACCCGCATGGGCGGGAAAGGTCGCGATCGAGGCCGTCGACCGAGCCATGCGCGGCGAGGGCTCGCCCGCGCCGATCTGGGAGGGCGAGGACGGCGTCATAGCGTGGCTGCTGGCAGGCCCGGAGCACACCTACCAGGTGCCACTGCCGGGCCCCGGCGAACCCAAGCGCGCGATCCTGGACAGCTACACCAAGGAGCACTCGGCCGAGTACCAGAGCCAGGCCCTTATCGACCTCGCTCGCCGGATGCGCGAGCGCATCGGCGATCTCGACCAGATCGCGTCGATAGTGCTGCACACCAGCAACCACACCCATGTGGTGATCGGAACCGGCTCGGGCGACCCGCAGAAGTTCGACCCGGGTGCGTCGCGCGAAACGCTGGACCACTCCGTGATGTACATCTTCGCGGTGGCACTGCAGGACGGCGAGTGGCATCACGAGAGGTCGTACGCACCCGAACGGGCGCACCGACCCGACACCGTCGACCTGTGGGGCAGGATCTCCACCGTCGAGGATCCCGAGTGGACCCGGCGCTATCACTCGAATGACCCCGCGGAGAAGGCCTTCGGTGCGCGAGCCGTCATCACGCTGAAGAACGGTGAGACCATCGTCGACGAACTCGCGGTCGCCGATGCCCACCCGCTGGGTGCCAGGCCCTTCGCACGTGAGCAGTACGTCGCCAAGTTCACCGAACTCGCCGCCGGTGTCGTCGAGGTCGACGAGCAGCAGCGATTCCTGACCGCGGTCGATGCGGTATCGGGTTTGCGGCCCGGAGCGTTGGGTGCGCTGAACGTGCGGGTTGACCCACGGGTGCTGGACAAGGCGCCGACTGTCCCGTCGGGGATCTTCCGGTGAGCGGTCTGCTCGGGTCCGCCACATCAGCCGCGGACAAGCGGTCGGGCTTTCGCGCCGCGCTGGAATCCGGTCGCCTGCTGCGCCTTCCCGGAGCATTCTCACCGCTGGTGGCCAAGATGGTCGCAGAACTCGAGTTCGACGGGGTCTACGTTTCCGGGGCGGTGCTGTCCGCGGATCTCGGGCTACCCGACATCGGGTTGACGACCCTGACCGAGGTGTCCGCTCGCGGCGGCCAGATCGCTGCCGCCACCGAGCTGCCGACCCTGATCGACGCCGACACCGGTTTCGGTGAGCCGATGAGTGCGGCCCGCACCGTCACGCTTCTCGAGGATGCGGGCCTGGCCGGGTGCCATCTCGAGGATCAGGTGAACCCGAAACGGTGTGGCCACCTTGACGGCAAGGCCGTGGTGGAGACCTCGGAGATGGTGAAGCGGCTACGGGCAGCGGTGTCCGCGCGGCGCGACCCGAACTTCATCGTGTGTGCGCGCACCGACGCCGCGGGGACAGAGGGGATCGACGCGGCCATCGACCGGGCCAAGGCCTATGCCGACGCGGGCGCCGATCTCATCTTCACCGAGGCCCTGACATCACCGGCCGACTTCGAGCGGTTCCGTGCGGCCGTCGACACACCGCTGCTGGCCAACATGACCGAGTTCGGCAAGTCCGAGCTCCTGACCACCGAGCAGCTCGCTGACATTGGCTACAACGTCGTCATCTACCCGGTCACCACACTGCGGCTGGCGATGTACGCGGTCGAGGCGGGACTGCGTGAGATCGCCACGGTGGGAACACAGTCCGGCCTGCTCGACAGCATGCAGCATCGCAGTCGGCTCTACGAGCTGCTGCGCTATGCCGACTACAACACATTCGACTCCGACGTGTACAACTTCGACGTTCAGCAGGTGACGCGGTGATCTACAAGGGATTGGCAGGCGTGGTGGTGGACACCACCGCGATATCCAAGGTCGTGCCGGAGACCAACACGTTGACCTACCGCGGCTACCCCGTGCAGGACCTCGCCGCCCGGTGCAGCTTCGAGGAGGTCGCCTACCTGCTCTGGCACGGCGAACTGGCAGGAGACCAGGAACTCGCATTGTTCTGCCAACGGGAGAGGGCGACACGTCGTCTCGACAACTCAATGCTCTCGCTGCTGGCGAAACTGCCCGACAACTGCCATCCGATGGACGTGGTGCGAACGGCGATCAGCTACCTCGGGGCCGAGGACCCGGCGGAGGACGACAGCAGCCGCAGCGCCAATCAGGCGAAGTCCCTGCGGATGTTCGCCGTGCTGCCAACCATCGTGGCCGCTGACATGCGGCGGCGACGCGGTCTGAACCCGATCGCCCCGCACAGCCATCTGGGTTACGTGCAGAACTTCCTGCACATGTGTTTCGGGGAGGTGCCCGAGCCGGTGATCGTCAAGGCCGTCGAGCAGTCGATGGTGCTGTACGCGGAACACAGTTTCAACGCGTCGACGTTCGCCGCACGTGTCGTGACCTCGACGCAGTCCGACATCTACAGCGCAGTGACCGCGGCAATCGGCGCGCTCAAGGGATCACTGCACGGCGGGGCCAACGAGGCGGTCATGCACGACATGCTCGAGATCGGCAGCGCCGAGCGAGCCCCGGAGTGGTTGGCCGACAAGCTGTCCCGGAAAGAGAAGGTTATGGGCTTCGGCCACCGGGTGTACCGCAACGGTGACTCACGGGTGCCCACAATGAGGGCGGCGTTGGAGCGCGTCGCCGCTGTCCGTGACGGGCGCCGCTGGCTGGACATCTACGAGGTCCTGGAGCGTGACATGGCGGCGGCGACCGGAATCAAGCCCAACCTCGACTTCCCGACCGGGCCGGCCTACTACCTGATGGGCTTCGACATCCCCATGTTCACACCGATGTTCGTGATGAGCCGCATCACCGGCTGGACCGCCCACATCATGGAGCAGTCCGCATCGAACGCCCTGATTCGCCCGCTGAGTGAGTACTCGGGCCAGCCGCAACGCGCACTGGTCTGAGCCTGTGATCACCAAGCTGCTGGTGGCCAACCGCGGAGAGATCGCGATCCGGGCGTTCCGCGCCGCCTTCGAACTCGGCATCACGACGGTCGCCGTCTACCCGTACGAGGACCGCAATTCCCTGCACAGGTCGAAGGCCGACGAGTCCTATCAGATCGGCGCCGTCGGGCATCCGGTGCGCGCATACCTGTCGGTCGACGAGATTGTCGACACGGCGCGACGGTGTGGCGCCGACGCCGTGTACCCCGGCTACGGCTTCCTGTCGGAGAACCCGGAGTTGGCGGCGGCGTGCGCGACGGCGGGACTGGTGTTCGTCGGACCGCCCGCGGATCTCCTTGAGCTGACGGGCCACAAGGGCCGCGCCATCGCAGCCGCGCGTGCGGCGGGCCTGCCCGTGCTGGTCTCCACTGAGCCGTCGGCGTCGGTGCCGGACCTTCTGGCCGCGTCCTCGACAATGACGTTTCCGGTGTTCGTCAAGGCGGTCGCCGGTGGTGGCGGGCGTGGGATGCGCCGCGTGGCGGAGCCATCTGATCTGCCGGAGGCGATCGAGGCGGCATCGCGAGAGGCCGAGGCGGCCTTCGGGGACCCGACGGTGTTTCTGGAACAGGCCGTCATCAACCCGCGGCACATCGAGGTACAGATCCTCGCCGATCGACATGGCGAGGTAATCCACCTGTTCGAGCGCGACTGCAGTGTGCAGCGTCGCCATCAGAAGGTCATTGAGGTCGCGCCAGCGCCGAACCTGCCCGAGGAGCTGCGACAGAGAATCTGCGGTGACGCCGTCGCGTTCGCCCGCCACATCGGTTACTCGGGGGCGGGCACGGTGGAGTTCCTGCTCGATGAGCGTGGACAGCACGTGTTCATCGAGTGCAATCCACGAATCCAGGTCGAGCACACCGTGACCGAGGAGATCACCGACGTCGACCTGGTGTCGGCGCAGCTGCGGATCGCATCCGGGGACTCATTGGCCGATCTCGGTCTGCGTCAGTCGTCGGTGCAGATCCGTGGCGCGGCGCTGCAGTGCCGGATCACCACGGAGGATCCGACGAACGGGTTTCGGCCCGACACCGGTCGCATCGTGGCCTATCGCACGCCGGGCGGTGCCGGGATCCGACTGGACGGCGGCACCAATGTGGGGGCCGAGATCTCGGCGCACTTCGACTCGATGTTGGTCAAGCTCACCTGTCGGGGGCGGGATTTCGCCTCCGCGGTGGCGCGGTCGAGGCGTGCGGTGGCCGAGTTCCGCATCCGCGGGGTGTCGACGAACATCTCGTTCCTGCAGGCGGTGCTTGAGGATCCCGGCTTCGCGGCGGGACGGCTGACGACGTCGTTCATTGACGAGCGACCCCATCTGTTGACGGCACGCACATCGGCAGACCGGGGTACCCGCATCCTCAACTACCTGGCCGACGTGACGGTGAACAGGCCCCACGGGCCGCGGCCGTCGACGGTGTATCCGCATGACAAGTTGCCGTCGTTGGACTTGACGATCCCACCGCCAGCCGGGAGCCGACAGCGACTCGACGATCTCGGTCCCGAGGGTTTCGCCCTGTGGCTGCGGGAGTCACCGGCGCTCGGGGTCAGTGACACGACGTTTCGTGACGCCCATCAGTCGCTATTGGCCACCCGGGTACGCACGACGGGGTTGTTGGCGGTTGCGCCGTACGTCGCGCGGATGACGCCGCAGTTGCTGTCCATCGAGTGCTGGGGTGGCGCGACTTACGATGTGGCGCTGCGCTTCCTGAAGGAGGATCCGTGGGAGCGGCTGGCCGCGCTGCGCGAGGCCGTGCCCAACATCTGTCTGCAGATGTTGTTGCGTGGTCGCAACACCGTTGGCTACACGCCGTACCCGGACCTGGTGACCGACGCTTTCGTGGCTGAGGCGACCGCAACGGGTATCGACATCTTCAGGATCTTCGATGCGCTCAACAACGTCGAGTCGATGCGCCCGGCGATCGACGCGGTGCGTGAGACCGGTTCTGCGGTGGCCGAGGTCGCGATGTCCTACACCGGCGATCTGTCCGATCCAGGGGAGAGCCTCTACACGCTGGACTACTACCTCAAGCTCGCCGAGCAGATCGTCGACGCCGGGGCACACGTGCTGGCCATCAAGGACATGGCCGGCCTGTTGCGCCCGCAGGCGGCGACGACGCTGGTGAGCGCGTTGCGGTCGCGATTCGACCTGCCGGTGCACGTGCACACCCATGACACTCCCGGTGGTCAGCTGGCCACGTATCTGGCGGCGTGGCAGGCCGGAGCCTCGGCGGTCGACGGTGCGGCCGCACCGTTGGCGGGCACCACGAGTCAGCCCGCGCTGTCGGCGATCGTGGCCGCGACCGCGAACACGTGCTTCGACACCGGACTGTCGCTGTCCGCGGTGTGCGATCTGGAGCCGTACTGGGAGGCGCTACGAAAGGTGTACGCGCCGTTCGAGTCCGGGCTACCGGCGCCGACCGGCCGGGTCTATCGCCACGAGATTCCAGGAGGTCAGCTGTCGAACCTGCGGACCCAGGCCATCGCGCTCGGACTGGGGGACCGGTTCGAGGACGTCGAGACCAGCTATGCGGCATCGGATCGGGTACTCGGCCGGTTGGTGAAGGTCACGCCGTCGAGCAAGGTCGTCGGTGACCTGGCGCTGGCGCTGGTGGGCGCAGGCGTGGACGCCGACGAGTTCGCCGCCGATCCGGCGCGCTATGACATCCCGGAGTCAGTTATCGGCTTCCTGCGCGGTGAACTCGGTGACCCACCGGGCGGCTGGCCGGAACCGCTGCGGACCAAGGCGTTGACCGGTCGCTCGCGGGCCAAGCCAACTGAGACGCTGACCGCCACCGACACGATGTTGTTGACCGAGCCCGGCCGGGTGCGGCGGGCCGCGCTGAACAGGCTGCTGTTCCCCGGTCCGGCAATGGAATTCGACGCGCACCGCGAGCTGTACGGCGACACCTCACGGCTGAGCGCGAACCAGTTCTTCTATGGGCTGCGCCAGCGCGAGGAGCACCGCGTACAACTCGAACGCGGGGTCGAGTTGATCATCGGCTTGGAGGCCATCTCCGATGCCGACGAACGTGGCATGCGGACGGTCATGTTCGTCCTCAACGGCCAACTGCGGCCGGTGGCAGTGCGTGACCGCAGCGTCGCCGCCACCGTGCCGACGGCGGAGAAGGCCGACAAGACCGACCCCGATCACGTCGCCGCGCCGTTCGCCGGGGTCGTCACCCTGGTGGTGGGAGCCGGCGAGACGGTAGTGGCCGGCCAGTCCATCGCCACGATCGAGGCGATGAAGATGGAGGCTGCGATCACCGCGCCCAGGGCGGGGACCGTCAGCCGGGTCGCGGTGTCGCGGACCGCGCAGGTCGAGGCGGGTGACCTCCTCGTCGTGGTCACCTGAGCCCGCCACCCTTGACCGCCGCGCGCGATTGCTGCTAGACATGCGGCATCCAACGATGTTGAGCGATTGCTCAACATCGTGTGAGGTGACAGGGGATTGCCATGACAGCCGCGAACGACATGACAACCACGAACGGCACCGAGGTCTACTACGACCCCTATGACGTCAACATCGTCAAGGACCCGTATCCCGTTTACGCGCGGCTGCGCGAGGAGGCGCCGCTCTACTACAACGAGCGCTACGACTTCTGGGCGATATCGCGGTACGCCGACGTCGAGGGGGCGCTTGCCAACTGGGAGACCTTCTCCAACGACCGAAGCGACATCCTCGAGCTGATCAAGTCGGACTTCCCGATGCCCAAGGGCGTCATGATGTTCGAGGACCCGCCCATCCACTCCATGCTGCGGGGCCTGATGTCGCGAGTCTTCACGCCACGACGGATGGCGGCCATCGAGGGGCAGATTCGGGACTACTGCATCAGTTGCCTGGACCCGCACGTCGGCACCGACGGCTTCGACGTCATCGCCGAACTGGCATCGATGATGCCGATGCGCGTCATCGGAATGCTGTTGGGGATACCGGAATCCGAGCAGATCGCGGTGCGCGACGCCAACGACGCGAACCTGCGGACCAAACCCGGGGCACCAATGAGGGTGTCCAATCCCGACGCCATCGCCGACGGTCGGATCTACTCCGAGTACGTCGAGTGGCGATCGCACAATCCGTCCGACGACCTCATGACCGAACTGCTCAACGTCGAGTTCGAAGACGAGAACGGCGAGACTCGCAAGCTCACCCGGAAGGAGGTCCTGCACTACACGCAGGTGGTCGCCGGCGCCGGAAACGAGACCACCGGCCGGCTGATCGGCTGGCTCGCGAGAGTCCTCGCCGACCATCCCGATCAACGCCGCCAGATCAACGAGGACCGCTCGCTGGTGAACCGGGCCATCGATGAGACACTGCGCTTCGAGCCCACCGGACCGCATATCGGCCGCTACATGGCCAAGGACACCGAGTGCTACGGCCAGACCATTCCAGCCGGCAGCGCGATGCTGCTGTTGTTCGGCGCAGCCAACCGTGATCCGCGGCGCTACACCGACCCCGACACCTTCGACGTGCACCGCGACAACATCTCTCACCTCACGTTCGGCAAGGGTGTGCACTACTGCCTCGGCGCGAACCTGGCTCGGCTGGAGGGGCGCGTCGCGCTCGAGGAGATGCTGAACCGTTGGCCCGACTGGGACGTCGACCGCGAGACCGCCGAACTCGCGCCGACCTCGACAGTGCGCGGCTGGGAGAAACTGCGGATTGTGCTGCCCTGAGCGGGAGAGTCTGCGTTCGGTCGCGGTGGGGAGCCTGTCCTTTGAGCGCCGTCCCATGAATCACCGCCATGTCTCAATCTGTCAAGGATCTGTCCCGAGATGTCAAGACGGGCGGGGGTCCGGTGGTGCACAGTAAACTTCCGGTCGGTGTGACGCGGCGATGTGGCCTGCCCAACCCGGGTGGCCACAGCGGCGGTGTGCCTGAGGAAGGGGCAGTGTTGTCTGAGGATCTGGGTGCGCAGGTGGTAGCTCCGGTATTGCCGAACGGCGGTGTGTTGCCTTTCGCGCCTGTGCCCTCGGCCAGTATCGCGGGCCGAACGCTGCAGGAGTCGACATACACCCCACGTAAGGTGCCGCGTCGCCTGCATGAGGACACCCCGAATATTGTCATCGTGCTCATCGATGACGCCGGGCCAGGGTTGCCGTCCACGTTCGGCGGCGAAGTCAACACCGCGACCCTGGACCGGATCTGCGGTGAAGGGGTGTCCTACAACAGGTTTCACACCACCGCAATGTGCTCACCGACCCGAGCCTCGTTGTTGACCGGGCGTAACCATCACGAGATCGGCAACGGTCAGATCGCCGAGCTTGCCAACGACTGGGATGGGTACGCAGGCAAGATCCCGCGCTCCAGCGCCACAGTTGCCGAGGTGCTCAAACAGTACGGGTACGCGACCTCGGCGTTCGGGAAGTGGCACAACACCCCGGCCGAGGAGACCACTGCGGCGGGACCATTCGAGAATTGGCCCACCGGACTGGGTTTCGAGTACTTCTACGGGTTCCTCGCTGGCGAGGCCTCACAGTACGAGCCGCATCTGGTGCGTAACACCACCGTGGTCTCCCCGCCGAAGACCCCTGAGGAGGGCTATCACCTCTCGGAGGATCTGGCCGATGACGCGATCGGTTGGCTGCGCCGGCACAAGGCGTTCAACGCAGACAGGCCGTTCTTCATGTACTGGGCCAGCGGCTGCCTGCACGGCCCGCACCACATCATGAAGGAATGGTCGGACAAGTATGCGGGAAAGTTCGACGACGGCTGGGATGCGTACCGGCAGAGGGTGTTCGACCGGGCAAAGGAGCAGGGCTGGATCCCGCCGGACTGCCTGCTCACCGAACGCGACGGGACCCTGCCCGCGTGGGAGGACATTCCCGAGGACGAGAAACCGTTTCAGCGTCGGCTGATGGAGGTGGCCGCCGGCTACGCAGAACACGTCGATGTTCAGGTGGGCCGTCTCACCGACGAGCTCGAGGCGCTCGGCTACGGCGAGAACACGCTGTTCTTCTACATCTGGGGTGACAACGGGTCCTCGGGTGAGGGCCAGAACGGCACCATCGCCGAACTGTTGGCGCAGAACGGCATTCCCACCACGGTGCGTCAACACATCGACGCCCTTGACGAGTTGGGCGGCCTGGATGTGTTGGGGTCCTCGTTGGTGGACAACCAGTACCACGCAGGCTGGGCGTGGGCCGGCTCCACCCCGTACCAGGGCATGAAATTGCTGGCGTCGCACCTGGGCGGCACCCGTAATCCGATGGCGGTGCGCTGGCCGGCCAAGATCACCCCCGACCCTGCCCCGCGTCCGGTGTTCCTGCACTGCAACGACGTCGTGCCAACCATCTACGAGGTCGTGGGTGTCGCGCCGCCGCGGGTGGTCAACGGCGAACCACAGATGCCGATCGCCGGTGTCAGTTTCGCCCGCACCCTGACCGACCGGACGGCGCCCGGGGGCAAGAACACTCAGTATTTCGAGGTCATGGGCAGTCGCGCCATCTATCACGACGGCTGGATGGCGTCTGCGCGCGGCCCCCGGCTGCCCTGGGTGCCTGGACAGCCCGAAGGTATCGCCACCTGGACCCCCGATCACGATCAGTGGGAGCTGTATCACCTCGACGAAGACTGGTCGCAAGCCAGCGATCTCGCAGACCAGCTACCCGACAAGCTCACCCAGATGCGGGAGATGTTCGCGATCGAAGCGGCCCGCAACGGCGTGCTGCCCATCGGCGGCGGACTGTGGGTACCGCTGTACCACCCCGAGCTGCGGATCGCCCCGCCCTACCGAGAATGGGATTTCGCAGGCGATATGGTGCGGATGCCCGAATTCTGTGCCCCCGCGTTGGGCAACAAGAACAACGTCGTCACCATCACCGCCGACATCCCCGCCAACGCCAGCGGTGTGCTCTACGCGCTGGGGGCCGCGGCGGGCGGGCTCACGTGCTACCTCGACGAGGGCTACCTCTGCTACGAGTACAACCTGTTCATCTTGTCGCGCACCAAGATCCGCTCCAAGACCAAGATCGGCGCCGGCGCCGCGACCATCACGGTGGGGACGAGCTATGCCGAGCAGCGCCCTGGCGGCCCCCTGAACGTGACGCTGGCAGTCAATGAGGACACGGTCGCACAGGGGCAGGTTCCGGTCAGCGTGTCGTTGTTGTTCACCGCCAACGACTGCCTCGACATCGGCACGTGCCTGGGCTCACCGGTGTCGCTGGACTACCGGGAACGCGCACCATTCCCGTTCGAGGGCCGCATCCACCGCGTTCACGTCGAGTACACCTAGAACTAGGCAACGCGCTGCATCCCACGTATGTCATCGCAGAGCTGCATCACACATCTCCGTCACCGGCTGTCTGGGGGAGTGTTGCCGGGAGCGGTGGCAGGCAACCTGCAAGGCTCCCCGGCCCCACCGGCGCTGAGACCACTTCTGTATCACTATGACTCGTATCAACGAGAGGAACGATCGTCGCGTGAGTACTCGATTCCGGAGGCTGACGACCGCGTTGGCTGCCCTCGCCGCCGCGGTGCTGATGACCGCCACTACCTCGTGCTCGGGTGGCTCACCGGTCGAATCTGAGGCGCTGTCGCCGGCCGAGGCCAAAGCCATCGCGATGGATGCCTACATCTACGGCTACCCGCTGGTGACGGTGGAGATGACGCGTCGGGTGATGACCAACGTTGCCACTGTGGAGGCGCCGCGGGCGCCGATGGGGCAGTTGATGCGGATGCGCGAGTACCCCAACGCCGCGTTCCGCGATGTCACCGCCCCCAACGCTGACACTCTTTACACCAACGGGTTCGTCGACGTGGGCAAGGAGCCGTGGATCCTGAGCCTGCCCGACGCCGCCGACCGCTACTACCTGTTCCCGATGTTGTCGGGCTGGACCGATGTCTTCGAAGTCCCGGGTAAACGCACCACGGGTACCGGGGCACAGACTTATGCCATCACCGGACCGGGTTGGAAGGGCACCCTGCCGGCCGGAGTGACAGAGTACAAGTCACCGACCGCGATCGTCTGGCTGTTGGGGCGCATCTACTGCACCGGCACGCCGCAGGACTATGCCGCTGTGCACGCGATGCAAGACGAGATCTCGCTGGTGCCGCTCAGTTCTTACGGCAAGCCCTACACCCCGCCGGCCGGTCATGTCGACCCGAGTATCGATATGACCACCCCGGTGCGTGACCAGGTCAACAACATTGGCACCCAGGACTACTTCAGCCTGCTGGCCACCCTGTTGAAGGACAACCCGCCCGCCGATCTCGACAAGCCCATGGTCGAGAAGATGGCGAAACTCGGCATCAGACCGGGCGAGAAGTTTGACGTCGACAAGCTCGGATCCGACACCGTCACCGCGCTGCAGTCGGTCCCCAAAGACGGCTACGCCAAGATCATGTCTCGGTTTAAAGATCTCGACGATGTCAACGGCTGGCAGTTCACGACCCAGACCGGCCAGTACGGCACCGACTATCTACAGCGCGCCATGATCACCGCGGTCGGGTTGGGTGCGAACCGACCCCAAGATGCGGTGTATCCGACCTCGGAGGTCGATGCCGTCGGTCAGCCCTATGACGGCGCCAACAGGTACGTGCTGCACTTCGACAAAGGTCAGTTCCCTCCAGTTGACGGCTTCTGGTCATTGACCATGTATGACGAAGGATTCTTCTTCGTTGACAACCCGCTCAATCGCTACAACCTCAGCCAGCGTGAGACCTTCACTCCCAACCCGGACGGCTCGGTGGACCTCTACCTGCAGCACGACAATCCAGGGCCAGAGCGGGTTGCGAACTGGTTGCCCGCCCCCGCCGGCAAGTTCAACCTCATGATGCGGTTGTACTGGCCCAAGCAGACCCCGCCGTCGATCATCGACGGCACCTGGAAACCCCCAGCCGTCAACAGAGTCGGTTGAGCGCAACCACCGCGAATCGCCCCATCACACAAGGAGAGGCCATGAGGAAACGCACCACAGTTCTGGTGCCGGCTGCAGTGTTGGTTGCCGCAGCCATGGCGATCGCACCGACGGTCACCGCACCGATAGCGCAGGCCGACATCTGCGCCGGTGCTGGCGGACGCCACTTCGCTGCGGGCGGCTGCGCCAACGTAGCCGGTGACGTCGCCGCCGGCACGGCTATCGCGGCCGCTCATGTTCCCTACGTCCTCGGCGAAATCCCCTGCTACACAGTTGAAGGCGTTCCTTACTTCACTCCACCCGGAGACCCCTGCTAGGCCGCGACCCCAGTGGTGGCCCAGACCATCATGAAGCTGGGCCTCTCGATAGCGCCAGTCCGAGGTGGTCGCGCAGCGTCGTGCCCTCGTAGTCGGTGCGGAAGACGCCGCGCTCCTGCAGGAGCGGGACCACCCGATCGACGAAGGGGTCGAGCCCGCTGGGGGTGACGTGAGGAACCAGGATGAAACCGTCACTGGCATCGTTCTGAACGAGGTGGTTGATCGACTCGGCGACGGTCTCAGCGGAGCCGATGAAGTTCTGCCGGCCGGTGACCTCGATGATCAGTTCCCGTGTCGTCAGATTGTGGGCCTGCGCCC
The DNA here is from genome assembly GCF_040548615.1 of Mycolicibacterium sp. 624. NCBI lineage: Bacteria > Bacillati > Actinomycetota > Actinomycetes > Mycobacteriales > Mycobacteriaceae > Mycobacterium > Mycolicibacterium sp. 624. The sequence continues at coordinate 463,757 of NZ_JBEPRZ010000006.1, forward strand.
TGGCGCGCCACTCATTGGCCGTCTCGATCGGGTCGCGGTGCATCCGAACGCTGGCGCGGCCGCGCGCGATGGTGTTCTCGCCGACGATCGGATCGACCGACGGCAGTGGCCCGTCCGGATCGTGATCGGACAGATCGCGGTTCCAGAGTTGTTCGAGGAATCGGATCGCCGTCTGTGGCGACACCTGTGCCAGACGCACCTCCTGGGCGAGGTCCGCTGCCTCGGCGTCAGTGTCACCGAGCACGAACGTCGCGGCAGGCAGGATCAGCAGGTCCGCGGGCCGGCGGCCGTACGCGGACAGGCGCCCCTTGACGTCGGCATAGAACGCCTGGCCCTCCTCGAGCGTCCCGTACCGGGAGAAGATCGCGTCCGCGGCAGCAGCGGCGAACTGGCGCCCGCGGTCGGAATCGCCGGCCTGGAAGATGACGGGTCTGCCCTGCGGGCTGCGCGGCACGTTGAATCGGCCGCTGATGTCGAAGTGCGCGTCGGCGTAGGAGAACGCGCCGGCCGCAGGGTCGGACAGGAACGTCCCGCTGTCCTTGTCGGCGACGATCTCGTCACCGCGCCAGGAGTCGAACAGCGTATGGGCCGCGTCGAGGAAGCTCTCGGCGCGTTCGTAGCGCTGATCCTCCGCCAGGAACCCGCCGCGCCGAAAGTTCTCGCCCGTGAACGCATCCCACGACGTGACGACATTCCATGCGGCACGGCCGTCGGAGAGATGGTCCAGCGACGCGAACTGCCGCGCCACCTCGTAGGGCTCGTTGAACGTCGAGTTGATGGTGCCCGTCAGGCCCAGGCGATCCGTCACGGCGGCCAGCGCCGCGAGCACGGTGAAGGTGTCTGGGCGGCCGACGACGTCGAGGTCGTAGATCTCGCCGTTCTGCTCTCGCAGCCGCAAGCCCTCGGCGAGGAACATGAAGTCGAACTTGCCGCGCTCGGCGGCCTGGGCGAACTGGACGAACGAGTCGAACTCGATGTGGCTGCCGGACGCGGGATCGCTCCACACCGTGGTGTTGTTCACGCCGGGAAAATGGGCGGCGAGGTGAATCTGCTTGATGGGCTTGTTCTTGCTTGGAATACTCATGAGCGTTCCTGGATCCTCATGCGGTCGCGTAGCGGTTGGCGGGGCGGGGGAGTCCCAGCGTCCCCCGCAATGTGCTGGCCGAGTAGTCGGTTCGGAAAGCTCCGCGGCGGCGCAACTCGGGTGCCAGACCCGCTGTGATCTGAATCAGATCATGGGGGAGGGTGGCCGGCCGCAGTCGGAATCCGGTCGCCCCTGCCGCATGCCACTGCTGCAGCACATCGGCCAGTTGCGCCGGGGTGCCGACGAATACCTCCGCGTCACTGGTGTATTCGACCCCGGCGCGTTCGTCGAGCCGCTCGCGCCGTGCCGATGCCTCTGCGGCGGTGTCGGCGAGGAAAACCACCAGATCGGCGAATACCCGCACCGGCGCGAGGCCCGTGGGTCGTAGTGCCGCGATGGTCTCGACGACACCGGTCGTCTCGGCGGCTCCGTGTGGCGTCACGAACCCGACGTCGGCGCTCGTCGAGATCAGCGCGTGGGACGCCTCGCCGTGCCCGAGGGCGGCGACGATCGGCTGCCCCTGGGGCGGTCGCGGGGTGATCGACGGACCCTTGACGGAGAACCACGCGCCCTCGAAGTCGATGTAGTGCAGCTTGTTCCGGTCGACGAAGCGACCCGAGGGGACATCGCGTATGACGGCGTCATCCTCCCAGCTGTCCCACAGCCGACGGAGCACCTCGGTGTAATCTCGGGCCTCTGCAAGCAGTTCGCGCGTGCTGGCGCCGTTAAATGAGTCGGCTACGACACGGCGGCCGAAGTGACGCGCGGCATGCGGGTTCGCCGACACCTGAACGCGGACACCCGCGCGACCGGTGCTCACGTAGTCCAGCGTGGCGATCGCCTTGGACAGGTGGAACGGCTCGGTGTGCGTCACCACACCTGTCGGCACAAGCCCGATGTGCCGGGTTCGTGGCGCGACCCGCGCGGCGATCAATACGGCGTCAAGGCGGCCGCGGACCCGGTCGGTTCGGCCGTCGACGCCCACGGCGTCGTCGTACTGCAGTGTCAGGCCGTCCTCGATGGTGACGAAGTCCAGCAGGCCGCGTTCAGCCTCGGTGACCAGATCGGTCCAGTACGCGGGGCTCAGCAGGTCGGCGGGACGGGCGTCGGGCTCGCGCCAGGACGCCGGGTGCCAACCCGTCCCGTCGAGGGCGACGGCGAGGTGTATCGGCTCATCGGACACGGTGGAACCTCACATTCGATCGCTGTCTCTGCGGTAACGCCGAGGCAGCCGCGAGCCATTCCTGCAGGGACGTGGACATACGACCAGTGTCCTGCGGTGTGCAGCGCGTTCAAGGGTCAAACGCAGGCTGATTCCTGCGGCTGCGGCGGGGATTGACTCCCGCCGCGTCTAACCGTCGCCATCGGCGAATGCGGTTCGTAGGGTTGCCGACCGTGACACGTCATCGAGGTCAGGACGCCGCACCGACCAGGCCCATCATCCTCAACGGGTTCTCGATGAACTCGGTATCGCACGTCAACTACGGGTTGTGGCGCCATCCACGGGATCAAACCCACCGATACACCACCATCGACTACTGGGTAGAACTCGCGCAGATCCTGGATCGCGGGCGGTTCGACACCTTCTTCCTGGCCGATGCGCTCGGGTTGCTCGACACCCATGGCGGCAGCGCGGCCGCGTCGCTGCGCACCGGCACGCAGTCGCCCGTCGACGATCCGCTGTTGTTGGTGTCGGCGCTTGCCGCGGCAACCAAGGATCTGGGCTTCGGGGTGACCGTCTCGACGACGTACGAACACCCGTACCTTCTGGCCCGCAAGTTCACGACACTCGACCATCTCACCGGCGGCAGGGTGGCATGGAATGTGGTGACCTCCCAGCTCGACAGCGCCGCCCGCAACCTCGGGTTGAGCCGCCAGATCCCGCACGACGAGCGCTACGAACGGGCCGAGGAGTTCCTCGACGTCGTGTTCAAGCTGTGGGAGGGCTCGTGGGAGGACGACGCGGTCGTGCGCGACCGTGCGAACGGGCTCTACACGGATCCCGACAAGGTGCACGCCATCGGGCACGAGGGACGCTATTTCTCCGTGCCCGACGCGCATCTCAGCGAGCCAAGCCGGCAGCGCACACCGCTGTTGTTGCAGGCGGGAGGGTCGCCGCGGGGGCAGCGTTTCGCCGGTCGGCACGCCGAGATCGTGTTCGTCGCGGGCGCCGATGCCGAGGGAATCCGCCGCAGTGTCGATGCCATCCGGGCCAGCGCCGCCGAGCAGGGACGGGACCCCGACTCGTTGGAGTTCGTCAGCGCGGTGTCGGTGGTCGTCGACGACACCGAGGGCGGCGCGCGGGCCAAGCTGGCCGACTATCAGTCGTACTTCAGCGTCGAGGGGGCACTGGCCCACTACTCGGCCAGCACCGGCATCGACTTCTCGGCGGAGGACCTCGATGCCGTCATCGGACACCACGACACGGACTCGAACCGCTCGCTGCTGTCCATGTTCGCTGCTGCCGACAGGGCGTGGACATTGCGCGAGGCCTTGGCGCCCAAGACGGGGCTGGGGCGCTCGCGCACGTTCGTCGGCACACCGACGGCCGTGGCCGACGACCTCGAGGACTGGTTGGCCGCCAGCAATACCCAGGGCATCAACCTGATTCAGGTGGTGAACCCGGACAGCTTTACCGACTTCGCCGATCTCGTCGTGCCGGAGCTGGATCGCCGCGGTCGACTCCGGCCTCGCCCAACCGAACCCACCACCCTGCGCCGCCGCCTGCATGGCAGCGACCACGTCCGCGACGACCACCCTGCAGCGCGATACCGTCGCACCCCTCGGCGCAGCGACAAGGGCGCCGTGCGGTGAGCGCCGACATCCGGGTCCTGACCGACGAGAGCGACCTCGTCGCTGCGGCCAACCTCTTCCGCACGGCGATGGTGGGGTTCAGGCCGCTTTCCGCGCTCGAGTCCGGCGCGATCGGCAAGCTCGTCGAGCCAGGCCGCACGGTCGGGGCGTTCGTCGCCGGTCAGCTCGTCGCCACCACCGACTCCGCGGGCAGCACCCTGACGGTGCCCGGTGGTCGGCGTGTGGGTCACGCCGCGGTCACCCATGTGGGAGTTCTGCCGTCATACACCCGCCGAGGCATCGCATCAGATCTCATGGCATTTCAACTGCGGGACGCTCACACACGCGGTGAGGTGGTCGCGACACTGCGGGCATCCGAGGCGACCATCTACGGCAGGTTCGGCTACGGAGTGGCCAGCACGTCGCAGACCGTCGAGGTGAGCAGCGCCCGCGCCCGGCTGGGACCCAATGTGGGAGACGGAGGGCCGGTCCGACTCGTCGAACCGTCACAGACGTGGGATGCGTTGCCGCACATCTACGAACGAGCTCGCCCCACACGCCCGGGCACCATCGACCGGCCCGGCGTGTGGTGGGCGAACCAGCGGTTGCGTGCCGAGAACGACGCCGGCCCCCGTTACGTCGCCGTGGCTGGCGAGCCGGGATCGGAGACGGGCTTCGTGCGCTACCACCCGGTGGACACCGACGGCTGGTTCACCAGCGCCGAGCGCACGGTCGTGGTCGACGACTTCTACGCACCGAACCCGCACGCCTACCTTGGCCTGCTGCGGTTCCTCATCGAACTCGACCTGGTCGACCGTCTGATCTTCACATCGCTGCCCCTCGACGATCCGCTTCCCTGGCTCTTGGCGGACCGGCGCGCCGCCCGCGTGACCGCCACCCGCGACGAGACGTGGCTGCGGATCATCGACGTCGGACTCGCCCTCGCCGCACGCAGCTTCAGCGGTGACTCGGTTGTCAGCGTCGCCGTCGAGGATCCCATTCTGCGGCACAACACGGGGACGTTCGAGATCGGTGCGACGGGGGCGGTCCGTACCGACCGGCCCGCCGCGCTGAGCACCGACGTCGCGACGTTGGGCGCACTGCTGCTCGGTGGTGTCACATGGAAGGCCCTGGCCCTGGCGGGCCTGGTCACGGTGCACGATGAGGCGGCGCTCGAGGGCGCCGACGCACTCTTCGGCGGGTGGCCTGCTCCGCATGCGGGAATCTACTTCTAACGCTTGATATCCCGGGCAATAACTTCCCGATGAGCAGAACGGTTTAGATTTCCTGCCGATCGACAGACCATCGAAGTATGTTCGGGCCCAAGGAGAAACAAGCACCAAGACTGGACGATGGCACTCTTTGAGGTCACCGATCTCGCCGTCAACATCCACACCGGAAGTCGCACCCGTGGACGGCAGGTCGTCCCAGCGGTGCGGTCGTTGACGTTCTCCGTCGACCGTGGCCAGACGCTGGCGATCGTGGGGGAGTCCGGCTCGGGCAAGAGTGCCTCGCTACTGGCGGCGACCCGTCTGCTCGGGGACACCGCCGAGGTCACGGGCACCGTGCGCTTCGCGGATCAGGATCTGCTCGCCACCTCGCCGAAGGCGTTACGTCGCATCCTCGGGCGTGACATCGGGTTCGTCTTCCAGGACCCGCAGAGCAACCTGCACCCCTTCAAGACCGTCGGAGCCCAGATCGAGGAAGCCCTCCGGGTCCATCGCGCCGTGCCGAGACGGCAGATGCGCGGACGCGTAGAGGAACTCCTCGACGAGGTCGGCATCGCAGACCCGCGGCACGCCTACGGCAGCCATCCCGCCGAGTTCTCGGGCGGCATGCGACAACGGGTGATGATCGCGATCGCCATCGCATGCAACCCCGCCCTGATCATCGCCGACGAACCCACCACCGCGCTGGACGTCAGTGTCCAGGCAGGCATCATCGCGCTGCTTCGCCGCCTGCAACACGATCACGGCACCGCGATCGTGTTCGTCAGCCACGACCTCGGTGTTGTCGCTGACATCGCCGACGACGTCGTGGTGGTGCGGGGTGGCGTGGTCGTGGAATCGGGCCCACGACAGCGGATCTTCGCCCAACCGAGGCACGAGTACACCCGCGAACTGCTGGCCGCCTCACGCCTGCACAGCGTGGACCGGCTGCTGGCACCCACGGTTCCCGACGGCTCGTCGCGCACGCCGTTGCTCCGGGTGCGTGGGCTACGCAAGACCTACCGCACGCGCACCGGACGGGCCCGTCGCACCGTCATCGACGGACTCGACTTCACCATCGAGCCCGGCGAGGTCGTGGGCCTTGTCGGTGAATCCGGGTCGGGCAAGTCGACGGTCGGCCGCATCGTCGCGGGTCTGCAGTACGCCGACGCCGGCGATGTCACCCTGGGTGAGACCACCTACCCGACCCGGGTGAGTGACGGGATACCACCGCTCCCAGCCGCGGCCCGCCGTTCGGTGCAGATGATCTTCCAGGACCCGTACTCGAGTCTGCACCCGCGGCGCACGGTCGCGGACACGCTCGCGGCGCCGCTCATCGCGCAGCGCGTCGACCGCGCTGAGGTCCCCTCCCGCGTCGCGCAGGCCGCCGCGGCTGCCCGCGTCGGCCGCGAGCTGCTGCAGCGCTACCCGGCCGAACTCTCCGGCGGACAACGGCAGCGCGTCGCGATCGCACGGGCACTCGTGCTCGACCCCGCACTCATCGTCTCCGATGAGGCACTGTCGTCACTGGACGTCACCACGCAGGCCGAGATCCTCACACTGGTCGCCGATCTCGTCAGAGTTCGGCACACCGCGTTCCTGTTCATCACCCATGACCTCGGTGTGGTGTCCTCGATCGCCCAGCGCGTTGTCGTGCTCGGACCCGACGGTGTCGAGGAGACCGGCACCGTGGCGGAGGTTTTCGGCAATCCCCAGTCCAGTTACACCCGCACGCTGCTGGACGCGGTGCCGCGCATCGACGGGGCTCGGGCCTCGTGAGTCAACTGCTGATGCAGGCACCGGTCTCCGAGCCGGCTGGTGCCCCGTCTCGCAAGGGGCGATGGCGCTCTGCGTTCACCGATCCCGGGCTGATTGCCGGTGGTGCGATCGTCGGCGTTGTGGTGCTGGCGGCGCTACTGGCTCCGGTGTTCGCGGCCCTGGTCGGGCACGGACCCGATGCACAGTTCCCCGACGAGACCCTCGACGCCGCTGGGCTGCCGATCTCCGGCGGCAACGGATTCCTACTCGGTGCGGACGGCAGCGGACGCGACGTGCTGATCCGAACCCTCTACGGCGCAAGGGTCTCCCTCGCCATCGGCATCCCGGCAACAACCATCGCGATGCTGGTCGGCGTGTTGGTCGGACTCGTCGGCGGGTACTTCGGAGGCCGCGTCGATGCCGTGGCCTCCGAGGCGACCAACGTCGCGCTGGCCTTCCCCTTCCTGGTCACCGCCCTCAGCGTCGTCACGCTCAACCGCGGTACCGCGGGCACCACGTTGGTGAACCCGGCGGTGGTGGTGATCGGCGTGATCGCCCTGTTCTCGTGGACGTACTTTGCACGCCTGGTGCGCAATCTGGTGATTGAGGTCAAGGCGAAGCCGTTCGTGCTGGCGGCGGTGGGTTCCGGAGCGTCACACGCGCGGGTGCTGACCCGCGAGATTCTGCCGACCATCCTTCCGACGATCGTCATCTACTGGGCGGTGCAACTGCCCACCAACATCATCGCCGAGGCGTCGCTGTCCTATCTCGGCGTGGGAATCCGGCCGCCGACACCGAGCTGGGGCAACATGATCGCCAACGCCCAGGACTCCGCGCTTTACCAGACCCAACCCTGGATGCTGATCGCACCCGCATTCGCCCTGTTCCTCACCGTCCTCGGCTTCAATCTGCTGGCCACCCGGTTGCGTAGCCGCTTCGACCCGACCGCGGCGTGAGGTAACGCTGTTGAATCGATTCCTGCTCTGGCGATCCTTCCGCATGGTCGTCACCGTCTCCGCCGTCGTCCTGATCACATTCGGACTGACGCGCATCGCATATCAGAACCCGGCCCGAATGCTCGCACCCGAGAATGCCTCGGAGGAAACGGTTTCCGCGATCGCGAACAGCTTGCGCCTCAACGACCCGTGGTACGTGCAGCTGTGGCACTACGTGGTGCGGGGCCCGGAGATCAAGGGCACGCCGACAGGTCTGCTGAACTGGCCGCCGAGCCTCGGATACTCGTACCGATCGCAGCGGCCGGTCACAGAACTCATCATCGAGAAGATCCCGGTCACCGTGAGCCTGGCAGTCGGCGCACTGCTGCTGTGGGCGCTGCTCTCGATAGTGTTGGGGGTGTACGCCGCCCGCAGGCCGGGTGGCGTGTTCGACGCGGCGACGAGCGCCCTGTCGTACGCCGCGCTCGCGGTGCCCACCTTCGTCACCGGTGTCGGACTGCTCTACGTCCTCTACTTCCAGCTCTCGCTGGCTGGGGTGAGGATCTTCCCGGGTGGGGGATACGTGCCACTGACCGAGTCGCCCGCGAGGTGGGCGCAGCATCTGCTGCTGCCATGGCTGACGCTGGTGCTCGCCGAGGTCGGAGTCTTCCAACGGGTGGTGCGCGCCTCCGTGCTCGAGGTCGCGGGAAAGGACTACATCCGCACCGCCCGGGCGAAGGGTGTTGCACCGCAACGCGTGTACTTCGACCATGCCCTCTCGGCGGCATTGAACCCCATCCTGACCCTCGGCGGTATCGAGTTCGCCACCATTCTGGGTGGAGCCATCATCACCGAGCAGATTTTCGGACTCGACGGAGTCGGCAGGCTCGCGGTCAGCGCGGCCAAGTCCGGTGACGCGCCGGTGGTGATCGGCGTGACCCTGCTCGGCGCGGTGATCTTCGTGATCACCACCTTCGCCGTCGACGTCGTCACGCACTCGCGCAGCGCCAAATGAGCCCAGATCTCACTAAAGAAGGAGAAGCATGAGAAACCCCGGACGGCGATTCGTCGCCCTCGTCGCCACGCTCGCCGTGTCAGTCGCGTTGGCGGCCTGCAGTACCGACGGCGCTGACTCGACGACGGCCGATCCGGCCGCGCTGCACGGCGGTACGTTGCGCATCGCCTCGGTGGGCGATGTCGACGCACTGGACCCGTTGATCGCGTACTCGGCGGAGTCGTGGCAGGTCATTCGGGCGCTCACCCGGCAGCTGGTCACATACGCGGGTGACAAGAACAGCATCGGCGACGACACCAAGGTGGTTCCCGATCTCGCCGAGAGCTGGGATGTCAGCCCCGACCGCTTGACGTACACGTTCCACCTGCGCGATGACATCGCGTTCTCGGGGGCCAGTACGCGACCGATCACCGCCCAGGACTTCGTCTACGCGATCAAGCGCTTCCCCGATCCGAACGCCCAGGTCAGCGCGATCACCTACTACAACGCGCTATTCGCCGGCTTCGAGGAGTACGCCGACGAGTTCGCCAAGGTGCCCACGGGCGACCTGGTCGCGGCCAAGGAGTTCATCGACACGCACGACATCAGCGGTGTGAAGGCACTGGACGACAAGACGTTTCAGCTGACGCTCACACAGCCTGCCAGCGACATCCTCGACATCCTCACGCTCAACTTCGTCAGCCCGCTGCCCGAGGAGGTGGTGTCCAAGTACTACGCCGACAGCCTCGAGTTCCGACAGAACTACGCGTCCAGCGGTCCCTACTCCATCGCCTCCTACGACCAGGGCAAGCAGTTGACGTTGAAGAGGGCCGAGAACTACAACGCCGAAGGAGATCCCCGCAACGCCTACGCCGATGAGATCGTGTTCGACACGACCGTCGCCTCGGCGGACGCCGCGTCCCAGCAGATCCAGACCGGCACCGCCGATATCGGCCTCTACATCAGGGCATACCCAGCCAACGTCATAGCGTCCTACAAGCAGACCGACCCCGAGCGTCTGCACAAGTCCGCCAGCGGATCGGCAGTCTTCATCAGCTGGAACAACCCCGCCGAACCGAAGACACCCGCCCAGAGCGCATTCAAGGATCTGCGCGTGCGCCAGGCGTTCAACTACTCGCTCAACCGCAGTGACGTCGTCCGCGGTCTCGGCGGACCGGACTCCGCGATCCCCAGCAACGAGATTCTCACGTCGACAATCGTCGGATACACCGACGAGAATCCCTATCCCACACCGGAGGACAAGGGTGACCCGGAGAAGGCCAAGGACCTGCTCACCCAGGCGGGCCAGCAGAACCTGACAGTTAACGTGGCCTACCGCAACACCCCGGAGTTCGAGAAGATCGCCACCTCCGTGCAGAACGCGGCGGCCCGCAGCGGAATCACCGTGCGCCTGACACCGATCCCGGGGGAGAGCTGGGGCACGTTCAGCGCGTTCCTGGGCGACAAGTCGAAGCTCGATCAGTGGGACCTGGCGATCACGAACTGGACTCCGGACTGGCAGGGCAACAGTGCACGGATGACGCTAGGCGGTTGGCTGGACTCCGACTTCGCACCGGGCGGCACCTGGAACGGCGTCACATACGACAACCCGCAGCTCAATGCCGCCGTCACACAGGCCTTCTCGGCAGAGGACTCCGCGCCGCACTGGAGGCAGGCGAACGAGATCGCCACGAAGGACCTCGCGTGGTTCCCGTTGATCGAGCGGGTGAAGTCCAATCCGACATCCGATCGGGTGACCAACTGGACGTGGCAGTCGCTTGGCAACGGTCCAGACCTCACCAATATCGCGGTGACGGGAAGCTGACTGCCCCGGGACCAGGTCGGGCACCTCTCGGTGTCCAGCCTAGTCCCGGAGCCCTGTCAGGCGGAGCAGCATCCGGTGCTGTCACCGGCCGGCGTTGCCGAGGCATCCAGTGGTCGGCTGCAGAAGCATGACGACGCTATCGAGGTGTCCGCTCGTGCCGAGGCCACGTCGAGCAGCGGCTTGATGACGCGCGCCTCGGCGGTGCGCCCGAGGGCCTCGTAGGCGCGGTGCAGTCCGAGCAGGGCCCACACGTTGTTGGGGTGCCGGTTGGAACGGATCACCTCGTCCGTCAGCCCCAGATCGGCCTCATAGACGGCGGCGGCCTCCTCGAGATGACCCTGCTCGAGCAGGAGTGCGCCCAGGGCGTGACGGCTTGGCATCATCCAGCCCCACGGCTCGTCGTAGGGCAGATCGTCCTCACGTCGCACCGCGTTTCGGAGATGGTGGAAGGCGCTATCGTATTCACCTGCGTGATAGGCGATCTCGCCGGCCAAAACCTCACGGGCGACCCCGAGGATGTCCTGGCAGGGCACCACGTGTACGCGTCTGGTCTCCGGGACGGCCGCCGCGGCCGCCTCGAAGTTCCGCTGCGCCTCGGCTGCGGCATCGTGCTGCTTCAGTGCGGCATACGCGACGCCCTTGCCGTAGAAGTTCATCGCGGTCGTCATGGAGTAGATATCGGGGTCGGTGGGCAGCGGATCGTCGATGAGCTCCTGCCACTTGCCGAATCGAGCGAGGGCATGGGTCCCGATCGACATGTAGCCCTCTAGCCAGTCGGCCATGGCGGGGCTCTCCATGCGGACGAGCTCGTCGGGGATGGTGTCGTGCATCGCTGCGACGGCGTCAATCGCGGGCTCGAACTGGCCGAGGAACATCGCGCCGTAGAGCTTGAAGTGATAGTTGTGCACCCGGTAGAGCGAGTAGAAGTTGAGTGCCCCGGCGTGTTTCCAATAGCGGACGTCCCGCTCGATGCCGATGTGGTTCCAGTCGACGACGTCCTGATAGTTGCCGCACAGCACATCGATATGGGTCGGCATGTGCGCGAGATGACCGGAATCCGGTACCAGACGCCGCAATTCGTCACCGACTCGCAGCGCTGACTCCGGGGTGGGCGACATCTCCATGAGATGGACGTAGAGGTGCCACAGCCCGGGGTGCGGCCCGCGGCCCGCGGCGCGGTTGTGGTCGATCGCCGCTTCGAGGACCGCGCGGCACTCGAGCGTGTCGGCACCCGCCGTGGGCAGTCCGCTGCGCAGCTCCCACATCTGCCAAGGCGTGCGGTTCATCATCGCCTCGGCGAACAGGGTGGCGACGTCGGGGTCATCGCCGAACTCCCGGTGCACCCCGCGCATCGCATCGGTGTACTCCGCGCTCCACACGTAGAGATCCGGGGCGGGAACCTCGGACTGGTAACGGGTTTGGAGCGCGTCGATCAGCGCGCGCTCGACCGGGGACGCACCATCGGCGTTGTCTCGCGCGAGAGCGCACGACTGCCGTGACGTCCGCAGCGTCTCGATGATCTCGTCGTCGTCGAACAGCTCCCACGGCCGGTTGTAGTTCGGTCCCGCCACGTATGCCAGACCCCAGTGCGCCATCGCGCAGCGCGGATCATGCTCCAGCGCCTTGCCGAAGCAGAGCGCGGCCTCTTCGTGGTTGTAGGCGAATACCCAGTTCAGGCCGCGGTCGAACCACCGTTGAGCCGTCGCCGACGTCGTCGTGATGGGGCGCGTGTACCCACCGAGGTCGAAGGGATAGTCGTCCATGGCTGGCCTCCCGAGGTCGATGGATCCGAGGCGACCCTAGCGCGTGCGGACATCGGCCGCGACGAACCCGTCCCGTGGTCGTCGACTAATAATCACCCCGACGAGATGGCTGTTCCTCGAGTGCGCTCGGGTGAAGGATCACCCCTCGTGTCTACAGAGATCGTGCCGGAGACAGGGCATTCCGCGGCCGACGTTCCAGTGCGTCGCTACTCGAGCATCGAGAGCCGGTCGATCGACTGGATCACCCCGAGCGAACGTCATGGCACCCCGTGGCGGGTGAGCCCGCTGTTCTTCATCGCCAACTGGAGCTTCTTCACCATCGCACTGGGCTTCACCGGGCCGGCGCTGGGGCTCAGCGTAGGCTGGGCCGTGCTGGCCTCGGCGCTGGGCCTGGTGGTTGGTACGTTCTTCATGGCCTTCCACGCCACCCAGGGGCCTCGGCTGGGTCTGCCGCAGATCATCCAGTCTCGGGCGCAGTTCGGCTTCTACGGCGTCATCGTCGTCGTCGCGATGTCGCTGACCTGCTACCTGGCGTTCGGCGTGGTGTACACCATCCTGACCGCACAGGGGCTGGCGCAGGTCTTCGGCTGGCCGCCGGTGGTGATCGGACTGGTGGTCAACCTGGTGGGCGGCGCATTCGCGATCGCAGGCCACGACTATCTGCACCGGATCTCGCGGCTGGTGTTCTACGTCACCGTGCCCCTGGTTCTGGCGTTCTCGTTGGCCGTCGCGCTCGGGAAGGCCGGCGGCACCGAGCCGTCCTCCAGTGAGCACGGGTTCGTGCTCTCGGCATTCTTCACGGTGTTCGCGGTCTCGGCCGCCTACAACATGGCACTCGCCCCGGTGGTGTCGGACTACACGCGGTACCTGCCCGCCAAGACCTCCTCGCGGTCGCTGATCGCGAGTGTGTATGTGGGAGCCGGCATCTCGGCGCTGTGGTTGATCACCCTGGGTGCGTGGCTCTCCGCCCACTATGAGGCCGAGGATGCGCTGGTGGCACTGCACGAGGCCGGGAACAACGTGGTCGGCGGCTTCGGTGCGGTGCTGGCGCTGGCGTCTGCGACGACTCTGGTCGTGTGCACCGCGACGGCCGCATACAGCGTGACGCTGCAGTTCCTCACCGGCGTGGACCTGGTTCGCCGGGTTCGGCCGAGCCGAGCCCTGCGAATTGCCGTCACGGCGGCAACCATCGTGATCTACCTCGTCGTGGCACTCCCATTCGGTGACCACGTCATCAACGCCGCGAGCAACGCTCTGTCGCTGATGTTGTTCCTGCTGGTGCCGTGGACGGCGGTGAACCTCACCGACTACTTCTTCGTGCGCCGGGGCGAGTATGCGATCACCGACCTGTTCACCCCCCGTGGGGTGTACGGCGGATGGTCGTGGCGCGGAATCGCGGCCTACTTCCTGGGATTTGCCGCGATGGTGCCCTTTGCGGTGCTGCCGTACTTCACCGGCCCGATCGGCGCGTTGCTCGGCGGGATCGACATCTCGTGGCTGGCCGGTCTGGTGGTCTCGGCGCTGGTGTACTACGCCTTCACGCGCGGCCAGGACCGCACAGGCGAGCAGCAGGCGATTCGGGAGAGCGACGCCCGTCTGGCGGCCGTCGAGGAGTCGGCGGAGGTTACCGATCACCGCCCACCGCTGGAACACGGGTTGCTCGACGGGCCCTAGTCCTTGACGCGCCTTACCCCGAATTGCCGACTGTTCGGCCGAACGATGAAGGGATTCACCCGAAGTGTCCTATGACAAGAGGTTTCACCTGGGTTGGTTCGCCAACTTCTGCGTCGACGGGTGGAACGAGCAGTGGGGTTCCACCGGTGGGCAGGACTGGTCGGGCAGCTTCTATGTGGAGCTGGTTCAACACCTCGAGCGGGCGAAGTTCGACTACCTGCTGCTCGAGGACAAGCTCATGGTCTCTGATGCCTACGGCGGGACGTTCGAACGCGAACTCAAACACGCGCTGCACTCGCCCAAACACGATCCGGCACCGCTGATTCCGCTGCTGGGCAACGTCACCCAGAATCTGGGTCTCGTCCTGACCCTGTCGTCGACGTTCTACCCGCCGTTCCTGCTCGCCAGGCTATGCAGCACGCTCGACCACCTCACCGGTGGCAGGCTCGGCTGGAACATGGTCACCTCGGCTGAGGACCGCTCCGCGCAGAACTTCGGGCTGGACCACCTGCCCCGCCATGACGAGCGCTACGCCCGTGCACACGAGTACGTGGATCTGGTTCGTGCACTGTGGAACTCGTGGGAACCCGACGCCGTGGTACGCGACCGGGAGACCGGGACATTCGTCGACCACACCAAGGTGCACACCATCGACTTCGAGGGTGAGTACTACAGGAGCCGCGGCCCGCTCAACACCGTTCCCTCGCCGCAGTACCACCCCGTGCTCGCGCAGGCCGGTGGCTCACCACAGGGTAAGGACTTCGCCGCGAAGTACGCCGACACCGTGGTGGGAACGGCAGCCGACCCGCAGGGAATGATCGCCTACCGGGACGACATTCGCAGACGTGCAGTCGAATACGGTCGCAAACCCGATGACATCAAGGTGCTGTTTCTGTGCACCCCGCATCTCGGTGAGACTGATGAGGAGGCGCGGGCCAAGCTGGAGCGCCTGGTCGACAACGAGTACTACCTCGAGAAGACGCTGGCGCATCTGGCTGCGATCACCGAGATCGACTTCACCAGCTTTGACTTGGACAAGCCGCTTCCCGACGATCTTCAGACCAACGGTGAACGCGGATCCCTCGAGGCGTTCCTGCAGCGCGGCAGCGGAAAGACACTGCGCGAACTGACCGCGGCCTACCTGTCCACTGAGGATGCCCTGGTCGGGACCCCGGCCACGGTGGCCGACCAACTCGAGGCACTGATGGACGAGGTCGGAGGGGACGGTTTCCTGTTCACTGCGCCAGGTATGCGCCTCACCCGCCGGTACGTGGTCGAGGTCGTTGACGGACTGGTGCCCGAGCTGCAGCGCCGCGGCCTCACCCGAACCTCATACGAGCACAAGCTGTTCAAGGACAATCTGTTGGCGTTCTGAGTGCGACCTCGGCGCCCGACGCGGCGACGATGACGTCGTCGAGAACGGCGCGTGAGTTCGCCAGCCCGCGGATCTCCTCGTCGATGCGGTCGCGCTCGGCGGTGAGCCGTTCGACGAGCCGCGGCGTCGCCGACTCGGTGGGGCCGCCGTCGGTGTCGCGCATACACGGTAGAAGCGACGCGATCGTTCGACTGGGCAGCCCGGCGGCGTACAACTCCTGAATGTGGATCACCCGATCCACGGCCGCCTCGGTGTACTCGCGATGGCCGCCGCGGCTGCGTTCCGAGACCAGCAGACCCGCACTCTCGTAGTAGCGCAGGGAGCGCTCGCTGACACCGGTTCGTCGTGCGAGCTCGCCGATTCGCATGTGACCGTTATACCGGATTCGCTTGAACCTGACATTGGTGTCAGCCCTTACCGTGCGGGCATGACGACATCAAAACCCGTACCGCCCTTCACCTACAGCCCGATCATCGAGCGCGCGCCGATCGTCTGGCCCGACGGGGCCAAGGTGGCGGTCTACATCGGATTGAACGTCGAGCACTTCCTGGTGGACCGGCCGTCGACAAGCATCTGGCCGGGTACCGCAGATCTCGTCCCCGACGCATTGAACTACGGCTGGCGCGACTACGGGGCCCGAGTCGGGATCTGGCGGACGATCGAGGCCCTCGACAGCCACGGCATCCGGCCCAGCGTGCTGCTGAACTCGGCCGTCATCGAGGAGCACCCGCAGATCATCTCGGCGGGTGTGGCCCGCGACTGGACGTGGCTGGCGCACGGACGCACGAACTCGGTCCTGCACACCGACATGACGCCCGCCGAGGAGCGCGACGTACTCACCGACATCACCGAGTCGATCACTCACGCCACCGGGCGCCGGCCGCAGGGATGGATGGGTCCGGGTCTCACCGAAACCCTGCGGACCCCCGAACTCCTCGCCGATCTCGGATATCGCTACGTCCTCGACTGGACCAACGACGATCAGCCCTATCCACTCACCGTCCCGGGTGTCATCAGCGTTCCGTACTCGGTGGAACTCAACGACCTACTGATGTTCGGCAGGGGATGCACTGGCGACGAGTTCGTCCAAATCGTCAAGGACCAATACGAGCAGCTGAGGATTGACTCGTCGTCCAGCGGCCGTGTGATGGCGCTGGCGTTGCATCCCTTCGTGATCGGCCAGCCGTTCCGGCACAAGTACCTCGATCAAGCCTTGAGGTACTTGGCCGGACAGTCTGACGCTTGGCTGACCACGAGCGATGAGATCGCCGCCCACTTCATGGACGCGCGCTGAGCTCAGAGCGCAGCGTCTGCGGTCTCCAGCGCCCGATCGAGGATGGCGAGGCCGGTGTTGGCCTCCTCATCGCTGATGTTGAGGGCCGGCACCACGTGGATCCGGTTGAAGTTCGCGAACGGCAACAGCCCGCCCTGCTTGCAGGCGGCGACAACGGCGTTCATGGCCGGGCTACTGGAACCGTAGGGTGCCAACGGCTCCCGCGTCTGCTGGTCGGCGACCAGCTCGACGGCCCAGAACACACCCGTGCCGCGGACCTCGCCGATGCAACGGTGCCGGCCGGCCATCTCGCGCAGCCGTGGCCCGATGACCTGCTCGCCGATGCGTGCCGCGTTCTCGACGATGCCCTCATCGGCCATCGCGTTGATCGTGGCCACGGCGGAGGCGGTGGCCAGCGGGTGGCCGGAGTACGTCAAACCGCCGGGGTAGGCGCGATGCGCGAACGTCTCGGCGATCTTCGCATTGATCGCCACGCCGCCCAGCGGCACGTAGCCGGAGTTGACACCCTTCGCGAACGTCATCAGGTCAGGCACGACATCGAAATGCTCGATGGCGAACCACTTTCCGCTGCGGCCGAAGCCCGACATGACCTCGTCGGCGATGAACACGATGCCGTACTCGTCGCACAGTTGCCGCACGCCGGCGATGTAGCCCGGAGGCGGGATCATGATGCCTGCGGTGCCGGGGATGGACTCGAGAATGATGGCCGCGATGGTCGACGGACCCTCCATGCGGATCGTCTCGTGGAGGTGGTCGAGAGCGCGCTCGGTCTCCTCGGCCTCGGTGGTGGCGTGAAAACGCGACCGGTACAGGAACGGCCCGAAGAAGTGCACGATGCCGGCGTTGCCGTGATCGTTGGGCCAGCGCCGCGGGTCACCGGTCAAGTTGACCGCCGTCTCCGTGCCGCCGTGGTAGGAGCGGTAGCGGCTGAGCACCTTGTAGCGCCCGGTGTGCAGACGCGCCATGCGCACCGCGTGCTCGACGGCGTCGGCGCCGCCGTTGGTGAAGAACACCTTGTTCAGGTCGCCCGGGGTGCGCTCGGCGATCAGCCGCGCGGCCTCGGATCGGGCGTCGTTGGCGTGCTGCGGCGCGACGGTGCAGAGCTTGGCCGCCTGCGCCTGGATGGCCGCGACCACCTTCGGGTGCTGGTGGCCGATATTGGTGTTGACCAACATCGACGAGAAGTCCAGAAGACGGTTTCCGTCGCCGTCCCAGACGTAACAACCCTCCGACGCGGTGATCGTCATCGGGGAGATCTCGGCCTGCGCCGACCAGGAATGGAACACGTGCGCGCGGTCCAGCTCGTAGGCGCGCGCGGCCTCGCGGCGTGCCTCGTCGACGGACAGGCCGTTGGGCAGGATGGCGGCGTCATTGGTCACGGTCATGGAAGACATCTTTCACTCATCAGGCGATGGTCGCGGGGGGAACCCCGTTGTCGAGACTGCGGTGAGATCGTGGAATGAGGGGTTTCGGCGATCTCACCGCAGTCTCGCGGGCTGGGGTTGGGGGATGGGGTTACGCGTTCTGGGGGAAGCCCAGCTCGATGCCGCCGTGGCTGGGGTCCAGCCAGCGCTGGGTGATGGCCTTCTGGCGGGTGAAGAAGTTGACGCCGTCCATGCCGTGGGCGTGGGAGTCACCGAACAGCGAGGCCTTCCAGCCGCCGAAGCTGTAGTAGGCCATCGGGACGGGGATCGGCACGTTGATGCCGACCATGCCGACCTGCACCTCGTTCTGGAAGCGCCGTGCGGCGCCACCGTCGTTGGTGAAGATGGCGGTGCCGTTGCCGTAGGGGTTGTCGTTGATCAGGTTCAGCGCCTCGTCGTAGGTCTCGACCCGCACGACCGAGAGCACGGGGCCGAAGATCTCGTCGGTGTAGATGCTCATCTCGGGCGTGACGTTGTCGATCAGGGTGGGACCCAACCAGAACCCGTCGGCGCCGCCGTCAGCGGTGACGTTGCGGCCGTCGACGACGATCTTGGCGCCGTCGGCCTCGCCTGCGTCGATGTAGGAGGCGACCTTGTCGCGGTGGGCCTTGGTGACAAGCGGGCCCATATCGGAGTTCTTGGTGCCGTCGCCGATCTTGAGGCCGATGGTGCGCTCGGTGATCTTGGCGATGAGGTCGTCGGCGATCGGTCCGACGGCCACGGCCGCGGAGATGGCCATACAGCGCTCGCCAGCGGAGCCGAAGCCCGCGTTGACCATCGCATCAGCGGCCAGATCAAGGTCGGCGTCGGGCAGGATGACGGCGTGGTTCTTGGCCCCGCCCAGGGCCTGGACACGCTTGCCCGCGGCGGTGCCAGTGGCGTAGACGTACTGCGCGATGGGGGTGGAGCCCACGAAGGACACCGACTTCACGGCCTTGTTGGTCAGGATCTCGTCGACGGCGGTCTTGTCACCCTGCAGGACGTTGAAGACTCCGGCGGGCAGGCCGGCTTCCTTCCAGAGGTTGGCGATCCACAGCGCGGCGGTGGGGTCCTTCTCCGAGGGCTTCAGCACAACGGTGTTGCCGGTGGCGATGGCGATGGGGAAGAACCACATGGGAACCATGGCGGGGAAGTTGAACGGGGAGATGATTCCCACGACGCCCAGTGCCTGGCGGATCGAGTAGACGTCGACATTGGTCGAGGCGTTCTCGGTGAACCCGCCCTTGAGCAGATGCGGTATGCCGCAGGCGAATTCGACGACTTCCTGGCCGCGTGAGACCTCGCCCAGCGCATCGGAGACGACCTTGCCGTGCTCGCTGGTGATGATCTCGGCGAGCTCACCCTTGCGGGAGTTGAGCAGTTCGCGGAAGTTGAACAGGATCTGGGTGCGCTTGGCCAGTGAGGTGTCACGCCAGGCGGGGAATGCGGCCGCGGCGGCGTCGATGACCGCGCGGGCGTCCTCGACGCTGGCCAGGGCGACCTGTCCGGTGACCTGGCCGCTGGCCGGATTCGTCACCGGCGCGGTGGCACTGCTGGTGCCGGCGAAGGCCTCGTTGTTCATCCAATGATCGATGGTGCGCATGCAGAGGACCTCTCGTGCTGGTGATAATGGGGCAGGAACCAGCCGCGCTGCTGGTGACACCGTCGATCATTGCAGTGGACGGCCGGGCTTCGCACCGAACACACCGTCACCGATTGGAGCCCAGCCATTACAGTGTGTAAATGCCTCTGACCATCTCAGACGTCGTCGGACTGCCGGTGCTGCAGCGCGGTGAGCCCGAGATCCTCAGCGACCGTCGCTGGAACGACGAGATCCGCTGGATTCACGTCAGCGACGTCGCCGACCTCTCCACGCTGCTGCAGGGTGGCGAGTTGGTGCTGACCACCGGGGCGCCGCTGCACCGCAACGCGCGCACCTATCTCGAGGGTCTCGCTGAAGCGGGCGCGTTGGGCGTGGTCGTGGAACTGGGCAGGGTGTTGGCAAAAGTGCCTGCCACCGTCGTCGACGCCGCCCGGCGGCTGAACCTGGCGCTGGTCGCGCTGCACCGCGAGATCAAGTTCGTGGAGGTCACCGAGGCGGTGCACCGCCGAATCGTCGCCGAACAGTACGAGGAGGTGGCGTTCGACCGTCGCGTGCACGAGGCCTTCACGGAGCTGAGCATGAAGCGGGCGTCCGCCGCCGGAATCGTGGAGGCCGCGGCACGGATCCTCGACGAACCGGTGGTGCTCGAGGACCTAGCGCACCAGGCGCTTGCCGCATCGGCCAGCGGACCCGCCGCGGCAGCGCTGCTGCACGACTGGGAACGCCGTTCGCGGCTCGTGCCCGCTGCGGGGGGCGGTGCCGAATCCTGGGAGGTGACGTCGGTCGGCCCGCGCTCTGAGGAGTGGGGCCGGCTCATCGTGCCGCGCCAGGCGGCAGATCCGGCGCGGGCGAAGCGGGTCCTCGAACGCGCGGCGGCGGCTCTGGCGATGCACCGGATGATCGAACGGGACCGTTCGGGACTGCACCAACAGGCCCAGAGTGGCCTCATCGACAATGTCCTGCGCAGCCGCATCACCGACGAGCGCGAGGCCGCTGCCCGGGCGCACGCGCTCGGGTTACGCAGGGCGGCAAGCTATCTGCCCGCGGTGGTCAGGGTCGAGCGGGCCGAGGACAGTGCGGATCCAGTGGCCGCGCAACGCCGCAACGTCGCGCTGCTCGACGTCGTCGCGCACACCGTGAACGCCGCGCGGCACACCGGACTGTTCACCATTCGACGGGACGGCGAGATCGGCGCGGTGCTGTCTCTGGGGACGGTGCGTGGGGGAGCGAACGACAAGGCGCTCAATGCACTTGGCGATCAACTGCGCGGAGAGATCCGGCGTGTCAGCGGCGCCTCGGACACCGTGCTGGCGATCGGGCCCGCCGGGGAGAGCGTCATCGACACCATCCACGGCCTGGCCGACGCCGCGCACGTGGCGGAGGTCGCCATGGCGATGGGTGCGGGATCGCGGAGCTATTTCCGGGCATCAGACGTGCGGCTGCGCGGGCTGATCGCGCTGTTGCGCGACGACCCGCGGGTGCAGAACTTCGCCGAGACCGAACTCAACGCGCTGTTGGCCAGCGATATCGTCGGTGAGCTGTCGAACCTGTCGGTGCTCCGCCAGTACCTGCAGCTGGGCGGTAACAAGGCCGAACTGGCCCAGCGGTTGCACATCAGCCGTCCCGCGCTCTACAAGCGGTTGGCCGCGATCGCGGGGATCCTCGGCGTCGACCTCGACGACGCCGAGTCGATGGCGTCGTTGCACGTGGCGGTGATGATCCTGGACTCGCGGCGCCGCGCGGCACCCGCCGTCGTCAGCAGCACCTGACGTACTAGCTGAGCGGCGGGCCGAACACGGGCGCGGAGACCGGCTCGGTGTCGAGCACGTGACGCGCGAAACGCGCCTGCACCGGCATGCCGGCACACACCGAGTCAGGCTGGCAGTCAACGATATTGGCGGCGAGACGCAAACCCGGCTGTTCGACGAGTTCGACGATGGCGATGACATACGGCAGCGGCACCGCGGGATTGAAGGGATGGTGGTTGACGGTCCAGGTCAACACCGTGCCGTGGCCGGACACCGCCCGCCCTGTGAGCGTGGCTCCGCAGTCGGGACAGTCCGAGGAGGGCGGAAGACTCCACAGCGCACACGTCTCGCAGTACGGGACGACGAGCTGACCTGCCATGATGGTGAACCTACCGGTCACGTCCCTCTAGGTGGCCCGGATGCCGGACGGGAATGGAGCCTCGTGTCGTCGCATTTCGAGAAGGACGCGATCATCAGTGGGGTCGGCATCTCCCGCATCGGCCGCCGCACCGGCATCCCCGATCTTGAGCTGACCACCGAGGCGGCATCTGCCGCCATCGCCGATGCGGGCCTGAGTCCGGCGGACATCGATGGTGTTGCCACGCTCGGCGACACACCACGCCAGCACGTGGTGGAGGCGCTCGGCCTCGATGCGCAGAACCGAAGTTCGGGCTTCGACACCGCTGGCCTGTTGAGCCCCCTGATGTCGGCGTTCCTCGCGGTGGCGCAGGGCCGTTCGCGGCACGTCCTGGTCTACCGCACCGTCGGCATGCTGGGCGGGTCGATGATCGACTCGTCGGGACCCCCGCCCGAGCCGAACGCGCTGACGTCCCCGCCGGTCGAGCCGCGGGAGCCCGGGCAGCGACGGCGGATCGGAGCCAACGACGACGTCGGCGAGCTGCTCGCCGCCCACGCATACTCGGCGTCGAACTGGGTGGCGATGCACTGTCGTCGTCATATGGACCTCTATGGCACGACGAGGGAACAGCTGGGTTGGCTGGCCATCAACAGCAGACGCAATGCGGCGCTCAATCCGCTTGCGGCCTATCAGGATCCGATGACCATGGACGACTATCTCGCGTCCCGTCCCATATCGACGCCGCTGGGTCTCTACGACTGCGACGTTCCCGTCGATGGGTCGATCGCCGTGGTGGTGTCGCATCGCGACTACGCACCGGACTGCCCGAATCCGGCGGTGGGCGTCGAGGCGATCGGTGGGACGTACGGGTCCGGTGGCTGGTTCCACCGCGACGACTTCCCGAAGATGGCCTCCGTCGACGCCGCAGCGCAGATGTGGTCGCGGACCGACCTCACGCCCGGCGACATGGACATCGCCGAGCTGTACGACGGTTTCACGTTCCTGACGATCGCCTGGCTGGAAGCGCTCGGTGTGTGTGCGGACGGTGAGGGTGGACCCTTCGTGGAGGGGGCATCCCGGATCGCCCTGAACGGGGTGCTTCCGCTCAACACCTATGGCGGTCAGCTCTCCGCTGGCCGGATGCACGGCTACTGGGTTCTGCACGAGGCGTGCCTGCAGCTGCGGGGTCAGGCCGGGCAGCGGCAGGTTCGCCGACAGCCGGAGACGGCGCTGGTTGCCGCGGGCGGCGGTCCCATCGCCGGATGCATGGTTCTCACCCGCTGAGGGCAACCTGGATCTGTCGAATGAACAAGGAGGGCCCAATGGCCGAGAACGAGTTGAACGATTTCAACGCGAAGAACATCGCGGAGTTCCGCGCCAATCACGGCAGGGTCGGTGGTCAGTTCGAGGGTGCGCCGCTGCTGATCCTGCACACGTTGGGCGCCAAGACCGGCGAGCCCCGAACAAACATCATGATGTATCTGGCCGACGGCGATCGCTACCTGGTGTTCGCCTCCAAGGCGGGTGCCGACACCAGCCCGGCCTGGTACTTCAACCTGCGTGCCCATCCGCAGATCCGCATCGAGGTCGGCGATGAGGAGTTCGATGTCGTCGCCACCGAACTCGACGGCGACGAGCGTGACGCGAAGTACGCCGAGCAGGCTCGTCGATATCCGGGCTTCGCCGGCTACGAGAAGAAGACGACGAGGAAGATCCCGGTCGTCGCACTGACCCCGGTGCGGTGACCGCGGAGTTAGCGGTCCGTCATCGGCTCACAGGTTCATGGGCGCCCTGCCGTAACCAGGCTAGGTCCAGGCGAGTGGGGTTCCCCTCCCAATCACCCGTGCTGGTACACGCCATAGCGCCGCACGCCAGCGCAGTGTCGAGCCTCAGACGCAGGTCCGAGCCGCGGGCGACCTCGGCCAGCCAGCCCGCCACGAACGCGTCACCCGCGCCAACGGTGTCGACCACGGGGACCTCGACCGCCTTTCCTGACTCGACAGTGCCGTCCGTTGTCGCGGCGACCGCACCTCTGCTGCCTCGTTTCAGAACGGCGCAGTCGGTTCCGAGCGCGATCATGACCTCGAGTTGTCGGTCCGTACCGGAAACACCTGTCAGGAGATGCGCCTCGTCGTCTCCGGCGAACACGATCTGCGCGCGTTGGGCGAGACCGCGGTAAGCGGCTGCGGCCGCAGCGACGTCAGTCCACAGCGCCTGACGGTGGTTGACATCGAAAGAGATGAGCGCGCCGGCCGCGGTGGCGTAGTCGATGGCCGTGTGCACAGCCGCTAACGAGGTCTCGCCCAGACCGGCGGGAATGCCGGTGACATGGAGGATCTTGGTGCGGGCGATCAACGAGGGTGGGATGTCGGATGCCTGCAGCCGGCTGCCGGCCTGCCCGCGCCGGTAGTAAGTGATGCGGCTGTTACCTGGTTGAGGGCGTTCCTTGAGCATGAGTGCGGTGGCCGTTGTCTCGTCGACGACGACATAGGGCTGCACCCCCTCGGCCCGCAGCTCACGTGCGATCAGCTCGCCGAGTGCATCGGCGCCGACGCGGCCGATCCAGGCAGCCGTACCGCCGAGCCTTGCGACACCGATGGCCACATTGCTCTCGGCGCCACCGAAACCGAGCCGCATAGCCGGGGAGTTGTGTAGGCGCCCGGGCCGCTCAGCGGTGAGTAGTCCGAGGCTCTCCCCGACGGTGACGACGTCGAGTGGTGTATCGCTGCTCATTGCGGCAGCGCCGCCGAATGTGCGACTTCCAAGGCTTCGCGTGCGGCCGCCGCAACCGCTGCTGCACCGTCGTGAGCCGCCGCGGCGATCCAGCTGCCGCTGATCGCGAAAACAGATTGGTGAGCCAGGAATTCGGCAGCGTTTGCGGCATTAAGACCGGCTGATGGCATGAACCGCATATCGGGGAAGACGTCGGCATAGGCATTCAGCATGGCGATAACGTCGACAGCCGCGGCGGGAAACAGTTTGACTCGGGTCAGACCCAGCCGGGCCGCCAGACCGATCTCGGTCGGGGTGAGAATCCCGGGAATGATCGGCAGACCCGCGCGCGCCGCGTAGTTCACCACGTCCACATCGAGACCCGGGGTGACGATGAATTGCGCGCCGGCGTCGATGATCTGACTCAACTGCGCTGTCGAGCGCACCGTACCTGCGCCGACCAGGAGGTCCCCGCGCGCAGCCAACTGCCTGATCGACTGCACCGCCAATTCCCCTCGTAACGCCACCTCGACGACCGGCAGGCCGCCGTCGACAAGGCCGTCACCGATGGCCTCGATATGCCCCTCGGCGCGAACCGAGGCCAGGGGGATGACGGGGTGGGTGAACAGGGCGTGAAAAGGGTCGGAAATGGTCATCGCGCCTCGGCGAACGTCGGATTGGTTCCATAGCGACCGAGACCTTCGGGGTCGAGTGTCACGCCCAATCCGGCAGCATCGGGGATTCTGAGCATGCCGTCGGTATTCAGCGTCCAACTGTCGCGGACGAGATCGTCGATGTAGGCCGAGCCGGTCTTGTACTCGACCAAGTCGGTGGCCGCCAGGGCTGAGGCGAGCTGCAGATCGGCGGCCAGCCCGATCGCGGTGTTCCAGCCGTGCGGTATTAGTCGGACACCGCGATCCTGCGCACTCCAACCGATCCGACGAGACTCACTGAGGCCACCGCCTTTGGTGCAGTCCGGTTGGATGATGTCGAACGCGCCCGCGTCGAGGAACGGGGCGAACGTCTGGCGTCGGGTGAGAACCTCACCCCCACTGATCGCCACCTTCGAATAGGAACGCAGCGCGACGAATCCGTCAACGTCGTCGGGCGACAACGCCTCCTCGAACCACGCCACGTCGTACGCGGCGAGCATGTCGGCAGTACGTCTCGCCCACGACAGACCGCCCGGGAAGAAGGCCTCCGAACCGCCTGCGTCCACAGCCAGCAACCGATCTCCGACTGCCTCCCTAGCCGCGGCGACGGTGCGTTCGTCAGTTGCGGCGTCTACGCGGCCGAACTTCCACCAGCCGATCTTGAATGCCGTGAAGCCGTAATCAACGAGTGCAGAGAGGTCTTCGGCCATGATGGGTGCTTCGTCCATCAACACCGAGGCGTAGGGACGGACCCGGTCGCGGTAGCGGCCACCCAGTAGACGGCCAACAGGCTGCCCGAGTGCCTGACCGGCGACATCCCACAGGGCGATGTCGATGGCGCTTGTGGCATGAGTGAGTGAACCGCCACGGCCCATCCAGAACGCGCTCTGGTGCAAGGTCTCTGTGAGCCGCTCCACCTCAAGTGCGCTCTGTCCCAACAGCTGTGGCCGAAGCAGGTCGATGGCCGCGCGTACCAACCCCTCGGAGGTGAACGCACTGCCGATACCGACCAGGCCGGTGTCGGTGTGTACCGCGACAAGCGTGTGCACCACGTCGTCGGGCCGAAGTTCGTTGGACCAGCCGCCTTCGGGCGTGGCCCCGCGTAGTCCGCAGGTGTCGATGTGGGTGATCTTCATAGGATGTTCCTTTGCTGCTGTTGTTTCGTGTTCACGATTGATGGGGAAGAAAGCGTCCCGGTCGCTGACCTGTGTGCGTGGCATAGCTGATGACGGGAACCCCGTTGACCCAGACATGACGTGCGGCCTCGGCGTACTGCGTTGGCAGAGTCCAGGTGTCGGTGCGCTGGAGAATCGCCGGATCGAACACAACGACGTCGGCGAAGGCGCCTTCGCGTAGGTAACCGCGGTCCCGGATGCCGAAGTGGTCGGCGACCATGCCGGTCATCTTCCGTACGGCCTCTTCCAGGGACAGCGTTCCGGCCGGGACATGTTGAGCGAGGTAGTGAGTGTGTCCGTAGTAGAAGAGCGGATGAAGGGTCCGTGCGTGCAGCGGCCCGTCCCGCCGGGTGGTGTACGCGTCGACACCCAACAGGAAGTGATCGTGGGCGATCGCTTCGGCGAGATGATCATCAGTGAACAACTGACCGAGTAATTGGACACCGCCCAGGTCAGGTCCGGCCGCAGCGAGCACGTCAAACAGGCAGTCCCATTCGTCGAGGCCGTGCAACTCGGCGATCTCAGGAAAGGACAGCCCCTCCCACTCAGGGTGAGTTGGGCTCACGCCCAGCCGAACCCTCTCCCATTGACCCCGGTGCACGAATCTCCAGTAGCGGTCGCTGTCGTTGCGCACCCGATCCCGGATCTCGCGGTCCTTCAGCAGCTCGGCGGCCTCGGCGGCAGGCCGATCGATGAGCCACCCGGGCAGGAGGCCGGCCGCCATGCCGATCCCGTGTGGGTACGGCGTCATATCGGCCAGGACGTCTGTGCCGCGTTGTCGCTCGCCCACCACCCGCTCGGCGGCCCGTTCCCAGGCACCGGGTTCGGCGCCCGTGCCGTGACGCACGTTCAGATGCGACAGCTGGGCCCTCAGTTGCCCTGCGTCGACGATGTCGAAGAATTCGTCCACCGCCTCACCGAGTCCTTGATCGCGATTCCGGATGTGACTGGCGTACATGCCGTTCCGGCGTCCGGCGACGCGGGCCAGCTCGGCCAGCTCCTCGGTGCGCGCAAACCTCCCGGCTCCGTACTCCAGGCCGCTGGAGAATCCGATCGCTCCAGCCTCCATCGCCTCCTCGAGGAGTCGGACGCGCTCGTTCCGTTCGTCACCACCCTCCCGCTCGGCGCGCCACCGGGCAGTCGAACTTATGGCGGTGTGCCCGACGAACCACATCAGGTTCTGTGCCGTGGCATCAGAGTGCACCCGCTGGAGGAACTCCCCGAAGCTGCGCCAGTCAACCGGTCCTTCGAAGCCCAGCGACCTAAGGGCGCTCTGCGTACTCGCGGCGTCCTGCTCACCAAGAGGCGCGTACGTCACGCCACAGTTGCCGACGACCTCTGTGGTCACCCCTTGATGGATTGTGCTGAAGGCGTCGCGGTTGCCGAGCACCGACCAGTCACTGTGGCTGTGCGGATCGATCAAGCCCGGAGTGATCAGCATGCCACGGCAATCCACGGTGTTCACCGCCTGCACGTCCGGGGATTGCCCGACGTACTCGATACGCTCGCCGCGAATCCCGATGTGACAGCGCTGGCGGCCACTGCCGGTGCCGTCGATGATCTCGGCGCCGACCAGCAGGGTGTCGAGTTCGGGCATTTCAGAGCACCTTGCTCAGGAACTCGCGAGTTCTGGACTCCTGTGGGGAGGTGAACAGTGTGGTGGGGTCATTGGTCTCGATGATGTTGCCCTTGTCGATGTAGATCACCCGGTCGGCGACCTCACGCGCGAAGCCCATCTCGTGAGTGACCACCACCATGGTCATTCCCTCGGCAGCAAGTGCTTTCATGACGGCGAGCACCTCACCGACGATCTCAGGGTCCAGGGCGGAGGTGGGTTCGTCGAACAACATGACCTTGGGGTCCATGGCAAGAGCCCGGGCGATCGCGACCCGCTGAGTCTGTCCCCCCGATAGCGAATCCGGATAGACCTCCGCCTTGTCTGCGAGACCGACACGTCCCAGCAGCTCGCGGGCACGGTCGTGGGCTTCAGCCTTGCTGCGCCCCAGCACCCTCCGCGGAGCGAGAGCGATGTTCTCGATGACCGTCATATGCGGGAAGAGGTTGAAGTGCTGGAACACCATGCCGGCATCGCGGCGCACGACAGCCAGGTTCGCGGGCTTCTCCTGTGGTCCGAGTGTGTGACCGTTGATCACGATGGACCCATGGGAGGGACGTTCCAATCCGTTCATACACCGCAGCAGAGTGCTCTTACCGGAGCCCGACGCGCCGATGATGCAGACCACCTCGCGCTCAGCCACCTGGCATGAGACGCCGTGTAGAACTTCATTACTGCCGTAGCTCAGGCGCAGCTCGTGGACTTCGATCATCTTGATGCTCCGGGGTTGAGGGTGAGTGCGTCGCCGACTTCGGGTGCGGGAACTCGAACTCCGAGCGAGCGCTCCCAGCGGTGCCCGAGGGCGGACAGCGCGTAGCAGACGACGAAATAGCAGGCGCCGACGACGAGGTAAGTGGTGATCGGGTCCGCCGTGAGCGAGCTCACGACATTGCCGGCTCGCGTGAGTTCGACTAGACCGATGACAGCGACAAGAGAACTGTCTTTGACGAGGACCACCAGGAACCCGACGCCGGGCGGGACGATCATGCGCGCGGCCTGCGGCAGGATGACCCACCGCATGCGCTGAACGTACGACATCCCGAGTGCCTCTGCGGCTTCGAACTGTCCCCGCGGCACCGCTTGGATACTTCCGCGGACCAGCTCACCGATGTACGCCGAGGCGAAGATGGACAATGCGATGACAGCTGCCCAGTACTCGGGAAGGCTGCTGCCGGGGTTCAGCAACGGTAGGCCGAAGTAGACGAAGAAGATGATCAGCAGGACGGGGATGCCGCGGATCAAGGCCACGTAGATGGTGCTGAACCAGCGCAGCGGTCGTATGGTTCCCGTCGACATCAGACCGATGAGAACCCCGAGAAGTCCGCCGAAAAGCACTGATAAGACACAGATCTGAACTGTGATGACCGCACCCTGCCAGATGAGCCACAGGTGTTGGGCGCCGAACTCCTCGAACATCACGCCACCTTCCACTTGATGAACCGGGTTTCGACGAGCCGTGACGAGCTCGCGATGAAGAATGCGACGGCGAAGTAGAGGAGTCCGCCCACCGTGAACGCTTCGATGGTGCGGAAGGTCGTCGAGGTGATCCCCATCATCACGTGCATCAGGTCCGGCAGCGCGATCACTGAGGTGATCGACGAGGCCAGGAAGAGCAGGATCGTCTGGTTGGTGATCGCCGGCAACACATTTCGCATCGCCGGTGGGAACAGCACCCGCCAGAACGTGTCACTCGAACTCAACCCCAATGCCGCTCCGGCCTCCCGCAGCCCGTCGGGCACGGATTGCAAACCGGCACGGTATATCTCGGCCATGTACGCGGCGTTGTTGACGCTCAGCGCCAAGATGCCCGCCGCGACCGGATCCAGATTGACTCCGGCATCGGGGAGTGCGAAATAGATGAGGTAGAGCTGCAGAAGCAGGGGAGTGTTCCGAATGACCTCGATATACACCGAGGCGGCGACGCGGAGTGCCCGCAACCCGGACGTGCGCCCTGCATAGAGCAGGATTCCGAACGCGCCGCCTGCCACTGCCGCGGCCAGGCTCACCCCAACGCTGACGCCCAGTCCCTTCATGAGCACGCCGAGAAAGGGGATCATATCTCCGTAGTAGAGCTGCATCATCTGTTCCTGGACGTTGGCTGCGTTGCGTGCCGGCTACTTGATGAGTTCGGGGACGTCAATGCCGAGCCATCGGTTGTAGGAGTCGTTCCCGGCCTGGCTGATGTTGTAATTCATGATGAAGTTGTTCACGTAGTTCAGCCAGATTTGGTCACCCATCTTGACGCCGAATGAGACGAGTGACGGTGCGAGAGCGGGAACGTCGAGAACCCGAATGGCAGCACCCTCGCTCTTGCGTATCTCTGCAACGACGGCGGTGCTCTCCATGAGTGCGTCCACCTTGCTGCTTCGCAGCGCCTGGATGGAGTCGGCCACCGCCTCGAACAGGCTCGGATTAGCCTCAGGGAACTGCGATTCCAGAATGGTCGCTGGAACACTGCCACGGGTGGCGGCTACCGCGCGGCCGGACAGATCGTCGTAACTGCGGATCGGGCTGTCGACGGGCACCACAACAAGTTGCCCTTCCGAGGCGTATGGCCGGCTCATAGCGACCACCTGGGCGCGCTCGTCCAAGTTCGTTAGAGCCGCGATGACCACATCGACCTTGCCGGTTTCGAGCATGGGTATCCGGCTGGCGTTGGTCGCGCTGACGAACTCGACCTCGGCACCCAGTGACTCGGCAAGCGCTCGTGCCTTGTCGATGTCAAATCCCTCGTACTCACCCGAGCTGTTCATCACGGCATACGGGGGTGCGTCGGCGAAGACTCCGACAGAGATCTTCTTCGAGCTGAGGACCTTCGAGAGCGTGCTTACTTGAGCGGACACCGGTCCGGCCTGATCCGAGGACGTGCAGCCGGACGTGAGCACCACAGCGGTCGCGGCGAGCGCCGCAAGGGCGGTGCAAATGCCTTTTCGCATGAGTTTCCTTTAATCGGTGGGGGTTTGGCAGCGGAGGAGGCCACAGGCCGGACCTGAACTGGCCCCTGAAGCAGATCAGAGATTATCTATAATCTGTAATCTGTGCAAGACTTCTTCGCAAGTCGTCGAGGTGCATCGCCTGGGCGGGTGGTGCTGCATAGGATTTCGACGAGTACTCGCGGGTGACCGCGCGAAGGGAGATGGGCGATTGACCGGTGCCATGGAACCGCTGGCCGTCCCGGCGCCCAGCCCGGTCCCGTCCTCCAGGCGTCACCAGATCGCTGACTGGCTGCGTGAACAGATCGTGAAAGGGCATCTGGCCCCTGGCGCGCAGCTCAAACAGGACGTTCTCGCCGTACACCTGCAGGCCAGTCCGGGACCGGTCAGGGAAGCGCTACGCCAACTGGAAAGCGAGGGACTCGTCCATCACATCCCCAACCGGGGCGCCTTTGTCACGGCGGTGAGTGCCGACGAGCTACTCGGCGTACTGCTGCCTGTCCGTCTGGCGATCGAGACCTTCGCGATCGAGAACGCCAGCTCCGACCCCGGGACCATGTCGGAGTTGGGGCAGTTAGTGGAGCGTATGGACGAGGCGGCCAGGCATGGCGACCTCGACCTTCTCAATGAGTTGGACGTGCTATTCCACGAAACGATTGTCAAGAGTGCCCATTCCGAGCACGCGCTTCAGCTGTGGGCCAGTGTGCAGCCGCGGATCCGGATGCAGATTCATCGGCTGGCCAAAAGCCATGTCAGCCCACTCGCGATCCCCGAGGAGCACCGGGCGCTGATACACGCGATGGTTCACGGTGGGCCGGAGGGACGGAAGGCCGCGCTCGACGAGCACATAGTGGCAAGCGCGCGGTCATTGCTCGCCGCGACACGGTGACCCCGAGCACGATGCCGCATCGTTTACAGTAAGAGCTTCAGGTGTAAGGCCGGCTGACGACGATGTTGGGAGTCCTGACGTGATCAAGGTGATGGAGGGCGTACGCGTTCTCGAGGTTGCACAGTTCACCTTCGTGCCCGCCGCGGGCGCGATTCTGGCCGACTGGGGAGCCGACGTCATCAAGGTCGAGCACCCCGTGCGCGGCGACACCCAGCGCGGCTTCATCAACATGGGCGGCTTTCAACTCGACCCCAACCGTCACCCGCTGATCGAGCACCCCAACCGCGGCAAGCGAAGCGTCGGCATCGACGTGTCGACCGCCGACGGGCAGGAAGTCCTCTACGAGCTCGCCAAGACCGCGGACGTGTTCCTCACCAATTACATGCCGGCGCAGCGTCAAAAGAACAAGTTCGACGTCGAGCACATCCGCGCGGTCAACCCGAACATCATCTACGCCCGCGGCAGCGCCTACGGCGACAAGGGGCCGGAACGACTGGTCGGCGGATTCGACGGCACGGCGTTCTGGACGCGCAGCGGCGTCGGACACGCGCTCACGCCGGAGGAGATCGGTGGCGCACTGTCCCAGGGCATCCCCGCGTTCGGCGACTCGATTGGCGGGATGAACATCGCGGGCGGGATCTCGGCCGCGCTGTTCCATCGGGAGCGCACGGGGGAGACCGCCGAGATCGACGTCTCGCTGCTGAGCACGGCGTGGTGGGCCGCGGGTGCGAGCGTGACCCAGGGCATGGAGACCGGGGAGACGATGCGTTCGCTGATGCCGGATTCCGTTGCCCCGTCGGTGAATCCGTTCCTAGGCAACTACCTCACCTCCGACGGTGGCACCATCAACCTGTGCATCGTCAGCCCGACTGGCTACATCCGCGACGCCTTCGAGCACCTGGGCCTGCCGCAGCTCGCCGACGACCCGCGATTCTGCGATGTGATGCCTCTGATCGAGAACGCCTCGGCCGCCGTTGAGTTGATTGCGGATGCGTTCCGCAGCAAGCCCTTCGACTACTGGCGCGAGCACCTCAAGACGATGCGGGGCCAGTGGGCGCCGTTCCAGAGCCTGACCGATCTCGCCACCGACGAACAGGCCATCGCCAACGACATGATCGTCGAGGTCGAGTCGGCGGACGGTGGCGCCCCGTTCAAGGTGGTGCGCGGCCCGGTTCAGTTCAACCACGAGCCGCTCGAGACCACGCGTGCGCCACAGGCGTCCGAGCACACTGAGTTGGTGCTGATGGAGATCGGCCTGGACTGGGATCGGATCGCAGCCCTCAAGGACTCCGGCGCGATCGCCTGAC
This sequence comes from Mycolicibacterium sp. 624, assembly GCF_040548615.1. Lineage (NCBI taxonomy): Bacteria > Bacillati > Actinomycetota > Actinomycetes > Mycobacteriales > Mycobacteriaceae > Mycobacterium > Mycolicibacterium sp. 624. Next base: position 496,856 of record NZ_JBEPRZ010000006.1, read on the forward strand.
ATCTGCCCACGTCTCTGTAGGGTCGGCACGATGACGTCACAGTGGTCGCCGGCGCGGCTCGGCAACTTGAGTGGACAGCGGATCGTCGTGACCGGAGCCAGCAACGGCGTTGGCCTCGGCACGGCCCGAGCGCTGGTGCGCGCCGGCGCACACGTCGTGCTCGCCGTCCGTAACACCACCCTGGGGGCGCAACGCGCCGCCGAGATCGGCGGATCCACCTCGGTGGTCGCACTCGACCTGGCCGACATGGCCTCGGTGCGCTCGTTCGGCGATCGACTCGATGGCGACGTGGACATCCTCATCAACAATGCGGGCGTGGTCACCCAGCATCGCGCCGAGACCGTCAACGGCTTCGAGATGACGCTCGGAACCAACCTGTTGGGGCCTTTCGCCCTGACCAACCTGATGCTTCCCAGGGTGCGGTCCCAGATCATCAACGTCGGCTCCGAGGCGCACAAGTCCGCCACGCTGCGCCTTGACGATATGCACCTGCGCACCAACAAGTGGACCGCCATGGGTGCCTATCAGCGCTCCAAGCTCGCCGTCATGCTGTGGGGACTTGAGCTGGATCGCAGGCTGCGCGTGGCACATTCGCCGGTCGTCGCCCAGCTCACCCACCCGGGATGGGTGGCCTCCAACCTGTCTCATGTCTCGGACAAGCCGCTGATGGCGCTGGCGCATCGCGGGGTGCAGGCGGTCGGCAAGTACCTCGCCAACGATATCGAGCAGGGAGCGGCGCCCACTCTGTACTGCATCAGCGAGCCGATCCCGCCCGGCAGCTACGTCGGGGTTGAGGGCCGGATGGGTCTACGCGGGGGTCCGGTGCTGATCGGGCGATCCACCGTCGCGTGCGACTACGAGTTGGGTGCGCGGGTTGTCGAGTTCGCCGAGAACGAAACCGGCACAACGCTTCCCGTCTAGGTGCTGCGCGATACCATGCGGTGAATCAGTCTCATCGACCGGAGGTTACGTGGCAGCGACACGTCGTAGGCGCCACGGCGCGATCACGCGCAGCGCAATCGGCTCGAGCGCCGCCGAGGCGTTCATCATCATCGCCATCCTGACGATCCTGATCACCAGGGGCTATCTGGAGCTGACCGGCTACCCCCAGATCGGCGGTGGCAACCTGCACATCGCGCACGCGCTGTGGGGCGGCGCGCTGATGATGCTGGCGCTCGTCATCGGGTGGATGGCACTGGGTTTCGGCACCCGCATGCTGTGCGTGGTGTTGGGCGGCATCGGATTCGGGCTCTTCCTCGACGAGATCGGGAAGTTCGTCACCAAGGACAACGACTACTTCTACGGACCCGCCGCCGAGATCATGTACATCCTGGTGGTCGTCATCCTGGTCGGAGCCCGGATGGTCCGCGACATTCGGCCGCTGAATGCCGGCGAGTGCCTGGCATCGGCAGCGAGCATCGCGGCCGACGGTGTCGCCAGAGGCCTGGCCACCCGTCGCCGCGAGATCGGACTCACCCTCGTCGACCGCGCCCGCGAACTCGGCGCCGATGCCGACGAGGCTCGCCTCGTCGGGGGACTGCTCGTCGCGGCTGACCCCGCGTCCGATCGGGTGCACGCCGCCAGGCAGTGGGCGCTCGGGCTGATCCCCGACTTCTTCCGCAGCCCCCGGTGGGTACCCGTCGTCGGCTGGCTGCTGGTGCTCGGATCATTCCTTGGTGTGTCGCTGGGCGCCCTTGGCGTCGCGCTGGGCGGCTACTTCTACCAGGACGACGACCTCACCGTGAGACTCGACGGCCTCAGTGTGCCGTCAGTGATCCTGCTCGTCACCGCGGTGCTCACTCTCGGCATCGCCCTGCCGGCCATGATCGCGCGACGCCGCACCCGCGAGGTGTGGCCGCTGCGCTGGCTGCGTAACGCGGCGCTGATCTTCACTCTCCTCAACGCGCTCGTCGACTTCGCCACGGAGGGGTTCGGTGCGTTGATCAACCTGTCGATCGGACTGTTCGCGATGGCGGTGCTGTCCTATCAGGTCGAGGTCGCCGCGCGGTCGACCGCAGACAGCCCTGACCCCGCTACACAGCCCGCACGTAGCGCTTGCTGATCACGTGCTGGACCAGCGAGGTCAGCGGACCCGCCAACCTGCTCCACCAGGCGCCGTGCCGGGAGAAAGCCGTCACCTCGGCGTACACCGTGTCATCGGCGGCGTCGTAGCGGACGGCGAACAGTTCCTCCCCGGTCTCGGCGTGACCGGGCAGCGTGCCGTAGGCGAACCCGCGGTGGTCCGGGTCATCGAGTACGTAGACGACCCGGCACGGCACGCTCACCGGCCCGAGGGTGACGATGACCTCCGATCCCACGGCGGCCACTTCCGACGTCGCCTCGACCCGTGCGCCGGCACCGCGCAGCATGCCCCACCGCATCACCGCGGCCGCCGCCTCCTCGAAGCGGGTCCTGCCGTGCCCGATCGCCGCCGACTCGTGCACGTGGTGATATCCGGCAGGCAGCGGCCCCGCCGTCGCGCCCACCTCGGCGTAGGTCAGGGGCAGGTCGGACAGGTCGCTCAGTGCTCGCCGGCGCATCACCCGGCCCACCTTGCCACCAGGTGCGATGAACCAGCCCATACGGTGGGACTCGTGACACTCGACAACGCACACGCCGGAGGTGGGTTCAACCCGCCGGTGCCGACCAACCAGGGCGGCCCCGACTACGGCCGGTTCGTCGAGGCCGTTCGCGAACTGCAGGACCACGCCAGGGCCGCCGACGCGCCGGACGACGTGATCACCAAGGCCGCCGACCTCCTCGACGACGTCAACCGCCTGCTGGCGCCGTTCGACGCCGACGAGTGGCACTCACCATCGGGCCGGCGGATGGATCTGCCGGGCCGCGGCAGCGTGCTGTCGATACCGACCGACCTGCACACGGGCGAGGATGGACGCCTCCGCGGCACCACCTCGTTCCGCCGCTACCACCTCGGCCGCAACGGAGCCGTGCACGGCGGCGTCCTTTCGCACCTGTTCGACTCGCTGTTGGGCTTCACCGCCTTCACACTCAGCGGGAGCCCGAAGAACCGCACGGCGTTTCTGCACGTCAACTACCGCAGGATCGCACCCATCGACAAGGAGTTGCAGGTGGACGCTGGGATCGACCGGATCGAGGGTCGAAAGATCTTCGTCGTAGGCCGACTACTCGACGGCGATGACGTGCTGTGCGAGGCCGAGGCACTGTTCGTGAAGCTCAACCCGGGACAGCCGTGACAGGGGACACCGAAGGCGATCTGCAGCGGGTCCGGAGTTGGGCGCGCTGGCGCGACAAGCTTCGCGAGCGCCCCGCGGCGAACTTCACCTACCGCATAGTCGTCGGGGTCGTGGGTGCGGTCGTGCTCTTCGTCGGCATTCTCGCGATCCCGTATCCCGGCCCGGGCTGGGCGATCGTCTTCATCGGCCTGGCCATTCTGGCCTCCGAGTTCGCCTGGGCCCGGCACGCGCTGAGGTTCACCCGCGAACGCTATGACCGCGTGATGGACTGGTTCAAGGCGCAGGGCATGTGGGTGCAGGTGCTGGGCGTGGTGTTCACGTGTGCCGTGGTTCTCGCGACGCTGTGGCTTTTCGGTGCGCTCAGTTGGTCGGCGAATCTGGTCGGCATCGAGTGGCCCTGGCTCAAGAGTCCGATCGGCCTGGGGTCGTGAGCACCCCCACCGATAGCATGGTCGCGTCCGTGAACACCCAGGATCCACTATTAGGAGTCGACCGATGACTGCCGTCGCCAGCACCGCCCCCGCAGCCCCGATCCGGGTCGCTGCCGGGACGACCGCGGCGGCCGCCGTCCGCGCGGCAGATTTGCCCACCCGGGGCGCGTCCAATGCGATCGTCGTCGTGCGCGACGCCGAGGGCCGGCTGCGTGATCTGTCCTGGACTCCCGACGCCGATGTCGAGGTGACGCCCGTCGCGGCCGACACCGAGGACGGTCGCAGTGTCATCCGGCACTCAACGGCACACGTTCTGGCCCAGGCGGTGCAGGACCTGTTCCCGGAGGCGAAGCTCGGCATCGGCCCGCCGATCGCCAACGGTTTCTACTACGACTTCGACGTGCCCCGCGCCTTCACCCCGGAGGACCTCGCGGCGCTCGAGAAGCGCATGCAGAAGATCGTCAAGGATGGCCAGCTGTTCGACCGTCGGGTCTATGAGTCCAAGGACGCCGCGCGCGAGGAGCTCGCCAACGAGCCCTACAAGCTCGAACTCGTCGACGACAAGTCCGGTGATCCCGATGTGATGGAGGTCGGCGGCGACGAGCTCACGGCCTACGACAACCTCAACCCCCGCACGCGCGAACGCGTTTGGGGGGATCTGTGCCGCGGCCCGCACATCCCCACCACCAAGTTCATTCCCGCGTTCAAGCTGACACGCAGCTCGGCGGCGTATTGGCGCGGTGACCAGGCCAACGCCAGCCTGCAGCGGGTCTACGGCACCGCTTGGGAGTCGCAGGAGGCGATGGAGGCGCACCTCGAACTCCTCGAGGAGGCGCAGCGCCGCGACCACCGCAAGCTCGGTGTCGAACTCGATCTGTTCAGCTTCCCAGACGAATTGGGCTCAGGTCTGCCCGTTTTCCACCCCAAGGGCGGCATCATCCGCAAGGAGCTGGAGGACTACTCGCGGGAGAAGCACTCGCAAGCCGGCTACCAGTTCGTCAACACCCCGCACATCACCAAGAAGGACCTGTACGTCACCTCAGGTCACCTGGAGTGGTACGCCGACGGCATGTACCCGCCGATGCACATCGACGCCGAGTTCGACGAGGCCGGCGCCGTCCGCAAGCCGGGCCAGGACTACTACCTCAAGCCGATGAACTGCCCGATGCACCATCTGATCTACCGGTCGCGGGGCCGGTCGTATCGGGAACTTCCTTTGCGGCTCTTCGAATTCGGCTCGGTGTACCGGTACGAGAAGTCCGGTGTCGTGCACGGCCTGACCCGAGTGCGCGGGATGACGCAGGACGACGCGCACATCTACACCACCCGCGAGCACATGCGTGACGAGCTCACCTCGCTGCTGCAGTTCGTGCTCGACCTGCTGTCCGACTACGGGCTCGACGACTACTACCTGGAGCTGTCGACCAAGGACCCGGAGAAGTACGTCGGCGACGATGACGTCTGGGAGGAGGCGACCGCGACTCTGCGTGAGGTCGCCGAGGCCTCCGGCCTGGACCTGGTACCCGATCCAGGTGGCGCGGCGTTCTACGGACCGAAGATCTCCGTGCAGGTCAAGGACGCGCTCGGGCGCAGCTGGCAGATGTCGACGATCCAGCTCGACTTCAACATGCCGGACCGGTTCGAACTCGAGTACACCGCTGCCGACGGCACCCGCCAGCGCCCGGTGCTCATCCACCGCGCGCTGTTCGGGTCGATCGAGCGCTTCTTCGGAGTGCTCACCGAGCACTACGCGGGAGCGTTCCCCGCCTGGCTGGCGCCGGTGCAGGTGGTCGGGATCCCCGTCGCCGACGGCCACGTCGAGTATCTCGATGACGTTGTCGCGCAACTGAGGAAGCGCGGCATTCGCGCGGAGGTCGACGCCAGCGACGATCGGATGGCCAAGAAGATCGTGAACCAGACCAACCAGCGGGTGCCGTTCATGCTCCTGGCGGGGGATCGTGACGTCGAGGCCGGAGCGGTCAGCTTCCGGTTCACCGATCGCACTCAGATCAACGGTGTGCCGCGCGACGCCGCCGTCGAGGCCATCGCGGGCTGGATCGCGGCACGCGAGAACGTTATTCCCACTGCGGAACTGCTCGAGGTGGGCGCCCCGACGTGAGTGGCGATGAGCGCTTGCGCGAAGAGCAGACGGCGCACGACAGACCAGGCGACGACAGACCCGGTGACGACGCGGCCACGGTGGTCGATCGCGGTGTCGGCGACGTCGACCACCTGCAACGGCTCTGGACGCCACACCGGATGACCTACATCGTCGGGGCGATCAAGTCGGGTTCGGCGAAGTCCTCCGAACCGTTCTCCGACATCCCCACCATGTCGGACGAGGACGGCCTGGTGGTCGCCCGCGGTGAACTGGTGTACGCGGTACTGAACCTCTATCCGTACAACCCGGGCCACCTGATGGTGGTGCCGTACCGCCGGGTCGCCGAACTCGAGGACCTGACCGAACCCGAGAGCGCTGAACTGATGGCCTTCACGCAGAAGGCGATTCGCGTTATGAAGAGCATCTCGCGGCCGCACGGCTTCAACGTCGGACTGAACCTCGGCACCTCGGCCGGCGGGTCGCTGGCCGAGCACCTGCACATGCACGTGGTGCCACGCTGGGGCGGTGACGCCAACTTCATCACCGTCATCGGCGGCGCCAAGGTCATCCCGCAATTGCTCCGCGACACCCGTGAACTCCTCGCGACCGAGTGGGCCAACCACCCGTGAGCGACTTCTACCTGCTGACCCGTGCGGCCTACGCGAAGTTGAGCCGCCCCGTCGCCAGGGCCGCGCTGCGCACGGGGCTGACCCCGGACAGCATCACCATCATCGGCACTGCGGGCACCGTGATCGCTGCGCTGACGTTGTTCCCGATGGGCCAATTGTGGTGGGGCGCATTCGCGGTCGCGTTCTTCGTCCTGGCCGACATGCTCGACGGCGCGATGGCGCGCGAGCGCGGCTACAGCACGCGGTTCGGCGGGGTTCTGGACGCGACGTGCGACCGGATCGCCGACGGCGCGGTGTTCTGCGGTCTGCTCTGGTGGGCGGCGTTCGGCGCGCACAGCACCGAGCTGGTGGTCGCGACGATGATCTGTCTCGTCACGTCACAGGTCATCTCCTACATCAAGGCCCGCGCCGAGGCCAACGGGCTGCGCGGTGACGGCGGGATGATCGAACGCCCCGAGCGACTGCTCATCGTGCTGATCGGTGCCGGTCTGTCGGGCGTGTGGTTCCTGCACGTGCCGTGGCTGATCCACGTCGCCATGTGGGTGCTCGCCGCCGCAAGCCTCATCACACTCGGTCAGCGACTGCACTCGGTGCGGACCTCCCCAGGCGCGATGGAACCGCTGCGGGACGGCGCCCCGCCGCCTGCCGACGCCGAGGATGCGAGCGAGTCATGAGTACGCCCTCCGCTGGACTGCCGAGTGTGCGCGGCATCCGCCTGCCACTGGGCGGCCAACTCAGCGACCTCGGCTACGCCGCCGGGTGGCGGATGGTGCGCGCGATGCCGGAGTTCGCGGCCCGCAACGCGTTTGAGGCCGGCGCCTGGTACGCATCACGTGGCGGCGGACCCGCGCAGCTCCGCAAGAACCTGGCCCGAGTGCTCGGCGTCCCCGCCGCCGAGGTGCCGGAGGGTCTGATCCGTGCTTCGCTGGCCTCCTACGCCCGATACTGGCGGGAGGCCTTCCGGTTGCCCTCGATGGATCACCAGGTGCTGGCTCAGCGGCTGAACGAGGCCGTCCAGGGCGATGAGCACGTCGCCGCCGCGTTGAAGGCGGGCAAGGGTGCCGTCATGGCGCTTCCGCACAGCGGCAACTGGGATATGGCCGGGGTCTGGTTCGTCAACACGTACGGCCCGTTCGCCACCGTCGCCGAGCGGCTCAAGCCCGAATCGCTGTACAACAGGTTCGTCGACTACCGGGAGAGCCTGGGCTTCGAGGTGCTGCCGTTGACGGGCGGAGAACGGCCACCGTTCGAGATCCTGACCGAGCGTCTGCACGCGAATGGTCTGGTCTGCCTGATGTCCGACCGTGATCTGACCCGGTCGGGCGTGCCGGTGGATTTCTTCGGCGAGCCCACGCGCCTGCCTGCGGGGCCGGCCCGGCTGGCTCTGGAGACCGGTGCGGCGCTCATTCCGGTGCACACCTGGTACGAACCCGACGTGACCGCGATACGGTTCCACGCGCCACTGGACACGGCGTCGGGGGACGTCGGCGCGATCACCCAGGCGTTGGCCGACCAGTTCGCCGCGGATATCGCGGCGCACCCCGCTGACTGGCACATGATGCAGCCCCAGTGGATCGCCGATCTGTCCGAGGAGCGCCGGTCCCGGCTCATGGGCGAGCCGCAGACTCCTCCCGTGCGTGGGGGAGAACCGGGGACTGAAGGCGGGCCCTGATGCGGATCGGGATGGTTTGCCCCTACTCGTTCGACGTGCCGGGCGGAGTTCAGGCGCATGTACTGCAACTGGCCGAGGTGATGCGCGGCTACGGCCATGACGTCAGCGTGCTCGCGCCGTCATCGAAACACGTGACGCTGCCGGACTACGTCGTCTCGGGTGGCAAGGCCGTCCCCATTCCCTACAACGGATCGGTGGCGCGCCTGCGCTTCGGGCCGGCGACACACCGCTTGGTCAAGCGGTGGCTCATCGAGGGTGACTTCGATGTCCTGCACCTGCACGAGCCGAATGCGCCGAGCCTGTCGATGCTGGCGTTGATGATCGCCGAGGGTCCCATCGTCGCCACGTTCCACACCTCGACCACCAGATCGTTCACGCTCTCGGTCTTCCAGGGTTTTCTACGGCCGTGGCACGAGAAGATCGTCGGCCGTATCGCGGTGTCCGACCTGGCCCGGCGCTGGCAGATGGAGGCGCTCGGGTCCGACGCCGTCGAGATCCCCAACGGTGTCGACGTCGCATCCTTCGCCTCGGGCCCCAAGTTGGACGGTTACCCCCGGCCGGGGCGCTCGGTGCTGTTCCTCGGCCGGTTCGACGAACCCCGCAAGGGCATGGCAGTCCTGATCGGTGCGTTGCCCGGCCTGGTTGAGGCGTTTCCGGATGTCGAGGTGCTGGTCGTTGGCCGCGGCGACGAGGAGGAACTCGCCGAGGAGGCTGGCGACCTGGCGGGTCACCTGCGCTTCCTCGGGCTGGTCGACGACGCCGAGAAGGCTGCGGCGATGCGCAGTGCCGACGTGTACTGCGCGCCGAACACCGGCGGCGAGAGCTTCGGCATTGTGCTGGTCGAGGCGATGGCAGCGGGAACCGCGGTGGTGGCCAGCGACCTCGACGCGTTCCGGCGGGTCCTCGAGGACGGCAGGGCGGGCCGGTTGGTGCCAATCGACGACTCCGCGGCGCTGTCCACGGCGCTGATCGAGGTGCTGAGCGATGACGAGGCACGGGCGCGTTACGTGGCGGCGGCCGCCGAGGCGGTGCACCGCTACGACTGGTCGGTGGTGGCGCGGCAGATCATGCAGGTGTACGAGACGGTGGCCGGTGCGGGCGCGAAGGTGCAGGTGGCGTCGTGACCACCTGGCTCGTGGTGATAGTCCTCGCGCTCGTCGCCGCAGTCCTGCTGCTCGGCGGCGTGTGGGCCTTCCAGACCGCCAACCGCCTCGATCGACTACACGTCCGATACGACCTGTCCTGGCAGGCGCTCGACGGGGCATTGGCGCGGCGCGCCGTGGTGGCCCGTGCGGTCGCCACCGACGCGTACGGGCGCACCGCGCCGGGGCACCGTCTGACGGCGCTGGCCGACGCCGCCGAACGCGCACCGCGGTCCGCCCGCGAAGCCGCTGAGAACGAGCTGTCGGACGAGCTGACGCTTGTCGATCCGGAATCGGTGCCCGTGTCACTGGTGGCCGAACTGGCCGACGCGGAGGCCCGGGTCCTGCTGGCACGACGCTTCCACAACGATGCGGTTCGCGACACTCTCGCGCTGCGTGAGCGACCTCTGGTGCGCTGGCTGCACCTCGGTGGAACCGCCGCGATGCCAAGCTATTTCGAGATATCAGAACGTGGGACGCGCACCATCGTCGGGCAGGCAGGCCGTCGCACGTCGGCGCGAGTGATTCTGTTGGACGAGACCGGCGCCGTGTTGTTGCTGTGCGGATCCGACCCGGCGAAGCAGTCGAGTCCCGCGCCGCGGTGGTGGTTCACCATCGGCGGCGAAGTTGATCCCGGGGAGGACCTCGCCGACGCCGCGGCGCGTGAACTCCGCGAGGAGACCGGGCTCGTGGTGGCTGCCGAGGACCTGATCGGCCCGGTGTGGCGGCGCGATGCGGTGATCGACTTCAATGGCGCGGTGATTCGCAGCGAGGAGATGTTCTTCCTGCACCGCACGACCCGTTTCGAGCCGGCGTCAGGCGGCCGCACCGCGCTCGAGCGCCGGTACATCCACGGGCACCGGTGGTGTGACGCTGCTGACATCCGCGAGTTGGTGGCCCGGGGAGAGATGGTCTATCCGGTGCAGCTCGGCGACCGATTATCCGAGGCCAATGCGTTGGTGAGCGCGGCGCGACCGGCCCGCGGGGGTGAGCTTCAGTCGATCCGCTGAGCCCGTGATGCTCTGCGGATCGATTCGATTTGTGCTGGCCACTAGACTGAATCAGTACTTAATTGGAGGAGATAGCAGTGAATACCGCACCTGGTACCAACGGGTCGGTCAATGCCGGCCAGACCGGCACCGCCCGCGTGAAGCGCGGTATGGCCGAAATGCTCAAGGGCGGCGTCATCATGGACGTCGTCACCCCGGAGCAGGCTCGCATCGCAGAGGCCGCAGGCGCCGTCGCCGTCATGGCGCTCGAGCGCGTGCCCGCCGATATTCGAGCCCAGGGTGGCGTATCGCGGATGAGCGATCCGGACATGATCGAGGGCATCAT
>NZ_JBEPRZ010000007.1:0-405937 GCF_040548615.1 Mycolicibacterium sp. 624
TTCTGCAGGGTGCGGCGGCGCCGTCGCTACAACTCGTTTCAAGGTGAGGTCGGCCAGGTCGCCGAGAACGTGCTTGCCCGCAATTTCACCGCTACAGCGCCCAACCAGAAGTGGGTGACCGACGTGACCGAGTTCCGCGTCGGGGCTGGCAAGGTCTACCTGTCGCCGGTGATCGACTTGTTCGACCGGTCAGTGGTGGCGCACTCGTGGTCATTCTCGCCGAACCTGGAGTTGACCAACTCCTCCCTGACCTCGGCGATCGCCACCCTGCAACCCGGCCAGCGGCCCCTGGTGCACTCCGACCAGGGATTCCACTACCGGCACCGATCCTGGCGGGGGCTGCTCGCCGACGCGGATGCCAAGCAGTCGATGTCACGTAAAGGCAACTGCCACGACAACGCCGTGGCCGAGAACTTCTTCGGCCATCTCAAGTCAGAAATGTTTCACTGCAACCGATTCGACACCGTAGAGGAGTTCACCACCGCACTCGACGCCTACATCCACTGGTACAACACCGAGCGGATCTCCACAAAGCTCAAGGGCCTGAGCCCGGTCCAATACCGGGCTCAGACCCTTGCGGCTTAAGCTCCAAACGCCAGAGTCCAACTTCTGGGGACCACTTCATCCTGTGGGCCGGGGGTGCTTTCGTTTCGGGAGGCACATTCCGATCCGCGGCACCGTGTGGACGGTCAAACGTGAGTTGGCGGGTCAGCCGGCCTAGTTAGAAGCAGGGCGCGGGGCTGATGTGGTCGCGCGTATGCGCAGCGAAGGGAAGAATGCGTCTAGCTGCGCGAGCACGGTCATCAACGCCGCGGCAATCGAAAGAGGTCAACGCGATGGACGAACCGCTGTTGCTGCAACACCGCGATGATCGCGGCGTCGTGACGCTGACACTGAACCGCCCCAAGACATTCAACGCACTGTCCGAGGCGATGCTCGCGGCGCTAGGTGACGCCGTCGACGCGCTTGCCGATGATGACGGGGTCCGCGTCGTTGTGCTCGGAGCAACCGGCAAGGCCTTCTGCGCTGGCCACGACCTGAAGGAAATGCGGGCCGAGCCTTCTCTCGAGTACTACGAGCGCTTGTTCGCACAGTGCACAGCCGTGATGCTCGCGATCCAGCGCGTGCCGGTCCCGGTGATCGCCCGTGTTCATGGGCTCGCGACTGCTGCGGGCTGCCAGCTCGTCGCGATGTGTGACCTCGCGGTGGCGAGCGATGACGCACGCTTCGCGGTCAGCGGCATCAATGTCGGGCTCTTCTGCGCGACCCCGGGCGTGGCGCTGTCCCGCAATGTGCCGCGTAAAGCAGCCTTCGAGATGCTCGTTACGGGGGAATTCGTCTCTGCCGAGGAGGCGCGCGTGTTGGGGCTGGTCAACCGGGTGGTTGCGGCCGATGCGCTCGACGACGCGGTCGAGGAGCTGGTAGCGCGCATTGTTGCCAAGCCGGCCGTCGCCGTCGCGGTGGGGAAGTCCCTGTTCTACCGCCAGATCGAGGTCGGTATCGAATCCGCGTATCAGGACGCGGGCGCGACCATGGCCTGCAACATGATGGATCCGAGCGCGCTCGAGGGCGTCCAGGCCTTCATTGAGAAGCGCCCGCCCAGTTGGTTGGCGGCGCCGGCGTCAACGACTTAGCCCGGCCGCAGAGAACCCGGAAAACCCGTACTTCACCTTCTCCAGAGGTGTTTCGTCTATTGGCATGGACCGCATCTGGCAGTGGGCGTGGGATCGGTACGGGGCCAGGTATTCGTGGGCGTGTTGGGTGCTCACGTTCCCGCTGGCGCTGCCGATTTATCTAGGTTGGTCGCTGGCCATCGTCGCCTTCGAGAGATCTGATCGCTACATCGAAGTGGTCGCGGTGAACGTGGTCGCCGTACTCGCCTACTTGTACGTGCTGATACTTCCCGGTACGAGTGGGGTCCGCCTCGGTGAGCAGTGGGCCGCTGGCGAGGACGTCGATCGAGCGAGCGCGCTACAGGCCACCTACAGGTATGGCCGGGCAGCGATTGTGAGGTCGGTGGTCCTCACCGTTGTCTGGGCCGCGGCGCTGTTCGTTGGTGTCGGGACGATTGCCGGAGCGAGCGGGTCACGGCTGGTCCAGTACGCGGTCACGGGCGCGATCGCCGCAACTGCTGGCCAGCTGATCACTGTGCACAGCTACACCGAGGGAGCGTTGCGGCCCGCTAGGGCTGCGCTCACCTCGGGTGCGGGAATCGGTGATTCCCTGCCTCGCTCTCGTCCGACGTTCACCACGTGGACTATCGCGGCCATGCTCGCGGTGGGGTTTGCGTTCGCCGTTTTGGGCGCGTTGCTGGGAGACGTGTTCGATGTGGGCAGGCGAGGCCCTGTGCTCGCCGTCGCGCTCGGCGGTGCGCTGGTGGTTGTCTGCGGGCCGTTGCTCTGGGCCGCATACTCTCCTCTCCTGCAACCCATTCGAGATCTCACCAGAGGAACTGAGCGTGTTGCTGCCGGTGACTACAGTCAACGTCTACCGGTGGTGCAGGACGATGACCTCGGCGCGCTGGCGGCGTCGTTCAACCGTATGCAGGCGGGTTTGGCTGAGCGGCAACGACTTCAGGCCGCGTTCGGGATCTACGTCGACCCGGGTTTGGCGGCGCGGCTGCTGGAGCAGGGCGACGATGTGTTCAGCGGCGAGCGTCGCGAGGTGACGGTGATGTTCGTGGACATCCGGGACTTCACGCCGTTCGCGGAGGCGAACACGGCCGAGGACACCGTCGCTCGGCTCAACGCGCTGTTCGAGATCGTGGTGCCCGCCGTCGTGGACGCGGGTGGGCACGTCAACAAGTTCCTCGGTGACGGCGCGCTGGCCGTCTTCGGCGCCCCCAACGACCTCGCGGATCATGCCGACGAGGCGGTGAGCGCCGCGGTGCTGATTCACCGCCTGGTGGGCGAGCGGTTCGGCGGCGTGCTGCGGATCGGCGTCGGGATCAACACCGGTGTGGTGATCGCGGGCACCATCGGTGGTGGCGGGAAGCTCGAGTTCACGTTGATCGGTGACACCGTCAATGTCGCAGCCCGCGTCGAGCAGCTCACGAAAGCGACCGGTGATGCGATCCTGCTCACCGGTCACTGCGTCGACGCACTTGTCGCTCGGCCACCCGGGCTGACCGAGCGGGGATCTCATGCCCTGAAAGGTAAGTCAGCCCCGGTGCACGTCTATGGCCTCAACCCAACGGCGTGAGCCGACTCGTTCAGCGGCGCAGGCCGGAATCGCCCACGTTGTGCAGCAGCCCCGTCGGATCGAGGCCGTCCCACAGGCTGATGTAGAGCAACTCCTTCGCGGCGAAGGCGGCTTCCTCGACATTGAGCAGGTCGGCGATCTGGTCGTAGCCGTAGAACAGGATCGATAGCGGCCCCGTGGTGAGGAGCAGTTGATTGATGGCGATCTGGGCGCCAGCCCTGTCGCCACCGATCGCCTGGATGATCGCCGGAATAACCTGCGTTATCGGGACGACGGCGTTGACGAACGGCACCATCTGGCTTGTCCGGTAGACGAACTCGAATGCCTCGCGGAAAATCGGGTCCACCTCGTTGGGGAGGGCGGACATGATGATGTTGCGGACCTCAAGCAATGACTTCGGCATTGCGGTGGGGTCGGGATCGTTCGCGCGGAACGGATTCGACCCCGGGTCGTCGGTGGTTGCGGCGATGGCACTGGTCGAGGCCGCAAGAATGACTTCCGGGGCAGTCTGGGATGGCGACGTCGGGGTCGACGGCGACAGGGGCAGGCCCGAGTCGCCTCTGTTGTGCAGGAGCGCGAAGGGGTCGAGGAGGTTCCAGGTTGTCGAGTAGAACCACTCTTTGAGCACCTGCGCCTCGTACTCGAGGTTGATGAGGTCCGCGACCTCGTCGTAGGCGTAGTACAGCACCGAAACCGGGTGCAGGGTCACGATGAGGTTGTTGACGATGCTCTGAGCCGCGGCCCGGACAACCGTCGGATCAGGGCTGGCCAGGTTCGGGAGCTGATTGACGATGTTGATGGCCGGGATCACCGCGTTGACGAACGGGATCATCTGACTGACCCGGAACCCGGCTTCGAAGCCCTCACGGACGAACGGCTTCAGGAACGGCGCGGGGTCGAAGGCCTTGAGGATGGCCTTCTCGACGTCCCAGATCGGGCCCGGCATGTCGTTGGGGGCCGGCTCGGGCGGCATCGGCCGGAACGGATTCAGGCTCCACGGCACCGGTGCCTCACCGGCCTTGGGTGCCGGTTCCTCCACGAGGTCAATGACCGGGTCTGGCTCGACATCGGTCACCAGCGCGAGCGGCTTGGAAGGTGTTCCGGGGACGGTGGACGGTGACGTCGACGGGGGCGCCGTGACGTCCTCGACTGCCGCGTCCTCGACGCTCTTGACGTCCTCGGTGGCTGCGGTGGCCTCGGCAGGGGCGAGCTTGTCGGACTTCTTCGCGTTCGCGCGAAGGAGGTTCGCGATCTTGTCGCCGTGCTTGATCACGGTCTTCACGTTGCCGCCGCTTGCCGCGACGGATGTCACCGGCGGGTTGCCGGCCGACGACGACGGACTCGTCGACCCGCCTGCACTCGACCCGCCCGGACTCGGCTCGACAGCCTCATCGTCGACGGCGTCGTCACGGCCCGACCCGATCGTGCTCACGGGCTTGGTGTCGGGACCCTTGTTCGGCTGTGAACCACCGTCGTTGGGTGTTTGTGCAGCGGGTGTCGACTGTGTCGCGCTTGATGTCGACCCGTCGTCCGCACCGGTGTCCGCGCCGGCGACGCCAGCCCCGTTCGCCATGGCCGCACCGATGCCGAGTGTGACGGCGCCTGCGCCCAGCCAGGCGTACCGAGCAATCCTTGGCTCCGACGGGGCACGATGCCTGCCGCTCTTGCGATGGGTGCGATGCGCCGCCGAATGGGCTGCCATTCATGATCCTTTGTTGTCGTAGCTAAGGAAGCTGAGAGCAGTGTCTCAGCGAACGCAAAGACAGCCCTGTATAGCACATTTCGGTCGCTTGGCCCCGACTTAGCCCAGCCCGTCCTTGACGCTCGTGCAACCTACGATGCGTCATCGTCGCGGTCACTGCGATGTGGTCGTGATGTGAACCTCTGAGGTCAGCGTCTGATGAATCGGGCAACGCTGCGCGATCTGTAATAGCCGTTGCCGTTGAGTCTCGTCGAGATTGCCCACCAATTCGACGTGGAGATCAATCTGGTTGATCCATCCCTTCTTGGTCTCGCAATCAGCACAGTCCTCGGCGTGAATACGTTGGTGTCGCAGTGTGACTCGAACGCGCTCGAGCGGCCAGCCCTTCCCGTTGGCGTACATCCGTACCGTCATGGACGTACATGACCCGAGGCTGGCCAGCAGCAGATCGTAGGGTGTCGGCCCCGCGTCGTCGCCGATCGGCAGTGGCTCGTCAGCGACGAGCCGATGGCGCCCGAGGGTGATCTGCTGTGTGTAGGTCCCAGCACCTGCCTCCGTCACGGTGACCGTGCCCTCGGAGGACGCAGCGGGATCGCCAGTCTGGTCGTCTGTCATGCAACTCTCCTCGGCGGAGTTCAGCGCCCAGGCCCGGGCGAATCCGATGGTCGCACGTTCGAGGACTGGAGAGCGGGCCATTGACTCACCGATGGAACACGAAGAACCCCACCCCGGTCGCCCGGGGATGGGGTTCTCTGCGTTGGTCGTGGATCAGGCGGAGCGGCGAATTCCTCTCTTGAGCAACAGCTCGCGCTCGGCCTCGCTCAGGCCGCCCCAGATTCCATATGGCTCACCGACACCGAGTGCGTGCGAACGGCACTGTGCGATCACCGGGCAGGCGCGGCACATCTCCTTGGCGCGCATCTCGCGTTGCGCGCGGGCGCGGCCGCGTTCTCCGTCGGGGTGGAAGAACACCGATGACTCGACGCCCCGGCAAAGCCCTTGCATTTGCCAATCCCAGATATCGGCGTTGGGTCCAGGCAGCTGCTGTGGCTGTGGCATTGGGAAATCCCCTCTCTACGCGATTCTTTCGCAATTCTGAGAATGCGCGAGGTCGTAAAACCATTTCGAGTACATGTCGCCGATGACAACTCGTGCACACAACGTAGAAGGACTCACGAAATCCAGTCAAGGGCCCGCGCAAGCGCTCAGGGGTGTATCCGCTGCTCGAGAATTTACGTCACGTTCATCTTTGCCACTGGACTGCAATCCCAAACATGGTTGCGGAAATTCAAGATCAAGACGTTCGGCCGTGTTTTCGCTGTTGGTGACGAACGGTCCGTGCGGTGCGTTGTCGCCCCTCAGTAGGGAGTTGACATCGAATTAACATTTGGTCCATCAAGTGTTAACCAATGTTGAGTTGGCAACACTTTCTCGGCGTGTATCCGCCGGTACCGGGTTCTCGGGGCGTGGTTTAGCCGGTGTTGATAGCGTGCCGATTCGATGACTACGTTGTCCGACGCTGCGTTCGGGGCCGTGCCGGGCCACTGGCCGTTGCCCGCCGCGCACTCCGCCGTCGACCTCTGGCACCGGTCGGTCGCGGCGGGTGGCCAGGGCCGTTACGCCAGCGCTCTGGCCGATCTCGACACGTTGGGTCGGATGTCAGGCGCAGCGGGGCCGCTCGCATCGCTTGCGCTCAGCACCAGGGCTTCGTTCCTGCGCCAGCTCGGCGGTCACGAGGCAGCCAGGGTGTGGGACGGCCGGGCGTGGGCTCAGGCCGGCGGCGACCTCGAGGCGGAGGCCGATGCGCTCATCGGACTGGCCGCCGACGCGCTCGGCGTTGGCCGGTTCGCGGCGTCGGCCCGGCTGCTCCGAAGGGCGCGCGACACCGTTGCGCGCGGCTCGGCGTGTGGCCTCGCGGCGCGCATACCCGTCCGGTTGGCGTGGGTGTCGGCCGAGCTGGCGATGGTGACCGGCGAGGGGGCGGCGGCGGTCGACCATGCCGAGCGGGCCGTCACGCTGGCCGGAAGCACCGGTTCGATGCGACACGCCGTGAAGTCAGAGGTCGTGTTGGCCGCCGCGCTGTGTTGCAGCGGCGAGACGTCCGCATCCAGCCGTGTCGCAGATGCGGCCCTCGGTCTCGCGCAGCGTCTGGGTCTGGTGCCGCTGAGCTGGGCTTTGGCGTGTTTGCTTGCCGATGTCGGCAGCGCCTCGAACACGCCGGAGGACATCGCCACCATTCGTGACGTGTCCGCAGATACGGTACGTCGCAGGGGCGGCGCATGGACGGTCCGCTGATTCTGCCCGCTGCAACGGGATCATTAGTCTTTATCTGAGCATGGGGATTGCGCCCCATCCGTAACGCTGGAGAGATCGCGCACGATGACAATTTCGGGAGATGGTCTCGATGCTGTCGTTGCTCAGGCGGTGGCCGGCGATCGAGACGCGCTCCGGATAGTGCTGGAGACCATCCGCCCGATCATCGTCCGGTATTGCCGGGCGAGGATCGGAACCGCGGAACGAAGTGGTGTATCAGCTGACGACGTGGCTCAGGAGGTGTGCTTGGCCGCCATCACGGCGCTGCCGCGCTATAGGGATCAGGGACGACCGTTCCTGGCCTTCGTCTATGGCATCGCCGCACACAAGGTTGCTGACTCCCACCGCGCTGCTGGGCGTAACAAGAGCGATGCAACCGACACCCTGCCGGACCGGCCGTCGAGAGACGCCGGACCCGAGCAGATGGCGATCGACTCCGAGTCGGCCGCCCGGATGGACAAGCTGCTGGCCACCCTGCCCGAAAAGCAGCGCGAGATCGTGATCCTGCGCGTCGTCGTCGGAATGAGCGCCGAGGAGACCGCCGAGGCGGTCGGCAGTACGGCGGGCGCCGTCCGTGTGGCACAGCACCGCGCGCTGGCGCGGTTGAAGGCCGAAATCGTAGCGACGGGACCAGACCATGGCTGATTACGGTCGCTGGTCCTCCAACGGGGGAGACCCGTCGCTCAACGAGATCAACCGCGTCGATCAGTTCATCGAGGCGTTGAGTTCCAACCGGCAGGCCTACTCGACGGATCGCGAAGAGGCAGAACTGGCGTTCCTGTTCGCCGACTGGCGCGACGGTGTCCGCGAGACGCCGACCTCCGTAACGATCACCGAGCAGGACGCCGTCGAGGCCCTGCGTGCGGGCCAGCCCTCCACCCGACGTGTTGGCCGCGGGCATCTGGCCGTCGTCGGTTCCGCCGCCGCGGCCGTGTTGTGCCTCGGCGGATTCGGTGCGGCCGTCTACGGTGCGGCACCCGGCGACGGTCTGTATGGCGTGCGGACGATGTTCTTCGGCGACCAGAAGGCCACCCGTGACGATCAGGTGGTGCTCGCCGCGCAGACCGAGCTGGCCGAGGTTCAGCGACTGGTCGAGCAGGGCCAGTGGGATCAGGCCCAGGACAAGCTCGTCGCGCTGTCGACCACCGTGCAGAGCGTCGAGCAGGTGGATAGCAAGCACGACCTGATCGAGCAGTGGAACGCCCTGACCTACAAGGTCGTCGAGCAGAACCCCGCGGCGACGCTGCCCCCGGTGGGCGACCCCATGCCGGTTCTGCCCGACTCGCCGCTGACGCTGCTGCCCGTTCCCGTCATCGAAGACACCACGTCAGCCCCGACGTCAGTCCCGGCATCACCGTCGGACACGTCGCTGCCGTCGCCGACTGACACCCCCGGACCCGAGGTGCTGCTCACACCGCCGTCGGATTCGTCGCTGCCGTCAACCTCGCCGACGAGCCCGACCGAGACGTCAACGCCGCCGAGTTCAACACCGCCGAGTTCAACACCGACCAGTTCGGTGCCGACCTCGACGACGACCGCGCCACCCAGCACGTCGACCACGACGGCCCCGTCGACGACCACCGCCCCGACGACAACGGCTCCGACAACAACGGCTCCTACGACGACGGCGCCGACGACGACAACCGCGACCAAGGCCGCGACGTCCACCGTGACCGCCACGACGACGGTGCCAACGGCTCCGGTCGCCGAAGCGCCCCCGGTGAGCCAAGCCCCGGCCGCGGAGCCGAGTCAGCCCGCGAGTGCGCCCAGGACGGCGGTCACGACGTCGGCGGCGCCGTCGACCGTGCGCGAGGAGTCGACCGATGAGGGCGAGGAGAGCGTCGCACCCGTGACGACCACAGTCGTGGCGCCGGGTGGCGGTGAATGATCTGAGCGGTTACGCCGTCAGCGATAGCCGTCGGAGTCCGACGATGTCGCCTCGTTGAGCGAGGCATCTGCGTAACCGCGGCAGTAGTCCCACGTCACGTAGGCGTCGGGCTCCGGATCGTAGGCCGGCTCGTGGGGACGGACCGTACCGTCGACCAGAAGCTGCAGCAGGTTTGCGCGCAGCATGTCCCAGTCGTGGTAGTGGTCCTGCTGGCACTCGTCGCAGCAGACAACCAGGCCGCGAATGCCCTTGTGGGCCAACAGGGCCTCGTATACCGCCAGGTCGGCGAGATCGGCCTCAACCGCGATGCGTTCCTGCGGGTCCAGCGGCTGGCCGGGCTCGATCGCATCGAGCGCAGCAGACGGATCACATGGGTCGTCGGCAAACGGGTCCGGCGGCAGACCCGGCGGCAGGTGATCACGCACGGTTCCACACTACGCAGCGGCGCGGCTATCGCGCCAGCCGTCCACGCCGCCGCGGGGGAGTGTTGGCGTCGGATTCCAAGATCAACCGAGCGTGATCTGGCGTGAACCAGATCACGTGGGTACGTGCCGATAAGATGGACACCTAAACGTCTCTATGTGCCCCGCTTTGGGAGGCCTCACCCATGTCGATCGCTGAACGTAGTTTTCCCCTCGCCGTTCCGGTGCCCACCGGCGGCGACGACCCGACCAAGATTGCGATGCTCGGGCTCACGTTCGACGACGTGCTCCTGCTTCCCGCCGCCTCGGACGTGATTCCCGCGAACGTGGACACGTCGAGCCAGCTGACTCGCAAGATCCGGCTGCGCGTCCCGCTCGTGAGTTCCGCGATGGACACCGTCACCGAGGCCCGGATGGCGATTGCGATGGCGCGGGCGGGCGGCATGGGTGTCCTGCACCGCAACGTGTCGGTGGCCGAGCAGGCCGGCCAGGTCGAGACCGTCAAGCGCTCCGAGGCGGGCATGGTCACCGACCCCGTGACGTGCTCGCCCGAGAACACACTGGCCGAGGTCGACGCCATGTGTGCCCGGTTCCGGATCTCGGGTCTGCCCGTGGTGGACCCGGCAGGGGCGCTCGTCGGCATCATCACCAACCGCGACATGCGTTTCGAAGCCGATATGAGCAAGCCCGTCGCCGAGGTGATGACCAAGGCGCCGCTGATCACCGCGCAGGAGGGTGTCACCGCTGACGCCGCGCTCGGCCTGTTGCGCCGGCACAAGATCGAGAAGCTGCCGATCATCGACGGCCACGGAAAGCTGACGGGCCTCATCACCGTCAAGGACTTCGTCAAGACCGAGCAGTTCCCGCTCGCCACGAAGGACAGTGACGGCCGGCTACTGGTCGGTGCGGCCGTCGGAGTCGGCGGCGATGCGCGCGAGCGCGCGATGGCACTGGCAGACGCCGGCGTCGACGTGCTCATCGTGGACACAGCGCATGCGCACAACCGCGGCGTGCTCGACATGGTCGCGTGGGTCAAGTCCACGATGGGCGACCGCGTGGAGGTGGTGGGCGGCAACATCGCCACCCGTGCCGCGGCCGCTGCGTTGGTCGAGGCAGGCGCAGACGCGGTGAAGGTGGGCGTCGGGCCCGGTTCGATCTGCACCACGCGCGTCGTCGCGGGAGTCGGCGCACCGCAGATCACCGCGATCCTGGAGGCCACGGCGGCATGCGCGCCGCACGGCGTGCCGGTGATCGCCGACGGTGGCCTGCAGTACTCGGGTGACATTGCGAAGGCACTCGCCGCGGGCGCCTCGACCGCGATGCTGGGCTCCCTGCTGGCTGGCACCGCGGAGTCCCCGGGTGACCTCATCTTCGTCAACGGCAAGCAGTTCAAGAGCTACCGAGGCATGGGATCGCTGGGAGCGATGCAGACCCGGGGCACCCAGAAGTCCTACTCGAAGGACCGCTACTTCCAGGACGACGTGCTGAGCGAGGACAAGCTCGTCCCCGAGGGCATCGAGGGCAGGGTTCCGTTCCGCGGTCCGCTGTCCACCGTCATCCATCAGTTGACGGGTGGTCTGCGCGCGGCCATGGGCTACACGGGCGCGGCCACCATCGAGCAGTTGCAGCAGGCGCAGTTCGTGCAGATCACCGCGGCAGGTCTCAAGGAGAGCCATCCGCACGACATCACGATGACCGTCGAAGCACCCAACTACTACGCCCGTTAGGGCCGGGGGAATCTAGTCAGCATGCGTGACATGGTTGAAATCGGGTTGGGCAGAAACGCCCGACGGACCTATGAACTCGACGACATCAACATCGTGCCGTCGAGGCGAACCCGGTCCTCGCAGGACGTGTCGACGACATGGCAGCTCGATGCCTACCGCTTCGAGATCCCGGTCGTCTCCCATCCCACCGACGCCTTGGTCTCGCCCGAGTTCGCCATCGAACTGGGCAAGCAGGGTGGGCTGGGCGTGCTCAACGGCGAGGGCCTGATCGGCAGGCACGCCGACGTCGAGGCCAGGGTCGCCGAGGTGATCGAGGTCGCGGCCAAGGAGCCTGATCCGACGGCGGCGATCCGGATGCTTCAGCAGTTGCACGCCGCCCCACTGGATCCCGAGCTGCTCGGTGCCGCGGTCATGCGCATCCGAGACGCCGGCGTTGTCACCGCGGTGCGGGTCAGCCCGCAGAACGCGCAGGCACTGACCCCCACGCTGGTGGCGGCGGGTATCGACCTGCTGGTCATCCAGGGCACCATCATCTCGGCCGAGCGGGTCGCGTCCGATGGCGAACCGCTGAACCTCAAGACATTCATCTCCGAACTGGACGTGCCCGTCGTGGCTGGCGGCGTCCTCGATCACCGCACGGCGCTGCATCTGATGCGCACCGGAGCCGCAGGCGTCATCGTCGGCTACGGTTCCACCGCCGGTGTCACGACCAGTGATGAGGTGCTGGGCATCAGCGTGCCCATGGCGACCGCGATCGCCGACGCCGCCGCCGCGCGGCGGGAGTATCTCGATGAGACCGGCGGCCGCTACGTGCACGTGCTCGCCGACGGCGACATCCACACCTCAGGCGAGCTGGCCAAGGCCATCGCGTGCGGCGCCGACGCCGTGGTGCTGGGCACACCGCTCGCCGCTGCCGAGGAGTCACAGGGCGGCGGCTGGTTCTGGCCGTCGGCCGCCGCGCACCCGTCATTGCCGCGTGGTGCGCTGCTGCAGGTCGCGTTGGGTGAGCGGCCGTCCTTGGCGCAGGTGCTGTCCGGGCCATCCGATGACCCGTTCGGGTCGCTGAACCTCGTGGGCGGTCTGCGCCGCGCGATGGCCAAGGCCGGCTACTGCGATCTCAAGGAGTTCCAGAAGGTCGGTCTGGCCGTCGGCAGCTAGCTTTACAAGTTAGGGTCCCCTGTCTAGCTAGTTACCGGTCGGTAAGTTCATACTGTTGGCATGGATCCTGACTACGACGTCCTGATCATCGGCTCGGGCTTCGGGGGCAGCGTCAGCGCGCTGCGGCTCACCGAGAAGGGCTACCGAGTCGGCGTGCTGGAGGCCGGCCGGCGCTATGAGGACGCGGACTTCGCGAAGACATCGTGGAACCTGCGCAAGTTCCTGTGGGCGCCGCAGTTCGGCATGTACGGCATCCAGCGCATCCACTTGCTGCGCAACGTGATGATCCTGGCCGGCGCCGGTGTCGGCGGCGGGTCGCTCAACTACGCCAACACGCTGTACGTGCCGCCGGATCCGTTCTTCAACGACGCGCAGTGGAAGGACATCACCGACTGGCGTGCCGAGCTCATGCCGCACTATGACCAGGCTCAGCGGATGCTCGGCGTCGTGACCAACCCGACGTTCACCGATGCCGACCGCATCATGAAGGAGGTCGCCGACGATATGGGTGTCGGCGACACGTTCGTCCCGACGCCCGTCGGTGTGTTCTTCGGGCCCGATGGCGAGAAGGTGCCGGGCAAGACGGTGCCCGACCCGTACTTCGGCGGTGCGGGCCCGGCGCGGACCGGCTGTCTGGAGTGCGGAGCATGTATGACGGGCTGCCGGTACGGCGCCAAGAACACTCTGCTCAAGAACTACCTGGGATTAGCGGAATCGGCTGGTGCACAGGTGCATCCGCTGACCATCGTCACCGGTTTCGAACAGCGCCCAGACGGGCTGTGGGAGGTGCGCACCGCGCGCACCGGCAGCAAGCTGCGCCGCAGGCGCAAGACGTTCACGGCGCGCCACGTCGTCCTCGCCGCGGGCACCTATGGCACGCAGAAGCTGTTGTTCAAGATGCGTGACAAGGGCAAGCTGCCCAAGCTGTCCGACAAGCTCGGCGTGCTGACGCGGACCAACTCGGAGTCCATCGTCGGCGCCGCCACCCTGAAGGTCACCGGCGAGTACGACCTCACTCACGGTGTGGCGATCACGTCGTCGATCCACCCGACGAGCGACACCCACGTCGAACCCGTGCGCTACGGCAAGGGCTCGAACGCGATGGGTCTGCTGCAGACGCTGATGACAGACGGCACCGGACCGCAGGGCACTGACACCCCGCGGTGGCGGCAGCTGCTGGATCAGGCGGGCGAGGATCCGAAGCAGATGCTGCGAATGCTCAATCCCAGGCAGTGGAGCGAGCGCACCGTGATCGCGCTGGTCATGCAGCACCTGGACAACTCGATCACCACCTTCACCAGGAAGACGAAGTTCGGCTTCCGCATGTTGGACAGCAAGCAGGGCCACGGTGAGCCGAACCCGACGTGGATCCCGGCGGGCAATGAGGTCACCCGGCGTATCGCCAAGAAGATCAACGGCGTTGCCGGAGGCACGTGGGGGGAGCTGTTCAACATCCCGCTGACCGCGCACTTCCTCGGCGGCGCCGCGATCGGTGACAGCCCCGAGCACGGTGTCATCGACCCGTACCAGCGGGTGTACAACTACCCGACGCTGCACGTCATGGACGGTGCGTCGATCTCGGCCAACCTCGGGGTGAACCCATCGCTGTCGATCACCGCGCAGGCTGAACGGGCCGCCTCGCTCTGGCCGAACAAGGGTGAGAACGATCTGCGACCCGATCAGGGAGACCCGTACCGCAGGCTGGCGCCGGTCGCGCCCGGACATCCGGTCGTGCCGGCGACAGCGCCTGCGGCCCTGCGGCGGTTGCCGATCGAGCCGGTCAGCTCCGCAGGCTGATCGACCGGCTCAGCTCGCCACCAGCAGTGCTGCATCGGCGAGCGGACGGCTGGACTGCCCGTGCACGTCGACGGGCACGTCGCCGGTCAGCGTCACCCGGTGCATGACGCGGCGCTGATTGTCGTAGTCGTCGACCGCGCGGTGCTGGGTGGCCCGGTTGTCCCAGATGGCGACGTCGCCCAGTGCCCAGTTCCATCGGATGGTGTTCTCGGGCATGGTGATCCGACGCTGTAGCAACTCGAGCAGGGTCTGTGACTCATGGCTGTCCAGGCCGAGGAATCCGCGGACGAAGTCTCCGGCCAGCAGGGTGCGCTCACCGGTCTCGGGATGAACCCGTACCACCGGATGCTCGGTGCGGAAGTCGGGCTTCATGAAGGCGTCGCGCAATCGCTGCTGCTCGTCGTTCACTTCGGCCACAGGCGCGGCGGCGTAGTCGTACCGATTACTGTGCACGGCCCACAGATTCTCGGTGAGTGTCTTGAGCGGCGCGGGCAGCGCGTCGTAGGCCGCGGCCGTGGATGCCCACAGCGTCGAGCCGCCGTATTCGGGCAGTGTCACGGCGCGCAGGATCGATGCGGAGGGGTAGTCGGGGACGAACGTGACGTCGGTGTGCCAGCGGGTTGCCTTGGCGTACTCGGAGTCGATCGGCGTGATGAGCGGGGCACCGTCCTGCTTCAGGGCATGGTGCCCGACCGGGGTTCCCAGCAGTCGTGCGAACGCGTTCTGGCGCTCGTCGTCGAGCTGGTCCTGGCCGCGGAAGAAGATCACCCGGTGTTCCAGCAGGGCGGCGCGGATTGTCGCGACGGTGTCCTTGGGCAGGTCGCCGTCGAGAGCCACCCCATCGACGCGGGCGCCGATGCGGCTGCCGAGCTTGGTGATGGTCGGGGCCGATGTCATGTGGTCTCCTCGTTCACTCGGTGCGGTGTAGTCAAGTGACTACACCATGCCTCGGCTAGTGTAGCCAGATGACTACACGGCCGCCATCCAAGCAGGTCGCGGCCCCGGTGGGGCGTGAGGAAGTGGCGGCAGCAGTGCTCGAGGCCGCATCCGAGTTGTTCGCGGAACGGGGGCCGGCCGCCACCTCGATCCGCGATGTCGCGACACGGTCGAAGGTCAACCACGGGCTGGTGTTCCGTCACTTCGGTACCAAGGACCGCCTCGTCGGTTCGGTTCTCGATCACCTCGCGGGCAACATCACCGACCTGCGCCGCGCCGGCGCGACGCAGGCAGAGATCGAACAGGCTGCTGGCCGGCACTTTCGGGTGATGGCTCGCGCGCTGCTGGACGGCTATCCGGTGGGGCAGTTGCAGAGCAGCTTCCCGAATCTGACCGAACTACTCGAGCAGCTCCGCCCTCGCTTCGATGACGACACCAGCGCCAAGCTCGCGGCCGCGAACGTCGTTGCACTGCAACTCGGCTGGCATCTCTTCCAGCCCTTTCTGCGCACCGCGCTCGGCCTGGACGCGGTCGACGACGCCGTCGTTCGCGAGTCCATAGCCGCGGCGGCAGCCGATCTCACCGAACCTCGGTGACGGCTGCGTCAGTAAAGGCCCGCCAGGGGGCGACCTGCTTTGTTAGTTTCTGTCGATGGTTGTCATTTCAAACAGTCGGCGAGCACGAGCCCGACGGGTCGCGATCTGCCTGGCCGCCGCGGCTGCCTTCTTCGGTACTGCCTGCGGCTCGGACTCGCCCCCAGCTGAGACGACAAGTGATGCGGCCGCCGAGTCGAACTGGGGTTGTGCCGAGGTCGCCCGGCCGAAGCCGGGTGGGGACCGCGCGAAGATTGAGGCGTCCGTCGCCGCCCGGGACGAGCAGGATGGTCCCAACGAGTACAGCGGGGTCTACGGCGACCCCGACGCCGCGACCCGGAACTGGGAGCAGCAGTCCGAGGGTGACTGCGGGCTGATGGCAACGCGGGCCGTCATCGGTGAGATCACCGACCAGCCCCCGACCGAGCGTCAGATAATCGACCTTGCGGCCAACACGCCCAGCAAGTGCTCACCGGGTGAGCCGGTGTACGACGAGAGCATCGACCCGGCCGACGGCGGAGTCGGCCACGGGACGTGCACGAAAGACCTGCTCCTGTTGCTGGATCAGTACGGAATCGGCGCTGAATACACCAACGATTTTGTCGCTGACGACGGTGGGACTGAGACGGGCATCGAGGCGCTCATGGACTACCTGGGCAATGGCCAGCAGGCCATCGTCTGTGTGAACTCGAAGATCATCTGGGACACCGAGGGCGACCGAACCAACTGCAGTCATCTGATCACCGTCGCGGCGATCGACGTCGACAACGACATCGTCTACCTCGGGGACAGCGGCGGCGAGGACACCCGCGGTGAACAGGTGACCATGGACGTGTTCGAGCAGGCGTGGCAGACCGGTGACCACGAACTCGTTGTCACCAATCCGCGCTGATTGGACCCCACTAGACTGACCGGGTGGAATCTGCAGCCCCCCGCCCCGTCCTGGTCGTCGACTTCGGCGCGCAGTACGCGCAGCTCATCGCGCGACGTGTCCGCGAAGCGCGGGTCTACTCCGAGGTGATCCCGCATAACGCGACCATCGAGGAGATCAAGGCCAAGGATCCTCAGGCGATCGTCCTTTCCGGCGGCCCCGCCAGCGTGTACGCCGAGGGAGCGCCTCGACTCGACCCGGCGATGTTCGATCTCGGGATCCCGGTCTTCGGTATCTGCTACGGCTTCCAGGCGATGGCCCAGGCCCTCGGCGGCACCGTCGCGCACACCGGCTCCAGCGAGTACGGCCGCACCACGCTGAATGTCACCGGGGGACAACTGCATTCGGACCTGCCGGAGAGCCAGCCGGTGTGGATGAGCCACGGTGACGCCGTCACCGAGGCGCCCGCCGGTTTCGACGTCGTCGCCACCAGTGCCGGGGCGCCGGTCGCGGCGTTCGAGGACCGCTCCCGTCGTCTCGCCGGGGTGCAGTACCACCCCGAGGTTCTGCACACGCCGCACGGGCAGCAGATTCTGAGCCGGTTCCTGCACGAGTTTGCCGGGATCGACGCGACGTGGACCGCGGCTAATATCGCCGACGCACTCGTCGAACAGGTCCGCACCCAGATCGGCGACGGCCGGGCGATCTGCGGCCTGTCGGGCGGCGTCGACTCCGCTGTGGCGGCCGCGCTGGTGCAGCGCGCCATCGGTGACCGCCTGACATGTGTGTTCGTCGACCACGGCCTGCTGCGCGCCGGCGAGCGCGGTCAGGTGCAACGCGACTTCGTCGCGGCGACGGGCGCGAAACTCGTCACGGTCGACGCCGAGGAACGCTTCCTCGAGGCCCTGTCCGGTGTGACCAACCCCGAGGGCAAGCGCAAGATCATCGGCCGCGAGTTCATCCGTGCGTTCGAGGGTGCGGTGCGCGACACCATCGACGACGCCGCCTCCAGCGACTCGGACGTCGAGTTCCTGGTCCAGGGCACGTTGTATCCGGACGTCGTGGAGTCGGGCGGCGGCACCGGTACCGCCAACATCAAGAGCCACCACAACGTGGGCGGCCTGCCCGCCGACCTGAAGTTCAAGCTCGTCGAGCCGTTGCGGCTGCTGTTCAAGGACGAGGTTCGGGCCGTCGGCCGTGAACTCGGCCTGCCCGAGGAAATCGTTGGGCGCCAGCCCTTCCCGGGACCTGGTCTGGCCATCCGGATCGTCGGCGAGGTGACCGCGTCGCGGCTGGACACGCTGCGCCGGGCGGACTCCATCGCGCGCGAGGAACTCACCGCAGCGGGCCTGGACAACCAGATCTGGCAGTGCCCGGTGGTGCTGCTGGCCGATGTCCGGTCCGTCGGCGTGCAGGGTGACGGACGCACCTACGGTCATCCGATCGTGCTGCGCCCGGTGTCGAGCGAGGACGCCATGACGGCGGACTGGACGCGGGTGCCCTACGAAGTGCTGGAACGCATCTCGACGCGAATCACCAACGAGGTGCCCGAGGTCAACCGGGTGGTCCTCGACGTGACGAGCAAGCCGCCGGGCACCATCGAGTGGGAGTGACGGCGGGCCGCAGGGACCGTCAGGCCTCGGGCTCGTGCTCGGCCTCCTTGGCGATGAAGTCGCCGAGGATCTGACTCACCGCCGATTCGATGGTCGACTCGATCGAGAAGGCCAGCGTCGCCGTCACCGCACTGACCGCCTGCGTGCGGAACCGCACCAGCATCGTGATCAGTTCGGCGAGTTCGGTATCCGGTGGCAGCACCGCACCGGGCTTGAGTCGATCGACGACGTGCTCGACTCCGGCAGCCACGAGCAGTCCGCTGATCTGGTCGATGAGCGGGGTGATCTGCTCGTGCAGGTCGACGAGCTTGGAGGTGGCGACGCCGTATTCGTGGATCTCGTTAAAGATCTCGATCAGCTTGGGGCGCACCACGGTTATCCGGTCGGCGTCGTCGGGATCGCGTTTGAGCACCCCGTTGCCCAGCATCCGCTCGAATGCGTCATCGTCATTGACCAGCTGCCGGGCCTCTGCCTCCGACATCCGCTCAGGCCGCTCGGTGGCCCAGCTGCCGGCGATCGCGGACTCCAGGCCGAGCATGTCGCCGAGGTCCTTGCCCTGCTCCCAGGCCGACAGCATCTCGTTGACATGCGCGATGTTGTAGCCCCGCTCGAGCATCGAGGTGATGAGGCGCAGTCGGGTCAGGTGGGTGTCGTTGAACAACGCGATGCGGCCGACCCGCAGCGGCGGATGCAACAGACCGCGGTCGCGGTACACCCTGATGTTGCGTGTGGTGGTGCCTGCCAGCCGGGCCAGCTCCTCGATGCGGTACTCGCCGGAGGACTCGATGCCATGCGGTTGGACCGCGGCGTCGAACAATTGCGACACCGCGTTCTCGATGACGTCGCGGGAGCCCCTTCGGATCTGGCGGGGTGCGCGACGCAACCCGCCCAGGATCGTCGAGATGGCGCCCGCCGGCTGCCGAGGAGGCTTGGCTGGGGTCATGTCAGGCAGACGATGTGAGGGTGGCGCGCGCATCGCGTGCCACCGCCTCATAGTCGCCGAATCTGAAGTCGCGCATCTGTCGAAGATACTGGGTGGCGAAGCCCGGGTACATCGACGCGTTGAATCCGTCGGCGGTCAGGTACCAGCTGTTGCAGCCGCTCATCCACGTCGTCTTGGTCAACCGCTGCTGTAGCCGCTCGTTGTAGCGGCGTTGGACGTCCTCGCGCACGTCGAGATAGCGCAGCTGATTGCGCAGGATCGTGGTGATGCCCGCGACGGCGTAGTCGAGCTGACCCTCCACGTACACCAGCAGCGAGTTGTGGCCGGGGCCCGAGTTGGGGCCGGTCATGATGAACAGGTTCGGATAGCCGTGGGCGTTGATGCTCTTGTAGGCCTGCGCACCGCCCGACCACTCGTCGGCCATCGACCGGCCGCCGATCCCGGTGACCGGATACGGCGGACCGGACAGGTGCACGTCATAACCGGTGGCGAAGACGATCGCATCGAGGTGGTGCTCAATGCCGTCGCTGGTGCGGATGCCCACGGGGCTCATGGTGGCGATCGGCCAGTCGATGAGCTTGCAGTTGTCGCGTTGCAGCGCGGGGTAGTAGTCGCTGGAGATCAGCATGCGCTTGCATCCAGGCGTGAAGTCGGGGGTGAGCTGACGGCGCAGCCACGGATCCTTGACCTGACGGCGCAGGTGGGCCTTGCTGAGCCGGGCGACGACGCCGGTCAGCGGTGAGTCCCACACCAGTGCGGTGGCGCTGGCCTCGTGACCCCAGTACAGCGCCTGGCGGGCAATCCGTTGTGCGGCAGGAACCTTGGCGAACAACGTCTGGGCCCGCTGGGGCGTGGCGATGTCCAACCGTGGCATCACCCATCCAGGGGTGCGCTGGAACACCTTGACGAACGCGGCCTGTTTGACCAGTTCGGGCACGATCTGCACGGCACTGGCACCGGTGCCGATGACGGCCACCCGCTTACCGGTGAAGTCGTAGTCGTGGTCCCACCGGGCGCTGTGAATCTTGGTGCCCTCGTAGGTGTCGATACCCCTGATGTCGGGCAGCTTGTGGTCGGGCAGCGGGCCCGAGGCGAGGACCACGGTGCGGGCCCGGAACGTCTTGCGGCCCTTGGTCTTGATGGCCCAGGTGCCGTCGTCCTCGTTGAACACCAACCCGTTGACCTCGACGCCGAACTGGATTCGGGGGGTCAGGTCGAACTCCTCGACCATGGCCTCGATGTGGCGGCGGATCTCCTCGGCCGGTGAGTACGCCCGTGACCACGTCGGGTTCGCCACGAACGAGAACGAGTACAGCAGCGACGGGATATCGCATGCCGCACCGGGATAGGTGTTGTCCCGCCATGTTCCGCCGACGCGGCCCTCGCGTTCGAGGATGACGAAGTCGTCGACCCCGGCCTGAGTCAGTTTGATGGCCGCGCCGATCCCGGTGAAGCCGGTGCCGACGATGATCGTGTCGTATACGCGACTCGCCACGTCAGGCCGCCGGCTCGTGGGTGACCTCGTTGACCCAGCTCGGCACCGACGGCAGCAGCGGCCGCGGGTACCGGTCGGAGAGCCAGACCATCGAGTTGGCCAACAGATGGTAGGGGTGGCGGGGGTTGGTGACCACGCCTGCATATCGCCGTAGGAAGCGGTAAGTCGGTACCCGCCGGGTGGATTCGCCCCGATCGCCGAGTTCCTTGAACCGTTTCACGGCCTTGTACAGCCGTTCCGGCTCCATACCCATGGCGACGATCTCGTTGCGGATCCTGTTGATCAGCGGTGCACCCATGATCGCGCCGATGATCAGACCCGGCGTGGCGTTGTGGCCGACGAAGTCGATCAGCAACCGCCGGATCTTGGCCTGCCCGATCATGTCGAGCACCTCGAAATCGACCACGAGATGCCGGGACTCGTCGTTGTTGATCTTCTCGAAGACCTGATGACACACCGGATCAGACACCTCGTCGAGCAGGAACTTCAGCAGCGCACCGTCGAGGGCGACCTCCAGCATCGGGATCACCGTGCCCAGCAGCGACAGCGGCATATCGTCGGCCCAGCGGTCCAGCCAGTCGATCGCAAGCCTGATGTTGACGTTCGGCTCGGGAACCTCACCGTCCTCGAGCATTCCCCACCGCTGCATCAGCGCTAGCTCGGCGTTCGCGTGGCGCTGCTCCTCGGCGTGGAAGTAGCGGTAGATCTCCGCGATCGTCGGTGTCGGCGCCTTCTTGGCCAGCGCGGCGAATCCACGGGCACCGATATTCTCGATCCAGCACAGGTCGGCCATGAAGGCCTTGAGCTTGGGCCGCATCTCGTCGGTGATGGTCTCGGCACCCGGTGCATCCCAGTCGATGTCTGCCAGCGCCCACTGCCGGTCCTTGATCTTGGCGAGCATCGCGTCCATGTCGAGCCTTGACTTGGGGGCCATGGTTACCTCCTAGGGTGTTCTGATGCGGGTGGTCAGTCCGACGGCACGGGTGTACACCGTCGGGGTCAAACGCTTGACGCCCCAACCGATCCTGGCGTCAGGCTGCGGCATGCAGTAGAGGCCGCCGCGGTCGTTGGTGTCGAGGCAGCTGCGGGCCACGCGCTCCGGGGAGAATCCGGTCCAGCGCATGAGCCGGTCGGCCAGCTCCGTGGACTGCTCGCTGATTCGACCCGCCGAGACGATGTTGGTCTTGACGAACGTCGGACACAGTGCGGTGACGGCGATCCCGGTCCCGGCAAGTTCCGCGGACAGCGTCTCCGACAGTGACAGCACGCCGGCCTTGCTGACGTTGTAGGCGGCCATCCCTGGTGCCGCGCCGAATGCCGCCGCCGACGCGACGTTGACGATGCCGCGCGGCCGGTCGTCACCAGTCTGGCTGGCCTCGCGCAGGATCGGCGTGAACACGTGGCAGCCGTGGATGGGACCCCACAGGTTGATGCCGAGAACCCAGTTCCAATCGTCGAGTCCGGCCTCGCCGATCGGCTGGCCGCCCGCCCCGACGCCGGCGTTGTTGATCACCAACGATGGGGGACCGCCGAACCAGGTCTGCGCCTGCTCGGCCAGCCGTTGGACGTCGTCGATACGGGAGACGTCGCAGCGCAACGGGATTGCCTGACCGCCCGCCGCGGTGATGTTGTCGGCGGTGGTGCGCGCCGTGGCCTCGTCGAGGTCGCTGCACACCACTCGGCCGCCCCGCTTCGCGAGTTCGACGGCGAACGCAGCGCCGATGCCGCTGCCCGCGCCGGTGATGACGGCGTCGGCGGCCTTGCTGCGCCCGCGGGATCCGAGGATGCCCAACACTCTCACCCCGCGACCCGCTCCGCGTCGTGCTGGTGCATCGAGTCGGCGATGAACGCGGCGACGTGGCGCATGGCGGGCGCGGCCTCGGGGGTCAGGCGAGGCAGGGCCTGGAACACGTGCACCTGGTCGGGCCACACCTGCAGCTCGCACCGACCGCCCGCCGCGGTGACGTCGGCGGCCAGTCTGCGAGCATCGGCGACGAGCATCTCGCCGCCGCCCGCCTGGATCAGGGTGGGTGGCATCCTCCGGCCGCCCGCGACGTCGAGGGTTAGGCGCGGGTGGTCGAGATCTGTTCCCGCGCAATACAGTCGGACGAGCCTGGCGGCGGCGGCCGCGCGGATTGCGGGGTCGCGTCGCAGGTACTCGCGGGTGCGAGCCAGTGCGAAGGTCAGATCGATGAGCGGGGAGAACAGGGCGAGCCCGGCGGGGTGCTCGATGTCGTTCTGCAGCAAGAGGTCGACGGCGAGGTGGCCGCCCGCCGAGTCGCCCGCGATGAAGATGCGGTCCGGGGCCAGTCCGCGCTCGGAACACAGCCAGTCCCAACCGGAGCGGACGTCGTCGGCTGCGGTGGGGAACCGATACGCGGGGGCGAGTCGGTAGTCGACGCAGAACACCGGCAGCCCGGTCAGTCGGGACAGCCACGCGGTCAGCCGGCGGTGCGTGCGTGGTGAGCACAGCGCGAACCCGCTGCCGTGCACGAAGTAGATCGCCCGATCGCCGGTATCAACCCCGGGGCCGCGGACCCACTCGCCGACCACGCGCCTGCCGTCGGCCATCCGGACGTCGACGGGTTCGATGCGCGTGCCGGCCAGAGACGGTCCGAACGAGTTCATGATCTGGGCGACGATCCGGCGTGAGGCCCACAGTCCCCAGGCGTGCTCTGGCGGCAGGACCGCGCTGAGTTGTCGCAGGGTGACTCCGCTGATCGCGGCAGCGCCACGGGACCGCAGCGAGCCGCGGGCGGGCAGATCAGTGCCGGTCACGGCCATATTGGCGGGCATTCGGACCTCCGTTGGTCGAAGCGTCCCACAAGTACACCACCAATGGTGACATTCGTCAATGTCAACATTGGTCGGCCGTTACGTCTGCCGATCGGTGATGTGAAGCGCTGCCAGGTAGCCGAATACGAGCGCGGGACCGATGGTGGCTCCGGGGCCGGCGTAGGTGTGGCCCATGAGGGCGGCTGAGGTGTTGCCGACCGCGTAGAGGCCGGGGATCGGTGTGGCATCGGGGGTGAGGGCGCGCGCGTGATCGTCAGTGCTGATGCCGCCCTTGGTTCCGAGATCGGCGGGCACCATCTGCGCGGCGTAGAAGGGTGCTTGGGTGATCTCGCCGAGGCTGGAGTTGGGGGTGTTGGTGGGGTCGGCGTAGTAGTGGTCGTATGCCGATTCGCCGCGGCGGAAGTCGGCGTCGTGGCCCGTTCGCGCCGCGTGGTTGAACGTGTTGACGGTGTCGGTGAGAGCGTCTGGGGGAACACCGATTTCGGTGGCCAGCGCGGTGATGGAGTCCGCCGTGGTGAGCGCACCGCTGGTGAACCACGAGGACGGTAGCGGGGTGCGGGCGGGCTTGCCGGCGAACATGTAGCGGTTGCGGTAGGTCTGATCGAATATCAGCCAGCAGGGCAGGTTGCTGGCGGGGCCTGTGCCCTGTCCGTGGGGGCCGCCGAACATGCGATGGGTGGCCTCGATGTAGGGCAGCGATTCGTTCATGAATCGTCTGCCGGTGGCGTTGACCATGATGCTGCGCGGTAGAGAGCGTTCGGCGAGGGCGAACCACGGGCCCTTGGGGAGTGGTATCGACGGTGCCCACCAGGCGTCATCCATGAGATCGGTTGCGGCACCTACCTTTTCCGCCGCCCGGATACCGTCGCCGGTGTTGGACGCCGCGCCAAGTGATAGCGCTGGGCCGGCCGGTGAGCGATGGTGGTGGGTGCGCATCTCCTCGTCGTGATCGAATCCACCGCTGGCCAGAATGACGCCGCGACGAGCGTCGATCACGCGTCCGTCGTCGCATCTGACCCCGGTGACGCGGTCGCCGGTCATGACCAACTCGGTGACAGCGGTGCCGAGGTGAACCGGGATACCGGCCCGTCGAACCCCGAGCATCAGCGATCCGGCCAGGGCGCTGCCCAGGCCGACGAGTTTGGCGCCGCGGGCTCGCGCGAGAGCGCTGCGGGCAGCGACCTTGAGCATGCGGAGGGGTCCCCGCCAGTGCCGGAATCCGACGCTGAGCCAACGGTAGTCGGACTGTTGGACCACCACGTTGAGCGGTGCCCGGGTGTAGAACGGCTGCAGCGTGGCCAGATCATCGCCGAGTCGGCGCGCGTCGAACGGACGCGGCTCGCACGAACGGCCCAAAGCCGTACCGCCGGGCTGTTCGGGAAGGTAGTCGCTGTAGCCGCGCACCCACTGCAGATCCAGCGCCGAGTGCTCGGTCAGGAAATGAAGCGCCTCGGGCCCCCGGTCGATGTACGCGTCGATACGCGCGGCGTCGACATCGGCGCCGACGATGGCCCGGAGATAGGTGCGCGCCGACTCGAGGTCATCGGCGGGCAGGTGCCTGCGCAGTTCGTCGTTGCCCGGGATCCAGACTCCGCCACCCGAGCGCGCGGTCGAACCGCCCCAGTACTGGGACTTCTCCAGAATCACCACACTCAGGCCGTGGGCGGCGGCGGTGATCGCGGCTGCCATCCCTCCAGCGCCCGAGCCGACTACCACCACGTCAACGGCATCCATCCCCATCACCCCAATCTGACAGTGTCATTCGATATGACAGTTACTATCATGTAGGTAGTTGATGGCACAAGGTGGCATGATGGTCAGCTGTGAGTTCGTCCTTGCGGGAGAAGCAGCGTGAGCAGGTGCGTCGCGATATCGACGCCGCGGCGCTGCAGCTGTTCGCCGAACGTGGCTACGCGCGGGTCACAACCGATGAAATCGCCGCCGCCGCAGGTGTTTCGCCGAGCACCTACTACCGGCACGTCCCCACCAAGGATGACCTGCTCCTGCGGCCGCTACGGGCCAGCAGCGCCGCAATCGTCAACGGATTCGCCTCGCACCCCGAGGACCGCGACGTGTGTGAGGGGTTGATCGACGCGATCCGCACACAGACCGGTCACGTCGACGCAGCCGAGATGCGGAAATGGCGAACGGTGGTCACCGCGGTGCCCGCAATACTGGACAGAGTGGCTCTGATCAGCGACGCCGACCGCGCAACGCTCATTCAGATGACCGCTCGTCGCATGCGCCTCGACCCGGACACCGACTACCGGCCCGGAGTCACGGTGTGCACCGTTCTCGCCGTCATCGAATTCGGATACCGGCAGTGGATGACGACCGCGAACACGGAGTCGACGCTGTTGTCGTGCATCGACCAGGCCATCGCGGCGTCCCCCTATGCCACGTAGCTGAGTTCAGCGCAGCGGGTCGCCACGCCAGCTGAAGCTGTTGACGTACTTGCCCATGTCCAGGGCGAGTTGGAGATTCGCCGCTGACGGCTTGCCGGAGCCGAAGTCCGGTCCGAAGGCGTGATACGGCCCGACCGCGCCGGCCACCAGGGCCAGGTCGTCCTTCACCGCGACCATGACGATCACCCGCATCCGTGAATAGCTGGCGGTCGCACCCTGGGGCCAACAGTCCGCGACCATCCCGAACCCGGGTTGATAGCCCACCATCGCGTTGGGAATCTCGTAGGCGGTCTTGGTGTCGGGGAACGTCTTGTTCACCAGGGCGATGGCGATGTCGCGCGGGGATCGGCCAGCCGCCGGCTCGCTGAACAGCCGCATGGTGCCGCCGTCGCCGGCCTGCAGGTTCGCCGTCACGCTGTTGGGCGCGGTGGTGATCTGGTAGGCCGAACCCTCGGCGGGATAGGCCACCGAGAAGGCGCCGTCGTCGGAGGTGAAGCGGGGATTGATCGTGACGGGCTCACCCAGTGGCGGTGCGCCGCAGTCCGGCGGGCACACGTAACGGGGCTTCGGTTTCTCCAGTGCGCCCGACAGCGCCACCAGACCGGCGGCGACGACGGCGATGGCCAACACCCACACGACGACGAGGCGGCGGTGCGACGTCTTGGCAGGCGGCGCCGCGACGGCATAGGTGCCGCCGAAGACCGAGTACCCGGGAGCGACCGTCGTCATCGGTCATCCGTCTCGGGCGTGGTGCCGGAGTCGATCCGTACCGGGCGTTGATCCCGGCGGATCTGTCGCGATGACCGCGACGCCGCGTGGGTGGCCGCCCCGCACGCCGGGCAGAAGGCCATATCGGGCACGACGTGACCGCAGAACGGGCACAGGATCGGTTCGTCCTCGCGGACCTCGTCGTGGGCCTCGTGCAGCAGTGCCAGATGCAGACCGATCCGAAGCGCCAGCAGCGCGATGACGGCGATCGTGAGATGCACTGCCAGTTGCAGGAACTGGGGCACTCGCGCGACGTCGACCAACCCCAGGCCGGCGTACATCGCCATCACGGCCAGGGCGAGTATGACAAGGACCAGTCGCACGTAGGTGCGGCCCTTCTCCTTCTTGTTGGCGGGTCGGGTGAACCACAGCGCCGCGCCCATCAGCCCCCCGACGCATGCCGCGGTGAGCGGTACCGCGATACCCCGGATCCCCGCCTCGACCATCAGCCCGTCCATCGGCCGCGCCCTGGCGATCATTCCGGTGGTGAACTGCGGTGCCAGACGGGTGAGGGTCGCCGCACCGGTGAACATCAGCGCACCGAGGGCGCCGAGTGCGAAGCCGTCCAACGACTCTCGCGGTCCCGGGCGGAACAGTCGGACCAGCGCGGCAGGCACGAGCATCAGCAGCATGCCGCCCACGGGTATGCCCAGTCCGTCGCGAACGATGCGAGTTGCGCTGATGCCCGCACCCAGCGGCACCCCGTACGAACGGGCCATGGCCGCGCCAGTCAGCAGCACCCAGCCCACCCCGAGGCCGATGCCAAGGGCCGCGGTGATCACCAGGGTCGCCGACGGGATGTCGCGGTGCGCGTCGGCCTCCTGCAGATAGATCAGGAAGAGCAGGGGCAGTCCCAACGCCGCCACGGTGATGAGCACGGCGGGAAGCTTGAACCAGGTGGCGGCGATGAGTGCGACCAGCAGCAGGCCGAGCCCGAGCAGGAAGACCTTCCGGGATGCCGGCGGCAGTTGCGGGAACAGCGAACTGGCGAGGTTCGGGGTCAGCAGGTGCTCACCGGGCGATGCGCTGAACGCTCTCATCCGCAACCACTTCGGGCCGCTTCGCGGGTGATCCTCCAGGTAGTCGCCGCAGTAGCCGCAGAACTGCCCGGCGGGGACGTCCATCTGGCACACCGAGCACTCCATGGTGGGCCGCTCGGGATCATTGGGTTCGGACTGCGTGCTCATCGCGTCACCTTCTGCAGAATGAGGATGTTGCGAACCAGATTGTCTACGTCAGGTGTGCCCAGACCGCTGACGAGGTCATAGCCCGGCCCCGCCGTGTCAACGGCATTACCGCCGAGGGTCACGTCGCGAAACGCGGGAAGCTGTGCGCCCTGGGCGATCCGGTAGAGCAGCGGGTTGAAGTCGCCGATCAGATCGCCGCCGTTGGCGAGCAGGTACTGGTTCATCACGGCGGCCAACCCGGCCCAGATGGGGGCCGACTGGGAGGTGCCACCTCCGACCACGTCCTGCTGATTGAGGACGATCTTCACCCCGGTGAACGGATCGGCGACGGCGGAGATGTCCGGGGTCATCCGTTTGCCGGTGTTCCGTTCGGGTGCAACCTGTTCGGTGAAACCTCGCTGCCAGGGCGGAACCTCGAAGAGCGTCGACACCCCACCGCCGGTGCCCTGGGACAGCGGCACGTCGAACCAGGCCTGTTCGGCAAGCCAGCCGCCGTCGGCGTCGGTGGACAGCGTGGTGCCACCGACGCTGGTCATCTCGGGCAGTGACGCCACCGAGTCCAGGCCGATGTCTTGTGTGCCCGGCGGTGAGTCCCAGTCATCGCCGCCCTTGCACTCCAGCCCGGCCAGATCGCCACTGGCGTTGAACGCGCTTGTGCCGTTCTCGTGGGCCACGGCAAGTGCTGAACGCACGGGTGCCAGATCGGCGGCGGTCAGCAGCTTGTCGCAGCCCCAGCCGATCGAGAAACTCCAGACCGCGCCGGGGAACTGGCGGTCGGTGTCCTCCAACATCTGACCGACCCTCTGGTAGCCGCCCTCGCCCTCGACAGTGGGCCGGGCGTTGACCACGACCTTCGTCGCATCGGGTGCAATGGCATGTGCCACTTCGAGATCCATGGTCAACTCACCACGCGGCTTGCCGGGCGATCCGCCCACGACCTCGGGAGTGAACTGGGGGAGCCCGTACTTGGTGGAGAAGGTGTCGAGGTCGGCTTGGTCGAACCCGTCGAACGCGAAGATGACGATCGTCTGGCCCTTGCCGGTGAAGCCGGCTCGCGCCAAGTCGTCCGCGTTGTAGGTGTTGAGCAGGTCGGTCGGGCTCAGCCCGCGATCCGGTACGTCGAGGGGGAAGTTGTCCGGTCGCGACATCCGGTGAGGCGTGTAGCTGAGGATCCGGCCCAGCTCGGTGACGTCGCCGGCCAGGGCGGCCGGCACGCGGGGTTGCTGCGGAGAGGCGTAGAACTCCTGGCCGCGTTTGCCGCGGTAGTCGTGCACCTCGACGTCGAGGGACTCCGACACCGCTGCCGGGGCGCCCTCGATGATCGCCCAGTTGTCGCCGAGTCGCCAGCGCGCCGAGAGCCCTTGTGCCCGTGCCCATTCGATCAACGTCACCGGTCGGGTGCGGTCACGCAGGGCAGCCGTCAGCTGGACGTGGTCACCGCGGGCGGGACCGAGATCGGTCGAGGCGGCCAGCAGTGACGCGAACGGTCCGTCGATCCTGCCTGCGGTATCGGGGCTCGGCGACGGCCGAATGTCCGATGTGACCAGGAGAGCTGCCGCGGCGACGGCAACGAACAACCACCGCGCGGGTCTGACCCGTCGGTTGGGGGGTGTCGTCATGGTCGGTAACGGCTGCCGAACCATCGCGGTATTGCGCTAGCGGTGCCTCGGAAGCCGGTGTGGCTCCCGAGGCCGCGCCAGATCAGTTGTCGCCAGGAATGGCCGTCGGCGCAGGAGGCGCCTTGACCGGAGGCGTGAACAGGTTGCCGCCCGTGGGGTTGATTGACTTCTCCGTGGGTGACAACGACGGTGCCGACGACGGAGTCGTGGTCGTCGTGGTCGTTTCGGGGGCCTGCTCCTTTTCGGTACCGCAGGCGGCGGTAAAGCCGACCATGGCAACGATGGCGGTACCGCCGACAGCTGCCGCGATGCGACGAGCCAGACGATTCGACTTCATGTGTGAGTCCTAACTATCCCCGAGTTCGAACACGAGTCTTCGGCGAACCGCTTGCGCGGCTCAGCACGGTCCGTGTCGGGGCCCGTACACCAGCCCCATCCCGAAGCGGGTTCTGGCGATCTTGACTTTAGCTCACCACTCATATCGGCGCACAGTCATTACGTATGGCCTCACCAGCGATGTTGGTCACCCACGCGGCGTATCGGCGCTCGGATCCGCTTGACGATTGTCGGAGGGCGAGTGTTTACTCGGATCATCGAACACATGTTCGATTGAAGATCTGTTCAGGATGGTGCGGGAGGTGCTTCTGTGACGAGTGCCGCGAGCCTGGAGGAACGCCGGTCGAGCCGCGCTGAGCAGGTAGAACACCTTCGCCGGAAGATGGCGGCGATGTCCGGGAAGGGGGCCGCTCCGGCCGGATCGGCACAGCGTACCCCGGCACCGGCGGGTGCCCTCCTGCCCGCCTCGGAAAGTTTGCTGCCGGTCCCGGATTCGCTGGCCGATCTGCTCCCAGGGGCATTGCCACGCGGGGCGGTGGCGGTGCTGACGGGCGCTCGGTCGCTGATGCTGAGCATGGTGGCCACCGTCACGGCGGCGGGTGATCACGTGGCCATCGTCGGGCTGCCCGACGTCGGACTGTTGGCGGCGGTCGAGATGGGTGCGGATCTGAGCAGGCTCGCGGTGATCCCAGATCCCGGTCCCGACCCGGTCGAGGTGGCCGCGGTTCTGATGGACGGCCTGGACCTGGTGGTGCTGAGCCTGGGTGGGCGATCGGTGTCGCCCAGCCGGGCCCGGGCGGTCACGGCACGGGCCCGGCAGCGGGAATGCACCCTGTTGGTGACCGGGGGCGACTGGCCGGGTGCGTCGGCGCGGTTGGAGGCCAGGGTCTGCGGATACGAGGTGACGGGTGCGGGGCCGGGGCCACCGGTGCCCGGATGTGGGCGGATCAGCGCGGTGAGGTTGGCGATGCGAGGTCGCGGTAGGGCAAGCGACCCCATTCGCGCAGTGGGTGGTTGACGTGGCTCACGCTCGGGTGCTGGCCATCTGGTGTATGGACTGGCCCACCGTGGCGGCAGCGGCGGCGGCGGGTCTGTCTGCCACCGCCCCGGCCGCGGTGACACTGGCCAATCGCGTCGTGGCCTGCTCGGCAGCCGCACGTGCGGCGGGGGTGCGGCGGGGCCTGCGGCGTCGGGAGGCCCAGGCGCGCTGCCCTCAATTGCACGTCACCGCGGCCGATCCGGCTCGGGACGCCCGCCACTTCGAGGGTGTGACGGCCGCCGTCGACGATGTGGTGCCCCGTGCCGAGGTGCTGCGGCCCGGATTGTTGGTGTTGTCGGTGCGCGGGGCGGCCCGCTACTTCGGGTCCGAGCAGGCCGCCGCCGAGCGCCTCGTCGACGCCGTGGCCGCGGCGGGTGTGGAGTGCCAGGTCGGCATCGCCGATCACCTGTCCACCGCGGTGTTCGCCGCGCGTGCCGGCCGGATCGTCGAGCCGGGGGGTGACGCCCGGTTCCTGTCCCCGCTGTCCATCCGGCAACTGGCCGCCGAGCCAAGCCTGGCCGCGCCCGGTCGGGAGGATTTGGCTGATCTGCTGTGGCGGATGGGCATCCGAACCGTCGGCCAGTTCGCCGCGCTGTCACGCACGGACGTGGCGTCCCGGTTCGGTGCGGACGCGGTGAGCGCGCACCGGTTCGCACGTGGTGAGCCGACCCGTGGACCCTCCGGCCGGGAACCACCACCGGATCTCGACGCCGTGCGCAACTGCGATCCGCCGGTGGACCGGGTGGACGCGGCGGCATTCGCCGGTCGGTCACTGGCCGCCGAACTGCATCGCAGTCTCGAGGCCGCGGGGATCGGTTGCACCCGGCTGGCCATCCAGGCTGTGACCGAAAATGGTGAGGAGCTGCAACGGGTTTGGCGATGTGCCGAACCGTTGACCGAGGATGCCACCGCCGATCGTGTGCGCTGGCAGCTGGACGGGTGGCTGAACCGTCGCCGGGAGGACCGGCCGACAGCGCCGGTGATCCTGCTGAGGCTGCATCCGGTGGAGGTGGTGTCGGCGGCGGCGCTGCAGCTGCCGCTGTGGGGGTCCTCCGGTGATGACGACAGGCTGCGTGCTCGGCGTGCCCTGGTGCGGGTCCAGGGTCTGCTCGGGCCAGATGCGGTTCGGGTGCCGGTGCTCAGCGGTGGTCGCGGGCCCGCCGAACGCATCACGTTCACCCCGTTGGGAGATGAGCCGGTGCCCCGGGCCGACCCGACACAGCCCTGGCCCGGTCGGCTACCCGACCCATCGCCCACCGTGCTGCTCGACGATCCGGTGGAACTGCTCGACGTCGAGGGCGCCCCGGTACGGGTGACCGCCCGGGGACTGCTCTCCGCGGTTCCGGCGCGCCTGACCGAGGACGGCAGATCCGAGAGCCTGAGCTGGTGGGCCGGACCGTGGCTCGTTGACGAAAGGTGGTGGGAGTCAGGGAATCCGGAGGAGTCGTCGGCTCAGGGGAAGGGGCGCACGGCTCGCGTGCAGGTGCTGCTCGAGAACCGGAACGACACAGTCGGCCGCGCGATGCTGCTGTGCTACCGGCAGAGGAGGTGGTATCTGGAGGGGGTGTACGAGTGAGGTGCCGTCAGGACAGGCCGGCGGCGAAGGGCCCCACGCGGGCGATGAACCGGTCGAAGAACGCGTCCGGGTCCACGCTGACGCCGACGTGGGCGTTGGGCTGTCGGCCCCAGTGTCCGCGCCAGTCGACCACGGTCATGGCGCGAGTGAGCCTGCCCGCCAGCTCCACATCGATGGTGGTCTGGCGGCAGCGCACCAGGTCAGGGTCGAGAGCCACCGCCGCGGCGAGCGGATCATGAAGGTGCGCGAGATACCCCTCGCCCTGGTCGAAGTGGAACTCGAAGTAGAACCGCATGGCGTCCTCGAGCACGCGGATCAACGGGTTGGCGGCAGCCGACAGGGTGCCGCGGTCGTCGAGCACGCTCATCGGCGCGGTCGCGGAACCGGCCGCGGCCGCGAGCCGGCTCAGGATCGCCGGTGTCATCACGGCGTGCTCGGTGAGGTTGAGCCCCAACACGATCGGCAGGTGCGTCGGCATCTCCAGACCCCACGCCGCACCCCAGACGTTGAACACCTCGGCGGCCGACTCGGGGTCGACGCTGATATTCCACTCGGCGACCGGTGTGGTGTTACCGCGGTAGTCGA
This sequence comes from Mycolicibacterium sp. 624, assembly GCF_040548615.1. Lineage (NCBI taxonomy): Bacteria > Bacillati > Actinomycetota > Actinomycetes > Mycobacteriales > Mycobacteriaceae > Mycobacterium > Mycolicibacterium sp. 624. Next base: position 32,971 of record NZ_JBEPRZ010000007.1, read on the forward strand.
AGGCGCCTCCCATGATCACCAGCCGTCGCAGCAGCCTGGGCAGGCGGGGTTCGGCGCGCAGGGCCAGCGCCAGGTTGGTCAGCGGTCCGGTGACCAGGCCGATCAACTCGCCCGGATACGCGTGGGCGGCCCGCACCCAGGCCTGCGCGGCGTCGTAGTCGGTCAGCCGCCCGTCCCCTGCGGGAAGCCGGGCGTACCCGAGGCCCAACGGTCCGTGGGTGTCCTCGGCGGTGCGCAGCGGTGTCGTCAGCGGGCGGTCGGAACCCCTTGACACTGGGACCCCGCTGACACCGCAGAGATCGAGAAGGCCGAGATTGTTGGCGCAGACCACGTCGACGGGGACGTTTCCCGCCGTTGACGCGATCCCGATGAGGTCGGCATCGTCGCTGGCGAACAGGTACGCGAGCGCCATCGCGTCGTCCACACCGGTGTCGACGTCGGCGAATACGGGCGCGCTCACGCCGCCAACGATAGGGCTACCAGCTGCTGCGGGTTGAGTGGCCGGTAGTTGTCGGTGGTGTGTTGTAGGAACGGAAGTGTGAATCTGGCGGCGTGGGCTGAGCGCAACGGTGTTGCGCGAGTGACTGCATATCGCTGGTTTCGCGCCGGGCTGTTGCCGGTGCCGGCGGGGAGGTTGGGACGGTTGATTTTGGTGGACGACCTGTCTGCCAGCTGCATCGCGCTCGCGAACTGCGGTGTATGCGCGGGTGTCTGCGTGGGCTACGGCCCAGCAGATCCCGGTCGACAAGGTCGTGACCGAGGTTGGGTCTGCGCGCAATGGGCACCGCCGCAAGTTCCTCGCGTTGCTGCGTGATCGGTCGGCGCACCGGATCGTGGCGGAGCGCCGGGACTGGTTGCCGGTTCGGCTCGGAATACGTTCAGGGCGCGTTGGCCGGGGGAGGTCCGAGAGTTGGTTGTGGTGGACTCGGCTGAGGTTGATGACGACCTGGTGCGCGATATGACGGAGATTCTGACACAGGCGCCGCTGGGGCTGGCGCTGACTGCGAGGCGCCCTGATGGCGCGTTTTGAGGTTCCCGCGGGCTGGTGTGTGCAGGCGTTCCGGTTCACGCTGGATCCGACCGAGGAGCAAGCCCGGTCGTTGACGAGGCATTTCGGTGCGCGGCGTAAGGCACACAACTGGACTGTGGCCGTCCTGAAAGCCGATATCGAGGCGTGGCACACCACTGGTGTTGGAACGGCCAAGCCGTCGCTTGCGGTGCTGCGAAAGCGGTGGAACGCGGTCAAGGGCGACCTGTGTGTGAACGCCGAGACCGGTGTGGTGTGGTGGCCGGAGTGTTCGAAGGAAGCCTACGCTGACGGTATTGCGGGCGCGGTGGACGCCTATTGGAACTGGCAGAGTTCCCGGGCAGGCACGCGTGCCGGGAAACGGGTCGGGTTCCCACGTTTCAAGAAGAGGGGCCGCGACGCCGACCGGGTGTGCTTCACTACCGGCGCGATGCGGGTCGAACCCGACCGCAGGCACCTCACGCTGCCGGTGATCGGGACGGTCCGCACGCATGAGAACACCCGCGGTATCGAACGCCTCATCCGTGCCGGGCGAGCGCGGGTGCTGGCGATTTCGGTGCGCCGCAATGGCACTCGACTGGATGCCAGTGTGCGGGTGCTCGTCAGACGTCCCCAGCAACCCAACGTGGCGTTACCCGGATCGCGGGTCGGGGTTGATGTGGGTGTGCGGCGTTTGGCGACCGTGGCCACCGCGGACGGTGTGGTGATCGAACGTGTCGAGAACCCGCGCCCGCTGGATAGGGCGTTGCGCGGATTGCGGCGCGTGTCGCGTGCGCGCTCCCGCTGTGTGAAAGGTTCCCGACGTTACATGGAACGCACTACAGAACTGTCCCGGCTGCACCGCCGGGTCAACGATGTCCGCACTCATCACCTGCATGTCCTGACAACGCGGTTGGCTAAAACCCACGGCCGGATCGTTGTTGAAGGTTTGGACGCTGCGGGAATGCTGCGGCAGAAGGGCCTAGCAGGTGCTCGGGCACGTCGCCGTGGCCTGTCGGACTCAGCGCTAGGCACACCGCGGCGCCACCTGTCCTACAAGACTGGCTGGTACGGGTCGCAGCTGGTCGTTGCTGACCGCTGGTTTCCATCATCGAGAACCTGCCATGCCTGCGAGCATGTGCAGGACATCGGATGGGCTGAACACTGGCAATGCGAGGCCTGTTCTGTATCGCATCAGCGTGATGACTGTGCCGCCATCAATCTCGCACGCTACGAGGACACCACTAGCGTCGTCGGCCCAGTTGGGGCCGCCGTCAAGCGTGGAGCCGACCGTAAGACCCGGCCTAGCCGGGCAGGTGGCGATGAAGCGCGGAAGGGACGCAGCCGCAAGGCTGCCGAACAACCCCGAGACGGGGTGCGAGTCGTGTGACCACTAAAGATCACTCACTCGCAACGGCCGAAACGGCTACCAGTGCACGCCGGGGATCAGGCGGACCGCCTGCTTGATCGGACGCGGTACCCGCAGGTGTGCGCCGCCGACACGCGCCGGAGGCTTGGGCCGGCGCGTGCGCGCGGGGTCGGACGTCCCGGTGTCGTTGCCGTCGGCGGCCGTGACGCCCCTGGCCGCCGCGGAGTCCGGGTACCCCAGATACAGCTGATGCAGCAGCCGTCGGGACAGCTTCGGGGTGAGGTAGGTGCCGAAGTCGGCCAGGGTGCCCAGCGGGGTGTCGATCCGCGTGGGCTTCTCGATGAGGCCGCGCACCACCATCGCCGCGGCGTGCTCGGCGGTGATGGGCGGGACGGGATTGAGCCGGCGTGAGGGCGCGATCATCGGCGTCCGGACCAGCGGCATGTGGATGCTGGTGAAGGTGATGTGCTCCGAGAGCGTCTCGGTGCCAACCACATCGGCGAACGCGTCGAGCGCGGCCTTGGTCGGCACATAGGCGCTGTACTTGGGGCTGCTGGCCTGGACTCCGGCACTGGACACGTTGACCACGTGGCCGAATCGGCGCTCCTGCCAGTGCGGCAGCAGGGCGAGCACCATCCGCACCGACCCGAAGTAGTTGACCGCCATCACGCGTTCGTAGTCGTGCAGGCGGTCGGTGGAGGCGGTCACCGATCGGCGGATGGACCGGCCCGCGTTGTTGACGAGGTAGTCGACGTGCCCGAACCGGCCGAGGATGTCCTTGACGGTGTGCTCGACGGACGCGGAGTCGGTGACGTCACAGGTGAATGCGTATGCCTGGCCGCCGGTTTGGCGGATCTCGGCGACCAGGTCGTCGAGTGCCGACGCGTTGCGGGCCAGCGCGAAGACCGTGGCCCCGCGTTCGGCGATCGCGATCGCCGACGCGCGCCCGATACCGCTGGACGCGCCGGTGATGATGACGTGCTTGCCCACCAGCGGCCCGCGCGGATCATCGCGTCGCGCCCGGTCGGGGTCGAGGTGCTGCGCCCAGTACCGCCACAGCCTCGGCGCATACGTCGAGAACTGCGGGACCTCGATTCCGGTGCCGCGCAACGCCTCTGTGGTGTTATCGGCGGTGAACGTCGGTGCCAGATCGACCACGTCGAGGATCTCGCCCGGGATGCCCAGCTGAGTGGCCACCATATTGCGCACGATCTTGACCCGGCCGCCGACCTTGAGGAATGGGGTCGCCGTGGCGCTGGGGAGCGAGCCACGAAGCGGCGGCAGTCCGGCCTCCTTGGCGATACCGCGGTAGATGCCACGCAGGCCCGTCGTCTTGGGTGCGGTGAGATGGAACGTCTGGCCGTCGCGGCCGGCGGCGTGCATGAGTTCGACCAACGCGTCCGCGACGTAGTCGACCGGCACGATGTTGGTGCGGCCCGTGTCGGGCAGCACGATCGGGGTCAGCGACGGCAGCTTGGCCAGCCTGGCCAGGATGGGAAAGAAGTAGTAAGGCCCGTCGATCTTGTCCATCTCGCCGGTGCGCGAGTCCCCGACCACCACGGCGGGACGGTAGACGCGGTAGCGCAGCCGCGGCGCCGACCGCACCAGCGACTCCGCCTCGAACTTGGTCTGGTGATACGGCGTCGGGAGGTCCTGGGCGACGTCGAAGTCCTCCTCGGTGTACTCCCCGGGAAAGGTGCCCGCCACCGCGATCGACGAGACGTGGTGCAGCGTCGCGTCCAGCCGTACGGCCAGGTCGATCACCGCGCGGGTGCCGTCGACATTGGCGGCTCGCTGGGTGGCGTCGTCGGCGGTGATGTCATAGATCGCCGCGCAGTGCACGACGTGGTCGACGGCGCCCAGCTCACCCAGCGCCTCATCGTTGAGCCCGAGGCCATCCGCAGTCAGGTCCCCGACCAGCGGTTTTACCCGCTCACCCCAGGACTGTGCGAGTCGCTCGAATCGCTCGAGGGACTCTCGCCGCACCAGCACCCACACCTGGGCGTCCTCGGAGCGGGACAGAATTCGGGACACGACCCGGCGACCAATAAACCCGGTACCGCCGGTAACGACATAGCGCATGCCAGCCATGGTCACCCTCATTGCGGCAAACGTCAACACCTGTGGATTCTCAGAACCGGCGTCACATTCTCGCGATGAACGTCACATCGATTTCATATGTGACACGAATCTGAGACGAACTTCCCCGGGCATCTGCTGCGAAATGGCTTGGCGGCTAGCGTCAAATGACCTACTAGTGGGTCTACATTGCCGGATAGATGAAGTTGACGGCGGCAACCCGGACCCTCAACGAGAGCCGGTTGCGCGAGACTTTCGGCGCAGCCTCTCAGACAGCAGCCGTGTCGGGCGGCTGACGAAGGCCAGCTCGTCATCCATGTTCAGCCCGTCGATGGCACCGATGTCATCGAGCCCGCCACCGGCCCGGTGCACGGCGTTGCAACTGAAAGCGGCTGCAACCAACTTCATTTCAGGACTTGGTGCGCGCGGCATACTGTCGATCGTGACAGTCAGGTGTAGCCGTTCGATGTTGCTGCGACTTACTCACCGCGAGCGAAGAATAGAGCTGTGCGGCGGTCCAAATCTCTGCCTGTCGCGGGAAGATCCGTCGCAGCAAGAATCTGTTCAGTTCGGGTTCGGGATCGGCAACACAACCTTCGACCATGATTATCCGGTAATCGCGGTCGGCGGCTTCTCTGATTGTGGTCAGAATCGCGCCACTGGTGTGACATCCGGCGATTATGAGTGTGGTAATACCGTAGTTCGTCAGTAGTTCGTCGAGATCGGTGTTCGAGAAGATACCCAACCGGGTGGTGCGAAACTCAATGTCCTCCGGACTTTTCAGGAGCGAAGGGTGCGACTCGCTACCGGGAGTCCCGTTCTCCAGTCGGTGTTCCTGCACCACCGCGGCGAACTCCTTATTGGTCAAAGGCGGGAACCTGTAGTCCATCGGATCGAATGCCATCCGCGCGTGTACAACGGTCCCCTCGTGGATACGCACGATGTCGATGACCTTGTTTATTTCCGCAATGAGTTCCTCGTGATCCGCTATCGGTGCGAGGATCTCTGGCTGGCATCCGAGGATGAGCAAGGCAAACTCGTTGGCTGCGACGGGTCCACCTCCGTAGATGTCGAAGTCCGCCGGCACAGGTCGTTCGACGAGCCGCGGCGTTCGGTTGTTCAGAGTCGCGGCAGAATGGTGGGGCGTCGAGGCGCGTCGGTGCAGACCGGCAGGCCAAATTAGATTTCGAAAAACTGAACCGATCAGCATCGAAACATCCTCCAGTAAAAAGACGTTGGTGCCAGTACTGTTGAAACCGAGTCAGTCAACAAGGTCACGGTTATGCTGTGCCGGTGCCGTGGCGCTGCTAGACGTTGACGGCGCGGGTGAATGCGATCGGTACCGATACCGCACCCCACACCTGGCTCTGGACATATTTGGCCTCCTGCCCGGGTGCGACATGGAAATCATCGAATGCGCGGAAGACCTCTTCTATCGCCACTCGCAGTTCCAGCCGGGCCAGGTGCATGCCGAGGCACTTGTGGATTCCGCTACCAAAAGTCAGGTGTCGAACGTTGTTTCGGTCGAACCTGGGGGCGTCGGGTTCAGTGAACTCTGCCGGGTCGCGGTTGGCGGCGGGCAGTGAGAGCAGAACCCGTTCACCCGACCTGAGCGTTTGACCTGCCACCGTGGTATCCGATTGCACCGTGCGGCCCGTGACGACAGGGGCGAACAGTCGCAACGACTCTTCCACGACCTGTGCGGACGGAGACTTCCGTGCCTGTGCCTGAATCTCTGGATTCTCGGCGAAATATGCCAGTGTTGTCGCGAGTGTCTTGTAGGTGGTGTCGAACCCGGCGCCGATCATGCTGAACCCGATTGCGGCGATCACCTCGTCGGTCAGCTCGGCGACATCGGGCTGTTTGGAGAGCAGATAGCTCAGCAGGTCGTCACCGGGGTTGTCTCGAAGTGGCGCAATGATGACGTCCTGTACGAAAGCCATCGCGCCTTGCCAGGCTTCGTGCGCCCCGCTGGTGTCCTGGCCGCCCTGGTCCACCATGTAGCGGACACCGTCGCGGATGAGATCCATGTTCTGTACCTGAACGCCGAGCACCCGCAGGATCATCTCCATCGGGATCGGCAGGGCGAAGTCGGTTGCCAGATCGGCCGGCGAGGTCAGCGAGGCCAGGGTCTCGGCAGCCAACTCGCGCAGCGCCGGTTCGAAACTGGTGATGCGCCGCGGCGTGAACCAGTCACGCAGCAGCGTCCGGTACATACGATGATCGGGATCTTCCAGCATCTGTGGGATCAGCGGGTTGCCGCCGGTCACAGCCGGTATGAGTGCCTCGCCCGATGTGAATTCGTCAGGCGCAGAGGCAATCGCATGAATCGGTTCGTAACCGGTCGCAATCCAGTAGCCGCCGTGGCTGTCGGTCCACTGCAACGGGTGCTCGTTTCGCAGCTCCCGGTACACATCGTGGATTCGGTGCGCGATGCGCTGATCGTAGTGGTCGAATTCCACTGTCGGACGTTTTTCGGTGGCCGGTTGAACCATTTTTGTCACTCTTTCTCTCCCAAGCGTCGGACACCGCGGCGTGACCAACGGAGCCAACCTCAGCTTTGCTGACCGAGTGGACATTTGGAAGGTCCGTACGTGGTGTTGGCACTACTCCGATCGATCCGGCGAGGTGCGCTGATATCCGCTCGGCAAGCTGCCGGCTGCGTCAGATTGCGGGGCTTCCATACACTGCTACGACCACCGTGCGGTCCAGCGCGTTTTCCGACCAAACCCCGATGTCGGTGCGCGTGCAGTCGCTCATCACCGCGAAGTCCTCGGGATTCCAGTACCACTTGTTGATCAGTTCCATGGAACTGATCGCCAGAGCCGGGTTGATGGCCACCGTCTCCCGAACAGTGCCGGTGTACCCGGCGTCGGCAGCGCGGTCGGGCGGCGCGGATCCGTTCGATCCGTCATGGCCGGCGAGCGCCCGGTTGTTGCGGACATCCACCGCGTGCCACTGCGCAGCCTGCTGGAGACGTCGGTCAACTCGGAGCTTGTGCCGACAGCCGGCCTTGTACTGAACGATACTGACCATCTGCACCACACTGGAATTGAGCCGGTTGTTGTCCGCATGGGCCATGGGCGGTGACACTGCCCCGGCCAACACCACGGACGCCGTCAGGACGATGCGGCAGAGTTTCATGAGATTGCCCGTTCCGCTCAGATTGGGGCGAAGTCCGAGATCAGCCAGCGTCCGTCTATCCGTTCGAGCGCGACCTTCGCGCTGGACGCGGTGTCGACGGGCGGGTCGTTGGCGATCACGGTTGTCTGGTTGACATAGACGAGCACGACAGCGTGTCCGTAGTCGGCCGACACCGAGGCCGCAGCGGGCACCGTCGCGGTCGAGACGATCTGTTTCTCCCGTGCACCGGGAATCACCACGTCGTTGACCAGTGCCGAGAACGAGTCGCGGAACTCGCCGGTCAGGCGGTCGCGGACCAGGGGCAGGTTTGTTTCGGCGGTGTCAGGGGCGTAGCTGAGCATCGCGATGGTGCCCTCCGTCGCGGCGCGGACCGATTCTGAGCCTGCATCAAGGGCCTGTCGCTGGGTGGCGTCGTGAAACTTCAACCAGCCCGCACCACACGCCAGCATCAACGCCGCACAGCCGACGACTGTCGCCGATCGTGGGCGGCGACGCCGTCGGGCGGAGTCGGTAGTGCCCGACTCATCTTCGGGCGTCGAGGTGTCAGAAGTCGACGCGGCGCGCGGCCACCATCGGTTGTCAGGGGACGAATTCCACATTGGATACCTTCATCGTCGATCCATCCAGTTGAACGCCGATCCGCATGCGCCACTGACGCGGCTGGGCCTGTGCACCGTTGATGGACGTCGTGACTGCCATGGTCACCAGCACATCGGCCTGATCACCACGGACCTCCTCCAACCCCGCCTCCAGCACGGTGCCGTGGGTTTTCGATTGCGTCTTGGTCACCGCATCGACGAAGGCCTCCGAACGAAGTTGGAAGTCCTCCAAAAAAGGCCCGGTCGATGCGGCGATGATACGGGCGACATCGTCGTCGACATGGTCGGCATCGACGGTGGTCAGCATCTCGGAACCGCTACGGGCCGTTTGGATGAACGCTTCCTGGCGACGTAGTTCCTGCCCGCCGGTGTAGCTGCGCACTGCGAGAAACCCCATCAGCAGGGCGAGGCTCAGCAGGATGATCAGGTAGCCGGCCGCGGTTACTCGCTGCGGCCGCTTCTTCGGCCGAGGTGCCTCGTCCTCGGCGTCCGACATCATGTCCCGGTCCTCCCGGGCAACGCTCTGGGTCATCTCTGTCATGCGCATCCATCTCGTAGCTCACGGCCGTGGGACCATTGTCAATGCACATACCTCGTGCCGGTCAAGACTGCCGACTTCAAATGATGCAAGACATGTGTGAGCGTCAATTATGTTCTGCACCATCTGAAATCACCGTCATTGCCGACCCGTGACGTCCCCTGTTGCACTCTGTCGAGAAGCGGTGCCGTCTCGCACCGTCGTCGACAGGGAGTGCACGCAGTGGTAAGCGCCGACATCATCACCAAGCCCATGCGGGGCATCGGTGGCTTCATCGCCATGGTGGTCGACACCGCGATGCTGCTGCCGCGACCGCCGTTCGCCTGGCGCGAGTGCATTTTCCAGATGTGGTTCGTGGCTCGGGTGTCCATAGTGCCGACGGTGATGTTGTCCATCCCGTTCACCGTCTTGTCGGTCTTCATCTTCAACATCCTGCTTGTCGAGTTCGGCGCAGCAGACTTTTCCGGGGCCAGCGCAGCCTTCGGCGCGGTCACCCAGATCGGTCCGCTGGTGACCGTGCTTGTTGTCGCGGGTGCCGCTGCCACCGCGATGTGCGCCGATCTCGGTGCGCGGACGATCCGTGACGAACTGGATGCCATGCGCGTGATGGGGATCGACCCATTGCAAGCCCTCGTGGCACCCCGGGTGATCGCCACCGTGATCGTCGCCCTGCTGCTGAACTCGGTTGTTTGTGTCGTCGGTGTGCTCGGCGGGTTCTTCTTCTCGGTGTATGTCCAAGACGTGACACCGGGTGCGTTTGTGGCCGGGATGACGTTGTTCACCGGGACTTCAGAGATCGTGATATCGCTGATCAAAGCGGCGTTGTTCGGTCTGGTGGCGGCGCTGGTCGGCTGTTATAAGGGGATTTCGGTCGGTGGCGGACCGGCCGGCGTCGGTAACGCCGTCAACGAGACGGTGGTCTTCTCCTTCATGGCACTGTTCGTGATCAATCTCTTGGTCACCGCGGTCGGCGTTCAGGCGACGATGTGAGCGGCAGCATTCCCAGCACGCTGATGCCCCGGGCACGGCGTGCCGTGACGGCGATCCAGAACGGCTGGAACCAACTGGGGCTACAGACCCAGTTCTACGGTCAGACAATCAGGTCGGTGGGCGACGCCGTGGTGCACTATCGCACCGAGGTCGCCGTCCAGGTAGCCCAGATGAGTCTCGGCGCAGGGGCATTGGCTGTCGTGGGCGGGACGATCGTCATCGTGGCCTTCCTGACCATGTCGGCAGGCGCATTGATCGCCGTGCAGGGTTACAACACCCTGGCCGGTGTGGGCGTCGAAGCTCTAACGGGCTTCACATCTGCCTATCTCAACGTTCGGATCATCGGTCCGCTCACCACCGGCATCGGACTGGCGGCGACCATCGGCGCCGGCGCTACAGCGCAATTGGGTGCCATGCGGATCGCTGAGGAGATCGATGCCCTGGAGGTGATGGGGGTGCGGTCGATCTCCTACCTGGCCTCTACCCGATTGCTGGCCGGGGTCATCGTGGTCGTCCCGCTCTATTGTGTGGCGGTATTGATGTCGTTCGTGTCTGCGCGGGTCGGCACGACGGTGGTCTACGGCCAGTCGACGGGCGTCTACGACCACTACTTCAAGACCTTCCTCAACCCGGCCGACCTGGTGTGGTCCTTCGTGCAGGCGATGGTGATGGCGTTGACGGTCATGATTATTCACACCTATTACGGCTACACCGCCAGCGGTGGCCCGGCCGGCGTCGGGGAAGCGGTCGGGCGAGCGGTACGGACATCGCTGATCGTTGTCGTCTTCGTGACCTTGGCGATCTCCCTGTCCGTCTACGGACGTTCCGGCAACTTCAACTTGTCTGGGTGAATGCGTTGCTACCGCTTAAAGATTCACGTATCCGACCGAGCTGGTGGGCGAGCCTGCTGGTGATCGCGCTGGTGGCCATCGTGGTTGTCACGGCGGCGCTGTTCAACGGCTGGTTCCGCTCATATCTCCAGGTCACGCTCACCGCCGACCGTTCCGGACTGGTGATGGAGCCCGGCGGCAAGGTGAAGATGCGCGGATTGGCCATCGGGCACGTCGCCGAAGTCCGCTCGGCTGCTGACGGGGGAGCCGTGATGACACTGGCGATCGATCCGCATTACGCCGAGTACATCCCCGCGAACGTGGAAGCGAGCATCAATGCCACGACGGCCTTCGGCGCGAAGTACGTCGATCTGGTCTATCCCAGCAACCCCAGCGCCGAGCGCATCACGGCGTGGCAGACCCTCCGTTCCCTGAACACGGCCGTCGAAGTCAACACGGTGTTCGACAACATCGTGCAGCTGCTGGACAGAATCGATCCGGCCAAACTGAACGCAACCCTGTCCGCGATCGCAGCCGGTGTTCGCGGACAGGGTCAGGAAATCGGGCAGGCCACCAGCGACGCCAATGCAGTTCTCCTGGAGCTGAATCCCCGTACCGAGACCATCCGAACGGATCTGCGGGCCGTACGTGGCTTCGCCGACACCTATGGTGCCGTCGCCGGTGACCTGCTGAACACGTTGGATGCGTTCAGCACCACGTCAGCGACAGTGGCAGCACAACCCGACGATGTCGACACCTTGTTGGCCAATGTCATCGGATTCGCCGACAGTGGTGTCCAGCTGCTGCGGGCCGGGAAAGACGACCTGGTCCGCACAGTCGAAGCCCTGGAACCCACGACCTCGATGCTCTACGAACATCACCCGGCGCTGACCTGCACATTGCTGGGCGCGCAGTGGTTCATCGACAACGGCGGGGCGCAGGCCGAGGGCGGTAACGGGTACTCGATCGTCTTGGATGCGTCGCTGGCGTGGGGTCAGGATCCCTACAGTTATCCCGACCACCTGCCGATCGTGGGAGCCAAGGGAGGACCAGGCGGTAAGCCCGGCTGCGGATCCCTACCCGACCCGAGCAAGCGGTTCCCGGTGCGACAGTTGGTGACGAATACCGGTTGGGGTACCGGTAACGACATCAGGGTCAATCCCGGCATCGGATTCCCCGGATGGGCGAACTACTTCCCGGTCACCCGCGGCGTTCCCGAGCCGCCGAGCGTGCGCAACCTCAACGGTCCCGCACCCGCGCCGATTCCCTATCCGGGTGGCCCCCCATACGGGGCCCCGCAGTACGCACCGGACGGGAGCCCGTTGTATCCCGGGCTGCCGCCTGCTCCGCCGCCGGGACAGCCACGTGCGTCGGGTGCGACGCCGGGATCTGAACCGTTTGAGGCACCGTTCCCGATGGCGACACCGCCGACCCCGTACCCGGCTCAGCCATGAGTAACACGTCAACCACACCGAAAGGAGCGTCATCGTGCTGAAATCGCCGTTAAGCGGTGTGCTGTGGCGTCTGGCGATCTTCCTCTCGGTCTGCTTGACCGGTCTGTTCGTCCTGATCGCCGTATTCGCACAGGTGCGTTTCCAACCGCACCAGAGCTATCGGGCATTGTTCAGCAACGTCGGCGGGCTCAAGAGCGGTGATTTTGTCAGGATCGCCGGGGTTGAGGTGGGCAAGGTCCACAAGATCACGATCGACCGGGACAATTTGGTGGACATCGCATTCCAGGTGGATGACACCGTCCAACTCACTCAGAGCAGCCGTGCTGTCATCCGTTTTGACAATCTCTACGGCGACCGTTACCTGGCGCTGGAAGCCGGTGACGGGGGCGGAGCAGTGCTGCAGCCCGGTGACACCATCGCCCTGGCCAACACCGCACCCGCGCTCGACCTGGACACCCTCATCGGCGGTTTCCGACCCTTGTTCCGGGCGCTGGACCCCGATCAGATCAATGCCTTGTCCAGTCAACTCATCCAGGCCTTCCAGGGACAGGGCCAGACGATCGGTTCACTGTTGGGACAAACGGCGACCCTGACCGACACCCTGGCCGACCGGGATGCGCTGATCGGCGATCTGGTGACCAATCTCGATGTTGTACTGGGGGCGATCGGTGACAACGACGCAGACTTCAGCCAGGCAGTCGATCGTCTGGAAAAGCTGACCGGGGCACTTGCCGAGCGCAAGGAAGCGATCGCCGACTCGATAGCGCATGTCGACACCACCGCCCGCGAAGTCTCAGACCTGTTGGTGCAGTCGCGGCCGGCGATTCAGAAGGTGCGGCATGAGACCGACCGGGTAGCGACCATCGTTCTCAACAACCACGAGTACTTCGACAATCTGCTCAACACCCTTCCCGAGGCGTATCAAATGTTGGGACGCCAAGGCCTCTATGGCGATTGGTTCGCCTTCTACATGTGTGAGGCGATCATCAAGGTCAACGGAAAGGGCGGTCAGCCGGTGTACATCAAGGCGGCGGCGCAGACATCGGGCAGGTGCACTCCCAAATGAAGCCGATGACCGAGCGCAACCCGGTCGTGGTGGGCGCCGTCGGAATGGCGGTCACTGCCGCCGTTCTTGTTGGCACGCTGAACTATGACAAGATCCCGATGTTCGGTGGCGGTGATGGGTACACCGCCTACTTCGCCGATGCCGCCGGGTTGCGAGCAGACTCACCGGTGGAGGTGGCGGGTCTACGGGTCGGGCAGGTGTCCTCCATCGGCCTGGATGGTGACCGGGTCGTTGTCGGTTTCGACATCGACCGCAGTGTCTTCATCGGGGACCGCTCTGAGGCGGCCATCAAGACCAAGACGGTGCTGGGGGCCAAGGTAATCGAGGTCACCCCACGCGGTGAGGAACGGCTGGTGGGTCCGATCACATTGGATCGGACCACATCTCCCTATCAACTCGCCGACGCGCTGGGTGATCTGTCCGTCACCATCAACGGTCTGGACACCAACGAACTCTCCGCATCGCTGGAGACCTTGGCCCAGACCTTCTCCGAGACACCACCGGAATTGCGTGCCGCGGTGGGCGGTGTCTCGCGACTCTCGGCCACTCTGGCCGAACGCGATACGCAACTGCGCTCGCTGCTGTCCAACGTAGGCAAGGTCTCTGGCGTGTTGGGCGAGCGCAGCACCCAGATCGTCGACCTGATAACCAACACCAACGCGCTGCTGGCCGAGATTCGCACAGAGAGCGCCGCACTGGACTCCATCTCGACCAGTATCGTCGCGGTCAGTCAACAGATACGCGCCTTCATCGCTGAGAATCGTGCGGCCTTCACCCCGACGTTGGACCGTCTCAACGGGGTGCTGGCGATCGTCGATAATCGTCGCGAACGGCTGCAGGACGCCGTCAAGCGGCTCAATTCCTATGCTATGGCGCTGGGAGAGTCAGTGTCCTCCGGGCCGTTCTTCAAAGGCTTCGTGGCCAATCTGCCGCCCGGACAGTATATTCAGCCGTTCATCGACGCGGCATTCTCCGACCTCGGGCTGGACCCGAACGTGCTGGCTCCCTCACAGCTCACCGACCCTCCGGAGGGCCAGCCGGGAACTCCGGCGCTACCTGTGCCCTTCCCGCGAACAGGACAGGGCGGCGAGCCGCGGATGACGTTGCCCGACGCGATCACCGGTAACCCCGGCGACCCGGGGTGCGGACCGCCCGGCCTGCCGCTACCCGGTCCCACCGGGTGTTACCCGTACCGGGAACCGCCGCCGGCACCCGCGCCCGGCGGCCCGCCTCCCGGGCCTCCGGCGATCGGCGATGCCTCACCGACCCCACCCACCCACGGTCCGGTATTCGTACCTGCCCCCGGGGAGATTCCAGCAGGTGGCGGTTCTCCTGAATCGGGTGACAGCGAATGAAGATCAACAGGTTCTGGCGTTTGACGGCCGTTGTGGGACTCGTCGTCATCCTTGCCGGTGGTGCTGCCGCGCTGCGTATCTGGGACACAAGTGGACGCACGCGGATCACCGCCTACTTCGCCAACAGCACCGGGATCTTCCCCGGAGACGACGTTCGTATTCTCGGTGTACGGGTGGGCGAGATAGCGACGATCGAGGGTCAGCCGACGCAGGTGAAGATCACCATGTGGGTGGACGACAGCTACCGGGTGCCGGTCGATGCCAAAGCAGTGATCCTCTCGCCCTCGCTGATATCGGCACGGGCGGTACAACTCGTCCCCGCCTACACGGGCGGGCCGGTGATGGCCGACCACGCGGTCATACCGATCGAGCGCACCGCCGTCCCGGTCGAATGGGACGATCTGCGAGATCAGTTGGCCAAGTTGGCCGACGCGTTGCAGCCGACCCAGCCGGGCGGGGTGAGCACACTCGGGGCGTATGTCAACACCGCTGCCGACAACCTGCGCGGGCAGGGGACCGACATTCACCGAGCGATAAAAAATCTGGCCACGACCATGTCGGCGCTAGGGGACCACAGTGACGATATCTTCGGCACCGTCGAGAATCTGGCACTGGTTGTCTCCGCACTTCAGGACAGCAGAGATGTGATGCGCGAGCTGAATCGAAACCTCGCGTCCACGACGCAACTCCTGGACAACCAGCCGCAGGAGATAGGCGCAGCCCTTGACGAGCTCAACGCTGTGCTGGGTGAGGTGGCGAGCTTCACCGCGGACAATCGCGAGACCATCGGCGTGACCGCAGACAAGTTGGCATCGATCAGCGGGGCGCTGCACGAGAGTCGGGCTGATCTGGAGCAGACACTGCACGTCGCCCCGACGGAACTGGCCAACTTCGTCAATATCTATCCGCCTGCCATCGGTGGATTTGCCGGTGCATTCAGTTTGAACAACTTTTCCAACCCCATTCAATTCCTCTGTGGGGCAATACAGGCCGCGTCCCGCCTCAACGCCGAACAATCGGCAAAGCTGTGCGTGCAGTATCTGGCCCCGATCGTGAAGAATCGGCAGATCAATTTCCCGCCACTGGGCGTCAATCCTGTTGTGGGCGCTTATGCACGACCGAATGAGATCACCTACAGCGAGGACTGGATGCGCCCGGACTATGTACCCCCTCCAGGGACGCCTGCCGGGCCTGGCGCGGCCCCCTTGCCTGCAGAACAACCGCAGCCACCGTCGGGCCCGCCGGTCGAACACGGCCCGCAGAATCTGCACGACATGCTCATCCCTGCGGGAGCAGGATCATGAGGAGGCGACATCCATCGAGAGTTCTTGCCGGAATCGCCGCAACGGTTGCGCTGACCGCCGGGTGTGGCTGGCAAGGCGCCAACTCCTTGCCTCTGCCGGGCACCGAGGGAGGCGGGCAGGGTTCTTACACCGTTAAGGCTCAATTGCCCGACGTCGGTAACATTCAGCGCAATTCGCGTGTGCGGGTCGGTGACGTGACCGTAGGCACGGTCACCGAGATCCAACGGCAGGGTTGGCACGCGTTGCTGACGATGACACTCAACGGTGAGGTCAATCTGCCGGCGAATTCGACGGCGACGATAGGCCAGACCAGCCTGCTCGGCTCACTGCACGTCGAGCTGGCCCCGCCGACCGTCGTCGCCCCCGAAGGGAGACTGCATGAGGGGTCACTGATTCCGCTGGCCTCCGGAGCTGCCTACCCCACCACGGAGCAGACGCTGGCTGCGCTCTCGCTTGTGCTCAACGGCGGTGGCCTGGGCCAGATCCACGACATCACCCAGTCGCTGAGCACTGCATTCGCCGGCCGCGCAGGCGATCTGCGCAGCCTCATCGAGCAGGTTGACGTGTTCGTGACCGGCGTCGAGGGTCAAACCCAGGACATCATCGGTGCCGCGGACAGCGTGAACCGTTTGGTAGCACAATTTGCCGCTCGCTCTCCGGTGTTGGATCGAGCGCTCAAAACGATTCCCGAGGCGCTCGAAGTGCTGTCCGATCGTCGTGCCGAGTTGGCGCTGGCGTTGGACAAGCTCGGGCAGTTCGGCGCACTCACCGCGGACACCATCAGCCAGACCAAGGACGACCTGATCAAGGAACTCAACGATCTCGGTCCGGTGCTGGAGTCGTTGGCCAACGCCGGCCCGGCAATGGTCACCTCGTTGAGCTATTTGACGACGTTCCCTTTCGTCAAAGAGAACATCGGAAACTACTTCCGCGGTGACTATGTGAATCTCACCGGGGTCTTCGACCTCACGCTGAGCCGCCTCGACGCGGCATTCCTCACCGGCACCCGTTTCGAAGGGGGCCTAACCGAGCTGGAGATGCAGTGGGGTCGCACCATCGGGCAGATGCCCAGTCCATACACCGGTGGGAACCCGTTGAGCGCACCGTACATAGGCGATCAGGGACGCTGATATGAGACTGAACAGACGTGTCAGGATGCAGCTTGCACTGTTCGCCGCGGTGTCCGTCGTGGCGGCGTTCGTGATGAGCGTCGGCTTCATGGAGGTGCCGTCGCGGGTTTTCGGCATCGGCCAATACCGGGTGACCGTACAACTGCCGACGACCGGTGGGCTGTACCCGTCGGGCAATGTCACCTATCGGGGTCTGGGGGTCGGAAGGGTCACCGATGTCCGGATGACTGATACCGGTATCGAAGCGGACCTTTCGTTGAACGCAGATGTGGCAGTCCCGGCGGACGTGACTGCCCGGGTACACAGCCGCTCGGCCATCGGTGAGCAGTATGTCGAACTCACCCCGCTGATCGATGCGGGAGCAACTACGCTCCGCGACGGAGATGTCATCGCCACCGACCGCACGGGGGTGCCCGTCGATATCAACACCATCCTGGAGAAGACGAACGATGGTCTGAGCGCAATCCCCGCCGACAATCTGCGCACCGTCATCGATGAGAGTGCCGATGCCTTCGGTGGGCTCGGCCCTGATCTCGCGAGACTGGTGCGCGCGTCCACGGAACTGGCCTCCGATGCCAAAGAGAACCTGTCGGCCCTCACGACCCTGATCGACCAATCGGCTCCTGTTCTCGACACCCAGACCGAGACCGCCGGTGAGATCAGGTCGTGGGCATCGCATCTGGCCGCGATCAGCGGCCAGGTCGCCCAGCGTGATACCGCAGTGCGGTCGGTGATCAAGGAAGGTGCGGTAACGGCCGAGGAGATCCGCGGACTCTTCGACCGGTTGCAACCGTCCCTGCCGATCATGCTGGCCAACCTGGCCGGTATCGCTGAGCTGGCAGTGACCTATCAGGCCGGTGTTCGCCAGGTGCTGGTACTGGTGCCCCAGGCCATTGCGGTTCTGGGTAGCTCGCTGGTACCGGGCATGGGCGTCATGTCCGCGTACAAGGGGCCCTTCGTCACCTTCGACCTCAATCTGAACATTCCACCGCCCTGCCTGACCGGATTCCTGCCACCCAGCCAGCAACGATCACCAGCCTTCGAGGATTATCCGGACCGCCCGGCCGGTGACCTCTATTGCCGGGTACCCCAGGACTCACCGTTCAACGTGCGCGGCGCCCGCAACCTGCCGTGTGTGAACAAACCCGGTAAGCGGGCACCGACCGCCGAGATGTGCAACAGCGACGAGGTATACGTCCCCCTCAACGATGGTTTCAACTGGAAGGGCGATCCCAACGCCACTACATCCGGTCAGGGCGTGCCGCAGATCGGGGCGGCCGCACCGGCACCTCCGCCTCCCGCAGAGGCGGCACCCGCATCGGTGGGGACGTCCGAACAGGACCATTCGGTCTCCCCGTCGATTGCATACGCGACATATGATCCGGCAACGGGGTCCTACGTCGGTCCCGACGGCAATATCTATGCGCTGGGCAATCTGGCGGCAGACCGCCACGAAAAGACCTGGCAATCGATGCTCACCGCGGCCAGCGAGTAACGAAATAGACCTTTACAGAATGTGATTCGGCTACACGAATCGACAGCCTGGCCGGCGAGAACATGGCCACCGGCAACCTGTCATTCCGTAGTAGCGCAAGTGCTAGCAACGAGTTCCCCCTTGTTCGCCCGTGGAGCCTCTGCCTAGAGTTTCTTGCGTATGAAAAGTGCCACAGTCGGCCTTGAGCTTCGGGAGGTGCGGTGGTAGACGTTGAGCAGCCGCTGGTCCGATCGCTGCAACGGGGTCTGCAGATCATCAATCTCGTGGCGGTCAGCGGTCCGCTGCATGCGAAGAGTGTCGCCCGGCGGGTCGAATTGTCGCTTCCGACCGCGTACCACCTGTTACGGACACTGGTGCACGACGGGTACCTCGTCCGGCTGGATGACGGTTCCTATGTCCTAGGGGGCCGCCTCGACTGGACCGGATTCGCCACCGTGCCGGCCGTGACTCGGTCGTTGGCCGCTGTGAATGCAGGCTGGTGAGACTGATGGACCAGGACGCACCCACGCTGATCCAGAGTCTGCAACGGGGCATGAAGCTCATCGATACCATCGCAGAACGCGGCCCTTCGACGGCGAGATCTCTCAGCGAATCGACCGGAATTGTGATCGCCACCGTGTATCGCCTGGTACGGACCTTGGTCCACGAGGGATATCTGGCACGGTCGGAGGACGGGCGCTACGTGCTGGGTCCACAGTTCGTCAATGTGGCGGACCTCGAGGGTCGGGCACGTGACTATCGTCTGGTGCGTCAATCGATTGCCCGATTGGCCACCACGACACGGTCGCACGTACTTATCGGCGGCCTGATTCGGGGGCGCGTAGAAGTCTGGAGTAGCGTCCGGCACCCCGCTGCACCGCATGTCGAATGTTGGCCGGGAGCCGAGCTACCGGGGCACGCGACAGCTATCGGGAAGAGCATTCTGGCACAGGTCACCTGTAGCCAACGGGACGAATACCTGGGCCGAAATCCTCTGCACAGCTATACATATCGCACGATCGAGATCGGTTCGCAGTTGGAACGTCAGCTCACCGGCGGCCCGCTGTCCATCAGCGATCAGGAGTTCAGCTACGGAGTCACCTGTATGGCCGTGCCGCTGGTCGATGTGAACATGCCAGCAGCGCTGGGCCTGTCATACTCATCGGATCGTTCGGCTCGGGTGCAGGATGAGTTGGCCGAACAGCTGCTGCCCGCCGCGTCAAGAATCTCGAAGCTGTTGTCGAACAGCGACGTATCGCGATCCCAAGTAGTCGCCTAGGTGCTGTACGGGGGTGTCTTCGATACCCCCGTTGCGTCTTCTGTCGCACCGTGGCAAACGGTATAACTGACGCTGGCGGGTGGTCCTTCGGCTGCTCGTGAATCCCGCAAATCCGCGAAAGATCTTAGATGACTACGCTTTCCGCTGAAGAGTGTGCAACGCTCGGTTCTTCGGTACGTGCTGCGTGTGCGCGTCTGCTACCCGACCACCGATTGCGCGCTGTTGCCTACGATGCACCCGCGCCCGGTGACCGGGGGTTTGACCGCCCCCTCTGGGCAGCGCTGTGCAGCCAGGTCGGAGTGGCCGAGGTAGGTATATCGGAGAACCCCGATGACGGCGGGTGGGGCGTAGCGGCGCAGGCCGTGATCGCCCATGAACTCGGGCGGGTATTGGCGCCGGTACCGTTCCTGCCCTCGGCAGTCCTCACCACCAGGCTGCTGAGCACGGTCGACGATGCCACCGAGCTGCTCGGTCACCTCGGTCAGGGTCACCAGAGTGCTGCATTCGCCGTGACCACCCGAGACGGTCGGTTCGACGGTGCCGACCTCCCACTGGCCACCGATAGATCTGGGCGCTGGCGGCTGTCCGGATCGGTCCGCCACGTTCTGGGGGCAGCGGGTGCTGACCGCATCGTCGTGGTTGCCACGTCTGACGGTCATCCGCAGCTCTATCTGGTCGAACGTGAACAACAGGGCGTCACCGTGACTGCGCAACCGGTATTGGATGCGACGCGTCCAATGGCGGTCGTCGATCTGGAAGATGCAGTCGCCGAACATCTTCCAGTCACTGGATCGGTTGTGGAGCGAATCGACGAGAGTCTGATGCACACCATCGCGGTGCTCACCGCCGAACAGGTGGGTGCCGCCGAACGGGTATTGGAGATGTCGGTCGAGTACTCCGGAGTGCGCAAGCAGTTCGACCGTCCGATCGGTTCCTTCCAGGCCATCAAACATCGTTGCGCGGACATGCTGGTGGAACTGGAGATGGCGCGGTCGGCATCCATGGCTGCCGTTGCGGCTGTCGATGCTGCGAGCCCAGAGGCGCCCTGGTTGGTCAGCATGGCCAAAGCAGTCTGCTCGGAGACGCTGCGCAACGCCGCACACAGCAACTTGCAGATCCACGGTGGCATCGGTTTCACCTGGGAGCATGCCGCGGGTCTGTACGTGAAGCGGGCCCGAACCGACGAGGTGCTGTTCGGGTTACCGACAACGCACTGGGAACGAGTGGCCGAATCCATGGCTCTGGTCGGTGGCTATCAGCGTGATACGGACACCGACGGTGTGGCGGCGGCATCATGACCGCAGACCTCGACGCGACGTCGCCGATGATCAATCGTGCGGATCTGCGGGCATTCTTGGAGGCGGCACCCAAGCCCCCGGGGTTGCGTAACTACGGGCCCACGCCAACCGAGGCCGATGTCGCGCCCGGGACGCAGTGGCACGCATACCTTGCCCAACATGGGTATACATGTCTGCACTGGCCGGCGGAGTTCGGTGGCCTCGATGCGACCGTCATGTTCCAGGCGATGTTCGCAGAGGAGTGTGCGAATGCCGAGGTGCCCCGGCAATTCAGTATCTTCGGACCGGACCTCGTCGGTCCGGTGTTGATTCGATTCGGCTCCGACGAGCAGAAGGCAAACTACCTCGAACCCATCCGCACCGGGCAGCACATATGGTGCCAATTGTTCTCCGAACCCGAGGCGGGCTCCGACCTGGCATCGTTGCGTACCCGTGCCCGTCGCACCGACACCGGCTGGCGTATCGACGGTCAGAAGGTTTGGAGCTCCGGGGCGGCCGCCGCAGACTTCGGAATTCTGTTGGCCCGCACAGAGAACAACAAGCATCGCGGATTGTCGATGTTCATCGTCCCGATGCGGTCGCCCGGGATCACGGTGCGCCCGCTGCGACAGATCGACGGGGAATCGAAGTTCAACGAGGTGTTTCTCGATTCCGTCGAGCTTCCGGAGCAGTCACTGGTGGGCCGTCCCGGGCAGGGGTGGGAACTGGCGCTGGCGATGTTGGGCCGGGAGCGACTGACCCTCGGCACCCACGCGGTGGCGATGTTCCGCCGCCATGAGGAGCTGATCGCCGCCGCCCGTGACCGCGGGGTCCTGGACCAGGTTCTGGGCCGCTCGATGACGAGGCTGTGGGCTCGGATGTGGTTGCTGCGGTACACCTGGCAGCGCGCCGTCACAGGCGGGGATGTGACATCGCCGGAGTTCTCCGTCCTGAAAATTGTTGCCTCCGAGACTGACCGAGATCTGTCCGACCTGGCGACCGACGTCCTCGGCACCGACGTCTGTGTGG
The DNA here is from genome assembly GCF_040548615.1 of Mycolicibacterium sp. 624. Lineage (NCBI taxonomy): Bacteria > Bacillati > Actinomycetota > Actinomycetes > Mycobacteriales > Mycobacteriaceae > Mycobacterium > Mycolicibacterium sp. 624. The sequence goes on from NZ_JBEPRZ010000007.1 coordinate 54,894, forward strand.
ATCCCGAACTCGATGACCTGGTCCGGCACATGCTGGTCGGGCGGGCCCAGACAATTCTCGGTGGCACCAGCGAGATCCAACGCAACATCCTCGCCGAGCGGGTTCTGGGGTTACCCAAGGAACCCCATTGACCGGCCCGTCGCCGTTAGAGGCTTTCCGGGCACATCTGCGACCTGGGATGACAGTTGCCCTCGGCGACGGGGTGGGCGTGCTCGGGCGGCTCGTGGACGGCACATCGGTGTGCGAGGCGCTGAGTAACGCGGCATCCGAGGTCGGGGACGTCAAGCTGGTCGTCGGGTGGCTGCCCGAACCCGCCGACGGCCTGGACGCGCAGTCCTTTGCGCGTGTGACCGTGTTGATGCCCGGTGGCGGCGCACGTCGGCTGATGCAGAGCCAGGCGACACATTTTGTGCCCGGCCGGTTCTCGGCCTGGCCGGCCCTGCTCACGGGACGGCTCAAGCCGGAGCTGCTGATCACCAGGGTGGTCGAACACGCAGGGGAACTGCATTTCGGTAGTGAGGTGTCCTATCAGCGCGCACTGATCGAGGCTGGCGTACCCGTACTGGCTGTCGTCGACGAGGCCACCCCGAAGGCTTCTGCGGAGCCCCCGCTGAGCCCCGATCAGGTGGTGATCATCGGGCGTAGCGCCTGCGGTCCTGCGCAACACCACCGGGAACCCGATCCGCTGCACGAAGCGCTGGCAGACTCGGTCCTGCGGTTCATCCCGGCCGGTACCCGGATCCAGTACGGACCGGGCCCGTTGGGCACCGCCCTGTTGCGTCGTGCGCAGGTGCCACTGATCGTCGACACCGGCCTGCTCACCGATGCGGTCATCGACCTGGAGCGTCGCGGATTATTGTGTGGCACACCGTCGGCCACCTATCTGACCGGGACCGACGAGTTCTACGACTGGGCCGACGGACAGCCGATCCTGCACGGGGTGGAGTACACCCATGATCTGACCAGACTGTCGCGGGGTCTCCCGTTCATGGCCGTCAATACCGCTGTGGAGATCGACCCGGTGGGACAGATCAATGCCGAGGGGCGCGGTGACAAGCTCATCGGCGGCATCGGAGGACACCCGGACTTCTGCGCCGCGGGCCGGATGCACCCGCGCGGACTGTCGATCATCGCCACACCGTCGGTTGTCAACGGGCACAGCCCGTTGGTGGACCAACTCAGCCGACCCGCATCCACACCTGCGAGTGACGTGGACCTCATTGTCACCGAAAACGGCTACGCGGACCTCCGTGATGCCGACTGGCCGCTGCGGCGCCGCCGGATTGCCGAACTGTTCGGCGTCTGATCGAGAAGGGATCGGCTATGTCAACACTCGACGGTCATGTCGTGTTGGTCACCGGAGGTGGACGCGGTATCGGTCGCGCCCACTGCCTGGAGTTGGCGGCGCGCGGCGCAGCGGTGGTCGTCAACGATCCCGGGGTGGACCGCGACGGTAGCGGTGGAGGTGGTGGGCCGGCGGAGTCCGTCGTCGCTGAGATCACCAGCGCCGGCGGAACCGCGATCGCCCATACCGGCTCGGTCACAGTCTGGGACGACGCCCGCGATATGGTCGCTCGCGCGGTGTCCGTGTTCGGCACGCTCACCGGCGTGGTGAACAACGCCGGCATTCTGCGTGACGAATTGATCACCAGTGCAACCGAACAGGCCTGGGACTCGGTGGTCGATGTGCATCTCAAAGGTACGTTCGCGGTCACCAAGCACGCCTGCGACTACTGGCGATCCATGGCCAAGAGCGGTCGCGCGGTGGACGCTCACATCGTCAACACCGTGTCGGGCGCCGGACTGTGGGGCAATGTCGGTCAAGCCGCCTACAGTGCGGCCAAAGCAGGTATTGCGGCGCTCACCTCGGTCACCGCGCTGGAGATGCAGCGATACGGTGTCACCGTCAACGCGATCTCCCCTCTCGCCGTGACACGAATGAGCGCAGGGTTCTTCGGTGAAGATCGGGCATCGGATCCGGAACTCGACCCGGCCTGTATCTCGGCTGTTGTCGCCTGGCTGCAGTCGCCGCAAGCATCCTGGCTCACCGGACAGATCCTGCGCATCGACGGTCGACGGCTCATTCGCATCGCGGGCTACGCCGAAGCGCCGCAACACTATGTGGCACGTAACGGTGAACGTCTGGAGTTCGATGAGCTACAGCAGGCAGTCCGGTGGCTGTGGGGGACCGCGCCGCGTGGATTGGCCGGTCCGTTGCCGGTGCGCGCATGAGCACGAATGCCATGCTCTCCGCGGGCGGACATTTCAGCGATCTGTGTGCGAACGACCCCGAACTCGCAGCGCTGCGGACGTCGATCCGCGAGTTCCTACGCGCCGACCGGGATGCGCATGGTTGGGCTCCGCAGGTCGATTCGTGGCTGTCGTGTTGGGATGAGGAGTTCAGTATCCGCCTGGGGGCCGCCGGCTTCCTGGGCATCACGACACCGCGAGAGTATGGCGGGGCCGGTCTCGGTCATCTGCACCGCTACGTCGTGACCGAGGAACTGCTTGCACATGGTGCGCCGGTTGCTGCGCACTGGATTGCCGACCGTCAGGTCGCGCCGGCGTTACTCGTGTACGGATCCGAGGAACAGCGCCGTCGCATCCTGCCGCGCATCGCCCAGGGACGTTTCTACTCCGCGATCGGCATGAGCGAGCACGGTGCTGGTTCGGATCTCGCCGCGGTATCGACTCGTGCCACCAGAACATCGGGCGGTTGGGTGCTGTCCGGCTCCAAAGTCTGGACCAGCGGAGCCCACCATGCCCATCAGGTCGTGGTGCTCGCCCGTACCAGTGCACCTGACCCGGAGCACCGCCACGCCGGACTGAGCCAGTTCCTGGTTCCGTGTGATGCACGGGGCGTAACGATCGATCCCATCGAACTGATGTCGGGTGAACATCACTTCAACGAGGTGTTGTTCGACGAGGTTGAGGTTCCAGACGCTGATGTGTTGGGAGAGATCGGGGATGGCTGGCATCAGGTCACATCGGAACTGTCGTTCGAACGAAGCGGACCCGAACGAATACTGACCACGCTGCCGCTGATCGCCGCAGTGGTGGCCCGAATGGCCCGCACCAATGACATAGACGATTCGGTGGCGGCCGATATCGGTCACCTGGCCGCTCGGCTCACCTCCCTGCGTCAACTCTCGGTGGCAGTGGCCAGGGCTTTGGTCGCCGGACAAGCCGCCGCCAACCAGGCGGCGTTGGTCAAGGACCTCGGCACACGTTTCGAACAGGAATCCGTCGATATCGTGGCTGATCTGTTGGACAGGACGTCGGCCGATCCCGATCCCGCCATCCAATCGATGTTGAATGCCGCATGGCTACATCGGCCACTGTTCACGCTACGCGGTGGCACCAACGAAGTACTGCGCGGAGTTGTGGCGCGGGGAATGGGACTGCGATGACGGCCATCGACTCTGTACTGGCCAACGGTGTGTTCGGTTCGGCCGCCGGGGTGAGCGAATTCGAGGCTGTCCGGGATCTCGTGGGTGACCTTGGCCGGCGCGCCTTCGACGCCCGGCTGGGCCGTCGGCGACGGCCGGAGACCTTCGACGGTCAATTGTGGGATGCCCTGACCGGCAGTGGACTCGACCGGCTGACCAGCGTCCCCGAGAACGAGGCGGGTCCCGCCGACCTGGCGGTGGTGCTCTATGAGCTGGCTCGGTACAGCGCCGCCGTTCCGGTGGCCGAGACGGACCTGCTGGGCGCCTGGCTGGCGCACCGTGCCGGGATCGATGCACCGTCTTCCGGACCGCTGACCTCCGGTCGTGGGGCGGGTACGGTTCTGGGTGGTCTCGTCACCGGGGCGGCCGGTGCGATGCCGTGGGCGCGAACGGCCGTTGCCCGGGTGGTGTTGGTCGAGATCAGAAGCGCCGGTTCGCCGGCTCCGACCCAGCACGTCGCACTGCTCGGCGCCACGGACTCGGTGGTCACAGACGGTATGAATCTGGCCGGCGAACCTCGCGATGAGGTGTCCTTCGCGATCGACGCGCGAACTCTGCAGCCCGTCGACCCGGCGGTCGCCGATGAGTACGAGTGCCGAGGGGCATGGGCCCGTTGTGTCCAGCTAATCGGCGCGCTCGATGCCGCGGCAGCGTCCTCGGTGCTGCACTGTCGGGAACGGGTACAGTTCGGCCGTCCGTTGAGCCGCCAGCAGAGTGTGCAACACACCTTGGCGATCATGGCTGGTGATATCGAACGTGCCCGTGCCGCAGTGACTCTGGCCGTGGCCGCCGCCGCTGACTTCGGATTCGCCGACCGCCGAACCGAGTATGCGGTGTCCGTGGCGAAGACAGTCCTGGGGCCGGTGGTCGGCTCGGTGACCGCCGCCGCCCACCAGCTGCACGGCGCGATCGGCACCAGCATCGAGCACGCGCTCTGGTTGTCGACATTGCGCGCGAGAAGCTGGATTGACGAGTTCGGCAGCACCGCAACGCATGCCCGACGCCTCGGGCGAACCATCCTGAGTGAACCCGACTTCTGGGATTGTGTCACAGGATCACAACAGGCCTCGGCGCCACAAACATAGCAGGGGAGACGAATCGAATGGGTCAACTCGACTGGACGGTTGCCGATGGTATCGGCACTCTTGTCATCAACCGTCCCGAGTCGCGGAATGCGTTCACCATGAGCATGATCCGCGATTGGGAAGAGATCCTGCGGTCATGCCGCACCGACGACGGCGTGCGCGTGGTGATACTGACCGGTGCTGGTGACCGGGCATTTTGCGCCGGCATCGACCTGTCCTGGCTCACCGAAGGCCACACGCCACTTGAGCGAAAGACGGACCTACACGCGGGTATTCAGCGCATAGCTCTGGCGGTCGAGGATCTCGACAAACCGATCATCGCCGCCATCAACGGGGTCGCGGTGGGCGCGGGCCTGGACATGGCGCTGATGTGTGACATGCGGGTGATGTCCAGTACCGCACGGGTCTCCGAGGGCTACGTCAAACTCGGGTTGGCGCCCGGCGGCGGGGGCGCGTACTTTCTGCCCCGGCTTGTCGGTCTCGCGAAGGCGCTTGAGTTACTGCTCACCGGTGAACCGGTGGACGCCGCTGAAGCATTGCGAATCGGTCTGGTCAACCAGGTGGTGGCGCCGCACGAGCTGGCGGAGACAGTGTTGACACTCGCGCGTTCCATCGCCGCCAACCCGCCGGCCAGTGTCCGGATGATTCGGCGTGTCACAAGGCAATCGGCAAGTCTGGAGCTACGGCCGGCCCTCGACCTGGTGTCGTCACACGTCGCGGTGCTGGCGACGACAGACGATGTCGGCGAGGCACTCTCGGCGATGACCGAACGGCGTGACGGCAAATACGTCGGTCGTTAGCCAGACTGGGCGAGAACCGACCCCGACAAGGTCCCGGACGAAATCGATACGAGGATCGTTCACTCGCCGTGAACCGGCAGCAGCGAAACCGCGGATCGATCTCGTCCGGGAGCAGTCAGTGGGCCTCGCCCGTCCAGGACGGATCGTTGAGCACATCGTCACGGCTGGCGTCGAGTTCCTCACCGGTCCAACGAATGGATCCGGGCGTACGCCCGAACCGGGGGACCACTGCCGGCATCCGCATCGGGCCGAACAACGGATCCTCGACGGTTTCGATGCTGCCCCTGGCCCGGTAGTGAGGATCGCTGAAGATGTCGGCCGCGTCGTATTCGATGCAATAGGCCACGTCTCCGTCATCGCAGATCTTGGTCAACTCGGCCGTGCTGTGCGAGTTCACCCAGCCGGCGAGGATCTCGTCGAGTTCGATCCGGTTGGCTACGCGCAACGCGTTCGTTGCGAACCGCTCGTCGGCTGCAAGGTCAGCGCCGCCCACGGTCTGGAGAAGTCGCTCGGCAACCGGCTGGGTGCTGGCTGTCAACGAAAACCATTTTCCATCAGCTGTTTTCCACGTACCGACCGGCGCCACATAGGTGTTCGAGGTGCCCTCACGACCTATCACCCGGCCCTCTTGGTCGAACGTTGCGGTCATCAGTTCCATCAGCCGGAAGCACGCTTCGTAGAGCGCCAGGTCGATTTCCTGTCCTTCGCCGGATTTCTGGCGCTCGAAACATGCCGCGAGTACAGCCGCAGCGCCGGTGAGTGCGCCGAAGTAGTCACCTACCGGAATGCCGGGGTGGATGGGCGGACGGTCCGCAAATCCGTTAACGGAGGAGAATCCGCTGAACGACTGCGCGATGCGACCGAAAGCCCGATTCGACTTGTTGGGTCCAGATTGTCCGAAGCCGCTGACACGCAGCATGATCAGCGCCGGGTTGACAGATCGCAGCACCGGGTAGTCCAAACCCCACCGCTCCATTGTTCCGGGTGTGAAGTTCTCGATGAAGATATCGGCCGATTTCACCAGCTTCATGAGAACGGCACGATCGGACTCTTCGTGCAGATCCAGTGCGATCGAACGCTTACCCCGGCCGTTGATCTTCCACCACAGCGGCGCGCCGGAGTGTGACCCGAGCTTGCGGATCGGGTCACCTATGCGCGGTTGTTCGATTTTGATGACGTCGGCACCCCAGTCGGCGAGATACGTACCGATCATCGGGCCGGCCACCAGCTGGCCCACATCAAGCACCTTGAGTCCCAACAATGGACCACGTGCTTCGGGTCGGACGTTCTGCGTCGTCATGATGTCTCTTTCGCTGTGAGTATGCTTCGGGTCGGCCACATTCGAGAGCGGGCTTCGCCCCAAACAGCAGGCTAACTGTGCTCGCTGGCGACGAAAATAGTTGCGATGCCACCATGGTTGGGTAGGCATGTGACGGCATCACCTGCAGCGTATGGGGGTTGGTAATAGTGCATGGTGTACCAGCTCCAGGGGCCACTGTGTCCGATAGATTCACCACGTGGACAACCCGCTGCGGGACGCCGCGACGATCGTCGGTGTCGGGTGCACCGATTACTCCAAACGATCGGGCGTATCAACGCTGACACTTGCGGTCCAAGCCATCAGCGCGGCGCTGGCCGATGCCGGACTGACGGTGCGCGACGTAGACGGAGTCGCTTGTCACCGAATTGCCGACTCTGCCGATCCGGCGCTGGTCGCCCAGGTGCTGGGCGTTGCCGACGTGAAGTTCATCCGAGATGTGTTCGGCGGGGGAAGTTCCTGCATCGCTCCGCTGGCGGCGGCGGTCACGGCGGTGGCAACCGGGCAGGCGCGCTGTGTTGTCGTGTGGCGAGCCTTGAACGCACGTTCGGGTCCGCGCATGTCAGGGGCAGCAGCCATGAAGGGGCTTTCCTCGGACGCGCAATACTTCCTTCCTTACCGGCATATCTCCGCGCCTGCCCAGTTCGCGATGTTCACCCGCGCCTATATGCACAAGTACGGAATCGGCGAGGAAGACCTCGGCAGGGTGGCGATCATTCAGCGCGACAATGCGATCCACAATCCCAGAGCGATGATGCGACAGCCGATGACGATGGACGACTATCTGGCTTCCCGGTGGATCTACGAGCCACTGCGATTGTTCGACTGCTGTATCGAATCCGATGCCGCCGTCGCTTTGGTCGTCACTTCTGCCGTGGACGGTCGCAACACCCGTCGCACGCCGGTGCGGGTCTGTGCCACCGCTTCGGGCGGCGGTAGTCAGTTGGCCTCCAATCATCGCTCAGACCTGACCGTCACGGGCGCGGCGCAGATGGCTCCGCGACTCTACGAGGCAGCCGGAGTCGGCCCCGCCGATATCGATGTGGCCGAGTTCTACGATGCTTTTACTTCGCTGGTACCGCTACAGCTGGAGGCATACGGATTCTGTGAGCCGGGCGGGGCGGCGGCGATGATCGCGGCCGGTGAAACGCGTATCGGAGGCCGACTGCCGGTCAACACTCATGGCGGTCATTTGTCGGAGGCGTACGTGCACGGCCTCAACCACGTGGTCGAGGCGGTGCGACAGCTCCGGCACGAGTGTGGCGAACGCCAAGTCGAGGGCGCCGAAGTGGCCTTGTCGACCGCCCAACCGGGGATCAACAGCGGTATCACCGGCGCTGTCATTCTCAAGCGTGAGGATCAGACATCATGACAAATCATCCTCTGGCCGACGAGGACTCCCAAGCATGGTGGGACGCGATGGAACGCGAGGAGCTGCTGATACAGGACTGTGCGGACTGCGGGCGACTGCGCTGGCCGGCGCGAGCCATATGTGGCCGATGTGGTTCGTTGCAGTGGAATTGGGTTCCGGCAAGTGGGCGCGGCACCATCGCTTCGTGGACGGTCGGTCATCGGACAACTGGAGCCGACCCGGGGACATCGGTCGTGGTTCTCGTGCGGCTGGAAGAACAGGACGACCTGTTAATGCCTGGATACATCGACGGGCCGACCGATGGTCACGATCTGCGCATCGGTCAGTCGGTCGATGTGGGATTCGACGACGTCGAGATCGACACCCAGGGGTGGCGGGTGGCAGTCCTACGATGGCGTCGGCAGTGAGTTGCCGTTATCAGCCGGCCAGCAGGCTCGCCATGCGATCCCGCGACTCGTCGTCGGCGAGCATGTGGACCATCAACAGCATGTTGGGATGCTCTAGCGGTCGCAACTGCATGAGTCGGGCACGGACCTGGCCGACCAGGGGATGGTCGATGGTCTCCACATGATCGGCTACGCCTTGGACTTCGTGACGATCCCAGATGTCTTGAAAGAAACTGCTTTCGGCGGCGAGCGTGTCGACGACTCTGGCGAAATGGGGATCGCCGGGGTATTTCGCCGCCTCGGCGCGGAAGCGGCCGACGGCACGCCGGGTCTCCAGTTCCCAGTCGACGAGGCAGTCCCGCAGCTCCGGGCACATCACCTGGATCCACAACCCATTGCGGTTCTCCGGAGACAATGTGGCGGGGTCGACAAACAGCTGCGCATAGGAGCGGTTCCACGTCACCAGGTCGGAGGCGGGCAGCATGAGGTGCGCGGCATTTGGCAACAGATTGTCGACGAGCGCCACCATGCTTGCACCGATGCGCCGCTGATCGGTGTAGGTGTTGCGTGGCGTCACTCCGGCCAGACGCCGTAGATAACTGTGCCCACTGTCGTCGAGTTGCAAAGCGCGGGCGAGGGCTTCGATCACCTGCGGCGTGGTGTGGATGTCGCGCCCCTGCTCCAGCCAGGTGTACCAGGTGACGCTTACCGCGGCGGTGTCGGCCACCTCGTGACGACGCAAACCTTTGACTCGCCGGCGGCCCCGACGCGGGATCCCGATGTCCTCGGGCTGCAACGACTCTCGACGTACACGCAGGAACGCTGCAAGCGCGTTGCGGCGGGCCTGATCTTCGGCGGTCCGCTTGCGGCCACTTACTGCGGAGGATTCGAATGATCCGGGATCGGTACACAAGGCCGGTGCGTGTCCGGGCAGGGTCAGGGTGTAGTCGTCCATGGAGCAAACTCCTCGTCGCAGCGCTGGATCCGCCTTGGGGGAAATGGGCGGTGATACGGTTCGCGAACTGGTGGCCGTGTCGGAGCGGTGTCGTCGGCTTCCAAGATCGGCCGTCGGCAGGGGATGAGCAGGGGGCTTCGAACGTTCTGTCGCGTCCATCCGCTTGGGGGCTCGAACTGGAACACCATTGTTCACATCAGGAAGACTACACTACACCGACTAGTTTAGTTTGATATTCGTCACACTTTGGAGATGATGCAGGTTATGTCCACCCCGACTCCCGCACCGAGCCGACGCGGGCGCTCAGAGAAGAAGCGTCTCGCGATTCTGAACGCCGCCCAGGAGCTGTTTCTGGCCGCGGGATTCGGCATGACCAGCGTTGATGCGATTGCGGCGCGCGCCGACGTATCCAAGCGGACTGTGTACGACCACTTCGGCGATAAGGAGAACATCCACACCACGGTGGTGGAGCGGCTGGCGGAAGGGGTGCTGGTGACCGTCGCAGCCGCCCTCGCCGACGAGCTGCCGCCGGGTTGTGAACCGCGCACTGGTCTGTTGGCGTTCGTGCGTCGGGTCGCTGCCGAGGCGCTGCCGTCCACCGACTACATCAAGTACCGCCACCTGATGAATTCGGCTACCGGCAGCGCCCAGACTCCGAAGTCAACGCGGAGTAAACCGATGGAACTGTTCATCGAGCGGATGGTGCAGTTTGTCGAAGAGGGCACGGTCCGCACAGCAAACCCGTCCCGGGCCGCGGAACACTTCATTGCGCTGACGATCTTGCTGGCGCAGGACACCATCGATGACTCGACCGTGTCGGCCGATGATGTCCTGGATTCGATTCTCGTCGACGGTGTCGACGCCTTCATCAGGGCCTATACCTGACCTTCGGCGATCACCATCGACGATCAGTCGTCGATGGTGATGGCCCGCTTCGGGCACGCATTGACGGCTTCGTATACCTCCGTGCGCTTTGCCTCCGATGGATTCTCATCGATGACGTAGAGAAGCTCGTCTTCGCGCACCTCGAAGACATCCGGTGCGGCGAAGCAGCACAGCGCGTTTGATTCACACAGGTCATAGTTCACCGAGATCTTCATATGTGTCATCGTGCCGAATGCGCGCTCGCTCAGCGAGACCTGCGCCGATGAGGGTATCGCTACCACCACACAGCCGCAGGACGTGCCGAACCGGCGACCCTCACAACAGTTCGACCACGGTGGCATTGGCGGTGCCGCCGCCCTCACACATGGTCTGAAGTCCGTATCGAATGCCTTTGTCCCGCATGTGGTGAAGCATTCTGGTCATCAGAATTGTGCCGGAAGCCCCGAGTGGATGGCCCACCGCAATCGCACCACCGAGGGGGTTCAGCACGTCATCGGGTACGTCGAAATGGTCTTGCCAGGCCAGCGGCACGCAGGCGAATGCCTCGTTCACTTCGAAGACACCAATGTCAGGGATCGTCAATCCCGTCTTGCGTAAGAGCTTTTCGGTAGCGGGGATCGGTCCGGTGAGCATCTGCACGGGATCCGAACCTGCCACGACACCGGCATGGTAGCGCGCAATGGGGGTGAGCCCGAGCTCTCGGGCTTTCTCCTCGGTACATATGAGAGTCGCCGATGCGCCGTCGGAGATCTGGGAAGCATTACCTGCGTGGATGACTCCGTCATCTTGGAACGACGGTTTCAGTGCGGCCAAGGTATCTGCGGTGGTGTTCCGGCGCAATCCCTCGTCGGACAGGAATTCTGGCTTCTCGGGCAGAGGCGCCAACTGTCGGTCCAGGGCTCCCGAGTCGATTGCCCTCGCGGCCAAAGCGTGAGATCGCGCGGAGAACTCGTCGAGGCGGCGCCGGCTGAGTGCCCACCGCTGCGCGATCAACTCGGCGCCCACACCCTGGTTGAAGTCGTGACCGGGGAAGTCACCCGCTTCCAGTTCCGACCGATAGCGATCCCTGACCAGTGGTCCGAACGGCCGGCCGAGCTCCCGGCCGGAACCGAGCGGAACCCGGCTCATCGACTCCACGCCGCCGGCGACCACGACGTCGTAATGCCCTGAACGCACAAGTCCGGCAGCGAAATCGAAAGTCGACTGACTGGATCCACAAGCCCGGTTGACCGTTACCGCCGCGACGCTCTCCGGCCACCCTGCCGCCAGCACCGCATAGCGGCCGATCTGAGCTGCCTGGTCACCGACCTGGTTGACACAACCCCAGATCACATCGTCGATCACGGCCGGGTCGATGCCGGTGCGGTGCTGTAGCGCACGCAGCACATGTGCCGACAAGTCTGCCGGGTGAACATCGGCCAGCGATCCGTTTCGTCTGCCGATCGGTGTTCGTACTGCCTCGACGATAACGGCCTCGTGCATGTGCCCTCCAGGCTCGGATACGGCTCATCGCGCACAAAACGCCGCCGGCATCCGACGGCCGGCGATGCCGTAGTCAATGATGTTGTAGCGCTGAATATCTGAACGCGCGCCACGGGTTCGTCAAATGATGCTACGTGGGGAGCCATCGGACAGTGTGGTGCCGAGACTGCTAGGCCGCAGGCTGTCGAGACCTCAGCGTGGCAGTGCCACTGATGGCATGGTCGCAATCTGGTCCGCAACCGCGTCCGATGCAGATACTGGACGGGACTGACGGAGGTAGATATGCACGACAACGATCGCGGTTCCGGTGTCCTCCTGGTGGAGGGTAGCGGCAGTGTCCGGACGGTGACCCTGAACCGGCCGGACTGGATGAACGCGGTGAACCAGGATTTGCACTCGGCGCTGGCCGATGTCTGGGCCGAACTTCGTGATGACGACGAGGTGGGGGCGGTCGTCCTGACCGGCGCGGGTAAGGCTTTCTCGGCCGGCGGCGACATGGACTTCCTCGGTCGAATGTCAACGGATCCGGATTTCCGTTATCGGAACATGGCCGAGGCTCGGCGGATCGTCACCGAACTGCTCGCGTTCCCGAAACCGGTGATCGCAGCCGTGAACGGACCGGCAGTCGGTCTCGGCTGCAGTCTCGCCGTCATGTCGGACGTGGTGTTCATGAGTGAGCGGGCCTTCCTGGCGGACCCGCACGTGACGCTCGGCATCGTGGCGGCTGACGGCGGTGTGTTGGCATGGCCGTTGGTGATGAGCATGTTGCGGGCCAAGGAGTATCTGCTGACCGGTGACCGCATCGATGCGGCGACGGCCGAACGTCTCGGCATGGTCAATCACGTCGTTGCGCCCGACATGGTGTTGCCGAGCGCGCATGCGCTGGCCCGCCGTCTGGCGCAACAGCCGAAACAAGCATTACGAGACACCAAGCGCGCCCTCAACATGCACATGAGCGCGGCCATCGGCAACGTGATCGACTTCGCGTTCTCGGCGGAGAGCGAAACCTTCGCGCTGCCGACCTTCCGCGAACAACTGGACAACTACACGACCGACCGAAACATCGGTAAGTCAAAGGCCGCCGCCGCGTCATCGTGACGGCGGCTCACGATCGAAGGAGAAATAATGACGGACATTTCATTGGACTGGCTGGTCTCCGTCGACGACCATGTCCTGGAACCGCCGCACGTGTGGCAGGAGCGGCTTCCAGCCAAATTCAAGGAGGCCGGCCCACACATCGTCAGTGATGCCGACGGTGAAGCGTGGGTCTTCGAAGGCAAGCGAAAGCCCACAACCGGGTTGGCGGCGGCCGCAGGCAAGAAGCGTGAGGATTTCAGCCCGCTGCCCATCACCTATGCCGACATGCGGCCAGGATGTTACGAGCCGAACGCGCGGATTGAGGACATGAACCGCGCAGGTGTGCTCGCTTCGTTGTCGTTCCCGTCGTTTCCGCGCTTCTGCGGTCAGGAGTTCACCGAAGCAGAGGACCGTGAACTCGGCCTGCTGTGTGTACAGGCATACAACGACTGGATGATCGAGGAGTGGTGTGGTGCAGCTCCGGATCGGCTGATCCCGATGGTGATCCTGCCGCTGTGGGACCCCGCACTGGCCGCTCGGGAGATCGAACGCACGGCCGCCATGGGAGCCAAGGCGATCGCGTTCAGTGAGAACACTTATCAGTTGGGGTTGCCGTCCATTCACGACCGCAGCGGGTACTGGGAGCCGGTGATCGCGGCAGCCAACGACACCGAGATGCCGATCTGCATGCATCTCGGCTCGTCGTCACAGTTGCCCTCGACATCACCGGACATGCCGATGCTGGGTGTCATCGCGCTGTCCCCGGTGGCGAGTACAGCCGCGGCGTGCATCGATTGGTTGTTCAGCCCCTGGTTGCCGAAATACGAGAATCTGAAACTGTGCTTGTCCGAGGGTGGCATCGGCTGGATCCCCTACGTTGTCGAGCGTTGTGACCACGTCGTCGAGGTCCAGCGTGGCTGGGCGGGCAAGGATGGTTTCAGTGCCGATGACTACCTCAAGGGCTGGGGTGGTGACGAGAGCAATATCGGCGGGCTGGATCTGTCGGTGATGCCCTCGGAGTTGTTCCGTAAGCACGTTTTCGGGTGCTTCATCGAGGACCCCTTCGGAGTGGCATCGATCGAGAAGATCGGTGTCGACAACGTCATGATCGAGACCGACTACCCGCACACCGACTCGACGTGGCCCAACTGCATCGAGGTGGCCCATAAGGAGTTGGCCGGGTTGTCCGATGAGGTGAAGCGAAAGGTCATGCAGACCAACGCTTCGCGAGTGTTCAACTTCGCACTTCCTGAACCACCCGCGATTCGGCAGTGACGACAGGACGTCCCCGCAGGCTGGATGTGTGGCTTTCGCTACCCTTCCTGCCTGCGGAGGGCCTGGTCGCGCTAACCCGAGCCGCCGAACAGGCCGGGGTGACCGGAGTCGCCCTCTCCGAGCACCCAGCGGTGCCCGCCGAATTCTCGTCACCGTACCCCTACGGCGGCGGACGGCCCGCCAGTCTGCCGACCGACACCCTGTTGCCGGACCCAATCGTCGCGATTGCGCACTTGGCGGCGCAGATGCCGAGGATCCGGTTCATGACCGCGGTACTTCTCGCGCCACTGCGTCATCCGGTGATGCTCGCGAAGGAGACGGCGACTGCGGCGGCAATGTCGGCAGGTCGCTTCGAGCTCGGCGTCGGAGTGGGCTGGCTTCGCGAGGAGTACGAAGCCTTGGGAAACAGCTGGTTCACTTCTCGCGGCGCGGTGCTGGACGAGATGCTGGAAGTGATACCCAAATTGTGGACCGGGAAGCCGGTCGCCCACCAGGGACGCCACTTCCGATTTGAAGCTGTTGCCGTCAATCCCACTCCACCGCAGCCGATACCGATCCTGGTCGGCGGCACATCCCGGGTTGCAGCCAGACGCTGCGCCGCTGTCGCCGACGGTTGGGTAGGCGCGAATCATTCGATCGAAGACGTGACGACCATGCTGGCTCGTCTGGACGCCGCCCGGAAAGCGCTGAACACAGCACACCGACCGTTCGTGACACGAACGGGACTTCGCGGCGCCGTCACGCCGTCGTCGGTGCGGGCGTTGCGTGAACTCGGAGTCGACTCACTCTTGCTCGCGCCGTGGCAGATAGGGGAGCGGCGTTCATCGATCCACAACCTCGACGTCGATGCGATCGCCGAGGCACTGCCGAATTTGGTCGACATGATTACCAGTGAATAGGAGTTATCCGATTTGAAGCGAACGATCTTCGACGACGAGCACGAGATGTTCCGCGATGCGGCAAGAACCTTCGTCGGCAGGGAGCTCACCAAGGATTTCGAGGAGTGGGAGCGCCGCGGAATAGTCGACAAAACGGTCTTCGAAAAAGCCGGCGCGGCCGGGATGCTGGGCGTCGCCGTGCCAGAGCAGTTCGGGGGAGGTGGTATCCGGGATTTCCGGTTCAACGCCATCTTTCTCGAGGAGGTCTGTCGTGCCGGTGTGATGAATGCCGGCCTCGGGATCTCCAACCATGCCGATGTGGTGATTCCCTACTTCGTCAAGTACGGCACTGCCGAGCAACAGCAGCGTTGGCTGCCCGGACTGGCCTCCGGTGAACTCGTCGGTGCCATCGCGATGACCGAACCCAACACCGGTTCAGACCTCGCTGCGATCTCCAGCACAGCGGTCCGCGACGGGCAGTCCTACGTGCTCAACGGCAGCAAGGTGTTCATCTCCAACGGTATCAATGCCGACCTTGTCATCGTGGTGTGCCGAACCGGATCCGACGGGCCCGCACAGCGAAATCTGAGCCTGTTGGTCGTCGAAGCAGACCGTCCAGGGTTCAGCCGTGGACGAAACCTGGCGAAAGTCGGTCAACACGCGGCGGATACCGCAGAGCTGTTCTTCGACAATGTCGTCCTGCCGGTGGAGAACCTGCTCGGTGAACAGGACCGCGGGTTCTATCAGTTGATGAACATGCTTCCGCAGGAGAGGTTGTCGATCGCTGTGATGGCATTGGCTCATGCGCGAGCTGCGTTCGATGAGACATTGAACTATTGCAAGGAGCGACACGCATTCGGGCAGCCGATCGGTTCATTTCAGAACTCACGTTTCCAACTCGCGACGATGCGCACCGAGATCGACGTGGCACAGGCCTTCGTAGACGCCCAACTGACCGCACACCACGCCGACGAACTCACCGGTGAGGAAGCGGCCCAGGCGAAATGGTGGTGTACGGATCTCAATAATCGAGTACTGCAGGCCTGCGTCCAGTTGCACGGCGCATACGGCTATATGGAGGAATGTGCAGTGGGCCGAGCCTGGCGTGACGGCCGTGCGATGGCGATCTACGGCGGTACCAACGAGATCATGAAGGACATCATCGGTAGACGAATGCTGGGTGTCTGATGGAGCTGGGTAGCACCGGTCTGCGAGTCGAGCGCCGGCGTCGCACGGCGTGGTGCACGGTGGACAATCCGGACCGGCCCAAGACGATGTCGGATGAGATGTACACCGAACTCGGCAAACTCATCGACGCCGTCGAAGCGGATGCCGGACTCGATGCCCTTGTGGTGACCGGAGCCGGTGACGTTTTCATCGCCGGTGGTGATCCGGCCACTCATACCGAGGACTCGGATCAGGCCGAGGATGTCGAGCTGCCCTTCGCGAACCTGCACCGAACGGGACTGCCCGTGGTCGCCGCGATCAACGGACACTGCCAGGCCAGCGGCGTGTGGTTCGCCGTGCTTGCCGACGTCGCGATCGCCAGCGACCGAGCCAGGTTTCGCCTGCCGGAACTGCGACTGGGTGTCGCCGCCCCGTGGAGCTCGGCGATACTACCCGCGGTCGTGGGCCTGGCATGGGCGAAAGATCTCGCCTTGACCTCCCGGTCCATCTCGGCTGCCGAGGCGCTCGAGATCGGCCTGATCAGCAGAGTGGTAGCGCATGATGAGCTGGCGGACGCAGCTGAACGCGTCGTCGCTGAGCTTCTCGAGGCCGCTCCCGCAGCCCGAGCTGCCTGGAAAGCGGCCGTACACAAACATATTTCGACGATCGATGATCGCAGCGTGGGGGATTCGATCAGGACTCCGGAAGCCAACGAAGGCTTCGCTGCATACGCCGAACGCCGGCCACCGAACTGGTCGTCGCGGCATCCGAGAAGGGCTGGCACACAAAAAGATGACTGACGTCTGGTACGGGCCTCGTGATGAGCCGAGTGTCGTCGGGCTCCTGCGGCAGCGGGTCGAAGAGGTGGGGGACCAGCTGTTCCTGGACTTCAGTGGGCAGCAGTACACCTACCGCCAAATCTTCGACCGCGCGGCGGGGCTGGCCTCCGGGTTGGGTAAGGCCGGGTTGATGGCCGACCAGACGGTGGCGACGATGCTCGACAACAACGTCGAGGCGGCGGCCCTGTGGTTCGCCACGAACCTGCGAGGCGGGATCTGGGTTCCGGTCAATACCGCGCTCAAGGGCAGCTTCCTGGCTCATGTGGTAGCGGATTCCGGTGCCCGAATCGTGGTGTGTGAGCAGGACTTCCTCGACCGATTCCGGGCTGAGATCCATAATCTGCCGCAACTCGAACTCATCCTGGTGCGCGGGGGCTCGGAATCCGACACGATCGGCGCCGTCTCGGTACGACCGTTGGCCGATTACCAACTTGAACCAGACGAGTCGGCTCACGTCGCGAGAACCACTCGCGACACTGCGCTCATCATCTATACCGGCGGCACAACCGGGCCCTCGAAGGGCTGCGTCATCTCCAACGGTTACGTCCTCAGCTCGGCCCGCGGTTTCATCGAACAGTGCGGTCGCGTTGAAGGTGAGATGAACTGGAGCCCACTACCGATCTATCATTTCAACCTGGTCAGCGGAACGATTGTCGGAACCATGCTGCTGCGCAGTTCCGCGTCGATTGCCGCCAGGTTCTCGGTGTCCGGCTTCTGGCCGGAGATGCAACGTTGCAAGGCTCCGGTGGTCAATCTGCTCGGTTCGATGGGTTCGCTGATTGCCCGAATGGACGACACCCCCGAGATGGTGCAGTGCCATGGCCAGATTCGCGTCGTGCATGGCGCCCCGTTCCCGGCCGCCCTACAGGACATTTGGCGCTCCCGCTTCGGCGTGCAGGTCGTCGGCGGCAATTCGTACGGGCTCACCGAGGGCTTCCCGTTGACCACGTTGGCAGCAGGTACTCCCACCCCACCGGGGAGTTCAGGCAAGGCGAACGTGGAGAGCTTCGACGTCCGAATCTTCGACGACGCCGACCGCGAGGTCGAACCGGGTGCAGTCGGTGAGATCGTCTGCCGACCCAAGCGCCCCGGCGTCATGTTCGATGGATACTGGCACCGGCCGGACGCCTTCGCATCGGCGATGGGAAATCTCTGGTTCCACACGGGTGATCTCGGCCGCTTCGATGAGGAGGGTTTCTTCTACTTCGAGGACCGCAAGAAGGATTATCTGCGGCGCCGTGGTGAGAACATCTCCAGCCAGGAAGTCGAGCTGGTTGTTCTCGGTCACGAGTCGGTAGCCGAGGTGGCGGTGCACGCGGTGAAATCGGATGTCACCGAGGATGACCTCAAGATCACTGCGGTACTGAAGCCCGACACACATCTCTTAGAGGTGCAGCTGTTCGAATGGCTCAAGGATCGGATGCCGTACTTCGCCTTGCCGCGTTATATCGAGTTCCGGGCGGCGTTGCCGGTGAGTGCAGTGGGTCGTGTGCACAAGTACCAACTGCGCGAGGAAGGTGCCACCGCGGCAACCTGGGACCGGGAACACGCCGATGTCACCTGGGACCGCCGGTAAACCCCGACGCCCCGCCCGATTCCGGGCGGGGCGTGAGGGTTTATGGTCAGAGTCGGCGGTGTGATCGTTAATGCGCTACGGGCGTGCGGGAATCGGTCCTGACATCGATGAGCAGCGGGCCGGTCCGGCGGCTCAGTGCCTCGGCGATCAGCGGTAGTTGATCGGGTGTGTCGATGCGCAGCGCCGACATGCCCATTGCCTCGGCGGTGGCGGCGAAGTTGACATCGCCGAGCAGAGGTAGCTCGTGGCCCTTACCGATGCGGTCGGTGATGGCAAGTTCGGCGCCGTAGGCACCGTCATTGAACACCACCACGACCACATCCAACCCGTACCGCACCGCGGTGAGCAGCTCCTGCAGCCCCATACTCAGGCCACCGTCACCGACGGTCACCAGGGTCGGTCGATCGGGCCGGCCCACGGCGGCCCCGAGTGCCGTCGCCAGCCCGAGTCCGATGGAGCCGAAAGCCACCGTCTCGATGAACGCGGAAGGTTCGGGGACCCGAAGCCATGCCCATCCAGGCACCACGAACAGGCCGGAATCACAGACATACGTCCGTTCGCGTGGGAACTCCCGTTCCAGGATCAGGGTGAGTTCCCGATTGTCCACCAGATCACGTTGCTGCAGAGTGAATTCCGAGCGCGGGTCGAATTGAGCAAGACGGTCGGCCAGCGCCGGCGTGCACAGCGTCCCGGATCGGGGCAGATTGACTTCGTCAAACCAGTCCACCAGGGTGCTGGCGGTAAGCGCAGCATCGGCGTGCACGGCGGCCGACACCTGAATATGGCGACCGAGCTGTGCGGACTCTACGTCGATGTGGACCACACGCTTGTTCTCGAGCAGTGAGCCTTCGGCGGTGGTGTCTGGATTCAGGCTCGCGCCGAAGGCGATCACACAATCTGCCGCCAGAATCGTCTCGGTGGCTGTCGAGTGCGACAGTGTTCCGCAGATCCCCAGATCGTAAGGCTCACCACGGAAGAAATCCTTGGCGCACAGCGTGGTGGCGACGGGGGCACCTATCCGCGCTGCCAGTACCGAGAGCGGGGTCCGTGCGTCGGAAAGAACTGCACCCCGTCCGGCGAGGATGACGGGTCTGCGGGCGGCTGCAATCGCTCCGGCAGCCAGATCCAAGGCTGCGGGATCGGGTCCGATGGCCTGCGGCGCCGCTATACGCGACTTCGCCGGTGAGTATGTGGTGCGGCAGCGTTGAATGTTGACAGCCACATTGAGCACTATGGGCCGGCGCTCGGATCGGGCACGGCCGATAGCGCATGACACGTCATCGGCGATCGAATCCGGCGAGTGCACCTGGTGGAAGCCGGCACCGGTTGGTGCGATGAGGGCTGCCTGGTCGATTCGCTGGCGGCCGTGCGGAAAGTGTGGGTCGGTGTCGCCGGCAAAGAGCACGATCGGCGTTCGGCGACGAGTCAGGTGCGTCAGTGCGGTTATCGTGTTGGTCAGACCCGGACCGTGCGTCACCGACGCCACTCCGACCTCGCCGGTGACGGCGGCGTAACCGCCTGCCATCAGTACTGCACCGTCTTCGCGGGCAGCCTTCACATAGCGCACACCGTGGGTGTCACGCAGCTCGGCCAGCACCTCGATGTTGCCTTCGCCGATGACTCCGAAGACGGTGCTGACGTTCTGATCGACGAATGCTTGGGCGAGGGCCGTGTGGCCGGATATCTCTTGCGACATTCTGGTCATCGAATCATATGTTCATGGGTGAGATCGACTCAGCGCGAAAGTCATTGGTTGCTACGGGGGTTGAGGTGATACCAGCATTACCAGCGACTTGTGCACCACCGGTGACTGGCGCAGCATCACGGTGAAGAACGGTACATCCCAAGGAGGAAGACGTGTCAACGGTTCTCGACGTCGATAGCCATGAAATGGCGCCGCTGGAGCTTTGGGGTGAGGTGTTCGGCGACGAGATCGCCCGCCGCATCAACGAAGTCGGATTCGATATCCTGACAAGGACTCGGGCCAATTCGCTGTCTGTGCCTGGACTGCAGGCGGATACCACGCCGATCAATCAGGAGACGGTTTGGCAGCTCAAAGGTGCTACTGCTCCGTCGGCGATCGATCTGCGTCGTCGCCCCGCGGTGCTCGACGAGATGCAGATATCGCGCCAACTGGTTTTTCCCACCTTCGGCCTCTTCGCCCTGATCCTGATCAACGATCCGAATGCGCATGCCTGGCTCGGGTTTGACGCGCAGAAGTTCGACGGACGCGATATCGGCCGGCGGGCGGTGGAGGCCCACAACGACTGGGCGGCCGAAATCACCCGATCGACGTCGAGTCGGGTACGACCGGTGGGCATCGTGATGACCGACGAGCCGGCCGAGTCGATCGTCGCTCAAGCTCAGCGTGCCATCGATCGTGGTATGCGGGCCCTGATGATCCCCGCCAATGTGCCACCCGCGGGTGCCTCACCGGCCCATCCGCAGCTTGACCCGTTCTGGCGTCTCGCCGCCGAGGCGGATATCCCGGTCACCATCCACCTGGGCACCGACAGTGGGTTCATCAGTTCTACGGCCTGGTCGCAGGGTGTCGAGATCTTTCATCCCTCCGACAAGTCCAGTATCGAGCTTCCGATCGAGCCGTACCGTGCGACCAACATCCACTATTGCGCGGAGAACATGGTGTCCACGATGGTGCTGGGTGGCGTCTTCGAACGGCACCCGGGGCTGCGGTTCGGTGCCATCGAGCTGGCCGCGGGCTGGGCCGGACCACTGGCCGACCGACTGGATGTCTGGGCCTCCACGATGTTCCGCTCTCGGCTGAAGGACACCTTATCCCTGCGGCCGTCGGAGTATCTGGCCCGAAACGTGCGTGTCACCCCGTTCTACTTCGAGCCGCTGGCGCGTTATTACGAACAGCATTCCAATGTGTGGCCGATGTACTGCTACGCGACCGACTTCCCGCATGTCGAGGGCGGCAAGGACTCTCGAAAGGTGTTGGAAGACGCACTGTCGTCGGCTCCACCCATTGCCAGTGAGCAGTTCTTCAACACCAACGGCGAGTTGCTCCTGCCGGCATAGGCCGCAGCGCTTTTCACCGTACATACGAAAACCAAGGTAGCTATGACACAGATGCAAACCGGTGACGGCCTAGAATCCGCCAATGCCGAAGGGTCGGCGATCACGTTCGACCACCTCGATCCCGAACTCAACTATGACAAGCTGCAGCAGGTATACCGCGGTCTGGCCGCCGGGTGTCCGGTTCCCAAGACCGACGCCCATGGCGGTTATGCGTTGGTGACCCGCTACGGCGATGTCATTGAGGTCGAGAAGGACTCCAGTACCTTCGCATCGAGCAGCGGTGTGTTGCACCCCCCGCATGAGGGCCGGCCGCCCAGCATCCCGATCGAGTTCGACGGTGCTGAGCACGTCGCGTACCGAAAGCTCTTCATGGAGGTCCTCAGCGCACCGCGGGTACGAAAACTGCTGCCCTACTTGGATGATCTGGCCGAGCGTGTGCTCGACGGCTTTGCCGTCGGAGATGACACCGACTTCGTGCAGAATGTCGCCGTTCAGATTCCGATTCGCGCGGTCGGTCACCTACTGGGCCTGGGCGAAGCCGCCAATGATCTGATCCAGAACTTCGCCACCAAGGTGTTGGAACATGCCGGGACGCCCACGATGGTGGAGGCACTCCAGGAACTTGACGTCGTGGCGGCCAGGTACTTCGACGACCGCCGCGCCAATCCTGTTGATGATTACCTGAGCATGTTGGTGCACATGGACTTCGGCGGTCGCAAACTCACCGACGACGAACTGAAGAACATCTTCCGGACCTTCGTCTTCGCAGGATTCGAGACCACTGCACACGCGATCGGCAGCTTGGTGCATCACGTGGTCAGCGACCCCCAGTTGCAGGCCGACATGAGGTCGGGGGCTGTCCCGCTGGAGGGACTGGTGGAGGAGGGGCTGCGCATGCTTCCGCCGGTGCAGACGATGTTCCGCACGGTGACCGAGTCGACGACCCTCAACGGTGCCGACTTGTCCGCTGGCGAACGCCTGGTTCTGCTCTATGCAGTCGCCAATCGTGATCCCGCCCAGTTCGAAGATCCTCAACAGTTCTGCCCGACTCGGATCAATCCGCGCCAGCACGTCGCATTCGGCATCGGTCCGCATTACTGCGCGGGAGCCACTTTGGCGCGCGCAGAGATTCATGTCCTACTGAAGGCTTTGATAAAGCGGCCGGCACTCGAACTGGTCGGCACCCCACGTCACAGCCCACACCTGATGATGGGCCAGATGATGGGAATCGACTACCTGCCGGTGCGATTTCAAGAGCAGGAGCGATGACCGTGCGCTGTGCCGTGCTACACGAGTTGGGCGCAGACCTGTCAGTCGAGACGGTCACCCCGTTGGCGCGGGGTCCGCGCGACGTCGTCGTCGAGATCCGCGCCAGCGGTATCTGTCATACCGACCTATCGATGCGCAACGGCCTTTTTCCAGCGATGTTCTCCGGACCGATGATCGGTGGCCACGAGGGTGCAGGTGTGGTCGTCGACGTCGGTCCACAGGTTTCGCGGGTCGCTGTTGGAGACCGTGTCATCACGTCGTTCCGGCCGGCATGTGGCACCTGCACCTACTGCACGGCCGGTCGCACCCATCTGTGTGATTCGCTGGCGTCGCTGCTACGGCGTCCACGTGCCGCTCGGGAGGACGGAACGCGGGCCAACGCAATGAGCGGTATCGGTACATTCAGTGAATCGCTCACCTGTGACGAAGCGTCGGTGGTACGGGTGGAGACCGATCTTCCCGACGCCCACCTGGCGCTTCTCGGGTGTGGAATGACGACCGGCGTGGGTGCGGCGCTGTTCACCGCGCGGGTCCAGCCGGGTTCGACAACGGTGGTCGTCGGCTGCGGTGGTGTGGGCCAGGCAGTCGTCCAGGGTTGTGCGGTTGCCGGAGCGTCACGCATCATCGCAGTGGATCCTGTCGCGTCGAAACGCGCTCTGGCGCTGCGGGCCGGTGCGACCGACGCCATCGATCCGGAGAATGGTTCCGCAGTCGATCAGGTACGGGAATTGACCCGCGGGTTGGGAGTCGACTTCGCGTTTGATGTCGTCGGAGGGCCGGTCACCGTGCCATCGAGCTACGCCATGCTCGACAAGGGCGGAATGCTGGTGCTGGTGGGCTACGGGCCCATCGACAGCGAATTGCGCTTGCCGGCATTCGATCTGCAGTCGCAGGAAAAGGTCGTCAAAGGCTGTGTTGCAGGATCCGCCCAGATCCGCAGGGACTACCAGAAGTTCATCGAACTCATCGAGCACGGACGGCTGAATACCGATGATCTGGTATCCCAGGAGGTCGCGCTGGGTGATATCAACGGAGCGATGCAGGCGATGCTGTCCGGTGAAGTGGTTCGCAGCGTGATCACCACCTTCTGATCGGCGTACCGAAGCGGGTAGTACGGGAACTATCATCGCCGAGCCTCTTGGCCCCCAATTGGACGGCCCGTAACGTCTGAAACAACCCTTGGAACGAAAGGTCGTCCATGCCCAAGTACTACAAGATCAGCGAAGCCGACTTCTTCGACGTGATAACCCCGCCGGAGCTGAAGTTCGCCAGTGCGGCAACACGTGAGGTGATGCCGGGCTGGGATCTCGGCTCCATCGTGATGGGGGAGGATCCGACCGACCCGGACACGGCTGTGGTCTCCATGTTGAAAATCGCTCCGGGGGACACACTTCCGCGACATGCGCACGATTGTTTCCGCGTCGAGGTCATCATCCAGGGGTCCATCACACTTCCGGACGGTGATGTTCTGCATTCGGGCGACATCATGACGTCGGGGCCGTCCGAATACTACGGACCGCACACCGCAGGTGACCAGGGTTGCCTGTCGGTCGAGATATTCTCCGCCTCCAGGGGCATGCTTCCCATCGGGGATGCCGACGACGAGGCTGCAAGTGATGTCGCGAGCCGCGTCCACGAGGTGACTTCACGCCTGCAGGGGAGGTCACAGGCATCGGCTGTGTGACATCGCCGAGGAACATCGCCGGATCGGCTTCGGCCGGCGATGCCAACCGAATAGTGCATCGAGTGGGACGACAACGGGATAACTGATACGCCTCACCCCACCAGCGCCGGACGTCAGCCAGATCGCGTCCGGCGTTTGGCGTCTTTACCAACAGTCCAGTAGTCAATCAACAGCGGAGGTCGCGGCAAGTGAACGTGAAACAACCCTTGGTGGTCGGTATCGGTGGGACCCTGCGGGCCGATTCGTCGACCGAACGGGCTCTGCGGCAATGCCTTGCCGCAGCGGAGCAACTCGGCGGCCGAACCGCGTTGTTCTGTGGCGCCGATCTCGACCTGCCGATGTACAACCCGTACGAATCCACCCGCTCATCCAGAGCCACCGCCCTTGTGGAGGGTCTACGCGCCGCCGATGCGGTCGTGGTTGCATCGCCGGGATACCACGGCGCGGTTTCTGGGTTGATCAAGAATGCACTCGACTATGCCGAAGACCTGCGCAGTGATGACCGGACCTATCTCACCGATACCCGGTGGGGAGCGATTGCGTGTGCATACGGGTGGCAGGCTGCGGTGGGAACCCTCGGTCAGCTGCGAACCATCGGGCATGCATTGCGTGCCTGGCCGACCCCGTTGGGCGTGGCGATCAACTCGGCCACGACGGTGTTCGGTACCGACGGATCCGTTGACGATGAGGTGGTGTTAGGTCAAATCAGATCGTTGGCAACACAACTCGTGGGATCCGTACACGCCACCACGTGACATTCCAAAATGCACGATGGGGCGGGTAGCCGAAGCCACCCGCCCCATCGCGTGTCACTGCGTCGAGGTGTACGCGCCGTTGCGTTACCTCGAGGCGAGCAGCACTGAGTCGGCAAGCATGGACTGCGGCGGCTCGGGATGGTGATAGAGCGCGGCAGCGTTGCCGTAGCAGATCTTCTTGATCGTCTCGACAGGAAGAGTCTCCAGTTCGGACCGGAACAGTTCCTGGCTGTCGGGCCAAGAACTGTCGCTGTGCGGGAAGTCCACTTCGAGCATCATCCGGTCCTCACTGATGACATCCAGCCTCCGGAATGCGGACGGGTCCTCAATGGAGGTGAACCAGAAGTTGCGGTGCAGGACGTCGACCGGGTGTATGGACGAGCCGGCCCAGACATCGGGCTCGGCCTCCCGCTGACGGTAGGCGCGGTGCAGACGTTCCACGACCATTGGAACCCAGGAGATACCCGCCTCGGACAGCACAATCCGAAGATCACTGTATCGCTGTGCGATTCCGGAGAAAATCCAGTCAACCACCGTCTCGATCCCGTTGAGCGGGAACAGCGCGACCTGTGCCGGGACCGGTGTGTCGGGTGAGGGGCAGCTGATCCGGCCCGACGAACCGATGTGCAGATTGATTGCCGTCTCGGTCTCGGCGCACGCCCGCCAGAACGGTTCCCAGTGGTCGGAGTGCACGCTGGGGAATCCGAGCTGAGCGGGATTCTCGGTGAAGCTGACCGCGTGGACGCCACGTTCGGCGTTGCGATAGATCTCCTTGGCGGCCAGCTCGGCGTCGGCCAGGTAACTCAATGCGCACGGGATGAAGCGATCAGGGTGCGAACCTGCCCACTGTTCGACCGCCCAGTCGTTGTAAGCCTGGACACACGCAAACCCGAGGTCCTTATCGGGTAGGCGCGACAGCGTGGTGCCGGCGAATCCCCAGGTGATGGAGGGAAAACACAGCGATGCCCACACACCTGTGATGTCCATGTCCCTGACCCGCGCGTCGGTGTTGTAGACCGATTCGCGATAGTCCTGCAGCCGCATCTTCATGGAGCGCCACTCGGTGATGGGACGACCTGCTGCGCCGTCCATACCGCTGAAGAAGAATTGCTTGTCACCGATCTGCCACGCCGGTCGTCCGTCGACTTCGACCATCCGGGGGACATCGTCTCGATACTTGGCTGCAACGGATTCGAACAGCGTCGCCGGCTCGAAGCAGTGGTCGTCGACGGAGATGACGGGACACCAGACCGGCATCTCCTCGGGCTCCGGCAGGAGCGACAACTCGTAGTCGGGACCGATGGTGAAGATGCTCGAGTCGGCGAGCGAGTCCTCTAATTCACTGGGCATGGGTAGCTGTACCTTTCCACCGCCCGTGGGCGGTTTTCCTCAATATCGAAGGGACTAGAACAACGGAACTTGCTTGGGTTCGGTATAGGCGAGCAGGCCTTCGATGCCGCACTCGCGACCGATCCCACTTTGTCGGAAACCGCCGAACGGTCCGTCGAAGCTGCCGCCCACACCGTTCACGAGAACCATCCCGGCTCGCACCCGCTTTGCCAGTGCAACGGCGCGGTCGATATCCGTGCTCCAAACACTGCCGGCCAGACCGTATTCGGAGTCATTGGCGATCGCCAGGCCTTGCGCATCGCCTTCGTACGGGATGACACAGACCACGGGGCCGAAGATCTCCTCGCGGGCGATCCGCATGTCGTTGGAGACGGCGGTGAACACCGCCGGCTCGACATACCAGCCGGTATCCAAACCCACCGGACGGCCGCCCCCCAGCGCCAGCTTGGCACCCTCTGCCTGGCCGATGGACACATAACTCTCCACCCGCTCACGCTGCCGGCTGGATACCATCGGCCCGATCTCGGTGGCCGGGTCGCTGGGATCGCCGATCACCATCGAAGACACCATGTCGCACAATGCATCGGTGAACTCATCGATCCGGCTGCGGGGAACCAGGATACGAGTCTGATTGGTACAGGTCTGTCCGCTGTTGCGGAAGGCGGCATCGCGCAGGCCGGTCATGGTGACACCGATGTCGGCATCGTCGAGTATCAGTGCGGCGGACTTGCCGCCGAGCTCCAGTGTGCAACGTCGCAGAGCACGGCCACAGATCTCGGCGACCCGGCGACCGGCCTCGGTCGATCCGGTGAAGGCCACCCGGTCTACGTCAGGATGGCTGATGAGATGCTCGCCGGCCTCGCGGTCTGCGGGCACCACGTTGAGCACTCCGGGGGGAAGCCCGGCCTCCTCGAATATCTGCGCCAGCAGCAACCCGTCGAGTGCCGTCTCCGGAGACGGTTTTGCCACCACCGTGCACCCGGCGACCAGCGCGGGTGCAATCTTCATCAGCATCAACGCCTGCGGGTAGTTCCAGGGCGCGATTGCTGCCACCACACCCGCAGGGTCGTGGATGACCGTGGCCGGAGAACTCAACTCGGTGCGTTGCTGTTCGACCTCGAATCGGTCACCCAGGGCGGCGTAGTAGGCCAGGATGTGCTGGGCAATCGGGCCTTGCGCATTGCGGGAGAACGTAATGGGGCTGCCCATTTCGGCAGTGACCAGCTCGGCAATCAGATCGGAGTTGGCCGCGTAGATCTCCCCCGCGCGGTGCAGGTATCGAGTGCGTTCGGTGATCGGCAGGCTTGACCAGCCACCGTCGTCGAACGTGCGCCGTGCGCTGGCCACTGCTCGATCCATATCGGCCGGCGATCCATCCGGTGCATGACCTACGACTGTCAGATCTGCCGGTGAGATGATGTCGCGGTTCGGCCCGCTCGAGGCCACCCACTGGCCGTCGATGAAGATCGTGTCGCGCTCACGGGAATCCAGCGAGGGACGACGAGCTGACATGGGTGACCGCCTTACGATTCGACATGGTGACCTGGTGCCGGTGCTGTGCCGGTACTCAACGTCCGATCTACACCGCACGCGGTGTGCCACTGATTTTTCTGAATCGTGTTGCTTCAAGCCTGTTGCGGTGTGTAACCCAAGCTTCATCGGAGCTGCCCTCGCGGTCAAGAAATCTGCGTGGTGGTGAGAGTGCCCCACTCGGCGCGAGGGGTGTCATCACAACCACTATCGGTGGCTGGGCCGGCATTAACGTTGGGACCACATTGATCGTGCTCTTGTCACAGTGGATAGAGAGAACTCCGGGTAATGATGGACAGATGGGCTGTGGGCGCGGTGGGCCCGGACGGTTTGGGTGGCGTCGCCGACGTAGCCGAGGCGCAGCTTGACCTCGTCGAGATGCGTTATCTGAGTGTTCCCATCGGAATTCGGTCCTTTCGATTGCCCAACGGTCACCGCACACCGACCGATTTGCCGGCGCTGGTGATCAGGCTGACCGACGGCGCCGGTGCTCAGGGTTTCTCGTTGCTCTGGTTCCAGCAGCCCAGCCAGGTGACTCTGGTCGGAGCGGGACTGCGGTACCTGGGTGGGGAGATGACAACGGGTATCCGGGACCTGGCCGGATTGGACCGGGCGCTTGACGCTGCGACCAGATTCATCGGCGAGCATGGTGTCGCCGCATTTGCGGTGTCCGGACTGCGAATGGCGTTCGAAGACCTGATCTGCAGGCGACGGCGGGTCAGCCTGGCCGACCTCGTCGGACGACGACGCGACCGGGTTGGTGTCTACCGGACCGGACTGATGCTGCAGTCGAGTATCGACGAACTGGTCCAGGAGGCCGAGGCCGGTTATGCCGAGGGCTTCCGGGCGATGAAGATGCTCGTCGGCAAGCCGGACCTCGAGGAAGATGTGGACCGGATCCAGGCTGTCCGGGGATGTCTACCTGCCGATGTGGTGCTGATGGTCGACGCGCTGCAAGGCTGGGACGGTGCCGAGACCGCTCTGCGCGCCGCCGAGCGGTTCGAGAGTTTCGGGCTCAAGTGGATCGAGGATCCGCTTCGGCAGCAAGATGTTTCCGGTTACCGGGAGCTGGTCCAACGGTCTCCGGTACCGATCGCCACCGGCGAGACGTTGTTCGACCAGCCAGACATCGAAGAGCTGGTCGAGGCGGGTGTGCCGTATATCGTTGGTGAACCTGAACGTGTTGGCGGACTGCGTGCGTGGATGCGCACTGCCGATCGCGTCCGGGAATCAGGCGCGACCATGTTGCCTCATCTCTATCCGCATGTGTCGGTTCAAATGCTTGCGACGCTGCGCCAGGACGAGGTGTGGCTCGAGTACGTGCCGTGGTTCGATCACCTGGCAGTGGAAAAACTATCCTTCGGGGAGGACGGCACAATCGGCGTCGATGCCGGCCCCGGAGCAGGGTTCACCCCTTGTCCCGATGCTTTGGACCGCATGGCCGGGGGCCCCTGGATACGGATCGACGGTCGGTAGCTGCCGACGCTCGCGTGACCGTTCTTGTAATGGTGTCACACCTACTACGCCCTGCCGTTGACTGAGCGCTGATGTGCAAATGAAATCAATGATGCCAACATCTTTCGCTGCGTTCAGCGAGATGTCGGTGAGCGCCGGGCGGGAACGAAGTAGACCGTTTTTCGACACCTCGTGACGGAGGGTAGGAGTGATCGTGGACTGGTTCGAACGTCGGATCGTGCAATACATGCTGCAGTGGCATCCCTTTGGTGGGCCGCCCGAGGATGACGTGTTGCCGCACTTTGGTATGAGCCCGCCGCAGCTGGAACGCCGATTCAACCGAATCGTGAAGAAGATGGAAAACGAACGAGATTCCTTGCGTGAAGAAGATTCGTCGCTGCTGACCGCGGTGTATCGGATCAAAGCTCGAAGCTGCGGTCAGGCGTGAGCTCAATTCGGTGGCGCCGATGTGGCGGTCACTGTCGAACAACAGAGAGGACCGGTCTGCGTGACGGCTGGTGTGATGTTCAGTTCTTCTGAAGTGGCCGACCTGGCTGCCTATGATTCAGCGTTGCTTGTGTTGCGCCTTGTACTAGGGCTTGTGATGGCGGCGCACGGTTGCAACAAGCTCTTTGGAGCTGGCGGTATCGACGGCACAGCCCGGTGGTTCGACAGTATCGGTATGAAGCCCGGCGCTTTTCATGCTCGGATGGCCTCATACTCCGAGATCGTCGCCGGGGTGTGCCTCGCGGCCGGACTGCTCACTCCGCTCGCAGCTGCGGTTTTTGTCGCACTAATGACGGTAGCCGCGTGGACGGTTCATCGCGGCAATGGTTTCTTCATCGTCAAGGATGGCTGGGAGTACAACCTGGTGCTGGCTGTGAGCGCCGTCGCGGTTTCCGGTACCGGCGCGGGTCGTTTCAGTCTGGATTATCTGGTGTTCCGCGACTTCCCTGTGTGGCATCTGCTGCATGGCTGGGCCGGTCTTGGTATCGCGCTACTGCTGGGGTTGGCTGGTTGCATGGCCATGCTGGTGATCTTCTTCCGGCCGCCGCCACCTCCACCGGTGTAGCGCCGCGGTAGAGCAGAGAAGCGCAGAGATGGACTGGAATCCGTTGCCCGCAAGCAAGATTCTTCGATCGAAGCAATGGTCAAACGGGGCACAATCGGTACCTGGGGATGCCAGCTCCAACTCCTTGACCGTGCTGGAAGCGCTTGGCTATAAACGGCAAAGCCGCTAACTGTGGCGTGGATAACATCCGGTCGCGGATGCCAGTTCGATGAGGAGTTTGAGAGACATGTCTACGAAATCTGGGTCCGTGATCCGGCTAGACCAAAGTGATTCGGAGCAGGCTGGCCCGCCAGACACCTCCGTTGTGGGGTGTCCTGGTACGTATGTCCCTGCGCCGATGTTCGTGCGAGTGACAACGGCTCCCCGCACGTGGTCGCTGGTGCCGGATTCCTGGGGTCAATGGCTGCGAGTGGGTGCCGTTGCGGTGGGACTGGGCTTCGCGCTGACGACTGGCCACGGTGTCGCTGCTGCCGACACCTCAAGCGGTTCGGACTCGTCGGGCACCTCGGCCTCGGACCGCGGGTCTTCACCATCGGGTTCGCGGCCAACGACTTCTCGCACCCAGAGTGACGTTGACAAAACTGACAAGGACCGCGGGTCTTTACCATCGGGTTCGCGGCCAACGACTTCTCGCACCCAGAGTGACGTTGACAAAACCGACGAGGAGCGCGGGTCTTTACCATCGGGTTCGCGGCCAACGACTTCCCGCACGCAGAGTGACGCTGACAAAACCGACAAGGACCGTGGCGACAAGGACCGTGGCGACCTCGCTGACGCCGACAATGACGCGGGTGCTGCCGGCAGCTTGACGGAGGAAAACGGTGACGCGGTCAAAGAGTATGACGGCCACTCGGTCGAGAGCTCAGCGGACCCTGACACACCACCTCTGCTCACTCCGGGGCGGACCATCGACCAGGCAAGCGACCGACAGAATGACCAACGACTCAGTGCGCCAACAGGCTCAGGATCCGACGCACCGCACACTCCGCCATCGGACGTGCCGGCGTTTGAGTTCGGCGCGGCCCGAGCGTCTGAAGCAGAGCCCACCGCGGTCCCGGCGGTGGCCTGGTTCGCATTCGGTGGCCGGTGCGGCCTGATTTGCAACGGTGCCAATGGCACGCAGGAACGGCCGAATGGGGTAGGTGGCGGTTGGCTGACCGGCAACGGTGGCGTTGGTTGGTCGAGCACCGAGGCGGGCGTGGCTGGTGGCAGCGGCGGCTCCGGGGGTCTGCTGTGGGGTAACGGCGGAGATGGTGGTGCCGGCGGGCTCGGTGCTGCGGGTGGGCGCGGCGGTAACGCCGGATTTTTGAGCGGTAACGGTGGCCGAGGTGGCGACGGTGGCGACGGGATCACCGGAGTTGGCGGGGAGTCTGGCGTGAACAGCGGCCGGGGCGGCGATGGCGGAGTCGGTGGCAACGGTGGTTCCGGCGGCCATGCCGGCCTGTTCTTCGGCTGGGGTGGCGAAGGAGGGGCCGGCGGCGTCGGCGGTACCGGTGGTGCCGGAACGCACGGGACCACGGCCTCGACAGCTGAAGAGAACGGTGGTCCCGGTGGAGACGGCGGCAATGGAGGCATCGGGGGTACCGGTGGTTCCGGCGGCCGTGCCGGTCTGTTCGTCGGAAACGGCGGTAACGGCGGTTCCGGTGGCGCGGCCGGCGCTGGTGGTGCCGGAGGATTCGGTGGCACCGGAGGGGCCACCGTTGTCACGCTGGCCGGCGGCCAACTCACCGACAGCGCCGGTGTCGGCGGTGTCGGCGGCTTCGGCGGTGCGGCCGGTTTCGCGGGGCTCGGTGGCGTTGGCGGTACGCGCAGCCTCTTCGGCCACGCCGGTGTAAACGGAGCCAACGGTTCGGGTGCGTTGGCCGGCACCGATGGTGGTATGGGCGGAAACGGAGGACTCGGCGGACGGCTGCCGCTAATCGGTCTCAACTCCGCCACTTCTGCGCAGGCCGCGTTGGCAGCGCTCATGAAGCGGTTGGGGCTACCGATCCAGCAGGCGACCGGAATTCAGTTGGAGGACATCAACGGACTGCTGCTCGGTCCGCTTAATGCCTACCTCTACAACCCGGTCATCGGCGAGGCGATCTTCAACATCGGAAGTACTTTCTCCTCGTCGACGCTCTCAGCGCGGGTCAAGGAGATCGTGATCCTCTCGGTCGGCGGCCAGTGGGGCTCGCCCTACGAGCTCTACGCCCATGAGCTTGTCGCCCGCATGGTGGGTGTACCCGAGGCCGCTGTCGTGTCGCTGGCCAGCGGCCAGCCCCCGGTCGGCCTGACTGGCGACGAACTCGTTGCGGCACAGTTCGTCCAGGAGCTTATTTCCACGCACAGGGTGAGCGCGGCCACTTACCAGGACGCCGTGGCGGCTTTTGGTGAGACCGGGGTTGTCGACATGGTCACTCTGGCGAGTACCTACCTGGGTGTGTCGGCGACATTGAACGCCTTTAACGTGCGCGGACCGAATCCTGCTGCACCGGCGGTGCTTCCGACGCCGGTGCCCGCCACCCCGCCGTCCTCGGACGGCCCGAACGGGTTGGGTGGCCGGTTGCCGTTGCTGGATCTGGATACTGCCTCACCAGCTCAGCTTGAGCTTGCGGCCCGGATCAAGGCTCTCGCGTTACCGATTCAGCAGGCGACGGGTATCGAGTTGGTGACACCCGAGGGGCAGTTGATTGGCCCGTTGAACGCATACCTGTACAGCCCGGTCATCGGCGGAGCGCTGTTCGACGTGGGCGACACGTTCTCGTCCTCGTCGCTGTCCCCACGGGTAAAAGAGGTGGTCATTCTGTCTGTTGGCGGGCTGTGGGGCTCAGACTACGAAGTCTGGTCGCATGCGAAGGTGGCTCGTCTTGTGGGTCTTCCGGAGGAAGCGATCGTGTCGCTCGGCAGCGGTCAGGCTCCGGTCGGGCTCAGCGGCGATGAGCTGATCGCTGCCCAGTTCGTGCAGGAGCTGGTGTCGACCTACCGTGTCAGTGACGAGCTGTACTACGCAGCGGAGGCCGCATTCGGACGAGTTGCTCTGGTCGACTTGGTCAATCTAGCTAGCACCTACCTGGGCGCCTCGGCGGTGTTGAACGCCTTCGAGGTTCCCGTTCCACCGGCGGCGACCGCCTCCGTGTAGACAGGCACGGCACACGAACGGGGCGTCTCCATCACGGAGGCGCCCCGGATCGCGTGCCTTGGCACTACACCTGCGGGGCGCCCAACGGGAACTGCGTCATCGCGCGGTCGAGTACGTCGCGCAAGGTTCCGGCGGCGGGGACGTCTAGCCAGTATTGGACCGCGGCGTGGATGGCAGCGACAACGGTCGCCGCGATTAGGCGTGGGCCGAGGTCGAGAGTCGGGTCCGAACCGCTGCGAACTCCAATTTCGGTAGCGATGGTGCGTTCGATCGCGATGTCGGACTTTCGTTGTTCGGCCTGTAACGAGGGTTCAGATCGAATTAGGCGGGCACGAGCCATCCAGTCCCGATCCGGCTCATCGTTGAATAGAGCAGCAGCGGCGGCGGCCAAGGAGTCGCGCAACGGCTCATCGGGGGGGCGGTCGCGCAAGGCCGCGCAAAGGACATCAGTTCGAATCGCTGCGACACCGACGATCGCCGCCTCCTTGTTCGGAAAATAGTTGTTGAAGGTTCGGGGAGAGACGCCGGCTTCTGCTGCGATGTCTTCGGTGCGGACCGATGCGACGCCGCGTTCGACGGCGAGGCTGAGGGCGATAGCGCTTAGCCTCGCATGCATGTCGCGCTTTTTGCGCTCTCGCAAACCCAGTGATCGTTCGTCAACGCTCACAGATCCGGTCCTCCCCTTACTCGCTCGGCGCAGATCTGTAGTTGTACAGATCTTTTGGCTTTCTCGACGGCAGTCGTGCGAGCGTACGCGGCAGTGAAGTGGAAAGGAAAAGGTTGCGCGCCGCAATGCCGAATCGAGTCCTGGGAACCGTGATGTAGGTGAACAGGTGGGCCTGCTTGCTGGCGACTAGGGGGCGCTGTGCAGCCTCGTACCGGGCAAATGCCTGCTGTGGGGCGGCGTGGGAACTTAACTCGCCGGCGAGTCGGTAAGCGCCGGTGAGTGCCAACAACGCTCCCGCCCCTGACGCCGGCGACGCGCAGTACGCCGCGTCGCCTACCAGTACGACGCGTCCCATTGACCACGACGGCAGCTTGATCTGGTCCAACGCGTCGAAGTAAAAGTCCGGCGCTGCGTCGGCGGCGTCGAGCAGGGCGGGCACATGCCATCCGAGATCACAGAATGCATTGCGGAGCAGTCGACGCTGCGCGTCGACGTCGCGGTAGTCATAGTCGATCGGATTGACGCTGTGGAAGATGAAGTTAATCAGTCCGTGCCCGGGCTCGCCGCGGTACACCGCGGCCGACTTTCCTGGTTCGTTGTAAAAAGTCGTCCAATGCTGTTCTCCCACTCTGAGATCGGCACTGGCAACCGCGTAATAGTGATGCTTGAAGATGCGAAACGCATTCTCGGGGCCGAATGTCAGGCGCCGTACGCCCGAGTGCATTCCGTCTGCGCCTATGACGAAGTCGAACCTCTGAGGTGGCCGGTGAGTGAACGCGACGGTTACCCCTATGTCGTCTTGTTGTAGCTCGGAGACAGTGTCGCCGAAAATATACTCGACGTCGGATTCGGTTGCCGCATATAGCAAGCGCGCCAGGTCGCCACGGGTGATCTCGATGTCTTCGGAGCCCACCAGCCTCTCGACGTCGGCCGCCGCGATGCGCACGCACTGTTGGTCATCGCGGTCGACGAAACGCATGCCTTGGTTGACTAACGCGCGCTCCTTGATCGCCCGACTGAGCCCCATGCGCTCAACAACCGCCAGCGCTTCGGACCGGACGTCGACCCCATTCCCGCCGCGTCGGAGTTCAGGTGCCTGCTCGACGATAGTGACCTCAAATCCGGCGCGAGTGAGCCAGAAAGCGGTGGCCGGTCCGGCGATACTGGCACCGACGATAAGAACTTTGGCTTTCGGCATGAGCGACACTCTGACATAAAGTTGCCTATTGCGCAAAATTGCTGGGACCGCAAAAATGGAGGATGTGTCGCAGAAGGACCATGGGCCCAAGGTGTGTTGCTGGCCTGGCTGCTGTGGCTTGGTTCGCTTCTATTGGCGGCGGATCCACGTCTAACCTGTCGGGCATGGTGACGCTGGGGATCGGCGCGGGACTCAAGATCACGTGGCACTTCAGAGGGAGTGCCCTCCTCGAATACGACACGCCCTGAGACAGGTCCCATTTGACCTGCCGTGAGACACCGCCGATCACTGCAGGGGTCAGCAATGCCGCCATATGGCAGTGGATCTGAGAACCTACAGTCAACAGACGCGGCTACCGTCCCAGACAGCCACGTCCACGCACCCAAGGGAGAGACCAATGCCGATCAACCCGAACGCCGTCGGTGCCAAGACTGCGCCCCAGCCGTTCGAGTGGACCGATCGCGAGACCCTTCTCTACGCGCTCGGCGTCGGCGCGGGCGTCAACGATCTGGCGTTCACCACCGAGAACAGCCATGACATCGAGCAGCAGGTCCTGCCGACGTACGCCGTGATCGCGTGCCCGGCATGGGGTGCCGTCGGCGAGGTCGGCACCTTCAACTTCGGCATGCTGCTGCACGGCAGCCAGCAGATCCGCCTGCACGCACCGCTTCCGCCGGCCGGCACGCTCAACGTGCACTCCGAGGTCGTCGACATCCAGGACAAGGGCGAGGGCAAGAACGCCATCCTGGTGTTCAAGGGCGTCGGCACCGACCCGGAGACCGGGGAGGTCGTCGCCGAGACGGTGTCCACCGCCGTCATCCGCGGCGAGGGCGGTTTCGGCGGGCAGCAGGGCGAGCGTCCCGCCGCCCCGGTGTTCCCTGACCGCGAACCCGACGCGACGGTCGCGCTGGCCACCACCGTCGACCAGCCGCTGATCTACCGGCTGTCCGGTGACCGCAACCCACTGCACAGCGACCCGTGGTTCGCCCAGACTCTGGCCGGGTTCCCCAAGCCGATCCTGCACGGGCTGTGCACCTACGGCGTCGCCGGCCGCGTGCTGGTCGCCGAACTCGGCGGTGGTGACGCGACGAGGATCCGCGCCGTCGGCGCGCGCTTCACCTCACCGGTGTTCCCGGGCGAGACGCTGACCACGTCGGTGTGGCGCACCGAACCCGGCCACGCGGTGTTCCGCACCGAGGCCGCCGAAGCCGACGGATCCAACGCGCGGCTGGTGCTCGATGACGGCACCGCCGAGTACGTCGACTGAGGCTGGACAGCTAGCTCAGCTCACGGCGCGCGCAAGTGATGCCAGTGACTCCTCGATGAAATCCGGGCCGAAGACCGGCGCCCCGATCTGGTCGCGGAACTCCTGCGATGTGCCGGACCAGTCGTAGGTCAGAGTGACGTCGGTCCCAGAGCCGTTGGGCGCCAGGTCATAACGCCACCACCAGCCGCCGGGAGCGTGGTTGCCCGCCTCATCGAGCTGGCCGGGTAACCAGCCTATGGTGCGGTCCTGATCGAACTCGGTGACCAGGTTGTGCATGACGTAGTGACCGCCGGCCTGTTCCAGGAACATGTTGACCGCAAAGAGCGTGCCGGTGCCGGTGATCGGTTCGGTGTCCACGGCGTCGCGTACCCAGTCGCCGGGTTCGGTGTCCCTGTGCCGGGTCGGGTCGGCCAACACCGCGAAGACCGCTGCCGGGCTCGCGGGGATGGTGCGGGTGATGACGTAGCGCTCCTGGGTCGGGGCGCTCATCGGTCGACTCCGTTCGGGCCGTAGAGCCTGGCGACATCGGGGGAGTCGAGCCACTTCGAGTAGGTCGGTGACTTGGGCCAGCCCTCGGGTGAATCCTGCCATTCCTCCTGGCGGCCCCACGGCAGGATGTCGACCAACGCGAAGGTGTAGCTGAGTTGCTCGGTGCCGCGACCGTTGGTGTGCCACGTGCGGTACACGGTATCGCCGTCACGCAGGAACACGTTGACCCCGAAACCCTGTCCGGGGGCCGCGTCGACGTCAGCGCCGAAGGAGCTCTCCGACGACGAGTACCAGTCCATCTTGTTGCCGACCTTGGCCTTGTAGGCCAGCGCCTCTTCGATGGGCCCGTTGGTGACGATGACGAAGCGGGCGTCGTAGTTGTCGAGGCCGCCCAGCCGGGCGAACTGCGAGGTGAATCCCGTGCAACCGCCACACTGCCACTCCGCGCCATCGGTCCACATGTGGTTGTAGACGATCAGCTGGGAGCGGCCGTCGAAGATGTCGGCCAGCTTGATGGGGCCGTCCTTGCCGATGAGGGTGTAGTCGGGCAGTTCGACCATGGGCAGGCGACGACGTTGCGCGGCGATGGCGTCGAGTTCGCGGGTGGCGGCCTTCTCGCGTCGGCGTAGGTCCTCGAGTGCGGTGCGCCAGGTGTCGTTGTCGACAACCGGGGGGAGCGCGGTGGCGGTCTTCTCGGTCACTGTTCCTCCAGAGTCGTTAGGTCGTGCTGCTCTGATGTGTTGACCGGCGCCGCGCGCGGAAATCATCGCGCCGGGCTACTCGATCTTGGTGCCGTTCCAGTCCAGCAGTGTCCAGCCGTCGGTCGGATTGCCCCGAACGACGACCTGACCGGTGTTCGGCAGCGGCTGGGTCTCCGCCAGCTCCAGCGGTGGATCGACGACGTTCATCATCGTCCAGACGGCGATGGACCCGCCGTGCGCGAACACGACCGGCCGCTGGTGGCCGCTGTGGTAGATCTCGTTCACGGCGTCGGTGAAGCGGGCCTCGAACTCGTTGCCGTCGATCGACCCGGGGATGCGGGCGTCACGGTCGCCCTGCATCCACTGCGTCAGTGTTTGGTAGAAGCCGTTGCCGGCGTCCTGTTCCGGCTGGCCCTCGAAGTCGCCTGCCTCGATCTCGCGCAGGCCCGGCAGCACGACGATCTGCTCGCGGAGATCGTCGGCGAACGGTTGTGCCGTCTGCTGGGTCCGGATCATGGTCGAGGCGTACACGCCGTCGTGCGGACTGCGCATCAACGCGACGGCGGCCTCCTTGGCCTGTTGTTCACCGAGCGGTGTGAGAGACGGGCCGGGGACCGAGGTGTCGGCGCGGCCGCTGGCGTTGCCTTGAGATTCGCCGTGCCGGACGAACGTGATGGTGATGTCGGGGTCGGTGTTGGCCGCGGCGGGTGCTGCGGTGAGGCAGGCGGCGAGTATCAGGGTGGCGAGGGCGCCGGATGTACGGCGGAGGGTCGACATCACCTGAACCTATCGTCTCAACCTTTGTCTTAGTCGACTCGGTGCGTATCGAACATCTGTTCGATAGGCTGGGGGGCGTGGGTTGGCACAACGGACCGCCGAGCTGGGCCGAGATGGAGCGAGTCCTTGGTGGCAAGCCCCGCCGGGCGGGCATGCCACTCGAGGAGCCCGTGGGTGACGGCGGTGACAGCCCGGCCTGGTCGCGCAAGCGGGGTGCCTACGAGCCGGTGGACAGGCCCGCGGGCACGGGGGCGTCAGTCCCGTATGCCGAACTTCACGCCCACTCCGCGTACAGCTTCCTCGATGGGGCCAGCACACCCGAGGAACTCGTGGAGGAGGCCGCCCGGCTCGACCTTCGGTCCATAGCGCTGACCGATCACGACGGGCTCTATGGGGTGGTGCGGTTCGCCGAGGCCGCCCGCGAACTCGACGTGTCCACGGTGTTCGGTGCGGAGCTGTCGCTGAGTAACGTCGCGCGCACAGAGGACCCCGATCCGCCGGGGCCGCATCTGCTGGTGCTGGCGCGTGGGCCGGAGGGGTACCGGCGGCTGTCCCGCGAACTCGCCAGGGCACACCTGGCGGGCGGGGAGAAGGGCAAGCCGCGCTACGACTACGACACGCTGGCTGAGGCTGCTGGTGGGCACTGGCACATCCTCACCGGGTGTCGCAAGGGTCATGTCCGCCAAGCGCTCTCGACGGGCGGGCCGGAGGCGGCCGGGGCCGCGCTCGCTGATCTGGTGGACCGGTTCGGCGCCGACCGGGTCAGCGTGGAGGTGACCCGACACGGTCATCCGCACGACGATGAGCGCAACGCCGTGCTGGCCGGGCTCGCACCCCGCTTCGGGGTCGGCGTCGTCGCCACCACCGCCGCGCACTTCGCCGAACCCTCACGGGGCCGGCTGGCCATGGCGATGGGCGCCATCCGTGCACGGAACTCGATGGACGAGGCGGCGGGGTGGTTGGCGCCGCTGGGCGGATCGCATCTGCGCTCGGGGGAGGAGATGGCGCGACTGTTCTCGCACTGTCCCGAGGTCGTCACCGCCGCAGCGGATCTCGGTGAACAGTGCGCGTTCGGCCTGGCGCTCATCGCCCCGAGGCTGCCGCCCTTCGAGGTGCCCGACGGGCACACCGAGGGAAGCTGGTTGCGGCACCTGACGATTACCGGCGCGCGCAACCGGTACGGTCCGCCCGAACGGGCCGCGCGCGCGTACGCGCAGATCGAGCATGAGCTCAAGGTCATCAACCAGTTGAACTTCCCGGGTTACTTCCTGGTGGTGCACGACATCACCCGGTTCTGTCGCGAGAACGCGATCCTGGCCCAGGGCCGGGGGTCGGCGGCGAACTCGGCGGTCTGCTACGCGCTGGGTGTCACCAACGTCGACCCGGTCGCCAACGACCTGCTGTTCGAACGGTTTCTCTCGCCGGCGCGCGACGGGCCGCCCGATATCGATATCGACATCGAATCAGACCTGCGGGAGAAGGCGATTCAATACGTCTACGACCGGTACGGCCGCGACTACGCCGCACAGGTCGCCAACGTCATCACTTACCGGGGCCGTAGTGCGGTGCGCGATATGGCCCGCGCGCTCGGATTCTCCCAAGGCCAGCAGGACGCCTGGAGCAAGCACATCAGCCGGTGGAACGGCCTGCCCGACTCGCCGGATGTCGAGGAGATCCCGAAGCCGGTGATCGATCTGGCGTTGCAGATCAAGAACCTGCCCCGGCATATGGGCATCCACTCCGGCGGCATGGTGATCTGCGACCGTCCCATCGCCGACGTGTGTCCGGTGGAGTGGGCGCGCATGGAGAACCGCAGCGTGCTGCAGTGGGACAAGGATGACTGCGCGGCAATCGGTTTGGTGAAGTTCGACCTGCTGGGCCTTGGCATGCTCTCGGCTCTGCACTACGCCATCGACCTGACCGCCGAGCACAAGGGTATCGAGGTCGACCTGTCGAGGCTGGATCTCTCCGAGGCGGGCGTGTACGAGATGCTGCAGCGCGCCGACTCGATCGGGGTGTTCCAGGTGGAGTCCCGCGCGCAGATGGCCACGCTGCCCAGGTTGAAACCGCGGATCTTCTACGACCTGGTGGTCGAGGTGGCGCTCATCCGGCCCGGGCCCATTCAAGGCGGGTCGGTGCACCCCTACATCCGGCGCCGCAATGGGGAGGAGGCGGTCACCTACGACCACCCGTCGATGGAACCGGCGCTGCGCAAGACGTTGGGAATACCGCTGTTCCAGGAGCAGCTCATGCAACTTGCCGTCGACTGCGCGGGCTTCTCCGCGGCCGAGGCGGACCAGTTGCGCAGGGCAATGGGGTCCAAGCGCTCCACTGACAAGATGCGCAGGCTGCGCGACCGCTTCTATGACGGCATGCAGACCAGACACGGCATCACCGGCACGGTGGCCGACCGCATCTACGAGAAGCTGGAGGCCTTCGCCAACTTTGGCTTCCCCGAGAGTCATTCGTTGAGCTTCGCCTCGCTGGTGTTCTATTCGTCGTGGTTCAAACTGCACCATCCGGCGGTGTTCTGCGCGGCATTGCTGCGGGCGCAGCCGATGGGCTTCTACTCGCCGCAGTCGTTGGTTGCCGATGCGCGGCGCCACGGCGTCGTCGTGCACGGGCCGGACGCGAACGCCAGCCTTGCGCACGCCACGTTGGAGAACTGCGGTCTCGACGTCCGGTTGGGGCTCGGCTCGGTCCGAAACATCGGCACCGACCTGGCCGAGCGTATCGTCGACGAACGAAACGCCAACGGGCCGTTCGTATCCCTGGTCGACCTGGCTGGCCGGGTGCAGCTGTCAGTACCGCAGACCGAGGCGCTCGCCACGGCGGGGGCGCTGAACTGCTTCGGGGTGTCCCGGCGCGAGGGGCTGTGGGCCGCAGGGGCCGCCGCCACCCAGCGACCCGACCGATTGCCCGGCGTCGGGTCGTCGTCGCACGTCCCGTCCCTGCCGGGGATGACGGCACTGGAACTCGTCGCCGCCGACGTGTGGGCCACCGGTGTCTCACCGGACAGCCATCCCGTGCAGTTCCTGCGGGAGCGTCTCGAGCAGCTAGGCGTGGTGCCGGCCAACCGACTGTTGTCGGTGCCCGACGGAACCCGGGTCCTGGTCGCGGGTGCGGTGACGCATCGGCAGCGCCCGGCGACGGCGCAGGGGGTGACGTTCATGAACCTGGAGGACGAGACCGGAATGGTCAACGTGCTGTGCTCGCGCGGCGTGTGGGGACGGCATCGCAAGCTGGCGCAGACCGCGTCGGCCCTGGTGGTGCGCGGGATCGTGCAGAACGCGACCGGGGCCGTCACCGTGGTCGCCGACCAGATGCGCGCCATGGACATGCGCGTGGCCTCGAAGTCGCGCGACTTCCAGTAGCGCGCAGACGCGCCTGCGCGCTGTCCCCCGATCGGTGGACATGGGATTCACCCGGTGCATCCACCGGTCGCCCGACAGACCCCGAGTCGAGAT
Organism: Mycolicibacterium sp. 624; assembly: GCF_040548615.1. Lineage (NCBI taxonomy): Bacteria > Bacillati > Actinomycetota > Actinomycetes > Mycobacteriales > Mycobacteriaceae > Mycobacterium > Mycolicibacterium sp. 624. Next base: position 97,282 of record NZ_JBEPRZ010000007.1, read on the forward strand.
CACGACATAGTTGTCTCATCGCCGGAACACACCGGCAAGCAGGCCAAAAAGTCCACTCGCACAGAAGGATTCACGACATGACCACCACCATCGCCCGCATCTTCGTCCTCCCGATCGTGGCCGCCGGCATCTTCGCCGGTGCGGTCCTGGGAATGTCCGGTATGGCCCACGCCCAGAGCCTCGGCGGCCAGGAGCCCAGCGGCCCCGGCAACCTGTTCAGCCCGCAGACCTACGCCGACCCGGCGCCGACGGTCATGCCGGGCTGGTACCACAACCACGGCCCCGCCTACATCACCTACCTCACCGGCGGGGACGAGGCGTAAAGGCAGCCGGGCGTTGAGACTGCGCTGAGGGTCGTGATTCCCGACGAATCACGACCCTCAGCGCATTCTCGCGAGCCGGGGGTCAAGCGGTGGGCGTGGTCCACACCTTGTCGATGCTGATCCTGATGCGGGTGCTGTAGTCGCCCATCGACTCGGTGAGCCCAAACTGGTCGGCCGACGGACCGAACTTCGCCCAGTAGGGGCCGTCCTCTCGGCAGTCGACACCCTCGGCGTCGACGGTGGCCTCCCCGCCGATGACGATGATGCCGCCGCCGCTGCCGTCCGAGTCGAGATTCACACTTACCTTCGGGCGCTGCCTGATGTGCGCCACCTTCGCCGCGCTGGGCATCGTGTAGACGAACAACGCAGTGCCGTCGAAGTGCAACCAGATCAACTTCGGCACGGGCTGGCCCGATTTCGCGACCGTGGTAAGCCAGGCGAAGTGGGCGGCGGACAGGCGATCGGTCACATCCGGGGTCAGGTCAGCGCTCATAGGCGCGAATGTAGTCTCCGGTCATGACGCCTTCGAGCCCCCTGAACCTCACCGTCGATGAACTCCTGACCACCACCCGCTCGGTCCGCAAGCGTCTGGACTTCGACAGGCCGGTGCCGCGCGAAGTGATCATGGAATGCCTTGAGCTGGCATTGCAGGCGCCGACGGGATCCAACGCGCAGGGCTGGCAGTTCGTCTTCGTCGAGGATGCCGAGAAGAAGAAGGCGCTCGCCGACATCTACCGCACCTTTGGCACGCCGTACCTGGATTTTCCGCCGCCAGAGCGTGGCGACATTCGTGACGAGCAGATCGGTGCGGTGACGAACTCCGCGAAGTACCTCAACGAGAACTTCGAAAAGGCACCCGTGTTGATGATTCCCTGCCTCGAGGGCCGGGCGGAGGGCGCATCGGCGGGCATGTCCGCGTCGTTCTGGGGGTCGCTGCTGCCCGCGACGTGGAGCTTCATGCTGGCATTGCGGTCGCGTGGCCTCGGCTCGGCGTGGACGACGCTGCACATGATGGACGACGGTGAGAAGAAGGCCGCCGAGATCCTCGGGATCCCGTTCGACCGGTACACCCAGGGCGGGCTGTTCCCGATCGCCTACACCAAGGGCACCGACTTCAAGCCGGCCAAGCGGCTGCCCGCCGAGCAGCTCACCCACTGGAACACCTGGTAGATCGCCTCAGATGGCGCCGGTGAAACCCTGCTGGCGCCACGCCTCGTACACCACCACCGCCGCGGCATTCGACAGGTTCAACGACCGCCGGCCCGCAAGCATGGGGATGCGCACCCGGGTGGTGATGTGGGGGTCGGCGAGCGTGTCGGCGGCCAGGCCCGTCGGCTCGGGACCGAACAATAGGACGTCGCCGGGTACGTAGTCCACGTCGGCGAACGAACTGTCGGCGTGCGCGGTGAACGCGAACACTCGCGCGGGCATGACGGCCGTCCAGGCGGCGTCCAGATCCGGATGCACGGTCACCGAGGCCAGGTCGTGGTAGTCCAGCCCGGCGCGGCGCAACTTCGGTTCGGTGAGGTCGAATCCCAGCGGTTCGACGAGATGCAATTCGCAGCCGGTCGCGGCGACCATCCGGATCGCGTTGCCCGTGTTGGGCGCGATGCGGGGCGAATAGAACATCACCTTGAACACGGCGATAATGGTCGCATGGTCGCGCAGAGTCACTGGATGCAGAAGGTCACGGCCGATCCCGGACACTCGCACTGGTACGTCGAGCGGTTCCGTGCCATGGCGCGCGCCGGTGACGACCTGGCCGGCGAGGCACGCTTCGTGGATGCGATGGCTCCGCGCGGTGCCCATATCCTCGACGCCGGCTGCGGTCCCGGCCGGCTGGGCGGTTATCTGGCCGCCGCCGGTCACCACGTCGTCGGTGTCGACGTCGACCCGACCCTCATCGAGGCCGCCGAGCAGGACTGTCCCGGACCGACCTGGCTCGTCGGCGACCTCGCTGAACTCGACCTGCCCGCGCGCGGCATCACCGACCCCTTCGACGTGATCCTGTCGGCAGGCAATGTCATGACATTCCTTGCCCCGAGCACCCGGGTTCAGGTGCTGGTCCGGTTGCGTGCCCACCTCAAGCAGGATGGCCGGGCGGTCATCGGCTTCGGCGCCGGTCGCGAGTACGAGTTCGACGAATTCCTCGACGACGCCGCGACTGCCGGGTTCGCGCCCGAACTGCTGCTGTCCGCCTGGGATGTGCGACCGTTCACCGAGAACTCCGACTTCCTCGTCGCGCTTCTTCGGCCGGCGTAGTAGATATCGGCATTTGCTCGTATAGCACACGATCTGGCAACGCCGCGGTAACGACTCTGTCCGTTCAGTAAGAATTGTGGAATCGGGTGCACTTCGCTGGCATACTCGACCAATTGCCGGGCGATGACGCCTGCCCATGTCAGGGCAATGAGCTGCAGGAAGTCTTATGAACGACGCGCGATCACCGAAATTTGGACAAGCGGCCGGTAGTGCGGCCGGGCTGTAATGACGTCCTTCGAGCAGCAACCACACGGCGCCGTCGCAGCGGAATTCGATCTCCATGCGGCGCAGCCACCGAAGCGGCCGCCTCGGTGGTCGATGAGCAATTGGCCGGTTCGCTGGAAAGTCGTCGCAATCGTCTTGGTGCCGCTGCTCCTCGCGGGGATATTCGGTGGGCTGCGGGTCTACTCGGGCTGGAATGAGGCGGGCGATCTGCGGCTGGCCGCCGACCGCGCCGAAATGGCGCCGGCGATCGCCAACTACATGGCCGCGCTCGAGGGCGCGCTGCTGGCCAACTCCACCGGTGGTGACGCTCAGGCGGCGCTGACCGCATTCGACTCCAACAAGCGGGATCTCGCCCGGGCGCTCGAGACGACTGACGTGGTGCCCGACGTCGGCACGGGTGTCACGAATCTGCTCGACGGCGGCCAGGCGCTTCTGGACCGGGTCATCGCCAACAGCATCCCGCTGCGCGAGAAGGTCACGACCTACGCGCCGATCCTGCTCACCGCCGAGGACGCAGTGATCGGATCGGTCCGTGTCGAGGACGAGAGAATCCGCGCCGAGGGGCTCGGGCTGTCCCGCGCGATGGGCGCGCGCGGGCAGATGATGATGCAGCAGCTGCTGGTGAACCTCGGTGCCGAGCTGCCCGAGCCCGAGCTTCGCACGTCGATGATCACCCTGGCCGGTACCGAGCCCTCGACGTTGTTCGGGATGGCCCAGGTGCTCGGTGTCGGGTCGGCCGACGCGCAGAAGCTCCAGGCCGAGATGGTCAAGCGGATGGCCATGATGTCGGATCCGGCCGTGCCGCTGGTCAACAACCCGGAGATCACCGCCTCGCTGCAGGCGACCGATGACATCGCCACGCAGGTGATCGACTCGACCACCACGGCCGTGACGACGGGGGTCGAGGATCAGGCGTCGGCCAAGCGGCAGGAGGCCATTAGGGACTCCGTGATCGTCGGCGCCGCGGTGCTGCTGGCGCTCCTGCTCGTGACGCTGGTCGCGCGGACACTGATCCGTCCGCTGCGCACGCTGCGCGACGGCGCGCTCAAGGTGGCCCACGAAGACCTCTCCCGTGAACTCGAACGCGTCCTCGCCGGTGGTGAGCCGGGTCCGGTGAAACCGCTGCCGGTGCACACCACCGAGGAGATTGGACAGGTCGCGCACGCTGTCGACGAACTGCACGAGCAGGCCGTGCTGCTGGCCGGTGAACAGGCCCGGCTGCAGGTCCAGGTCGGCGACATGTTCGAGACGCTGTCCCGGCGCAATCGCTCGCTCGTCGATCAGCAGCTGTCGCTGATCGACTACCTGGAACGCAACGAAGAGGACCCCGAACGACTCCAAAGTCTGTTCCACCTCGACCATCTCGCGGCTCGCATGCGCCGCAACGGCGCGAACCTCCTGGTGCTGGCCGGTTCGCGGGTGGCTCGCGAGCAGGCTGACCACGTGCCGGTCTCGGCGCTGATCAACGCCGCGGCCTCCGAGGTGGAGGACTACACCCGCGTGGTCACCGCGTCGGTCCCCGACAGCGAGGTGCTCGGCGTGGTGGCCGGTGACCTGGTGCATCTGCTGGCGGAACTCCTCGACAACGCGCTGCGGTACTCACCACCCACCTCGCAGGTGCGGGTGTCGGCGGTGCACACCGGCAATGGTGGCCTCGTCATCGAGATCAGCGACGTCGGCTTGGGCATGACGGATTCCGATCTGCGCGTGGCGAATACGCGACTGCAGTCCGGTGGTGAGGTCAATCCGTACACCGCGCGCCACATGGGGCTCTTCGTGGTGGGCCGGCTCGCCGCTCAGCACGGGCTGGTCGTGCGGCTGCGCAGCACCGTCGCAGGTGACCCGAACTCGGGCACCACCGCCGGTGTCTACGTACCGGCCGAACTGCTGCTGCGCGGTGGCGCCGGGTTGATGGACACGCCTGCGTTCGGCGTGCCGGCTCAGCCCGAGGAGAGCTACCCGCCAGCTCAGTTCGCGCAGGACGAGCCCGAATTCGAGTCGGCGCCCGCTGCGCCCGCGGCGCCCGCTGCTCCGGAGTACCGAAACGGGCACGTCGACCCGGGTGTCTCCTTCCTGCCGCAACGCGATCCGGGGGCCAGCGGGATCGCCCACATCCCGGCCGGTCCACCGGCGTTCACGGAACTCGCACCGGAGCCGACGCCCGAGCCGGTGTCGAGCCAGTGGTCGGACGACCAGTGGCCGGAAGACTCGATGCCCGCCCAGTCGCTCCCGCAACGTCAGGCTCCGACTGACACGTCGGCGTTCTTCGCCTCGCGTGCACAGGCCGCCGAGCCGAAGCCGCAAGCGCCGCGGCAGGAGCCGGAGCAGTCGCAGGAGCCGGTGCGGGCCGAGCAGGCCCCGGCACCGGCGAGCGGTGACGGCAGCATCTTCGACAAGATGCTCTCGGAGTGGCTCATCGACGATCCCAACGAACTGGCCAACAGCACCGACCTCGACTGGCAGACGGTGTGGGACCGGGGCTGGTCTGCGGCGGAGGCGGCTGAGCAGGCGCCGGTGGCCGAACACACCGAGCACGGTCTGCCGATCCGCGAGCCCGGTGCCCGTCTGGTGCCCGGCGCCGCCGAGGACGATGACGGTCGCAACGGTCGACATCGCAACGGCACCAACGGCGTCCAGGACAACGGCCGCAATGACACCAGCCGCAATGACGAAGAAGGGCTTCCGGTGCGCGACCCCGAGGCGGTGCGCGCCAGCATCAGCAACCACTTCGGCGGAGTGCACGCTGGCCGGCAGGCCCGTGAGAGTAGGGAGGCAGACAGCGAATGACCCGTTCCGCCCAGCGTGAATCACTGGACTGGCTGGTCGCCAAGTTCGCCAACGAGGTCTCCGGGGTATCGCACGCGATCCTGGTGTCGGCCGACGGGTTGTTGATGGCGGCCAGTGCCCACATGCCCATCGAGCGCGCCGACCAACTCGCGGCCGTCGCCTCCGGGCTGGCCAGCCTGTCCGCCGGTGCCGCGCAACTCTTCGACGGCGGCTACGTGCTGCAGTCCGTCGTCGAGATGGAGAACGGCTACCTGCTGCTGATGCGGGTTGGTGATGGTTCGCACCTGGCCACGCTGGCCACCCGAACCTGCGATATCGGCCAGATCGGTTATGAGATGGCGATCCTGGTTGAGCGCGTCGGTACCGTCGTCCAGTCAGCCCGTCGCACCGCGCAGCGTTAGTGAGACGTCATGGACAGGTGGCGCGACGGATGGGAGTCCAGGGAACCGCTGGGTGAGCCCAGCCTGGTGCGGCCATACACCCTGACGTCGGGCCGCACGAACTCCCGGGTCGAACTGCCGCTCGAGGCACCGGTCGGGACGCTCGAGCCCGGCCCCGCGCCGCGCTGGCCGGGTAACGACATTCGGGCCCGGATTCTTCAGCTGGGCGTGAGCAGCCCATCGGTCGCAGAGATCGCCGCGTTGTTGTCCTTGCCACTCGGCGTCGCGCGCGTGCTGATCGGCGATTTGGTGACGCAAGGGTATCTTCGGGTGCATGCCACCCTTTCGGAGTCGGCGACCACGGATGAACGACGAGAGCTGATAGGAAGGACCTTGCGTGGCCTACGGGCACTTTGATGGTCCCCGAGACACCGCAACCCAGCGGCGGCGGGAGACCGCCTCAACGAAGATCGTGATCTCCGGCGGATTCGGTGCTGGCAAGACGACATTCGTCGGTGCGGTCTCGGAGATCATGCCGCTGCGGACCGAGGCCATCGTGACGAACGCCTCACAGGGGTTGGACGGTCTCGAGGCGACACCGGACAAGACCACCACCACCGTCGCCATGGACTTCGGGCGCATCACCCTGGCTGACGATCTGGTGCTCTACCTGTTCGGCACGCCCGGGCAGCGGCGGTTCTGGTTCATGTGGGACGACCTCATCCGCGGTGCCATCGGCGCGATCATCCTGGTCGACGTGCGACGCCTACAGGACAGTTTCGCCGCCGTCGACTTCTTCGAGGCCCGCAAGCTGCCGTTCGTCATCGGTGTCAACGAATTCGACGGTGCACCAAGGTATCCAGCGCAGGAAGTGCGCAAGGCGCTCGCGCTGCCCGACCACATCCCGGTAGTCCTCGTTGATGCCCGTGACCGCCACTCGGCGCGGGCGTCGCTCATCGCGGTCACCGAGTACGCGTTGACCAACCTCAGCAACGCGTCATAAATGGCGGATTCCGAACAGGTGTGGGTGGACCAAGAGTTCACCGGCCACGACTTTCGCGACGAGGACCTCAGCCGACTGCGTACCGAGCGGGTGGTGTTCACCGACTGCAACTTCTCCGGTGTCGACCTGACCGAGTCGGAGCATTACGGCTCGGCGTTCCGCAACTGCGACTTCCGGCGGGCATCCCTGCAGCACAGCACGTTTGCGCAGTGCAGTCTGCTCGGATCGGTGTTCTCCGAGAGCCGGATGCGGCCGGCGACGTTCACCGAGGTGGACCTCACGCTGACCGTGCTCGCGGCGTGTGACCTGCAGAAGGTGGACCTGTCGGACTGTCGCCTCCGGGAGGCCAGCCTGGTCGGCGCGGACCTGCGCAAGGCGGTGCTGCGGCGCGCGGACCTGATGGGCGCCCGCACGCAGGACGCCAAGCTCGAGCAGGCCGATCTACGCGGGGCGCGCGTCGACGCGACGTTCTGGACCACCGCGAAGCTCCGCGGGGCCAGGGTCGACATCGATCAGGCGATGGCCTACGCCGTGGCGCACGGCCTGGTCCTCGGCGGCGACTGACCCGCGGGCAGCTGGGCGGACCTAGCCGGCCTTGAGGCGGATCTTGAACCGCACGAAGCTCAGGTAGAACACCGATAGCGCGGCCAGCATGGCCATGTCGAAGAGCCACGCCCCGGAGGTGTGCCTCCAGTGCGCGTCGTCGGGCATGATCGGCGGCTTCACCATGTCTGTGACGCCTACCGTTGACGCCGTCGCCGCGAAACCCCAGCGGGCAGGCGTCACCCACGACATCTGGTCGAGCGGTGCCCGGCCCGTGACCGGGATCAGGCCGCCGGAGAACACCAGCTGGCTCATCACCGCCACGACGAGCAGCGGCATGATCTGCTCGCTGGTCTTCGCCAACGCCGACAGTGCGAGGCCGACCGTCGCCGCGCACACGGTGGTGGCGGCCATTCCCAGGAACAGCTCGATGGCGGCAGCCGTTTCGCTACTGCCCAGCATCACCGCGCCATTCTTGGGCATGCCGACGCCGATCAGCGTGATCGCCGTGACGATGCCGGACTGCACGATCGCGAACACCGAGTAGATGCAGACCTTCGCCAGCAGATAGGCAGTGGTGGACAGGCCGACCGCCTGCTCGCGCAGGAAGATCGCGCGTTCGCCGATCAGGTCGCGGACCGTCAGCGCGGTGCCCATGAAGATGGCGCCGACGTTGAGCAGCACCAGCACCTGGCCCGGCTGGTTGGGCGCGTCGCCGAGCGGATCGGGTTGACCGAAGCCGGTGGAGCCGGGCACGGAGAGCGACAGCACGCCCATGATGAACGGCAGGATGGCCAAGAAGATGAAGTAGCCGCGGTCGGAGACGATCAGCCGGATCTGTCGTCGCGCGATGGTCGAGAACTGCCGCATAACGCTGGTGGCGGCTGGGCTGCCGAGATCGGCGGGTTCACCGGCCTGCGGTGCGGGACCCGCTGGACCGTTGCGTTCGAGGAACTTGCGGCTGGCACCGTCGGGGTCGCTCGCGACGGCGCTGAAGATATCGGCCCAGTTGGTGGTGCCGAGCTGCGGCCCGATCTGGCTGGGCGGCCCGGCGAACGCGGTCTTGCCGCCCGGCGCCAGGAGCAGCACCTGATCGCAGACATCCAGGTAGGTCAGCGAGTGCGTGACGACCAGCACCACACGGCCGGCGTCGGCCAGCTGGCGCAGCATCGTCATCACCTGGCGGTCCAGTGCGGGATCCAGGCCGGAGGTGGGCTCGTCGAGGATCAGCAGCGACGGGCCGGTCAGCAGCTCGAGTGCAACCGATGCGCGCTTGCGCTGCCCGCCCGACAGCTTGTCGACGCGGGTCTCCAGATGTTTGGTCATCTCGAGTTCCTCGAGCACCTGCATGACGACCTGCTCGCGGTCGGCCGTAGTGGTGTCCGGTGGCAGCCGCAGTTCCGCGGCGTACATCAGCGCCTGCTTGACGGTCAGCTGGCCGTGCACGACATCGTCCTGGGGGACCATCCCGATTCGGGAGCGCAACGAGGCGTAGTCGGCGTGGACGTCGTGGCCCTCGAAGGTCACCGTGCCGGAGGTCGGATGGGTGTATCCGGCGACCAGTCGGGCGAAGGTGGACTTGCCCGCGCCGGACGGCCCGATCACCGCGGTGAGGGTGCCCGGTCGCGCGGTCAGCGAGATGTTGTCGAGCAGCGTCTTATTGCCCTCGATGGTCCAGGTGACGCCGTTGACGTCGAGCCCGCCAGTGCGGGTGGCGGCTTCGGTCTCGGTGCGCCGGGCCAGCGTTCCGCCCGTGAACACCAGGTCGACGTTGCCGATGGTGACCACATCGCCGTCGCGCAGCAGTGCCGCGTCGACACGGGTGCCGTTGACGAATGTGCCGTTGATGCTGCGGTTGTCGCGGATCTCGGTGCCAGTGGGGGTGAGCACCAGGGTGGCGTGGTGGCGCCCGGCCAGCACGTCGGGGATGACGATGTCGTTATCGGTCGCGCGACCGATCTTGACCGACCCCGCAGGAGCCTCCGGCGCCCGTCCGGGGCGCAGGATCTTCATCATGCTGGTGGCGAGATTGCCCTCACTCTGGCGCGGTGCGGCCGTCGGGCCCAGCTGGGTGACCGGTTCGGCCGACGGCCCCGAGATCGGCTGCGACACGTGCGGTGGCGGGTACGCCTGCTGCGGCGCGCTCGGGTAGGCATGCGGCGCACTGGGGTACGACGACTGCGGGCCGCTCGGATAGGCGGGCTGTCCGCCGCTGGGCGGCATCGGCGTGGGGCCCGACGGGTAACGCGGCTGCTGACCCGACGGGTACATCGGCTGTGCGCGCGGTCCCGGCGGTGGCGGCATCGGGGGCCGGTTGGCCGGCGGCGCGTGCGGCGGCTGGGTGGGCCATGCGGCGCTGGGCCGACCTGCGACCGGCACCGCCTCGGTCGGCGGTGGCGACCCGGCGGCGCCCTGGTGATGCCCGACCTCGAAGGTCAGTCGGGGCCCATCGGGGTTGCCGATGTTGACGCCGAGCCCGTCGGCGATGTCGGCGACGGGGGCGCGCTGGCCGTTGACGTACATCCCGTTGAGGGAGCCGTTGTCGATGGCCAGCCATCGGCCCTGGTCGAATCGCAGGATCAAGTGGGCACGCGAGGTCAGCGGGTGGGCAATCCGGACGTCGGCACGGAGATCGCGGCCAACGACAACGTCGTTTCCTGGCGCGAAGGTGCGGGACGAACCGTCATACCGAACGGTCAGCGCGGGCGGTGAGGGTCGCGTCATCGAAGGCAACTCTATCGGTACCGCGCACGGGCGTTGATTTCGACGGGTTAACGATTTGGTATTCGTGCCCACGATTGACGCCCTTGGCGAGGTTGGTCGTGGTGTCGTAGCTCCATGGCGATGACGAGTCCCCGGGTGCGTGCAACGGCCGCCGTGGGCGTGATCGCAGTGGCTCTGTGCGCCAACCTGGCAACGGGTGATGCTCTGCCCTCGGCGTCCGCGGCGCCGGGCGATCTCACGATGGACAGCAATGGTTTCGTGACATCGGCGGCACGCTGTGATGGGCCGCAGCGTCCGGTGCTGGTCGGTCGCACCGCGCGGTCCCTGATCGCGATCTGCGTCGATGGCGGCGGCCAATACGAGTACCGCGGAGTGCGCCGCAGTGACCGCGCGCTTCTCACCCTGCCCGCGACGGCCCTGCAGAACGGCTGCTTCGGCGTCCGTACCGAGGACGTGAACTACACGGTGTCGGACAAGAAGCTTCTGCTGACCTCCGGGCTGCGCATCGTCCGCGACGAGGTGATGCTGCAGTTCAAGGACTTCCGCCAGCCCGAGGCCGCGCCGGTGTCCAAGGCCGCGGGACGCTAGCCGGGGGACCCGGTCAAGACGCAGTGGGTGTGGCTGTAGATGGTGACCACGCAGTCATTGGTGTGCGTGCAGACCGACCTCACGGTGTGCGCGTCGCCGTCGGCCTTGATGCGGTTCAACAGATCGGGTTCGGCCAGTAGTGCTCGTCCCATCGCGATGAACTCGAATCCCTCGGCCATCGCCAGATCCATCGTCTCGCGGTTGGTGATGCCGCCGAGAAGGATCAGCGGCATCGTCAGCTCGGCACGAAACAGGCGGGCATCGTCGAGCAGATACGCGTCATAGTAAGGGTATTCGCGGACGACTTTGGCGAGCGCGGGGACGTCCTTGCCCGGCGCACCGCCCCGGAACGTGTACATCGGGTTCACCAACGAGCTGCCCGCGGTGAGCTCGATCGCATCCAGGCAGCCGTCGTCCTGAAGCCATTTCGCCGTCTGCAGTGACTCCTCGACGGTGATCCCGCCGTCCACTCCGTCAGCCATGTTGAGCTTGGCGGTCACGGCGATCTTGCCCGCTCCGGCGTCGTCGACGGCGCGGCGCACCGCCTCGACCACGCTGCGTGCCACCTTCGCGCGGTTCTGCAGGGAGCCGCCGAACTCGTCGTCGCGCTTGTTGATCAGCGGGCTCAGGAAGGAGCTGACGAAGTAGCCGTGCCCGAGGTGGATCTCGACGGCGTCGAACCCCGCGTCGATCGCGAAGCGGGCGGCACTCGCATGCGCTGCGACGATGTCGTCGATGTCGTCGCGGGTGGCACCCCTCGCGCGCTTGCTCGTCATCGGGGCTAGCGCTTCGGTCTTGTTGGACTGAGCATCGGCGACGGGGCCTGCGTGCGCGATCTGCGCGCTGACGGCCGCACCCTCCGCGTGGATGGCGTCGGTCAGGGTGCGGAGTCCGGGGATGGCCTCCGGGCGCCACCAGATCACCGGACCCTGCGTGCGACCGCCGGGGGTCACCGCAAGGTAGGCGACCGTGGTCATGCCAACCCCGCCCGCTGCGGGCAGGCGGTGGAACTCGATCAGATCGTCGGTGACCAGCGAGTTCGGGCTGGACGCCTCGAAGGTGGCCGACTTGATGATGCGGTTGCGAAGCGTCACCGGGCCGAGCTGGGCCGGGGTGAACACATTGGGCGGAGTGTTCATCTTGGTGAGCCTGCCACAATGGCTTGCGTGGGAGCGATCATTCTGGACGGCAAGGCCACACGCGACGAGATTTTCGAGGACCTGAAGAAGCGGGTGGCGGCTCTCACCGCCGCGGGCCGCACGCCGGGTCTCGGCACGATCCTCGTCGGCGACGATCCGGGGTCGCAGGCCTACGTGCGGGGCAAGCATGCCGACTGCGCGAAGGTCGGCATCACCTCGATCCGGCGCGACCTGCCCGCCGACATCAGCCAGACGGCGCTCAACGAGACCATCGATGAACTCAACGCCAACCCGGAGTGCACCGGCTACATCGTGCAACTCCCGCTGCCCAAGCACCTCGATGAGAACGCGTCGCTCGAGCGCATCGATCCGGGCAAGGACGCCGACGGCCTGCACCCCACCAACCTCGGCCGCCTGGTCCTCAACGAGCCCGCACCGCTGCCGTGCACGCCGCGCGGCATCGTGCACCTGCTGCGACGGTTCGACGTGGAGATCGCCGGGGCGCACGTCGTGGTGATCGGTCGTGGTGTCACGGTGGGCCGACCGATGGGCCTGCTGCTGACCCGCCGGTCGGAGAACGCCACGGTCACGTTGTGCCACACCGGGACACGGAATCTGCCGGACATCACGCGCCAGGCCGACATCATCATTGCCGCGGTCGGAGTGGGACACATGCTCACCGCCGATATGGTGAAGCCGGGTGCGGCGATCGTGGACGTGGGCGTGAGCCGCGACGAGGCAGGCAAGCTCGTCGGCGACGTCCACCCCGACGTCTGGGACGTCGCCGGGCACGTCTCGCCGAACCCGGGCGGCGTCGGACCGTTGACACGGGCCTTCCTCCTGACCAACGTCGTCGAGCTGGACGAAGCCAAAATTAAGTGACACCAAGGGAGTTCGCCCGCAAGGTGTTCGCCGGTCAGTGGCCGATCCTGACCGTCGGACTGTTCTTTCTTGCGGCGTTCGGGCTGGTCGCCGCGGGCTATTGGCGCCGAGGCGCGCTGGTGCTGGCGATCGGGGTGGGTGTCGCGGCCGCGATGCGCCTGACCATGACCGATAGCCGCGCCGGTCTGCTCGTGGTGCGATCACGGACCATCGACGTTGCGACCACCGCCACGGTGAGCGCGGCAATGTTCTTCATCGCGTGGACGATTGACCCGCTCGGCACCAGCTAGACATATGGGTGCCTACCGACGCAGGCCGTCCGGGGTCAGCCATTGAGAACAACTTTGCGGGCATCCGTCTTGGCCGCATCAGCGAAGACGTCGTAGGCGTCGAGGACATCACCGAGGTCGAAATGGTGGGTCGCGAATTTGTCGACATTCAGAACGCCATCCTCGACCAACCGCAACAGCATCGGCAGCGTGTTGGTGTTGACCAGGCCCATCGAGATGTTGATGTTCTTGATCCACAAGTCCTGGAGCGCGAGGCTGACTGAGCGACCGTGGACACCGACATTGGCGACGTTCCCTCCGGGGCGCACGATATCCAGCGCCATCTGGAATGTCGCGGGAATTCCGACCGCCTCAACCGCGACGTCGACTCCTTGCCCATCAGTGAGTGCGAGTACCTGGTCATACCAGTCGAGTTCACTCGAGTTCACCCAATGGGTCGCACCGAAGTCGAGGGCGTTCCGCGCTCGGGTCTCGTCCACGTCGATGGCGATGACGCGGGCGGCCCCCTGGAGGCCGGCGGTGGTGATCACGGCCAGGCCCACCGGTCCGGCGCCGATGACCGCGACAGCATCGCCGGGCTTTACCCGCCCATACAGGACGCCGATCTCGAACCCGGTGGGAAGTATGTCGGAGAGCATCACCCCCTGCGCCATGGTCACGCCTTCGGGGAGTTTGTGTACCGATGTCTCCGCGAAGGGAACCCTGACGTACTCGGCCTGAGTGCCGTTGATCAGATGCCCGAGGATCCAGCCCGTTCCTGGGGCGCCTTCGGCTGCGGCGCAGTGCGAGTGGATGCCGCGCCGGCAGTAGTCACAGTGCCCGCAGTTCTTGATGCAGGCCAGAATCACCCGATCGCCGACTCGCAGTGTGCCGACCGCACTTCCCGTCTCCACGATTGTGCCGACGCCCTCGTGCCCGAGCACCCGTCCCTCGCGGACGGTGGGGACATCGCCCTTGAGGATGTGCAGATCGCTTCCACAGATCGTTGTCGCGTCGATCTTCACGATGGCGTCGGTGGGAGCCTCGATCTGGGGGTCTGCGACGGTGTCCCACGACTTGCGGCCCGCTCCGTGGTAGACGAGAGCTTTCATTGCGATCTCCTTCGGTGAGTAGTGGACTTGGATGGGGCGCAGCGCTCAGACGAGAAGCGCCAGTTGGGTCAGTACGAGTTCGGGCTCCGCGTCGGCCGGCACCTCGGCAAACAGTGCGCGTCCATGCGGGGCGATGCCGTCGGTCCAGAAGGACTGCGGCACAACAGCACCCGGTTCGCCACCGTGGAAGAGCAATTCGGCGTCGGTCCGCAGAGCCAGACCCCAGCGATAGTGCTCGACCGCGTTCGACAACGGAGTGTAGGCGGCCAGATTCTCCTGCACCAGGCCGGTCAACGCCGGGTCGTCGTTGCGGCGGCCGTCGAGGAGCAGCAGCGTTATCGGCAGGGCCTCGAAACGCCGTAACCAGGCGGCCAGATACATTGATGCTGATTCACCGTGGTCTGGCTCGATGTCGGCCAGATTGTCGTTGCCGCACCGGGTTTGCGCTAGTGCGAGCCAGCGCAGCGGCGCAGGCACCTGCAACACGACGGGCTGGTGGCTAGTCTTGCTCAGCACCTCGACCAATCGGGCCGCCGACGCTGCTAGCTCGTCATCAGCCAGCAGCGTCTTCAGTGCGTACCCGGTACGGCCGCGCGCACCCATGGCGTCGAGCAGACCCGGTTGCGCGGACAACTGCTGATGGTAGGCGGCTCCGATGTCGACCAGGGTGGTGTCGGGCCGCAGCAACCCCTGTGCCTGGCCGAAATAGCTTTGGCATTCAATTGGCTCGGACCACGGCACGGGGGCACCGCGCAGGATGCGTGCCGACCCGTACGACGCGTGGTCGAGGATCAGGGGGACCGACCGCCCTGAAGGCGGACTGGTCAGGACGTTGTCGAACTTCGTGGCCATCGTGATTCTCCTCAGGTGGCGTGCCGTACTGCGCGGGACCCGCCGACCCTGGGGTGGGAACCGAGTCTCGGTTCCCACCCCAGGGTCGGGTCAGGCGAGGCGCCGCACGGTCTCACCGTGCTTGGACTCAAGCTCCGCGATCCGCGCCTCGAGTTGCCCGATCTTCACCTCGCGGCGGTCCGGGACCATGATGATTGGCATCTCGTCGATGGTCGCCTTAACCCGAGACGGCCCGTCGATCCCGAACACCGTGGCGGTCAACTCATCGGTGTCATCGCCCCAGGACCCGTAGTAGAGAAGGTCTTTCGGCGGCTCCGGGGTGACCCACTTGTCGACGAACTCCTGATACGGCCTGCCCCGCTCCAGTCGAACCTCCCGGGCCTGCGCGCGTGCCGTCTCAGTGGCTTCGGCATCGATGCGGAACGTCTTCTCGTCGTACACCACTGCGAAGATGTCGCGCGCCACCTTGGGGCTGATCCGACCGAGTTCGGCGTCGTTGATCACCGACTCCGGGTCGCGCTCCAGCGGGTCACCGTAGCCGCCGCCGGCGCCCTGGGCGATCATGTACAACTCGCCGTCCTTGGCGACGTCGAATTGCAGACCCATATGGGACGTCATGTACTTGCCGCCTTCGAACGGCCGCTCGTTCATGACCTTCTCGATGGACAGGTCGAACTTGCTGGAATCCTTACGGATGGCGTCATAGGCGTTGATCCCCTTGACCATTGACAGGGGGTAGGTGCCACAACCGTAGCCGCCGAACATGCCGTAGATCGAGGAGAACTTGGCTCCCGAGGTCACCGTCATGAAGCCCCAGTGCGGGCTGCCCTCGCTGGCGACGATCATCTCGTAGCCCATGCCGCCGGTGAATTTGCCGAATCCCATGTTGTCGCGAACCAGGCGTTTGGACACCAGCTGCATGAAGGGCACCTCCTCCTCCATGACCTCCTGCTCGGCGGTGTCGGCCATCGCGCAGAACAGCGGCGAGACCGCGTCCTCGCCGTCCCGAAATGGCTTGGCCCCGCCCGGCATGCCGTTGAGGTCGGCGCACAGGTTGCCCACCGAGTCCCCGTGCTGGGTGATACCGCCCCAGAGGAAGGTGTTGATCTGGTTGAACCAGTTCGCCACCACGTTGGAGTGCTTGTCTGGGGTGGAGAACTGCATCTTGCCGTAGAGCGACTGCAGCGCCGAGAAGCCACGGAAGGACGCCTGCAGCGACTGTCCCATCGGCGCGTCGTAGGACGCGTCGGCCCAGGTGCCCTCGTCGGAGATGATGTCGATACAACTCATCGCCGAGGTGCAGCGTGGCAGATCCGGCCACCAGAACGCCAGAATCGCCTGCATCATCATCGATTTCACCGAACACAGCGGCGAGTTCATGGCCCGGTTCAGGATTTCGGGGCCGGTGCCGCGCAGGTCGACGGTCATCTTGTCACCCTTGACGTGGATCTTGCACGCCATTTTGATAAGGATGTTCTCCTTCAACGTGCTGTCCATGAACTGGTTGAAACTCACTGTGCCGTCTGGCAACTCGCTGATCCGGCGGCGCACCTCGGCATCAACGTCCTCGATGGTCACTCGCAGTGCCCCGACGAAGGCCTCGACGCCGACCTCTTCGATGATGGCGTCGACACGTTCCATGATCCGGCGAACCGAGCCGATCTTGACCTTCAGGTCGGCGAGTTGGAGCTTCGGATCCCGTACCGAATGCTGCAGGAAAGTCAGCAGGTCGCGGCGCAGATGGCCGCGCTCGACGATCTTGAACGGGCTCATCCGCAGCCCGTCGTCGAACGCTGTCTCCGAACCCGACGGCATGCCACCGGGTTCGCAGGCGCCGTTCTCGCCCTCGTGGATGGTCGCGGCGACCCAGGCGATGATCTCACCGTCACGCACGATCGGCATGATCATGGACTGGTCGGTGTTGTGCACATTGCCGAACCGGGCGTCATTGTGGATGAATCCGTCGCCTTCGTGGATGCCGACGGTCGGCTCGTCCTTCCAGTACTTCATGATGTACCGGATCGGGTGGTGCAGGATGGCGGAGAACGCGATCACCCCGTGACAGGACAGGTAGGAAACGTCACCGGCGGCCGTGTAGATGGCTGTGGTGAGGTCGCCCCACTTCGCGCCGGGCGCGGCGCCCTGCGCCTCGCACATCTCGTAGCCCTCGTCGAGGGCGCCGGCGATGCGTTTGCGTACCCGCTCTACAGTCACTCGGTCAACGCCCTTGGCGATACAGGCGTCCTCGTAGACTGATCGCTCGGCGATGCTGTGTGAACGCATGATCTCCGGGTCCGGCCCGAGGAACAGCGTTGTCTCGTCCATGAACTTGTCGACCCATTCCTGCTCCTGCTCGGAGAGGTCTTGAGGCCGATCGTCGAATGTGGTCATGATTGATTGATCCTGTTCTTGTTGTCCGGTCAGTCCTGCAGGAACCACACCGCGCCCTGGCGGGTGGGCTCGAGGCGCCAGCCAGGCTCGACGAGGAAGGTGGTGTTCTCGGTGGTCACGATCGCCGGACCCGGGATGACATGCTCATGGGTCAGCGCGTGCTGGTCGTAGACCGGGGTGTCCGCGGCGCCGTCCGAGTCGACGAAATGAGCGGCCCGCCGGCCCACTGCGACCGGGATGCGCCGCGTGCCACCGTATTCCAGTGAGTCGAAGCGCACGACGTCACCCTCGACGTAGGACGCCACCCGTACTGTCCCGACCCGGATGCCCGCCTCGGGCGCGGCGCAACTCGCGCCGAACCGGTGGCTGTACACCTCGCCGAAGGTCTTGATGACGTGCAACACGTCACCGACCCCGTTGATTCGATTGATATCGAGAGTCACTGCCTGTGTGAGCAACTGGTTTCCGTACCGCATGTCCAGTTCAAGTCGGTAGTGGACATCCTCGGCGGCAAAGCCCTGGCGGACGAGGTCTTCACGGCCCAACGCCTCGAGGTCAGCGACGATGTCATTGAACTCGTCATAGCGGTCGTACAGGGCGCGGGTGGTCGCGTTGTAGAGCACCACGTGTGCACCGCGTTCGTGGAAGTGCAGTTGACGCATGTTGCCGGCGCCAAGGGCCGAGAACACCGACGAGAAGGGCGGTGCCAGCACCCGTTTGATCCCGGCGTGTTTCGCGATTCCGCAGGCGTGCAGCGGTCCGTTGCCGCCGTAGGCCAGCATCGTGAAGTCCTCGGGGAGGTAGCCGCGCACCCGCAGCTCTTTGCCAATGCCGATCGCCATCTGTTCGTCGACACCGCGTTTGATCTCCTTGGCGATATCAAGGACATCGGAATCCAGTTCGTCGCAGAGGGTTTCCTCGATGGCGAACACTGCGCGTTTCGGATTGAGCTTGATATAGCCGTTGGCGTAGTTGTCCGGGTCGAGATAGCCGAGTAGCAGGTCGGCGTCGGTCACCGTGGCCCGCAGACCGCCGCGGTCGTAGCAGGCGGGCCCGGGGTTGGAGCCTGCTGACTCCGGACCGATCTTGATGGCGTCGTGGATCCGGTCGTATGACGCGATGGAGCCGCCGCCGGCGCCGAGGGTGTCGAGGTGCACCATCGGCACCGACACCAGCCACCGGTCGATCGTCGGCAGGAAGTCGTAGTGCTTCACCCCGCCCTCGGGGACCAACCCGATGTCGAACGAGGTGCCGCCCATATCCGTGGAGATCACGTGGCCCAGCCCTGTCTCGGTTGAGAGATGCTCAGCCGCACCGACTCCCGCGATCGGGCCCGAGTGAATGGTCTGCAGGGCATCGGTGGAGTTCATCTGCGCCATGCCACCCGAGTTGTGCACCACCAGCATCGGCTTGTCGTAGCCGAAGTCGCGCAGGTTGTTCGACAGCTGGCTCAACGCGTGGAACATGATCTCGTGCAGGAACGCATCGACGATCGTCGACGTCGCGCGGACGTACTCGCCCTTGCGGCCAGAAACCTGGTGGCCCAACAGGATGGGAATGGCACCCAGCTCATGCAGCGGGAACTCCTCCAGGATGATCTCCTGGATCTGCAGTTCGTGCTCCGGGTTCTCGGTGGCGTTCGTCAGCGATACGACAAGCGCCTCGGCGCCGGCGTCGACGAGTTCACGCACAACGTTGCGAACGTCCTGCGGGTCGAGGCGGGCAACCACCTTTCCCGCCGAGTTCACCCGCTCCTTGACTGAGCGGATCAGCCGGCGCGGCACCAGGGGTTCAGGTCTTTCGGCGGCGGGTAGATTCTGCTGCATCGAGGAGTCCAGTCCCTCACCGTAGCCACGTCCGCGCGACAACGGGATGGTGTCCTCGAATCCATGGGTCACGATCGCCCCCACCATCGGGCCCTTGCGCTCGATGAGTGCGTTGGTGCCCAGTGTCGTCGCGTAACGGACCGAGTCCACCTCGGCAAGGGCGGTGCCCCGGTCGAGTTCGGCTCTCTTACAAGCCAGATCGAGCGCTTCGTTGAAGCCGAGCGCGAGGTTGTGGTGCGTGGTCAGCGCCTTGGCCTCGATGTATTTGTCGTCCCAGACGAAGAAGCAGTCGGTGAAGGTGCCGCCGATATCGACGGAGATTCTTTTCATGGTTGCAACAGCTCCTTCAGGTCAGCGGATTTGGCCGGCGGCTTTGAGTTGGGCGGTGTACTTCTGCGCGTCTTCGCCAGGCCCGTAGTTGAAGACCGCCTCGGCGTCGAGTCCGCGCTGTTGCCACTGCTCGCGCAGGGCCTCGACGTCGAAGACCATGTCGACCGTCGGCGGGTGGCCCGGCGGCACGTATTCGGTCTCGAGTTGAGTCGCGCAGCCGGGGCAGTAGAACTCGAGGATCCGGCAGTACGTCGGGTCCGGAGAGAACGTGAACTCGTAACGGTCCGGATCGATGATCGGCTGGTGGATCTCGCGCGGATCGCGGTCGTAGACCAGGGTTCCCGGCTTGTAGTTGCCGTTCGCATCGCCGAGGTCGCGCTCACACACCCGGCACACCCAGCGTTCGGTGTCCAGGTCGATCAGCAGGTACTCGGTCATTGGGACTCGCATGATTGGTTCCTTTCTGCCCGTGGGGCAGGTCAGTGGGTGTCGGTCAGGATGAGATCGCCGTTGGAGGTGACATCCAACTGCCACCCGGCGGGGACACGGGCGGTGAAGAACGGCCCCTCGACGATCGCCGGCCCGGCAGCCCGGGCGCCCGGCTCCTGCTCGTCGAGGCGGTACACACTGATCTGGTCGACGCCGTGGGAATCGGACCGCACCGCCCGAACCCCGTCCGGCACCGCATCGACGGATTCGACCAAGCTGTCGTCGGTCAGGACCGGATGGGGCAGGGCCGCAACGACATCCAGACGCAGGGAGAGTCGAGTGCTACCGGCGTCCACGGGGTCCCCGCGTCGATAGGGTCGCGTCGCGACGGTGTCACCCTCCGGAGTCTCCTCTGCGAGCATCCATTCGGTGTTGCAGTCGGAAAGCTGGTAGCCCTCCTGGAACATGTCCCGCTCGGCGCGCACGATCATGTCGTCGTAGATGGCGGCGGCCGATTCGGCAGTTGCGTCGGGGACGCCGACTGCATAGGACTTCCCGATATCGGAGAAGCTGATCCCGAAGGCCGAGAACACCGCGGCCAAGCGCGGAATCAGGACCCGCTTCACACCGGCGAGCCGAGCCGCCCCGCATGCGCTCATCGGTCCGGCACCGCCGAACGCGGCTAGCGTGGTCTCCGCGTGGGCAAGATCGGCGATGACCGCCGCCATCGTCTCGAAGTACGCCGTCTCCATCCGCAGCAGCGCTTCATCGAGGCTGATTCCCAGCGGGTGGGCGACTGTTTCGGTGATCACCGCCCGGGCCCGATCGGCGTCCAGGTGGAGCTGACCGTCGAGATAGGTTCCGGGGTCGAGGACACCGAGCAACAGGTTGACATCGGTAATAGTGGCTTCCTGGCCGCCGAGACCGAAGCACGCCGGCCCGGGTGCCGCACCTACCGAACGTGGCCCGACAGTGATCCGGCCGTCTGTGACCCCGATGATCGAGCTGCCGCCGACGCCGGCCGAGGCCACGTCGCTCATCGGGAAGGAGATCGGGATGTTGCCAACCGCGCCGCGCTCGGCGGTCGCGATCTCACCCCCGGTCACCGATCCGACGTCGGTGGTGGTGCCCCCGACATCCATCATCAACACGTGGGTCAGGCCGTAGCTGTTGGCCAGCGCCTGGGTGCCCTCCATTCCACCGCGCGGGCCGGAGGAGTACGTCTTGAGCGCGATGGCCTTGGCGACCCGCGACGATGCGCCGTCATTGCGATACACCAGCAGCGGGTTGGTCACCTTGTGCTCACGCAACCGGTGCTGGGCCTGGTAGAGGAACCGCTCCATCACCGGATGCAGGAACGAGTTCAGGATGCTCGACCAACTGCGCCGGTCGCGGCGGCGGTCACCGACCAGTTCCCAGCTGTAGAGCAGTGGTACCGATCCGAGCAGGTGCCGGGGGAACTTGCGCAGTAGTACGTGTCGCAGGGTCTGTTCCGACTCGGGAGAATCACCGACCACCACGATGCGGGCGGCCCCGTCGGTGGTCAGCTGGTTGACCTTCTGGACAAGGTCGAACGCGAGATCCTTATCGGGCAGGGTGAGGTCGACGGTCGCGACCCGCGTACCGACTAGGTCATCGAAGAGCGCCGCTGCCTCGGCACTGTCTCGCAGTTCGTCGACGATGGCGTGATCCTCGACGATGAGGCCGATGGGCGGTCCTTTCCGCTCCACCAGGGCGTTGGTGCCCTGCGTTGTCGAGTAGCGGATGTGCTGCGTCTGGTGCAGGAGCCGGACCAGGTCCTTCTCGCCGTACAACGTGGCGGAGGCCTTCTCGATACCGTCGAACAGACACTGGGAAAGATCGAACGGTGTGGTCAGTGTCTTGGTGAACGAGAACCCATGCCCGTCCCAGACACAGATATCGGTGAGCGTGCCACCGTTGTCGATGTTGATGAGGTGATTCATGCCTCTCCCTTTGGCCCCAGTGGTCGGAGTGGATGCCATGTCGTCATCCACGTGAGCTATCCACGACTGTGACGGATGTCTCAGGGGTCCTCGGTGTCCCAAAAGTCGGACACTTGAGCCCCGCCACACTGCTGCGACAATGTGACGACCACTACTTTTTGGAAGGTTCTCGATGGGAGACTCGGCTGACCGGCGACTGTTGATCGCGGCCGCGCGCGCAGAGTTCCTCAATTCGGGCGTTCAGGCCGACGGTGGTGTCCCCGACCACATAGCGGCCTCGTGGCGGCGCAGTGCGTCCGCGGGAGTGGGCAACACCGCGTTGACACCGCACTACTACGACGACCTGGACGTGGCATCGCGGCTCGTCCGGTGCGCGACGCCGGTAATCACCCGCCTCATCGACGAGACGGCGGATCTGGCACTCAGTGTTGCCTTGACCGACAACCGTGCGCGGATCTTGAGCCGCACCGACACCTCACGCACCATCGGCCTGCTTCTCGACAATGTCTCGCTCAACAGCGGATTCGGCTATGCCGAGACCGACACCGGTACCAACGGAATCGGCACGGTCCTCGAATCCGGACAGGCGGTTCACATCCAGGGCCCCGAGCATTATGTGGACGCCCTGCAAATCTTCTCGTGTGCCGGCGCGCCGATCCGCGACCCGATCACCGGACGCATCGAGGGTGTTCTCGACATGTCCAGCCTGGCCGACCATTCGAGCCCGCTGATGCACTCCCTGGTCCGCTCGGCCGCACAGCACATCGAACGCGGACTCCTCGTGGATCACAGTCAGTGCCAGCAGGCGCTGTTCGACACCTATCTGCGTACCGACGCCCGATCGCGTGCGGCGGTGATGGCAGTCGGTGACAACCTGGTGATGATGAATGCCCAGGCGCAGCAACTGCTCGACGCCGGGGATCAGACGTCGCTGCAGGAGCATGTGCGTTTCCTGATGGCCCGTCACGACGCGGTGGATGATCAGATCGAGGTGCCGTCCGGCATCACCGTGCGCATGCGCGGTAGCCGGATCATGGTGGGCAACGACACCGCCGGCATGGTGATGGTCATTACCGACGTCGCCGCTGCGCGAAACGGCAAGGTTCAACACGCACCGCTCGAGGACCGAATGCTGCCGCCCCCGGTGGGAGGCCCCTGGCCCCGAAACGCTAACCTGGTCGCCCGGCCGGCCGAGGACCGCGCACCGATCGCCGCGGGCAGGACGGCATCGTGGCGGGCGGCGGCCGCAAACATCGAAGCGGGGCTGCGTGGACGCGAGGCCCTGTTGGTGATGGGCGAGACCGGGGCTGGAAAGTTCACGCTGCTGACCGAGGTGTTCCATGCCCTGCAGAAGGGCGGCCGAAGCGTCAGCTTCGACGCGGCTGATATCGCTGCCACGGCCTACGACCCGGCTGTGATGTTCGCCGACACCGCCGTTCCGACCATTTACATCTTCCGCAATATCGACGAGCTGGGCACCGACGGTGTGGAGCGGCTGGGGAATTTCATGCTCGCGGCCCTGGATACCGATTTGCCCGTGACCGTCGCGGCCACCCTGTCCGACGCCAGTCCGGATTCGGGCCTGCCGTTCTGTGAAGTGCTGCCTTACTTCCAGACCTCGGTGACCGTACCGCCGCTGCGGCAGCGGTCCGCCGACCTCGGCGAGATCGTGACTCGGGCGCTCGCCGAGCTGGCCCCGCACCGGGGGGTACGCATATCGGCCGGTGCGATGCGTCTGATCGAGCGCTACACCTGGCCGCGCAACGTCCGCCAGCTTGAAGAGGCGCTGGCCAGCGCGTTGAAGAAGCGTCCGGTGGGTGTGATCGAGGAAACCGACCTCCCCGGCTATTGCCACACCACCGCCCGCCGGGCGCTATCCCCACTTGAGGAAGCTGACCGCGATGCCGTGATCGCGGCGTTGAAGGATGCCGGCGGCAATCGCGTGCACGCGGCCCGGGCGCTGGGACTTGCGCGCTCCTCGCTGTACCGGCGGCTCAAGCAGTACGGCATTACGACCGTCTGAGACGAGCGCGGTCTCGGTGATCGATGGTGCGGGGACCTGATGGCGTCGTGACGACCCGGTAGGGAATTGCCCGACCGCGAATTTTGCACAGTAGGCAATATTATGTCTATCGTGGTGAGTATGACTGGATTGCGAGAGCGCAAGAAGGCGGACACCCGTCGGGCGCTGAGCGACGCCGCCCTGGAACTGGTCTTCGAGCGCGGCCTCGATGGCGTCACGCGGGAGGACATTGCCACCCTGGCAGGTGTCTCGCTGCGCACGTTCAACAACTACTTCACCGGGAAGTACGAGGCGCTGGCCTACCGCCAGGTCGAGCGAATGCGGCGCAGCATTGACCTCCTGAGTGCCCGACCCGCGAGTGAGCCGTTGTGGACCTCGATCGTAGAGTCCGTGGTCGAACCGTTGGAGGACGACTTCGCGGACGTGTACGGCGCGGAGATGGCGCTGCCGACGCGTAAGCAGCTCGCCGAGGTCCGAAAACTCCTCATGGTTCCGGAGATTCGCGATGCGACGTTCCGCGGACTGTTCGACGAGTGGGTCATAGTGCTGGCCGAGCGGACCGGCACTGATCCCGAGCGCGATATGTACCCACGGCTGGTGGCCGCCGTGGTGCGGGCGGTCGGCGATGCCGCGATGGACCAGTACGTGACGTCTGATCCGCCGGTGGCATTCACGTCGTTACTGCGAAGCGGTTTCGCGGCCGTCGCCGCGGGACTGCCCGAACCGGACCGGAGGGGTGCGCCATGACCGAGACCGTTGACGTCGTCATCGCCGGCGCCGGACCCAACGGACTGCTGCTAGCCGGAGAGCTGGCACTGGCCGGTATCCGTCCAGTCGTGCTTGAGCGCTTGACGGGCCCTGACACCGAACTGAAGGCAAACGGGATTATCGGGCAGGCGAATCGGGTGCTCGATCTGCGTGATCTCTACCGGACGCTCAGCGGATCGGACCAGCCACCGCAACCGATGAACGGCTTCCTCTTCGCCGGCATGCAGGTGCCGTTCGTCGATGTGGCCGACAACCCGATGTACGGCATGCTGATTCAGCAACCACGAGTGGTGCGCCACCTGATCGACTGGGTGTTGGGGTTGGGTGTCGAGATCCGTTGGGGGCATGAGCTGGAAGGTGTCGCTCCCGGACCCGACGGCGTCGCTCTGACCGTGGCGTCACCCGATGGCGGCTATGGTCTTGACACCTCCTATCTCGTCGGCGCTGACGGTGGTCGAAGCCAGGTCAGAAAGAGCGTCGGCATCGAATTTCCAGGCCTGACGACGGATCTGGTCGCGCGTCTGGCTCACGTCAGCATTCCCGATGAGCTACGCACCGGAGACGGTGGTATCGACATTCCTGGGGTCGGACGTCTCCCGTTTGGGCACAACAGATTCGATAGCGGCGTACTCATCTATGCCGAGTTTGAGCCAGGTCGTCCCATGGTCGGGACAATCGAGTACGGCACCTTGCTGCCCGACGACGCACCGCCGTTGACCATCGCCGAACTAGGCGAGAGTGTCGGGCGGGTGCTCGGTGTCGATGTGCCGATTGAGCCGCCGACGGGCCCTGGGCCGCACGCATTACGACGCATCAACGGTCAGAACACCCGGCAGGCCGACCGGTACCGGGCCGGGAATGTGTTTCTGGTGGGGGATGCCGCCCATGTGCACTCCGCGATGGGCGGTCCCGGCCTGAACCTGGGGATGCAGGACGCGATGAATCTGGGCTGGAAGTTGGCTGCGGCGATCTATGGGTGGGCCCAGCCTGGGCTGCTGGACAGCTATCACGCCGAGCGGTACCCGGCCGGTCAGCGCGTGATGATGCATTCGATGGCTCAGGCCGCCCTGATGGCAGCAGGCCCCGAAGTCGTGGCGCTGCGAGCGCTTTTCGGCGAGCTGCTGTCCACGCCGGACGGGTCGACTCACATCGCGAACCTGTTGGCCGGATCGGACGTCCGCTACGACATCGGAGACGATCACCCGCTGTCGGGCTACTTGGTGCCCGACCTCGTGCTCGACGACGGTCGTCGCGTCGCCGGCATGTTGCACTCAGCGCGCCCGGTTCTGCTGGACCTGTCCGGCGGCGTCACGCTGTCGCACGACCGGATCGAGGTGGTGCGCGGCACGATGGCGTCGCCCCCCGCGGCCGCGCTGCTGATCCGGCCAGACGGCTATGTCGCCTGGGCGGCGGACACCTTCGAACCAGAGGACGCGCAGCGACTGACGGCCGCGGCGACCCGCTGGTTCGGTCAGGTCAGCGTGGCGCGGATGCAGACCGTCACGTAGGGCAGGGCCAATCCGCTCGAGTTCGCCAATGCCGGGTGGGTGGCCAGCAGTTCGCGAACCTGGTCCAGCGTGCGGGTGCGCACGTCGGCCGGTGAGGTGATGCAGTAGCTACGCGATGCCACCAGGTCGATGAGTGCCTGCGGCGTCAGGTAACTGGTCCACTCGACATGGTGGCGCTCCACATCGGAGAACGCGTCGGGCAGCGACACGTTGTGGTGAGAGGCCTCGTCGTGGCCGATGATGTGGCCCAGATCCTTGACCCAGCCCAGTCTCTCGTCGCGGGTGTTCCACACCAGCCCGAGCCGTCCTCCGGGACGCAGCACTCGGGCGACCTCCTTGACGGCGCGCTCGGGATCGAACCAGTGCCAGGCTTGGGCCACCAGAACGGAGTCGACGCTGTCGTCAGGCAGCGGAATCTCCTCGGCCGTGCCCAGGAGCGCCGGCGTTTCGGGCAGCGATCCGCTGAGCACTTCGAGCATCTCGGGGATCGGGTCAACCGCGAACACGTTCAGGCCGCGTTCGACGAGCCGCACGGTCAGCTTGCCGGTACCCGCTCCGAGGTCGAGCACATCGCGAGCCCCCGAGGGCAGCAGCCAGTCGATCGCCTCGGGAGGATATGAGGGTCGACCGCGCTCGTAGGCCGCCGCCTGCGCACCGAATGACAGTGAACGGGTGGGGTTGGCGTCGGTCACTTCGACGCCAATTTCAGTGTCTGCCGGATGAGTTCGCCCACAGCGTCGGTCTCGACCAGGAAGCCGTCGTGGCCGTAGGCCGAGTCGATGACGTTGAGGCCCGTACAGCCGGGCAGCAGCTCCGCCAGCTCCTGCTGCAGACGCAGCGGGTAGAGCCGATCAGACGTGATGCCGCCGACGATCACCGGACGCGGGCAGCCAACCAGCGCGGCGCGCACGCCGCCTCGACCCCGGCCGACGTCGTGACTGCTGAGCGCGTCGGTCAGCGCCACGTAGGTGCCGGCGTCGAACCGGCGGGCTAGCTTGCCCCCCTGGTACTGCAGATAGCTCTGCACCGCGTACCGGCCGCCCTCGGTCGGCCGCTCGTCGTCCTGTCCGTCGTTGCCGAAGCGCTCGTCGAGTTCTTCCTCACCGCGATAGGTCAGGTGGGCGAACTGGCGCGCGATCTCCATGCCGACGTGCGGTGTCCGCCCGGTGCCGTGGTAGTCGCCGCCCTGCCACTCGGGGTCGGCCTTGATGGCCGCCACTTGGGTGCACTGCGTGCCGATCTGGTCGGCGGTGGCGCGTGCCCCGACGGCCAGGACCAGCGCGGCCCGCACGGTGTCGGGATGGCCGACGACCCACTCCAGCGCCCGCGCGCCACCCATGGACCCACCGACAACGGCAGCCACCTGGGTGATGCCGAGCGCGGCGAGTGCGGCGAGATCGGCGTTGACCTGATCGCGCACCGTGATGGCGGGGAACCGTGAGCCCCACGGTTTGCCGTCCGGGGCAATCGAACTCGGGCCTGTCGAGCCGCGGCAGCCGCCCAGGACGTTGGTGCCGATCGCGCACCAGCGGTCGGTGTCGATCGGGGCTCCCGGTCCGGCGATACCGTCCCACCAGCCCGGCGTGGGATGGCCCGGTCCGGCCGGTCCGGTGATGTGCGAGTCGCCCGTGAGGGCGTGCAGCACCATGACCACGTTGTCGCGTTCGGGGGAGAGCTCGCCCCAGCGCTGCACGGCGATCGAGACGTCGGGCAGGACTATGCCGCTCTCCAGCTTCAGCGCACCGATGTTGACGACGCCGGTGTCTCCGTCAGAGGGCAGGACTGTCGGCACGTCGCTCAGTATGTCGAAGGTGGTCATGTCGTCTCCGCACTCACACCGACGGCACGGTGTGAGCCGCACCGGAGAATGCCTTGGCGGCGACGAAGCCCTGCTCGAGGTCGGCGATGATGTCGTCGATGCCCTCGATGCCGACCGCCAGCCGTACCAGGCCGGGGGTCACGCCGGTGGCCAACTGCTCCTCGGGTGAGAGCTGGGCGTGTGTCGTCGAGGCCGGATGGATGACCAGTGAGCGGACGTCACCGATGTTGGCCACGTGGCTATGCAGTGTCAGGGCGTTGACGAACGCCCTGCCCGCCTCGATGCCGCCGGCCAGCTCGAACGCCAGCACCGCGCCGGTCCCCTTGGGCGCCAGCTTCTTACCCAGCTCGTACCAGGGCGACGTCGGCAGGCCGGCGTAGTTCACCGACACCACGTCGTCGTGGCCGACCAGGAACTCGGCCACCTTCTGCGCGTTGGACACGTGGCGTTCAACGCGCAGGCTCAGCGTTTCTATGCCCTGGGCGATGAGGAACGCGTTGAACGGCGACGCAGCCGAGCCGAGGTCGCGCAGCAGTTGCACGCGGGCCTTGAGCGCGTAGGCGGGCGCGCCGAGTTCGGCGAACACCACGCCGTGGTAGCTCGGGTCGGGGGTGGTGAAACCGGGGTGGCGGCCCTGGGTCCAGTCGAACGTGCCGCCGTCCACGATCACGCCTGCGATCGCCGAGCCGTGGCCACCGAGGTATTTGGTCGCCGAGTGGACCACGATGTCGGCGCCGTGGCTGATCGGCTGGATCAGGTAGGGCGTCGCAATGGTGTTGTCGACGATCAGTGGCACGCCGTTGTCGTGGGCCACCGACGCGACGCCGGGGATGTCGAGGATGTCGATCTGCGGGTTGGAGATCGTCTCGGCGAAGAACGCCTTGGTGTTGGGCTGCACGGCGGCGCGCCAGGAGTCCAGGTCGTCGGGGTTCTCGACGAAGGTGGTCTCGATGCCGAGCTTGGGCAGCGTGTAGTGCAGCAGGTTGTACGTGCCGCCGTACAGTCGGGGGCTGGACACGATGTGGTCACCCGCGCTGGCGAGGTTGAGGATCGCGAAGGTCTCCGCGGCCTGGCCGGACGACAGGAACAGCGCCGCGACGCCGCCCTCGAGTGCGGCGACGCGCTGCTCGACGACGTCGGTCGTCGGGTTCATGATGCGGGTGTAGATGTTGCCGGGTTCGGCCAGTCCGAACAGCGCCGCGGCGTGTTCGGTGCTGTTGAACGTGTACGACGTCGTCTGGTAGATCGGCAGTGCGCGCGCGTTGGTGGCGATGTCGGGGGTTTGGCCGGCATGCACCTGCTTGGTCTCGAAAGACCAGTTGGCACTCGGATCCGCTTCGGGGTTGGCTGCTCTTTCCGGGTCGGTCATGGGGTAGATCTCCTAGCGAGGTGTGCGGCGCGTCGCGATGGCGAGCGCACGCAAGTGATCTGGGTTTTTGGGCGAGATCAACGACACGCACACATGACGGGCCTCCACATCAGGTTTCCCTGTTCTCTCGGGGGGTCCGTTGACTGCGGACCCGCGCTTGCCGTGTGGCCGACTGTCGTTTCACAACCAGTCAGCTACCCAACCTGGTCAATCACCCGGGGCACCCCACCGCGGTTGGAGGGTTGCCGGCCAGCGAGCCGGGGCTTGACGCTGGCACTCATGACCGATACGAAGCCTAACTCACGACCGTGATCCCGTGCCAGTAGGTTGCTGGTGAGGACGGTCGGTGAGCCGACTCCGCGGACCGCGGGGGAGCCTCCTGCCGACCCGTCGCCTACGCGTAGGTTCGGAACCGAAGCGATACTTATGTTCTGAATACTTACGTCCGTGATGCCAGGAGAGTGACCCTTGACTGCCAAGCAGCCCACCATCATCTACACGCTGACCGACGAGGCTCCGCTGCTCGCGACGTACGCCTTTCTGCCGATCGTGCAGACCTTCGCCGAGGCGGCCGGCATCGATGTCACGACGAGTGACATCTCGGTGGCGGCGCGCATCCTTGCCGAGTTCTCCGACTACCTGACCGAAGAGCAGCGCGTGCCGGACAACCTGGCCGAACTGGGTGAGCTGACGCAGTTGCCGGACACCAACATCATCAAGCTGCCGAACATCAGCGCCTCGGTGCCTCAGCTCCTGGCCGCCATCAAGGAGCTGAAGAGCAAGGGCTATGACCTGCCGGAGTTCCCCGGTGAGCCGAAGACCGACGAGGAGCGGACGATCAAGGCGCGCTATGGCAAGTGCCTCGGCAGTGCGGTGAACCCTGTGCTGCGCGAGGGCAACTCGGATCGTCGCGCACCCAAGGCGGTCAAGGAGTACGCGCGCAAGCACCCGCACAGCATGAGTCCTTGGTCACAGGCCTCGCGCACCCACGTGGCGACCATGAAGCACGGCGACTTCTATCACAGCGAGAAGTCGATGACGCTGGACAGCGCGCGCAAGGTGCGGATGGAACTGCTGACGACCGGTGGCGAGACCATCGTGCTCAAGCCCGAGGTGTCGTTGGACAAGGGCGACGTCATCGACAGCATGTTCATGAGCAAGAAGGCCCTCTGCGACTTCTACGAGGAGCAGATGGAGGACGCCTACAAGACCGGCGTGATGTTCTCCCTGCACGTCAAGGCCACGATGATGAAGGTCAGCCACCCCATCGTCTTCGGCCATGCGGTGAAGATCTTCTACAAGGACGCCTTCGCCAAGCACCAGAAGCTGTTCGACGAGCTGGGCGTCGACGTCGACAACGGGCTGTCCGATCTGTACGACAAGATCGAGTCGCTGCCCGCCTCGCTCCACGAGGAGATCATCCGAGATCTGCACGCGTGCCACGAGCACCGTCCCGAGCTGGCCATGGTGGACTCGGCCAAGGGCATCTCGAACTTCCACTCGCCCAGCGACGTCATCGTCGATGCCTCGATGCCCGCGATGATTCGCCTCGGCGGCAAGATGTACGGGGCTGACGGACGAACCAAGGACACCAAGGCCGTCAACCCCGAGTCGACGTTCTCGCGCATCTACCAGGAGATCATCAACTTCTGTAAGACCCACGGCCAGTTCGACCCGACGACCATGGGCACCGTCCCCAACGTCGGTCTGATGGCGCAGAAGGCCGAGGAGTACGGCTCCCACGACAAGACGTTCGAGATCCCCTCCGACGGTGTCGCCAACATCGTCGACAACGACACCGGCGAGGTGCTGCTCACACAGAACGTCGAAGAGGGCGACATCTGGCGCATGCCGATCGTCAAGGACGCACCGATCAGGGACTGGGTGAAGCTGGCCGTCACGCGGGCTCGCGACTCCGGCATGCCCGTGGTGTTCTGGCTGGACACCGAGCGTCCGCATGAGAATGAGCTGCGCACGTTGGTCAAGAAGTACCTGAAGGACCACGACACCGAGGGTCTGACCATCCAGATCATGCCGCAGGTGTGGGCCATGCGGTACACCATCGAGCGAGTAAGCCGCGGGCAGGACACCATCGCCGCGACCGGCAACATCCTGCGCGATTACCTCACCGACCTGTTCCCGATCCTGGAACTCGGCACCAGCGCCAAGATGCTGTCGATCGTTCCGCTGATGGCCGGCGGTGGTCTGTACGAGACCGGGGCGGGCGGTTCGGCCCCCAAGCACGTCAGCCAGCTGATCGAGGAGAATCACCTGCGCTGGGATTCGCTCGGCGAGTTCCTCGCGCTGGCAGTCAGCCTGGAGGACCTCGGCAAGAAGGCCGACAACCCGCGCGCGACGATCCTCGCCAAGACGCTGGACGCCGCGACCGGGAAGCTGTTGGACAACGACAAGAACCCGTCGCGCAAGACCGGTGAACTCGACAACCGTGGCAGCCAGTTCTACCTCGCCATGTACTGGGCGGCCGAACTCGCCGCGCAGAGCGAGGACAAGGAGTTGGCCGAGCACTTCGCGCCGCTCGCCAAGGCGCTGGCGGAGAACGAGGACGCCATCGTTGCCGAACTCAACGAGGTGCAGGGCGAGTCCGTCGACATCGGTGGGTACTACTACCCCGATCGGGAGAAGACCGCTTCGGTGATGCGGCCGAGCAAGACGTTCAACTCGGTGCTGGAGGCATCCAACGGCTAACCGGTCGGCGGTACCTCGGCGCGCTCGGGCACGGTGTGGGCGTCGACGAAGTCGGCGATCAGCTCGGTGACGCGGCCGGGTGCCTCCAGCATCGGAATGTGGCCAAGCCCCTCGAGCCGAGTCAGCTGGGCCTCCTGCGGCAGGTTGTCGACGAAGTAGCGGGTGCCGCGAGGGCTGGGGAACACCCGATCCTTCTCGCACAGCACCAGGTGCGTCGGCGCCGCGACCTTGGCCAGCTCCAGCAGGCCCGGTAGCCGCAGTGTCTTGACCATCAGCTGCACGTAGGCGGTGCAGTGCGTCGCGTCCTCGACCAGGGCAATGAGATCGGGTTGGCTGGGCCCGTCGGCTGGACCGCTGACGGGCAGCGTCGCCAGGCGGCGGGCGAAGGGCAGATCGAGGATCCGGGGGCCCATGAGCCGCGCCGCGATGAGCGCCGGTCCGCCGAGCAGGAACTTCAGCACCGTCTCGTACTTCGTGAGTGCGTGCTTGCCCCAGCCGCCGGCGGGGGCGATCGCGGTCAGGGTCCTGGCCCGGCCGCGCCGCTCCAGCTCGAAGGCGACCCAGCCGCCCAGCGAGTTGCCCACGATGTGGGCGGTGTCCCAGCCGAGCCGGTCCATCCGGCGCTCGATGTCGTCGACCAGGGTGGCGGTGTCGAGGAACAAGCTGCCGGCCCTGGCGCCGCCGTTGTGGCCGACCATCGTCGGTGCGAACACCTCGAAGCGCCCGGCGTCGGCGAGCTGCTCGGCCACGGTGCGCCACACGTTCTGCGAGCACAGGAACGGGTGCAGAAGCAGGATCGGTTCGCCGGACCCGAGGTGGATGGGATCACGTTCTGGCATGCGGCCGACACTA
Source organism: Mycolicibacterium sp. 624 (assembly GCF_040548615.1). Lineage (NCBI taxonomy): Bacteria > Bacillati > Actinomycetota > Actinomycetes > Mycobacteriales > Mycobacteriaceae > Mycobacterium > Mycolicibacterium sp. 624. The sequence goes on from NZ_JBEPRZ010000007.1 coordinate 130,356, forward strand.
AGGTGATACCGCCGGTACCGCAAGGTGCGTCGTCGCGGTGCCGGTGTCGTCGCGGTGTCGCTGTCGGTGGGGCGGGACATGATTTTGTGAGGCGTCATCAAGTGTTGACGTCATCAAATGTTGACGGCCCGCAAAAGGTGGTGCTCTTCATGGTGGTGGATGGGGCAGCTGAGCCGGCGAGTGAGAAGTCGCAACCGTGGTGGGCCACCGACCCGGAGATCGCGGCCATCAATCGAGCGGTCATCGAGGAGTTCGTGCAGCCGCAGCCGCAGCCACAGCCACAGCCGCGGACACCGGCGCCCACTGAGCCCGATCCGGTGCTCGTCGACGTCCTCAGCGGTGCGAGCGCGCGGAGGCTTGGCGAGGCTCGCGACGACCTCCACCGCGCGAAACGGCGCTACGCCGACGCCATCGGCGCCGCTCGCGCCGCGGGGTTGTCCTGGGGCGAGATCGGGCAGGTGCTCGGGGTATCGCGGCAGTCACTGCACCGCCGCTTCGGGGACGTCGGTCTCCTCGATTAGGGTCTCTCGCTGATGACATCGACGATCGTGAGCACTATCAACGTCAATGGGATCCGCGCCGCCGTCAAGGAGCGATCGCCGGAGAACCTCGGGCTGCTGCCGTGGCTGAAGACCACGCTGGCCGACGTGGTGTGCCTGCAGGAGACCCGCGCCGACGACGAGCAACTCGCCGAGGCGTTGGCGCCCGCGCTGGCCGACGGGTGGCACCTCGCGTCGGCCGATCCGCACATCAAGGGCCGCAACGGTGTTGCCGTGCTGAGCCGTCAGGCCATCACCCGGGTCAAGATCGGGCCCGGTGTGGAGAACGGGGTCGACGAGTTCGAGGCGCACGGCCGCTATCTGGAGGTCGACACCGGCGACCTGACCGTCGCGAGTGTCTATGTCCCCACCGGGGAGGCGGAGACCGACCGGCAGCTGGAGAAGGAGCGGTTCATGGCCGCCGTCGCCGCCCGGATGGCCGACCTGCGGGGCAAGGACCGTGACGCCGTGCTGTGCGGCGACTGGAACATCGGCCACACCGAACTCGACATCAAGGCATGGAAGGCCAACCAGAAGAAGGCTGGCTTTCTGCCAAGCGAACGGCAGTGGTTGACCGATCTGCTGGCCACCGGCTGGGTGGACGTGGTGCGGGTGCTGCACGCCGACGTCGCGGGCCCGTACAGCTGGTGGTCGTGGCGAGGCAAGGCGTTCGACAACGACGCGGGCTGGCGCATCGACTATCAGCTGGCGAACGAGCGGCTGGCCAAGCGGGTCGTGTCCGCCCGGGTGGAGCGGGCCGAGGCGTACGCGTTGCGCTGGTCGGACCACGCACCCGTCACCGTCGAGTACGGCGCCGGGTAGCGCCACTCAGCCCGGGGGCGCGAAGAACTCCAGGGCGATGCCATCGGGGTCGCGGAAGCTTAGGCCTGACCCGTAACCGGCGTCGACCACGCCGCCGTGCTTGATGCCGAGTGCGTCCAGCTTGGTCGCCCACTCCTCGAGCGCTGCCCTGTTTGGACAGCCGAACCCGACGTGGTCCAGGCCGACTCGGTACTCGCTGAAATCGCCGTCCGGCGCGGGTGTCTTGTGCTGATGCAGGCCGAACAGCATGCCGTCGCCGATCAGGAACACGACGTGGCGAAACCCGCCGTCGGTGTCCTCGTCGAGCACGGGGTCGGCGCCGATGAGCGCTCGATACCAGGGCACGCTCACCGCGAGGTCGCGGACCGTGACTGCCACGTGGGCCAGGGGAGCAAACGTTGTGTCGGACATGTTCCCTGCTTAGCCCCCGGAGCGGACCGGCGGTGAGGTTTCGCAATTCGGGTGCCAATCCGGTCGGCGTCCGAGGTGGCGCAGGATCCGATCGGAATCGTCTGCGCTCTCAGACTCGACGGCCCGCGCGAACGGTGAGTCGGCTTGGGTGCGGAACTCGCCGTCGGGCACCGCCATCACGATCGGCAGCACCGCCTCGATGACGTCGGCTGGCAGTTCGAAGGGCACGCCGAGCGAGGCCGCCACATCCCAGCCGTGCACCACGTAGTCGACGAAGTGAAAGCCCTTCGCCGTCGCGCCGGGGACGACCGCGTCGGGGCCGAACTCGGGCAGGGCGAACGGTGCTTCATCCGTGCCGTCGGCCGCGAATGCGTCCAGCACGTCGTGCGCCGCGGCGGCGTAGGTGCCGGCCGGGTCGGCAGTCACCGCCTCGACGACGTTCTCCACGCGCCACACGTTCGGATCAGCGCCCACGCCGCGGGCGGCCGCGGCGAACCCGTGGTGCTGCACGGTCATGTGGGCGAGCAGGTCGGCCAGCGTCCAACCCGCGCACGGGGTGGCCAGGTGCAGGTCGGTGGGGCGGACGGTGTTGACGACGTCGACGGAGGCGAGGACCGCGGTGCGGTGTTGCGCAGTAAATGTAGGCATGCGCTTACGATAAGCGCAAGCGTATGATTTTGCAATGCCTACGATGGCGCGGTGTCCGCGAGCGGTTCATCCCGACGCCCCGATCTGGCGGCGATGCTTGCCCCACTCATGCGCGATCTCATCGCGGCCGAGAGCCCGGTGCTGGCCTCCCACGGACTGTCGATGTGGGGGTATGTGGTGCTGTTGGCGCTGGATCGAGGGGCGATGCGCTCTCAGTCCGCGCTGGCCGAGGCGATCGGCGCCGACAAGACCCGCATCATCCGCACCCTGGATGAGCTGCAGGCCGACGGTCACATCGAGCGCCATCCCGATCCCGACGATCGGCGGGTGCGGTTGCTGGCGATCACGGAGTCCGGCCGGGCGGTCAAGGACGCCGCGCAGGCCGAGATTCAACGTGGCGAGGAGCGCTGGCTGGGGGAGTTGGACGCCGACGAGCGCCGGGTGTTCCTGCGGGTGCTGCGACGACTGGCCCGTGACGAAATCGAATGACCCGGAATGAGAAGATCGACCCATCATGAGCACGAGCGACAGCAAGCGCGTCGTCTTCTCCGGCGCCCAACCCACATCCGACTCCATGCACCTCGGCAACGCCCTGGGCGCGGTGAACCAGTGGGTGGGCATGCAGGACGACTACGAGGCGTTCTTCTGCGTCGTCGACCTGCACGCGATCACCATTCCGACCGACCTGGACCCGGCCGTGCTGCGCAAGCGCACGCTGGTGACCGCCGCGCAGTATCTGGCGCTGGGCATCGACCCCGCCCGCAGCACCATCTTCGTGCAGAGTCACGTGCCGGCGCACACCCAATTGGCTTGGGTGCTCGGGTGTTTCACTGGTTTCGGGCAGGCGTCGCGGATGACCCAGTTCAAGGACAAGTCGGCCAAGCAGGGCGCTGACGCGACCACGGTGGGGCTGTTCACCTATCCGGTGCTGATGGCCGCCGACATCCTGGCCTACGACACCGATCTGGTGCCCGTCGGCGAGGATCAGCGCCAGCACCTGGAGCTGTCGCGCGACGTGGCGCAGCGCGTCAACGCGCGCTTCCCGGGCACCTTCGTCGTGCCCGAGGCGATGATTCCGAAGGCCGCCGCCAAGATCTTCGACCTGCAGGATCCGACCGCCAAGATGAGCAAGTCCGCGGCCACCGACACCGGGTTGATCGCCCTGCTGGACGATCCGGCCAAGACCGCCAAGAAGATCCGTTCGGCGGTCACCGACAGCGAGCGCGAGATCCGCTTCGACCAGCAGGCCAAGCCCGGTGTATCGAACCTGCTGACCATCCAGTCGGCGGTCACCGGGGCCAGCATCGACAAGCTGGTCGACGGATACGTCGGACGCGGCTACGGCGACCTGAAGAAGGAGACCGCCGACGCCGTCGTGGAATTCGTCACGCCGATCAAGGCTCGGGTCGACGAACTGCTGGCCGACCCGGCCGAACTCGAGAGCGTTCTGGCCGCGGGCGCGCAACGTGCGCGAGAGGTGTCTGCGAAGACGGTGCAGCGGGTATACGACCGGTTAGGGTTCTTGCGGCAAACCCACTGACACCCCAGGAGGCTGGTATGACCGAGCCGGCCGAACCGGGAGTGCTCGACCGGCTGCGGGCCAGATTCGGGTGGCTTGACCGTGTGATGCGGGCCCAGCAGCGCTACACCGACAGCAACGGCAATTTCTACGCCGCCGGAATCACCTACTTCACGATCTTCGCGTTGTTCCCACTGCTCATGGTGGGATTCGCCGTCGGCGGCTTCGTGCTGTCCCGCAATCCGGAACTGCTCGCCGAGATCGAGAGCCGGATCAAGTCGGCGGTCTCCGGCGACCTCGGCACCCAATTAGTCAACCTGATGGACTCCGCTATCGAGTCGCGCACGTCGGTGGGCGTCATCGGCCTGGCCACCGCCGCGTGGGCCGGACTGGGCTGGATGGCCAATCTGCGCGAGGCGCTCAGCGCGATGTGGGAACAACGACCGGAACCCGGGAACTTCGTCAAGTCGAAGCTGTCCGACCTTGGCGCACTCATGTCGGCGTTTCTTGCCATCGCGCTGACGATCGCACTGACGGCACTTGGCAGTTCGGACCTCATCAATAACGTCCTCGATTGGCTTGGCATCCCGGACTTTCCGGCATTGGCTGTGGTGCTGCGGGTGATCTCGCTGGTGCTATCGCTGATGGTGTCCTGGCTGCTGTTCACCTGGATCATCGCCCGGCTGCCGCGGGCATCCGTGAGCTTCCGCAGTTCGGTACGGGCCGGACTGCTGGCCGCCGTCGGCTTCGAGATCTTCAAACAGGTCGCCTCGATCTACCTGAAGTCGGTGGTGACCGGCCCCGCCGGTGCGACGTTCGGTCCCGTTCTGGGCTTGATGGTGTTCGCCTACATCACTGCCCGGCTGATCCTGTTCGCGACCGCGTGGGCAGCCACGTCGAGGGACAACCTGGAGGTGGCGCCCGTCGAGCCGCCCAGCCCGGCGCAGATCACCACTCGCGTGCAGGTGCGGGAGGGGCTCGGCGTGGCGGGTGCGGTGACGGCGGTGGTCGCCGGTGCGCTTGGCGCGCTTGGTCTTTCCCGGTTGATGCGACGTCGCTGACATGAAGGTGGGCCCCTCCTCGGAGGAGAGGAGGAGTCCACCGGTCATGCACGCTTTCCTGCCGTGCTGACCCGATGGCAGCTGTCGCCGAGCGCGATCATCTGTTCGCGTGACATGTGATTGAGGTAGTGCGCGCGGATCCCTCGGGCATACGTCTTCAGCGCAGGTCCGAGCCGGGATCGGCCCCTAGTGGTGATGGTGGCGAGCACGCCCCTCCGATCGCCCGGATCGGGGCTGCGACTGACCAGGCCCTGAGATTGCAAGCGGCGAATCTGTTGGGTCACCCGACTGGGCATCATCGCGAATGCGTCGGCGATATCGCGCATTCGAGCGCTCCCGAAGTCCGATTTGGCGAGATAATCGAGCAGTAGCACGTCGAACAGTGTGAGCCCGTGTGCGTCCATCACATTGTTGTTCAAGGTGGCCAAGAGTCGCGTTGACGAGGTGAAAAACTGTTGCCAGCACCTAATCTCGGCCTCATCAGCCTCCAGTACATGACACGTTGACGGCTCTAGATCTGTGTCCACCTGCATGGCGGGCGACGCTAATTAGTGACACCGCCGGGCCGCTGAGGAATGGCCGTCTATGCGCCGATTATTATTCGAACTCATTCTATTTTGTGTAGTCGGTTGACCATCCGGGTGGAGTAGCTCGCAAGCGGGAACTGCGCCGGAGGCGGACTACGCAGTGGGACGGTACGGCTTCAGGGCGGTGTTGATCCGCCGGCTGTTCTCCTCGATGGCGGCGATCTGCGGACGCGATAACCCACCGAGGAGATCTGTGCGAACACTGCGTCCATATGTCGCGGTCGCCTTGGCCACCAGTGCCAGACCGTCGTCGGTGATGATGGCCAGCACGCCGCGCCTGTCGTCTGCACACGTCTCGCGGCGCATCAGTCCGCGCTCCTCCAGGCGACGGACCCGCTTGGTGAGGCGGCCGGGCAGTGATTCCACCGCTTCGGCCAGATCGCCCATTCGCACCGATCCGTCGGTGGCTTTGGCCAGGATGTCCAGCACCCGCAGGTCGACCACGCGCAGCTGGTGCTCGTCGGTCAACTGCCGGTTGACCGCCGCACGAGAGCGCAGCGTCGCGTCCAGATAGTTCTGCCACGACTTCTGTTCGGCGATATCCAGCCCGGGAAGATCACTGGCCGACCGGCGATGCTGACGACGCTCCATGGGCGTCATGCTAAAGCGTGTCGGTGTTCGCGGTGCGCTAGTGGGTGGGGCGTCGGTTCAACGACCGTGCGCCCATGATGAGCGCGAAGACGATCAGCGATCCGACGATGCCGACTCCGACGCGCACCGGGGTGGCGTCCTCGGGTGGCAGCGCCGACGCAAGGTCTTGGGCCGCTTCGAGATTCGACAACGTGGCCGGATCCTTGACGGTCAGCGAGGGGTCGGGGTCGATGAGCGTGCCGATCTTGGTTCCCGGCTCGGTGGCGAAGCCATAGTCGAGGAGGCGGGCGGCCTGCTCCCACGGGGCGATCGGCACGCGGGTGCCACGCAACAGCACCGCGACCAGTCGGCGGCCGTCACGTTCGGCGGCGCCGACGAACGTCTGGCCGGCGTCGTCGGTGAAGCCGGTCTTGCCGCCGAGGGCGCCGGGGTAGTTGTCGAGAAGCTTGTTGTCGTTCTCGAGTTCGTACTCGGGCAGGTTGTACTTGCGGGTGGCCACGATGTCGGTGAACACCGGGTTCTGCCAGGCGTAGCGGTAGAACAGCCCGATGTCGTAGGCCGACGTGCTCATACCGGGGCCGTCGAGGCCCGACGGGGTGGCGGCTCTGGTGTCGCGGCCGCCGAGCTTGCCCGCGAGCTCGTTGATCTTGCCCAGCGCGGAGTCCATGCCGCCGAGCTGTCCGGCCAGCGCGTGGGCGGCGTCGTTGCCGGAGTGCATCAGCAGCCCGTGCAACAGGTCGTTCACGGTGTAGACGCTGCCGTCCTTGACGCCGATCTTGGTGCCCTCGGCGGCGGCGTCGTCGGCGGTGCCGACGACCTGCTTGTTGATCGGCACGTCCTTGATGGACTGCATCGCCACCAGGACCTTGATGATGCTGGCGGGGCGGTGTCGGCCGTGCGGGTCGCGGGCGGCGATGACGTCACCGGAGTCGAGGTCGGCGACGAGCCAGGCCTCGGCCGAGATGTCGCCCGGGACTGGGGGAGTGCCGGGCGCGGTGATGATGCCGCACCCCGACAGTGCGTCGCCGCCAAGCGGTTTGGCCGGGACGGGCAGCGGCGCTGGCGGCGGCCCTGCCTTCGGCACCTCGGAGGAGTCGACGGCGGGTGGGGTGACGACCTTGTACGGGCAGGGGTCCGGGTCGGCGCCCGCAACCGGGACGCCGACGAACACGGGAGCCGCGCCGAAGGCGAGAGCCGCGGCCACGCAGGCCACGCGGCGCGATACGGATCCAAACATGGTGTGTGCAGATTAGGAGATCGAGCGTTGATTTTCGGGGAGGCACGCTGTGACGTGTGTGACTGATGTGAAAACGGTCAGGAGTCGGCTAGGCCCGCTTCGGCTCCGCTGGGGGACTTGTCCACTTCAGCGGTGTACTGATCCGGCGACACGTGTCGCCGAGGTCCAACCGCACAAAGCAGTGGGCCCCCTCATCGAGGGGGCCCACTGGCCTAGGCGGTGGTGCTACTCCTCGCCACCGCCGCTGTCGGCAGAACCGGCTCCGGTCGAGTCCGCCGAGCCACTGGCACTTCCGGCGGGCTTGGCGAAGCCGTGGGCGACGTTGTCGAGCGCCGACTTGACCTGAGCGCCAAGGTTCTTCAACGGGGTCTGCGCCGCCTCAATCGACTTCGACAGCGCGGTGCCGCCGCCCTTCACACCCGTGTTCACCACACCGGGCACGACCTTGTTGCCGTCCTTCACGGTGGTGGCATCCTCTGCCACTGCGGGCTCGGTCTCAGCAGCCACCTCGGCGGTCGTATCCGTCGCATCCGTGACAGGCGTTGACACCACCACGGACTCGGCGTCGATGGCCTCCACGACGGTCGTCGGATCCGTTGTATCCACAACAGGTGTAGCAGTCGAGTCACCACTCGCGGCATCAGGTGCCGGCGTCGCAACGACGGCATCATCCTGGCCCGCTGCGATCGCTCGCGTCTCAGGAGCGGCCGCCAAGGCAGCCACTGCGCTCACCGCGGCCGGGTTGGGCAGGAGCCGAGGTCTCGCCTGGAACGCCCGCACCAGCACGTTCTGGATGACCCGGACCTGGTCGGCCATGCCAGCGGCAAACGAAATCGCCTTCGAGGCCACATCCGCGATGCCGTGTTGAACGGCATTCAGAATGGTCACCGGGTTGCCGGTCATGACGGCGTCGATGATTGTTTGGCCGCTGCGAATGAACTGCTGTATCAGGGGAACCCCGTGCGTGAAACCGGCGATGATGAAGTTCTGTGGCCGACTGAAGGACGCTGCGATCAGCTCCTGGAAGACCGCGACGGGTCGCTGCAGGACCGAGTAGACATGGCTCATCTTGACCAGGAGTGCGCCCGCCGGCGTCAGGATTCCCTGCACGATGTCACCGAACGCCGTGGCGGGATCACCCGCGAGCGACTTGGCAATCGCGCTCTGCAGGATTGCGGGCATTCTCGTGGCGATGACGTAGAGCACCTCGCCCGCCGTCCGGCCCACACCGCCGAGAATGGTGGCGCTCTCGACCTGATTCTTGATGAACTGTTTCAGGACCGGAAAGGGGTTGGCGGCCTGCGTATTGATGAAGCCCTGGATGGCGGCGCCAGCCTGATCGAAGACAGGCCGGAACACATCGACGGGATTGTCGATGGACGCCGTCAGCTGCACTGCCACTGAAGAGGTGCTGATCGACGGCACGTGGATATCGGGCGTGACGGGGCTGATCGGGCTCATCGCGATGACGCTGGCACCGACCAGCGCTATGCCGCTGGTGACGTAGGGGCGAAGTGCGAGTTGCAAGTGGGTTCCTTTGCTGGGCAGGACAGGGGCTTGAGCCAGCGACGAACGTAACTGAGAAGAACCTGAGTGCCGTCAAGCAGTGAGCAATCATGGGCGGAATGCATGCCGGCGGATAACTAGTGGGCAATCAATACGCGGCCGAGGAACACCTGTTGAGAGCGCAGAGTGGTGCAACGTAGCAATCAAGGTTCTACAATGGTGAATAGTTAAAGATGGAAGCATTTCGCGCCACAAAGTAGAACACGTTCAGCCAGCGATCGTCGCCAGTTTGGCCCGGCGGCCAGCCGTCCGCTAACACGATCATCGGTTTGCGTGACGTCGCCGAGTCACCGGGCTGGTGCCTACGGCCAGGCGATCATCAGGCCCCTCGCGCCCGGGTCTGTGACGGGAGTTCGCCGAACAGGGTGCGGTACCTGGCCGACATGCGACCCAATTCGCTGATTCCCCATTGATTGGCCACATCGGCGATCGTTGAGGTCCGCGGGTCGGCGGCGAGCAGGTCGGCCCGGATGCGGTGCAGTCGCATGCGTGCGATGTACGACCACGGTGACTCGCCGAGCGTTTCCTCGAAAGACCTTGTGAGAGTTCGGCGGGAGACGCCTGCGCGGCGTGCGAGATCCTCGATGTCGAGGCGTTGACCCAGGTTCTGGTCTATGTGGGCACGGGTCGACTCGACGATTCTCTCGCGTTGCCGCAGCGGCCGCAGGATCAGGGATTCGGGGCGCTGCGCGAAATGGCCGATGAGGGCCGCGACGATATCGGCGAACGTGGCGGAGCTGAGTCGGGACTGGCTGTCGGCCTGGTGCAGGCGGGCCAGGATGTCGGAGATCATCGTGAGGTGTGCGGGTGCCATCGACTGCGGGTGAACGCGAGTGCGCCGAAAGGCGTTGCGGGAGAAGGGTAAGCCAAGGCGCTCCGCCTCGCGCTCCAATGTCTCCTCGCTGAGGGTTAGGACGGCGTAGCGGGTGTCCAGATCGTGAAATGCCTCCTGCTCTTCGCCGGGGCGAAGCATGCAGACGATCCCGCTGTCGATGTCACGCAGCAGGAGTCGGCTCCTGGGCATCCGCAGGCCAACACAGACGGAAATCTCCTCATCGGACAGTGGCCCGCGGAGCTGTATCCGGCCTTCGTGTTGGCCAGAACTCAGCGTTATGCCGTCGTGGGCGGCGTGCACCAGACTGCCGATGGGAGGTTGGCGCGATAGCTGGAAGGCACTGAGTCCCGCGTTGTCGACCGCGTCGCATAGATCTTCGAGTCGATCGATCTGCGTCCGAGCGAACGGCACCTGCATAAAGCGTCAGTGTAGGACATCGGGCCGTTGTCCAAATCTGCATAGACCGCATTCTCTGGCTCCGTTGTGATCTCCACAGCGGTGACCCACCACACCGCGCAATGGGCGTTTCAGTGGACGAGGGAGGTGTCGAACGCGATGTCGGCAGCTGCATCTGGAGAGCAAGTCCTGGGTCGAGGATTCCTGGAGATGAGTGACGAGGAGCAGTGGAGCTGGAAGCGCTTCGCGGACTCGGCCAGTCGGCTCTACCGAGAGATCAACACCGCCCTCACGGACAAGCACGACCTCGCGATCCGCGATGTGCAGATACTTCAACAGCTCAACACCGACCCGAGTGGTCTTGTTCGAATGGGGGCTCTGGCAGAGACTTTGGTGGTCTCTCCCAGTCGAGTCACATGGTTGGTGACCCGACTGGAGGATCGGGGTCTGGTGGGCAGGGTCCGTAGCCGCAAGGACAGACGAATCGTCGTCGTCGGGATCACCCGAAAGGGAGAGGATCATCTGCGGCTCGCGCTGCACACCTATGCCGATCTCGTGCGGCAGTACTACCTCGGTTCCCTTACCCGAGACCGGATGACCGCGTTGGGGGACACCGCCAGTCGACTCAGTGACGGCTTGAGAAACCAGACTGATGACCGCTTCCGTCACAGCTCGTAGTACGCAAGGGCGGGAAACTCGATGGTCGACATCCACAGCCGCCCGCCGGACTCGACGACGCCGGTGACAGCGCCGAAGTCAGGGTGTGTGGTGCGGATGCCACCGACCGCGGATCCACTGTCGGGGTCGAACCCGATCACCCAGATATCGGGAGCGATCTTCGGATGCAGTCGAGCCGGGAGTCGCCAGACGAGCTTTCGGAGCCACGGCGCCCGCGGCATCAGGCTCTCGGCGGCGGTGTTCACCGGGGTCACCATTGCGGTCCAGATCCGACCGTCGGAACCCGTCGAGATGTTGTCTGGCATGCCGGGCAGATGAACCGCCAGGGGCGTCACGGTTCCAGCTAGCGGGCCCGTGAGCCAGTACTTGGACAGCCTGCGGCCCATCGTCTCGGCGAACACCAGCGCCGACCCGTCGGCGGTCACCGTGACCCCGTTGGTGAAGTACAGCCCCGAGACGAGTGTCGTGACGGTGCCATCGGCGTCGAGGCGGAACAGGCCCCCGCGGCCCCGCGCCTCGAGGAATGGGCCGAGGAAGTTCTCGAAGCCGAAGTCGGCACTTGTCGACTCAGTGAAATAGATTGTGCCGTCCGCGGTCTCGGTGACATTGGAACAGAACCCCAGTGGGCGGCCATCGACCGACGTGGCGAGGGTGCTCAGCACGCCACTGCTTGGATCCAGCGCGAGCAGGCCTCGGTCGCAGTCGCAGATGAGCACCCGTCCGTCGCGGGCCACATGCAGGCCCAGCGGTCGACCGCCGGTGTCGGCGACCACGGAGTACTCGCCGTCATCGGGTGAGATCCGCACGATGCGTCCGTCGACCAAACCCGTCCAGAGCTGACCCTCGGCGTCCACGACGACGTCCTCCGGGCCCATCCCGCCGACCGGCACGATTGTGACCGGTCGGGCGGGCGGGTCGGGGAGGGCGTCGACTGGCGGCGGCCTCCATCGGACGGGGTCGATCGGCGGCTTCCGCAGCTTCGTCGGCACGCGCCGACGATAACGCTCCTGCTACATGCGGGCGCTGGCTTCGCTCAACACGTTGTGCAGGATGTCGTAGATCGCGTCGAACTCCTTCTGCCCGCTGATCAGCGGGGGCGCGAGCTGAACGACTGGGTCGCCACGGTCATCGGCGCGGCAGTACAGCCCGGCCTCCCACAGTGCGGGGGTCAGGAAGCCCCGGAGCAGCCGTTCGGATTCCTCGTCGTTGAAGGTCTCCTTGGTGGCCTTGTCCTTGACCAATTCGATGCCGTAGAAGAAGCCCTCGCCGCGGACGTCGCCGACGATGGGTAGGTCGTACAGCTTCTCCAGGGTCGCCCGGAACGCGGGTGCCATGGTCTTGACGTGGTCGTTGATGCCCTCGCGCTCGAAGATGTCGAGGTTGGCGAGCGCGACCGCCGAGGACACGGGGTGCCCGCCGAAGGTGTAGCCGTGCCCGAAGACCGTCTGACCGTCGTCGAAGGGCTCGAAGAGCCGGTCGCTCGCGATCATCGCCCCGATCGGGGAGTACCCCGAGGTCATACCCTTGGCGCAGGTGATGATGTCGGGGATGTAGTCGAAGTCCTGGCAGGCGAACATCGAACCGATCCGGCCGTAGGCGCAGATCACCTCGTCCGAGACCAGCAGCACGTCGTACTCGTCGCAGATCTCACGGACCCGCTCGAAGTACCCGGGTGGGGGCGGGAAGCAGCCGCCGGCGTTCTGCACCGGCTCGAGGAACACGGCCGCGACGGTGTCGGGGCCCTCGAACTCGATGGCCTCGGCGATGCGGTCAGCACAGTAGCGGCCGAACGCCTTCGGGTCGTTGTCATAGCGCTCGGGTGCCCGGTAGAAGTTGGTGTTGGGCACCCGGAAACCGCCGGGGGTCGGCGGATCGAACGGCGCCTTGAACGCCGGGATGCCGGTGATGGCCAGCGCTCCCTGCGGGGTGCCGTGATAGGCGATGGACCGCGAGAGCACCTTGTACTTGCCGGGTTTGCCGGTCAGCTTGAAGTACTGCTTGGCCAGCTTCCAGGCGCTCTCGACGGCCTCGCCGCCACCGGTGGTGAAGAAGACGCGGTTCAGATCGCCCGGTGCGTACCCGGCGAGCCGGTCGGCGAGTTCGATCGCCGGCGGCGTGGCGTAGGACCACAGGGGGAAGAACGCCAGGGTCTCGGCCTGCTTGGCCGCGGCCTCGGCGAGTTCCTTGCGGCCGTGCCCGACCTGGACCACGAAGAGCCCTGAGAGCCCGTCGATGTAGCTCTTGCCCTTGTCGTCGAAGATGTGCACGCCCTCGCCGCGGGTGATGATCGGCGGGGTGATACCAGCGCCGTGCCGGGAGAAGTGTCCCCACAGGTGGCGGTCGGCCTTGGCGCTCAGGTTGGAAGTGGTGTCGTTCGTTGAGTCGATGAGTGTCATCTTGTGCCCCAATTGTATTGCTGCTTAACGAGTTTAAGGTAAACCAAGGTTTCGGTGGTTATCACTCCTGGCACGGCGCGGATCTTGGTGTTGAGTAGGTCTAGAAGGTCGTCATCGTCCTCGCACACGACCTCGGCGATGGCGTCGAAGGACCCCGCGGTCAGCACGACGTAGTCGACGGACTCGATGGCGGCCAGCTGCTCGGCGACCTTGAGGGTGTCGCCCGTGCAGCGGATGCCGATCATGGCCTGGCGGGCGAAGCCCAGCTGCATGGGATCGGTGACGGCGACGATCTGCATCACCCCGGCGTCCACCATGCGCTGCACGCGCTGGCGCACCGCGGCCTCGGACAACCCCACCGCCTTGCCGATCCCCGCGTACGACCGCCGGCCGTCCTGCTGCAGCTTCTCGACGATCGCCTTGGACAGCTCGTCCAGGTGATAGGCCGCGCCTGGCCGAGAATGGTTGATGCGGAGTGAGACGGCCTGCAACCCGGGGCGAGCGTCAGGGGTGTCCATGCCCACGATTGTGCACGGAATCAGTCGTCAGGGGCAACCGATACATCTGAAATCGTGTGTTTCGAGTGTCCGATGCTGCGGTATTGCGTGGCGGACGCCGTCGAGGGTCGGCTAGCTTGGTGGCATGACGATGGCGAGCAGCTGGATCGACGGTCGCGAGGTTCTGACCGGAGGCCCAACCCACAAGATCATCAATCCGGCCACCGGCGACGTGGTCAACGAGTACGCGCTGGCGACCCCGACGGAGGTCGACACCGCGGTCGCGTCGGCACGCAAGGCGCTCTCGGGTTGGGCGACGGCGACTCCGGCGGACCGCTCGGCGGTACTGGCCAAACTGGCCGAGCTGGCCGGCGCGAACGCCGAGAGTCTGGTCGCCGAGGAGGTCAGCCAGACCGGCAAGCCGGTCCGGCTGGCGACCGAGTTCGACGTGCCCGGCAGCATCGACAACATCGACTTCTTCGCGGGCGCCGCCCGTCACCTCGAGGGCAAGGCGACCGCCGAGTACTCGGCCGATCACACCTCGAGCATTCGGCGCGAGGCCATCGGCGTCGTCGCCACGATCACCCCGTGGAACTACCCGCTGCAGATGGCGGTGTGGAAGGTGTTGCCCGCGTTGGCCGCCGGCTGCTCGGTGGTGATCAAGCCCGCCGAGATCACCCCGTTGACGACGCTGACGCTGGCCAGGCTGGCCAGCGAGGCCGGCTTGCCCGACGGTGTGCTCAACGTCGTCACCGGCGCGGGGCACGACGTCGGCACGGCACTTGCCGGGCACCCGGGCGTCGACCTGGTGACGTTCACCGGCTCGACGGCCGTCGGCCGCAAGGTGATGGCCGCCGCCTCGCTGCACGGGCGCCGCACCCAGCTGGAACTGGGCGGCAAGGCGCCGTTCGTGGTGTTCGAGGACGCCGACCTGGACGCCGCCATCCACGGCGCGGTCGCCGCATCACTGATCAACACCGGCCAGGACTGCACCGCCGCCACCCGTGCGATCGTCGCCCGCCCGCTCTACGACGACTTCGTCGCGGGTGTCGGCGAGCTGATGGGCAAGATCGTCGTCGGTAACCCGCACGATCCCGACACCGACCTGGGCCCGCTGATCACGACGGCGCACCGCGAGAAGGTCGCCGCCATGGTCGCCCGCGCCCCGGGTGAGGGCGGGCGGATCGTGACCGGCGGCAGCGCACCCGAGGGGCCCGGCTCCTTCTACCGGCCGACGCTGATCGCCGACGTCGACGAGCGCTCCGAGATCTACCGCGACGAGGTCTTCGGGCCGGTCCTGGTTGCGCGCGCGTTCACCGACGACGACGATGCGCTCCGGCAGGCCAACGACACCGAATACGGCCTGGCGGCCTCGGCCTGGACCCGCGACGTCTACCGGGCGCAGCGGGCCTCGCGCGAGATCCACGCCGGCTGCGTGTGGATCAACGATCACATCCCGATCATCAGCGAGATGCCGCATGGTGGCGTCGGCGCATCGGGCTTCGGCAAGGACATGAGCGACTACTCCTTCGAGGAGTATCTCACCATCAAGCACGTGATGAGCGATATCACCGCCGTGGCCGAGAAGGACTGGCACCGCATCATCTTCAGCAAGCGCTGACGTTCGCCGCTAGTCGCGGGGAATGACGATCACCGGAGCGTCGGTGCCCGCCAGGATCCGGGACGCAGTGGAGCCCAGGAAGATTCGTTTGGGTGCGGCGAACCGGCTGGAGCCGACGACCAACACCTCCGAGTCGGACCAGTTCAGCTTCTTCAGCGCCGACTCCAGGGTCATGCCCTCAGCCACCAGCGACTCGATAGTGGTGTCCGGCAGGGCGCGATCGGCGACCGCGAGGTTCTCGCGCGCAGCCGCAATCTGCTGTGCGCGTAGGTCTTCCAGGTTCTCGGCCGTCGCCAGATTCTCGGCCGATACCAGTGACACCATGCGGATGGACAGCCCCGCGGCGCTGGCCAGGGTGATGGCGAAGGGGAGCGGGTTGTCGTCACCCGCCTTCGTCGGTACCGCCGCCGTCACCGCGGTGATGGCGGCCGGCGGGTCCTCGGCGTAACCGCGTGGCGCGAGGGCCACCGGAATCGAGGAGGTGTGCAGCAGCGCGCTGGAGACCGGACCGATCACGTGACCGCCGAAGAACCCGTCCCGCGCACCGCCCACGACGATCAGGTCCGAGTGGTGTTCCTCGGCGAACGACATCAGCATCTCGGGGAACGAGTCGCCGATCGTCACCGTGGCAGCTGCCTTGATGCCCGCGGCGGCGAGGGTCGATATGGCCTTGCTGATCCACTCCTTGCCACGCTCGAGCAGGAACTCCTGGTACTGCGCGCGGCCGGGATGGCCGTCGGGCAGCTCCTCGCGCACGACGAGAACGACGTCAACGGTCGCGCCGAAGGTCTTCGCCAACACGCCTGCGAGTGCCACGCCGTCATCACCGGTGGGGGTGGCCAGATAGCCGACGGTCAAATGCATGTTGTCTCCTAAGTCCGCGTGCCCGAGCCTCTCGAGATGATCAGTAGACGTCCGGGACCTTGACCTCCGTCGACGCGTTGAGCGTCTCGCCCCGGAAGAAGCGCTTGGTGCCGAATGCGAAGCAGGCCAACATCAATGGGATGCCGAGGACCAGCATGCCGACACCGAGGACGAAGACGCCGCCAATGGGACCGAACGCCGTGTAGCCGTAGTCCGGCGCGATCATGTCGGTGGCGCTCTGGATGAACGCCCACGTCATGGCCAGCGCCCCGAGCAGGGGGAAGATGCCACGCATGAACAGGTTCTTGGCCGAGACGAACAGGGTCCTGCGGAAGTACCACACGCAGGCGTAGGCGGTGATGCCGTAGTAGAACGCCACCGCCAGACCGAGGGAGGCCACCGAGTCGGCCAGGGCGTTCTCGGAGACGAATGTCAGCACGAGGTAGAAGAACAGCGCGGCGGCACCCATCACCATGGTGCCGAACGCAGGCGTCATGTACTTCGGGTGGACGGCGGCGAACCGCTTCGGCAGCGCCTCGTAGACCGCCATCGACAGCGTGCCGCGTGCGGTGGGGAGGATCGTCGTCTGCGTCGAGGACAGGGCCGACACCGAGACGGTCAACAACAGCAGCGACGCCGCGATGCTGCCGGCGACGGGCTTGCCGAGCACCGTCAGCACGTCGTCGGTGTTGTTGGCGTTGTTCAGGCCGATCCCGACTGTGCCGAAACCCGCGAACGACTGCACTGCGTAGGCGACGAGAACGTAGGTGCACACCAGGATCAGCGTGGTGAGGACGGCCGCGATACCCGGTGTGCGGCCGGGGTTCTTGGTCTCCTCGCCGACGGCCAGGCAGGCGTCCCAGCCCCAGTAGATGAAGATGCAGAGGATGATCGCCGCGGCGATCGAGGAGGCGTCGAGACCGCCCGGCCACAGCCAGGCCAGCGTCGGCGTGATGGCCTGGGCCCCGGCGTTTCCGGCGAACACGCGGATCAGCGCCCAGATGCTGACGATGATCAGCACACCGAACTGAATGGCGATCAGGACGTTCTGGATTCGCTCGGACAGCACCACGCCACGGGCGCTGACGAGGGTCATGGAGATGATGAAGAACGAGCCCAGCGTGACCTTCGCCCATAGGTTCTCGGCGAGCGCGTCCTGGCCCAGGAACTTGAACAGATAGATGGCGGCGACTTCGGCGACATTGGCCAGCACGATGATTGCCGACACGGCCAGACCCCAGCCACCGATCCAGCCGATCCACGGTCCGAACGCCTTTGTGCCCCACGTGAAGGTCGTGCCGCAGTCGGGGGTGTCCTGGGACAGCTCCTTGTACGCGAAGGCGACGAGCAGCATCGGGATGAACGCGAGAACGAACATCGCGGGCGCCTTGTCGCCCACCGCGAGCACGACATAGCCCAGTGTGGCCGCCAGGCTGTACGCGGGTGCGACCGCGGCGAGACCGATGACGATGTTGCCGACCAGGCCCAGCGCCCCGGCCTGGAGTCCCTTGCCCGCAACGGTCGGCGGGGAGGGAGCCGACGGTTCAGCGATTGCCATTTCAGGGAATATACGGTTCCGATCGGCTGTGCGAGCCCGTTCGGTTGAGCGCAGTAGCGGAATCGCGACATCGCAGTGCCGCGCGACTGCGCGGTCGCAAACCCGCCAGCGTCGACGGCGATGGGGTGCTGAACTGCGACGAGTAGCTCATCACTCGATCGGAGACTCAGTGACGTTCGCCCTCAACCCGTTTCGGGCCGATCCCGCGGCTCCACCGTCCAACCGGTGGCTGGCCGTGGTGTCCATCATGGCGGGGATCTTCGCGATCGTGACCGCCGAGATCCTTCCCATCGGGCTCCTGCTGCCGATCGCATCGGAGTTCGCGGTGACGCCCGGAGTGTCCGGCGTGATGATGACCGTGCCCGGGTTCGTGGCCGCGGTGGCGGCACCGCTGGCGACCGTGGCCACCGCCCGGGTCGACCGGCGCACGATGCTGATGGTGTGGACGGCGTTGCTCGTCGTGTCGAACCTGATCTGCGCCGTCGCGGCAGACTTCTGGATGATCCTCGCCGCGCGCGTCCTGGTGGGCGTGGTGATCGGCGGATTCTGGTCCATCGGCGCCGGCCTGTCCGGTCGCCTCGTCGAGTCTCGGCACGTCGCCAGGGCCACGTCGACGATCTTCCTGGCGGTGCCGCTGGGATCGGTTCTCGGTGTCCCACTGGGCACATTCGTCGCAGACGTCGCAGGCTGGCGCGCCGCGTTCGTCGGGCTTACCGCCCTGTCGGCCGTCGTACTGATCGCGTTGGCGTGCACCGTGCCGGCGCTGCCCGCCGCTGAGGTGACGCGACTCTCGGTGCTCGGTCGGCTGCTGCGCGTCCGCGACGTCAGGGTCGGCCTGCTGATCACATTCCTGGTCGTCCTCGCACACTTCGGCACCTACACCTATGTGTCGGCGTTCCTGACCGAGGTCACGGGCGTCGGATTGTCGGCGGTCAGCGCGCTGCTGCTGTTGTACGGCGCGGCGGGGCTGGCGGGCAATGCCATCGCCGGTGTGACCCTGGGGCGCAGCGTGGGTGCCACCTTCGGGTGCGCGGCCGCACTGATCGCTATTGCGACGCTGCTGCTGCCCGTCATCGGCGGTCATGTCGGCGGGGCGGTCGTGCTGCTGCTGTTGTGGGGCGTGGGATATGGCGCGGTGCCCGCGTGCAGCCAGACGTGGCTGGCGCGGGTGTCGGGCGGAGCGGACGAGGCGGCCACGGTGCTTTTCACCAGCTCGTTCCAGGCGACCATCTCGATTGGTGCGCTACTGGGCGGGGTGCTCATCGACGGGGTGTCGGTGGTGGCGCTGATGGTGGCGGGCGGCGCGGTCGCGGCGGTGGCGTCAGTCGTCGTCTGGTTACTAGGCTCGAGGAGGTGACGACCAGCGTCGATGAGTTCGAGGGCCTGCGTTCGCATCTGCTTGCAGTGGCGTACCGGCTCACCGGGACGTTCGCGGACGCCGAGGACGCGGTCCAGGACGCCTGGCTGCGTTGGGACGCGCTGGGTTCCAAGCGTGACGGCATCATCGACACCCGGGCGTGGTTGACCACCGTCGTCAGCCGCATCGGGCTGGACCGGCTGCGGTCGGCGGCGCACCGGCGCGAGACATATGTCGGGGAGTGGCTGCCCGAGCCGGTCGTGACGCCGCTGGACGGCTCGGATCCACTGGCTGCGGTGGTCGCCGACGAGGACGCGCGGTTCGCCGCGATGGTCGTGCTGGAGCGGCTCACCCCCGACCAGCGGGTCGCGTTCGTTCTGCACGACGGCTTCTCGGTGCCGTTCGGTGAGATTGCCGCGGTGCTCGACGTCACCGAGGCCTCGGCCCGTCAACTCGCCTCACGCGCGCGTCGGTCGGTGGCCGGTGCGCAGGCGCCGCCCCGGGACTCATCTCATGACGAGGTCGTCGGCAAGCTGATGGCGGCCATGGCGAGCGGTGACCTGAACGCCGTCGTCGCCGTGCTTGCGCCCGACATCACCTTCACCGGGGACTCGAATCGTATGGCGCCCACCGCCGCCCGCGTCATCCACGGATCCGACAAGGTGGCCAGATTCATTCTCGGTCTGGTGTCGCGGTACGGCCCGAGGATCTTCGAGGCCCCGCAGTTTGCACTCATCAACGGCGAACTCGGCATCTACAACGACAGGTTCGACACGGACGGGCAGTGGCCCGAGTTGGCGCCGCGCATTCAGGCGCTGACCGTGCGCAACGGTCTGGTGTGCGCGATCTGGGACGTCGCCAACCCGGACAAGTTCACCGCGTCACCGCTGGCTAGCCGTTAGAGTCGGCCCACGGAACCCGGCACGCATCACCGGAATTGAAGCCCTGCTCGGTGATTCCGAGTGCGGTGTTCATCCGGGCCCGCATGTTCTCGACGCCGATCTGGTACGTCAGCTCCATCACGCCCTTGTCGCCGAAGCGTCGCCTCAGGTCCTCGACCTGTTCATCGGTGACGTTGTGCGGATCGGTGGTCATGGCGTCGGCGTAGGCGATGGCGGCACGCTCGTCGTCGGAGAAGTGTGATGAGGTGGCGTAGTCGTCGATGTGCTTCAGCCGCGCCATGTCCAGGCCCTCCATGCGCATCAGCATCGATCCGAAGTCCACGCACCACGAGCAGCCGACGCGGCGCGCTGTCCAGTAGACGGCGAGTTCGCGGATGTTGGCGGGCAGCGTTCTCGACGCTTTCTCCAACATGCCCTCGTGTGCGGCGCCGGTGACCAGCAGGCCCGTGTGATGGGCGTAGATCGTGAACGGTTCGGGGACCTCGCCGTAGCGGCGCTTGGCGTAGCGCCACATCAGCCGCGTCACGAGCGGGGCCTTCTTGGGGGATAACGGTGCGATTCTCGTGGTCATAACCCTCAGACGAGACAGCCCGTCGATGTGTGACCGCCGAACGTGAACAAGATGACGAAACTTCGCGGATTTCTCGCAATCCTCTTCACGTTCGGCAGGGGGTCTAGAGGGTCAGCGAGTCTTCCTCTGTTCGGCCTTGACCAGACCGCCACCGATGATGAGTCGCTGGATCTCGCTGGTGCCCTCGTACAGACGCAGTAGTCGGACCTCCCGGTAGATCCGTTCCACAGGCACCTCGCGCATGTAGCCGGTGCCGCCGTGCACCTGCACCGCGAGGTCGGCGACATTGCCGGCCATCTCGGTGCAGAACAGCTTGGCGGCCGACGGGGCGATCCGGCGGTCCTCGCCCGACACCCATTTGGCGGCGGCGTCGCGGACCAGTGCGCGGCCCGCCATCACCCCGGTCTGCTGGTCGGCGAGCATGGCCTGCACCAGCTGAAAGCTGCCGATCGGCTGACCACCCTGGGTGGCCGCGGCGGCGTAGGCCACCGACTCGTCGAGCGCCCGCTGGGCCGCGCCGACGGCGAGCGCGGCGATGTGCACCCGGCCGCGGGCCAGCGATGTCATTGCGGCGCGGTAGCCGACGTCCTCACTGCCACCGATCAGCGCGTTGCCGGAGACCCGCACGTCGGTGAAGCTGACATCGGCGGTCCAGGCGCCCTCCTGGCCCATCTTGGCGTCCTTGCCGCTGACCGCGATGCCGGCGGCGTCGGCGGGCACCAGGAACACCGCGATCCCGGGGCCGGCATCGTCGGCCGGCCGGGTCCGGGCGAACACGACGAACAGATTCGCCGTCGGGGCGTTGGTGATGAAGCGCTTCTGCCCATTGATCACCCAGTCGTTCCCGTCTCGGACGGCCTTGGTGCGCAGGCCCGCCGGGTTCGACCCGGCGCCGGGCTCGGTCAGCGCGAACGACGCCACGACATCCCCGGACGCGATCCCCTCCAGCCACGTGCTCTTCTGCTCCTCGGTGCCGAAGCCCACCAGCACCTGACCGGCGATGCCGTTGTTGGTGCCGAACATCGACCGCAGGGCCAGCGAGGTATAGCCGAATTCCATTGCCAGCTCGACATCCTGGGCGAGGTTGAGGCCCAGGCCGCCCCACTGTTGGGGGATCGCGTAGCCGAACAGCCCCATCGCCTTGGCCTGGTCGCGAAGATCGTCGGGCACCTTGTCGTTGGCCAGGATCTCGTTCTCGCGCGGGACGACGGCGCTGCGGATGAAGGTGCGGGTCTGCGCCAGGATCTCCTTGAAGTCCTCGTCGCTGACCTCGGCGACGGCTGGGGTGTCACTCGCGGTGGGGGTCACAGACGGACTCCTTGTTGGCTCGGCTGGTTGGCTCGCAGCACGGCGAAACCGCGCGTTATTTTCGTATATGAAACTGCTATCGTATACGAAAATGCGGACGCCGACGGTGGCGGAACCACGGATATCGAGTTGGGACAGGTGATCAGGTGTCGTTACTGGCCGGCCAGACTGCAGTCGTGACAGGTGGTGCCCAGGGCCTCGGCCTTGCCATCGCGCAGCGCTTCATCTCCGAAGGTGCCCGGGTGGTGCTCGGTGACCTCAATCTGGAGGCAACGGAGGCCGCTGTCGAACAGCTGGGCGGCGCCGCTGTCGCCACCGCGGTCCAGTGTGACGTGACCCGCGGGTCCGACGTCGACGCACTGGTCGCGGCGGCGGTGGAGCGGTTCGGCGGGCTGGACATCATGGTGAACAACGCCGGCATCACGCGTGACGCGACGCTGCGCAAGATGACCGAGGACCAGTTCGACCAGGTCATCGCCGTTCACCTGAAGGGCACCTGGAACGGCCTCAAGTCCGCCGCGGCGATCATGCGGGAGAACAAGTCCGGCGCGATCGTCAACATGTCGTCCATCTCGGGCAAGGTCGGCCTGGTCGGCCAGACCAACTACTCGGCGGCCAAGGCCGGCATCGTCGGGATGACCAAGGCCGCGGCCAAGGAGCTGGCGCACCTCGGCGTGCGGGTCAACGCGATCCAGCCGGGCCTGATCCGCTCGGCGATGACCGAGGCCATGCCGCAACGGATCTGGGATCAGAAGCTCGCCGAGATTCCGATCGGCAGGGCCGGTGAACCAGACGAGGTCGCCAAGGTGGCGCTGTTCCTGGCGAGCGATCTGTCGTCGTACATGACCGGGACCGTGCTCGAAGTGACTGGGGGTCGGCACGTATGAGCACGGGCACCCGTGAAGCGGTCATCTGCGAACCGGTTCGCACCCCGATCGGCCGCTACGGCGGCATGTTCCAGTCGCTGACCGCTGTTGAACTCGGGGTCGCGGTACTCAAGGGCCTGCTGGAACGCACCGGGGTGCCCGCCGACGCGGTGCAGGACGTCATTCTCGGGCACTGCTACCCGTCCGGCGAGGCTCCGGCGATCGGACGGGTGGTGGCACTAGACGCCGGACTGCCGATCACGGTGCCCGGTATGCAGATCGATCGCCGCTGCGGATCGGGGCTGCAGGCCGTTATCCAAGCCTGCCTTCAGGTGGCCAGTGGCGGCAACGATCTCGTCATTGCCGGCGGTGCTGAGTCGATGAGCAACGTGGCGTTCCACTCCACCGACATGCGGTGGGGCGGGTCCCGGGGTGGTGTCACCGTGCATGACGGGTTGGCCCGTGGCCGGGTCACCGCAGGCGGCAAGAACTACCCGGTGCCAGGCGGAATGCTGGAGACCGCGGAGAATCTGCGCCGCCAGTACGGCATTTCGCGCACCGAACAGGACGAACTTGCGGTCCGCTCGCACCAGAGAGCAGTCGCCGCCCAGCGCAGCGGGGTTCTCGCGGAGGAGATCGTTGCGGTCACCGTGACATCCCGCAAAGGTTCTGAGGTGATCGATACCGACGAACACCCGCGCGCCGATACCTCGGTTGAGGCGCTGAGCAAGCTGCGGCCGGTGCTGGGCAAAAACGATCCCGACGCCACTGTGACCGCAGGCAACTCCAGCGGCCAGAATGACGCCGCGTCCATGTGCATCGTGACAACGCCCGAACGTGCGGCTGAACTCGGCCTGAAACCCCTTGTGCGACTGGTGTCCTGGGGATTGGCCGGTGTCGCGCCCAACATCATGGGTATCGGCCCGGTGCCCGCCACTGCACGAGCCCTGGATAGTGCCGGGCTGGCATTGTCGGATATCGACCTCATCGAACTCAACGAGGCGTTCGCCGCCCAGGCGCTGGCCTGTATGCGCGAATGGAAGTTCACCGACGCCGATCTGGAGCGCACCAATGTGCGCGGCTCGGGTATCTCGCTCGGCCATCCGGTCGGCGCCACCGGGGGACGAATGCTGGCCACCCTGGCCCGTGAACTCGAATTGCGCGAGGCCCGCTACGGACTGGAGACCATGTGCATCGGCGGCGGCCAGGGTCTGGCCGCCGTGTTCGAGAGGTTCGCGCGATGACCAAGCTCGCACAGACTCTGGGTCTGACCGAGATTCAGACCGAGATCGTCTCGACGGTAAGACAGTTCGTCGACAAGGAGGTCATCCCGACCGCCCAGGAACTGGAGCACTCCGACACCTACCCGCAGGCCATCGTCGACCAGATGAAGGACATGGGCCTGTTCGGGCTGATGATCCCCGAGGAGTACGGCGGGCTCGGCGAGTCGCTGCTGACCTACGCGCTGTGCGTCGAGGAGCTGGCTCGCGGCTGGATGAGTGTTTCCGGCGTCATCAACACCCACTTCATCGTGGCCTACATGATCCGCCAGCACGGCACCGACGCGCAGAAGCAGCGGTTCCTGCCGCGCATGGCCACCGGTGAGGTCCGCGGCGCGTTCTCCATGTCGGAGCCCGAGTTGGGCTCTGATGTCGCGGCGATCCGCACCAAGGGTGTCCGCGATGCGGACGGCAACTACAGCATCTCCGGCCAGAAGATGTGGCTGACCAATGGTGGAAGTTCGACCCTGGTCGCCGCATTGGTGAAAACCGATGAGGGAGCGGACAAACCGCACCGAAACCTGACCGCCTTCCTGATCGAGAAGCCAGCCGGATTCGGCGAGGTGGTGCCGGGCCTGACGATCCCGGGCAAGCTCGACAAGCTGGGGTACAAGGGCATCGACACCACCGAGCTGATCTTCGACGGTTATCGCGCCGACGCCAACGACGTCCTCGGCGGTGTGGCCGGGCAGGGCTTCTTCCAGATGATGGACGGCGTCGAGGTGGGCCGGGTCAACGTCTCGGCCCGTGCCTGCGGCGTCGGCATCCGTGCCTTCGAACTCGCGATTCGCTATGCGCAGCAACGGGAGACGTTCGGCAAGCCGATCGCCGACCATCAGGCCATCGCCTTTCAGCTGGCCGAGATGGCCACCAAGGTCGAGGCCGCCCACCTCATGATGGTCAATGCGGCGCGGCTGAAGGACTCCGGTGAGCGCAACGATGTCGCCGCCGGAATGGCCAAGTACATGGCCAGTGAGTTCTGCGCCGAGGTCACGCAGCAGAGCTTCCGGATTCACGGTGGTTACGGCTACTCCAAGGAGTACGAGATCGAACGCCTGATGCGGGACGCACCATTCCTGCTCATCGGCGAGGGCACCAGTGAGATCCAGAAGAACATCATCAGCAAGCGGTTGCTGGCCGACTACCGGATCTGATCAGTGAGCGCTCCGGATTCATCGGTGCCGCAGCTGGCCGACGATGTGGCGCGCCTGGTACGCCGGCGGATATTCGACGGCACCTACCCGGCAGGGAAGTACGTCCGTCTCGAACAGCTCGCGGCGGAACTGGGTATCAGCGTGACGCCCGTGCGCGAAGCGCTATTCGGTCTGCAGGCCGAGGGACTGCTGACTCAGCAGCCCCGACGTGGCTTCGCGGTATTACCCGTCACTCGACGAGACATCGACGATGTCGCCGGGGTGCAGGGCCACATCGGTGGTGAGCTGGCGGCGCGCGCTGCCGCGCACATCACGGATGATCAGATCGCCGAACTCGAACGCCTCCAGGTGCAGCTCGAGGACGCGCACGCCCAGAATGACCAGGATCGGGCGGTCCGGCTCAACCATGAGTTCCACCGCGGCGTGAACATCGCCGCTCGGTCCCCGAAGCTGGCGCAGCTGATGTCCCAGATCACCCGGTACGCCCTGGAATCCGTGTTCCCGACGGTCGACGGCTGGGCCGAACAGTCCATGCACGATCACCGGCGCGTGTTGTCGGCGCTGAGGGAGCGCGACGGCGAATCGGCCCGCACGGCAATGGCCGAGCATCTGTGTGCGGGAGCGAAACCGCTCATTGATCACTTGGCCGGGCTGGGCGTGCTGGAGTAGGCCCCGAACTCGCGCTGCCCGCCGAACGTGAAGAAGATGGCGAAACTTCGCGGATTTATCGCAATCTTGTTCACGTTCGGCGGGGATGGAACGCGGCGGGCCTGTGCACCGTCCTATCCACATGCCATTTCTGGGAAGTGAGGCGCTCGCGGCGGGCACCGTCAACCGATATCAGCTGAACACGCGCCACGACATGCTGCACCGCGATGTGTTCGTGCCGCGCGGGGCGGTGCTCACCCCCGTCGACAAGGCGGTGGCGGCATGGCTGTGGTCGGGACGGCGCGGGGTCTTGGCGGGTCTTTCGGCCGCGGCGCTGCACGGATCGCTGTGGATCGACGCGAACCTGCCCGCCGAGCTGAACCAGCCCTGCAGGCACAGGACGACCGGCATCATCCTGCACAGCGATCACCTCGCCGAGGACGACGTCTGCGCGCTCGACGGCATTCGGGTGACCACACCGGCGCGCACCGCATTCGACCTCGGTCGCCAGCGCGGACTGGTGACCGCGGTCATCCGGGTTGATGCGCTCCTGCAGGCAGGGGAGCTGAAACTGCCTGACGTGCAGACGCTTCTCGATTCGCATCGCGGCGCACGCGGTGTGGTCCAGCTGCGCCGCGTGCTCGATCTGGCCGACTACGGCGCCGAGTCGCCGCAGGAGACCCGGCTGCGTCTGCTGCTGACCTTCGCGGGTATGCGTCCCTCGCACACGCAGATCGAGGTGTTCGACGAGTACGACCAGTTCGTGGGGCGACTCGACATGGGCTGGCCGGAATGGAAGGTCGGCGTCCAGTACGACGGGAAGCAGCACTGGGACGACCCTGTGCAGCGTGCCCGTGACATCGATCAGGGCGTCGCCTACGCCGAGCTGGGCTGGCGCATCGTCCGTGTCGGCGCCGACCTTATGCGGTACCGGGAGGCCACTGTCATCGGGCGGACCCGGGCCGCATTACAGGCCTCGGGTGGCCCTTTCTAGCCGCCGAACGTGAAGTAGATGGCGAGAATTCAGCGAGGACTCGCCATTTAGTTCACGTTCGACGCCGCCTGCATCTAGCGCGCGAACATCAGCGCGCGCTTGACCTCTTGAATCGCCTTGGTCACCTCGATGCCACGGGGGCAGGCCTCGGTGCAGTTGAACGTGGTGCGGCAACGCCACACGCCGTCGACCTCGTTGAGGATGTCGAGGCGCTCGGCGGCGGCCTCGTCGCGGCTGTCGAAGATGAACCGGTGGGCGTTGACGATCGCCGCGGGCCCGAAGTAGGAACCCTCACTCCAGAACACCGGGCAGCTCGTCGTGCAGCACGCGCAGAGGATGCACTTGGTGGTGTCGTCGTAGCGCGCCCGGTCCGTCTGGCTCTGAATGCGCTCGCGGGTGGGCTCGTTGCCGCTGGTGATCAGGAACGGCTTGACCGCACGGAACGCGTCGAAGAACGGCTCCATGTCGACGACGAGGTCCTTCTCCACGGGCAGCCCGCGGATCGGCTCGATCGTGATGGTCAGCTGCTTGCTTGCCTTCTTGGGCAGCATGTCGCGCATCAGCACCTTGCACGCCAGCCGGTTCACACCGTTGATGCGCATGGCGTCCGAACCGCACACGCCGTGCGCGCACGACCGGCGGAAGGTCAGCGTTCCGTCGAGGTACCACTTCACGTAGTGCAGCAGGTTCAGCAGTCGGTCCGTCGGCAGGCACGGCACGCGGAAGCTCTGGAAGCCCGCGCCGTCGGGATCCTCGGGGTTGAACCGTGCGATCTTCAGGGTCACCATCACCGCACCCTCGGGCACGGGGGGTTCCTGCTGATCGACCTTGTCGATGACGGGTGCGCTCATCGTCAGTACTTCCGTTCCATCGGCTCATATCGGGTCTGGACGACGGGCTTGTAGTCCAGCCGAATGTCGGACAGTAGGTCGGTGCCTTCTTTGTAGGCCATGGTGTGACGCATGTAGTTGGTGTCGTCGCGGTTCGGGTAGTCCTCGCGAGCATGGCCGCCGCGGGACTCCTTGCGGTTCAGCGCGCCCACCACGGTGACCTCCGCCAGCTCCAGCAGGAAGCCGAGTTCGATGGCCTCGAGCAGATCGCTGTTGTAGCGCTTGCCCTTGTCCTGCACCGTGATTCGCGAGTAGCGCTCCTTCAGTGCGTGGATGTCGGTGAGCGCCTGCTTCAACGTCTCCTCGGTGCGGAACACCGCTGCGTTGTTGTCCATCGACTGCTGCAGCGCTCCGCGGATGTCGGCGACGCGCTCGTTGCCGTGCTCGGAGAGGATGTCGCCGACCCAGCCGGTCACCATGCTCGCCGGGGTCTCGGGGAGGTCGACGAAGTCGTGTCCCAGCGCGTAGTTCGCGGCGGCGATACCCGCGCGACGGCCGAACACGTTGATGTCCAGCAGCGAGTTGGTGCCCAGTCGGTTGGAGCCGTGCACGGACACGCAGGCGCACTCGCCCGCGGCGTACAGGCCGGGCACGACGGAGTTGTTGTCGCGCAGCACCTGGCCGTGCACCGTCGTGGGGATACCGCCCATGACGTAGTGGCAGGTCGGGTACACCGGCACCAGCTCGGTCACCGGATCGACGCCCAGGTAGGTACGGGCGAACTCGGTGATGTCGGGCAGCTTGGCCTCGAGGACGTCGGCGCCGAGGTGGCGCACGTCGATGTAGACGTAGTCCTTGTTGGGTCCGGCGCCGCGGCCCTCGAGCACCTCGAGCACCATTGAGCGGGCCACGATGTCGCGGGGCGCGAGGTCGACGATCGTCGGCGCGTAGCGCTCCATGAACCGCTCGCCGTCGGCGTTGAGCAGGCGACCGCCCTCACCGCGCACGGCTTCGGAGATCAGGATGCCCAGGCCGGCAAGGCCTGTCGGGTGGAACTGGTGGAACTCCATGTCCTCCAAGGGAAGTCCCTTGCGGAACACGATGCCCAGGCCGTCGCCCGTCAGCGTGTGCGCGTTGGAGGTCGTCTTGTACATGCGGCCCGACCCACCGGTGGCGAACACGATCGCCTTGGCGTGGAAGACGTGGATGTCGCCGGTCGCCAGCTCGTAGGCGACGATGCCCGTGGCCACGGGGCCGCCGGGGGTCTCCGACAGGACGAGGTCCAGCGCGTAGAACTCGTTGAAGAACTCGACGTCGTGCTTGACGCAGTTTTGGTAGAGCGTCTGCAGGATCATGTGGCCGGTGCGGTCGGCGGCGTAACAGGCGCGGCGGACGGGGGCCTTGCCGTGGTCACGGGTGTGCCCGCCGAAGCGGCGCTGGTCGATACGGCCCTCGGGGGTGCGGTTGAACGGCATCCCCATCTTCTCGAGGTCATAGACGGCGTCGATGGCCTCCTTGCACATGATCTCGACCGCGTCCTGGTCGGCGAGGTAGTCGCCGCCCTTGACGGTGTCGAACGTGTGCCACTCCCAGTTGTCGTCCTCGACGTTGGCCAGTGCTGCGCACATGCCACCCTGCGCGGCGCCGGTGTGGCTGCGCGTCGGGTAGAGCTTGGTCAGGACGGCGGTGCGCGCCCGCGGGCCGGCCTCGACGGCGGCACGCATCCCTGCGCCGCCGGCGCCCACGATCACAACGTCGTATCGGTGTTCGATCAGCATTTGCAGGACTCCTGGGTCAAGAGATGTTCGCGTCGAATGTCAGCAGCACATACGTGCCCAGAACCAGGGTGAACACAATCGAGAGCAACAGCACCGTGTTCAGCCAGAACTTCGTCGAGTCCTTGCGGGTGTAGTCGGCGATGATCGTGCGCATGCCGTTGCCGCCGTGCAGTTGCGCCAGCCAGAGCAGCAGCAGGTCCCAGGTCTGCCAGAACGGCGACGACCAGCGCTGCGCGACGTAGTTGAAGTCGATCCGGTAGACGCCGTTCTCCCACATCAACATGATGAAGAGATGTCCGAGCGCAAGGAAGATCAGGACGACACCGGACATCCGCATGAACAGCCAGGCGTACTTCTCGAAGTTCGGCATTCCGCCGCGACTCCGCGGTGAACGCGGATTGTCCAGGCTGGCGGGCCGGTCGAAGGCGCGCTGCATGACCGGCGCGGGGCCGCCGCGCTCGGTCACGTGGTCGTAGGGGTTCTCCACCGAGGGGCTCATAGGAATCGCTCCACCATGTGCATGCCGATCACTCCAAGCGAGGCGATGAGGACGGCGATGAACACGCCGGCGACGATCCACAGCATCTTGCGCTGGTGCCTCGGGCCGTCCTTCCAGAAGTCGATCAGGATGATCCTGACGCCATTGAGGGCGTGGTAGAGCACCGCGGCCACCAGGCCGATCTCCATGAGCCCGACGATCGGCGTCTTGTAGGTCTCGATGACCTGGTTGTAGGCCTCGGGGCTGACGCGGACCAGCGCGGTGTCCAGCACGTGGACGAAGAGGAAGAAGAAGATCGTGGCGCCGGTGATGCGGTGCAGCACCCACGACCACATGCCCGGGTCGCCGCGATACAAGGTGCGGCGGCGCGGGGGTGACGAACGCGGGGCCGGTATGGCCGAATCCGCGGCTGTCGCTGTACTCATCTCCGACCCTCCAACGTCATCGGTGGACTTCGGAATCCCGTCGTAACCGGTAGCGCAAGCCATCGATTCGAACTGCCCGAAACCACGGGGGACTCTAATCCCAAATGTCCCACTGAAAGAACTAGCGTGGAAGGGCGGATGACCCACTGGCGTTGAAAGTTAGGGTCACCTATCTAGCTATTCGAGCCGCTCGAGAGGTTCTTCGGAATGCATTCAGAAGATGGACGGAAGGCCTGATATGGCAACGGATATCGACTGGAAGAATTTGCGGCACAACGCAATTAGCGTTTCCAAGCTGGCTTATGCGCCATATTCCGGTTTTCCGGTTGGGGCGGCCGCGCTGACCGAGGACGGCCGCGTGGTGGTCGGTTGCAATGTGGAGAATGTCTCATATGGCCTAGGTCTCTGTGCCGAGTGTTCTGTGGTCTGCGCGATGCATTCGAGTGGAGGCGGCAGGCTCGTCGCACTGGCGTGTGTGGACGGTTCCGGCGCGTTGCTCATGCCGTGCGGACGGTGTCGGCAGGTGCTGCTCGAGCATGGCGGTCCCGGCATGCTGATCGACCATCCGGCTGGGCCACGCACGCTCGGTGAACTGCTACCCGACGCATTCGGCCCCGACGATCTCGATCGGGTGCAGCGCCAGGGGCAATCGCAGTGACCCAGTTCACATTCGATGCTCCGTCCGTCATCCGGACCAAGCGCGACGGCGGTGTCCTGTCGGACGCCGCGATCGACTGGGTCATCGACGGCTACACCCACGGTCGGGTGCACCCGGAGCAGATGTCGGCGCTGTTGATGGCCATCTTCCTGCGCGGTATGGAGACCGGCGAGATCGCCCGTTGGACGGCGGCGATGATCGCTTCCGGTGATCGGTTCGACTTCGGCGACCTTCGGCGTGACGGCAAGCCACTGGCGTTGGTGGACAAGCACTCCACGGGCGGCGTCGGCGACAAGATCACCATCCCGCTGGTGCCGGTGGTGATGGCGTGCGGCGCGGCGGTGCCCCAGGCCGCCGGGCGCGGTCTCGGGCACACCGGCGGCACCCTGGACAAGCTCGAGGCCATCGCCGGCTTCACCGCGGAGATCTCAAAAGACCAAATCCGCCAACAACTTCAGACCATCGGCGCCGCAGTGTTCGCCGCCGGGGACCTGGCGCCGGCCGACCGCAAGATCTACGCGCTGCGCGACGTCACGGGGACCACCGAGTCGCTACCGCTGATCGCGAGCTCGGTGATGAGCAAGAAGCTCGCCGAGGGCGCTCGCGCACTCGTGCTGGACTCCAAGGTGGGCAGGGGCGCCTTCCTCAAGACCGAGGCGCAGTCGCGCGAGCTGGCCCGCACGATGGTCGACCTGGGTGCCGCCTACGGGGTACCGACCCGGGCGCTGCTCACCGATATGAACCGCCCGCTGGGCCTGGCCGTGGGCAATGCCATCGAGGTCGCCGAGTCGATCGACGTGCTGGCCGGTGGCGGCCCCGCCGACGTGGTGGAGCTGACCCTGGCGCTGGCCCGCGAGATGCTCGACGCCGCCGGGGTCGACGGGATCGACCCCGCGGACACGCTGGCTGACGGCACGGCGATGGACCGGTTCCGGGCGCTGGTCGCCGCCCAGGGTGGCGACCTGGACCAGCCGCTGCCCGTCGGGGCGTACTCCGAGACGATCACGGCGCCCCATGGCGGCACGATGGGGGATACCGACGCCATGGCGGTGGGCCTTGCGGTGTGGCGACTAGGGGCGGGCAGGTCGGCGCCGGGCGAGCACGTGCAGTTCGGCGCGGGTATGAGGATCCACCGAAGGCCCGGCGAGCCCGTCACCGCAGGTGAGACGTTGTTCACGCTGTACACCGACACCCCGCAGCGCTACCCGGGTGCGATCGCCGAACTCGACGGCGCGTGGAGCGTCAGCGGCCCAGGGGAGCAGCCACCCGATATCGGCCCGCTCATCATCGATCGGATCACTCGCTGACAACCACGGTGTTCCGGCCGCCCCTTTTGGCGCCGTAGAGAGCCTCGTCCGCGCGGGTGAGAATCGCGTCGATCGAATCCGCAGTCCGCGCCACGGTGACGCCCACGCTGACGGTGACGGGGATCAACGTGTCGGAAGCGTCCTGAGTCAGATGCTGGTGTGCGATGGCGTCGCGGAGCTGGTCGGCGAATCGGTGGGCGTCTGAGAGTTCGGTGTCGGGTAGAGCGAGGGCGAACTCCTCGCCGCCGATCCTGGCCGCCAGCCCACCCGCTTTCAGCCGCGTCTGACAGGTGAGCGCGATGGCGATCAACACCGAATCGCCTGCCGCGTGGCCGTGTTCGTCGTTGATGCGTTTGAAGTGGTCCACATCGAAGACCACGACCGCCACTGGACCGTCGCGTTCGGTCCTCCTCCTGAGTTCGTGTTGCAGGCTCTCGACGAAGTGTCGGCGATTCGCCAAGGGCACCAATGAGTCGAGGCGTGCGAGATCGTCCAGCCGTTCGACCAACACCCGACGCTCCTCGAACATCGCAAACAGCATCAACGAGAAGATGGAGGCCGTGGCGATGAAGAAGCTGACATAGGCGAGGCGGTCGGAAACGTCGAGATGCGATAGGAAACCGGTTCCGACCGCTCCCGCCCACGTGATTGCCGGTGCGATCAGGACGTTCGCAGTGGTGACACCGCGCAGGCCACGCCGAAGCCCGATCCAGACCAGCAGCGGATAGGTCACGCCGAGCACCAGCAACGGGTAGATGGTCAACTTGGTCGCGGCGAGGCCCAGCAGGCCGATGGCCAGCGCGCTGACAAGGAGGTCGTAACTCGACTTCGGCCGGCGCGAGACGCCCCTAATCGCCCAGGCGAGTAGCAACGGTGCGATCAGCATCTGTCCTACGGAGTTGCCGATCCACCAATGAATCCACGCCGGGGCGATCTCACTCGGGTCGGCAAGCGGGCGCTGGATCCCCTGAATCCAGAACGACTGCCACGCGTCCGGAATCCAATCCGCGGGTGTAGTGCCGATCGCCCAGAGCACGCTTACCCCGCCGGTGGCGCTGATCGGCTGCAAGATCAGGAAGACCAATGCGACGAACAGGAGGACATCGCGCGGCCGGGCGAACTGCGGCGAGATCCGCCAGCGCGCGAACAGAATCGCGCCGAGGGCGCATTCGAGGCTGTTCACCAGTCCGATGGCGGCACCGCCCAGCACCGACGGACCAGACCAGATGGACAGGATCGTCTGCCCGACAAGCACGCCCCAAGCGACACGCGGCCCGAACAGTATGCAGAAGGCCAAGGCGATGCCCTCGGGTGCGAAGACGACACTCGTGACATTGCTGTTCTCGACCGACACCGAGAACGTGAGCCGACCCAGCACAACGTAGGCGAACGCCAGCACGAGAGCAGCGAGTGCGGTGTGCCT
Source organism: Mycolicibacterium sp. 624 (assembly GCF_040548615.1). Taxonomy (NCBI): domain Bacteria; kingdom Bacillati; phylum Actinomycetota; class Actinomycetes; order Mycobacteriales; family Mycobacteriaceae; genus Mycobacterium; species Mycolicibacterium sp. 624. Next base: position 164,182 of record NZ_JBEPRZ010000007.1, read on the forward strand.
TGGGTTCGACCGAATCCGCTCGATCGAGTTCGTCCACATGTCGGTGCGGGTGTCAGTGGGGAGCAGGCGAGTCACCGACCAACCACCACCATGTCCCGGCCACCTCGTTTCGCGTCGTACAGGGCCGCGTCGGCGCGGTTGAGGAAGTCATCGAGGGAATCACCCGGCTGCAGGGCGGCGACGCCGACGCTGATGGTGATGGCAGCGGCCACTGTTGCGTCAGAGGCTACGAGGTGTTGCACAGCGATGGCACTGCGGAGTCCATCGGCGAATCGTTGCGCGTCGGCGATGTCGGTGTCGGGGAGCACGATGGCGAACTCCTCGCCACCGATCCGAGCGGCGATGTCGGTGTCGCGTAGCAGTGCTTTGCATGTGTTGGCCACAGCGATGAGTACTCGGTCGCCGGCAGCGTGGCCGTTGGTGTCGTTGATGAGCTTGAAGTGGTCGATGTCGAAAGTTATTGCTGCCAAAGGGCTGCCGCGTGCGGTTGCCTGCTGGATGAGTGGCTCGAGCTGCTCGACGAAATGGCGCCGGTTATCCAGCGGAACCAGCGAGTCCTGGCGCGCGAGACGTGCCAGCCGTTCGACCAGCAATCGGCGTTCCTCGAACATCGAGAACAGCATCAAGGAGAAGAGGATGAAGGCGGTCGCGACAAAGAATCCGACGTAGGCAAGGCGATCCGGAACGCTGACCTGGTCCAGGAATCTCTTGGCGGAGGTGCCGGCCCAGAGGACGGCTGGCGTGATGACGACATTGGCCGTGGTCACACCGCGCAGGCCGCGCCGAAGCCCGATCAGTACCAGCAATGGGAAGGTCACGCCGAGCACCAGCACCGGGTGAATGGGCAACACGGTGGCTGCTATTCCCGTCAGTCCGATGACCAGTGCACTGGCAAGCAAGTCGCCGCGGCTATCGGGCCGCCGCCACGTTCCCTTCGTGGCCCAGGCCAGCAGCAGTGGCGCGACCAGGATTTGGCCGAGGGAGTTTCCGATCCACCAGTGCACCCACGCCGACGGGAGCTGGCTCGGATCGGAGATCGGGCGTTGAATCCCGTGAATCCACATGGCGTCCCAGCCGCTGGGGATCCAATTGGCGGGGGTGACCCCCACTCCCCACAACACACTCACGCCGGCGGTCGCACTGATGGGCTGCAAGATCAGGAACACCAGGGCGACGAACAGGGCTACATCGCGCGGCCGGGCGAACTGCGGCGATATCCGCCACCGCGCGAACAGCGCCGCGCCGAGGATGCCCTCGAGGCTGTTTACCAGCCCGATGCCGGCACCGCCCAGCACCGACGGACCCGTCCAGATCGACAGGATGGTCTGGCCGAGGAACACGCCCCATGCGACACGCGGCCCGAACAGTATGCAGAACGCCAAGGCGATGCCCTCGGGGGCGAAGACGACGCTGGTGACGTTGCTGTGTTCGACGGATACCGAGAATGTCAGCCGACCGAGAAGTACGTACGAGAGCGCCAGCACCATTGCGGCGCCTGCGGTGGCCCGTCGACTCGAGCGAATACGCTCGACGGCGGGTATCCACATTCGGCGATCCTAGCTGCGAACAACGCGTGCTTGCGCTTGAATAGTCAACCGACTGTCAGCGACTGACGAGAATTCCTGGCGCGCTTCCGGTTGTTGGGGGGAGCATTCGACCGTCGGCGGCGAGTCTGTCCGTCGACAGCTCCTGTGTTTGCTCAATCTCGAGGCCGCTGCACTGGGGCGGCGAATACGGGATGGCTCGAGCACCGGGAGCTGATCATCACCCGAACATTGAGTGTGCAGCGGCCCGATTACCTCGCCGTCGCCGGAGTTGTTGCGCAAGATGGGGAGATGACGACACTCCTGACGTTGGACTCGATCAGGCAGGCACCCAAGGCGCTGCTGCACGACCACCTCGACGGCGGGCTCCGCCCGGCGACCGTGGTGGAGCTGGCCGATCAGTTCGGTTATGCGGAGTTGCCGGCCACCGACGTCGACGAGCTGGCGACGTGGTTCAAGACGCAGGCCCACAGCGGGTCGCTGGTGCGCTACCTCGAGCCCTTCGCGCACACCGTCGGCGTCATGCAGAACTCGGAGGCGCTACACCGGGTCGCCTACGAGTGCGCGGAGGACCTGGCGGCCGACTCGGTGGTCTACGCCGAGGTGCGGTTCGCTCCCGAACTCCACATCGACAACGGGTTGTCGTTGGACGCGGTGGTCGACGCGGTGTTGGCGGGCTTCGCCGATGGCGCCAAGGCCGCGGCCGCCGCGGGCAAGCCCATCACGGTGCGCTGCCTGGTGACCGCGATGCGCCATGCCGCCCGGTCACGTGAGATCGCCGAACTCGCGGTCAGATTCCGGGACCGGGGCGTCGTCGGCTTCGACATCGCGGGCGCCGAGGCGGGATACCCGCCCACCCGGCATCTGGACGCGTTCGAGTACATGCGAGGCAACAACGCGCGGTTCACGATTCATGCCGGCGAGGCGTTCGGCCTGCCGTCGATCCACGAGGCGATCGCGTTCTGTGGCGCGGACCGGCTCGGACACGGCGTGCGGATCGTCGATGACATCGAAACCATGCCCGACGGTTCGATGCGGCTGGGCAGGTTGGCATCCATCCTGCGGGACAAGCGAATTCCCTTCGAGATGTGCCCCAGCAGCAATGTTCAGACCGGTGCGGCGCCCAGCATCGAGGATCACCCGTTCGACATGCTGGCGCGGCTGCGGTTCCGGGTCACCGTCAACACCGACAACCGGTTGATGAGCGACACCACGATGAGCCAGGAGATGCTGCGCCTGGTCGAGGCCTTCGGCTACGGCTGGAGCGACCTCGAGCGGTTCACCATCAATGCGATGAAGTCGGCGTTCATCCCGTTCGACGAGCGCCTCGCCCTGATCGACGACGTCATCAAACCGCGATACGCCGTCCTGGTCGGGTGATGTCGGCGCGAGCTACTCGGCGCGCAGTCGCGATTCGACGAAGGTCTCCAGTTCCTCCCACTGCGCGACGGCCTTGGCGTACGGCGCGGGGGGCTTGCTGACGGTGTCGGCGTCGAGCACGTGGGCGACGAACCGGCCCAGGGGCTGGTCGGCGTCCAGGGCGGTGTCGACGGCGGGATCCTCGGCGTAGTCGGCCACGTCGCGCAGCAGTTCCACCGCGAGGTCGAGCTGATCGCGGTCGACGGCCTCGGGACCGTCGGCGATATCGTCGGCGAGGCCGCTCAACACGTAGATGTTCTCGTCGAGGACGTCGATCTGCAGCGAGCCGTCGGTGGCGGCGGTGCGGATGTCGTCGTAGGAGTCGAACCCGGAGAGATCGTTCTCGTGCTCGTCGGCCAGGAACCGCGCCAATGACCGCTCGGAGTTGAAGACGCTGATTCGGCCGTTGCGGCCGAGGAACTTCGGCTCGTCGCCGACGTAGCAGCGCAGGGTGTAGAACGTGCCGCCGCGGCTCATGATGCGGATGGGATCGATGCCGACGCGGGTCCAGAAGTCCTCGTCACTGCCGAGCACCTGGTCCTCGGCGTGGGCCGCGAGCGCGTCGACCTCCTCATCGGTGTCGACGACGTCATCGATCATCGGCTCCTCGACCTCGGGCTCCGGTGCGGGCTCGGCGAGTTCTTCCTCGGCCTTCTTCACCGCGGCCGAGTTGACGTCGGGTGTCGTGATGATCTCGTCGATGGCGTCGACGACGCCATCCCAACTACGACCGATCGCGGCCTCGATCTCGGCCCAGCGCTTGCGGCCGGGCCGCCCGTCGAACGCGTCGATGCCGCCGCCGAGCGAGCCCAGCACCGGGTTGCCGTTGAAGAACTTCGTGACGGCCGTCAGATCGCACACCGAGCCGAGGGCCTGAACGAACGACAGTGCCTGGAGAAGCGACTTCACCGACTCCTCGGTGGGCTTCTCGGCGACCGCGTCGGGCACACCGATGAGGTCGTAGGTGTGGCGATCGTCGGGGTCGCAACGGTGCGCGTTCGCCTCGGTGAGCGCCGTCCACGCCGGATGGTCGACCAGGTCGTTGTCCGTGTCGGTCCGGACGAACGCCGTCAGGTCGGCGACCGACGCGAAGGCGTAGAGGTCCTCGTCCTTGCCGAGGAATCCCTGCCACTCGTCGTCGGAATCACGCCACGACGGCGCCCACAACGTGTACAGATCGCCCTTGGTCAGCCCGAGCCGAACCGGCACGATTTCTGCAGCCATGCGGCACAGCCTAACTACGTCGCTGGGACGAGTTCGACAGTCACCGGTCGAAGTGATCGCGCACGCCGGCGTCGACAGCCTCGACAAACTGCTTCTGAAGTCAAGAATGCCTGGTGGGCGGGGTCCTCAGCTGCCTATCCTGAGTGAACTCTGGAGGATTTCAGGGGACGGGGGACGGCGACGTGGACGGTTACCAGACGGTGTTGGTGGGGACCGACGGTTCGGAGTCGTCGCTGCGTGCGGTGAGCCGAGCGGGCGAGATCGCCGCCGACGCGGGAGCGAAGCTGATCATTGCCACCGGGTACTTCCGCCACGAGGACGATCGGCGCGCGGCCGACGCACTCAAGGACGAGGCCTACATGGTGCAGGGCAACGCCCCCATCTACGCGGTGCTGCGGGAGGCCCACGCCCGCGCAGCGGCGGCAGGGGCGACCGTCGTCGAGGAGCGATCCATCGAGGACGCCCCGGTGCACGCCCTGGTCCACCTCGCGGAGGAGGTCGGGGCTGACCTTCTAGTGGTCGGCAATGTGGGGCTGAATGCGCGACGCGCCATCCTCGGGCGGTTGTTCTCGGTCGCCGGCCAGGTCTCGACCAGGGCCAAGTCTGACGTTCTGATCGTCCACACCACCGACTGACCAAACGGTCATGAGCGTTCCCTGCGGGTCATGCGGGACCGAGTTGGGCGCTAAGGCCAAGTTCTGCGGTGAGTGCGGTACACCTGTGGTCCAAGACCCCCAGTCCGCTGAGTACAAGCAGGTCACCGTTCTCTTCGCCGATGTAGTGCACTCAATGGACATTGCCGCGGCTGTCGGGGCTGAGCGTCTACGGGAGATCATGGCCGAACTCGCCGACCGAGCGGCGGTGAAGGTGCACCGCTATGGGGGGACGGTCGCTCATTTCACCGGCGACGGCATCATGGCCGTCTTCGGCGCACCGATTGCGTTGGAGGACCACGCGGAACGCGCCTGCCTAGCCGCGCTTGCCATCCAGGAGGAGGTGCGCAAGCAGGCGACCACGGTGCAGGGCCGCGATGGCGTGGATCTGCGGCTGCGTGTGGGTTTGAACTCGGGTCAGGTGATAGCCGGCGAGATCGGCTCCAGCGCTTTCGGTTACACCGCGATGGGCGAGCAGGTCGGGTTGGCGCAGCGGATGGAGTCGATTGCTCCTCCCGGCGGTGTGATGCTGAGCGAGTCCACTGCGCGACTGGTCGAGGGTGCGGCCGTGTTCGGTGAACCGGAGATGGCCCAGCTGAAGGGCCGGGAGGCCCCCACGGTGACGCGTCGCCTTCTGGGTATCACCCCGCCCGAACGGAAAGACGCATCGCGCACCATGCTGGTCGGGCGTGATCTAGAGCTGAGAACCGTTGTCGGCCTGCTGGAACGGTCGGTGAGTGGGCGTGGATGCGTGGTATGCGTGGAAGGTCCAGCAGGTATCGGCAAGACACGGCTCGTCGATGAAGTCGTCTCGCTCGCGAAGGCGCGCGGTATCGAGGTCGTGTCGACCTTCTGCGAATCACATTCCACTGAAATATCTTTCAATGTGGTGACGCGCTTGCTGCGCGCATCCCTCGGGATCCGCGGCCTCGAAGATGAGGAGGCCCGTTCGCGCGTACGCTCCCAGTTCCGCGACGCTGATCCGCACGATCTGGTGCTACTTGATGATCTTCTGGGCGTCGCTGATCCCGCGGTGAACCTTCCGAGAATCGACCCGGATGCCCGGCGGCGCCGGTTGACAGCGCTGATCAGCGCGGCGTTGTTGACCAAGGTGGCGCCAAGGGTGTTCGTCGTAGAGGACGTGCATTGGATCGATGTCGCCAGCGAGGCAATGCTCGCCGACGTCCTCACGGTCATCCCGCAGACCTCGACGATGGTCTTGGCCACCTACCGCACCGATTACGAGGGAGCCTTCGCGAGGGTGCACGGCGTCCAGACCATTGGGCTCGTACCCCTTTCTCGTTCGGAATCGGAGGGGTTGATCGCTCGGTTGTTGGGAGATGACCCCTCGATAGCCGAGTTGACGGGGTCAATAGCGGAACGCGCCTGCGGGAATCCGTATTTCGCGCACGAGATCGTGCGAGACCTCAGTGAGCGCGGCGCCTTGGAAGGGCAACCAGGGTCCTACGTCTGTCGAACCGACGTTGCCGTGCCGAGTGTTCCCGCAACGCTGCAAGCCGCCCTGGCCGCACGTATCGATCGCCTCGACCCGCGAGCCAAACGGACCTTGACTGCAGCAGCGGTGATCGGGTCGAGCTTTGACACCGAACTGTTGAAGATGCTCGTCGTCGATCCGATGCTCGACGAGCTGGTCAGGGCAGAGCTGATCGACCAGGTGAGGTTCATACCGCGCGCGGTGTATGCGTTCCATCATTCGTTGATTCGCACGGTTGCCTATGACGCGCAACTGAAGACGGACCGCGCTGAGCTACATCGGCGGCTGGCCCGGGCGATTCGTGATCGTGGCCCAGAGGACCTCGACGCGAATGCGGCACTGATAGCCGACCATTTGGGTGCTGCCGGTGACTTCCGTGATGCGTACCAATGGCATATGCGCGCCGGAGGGTGGTTGGCCAAGCGGGATATCGCCGCGGCGAGGCTGAGTTGGGAGAACGCGCGCCAGATTGCCGATGCGCTGGCCGCCGACGTCGCGGACCGTGCCGCGATGCGTGTCGCACCCCGAGGCATGCTGTGCGCAAGTGCCTGGCGGGTTCGTGCGCGCAGTTCTGAGCAGGAGTTCGAAGAGCTTCGACAGCTGTGCGCGGTGAGCGGTGACAAGGCTTCGCTCGCCATCGCCATGGCCGGCGGCATCATGGGGCATATCGCCTACGGCCGGGTGCGCGAGGCGTCGCAGTTGGCATCCGAACAAATGGCGCTGCTCGACGCGGTTGGCGACACCACCCTGAAGATCGGGCTGTCGTTTGCGGCGATCATCGGTAAACACGCGTCCGGCGGCGTGGCCGACATGCTGCGATGGTCTCAGGACGTCATCGACCTGGCAGGTGGAGATCCGACTAGGGGCGATCTCATCATCGGCGCACCGTTGGCGTGGGCGCTCGCAACGCGCAGTGTCGCGAGATGGGTTGCGGGGCTACCCGGGTGGCGTGAGGACTTTGATGAGGCGGTGGAGATGGCCCGCCAGGTCGATCCGGTGTCACACACCTATGTGGTCTATGCAACGTATGGCTTGGCGATCCCGTTCGGGGTGCTGTTGGCGGACGACCACGCGCTTGGCGTCATCGACGAGGCGCTGCAGAACGCCCGCGGTTGGGCCGATGATTCGGCGCTGCTCAACGCCCAGATGGCGCTGGGCCTTGCGCTGATGTATCGAGAGTCGCAGGCAGACCGCCAACGCGGACTCGAGGTGCTTGCGCAAGTCCGTGAATCGTCCGGCGACATGACTTTTCTGGCTCCGCTCATCAACTTGTACTTCGCGCGGGCGAGGGCCGACGAGGGCGATCTTGACGGTGCTGTGGTCCTGCTACGGGCCGCAATTGAGGATTCGCTTCGTACGGGGCAGCCCGGCACCTTTGTCTTGACCAGCCAAGTACTCGTGGAAGCGCTCATTCAGCACGGGGATGACAGCGATCTCGTCGAGGCGGCCGCCGCGATCGAGCGAGTCGCGGCCGCGATCGGCGTTGGCAGCCTCACGACGGTCGGTGTCATAGTCCTGCGGCTCCGGGCACTCCTGGCGTATCGGCTCGGCGATGAGGCCGACTATCGCCAGCATCGGCAGCACCACCGCGAGGCCGCCACCTCGATAGGCCTCGAGGGACACATGCAATGGGCCGAGTCGATGCCTGACTCCATTCAAGCCGTAGGACGCCAGAACCCCTGAAAGCCCTGTCCCGCATTGGTGGTGCGGATCGACGAGAGCTGCACGGGGTCACCCGCCTCGACCATGAGGCCGCCACCCACGATCATCGCGACGTGCCCGTCCCAGACGGCGAGGTCTCCCGGACGCAGCGATCCGCGGTCGACCGCCGCTCCGATGTCCTGCTCCTGGGCGAGCCGGGGAATCTCCAGTCCGGCCTCTCGGTAGGCCCACTGGGTCAGCGCGCTGCAGTCCAATCCGACGCCGGGCGTGGTGCCGCCCCAGTCGTAGGGCACGCCCAGCTGAGTCAGCGCGTGCCGAACCGCACTCGCCGCAACGGCGTTGGGCGCGGTTGCCTTCTGCCCGCCGGGCAGCTGGACCTCCGTACCGCTGCCGAACACGCCGGGGTCCGATGGGATCGCCGGCTCGGGGACGCCGCGGCCGATAGCTGTCCCCAGATCCGGTGACCCGCCGAACGGTGCGGCGCTTGCCCCCAAGCCTGTGCCCGAGCCGACGCCCGCGCCCGAACCCAGGCCCCACCCGCGCGCTCCCGGGATCGGCGGCGACATCGCGGTGGGGCCCGCCGGTGCGGCGACCTCGGTGGCGCGCGAGTCCAGTTCGGCGGTCAGCTCATCGACGACCGCGTTCGCCTCGTCGAGCGCCCGCCGCGCCTCGTCGGCGAGTTCCTCGGCGGCACCGGGGGAGTCCAGCGTGGTCTCCAACGCGTCGACGCGGGCCTCGAACTCCTCGATGATCGCGTCGAGCCGGACGCGTGCCCGGGCCACCGCCTCGGCCGCGCGTGCGGCGGTGGTGCCGAGATGTTCGGTGCGCAGTGACAGGGCGTCGATCTCCGCGATGGTCGCCTCGACGAACTCACGTGCCGCGTCGGCAGCTGCTCCGGTCCATCCCGGGCTCGTCGCGTCCCATGACCGCCCCGCGGCGACCGAGACGCCGCCCAGGGCATCGCGCGCATCGGCCAGCGCCGCCACCGTCTCGGACGACGCATCGCCCGTCCCCAACAGCGCCCGCACCTCGCGCAGGGGTGCCGACAACGCCGTCGCCAGCGTGCTCGGCACCGTCAGACCCCGACGGACCCGACGGCATGCCCCACACGCCGGTCGGTGTCGTCGAATGACGACGCGGCGGCGGTGGTCGACCCGCCGGCGGTCGCCAGCCGCTCGCTCAGCTCAGCCACCGCACGCGCGCTCCGCGCCAACTCGTCGCTCATTGCGGCGAGGAAGCGGGCACCGACCGGGCCGAACGCATCGGTCGACGGACTGGCTGCGACCAGCCGGGAAGCGGTGTCGGCGAGATCGGCGGCGTGGCGGGACTGGGCTGCGGCGAGGAGGCGAAGCGCGGAAGTGTCGGCGTGCACGTCGTTATGACGACGTCGGAGGCCAGACGGTTCCATTAGGGTTCCTGCGCATGGACGTCCGGGTCATCGATCATCCCCTCGCCGCGGCGCGGCTCACCACGCTGCGCGACGAGCGCACGGACAACGCGGGCTTCCGGTCGGCGCTACGCGACCTGACCATGATGTTGGTCTACGAGGCCACCCGTGAGGCCGCCGTCGAGTCGATCCCCGTTCGCACTCCGGTCACTAACACCACCGGATCGCGGCTGGCCACACCGCCGCTTCTGGTGCCGGTACTGCGCGCTGGCCTCGGCATGGTCGACCAGGCGCACGCGCTGATCCCGGAGGCCCGGGTCGGGTTCGTCGGTATCGCCCGCGACGAGACAACGCATCAGCCGACGCCGTATCTGGAGTCGCTGCCCGAGGACCTGTCGACACAGCCGGTGATGGTCCTCGACCCGATGCTGGCCACCGGGGGATCGATGGCCCACACACTGCGGCTGCTGCTCGCTCGCAATGCCGTCGACGTCACCGCGGTGTGCGTGGTGTGCGCACCGGCGGGCATTGCGGCGATAGAACGGGTGGTGCCGGGGCTGCGACTGATCACCGCGGCCATCGACGACGGTCTCAACGAGGCCGCCTACATCGTGCCGGGCCTCGGCGACGCGGGTGATCGGCAGTTCGGCCCGCGCTAAAGGCGGACCGGTCAGGGGAGAAGCATGCCGGTTGTGGGGCGTCATCACATGTTGACGACTCGCGGCGCGAGTGCACCCGGAGAGACGGTCCCGCCCTCACCAGCTCTCGACGGCGCCGATCAGCTCGGACATGAGACGTTGCGCCTTGGCGCGTGCGAAAACCAGGTCGTCGCAACGTGTTAGACCAACCTCGATGTAGGACTTGAGTTTGGGCTCGGTGCCCGACGGCCGGACCACCACACGCACGGCCGTGTCGGCGTCGCCGCCCGACAGGATCAGCGCATCGGTCTGGAACTGTCCGCGCCGCAACGAGAGATCCTCGACGGTGACCGGGTAGCCGGCCAGCCGGTCCGGGGGAGCGTCGCGCAGGCGCGCCACGGCCGTCGCGGCCGTGGAGGCGTCGGGGAAGCGGGCCGACACAGCACCCGTCACGTGCAGCCCGTGCCGCTGAAACAGTGCGTCGAGCGCGTCGGGCACCGTGCGGTCGTCGCGGCGTAGCTCGGCGACCAGATCGCACACCAGCACCGCGGCGCTGATGCCGTCCTTATCGCGTACCGCGGCGGGGTCGACGCAGTGTCCGATCGCTTCCTCGTAGGCGTAGACCAGCGTCTTGCCGGGCAGTCCGGCGTCGGCGCGGGCCAGCCACTTGAACCCGGTGAGCGTCTCGACATGCTCGGCGCCGTGGTGGGCCGCGATCGCGGCGAGCATCCGCGATGACACCACGGTGCTCGCCACCACGCAGCTCGAAGTCACGCCGGGATCGACCTGGGTGAGCACGTAATCGCCCAATAGCCAACCAGTTTCGTCACCGGAGAGCATGCGCCACCCGTTCGCGGTCGGGATGCCGACGGCGCACCGGTCGGCGTCCGGGTCCAGTGCGATCGCGACGTCGGCGTTCACCTCGGCGGCCAGCGCGAGGAGCTGGTCGGTGGCGCCGGGTTCCTCGGGGTTGGGGAAGGCGACGGTGGGGAAGTCGGGGTCGGGGTCGTACTGGGACTCGACGACGTGCACGTCGGTGATGCCCGCCTGGCGCAGCGCCTGCAGCGCGATCTCGCCGCCGACGCCGTGCATGGGGGTCAGGGCCACCCGCACGGCGCCGTCACCGCGGCGCACCGAGGCTGCCCGGCGGATGTACTCGTGGATCACATCGGCGCCCGTGGGGTCGACCTCGGCGCGCGCGATGTCGGCTGGCGCGGCCGACATCGCCGCCTCGATATCCCGGTCGGTCGGGCTGATGATCTGCATGCCGCCCGCGGCGAACACCTTGTAGCCGTTGTCGGTCGCCGGGTTGTGCGAGGCGGTGATCTGCACGCCCGCGACGGCGTCGCGGTCCCGGACGGCGAACGCGACCACCGGCGTCGGAACCGCGTCAAGGAGCAGTGTGACGGAGAAGCCCTCGGCGGCAAGGACTTCGGCGGCGGCAAGGGCGAAGTCATCGGAGTGGTGTCGTGCGTCGCGGCCGACCACCACCGCCGATCCGCCCCCGGGATCATCCTTGAGCACCTTGGCCAGTGCCCAGGTCGCCCTCATCACGGTCTCGACGTTCATACCGCCCGGTCCGTCGCGCATGGGGCCGCGCAGGCCGGCGGTGCCGAACGTCAGTGGTTGGTCGGTCATGGGGCTCATTGTGCCGAGCGGGGCTCGGCGTCGGAGCGCTCATCGCCGTCGGCCAGCTTGCGCAGTACCGGCGCGACGAGCATGAGCAGGTCGAACTCGAGGTCGGTCAGGGTGTCGCGCATCGCGGTGTTGAGCCACTGGTCGCGTTCCGCGCGGTCGGCCTCCAGCAGGGACATGCCGTCGGGAGTCACCTCGATGAGTTGGCGGCGCCGGTCGTCGGCATCGGTGCGACGCGCCACCAGGCCCCGCGTCTCGAGTGTGTTGATGGCGTCGGTGAGGGACTGGACACGCACGTGCAGGCGGGTGGCGAGTTCGGCGGGAGTCGTCACCCCGGACCGGCTGACCTCGCCGAGGACCTGCTGCTGGCTGAGGGTGAGGCCGTTGTCGCTGCGGTGCCTGCGGAGTTGCCGGGTCAGGGCCATGATCGACTCCCGCAATTCGGTGGCGTTCTCGGTGCTGGGACGCATTACCAAGTTATACCTTGGTAATAGTTCAAAGAACACCAGTTTGTGATCGTGATTTAGCAAGTGCATACTTTGCACTTATGGGAAGGTGGCTGCTGTTGGTGGTGGTCACGGTCGCGGTGACCGTGCCATTGGAGTTGATCGGCGTTCCCTCGGCCGCACTGTTCGCGGCGCTACTGGTGGGCATCGCGCTGGCACTGCTGTCGCTGGCGCCGGCCGGCGTGCCGCGCAAGGCGGGCGTCGCGGCCCAGGGCGTCTTGGGCGTGTACATCGGCACGATGGTCCATCGCGACGCGATCGACGCCCTGGGCCCGCACTGGCCGATCGTGCTGGGCGTCGCCGTTGCCACGCTCGTCCTCAGCGTGGGTGCCGGCGTGCTCCTCGGTCTGCAGCGTGACATCTCGCCACTCACCGGCTCGCTCGCGATGGTGGCGGGCGGGGCGTCGGGACTGGTCGCCATCGCCCGCGAACTCGGCGGCGATGACCGTGTGGTGGCCGTGGTGCAGTACCTGCGCGTCGCGCTCATCACCGCCTCGATGCCCGTCGTCGTCACCCTGGTCTACCACGCCGAGAAGGCTCCGCATGCCGCCGCGCCCAGCCAAACCGATTCCCTGCCTTGGTATCTCAGCATCGCCATGCTCACGGTCATCGTGCTGGTCGGCGTGCTGGCAGCCCGGTTGATCCGACTGCCCGGCGCCGGGCTACTCGGTCCGATGGCCGTCACCATCGTCCTGGAACTCACGGGTGCGTCGCTGGGGTTGGCGGTGCCGCTGGTGCTGGTGCAGGTCGGTTACGCCGTGATCGGCTGGCAGGCGGGTGTCGCCTTCACCCGCGAGGCGGTGCGGGCCATCGGCCGGGCGTTGCCCGCCGCGATCGGTCTCATCGTGGTCCTCAACGTGGCCTGCGCGGGGCTGGGCGTGCTGTTGTCCCGCGTGGCCGGCATAAGCCTGCTCGACGGATACCTGGCCACCAGTCCGGGCGGCATCTACGCGGTGCTGGCGACCGCAGTGGAGACCGGCTCGAATGTCACGTTCATCATTGCCGCGCAGGTGGTGCGTGTGCTGCTGATGCTCTTCGCGGCGCCATTCCTGGCGCGTGGCCTCGTCTCGCTCAACAGGCGCTTCGCCAAGACGGACTACACGCCGGCGAGCACCTCGCGCAGCAGGGAACCCATTCGGGTCGCCGACTGACGGCCAGCCTCGAGCACCTCGGCGTGCGAGAGCGGCTGGCCGGTCATACCCGCCGCCAGGTTCGTCACCAGTGAGAGTCCCAGAACCTCCGCGCCTGCCGCGCGCGCCGCGATCGTCTCGTGCACCGTGGACATCCCGACCAGGTCGGCGCCGAGTGTGCGCAGCATCCGGATCTCGGCGGGCGTCTCGTAGTGCGGGCCGGGCAGCCCGGCATAGACACCCTCGGTGAGCGTCGGGTCGACCGTGCGCGCGAGGTCACGCAGCCTTGGTGAGTACGCATCCACCAGGTCGACGAACTGCGCGCCGATCAACGGTGAGCGGGCCGTGAGGTTGAGGTGATCGCTGATGAGCACCGGTTGGCCGACCGAGAAGTCCTCGCGCAGACCGCCCGCGGCGTTGGTCAGCACGACCGTCGTGACCCCTGCCGCGCAGGCGGTCCGCACGGGATGCACGACGTGGCGCAACTCGTGACCCTCGTACGCGTGGCTGCGGCCCAACAGCACCAGCACCCGCTTGCCGCCCACGGAGAGAACCTGCACCTGACCGCCGTGACCGGCCGCGGTCGGCGCGCTGAAGCCGGGAAGATCGGCCATGGCGACGACGGCCGAGGGCTCGCCCAGCTCGGCGGCCGCGGGCGCCCAGCCCGAGCCGAGCACCACGGCGACGTAGAACCGGTCGGCCCCCGTGCGGCGACGAATCTCGGCTGCCGCCGCGTCGGCGTCGGCCTGGGGATCCGATGGCACACCAGTCACGGACAGGGAGCCTATCCGTCGGTGAGATACTGCGAGCATGTCCCGTGCCAGCGCGTCGAGCACCGTCGAGGAAACCGTCCGACGTTATCGCGGCGACCTGGTCGAGCTCTCGCACTCCATTCACGCCGAACCGGAACTCGCGTTCGAGGAGCACAAGAGCTGCGCCAAGACCCAGGCACTGGTCGCCGAGCGTGGTTTCGAGATCACCGCGGCACCCGCCGGACTCGACACCGCGTTTCGCGCCGTCTACGGCAATGGCTCGCTGGTCATCGGCGTCTGCGCCGAGTACGACGCGCTGCCCGAGATCGGTCACGCGTGCGGCCACAACATCATCGCGGCGTCGGCGGTCGGTACCGCGCTCGCGCTGGCCGACGTCGCCGGTGAACTCGGCCTGACCGTCGTGCTGCTCGGCACGCCCGCCGAGGAGGCAGGCGGCGGCAAGGTGCTGATGCTCGAGGCGGGTGCCTTCGACGACATCAGCGCCGCGGTCATGCTGCACCCCGGCCCGCTCGATATCGCCCGCGCGCGGTCACTGGCGTTGTCCCAGGTGGCCGTCGGCTACACGGGCCGTGAGGCGCATGCGGCGGTCGCGCCCTACCTGGGCCTGAACGCCGCCGACGCCATCACCGTGGCGCAGGTCGCGATCGGTCTGCTCCGACAGCAGATGGCCCCCGGGCAGATGGCGCACGGCATCGTCACCAACGGCGGCCAGGCGACAAATGTCATCCCCGGCCACACCCAGATGCACTACACGATGCGCGCCAACGACGCCGCGTCGCTGCGCGAACTCGAGGGCCGCATGTCCGACTGTTTCCTCGCCGGCGCGATCGCCACCGGCTGCGATCACCAGGTCGAGGCGGCCGAACCCGCCTATCACGAACTGACTCCCGACACCTGGCTGGCCGATGTGTTCCGCGAGGAGATGGTGCGGCTGGGCAGGACACCCGTCGGTGTCGACGTCGAGGCGGCACTGCCGCTCGGCAGCACCGATATGGGCAATGTGACGCAGCTGCTGCCGGGTATCCACCCGATCGTGGGAATCGACGCCGGGGGAGCGTCGGTGCACCAGCCGGCGTTCGCCGCGGCAGCAGCCGGATCCAGTGCCGACGAGGCCGTTGTCGAGGGAGCAGTGATGTTGGCGCGCACGGTGGTCCGGCTGGCGGAGAACCCCGCAGAACGCGACCGGGTCCTCGCCGCCCACGAACGGCGGGCCGCATCGTGAGCTTCGACCAGTACTCCACCGCATGGCTGGCGGCGCACTTCGACGACCTCGTCGCCTGGCGTCGGCACATCCACGCCAACCCCGAACTCGGGCGTCAGGAATTCGCCACCACGCAGTTCGTCGCGTCGCATCTGGCCAATGCGGGTCTCAACCCGAAGGTGCTGCCCGGCGGCACCGGCCTGACCTGTGACATCGGTCCCGACCACGGGCCACGGGTGGCGCTGCGCGCCGATATGGACGCGCTGCCGATGGCCGAGCTCACCGGTGCGCCCTACACGTCGCTGGTACCCGGTGTGGCGCATGCCTGTGGTCACGACGGCCACACGTCGGTGCTGCTCGGGACGGGTTTGACGCTGGCGTCGGTGCCGGAGCTGCCTGTGGGGGTGCGGCTGATCTTCCAGCCCGCCGAGGAGCTGATGCCCGGCGGGGCGATCGACGCGATCGCGGCAGGCGCGCTGGCGGGGGTGTCGCGGATCTTCGCGCTGCACTGCGACCCTCGGCTCGAGGTGGGCAAGGTCGCCACGATGGTCGGGCCGATCACCTCGGCGGCCGATCAGATGGAGATCACCCTGGCCTCGCCAGGCGGGCACACGTCACGGCCACACCTGACCGGTGACCTGGTCTACGCGCTGGGCACGTTGATCACCGGCGTACCGGGCGTGCTGTCGCGTCGCGTAGACCCGCGCCAGAGCACCGTCATGGTGTGGGGTGCGGTCAACGCCGGCGTGGCGGCCAACGCGATTCCCCAGTCCGGCACGCTGTCCGGAACCATCCGAACGGCCAGCCGTGAGGCCTGGGTCGCGATGGAAGACCTTGTCCGCGATATCGTTTCGTCGCTGTTGGCGCCGCTGAACATCGAGTTCAGCGTGGAGTACCGGCGCGGCGTCCCGCCTGTGGTGAACGAAGAGGTGTCCACGCGAATCCTCACCCACGCCGTCGAGTCGGTCGGCGTCGACGTGCTCGCCGACACCCGTCAGTCCGGCGGCGGCGAGGACTTCTCCTGGTATCTCGAGGAGGTGCCTGGCGCGATGGCGCGGCTGGGCGTGTGGTCGGGTCGAGGGCCGCAGCTGGACCTGCACCAGCCCACATTCGATCTCGACGAGCGGGCGCTCGCGGTCGGGGTGCGGGTGCTGGTCAACATCGTTGAACAGGCTGCCGCGATCGCGGGTTAGGTACCCGGGCCGACGTTTCCGGCCGGACGGGTGCGCAGATGGTGCACGTACTCCTCGGGGGCGCCTGCGATCTCGGCGGCGTCGGCCATCACGCCCAGATAGCGCGCCGAGGGAATGCCGCCCTCCCACGCGTCCACGACGTACAGCCACGCGAGCACGGGATCGGTGCTGGTGTCGGAGGACTCGCGATGCACTCGGCAGCGGATCTTCTTGTGGAAGCCCAGTTCGGACCCCTCCCACCGGTCGAGGTTCTCCTCGTCCTCCTTGGTCATGTCGTACAGGACGACGAAAACCTTCTCCTGCGGGTCCTCGACCAGGGTCGCCAGCGCGCCCTCCCAGCCGATGTCAGCACCGCCGAAGGTCAGCCGCCAGCCATGCAGCCACCCAGTCCCGGCCATCGGAGAGTGCGGGGCTCGCTGAAGCATCTGCTCCGGATGCATGTTCGATCCGTAAGCGGCGTAGAGCGGCACGGGGCAAGCCTAAGGGGTACACAGCACCTCTCGGGGGTAGGAGTCACCTATCGGTGGGCGAGACTTCGAGCACACGGGGTTAGATAGAGCCCGTGGTTACCCGCATCGTGATCATCGGCGGCGGCCCCGCCGGCTATGAGGCAGCGCTCGTCGCTGCGGCCCGCGGCCCAGAGGTTGCGCAGGTCACCGTGGTCGACTCCGACGGGATCGGCGGCGCCTGTGTGCTCTTCGACTGTGTCCCGTCCAAGACGTTCATCGCGTCGACGGGCGTGCGCACGGAGCTGCGGCGCGCCAATGGCCTGGGCTTCGACATCGCCATCGAGGACGCCAAGATCTCCCTTGAGCAGATCCACAACCGGGTCAAGACGCTGGCGAGATCACAATCGGCCGACATAGGGTCCAACCTCCTGAAGGAGGGCGTCACGGTCGTGCAGGGCCGCGGCGAACTCGTCGACGACGTACCCGGCATGGCGCATCACCGGGTGAGAGTCACCACATCCGACGGCAAGGTGGGCGTGTTGAAGGCCGACGTGGTGCTGATCGCGACGGGCGCCCGGCCGCGTGTGCTGCCCAACGCAGAGCCCGACGGCGAGCGCATCCTGAACTGGCGCCAGCTCTACGACCTCACCGAGCTTCCCGAGCACCTGGTGATCGTCGGCTCCGGCGTGACGGGCGCGGAGTTCTGCAACGCCTACACCGAACTCGGGGTCCAGGTCACGGTCGTGGCCAGCCGGGACCAGATCCTGCCGCACGAGGACCGCGACGCCGCGGCCGTCCTGGAGGAGACGTTCGCCGAACGCGGCGTGAAGCTGGTGAAGAACGCCCGCGCCGACTCGGTGACCCGTACCGCCGACGGGGTTCGGGTGTCGCTGGCCGACGGACGCACCGTCGAGGGCAGCCACGCGCTGATGACGGTGGGCTCGGTGCCCAACACCAGCGGACTTGGCCTGGAGCGGGTTGGCATCGAGCTGGGACAGGGCAACTACCTTTCCGTGGACCGGGTTTCGCGTACGTCGGCGTCTGGAATCTATGCGGCCGGCGACTGCACCGGTCTGCTGCCGCTGGCGTCCGTCGCGGCGATGCAGGGGCGTATCGCGATGTATCACGCGCTGGGCGAGGGGGTGTCACCGATCCGGCTGCGCACCGTGGCCGCCGCGGTGTTCACCCGGCCCGAGATCGCCGCCGTGGGGGTGCCCCAAACCGCGATCGACGACGGCACAGTGCCGGCGCGCACGCTGATGCTGCCGTTGACCACCAATGCCCGCGCGAAGATGTCACTGCTGCGGCGTGGCTTCGTCAAGATCTTCTGCCGACCGGCCACCGGCGTCGTCATCGGCGGTGTGGTGGTCGCGCCGATCGCCTCGGAACTGATCCTGCCGATCGCGCTCGCGGTGCAGAACAACATCTCCGTGACCGACCTCGCGCAGACATTGTCGGTGTATCCGTCGCTGTCTGGATCTACCGTCGAGGCGGCCCGCCGGTTGATGGCGCACGACGATTTGAACTGATACGGCTAGCCTGGATGCGTACTGACGAGTAACTAGGAGCTGCTGGCAGTGAGCGAAGCTTCCGAACGACCCATCGGCATCGTCGACCCGATTTCCGGCCCGGGTAGTGGGCAGACCCTCCTTGGCCCTGACCAGCGCGAGGCCGCCTGGGGGCGGCTCAGCCGCGAACAGTTCGACGTCGTCGTCATCGGCGGCGGAGTGGTGGGTGCGGGTGCCGCGCTGGACGCCGCGACCCGCGGGCTCAAGGTGGCGCTCGTCGAGGCGCGTGACTTCGCCTCCGGCACGTCGAGCCGATCCTCGAAGATGTTCCACGGCGGACTGCGCTATCTGGAGCAGCTCGAGTTCGGACTGGTTCGCGAGGCGCTGCACGAGCGCGAGCTCTCCCTCAAGACGCTGGCGCCGCATCTGGTCAAGCCGCTGCCGTTCCTGTTCCCGCTGACCAAGCGGTTGTGGGAACGGCCCTACATGGCCGCGGGAATCTTCCTCTACGACCAGCTGGGTGGGGCGAAATCCGTTCCCGCGCAGAAGCATCTGTTCAAGGCAGGCGCGCTGAGACTGGCCCCGGGCCTCAAGCGCAGCTCGCTGATCGGTGGCATCCGCTACTACGACACCGTGGTCGACGACGCGCGCCACACCATGACGGTGGCGCGCACCGCGGCGCACTACGGCGCGGTGGTGCGGACCTCGACGCAGGTCGTGTCGCTGCTGCGCGAGGGTGACCGGGTGACCGGGGTGAAGGTCCGCGACTCCGAGGACGGCCGGGTCACAGACGTTCATGGGCACGTGGTGGTCAACGCGACCGGCGTGTGGACCGACGAGATCCAGGCGCTGTCCAAGCAGCGCGGCCGATTTCGGGTGCGGGCCTCCAAGGGTGTGCACATCGTGGTGCCGCGTGATCGCGTCGTCAGCGAGGTCGCGATCATTCTGCGCACCGAGAAGTCGGTGCTCTTCGTGATCCCGTGGGGCACGCACTGGATCATCGGCACCACCGACACCGACTGGAACCTCGATCTGGCGCATCCTGCGGCGACCAAGGCGGATATTGACTACATCCTGCATCACGTCAACACCGTGCTGGCGACGCCGCTCACCCACGACGACATCGACGGTGTGTACGCGGGCCTGCGGCCGCTGTTGGCGGGGGAGAGCGAGGAGACCTCCAAGCTGTCACGCGAGCACGCGGTGGCGGTGCCCGCGCCCGGCCTGGTCGCGATCGCGGGCGGCAAGTACACCACCTACCGCGTGATGGGTGCCGACGCGATCGACGCGGCCAGCGAGTTCGTCCCCACCCGTGTGGCACCGTCGATCACCGAGAAGGTGCCGCTGATGGGTGCCGACGGCTACTTCGCGCTGGTGAACCAGACAGAGCACGTCGGAGCGCACTACGGCCTGCACCCCTACCGGGTGCGGCATCTCCTGGACCGCTACGGCTCGCTGATCGGGGAGGTGCTGGCGCTGGCCGACGGCAATCCCGAGCTGCTGACGCCGATCACCGAGGCTCCGGTCTACCTGAAGGTCGAGGCCGCCTACGCCGCCGCGGCGGAGGGCGCACTGCACCTCGAGGACATCCTCGCCCGGCGCATGCGGATCTCGATCGAGTACCCGCACCGCGGCGTGGACTGCGCTCGCGAGGTCGCCGAAGTGGTTGCGCCCGTGCTGGGTTGGAGTGCCGAGGACGTCGACCGCGAGGTCGCCACATATCTGGCAAGGGTGGAGGCCGAGGTGCTCTCCCAGGCGCAGCCCGATGACGAGTCCGCGGATGCGTTGCGTGCCGCCGCACCCGAGGCTCGCGCGGAGATCCTGGAACCCGTGCCGCTGAAGTGAGCCGGCGACCCGCACCACTTCCCGCGCGCGACGGGCTCGGGCCTGCCCGGGTCCGGCTGCGCGGCGGTGCCGTGCTGGTGGAGTTGGCCGACCGCTTCGGCGCGCAGGCCGCCGCGAAAGTATTTGCGGGAGAGGTGGTCTGCGCAGATGGGAGCGTCGTCACCGCCGCCACCGTGCTACCGCCGAACGCACACGTCTACCTCTACCGTGACCTGCCCGACGAGGTTGAAGTCCCGTTCGACATTCCCATCCTGTACCGCGATGACGACATCGTGGTGGTCGACAAGCCGCACTTCCTGGCGACGATGCCACGCGGCGGGCACGTCGCGCAGACGGCCCTGGTGAAGCTGCGGCGATCGCTGGATCTCCCGGATCTCTCACCCGCGCACCGGTTGGACCGGTTGACCGCAGGGGTGCTGCTGTTCACCGCGCGGCCGCAGGTGCGTGGCGCCTACCAGACCCTGTTCGCCCGTGGTGAGGTGGCCAAGACCTACCTCGCGCGCGCTGACGTCGACCCGGCGCTGGAGCTTCCCGTGACCCTGCGCAGTCGAATCATCAAGGAACGCGGCCAGTTACAGGCCTTCACCGAGCCCGGTGAGTCGAATGCTGAGACGCTGATCGAGTTGTTGGACAGCTCGGACGATGAGGGCACCTACCGGCTGACCCCACGCACGGGACGCACGCATCAATTACGTGTGCACATGGCCTCGCTCGGAGTGCCCATCCACGGGGACTCGCTGTACCCGAGCGTCATCGACGTGGCACCCGATGACTTCTCGACACCGTTGCAGCTGCTGGCTCATCGGCTGGAATTCGTCGACCCGCTTACCGGTGGCCGACGGGTGTTCGAGAGCTTGGCTCGGCTCAGATCGTGAAATTGACGCACGCGGTGCACGCCGCGGGGCAAGATGCACAGCAGCGGCCCAAGGAGTGAGCATGCGCAAGGTTTGGCTGTCTGCGGCGATGATCGCGTTGGTCGGCGGGCTGGTGCTGCCGGTGATGCCAACGGCCGGCGCCGTCTGCGGTTCGGTCGGTGGCCGCCACGTCGACGTGAGTGGATGCTCGGATCCGCTGTACGAACTCAACGACGCGCTCGCGCCGCCACCACCGCCACCACCGCCGGGCGAGGAGCCACCTCCACCGCCACCACCTCCACCGCCGGTGTACGTCCCGCCGCCGCCACCGAATGTCAACGTCTGCGCGAATGTGGGACGCCGCATCAGCGTCAGCGGCTGTATCTGATCGACATGAGTAATCGGTTGGAACCCACTCCCGGACAGCTCGCGCAGCTCGCGGCGCGGCCGCCGGATCAGCCGGTCGTGATGGTCAATCTGCTCACGTTCCGCGTGGACGGCGGTAGAGAGCGCTATCTGCGCTACGCCAGCGAGGTGATGCCGCACATTGCGCGGGCAGGAGCGACGGTGCGCTACGCCGGAGTGTCACCTGAGACGGTGATCGGCGCCGGTGAGCGACCGGGTTGGGACGCGATTCTGATCGTCGAGTACCCCTCATCACAGGCGTTCCTGGACATGATCGCCGATCCGGAATACCTCAAGGTGCACGAACACCGGACCGCGGCGCTCGAGCACGGTGACCTGATCGCGACATCGGTCTGGACCATGAAGGACTGACGATCACGGACTAACGGTCACGGCGGTTTCGCACCGTGTTCTACTGACGGGCATGGATCGTGACGCCTTCGACCGCCTCTTCGACATGACCGGCCGCACCGTGATCGTCACGGGTGGCACCAGGGGCATCGGCCTCGCGCTCGCGGAGGGCTTCGTGCTCGCCGGCGCCAACGTGGTGGTGGCCAGTCGCAAGGCCGACGCATGCGAGCAAGCGGCCAAACACCTACGCGGACTTGGCGGCCAGGCCATCGGCGTGCCCACCCACGCGGGCAGCATCGAGGACCTGGACACCCTGGTCGACCGCACCGTCGCCGAGTTCGGGGCACTTGATGTCATGGTCAACAATGCCGCCAACGCGCTGGCACAACCGCTGGGCGAGATGACTGTCGACGCGTGGACCAAGTCCAATGAGGTCAACGTCCGCGGCCCGGTGTTCCTCGCGCAGAAGGCGCTGCCGCATCTCAAGGCAAGCAAGCACGCCGCGGTGCTCAACATGGTCTCGGTCGGTGCGTTCAACTTCGCGCCGAGCCTGTCGCTGTATGCGGCGGGCAAGGCCGCGATGATGTCGTTCACCCGGTCGATGGCGGCCGAATTCGTGGGCGATGGGATCCGGGTCAACGCCATCGCGCCCGGCCCCGTCGACACCGACATGATGCGCAACAACCCACAGCAGGCCATCGACCACATGATCGGCGGAACGCTGATGAAGCGTCTGGCGACACCGGATGAGATGGTCGGCGCGGCACTGCTGTTGTGTTCGGACGCAGGCAGTTACATCACCGGGACCGTCATCATCGTCGACGGAGGCGGCACGCCGCGCTAGCCGCGCCAGTGCCGGTCGAGTTCGCTGCGGACGACCTCGACGAAGTGGTCGACGTCGGCCTCAGTGGTGTCCCACGCGCACATCCAGCGCACCTCGCCGCGGGCACGGTTCCAGTCGTAGAAGCGCACGTGTTCGCGGATCCGATCGGCCGCCTCCGTCGGCAACGTGGCGAAGATCGCGTTCGCCTGCGTCGGTTGAATGAACTCGAGCCCACAGATCGCACCATCGGCGATGCCTGCCTCAAGGGCGCGCCGGAGCCGCCGCGCCATCGCATTGGCGTGTGTGGCGCTGCGCAGACCGAGGTCGTCCTCGAAAAGGGCGAGCAGCTGGGCGGAGATGAACCGCATCTTGCTCGCGAGCTGCATCGTCAACTTGCGTAGATAGATCAGGCCGGTGGTTCTGGTCGGGTCGAGAACCACGACGGACTCCGCGCCGAGCGCTCCAATCTTGGTGCCGCCGATGCTGAGAACGTCGACCCCCGCGTCGGTCGTGAACGCGCACAACG
This sequence comes from Mycolicibacterium sp. 624, assembly GCF_040548615.1. Taxonomy (NCBI): domain Bacteria; kingdom Bacillati; phylum Actinomycetota; class Actinomycetes; order Mycobacteriales; family Mycobacteriaceae; genus Mycobacterium; species Mycolicibacterium sp. 624. The sequence continues at coordinate 187,403 of NZ_JBEPRZ010000007.1, forward strand.
GGACCCCGATCGCCGCGGCCGCGTTCCACAGTCGGGCGCCGTCCATGTGTAGCGCCATACCCTGTTCATGGGCGAAGTCGGCGATCGCGCGCACCTCATCGGGTGTGTACACCGTGCCGAGTTCCGTTGTCTGCGTGATGCTCACCGCGAGTGGCTGCGCGCGATGCTCGTCGCCCCACCCCCAGGCCTCGGTGGCGATCAACTCCGGGGTGAGCTTGCCGTCTGGCGTCGGCACGGTGAGCAGTTTGATGCCCGTCATCCGTTCGGGGGCGCCCGCTTCGTCGGTGTTGATGTGCGCCGACGTCGCCGCGATAACCGCTCCCCAGCGGGGGAGCAGGCTCGTGAGCGACACGACGTTGGCTCCCGTGCCGTTGAATACCGGGAACGTCTCCGCTTGGGTGCCGAAGTGCTGCCGGACGACGTCCTGCAGTTGGGTGGTGTAGGCGTCCTCACCGTAGGCGACCTGATGGCCGCCGTTCGCCGCGGCGATTGCCTCGAGGACTTCCTGGTGGACGCCGGCGTAGTTGTCGCTGGCGAACCCGCGCCAGTCGGGATCGTGGAGCGAGGCGGGGGTCATGTCCGGCTAGGCCTTTCGCTTCGTGAACGCCGCGGCCGCCTCTAGAAGCTCACCGCTGGTGGACGCAAGGATCTGGCTGCGGTTCTCCACCTGCAACGCCGCATCCAGGCTGGGTGCCTCCAGGTTGGCCCACAGCACCTGCTTGGTCGACTCCACCCCGAACTTTCCGTAGCCGCACAGTGTTTCGGCCAGCGCCAGTGCGTCCTCGACTACCGAACCCGCCGAGAGTCGTGAGACGAGCCCGAGCGCGAGCGCCTCGGCGGCATCGACCGTGCGGGCCGTGAGGATCAGGTCGAACGCCTGGCCCGCGCCGACGATGCGCGGCAGTGTGTAGCTCACCCCGATATCGCAGCCGCCCAGGCCCAACTTGATGAACTGTGTGCAGAACCTGGCCGACTCCGAGGCGATGCGAATGTCTGACGCCAGCGCCAGCGCGAAGCCACCTCCGTAGGCCGGCCCATTGACCGCCGCGATCACCGGCTGCCGCAGGCGAGACAACTTCGTGGTCAGCTCGGCGATGCGCTCCTGCCACCGCATACCCGAACGTGGAAACTCCAGGCCACCGGAGGCCGCGTCCGGGGACGGTTCGGTGAGGTCCAGCCCCGAGCAGAATCCGCGGCCCGCACCCGTCAGGACGACGACGCGGCACTGGTCGTCAGCCCGGATGTCATCGAGTGTGGCGTGCAGATCCTCGACCAGGCCGTGGTTCAACGCGTTGAGCTTGTCGGGCCGGTTCAGGGTGAGCACCGCGATGTCCGGACGCGGACGGGACAGTTCCAGTTTCGCCATTGTTTCTCCTCGGTCTGGCCCGACCCTATGCGCGACTCAGGGAGTGCTGCTGTGCCACCCCGTGATGCCGACGACGATGAGGCGCAGCTGCTTGACCGCGGTGCGTCGAACGTCCTCGATGGCGGCCGCGTCCTTGGCGTCCTCAATGGCCTCGGCGATCGAGATCATCGCGTTGACGATCAGTGTGGCCAGGATGTTGAGGTCCTCGCCGGTCCACGTGTGCAGGCCGGGGAAGCGCGTCAGGTCGATCGCCAGTTCAGAGGTGATGAGGCGGATCTCGGTGCGGATGGCGTACCGCAGCACGGTCACTCCGCTGTTGCGTTCGCGGCCGATGAGTCGCCAGTGCTCGCGGCGCTCGTTGACGCTCGCGATCACGATGTCGACCGACGATTCGATGACACGGTTCGGGTCGAGTTTGCCCGCGCGGGCGCCGCGCAGCATGTCGCGCAGCGCACGGAATGACTCGTCGATCAGGACCAGGCCGAGCGCGTCCATCGACTCGAAGTGCCGGTAGAACGCGGCAGGAACGATACCGGCCTCACGGGTCACCTCACGGAGGCTCAAAGCGCTGAAGCTGCGGTTCTCCAGGAGCGCGAGAGCGGCGTCGACGATCGCTCGTCGGGTGACCTCTTTCCGTTCCTCACGTGACAAGCCGTCCCGCCGAGAGCGAGACGACTGTGACTTAGGAGTACGACTGTTCACTGTTTGTGAACCGTACCACAACGTGCGGAAATCCCTTGACGATCTGGACTGACGAGGCGGACGGTATACACATGTTCACCGAAACTTCGAAGCCGCGCCTCCGCGATCGAGTGCTGCGCTCAGCCCTGGTCAGCGTCCTGACCGGACCCCACGGTGTCGACCGCTACACCGAGTTGGTCGAGCCCACCTGGACCCTGGGTGATGCACGCGCCAAGATCGTCGCGGTCCGGCGAGACACCCCGCGCAGCGTCACCCTGACGCTGGAATCGAACGCCGTGTTCACTCAACGCGGCACCCTGGCGGCGGGCCAACACGTCAACCTCACCGTCGAGGTCGACGGCCGCCGACGGACCCGCTGCTACTCACCCGCCAACGCCGAGAACGACCGTCTGATCGAGCTGACCGTCGGCGTACACGACGGGGGACTGGTCTCAGGGCACCTCCACCGCAATGCGCGGCCCGGCATGGTCGTCGGGCTCGAGGCCGTCGGCGGCGATTTCGTCCTGCCCGCCGAGCGGCCCAAGCGCATCCTGTTCGTCTCCGGCGGCAGCGGCATCACGCCGGTGCTGGCGATGCTGCGGACACTCGTCGCCGAACGGCACACCGATCAGGATGGCGCCGAGATCGCATTCATTCACTACGCGCGCACCCCGGCGGACGCCTGCTACGCCGACCAGCTCGCGGCCATGACCGGAGTCCGGGTCCTGCATGGGTTCACCCGGGGCGGCTCGGGAGACCTCGTCGGACGTTTCGACGCCGACCACCTGGCGCTCGCGATGCCGAACCCCGACTCGGTGTTCGTCTGTGGTCCGCCAGCATTGGTCGAGGCCGTTCGGAGGCACTGCCCGGACGCGAGGTCCGAGAGCTTCGTCCCGCCCGTGTTCGCGGCTCCGACCGCGGCATCCGGTGGCACCGTGACCTTCGCGCAGAGTGGCGTCGAGATCACCGACGACGGCCGCTCGCTGCTCGAGCAGGCCGAGGCCGCCGGGCTCACACCCGAGAGCGGATGCCGGATGGGCATCTGCCACACCTGCACCCGCCGCAAGACCAGTGGTGCGGTCAAGAACCTCATCACCGGCGCCGTGTCGACGTCCGACGGGGAGGACGTGCAGATCTGCGTCACCGCCCCGGTCGGCGACGTCGCCCTGGCGCTCTAGCCCAACCGATCTCAACCGAGAAGGAGTTCACCATGACTGCCACACTCGAACGCCCCACGCCCGAACGCCCCACGCTCGAACGCCCCGAACCCAAGACCATCACCAAGACCGTCGCCGGCAAGACCGTCACCATGACGCCCGAGACCGCGGAGGCCTTCGGCCGCGAACTCGACGCCATCAGGGAGCGTGTCGTCGCCGATCTCGGCGCGCGCGACGCCACCTACATCCGGCGCGTCATCAAGGCGCAGCGGGCGCTGGAGGTCGGCGGTCGCGGACTGCTGTTCGCGGGCGTGCTGCCGCCAGCCTGGTTGGCCGGCACCGCCATGTTGGCCGCGTCGAAGATCCTGGACAACATGGAGATCGGCCACAACGTCATGCACGGCCAGTACGACTGGATGGGTGACCCCGCGCTCACGGGCCGCAACTTCGAATGGGACTCGGCGTGCCCGAGCGATCAGTGGCGTCACTCGCACAACTACATGCACCACACCTACACCAACATCGTCGACATGGACCGCGACATCGGCTACGGCATCCTCCGGATGAGCGAGGATCAGCGCTGGAAGCCGTACTTCCTCGGCAACCCCGTCTACGCATTCCTGTTGATGGTGTTCTTCCAGTACGGCGTCGCCCTGCATGAACTGGAGACCGAGCGCATCCGCTCCGGTGAGATCTCGATCGCCGACAAGCGCGAGACCCTCACGGGCATCTGGCACAAGGTCAGCCGCCAGACCGTCAAGGACTACCTGGCGTTCCCGCTGCTCGCCGGCCCGTTCGCGCCATGGGTCTTCACCGGCAACATGACCGCCAACCTGATCCGCAACATCTGGTCGTACTCGATCATCTTCTGCGGCCACTTCCCGGACGGCACACAGGAATTCACCAAGGAGGAGACCGCGAACGAGAGTCGCGGCATGTGGTACTTCCGTCAGATCCTCGGATCGGCGAACCTCACGGGTGGAAAGCTGTTTCACATCATGAGTGGCAACCTGTCATTCCAGATCGAGCACCACCTGTTCCCCGACATCCCGGCGCACCGACACGCCGAGATCGCTCCCCAGGTGCAGGACATCTGCGAGCGCTACGGCGTGCCCTACAACAAGGGTCCGCTGCCCAGGCAGTTCGGCACCGTCATCCGCAAGATCTTCAAGCTGGCCCTGCCGAACTAGGCCCTACCGCCGAACGTGAAGTTGTTGACGAATCCACGCAGGCGTCTCGCCAACAACTTCACGTTCGGCGGTCAGGTCTGGCAGGAGGGGCACCAGAACGCGATGCGATCGCCTGCGTTGTCCGAGTTGATGGAGGTGCCGCACCGTCGACACGGGCGTCCGGCCCGGCCGTAGACCCACAGGTCACGCCCGGGTCGAGTGTCTCCGGTGGTGACTCGATTCACGCGGGACCGGTTGAGCCACAGCATGTCCCGGGCGCGCTGCACCACCCGCAGGGGGTCCTTGACGCGGCCGACCGGCGTGGTGGGCAGGTGTCCCATGATGAAGCACAGTTCGTTGGCGTAGACGTTGCCGATCCCGGCCATCACTCGTTGATCCAGCAGCGTCTCGGCCAGCGGCCGCTGCGGATCGGCCGTCAGGTTCGCCGCGGCGACGCGCGGCTCCCAGGCGTCGTCGAGCAGGTCGGGCCCGAGGTGCGCGACGGCCTCCATGTCGTGCTCGCGTTCGAGGATCTCGAGCACGCCGAGATCGACGCCGACGGCCCGAGTGTCGGCCGTCTCCAGGATGATCCGCACCTTGAACTCGGGTGTCCGGCGAGCCTGGCCGCCGATGAGCCAGGCGCCGTCCATCTTCAGATGCGAGTGGATGCTGGCCCCGGACTCCCCGCCGACACGGATGAAGAGGTGCTTGCCGCGACTGAGGACCTCATCGACGACACCACCCGTCAGGTCCACCGTGGCGAACTTCGGCACCCGAACGTCGCACCGGGTCAGTTCCCGGCCCACCAGCGCATCGCGCAGCTTGGCCGCGGTGCGGTAGACGGTGTCGCCCTCAGGCATGCCGCCACGCTACCGTCCTCACGCCCCGCGGATACGGTCGTGCGCACCGGAAATCGCGCGCGCGGCCTCGTCGGCGATGCGTGCGACCAGGGCAGCGGCGGTGTCGAGTTCGGTGATCAGGTCGACGGCCTCACCGGCCCAGATCGGCATGTAGTCGAGATCGCCACGTTCCACACCCTCGCGGAACTCGACCCTGGCGTCGGCGTCGGCCTGTAACCCGTCCTCGTCGTCGTGCCAGGCGTCGGTGAACCGGTTGCGCAGCGTCCTGGCGGTGAAGCGGGCCGGCCAGGGTGAGTCCCGAACGATGTCGAGCACGCGGTCGCGCACGGTGTCGGCAGCCGTCGCCGCGGTGATCGCCTTGAGTTCCTCGGCGGACAGCAGCGCCTCGGTCGTCACCTCGAAGCGGGTGCCGATCACAGCGCCTGCCGCGCCGAGCACCACCGCGGCGGCCAGCCCGCGGCCGTCGGCGATACCGCCCGCGGCCAGCACGGGCGTCGTGCCCGCCACGTCGACCACCGTGGGTACGAACGGCAGTGTGCCGCGGCCCTCGCCGTGTCCGCCGGCCTCCGCGCCCTGGGCCACAACGACATCGGCACCCAGGTCGAGCGCACGCTGGGCGTCGGCCAGTGTGGTCACCTGGATCATCAGCGGAATACCCGCCGACCGCACCGCGTCGACGAACGGTGTCGGGTCACCGAAGGACAGCATGATCGCTGCCGGCTGCTGCTCGATCGCGCAGTCGATGGCGCCGTGATCCACCGCCCACGACAACAGCCCTATGCCCCAGGGCTTCTCGGTGCCATCGCGCGCGATGGCACACTCGCGCCGCATCCAGTCGCGTGCACCACCGCCGCTGCCGATCATCCCGAGCCCACCGCCCTCGGACACCGCGGCGGTCAGAAGTCCTCCTGCGACACCGCCCATGGGTGCCAGCACTATCGGATGCTCGATGCCGAACATGTCGGTCAGTGCGGTGTGCAATGCCATCCCTGCACTGTAGGCAGGGTGGCACGCGCTCGGTTGGGGGGTCAGGCGGGAATGGAGTCCAGCTTGGCCGCCTTCTCGTGACGGTACTGGCGGTCCACGACGGCGAAGTAGAACGCGTAGGCGAAGGCGCAGCTGGTGAACAGGCTCGCCACGAAGAACAGCCACGGGCGTCGGATGCCGCGTCGGTACCCGTCGACGATCGTGAACAGCGGTAACAGGATCACGTTGATGATGGTGTAGTCCTGGCTCGCCGAGGCGGCCGCGGGATTGTCGTAGCCGAGCACGATGAACTGCTGCCAGCTGCCCGGGCCCCAGATGGGGTTGCCGCCCTCGACCGCGTACGCCGCGACGAACTGGTGGTTGAAGTAGTAGCCGAGTCCGATCGACGCCACGCCGATGACGTAGAAGGCGATCTCCAACGGCGAGAACATCGGACCGCCAGCGGGTCGCGAGAAGACCTGCGGGTTGGCCCGGACAATCCAGGCGATGACGGCGATGCCGAGAACCAGGTGAACGATGAGCGAGACCATGCCGTCAGTATCGCTCGGCCAAACGAAGGTTTTGTCACTTTTGACAAACTTTCGTGTCAGCGGAGGCGTAGGCCCCGCGGAGTGCGGGAGAAACCGCTGCCGATCAGCGCGTCGTGCACCGGGCCGCGCTGGGGGTCGACCCCAGGTTCGAGGACCGGGACGCCGTTGACCCGTTCGACCAGCATGGACTGCAGGTGCCTACCCGACACCAGGCCAGCCAGCGCGGCCGCGGCCGCCGCGTGCGCCTCGGTGTCGTTCGTGAACGACAGCAGCGACCGGCCACCGCGCTCCAGGAACCAGGCCAGCTCCCCGTCCACCAGCACGACCAGGGCGCCCGCCTTGCGGCCGGGACGGTGCCCGGACTCGTCGGTGTCCGACGGCCAGGACAGCGCCGCGCCATACGGATTGGCCGGATCGGCCGCGGCCAGCGCGACGGCGCGGTACGCCCGCCGCCCAGCGTCGACCCCGTCGATGTGGGTGCGCAGGCGGTCGACCGTCGACGCGAGCGCGAACTGCGCCCCGCCCAATGACTCGACGAAGTAGCCGCGCTGGCAGCGGCCGGCGTCCTCGAAGGCGGTCAGCACCTTGTAGAGCATGGCGAAGCCGCCCGGCACGCCCTGCGCCGCGCCCTTCGTCAGCACCCCGTACCGGTTCATCAGGAGCTCGGCGTAGAAGTGCGCGCGAACGGTGGAGGCCGGCTCGGCGGGCGGAAGTGCCGACCAGCGGCCCGCGACGGTCGGATCGGTTGAGCGGGTCTGGGCATGGCTCACGCTGTACCGGCTCAGCCGCGGCGGACGCGATCGCTGCCGATGGGTGCCGCCGCGCCGCCCCGCGCCCGCCAGTTGGGCGCGCACCGGACCGAAGGTGTCACCGGTGACCCAGCCGGCCCAGATCAGCTCCCACAGTGCCTGTTTCGCGTCGGCCTCGGATATCGATCCGTCGGTCAGCTGGCGGAAGAAGTAGCCGCCGCCTGCTCGACCGTCGTTGCCGAGCGTCGCCATGATCTCGCGGTGGGTGTCGGTGAACTCGATCTCGGCGGCCGGGGCCAAGGTCAGCGGTGCGGCGTCGGTGGTGTGGAAGGCGATCCAGCCCTCACCGGTGCCGATCTGCCCGGCACCCGACCACGTGACGTCTCCCGCGGCGAGCAGCTCGTCGAGCATCGCGGGCTGGTAGTCGCGGATGCGCTGCCCGAACACCAGCGGTTCGACGGCCGAGGCCGGGATGGGCACACCCGCGAGTTGCTCGATAACCGCCAGCAGGCCGTCGATCCCCGATGTCATGGCCGACCCGACGTGCTGCCACTCGGGCAGGAAACGCGCGTAGGCGTCGGTGCTGACGGGTTCGACCTGGGCCCGCAATGCGGCCAGGGAGCGGCGCCGAAGGATCCTGAGAACCTCACCGTCACACCATTGTTCGGAGTCCGCATGGTCCGCGAACTCACCGCGCACCAGTTTCCCGTCGACCGCCATCCTGCCCAGGACGTCGCCAGCCACGCGCAGCCCGAGGCCGAACCTCTCGGCGGCCTGCGCGGTGGTGAACGGCCCGCGGGTACGGGCGTAGCGGCCGAGCAGCTCGCCGAGCGGATCTGCGACGGTGCCGGTGAAGCTGGCCGGAACACCGACCGGCACCGGCACGCCCACACCGTCGCGCAGCAGGCCGATGTCCTCGATGGCCACCCACCACGTCTGCCCGGCGAACGACACCGTCAGCGCCCGGCGGTCCGCGCGCAGCCCCTCCAGCCAGCCGCCGACGTCATCGGTTGTGGACCGCGCCGCCACCTCGGCCTCGGTGAGCGGACCCAACAGTCGCAACAGGTCCGCGACCGCCTCGGCGTCGCGGGCGGCTCGGTCCGGCGCGAGGTGCTGCAACTGTGCGACGGTCGACTCGATGACCGCGGGTTCGAGCAGTTCGCGAAGCTCGACGCGGCCGAGCAGCTCGGCCAGCAGAACGCTGTCCAGTGACAGGGCTGCCGCGCGCCGCTCCGCCAGCGGGCTGTCGCCCTCGTACATGAACGCGCCGACGTAGCCGAACAGCAGGGAGGCGGCGAACGGCGAGGGGGTCGCGGTCTCGACCTCCAGGACCCGGATACGACGCTGCGCAACACGTTTCATCAACTCGATCAGCGTCGGCACGTCGTAGACGTCCTGCAGGCACTCGCGCACCGTCTCGAGCACGATCGGGAAGTCGGGGTACTTGCGCGCGATGTCGAGCAACTGAGCCGCGCGCTGGCGCTGATGCCACAGCGGGGAACGCTTGCCGGGGTGGCGCCTGGGCAGCAGCAGCGCCCGCGCCGAGCACTCCCGGAAACGCGACGCGAACAGTGCGGAGCCGCCGACCTCATCGGTGACGATCGGTTCGATCTCGTCGGCGTCGAAGACGAACAGGTCCGCGCCAGGGGCGGTGTCCTCTGTGTCGGGCAGTCGCACGATGATGCCGTCATCGGATGCTGTCGGCTTCTCGTCGATACCGTACCGCTCGCGCAGTCTGCGACCGACCGCCAGCGCCAGCGGACCGTGCACGCGAAGACCATAGGGGGAGTGCAGGATCACCCGCCAGTCGCCCAGTTCGTCACGGAAGCGCTCGACGATGAACGTGGCGTCGGTGGGCACGGTGCCCGTGGCCTGGCGCTGCTCGTCGAGGAGCGCCCAGAGGTTGTCGACGGCGTAGTCATTGAAACCCATGGTGCGACAACGCGCGTCGAAGTCTGCGCGCGGCATCGCCGCGAGCTTGCCGGTGAAGGCGCCGATGGCCTCGCCGAGTTCGGCGGGCCGCCCGACACCGTCACCGCGCCAGAACGGCAACCGCGCCGCCTGGCCCGGTGCGGGCACGACGAGCACCCGATCGTGGGTGATCTCGGTGATCCGCCAACTCGTCGCGCCCAGGGAGATGACATCTCCGGGCCGCGACTCGTACACCATCTCCTCATCGAGTTCGCCCACGCGGGAGGGCTTCTCGGTGTCAGCGTTGGTCGCCAGGAAGACGGTGAACATCCCGCGGTCGGGGATGGCGCCACCCGAGGTGACGGCGAGCCGCTGCGCGCCGGGCCGTGCGGTCAGCGTGCCGGCGTCCCGGTCGTAGACCAGCCTGGGCCGCAGCTCGGCGAACTCTGTGGACGGGTACTTGCCGCTCAACAGATCCAGAGTCGCCTCGAACGCACTGCGCGGCAGCGTCGCAAACGGTGCGCTGCGCCGTACCGCGTCGAACCACAGGTCGGCGTCCAGCGGTTCGAGCGCGGCGGCGGCGACGGTGTGCTGAGCCAGCACGTCGAGCGGATTGGCGGGTACCCGCATGGTCTCGATATCGCCGGACAGCATGCGCTGCACCGTCACCGCGCAGTCGATGAGGTCGGTGCGGTGCTTGGGGAACAGCACACCCTCCGATATCTCACCGACCTGATGTCCAGCCCGGCCGACCCGCTGCAGACCGCTGGCCACCGACGGCGGCGCCTCAACCTGGATGACGAGGTCCACCGCGCCCATGTCGATGCCGAGTTCGAGGCTCGAGGTGGCGACCACAGCCTTGAGCCGCCCGGTCTTCAGGTCGTCCTCGACCTGGGCGCGCTGCTCCTTGCTGACCGAGCCGTGATGGGCCTTCGCCAGCAGTGCGGGCGCGCCGAAGGACTGCCCGCTGGCCATGATGTTCGCGGGCGAACCGCCCCCGACCGCGGGGTTGGGATCATTCGACAGCTCGACGCCCGTGCGCTCGGCGTGAATCTCGTTGAGCCGCGATGTCAGTCGCTCGGCCAGGCGGCGTGAGTTGGCGAACACGATGGTGCTCTTATGCGCCTCGATCAGGTCGACGATCTGTTCCTCGACATCGGGCCAGATGGTGTTGTTCGCCAGGTTGGCCATATCGGGCACCGGCACCCGAACCGACAGATCGAAGGTCTTGGCGGCCTTGGGCGCCACGATGGTGGTCGGTGCGGTGCCGGCCAGGAAGCGGGCCACCTCCTCGGGCGGGCGGACCGTCGCGGACAGGCCGATCCGCTGCGCGGGTGTTGTGAGGATCTGGTCGAGCCGTTCCAGCGACAGGGCCAGATGCGCGCCGCGCTTGGTGGCCGCGACGGCGTGCACCTCGTCCACGATCACGGTCTCGACGCGGGCCAGCGTCTCGCGGGCCGCCGAGGTGAGCATGAGGAACAGCGACTCGGGCGTGGTGATCAGGACATCCGGCGGTTTGGTCAGCATCTCGCGACGGCGCTTGGGCGTGGTGTCGCCGGAGCGCACCCCGACGCTGATGTTCGGCGCCGGCTGGCCGAGGCGTTCGGCGACCCGGGTGATGCCGGTCAGCGGTGTGGACAGGTTGCGTTCCACGTCGACGGCCAGCGCCTTGAGCGGCGAGACGTAGAGGACCCGGGTGGCGGGCTTGTCGGGACGCTCCTGCGATGCCAGCCGGTCGATGGCCCACAGGAACGCCGCCAGCGTCTTACCCGACCCGGTGGGTGCGATGACCAGGGTGTTGTGCCCGTCGGCGATGGCCTCCCACGCCTGCGCCTGAGCCGGGGTGGGGGCGGCGAACGTGCCCGCGAACCAGTCGCGCGTCAGCTCACTGAAACGCGACATGGGGTCGGCGGACTTACGGGCCACCCACCCATGGTGCCCGCCCCCACCGACAACCCCCGCGACTTCGGCGCGCATAGGAGCGCTCACCGCTCCAAAGCGCGCCGAAATCGCTGCTAGCGGGCTCGGCAGGCGGTGGCCAGAGCGTCGGGTATGCCCGGTACGCGCACCACGGCGTCGAGCAGCGCGTGCGAGCACGCGTCGGCGACGTAGTCACGCTCGATCGTCGGGTCGAGGATCCGCTGGCGACACATCTCGAATGTGAACGCGACCCAGCCGTAGATCACCGCCCGCAGGTCACGCTCCAGCGTGGCCTCCATCGGTGCACCGGCCGCCTCGGTGATCCTGCCCATGATGCGGTTGGCCTGGCGGTCGGTGTCGAGATCATCGACGCCACGTAGCACCGGGTCCGAGCGCCCCAGTCCCATGTAGGCGGCCCATGCGCCGTGCGGGTGTTCCTCGTCGTATCTCAGATAGGCGAGCACGCCCGCCCGGAGTTGATCGAGCAGGCTCAGCCCGGGTTCCGGCGGTGTACTGGTGGCCTCGAACAGACGCTCGCCCTCGGCCCGCACGACCGCGGTGAAGAACGCACGCTTGTCGGGGAAGTAGTGGTACATGAGTGCCCGCGACACCCCGGCGAACTCGGCGATCTCATCGATGCGCACCTCGTCATACGGGCGTTGGCCGAAGACCTCGGCGCCGAGCACCAGCAGTTCGTTTCGGCGGTCCTCGGGGGAGAGGCGCCTGCGGGCGGATGTGCGCGCACCCCCGGGGTCAGCCATGGCCACATCCTATTGCTCGACACGTGTGGAACAGCTGTGTTGTCCGATGTCCGGCTGGAATGGACGATGAGACTCGGGGATGGTCAGACTGGTGCGGAGATGAATATGAATCTGCAGAAGATATACACCTCACTGTTCACCGCAGACCTCGCGGCGGCCGAAGGCTGGTACACGAAGTTGATTGGCCGTGGACCGGATCACCGGCCGATGGCCACGCTGGTGCACTGGGAGCTCTTCGACCACGGTGGGTTGATGCTCTCAAGCAGTGCCGAAATCGCCGCCAGGGGTGTGATGTTCCTTTACGTCGACGATGTGGCGGCCGAGCGTCGCAGGCTGCAGGACCTGGGAATCGCGCTCGGGGCCGACATTGAGGGTGACTACTCAACGCTGGCGCAGGTGCGCGATCCTGATGGCAACCTGATCACGCTGGCGTCGCCGCCCTCGCGGCCGTTTCCCTCGGCATAGGCGCAGGGGGTCGATGCGGCTGGTCTTGGCCGTTCAGCCCAGACTGCTCTGGTAGCGCCGCATCCCGGCAAGCCAGCGGTCGTAGTCCGCGCCCTTGCCGCGGTACATGTCGAGGACGACGGGGTGCGGCAGCACCAGGAACGTCCCGGCGCGCACGGCTTCGACGGTCAACTCCGCGACCCGGTCTGGGCCGAGAACCTCACCGGCGTTGCGGACCGCGGCGGCAGCCATCCGTGAGGCCGGGTCCGATGACTCGGTGATATCCGTCAGCAGGGGCGTGTCGACGCCCATCGGGCACACGCATGACACGCCGATACCCTTGTCGCCGTAGGTGATCGAGAGCCATTCGGCGAACCCGACGGCCGCGTGCTTGGTCACCGAGTACCCGGCCGCACCCACCTGAGTCAACAGGCCCGCCGCCGACGCAACGCCGACGAAGTAGCCGCGGCCCCGCGAAACCCATTCGGGCACCAGGACCTTCGCCGCCCTAATGTGTGCCCGAAGGTTGACGTCGATGATGCGGTCCCAGTCGCGCTCGTCATCGCCCAGGCCCGGGGCCCCGATGATGCCCGCGTTGGCGACGAACACGTCGACGGGACCGAACTGGCGGGCCGCGTCGACAAGTGTGGTGATGCCGTCCGTCGTGGCGGCATCGGCCAGGACCGCCGCCGCGGCCCCGCCAGCCGACCGGATGGCGTCGACGGTCGCCTCGATGCCAGCAGGGGCGATATCTCCGGCCACCACCGATGCGCCGGCCGCCGCGAACTGCTGTGCCAAGGCCCGGCCGATGCCTGACCCGGCGCCGGTGACGACGACGACGCTGCCCTCGAGTTCCATAGCTAGCCATCCTGTCAGTCGGGCGGGTCAGCTGCCCAGATGTGCGTTCATCTCGCACACGACCAGCGGAACCGTCAATATGGAGGACGGAGGGTTCCCGTTGGAGGGGGGCGCGGCGCGATGACGACTCCGCTTCTCGATATCGACGGCCGGGTGGTCGGCCGGCGGGAGGAACTGAGCCAATTGCGAGCCGCCGTGGCTGCGGCCGAGCGGGTGGGCGGCGGATGTGTCCTGCTCAGCGGGGCTCCCGGGGTAGGGAAGTCGACGCTCGTGCAGGCGTTCGGCGCCGAGGTCACCGCGCGCAACGGTGTGTTCGCCTACGGGCGGTATCGCGACGGTGCGCCGGCACCCTACGCGGCGCTGGGGGATGCGCTCAGCTCGATCGTCCACACTATGGAGGCCACCGCCCCCGCCGAGCGTGACCGGTGGCGGGCAAGCCTGGAGACCGGCACGTCGTCGATCGCCAGCGTGCTCCGGGAGCTGGTGCCCGATCTGGCGCGAGCCGTCGGCAACGGTTCGCGCGCGGCCGAGCTCGATGCGGCGGACGCCCGGCGCCGGCTGCACCGCGCCGCCACCCGGCTGGTGTCTGCGACCGCGGCCCATCGACCGGTGGTGCTGGCGATCGATGACCTGCAGTGGGCCGATCGCGACTCGTTGTTGCTGCTGTCCGAACTGCTGGCAGTATCGCTGCGCAACGTGTTGGTGGTCGGTGCGTATCGGGTGGGCGAGTTTGACCCGGATGCAACGGGTCTCGCGTCAGACACCCTTCGCGGCATCGAAGTGCGTCCGCTGTCCGGCGCGGATGTAGAGGAACTTCTCGTGGCGGTGAGCGGACGCAGTGTGGAGATGGGCGACGTGGCCGCCGAGTTCCACCACCGAACCAATGGCAATCCCCTGCAGATCCGGCAGCTGCTGTACCGCGCGCAACGGGAGGGCGCCCTCACCTGCGTCGGTGTGAACCGGCACTCGAGCTGGGATCTGCGCGTACTGACCTCGATCGAGGTCACCGCAACCTCCGCGGAGTTCCTCGGTCGCTACCTCGCCCAGCTGAGCCCGATTGACCGAGAAGTATTGACGTCGTTGACGTGTATCGGCGGCGAGTTCGACCTCGATGACGCCACGACCGCGGCTGCGCATCCGCCCGATGTGGTGGCGCACGCACTCTGGTCGGGGCTGGAGCTTCGACTGATCGAGGCGCTCGACAGCCATGGCCAACGGATCGCCAACGCGATCAGCAGGGACGGGCGGTACCGGTTCAGCCACGACCGGGTGGCCGAGGCGGCGGGTGCGGACATGCCAAGCGACGTTCAGCGCGAGACGCATCTGCGCATCGGTCGACGATTGGTTGGACTGGGCGATGACCGGCTGTTCGAGGCCGCCCGACACGTCGGCATCGGCGGCCAGGGGCTGACTGACGACGACGAACGCGTCCGGTTCGTCATGGTGCTGCGGCGCGCGGCGCGAAAGGCCAGGGCCCAGGCGTCATTCCCCCTGGCCCTCGCGTACTGCCGAAACGCATTGGATCTGCTGGGGGAGCAGCGTTGGACCGCGCATTACGAACTGGCCCGGGAGCTGCACCTCGACGCCGCCGACGCCGCGCTGCTGGTGGGTGACTGGGGAGCTTTGCACGCGCTGCTCGACGAGGCCGAGAACGTCTTGCCGGAGCCAGTCGACCGTGCTCGAATCGCGTACCTGCGGCTCAAGGGGCGGGTTGCGCAGAACCGTCTTCAGGAGGCGCTCGAGACCGGGCTGGCCGCGCTCGACGAACTCGGCGAGCCGCTGCCACCGGATCCGGGCAAACCGCGGATGGCCATCGCTCTGATGCGGATGAAGGTCGCGATGCGGCGCTGGACCAACGAACAACTGCTGGCGCTGCCGCCCTGCGAGGATCAGCGTGTCATCGAGATGCAGCGCATCCTCGCCGAGCTGCGCAGTATGGCCTACCTGGTGCGGCCCAACATCTTTCCCCTTGTCGTGCGTAAGCAACTAGACCTCACCCTGGCGCATGGCCACACCCCTTCCTCGCCGCTGGTGCTCGCGAGTTACGGCCTGCTGCTGGCGATTACCGGAGACCACGCGGGCAGCCAGCGCTTTGGCGAGGTCGGCCTGCTACTCAGCGAACGAGAGGAGTTCCGGGAGGCGCGGCCGCAGACACTGTTCCTGCACCTGAACTTCATCCATCACTGGAGTCACCCGCTGCGGGACGGTCTGGGCCAGCTCCGCAACGCCGTCACGGAGGCGCTCGACCAGGGTGACCAGGAGTATGCGGGATTTCTCACCGCGGTCCTGCTCTCGCAATCGTTCTGGGTGGGTCGCCCGCTGGCCGAGATCGATGCGCTGGCCGAGGCCCTCATTCCCCAGATCCGATCCCAACCGGTGCCCACCGCGCTCTGCCAGGCGATGCAGCAGCTCTGCCTCAACCTGATGGGCCGCACCGAGGATATGTACCTGCTTGCCGGTGAGAGTGGCTACGACGAGCGGGAGATACTGCCCGCGGCCCGCCGCGAGGGTGACGAGGTGGCCATGAGCGTGGCCGCGAACGTCAAACAGGGACTGCACTTCTGGTCCGGCGATCATGCCGGTGCGGTCCTGGCCACCGACGAGGCGATTGCGCACATCGACGGCATGGCCGGCACCGCGGTCTCGCTCCTGGTCCACATGATCGGCGCTCTGAGCATGATGCAGGAGGCTCCGGGGGACCGCTCGACCGCACGCTTCGTGCGCAGGGCGTTGGCCATGCACCGAAAGTGCGCGGCCGACGCACCGGAGAACTATGCGGCGTCCTATGCCCTGATTCAGGGGGCGTGGGCGCGATCCCGCGGTCAACACGTCAAGGCGGAGGGCCACCTGCACCGGGCGATCGACCTGGCCGAGGAGTATCAGCTCCCGATGATCGGTGCGCGTGCGCAGGAGGAGGCCGCCATCCTCTACGCCCAGACCGGACGGATGACGCTTCGCGATCACATGCTGCGGTCGGCGTACCAGCGCTGGCTGAGCCTGGGCGTGGTGGCGCGCACGGACTGGCTGGCGCGGGAGCATCCCTGGCTGCTGAGTCGCGATCTCGTTCAGACGAATTCGGCGGGAATAGACCCCGTCGGCGCCCATGAACTGTCACGCGCACTGTCGGGGGCACGTACCCAGGAAGGCCTGGCCAACATCATTCTCGGCTCGGTTGCCGACACCACGGGTGCGGCCCGGGTTCTGCTGCTCACCGGCGACTCCGACGATCTGTCTGTCCATGCCGTCCTGGATCACGGCGACGTTGCGATCGTCGATGGGCCGTGGACCGAGGTCGCTTATGACCGCAGCATCGTCCGCCGTGTGGTGGGCAGCGGATCGCCACTGGTCGTGGTGGCCGACACCTTGCACGCGTCCGCTCTCGTGGTTCCTATCCGTGTGCAGGACAACATCATCGGTGTGGTCTACGCCGAACACGATGATCCGGGTAGGCATTTCAACGCCGACCACGAGGAAGCTGTTGACTTTCTCTGTGCTCAGGCCGCCGCGCCCCTGTGGAACTTCCAGCTGCAGTCCCGGCTACGGGCCGCCGACGAGCACCGACAGTCCCTCATGGACGTGCAGTCGAGGTTCGTGCCCAATGAACTCCTGCGCATCCTCGACATCGACGACCTTCGCCGCGTGCACAGCGGCTATCGGGTCGAACGCGAGATGACAGTGCTGATCAGCGATATCCGTGGTTACACCACCCTGCTCGAGGAAATGGACGTGTCCGAGGCGAGCAACCTGGCGATGGGCTTTCTCCGGGCCGTCGAACTTCCGATCATCAGCTGCAACGGCGTGATCCAGGACGTACGCGGAGACGAGATCGTCGCCGTTTTCGAGTCGGAGCCCGACGCCGTCCGGGCGGGGCTGGCCATGCTGCGGTCATTGCGCGAACACAACCGGGAACGGACGGCGCTGGGCTCTGAGGAGTTGCGCGTTGGAATCGGCATCAACACCGGCGCAGTGGGGGTTGGGCTAGTCGGTGGGGTGAACCGCATGGTGCTGACCATCATCGGCGATGCGGTCAACCTGGCCGCCCGCATCGAGAGCGCCAACAAGCGTTATGGGTCCTCACTACTCATCTCGGACACCACGTGTGGGCGCCTCGCGAAGGCAGGTCAGTTCGACATCCGTCGAATGGAGCGGGTCATGGTGGTCAACCGGCGTCGACCGGTGACGATTCACGAGGTCTACGACGACGACCCGGATTCGCTCCGCGCGGCGAAGCGTTCTGCTCAACCCGTGTTCGACGAGGCCTTCGCGCTGTTCGACACGGGTGAAGTTGACCAGGCTCGTACGGTATTTCAGCGATGCATGAGGTTGCTGCCCGGTGACGCGATCGCGCCGCTGCATGTGGCGCACTGCGACGCGATCGCGCGCGGTGAGCTGTCGGGCGGACAGGATGTGGCGCTGCAGCAGAAGTGAAACGAATTTGAAGTCCGAAACATCGACTACCCACGGGCATGTTCGTCTGCGACAATCTCGAATCAAGATCTACGAGGGGAGTCGTGGGTCTAAAGGGGGGTCTTTGTCATGTACCTGAGCGCCGAGCGAATCGCCCTTGCGAACCAGGCCATTCGAGAGACATTCGAGCAGACCTGTGTTGCCTGGCAGGTCATCCCGCACTGGGATACCGGCGACCCCGCCCAGACCAGGGTGCGCAACGACAATCCGACCAAACCGGGTTTCGTGGACCTGCTACCCAAACAAGCGGACCTGAAGGTGACGCTCGCCGAGGCGATTGCGCCGACCCCGGACGCGCTGCTCGCGAAGGTGATGGCCAGTACCGTAGAACTCGCTGCCGTGGTTGACGACGCCGTCTTCCCCGAGCTTCGGATGGCCCCGCCCGCCGCGGACGTCGTCCAGATGGATGACAAACTGGTGCCGACGATCCTGAACAAGCTCATCGAAGCCCGAGCGAAGGTCGAGACGGCGGGTTACCGGTCCCCGTCGTGTCTCATCACCGAGACGCAGGGCGTCCAGGACATCAGTCAACTCGCCAGCGGATACCCCGTGAAAAAGGCGCTTCTGGATGCGGCCAACGTGTACTCGCTGCATCGGGTGCGGACCATCAAGGATCCCACGGTCAAGACGGATAAAGTCGAAGCGCTCCTTCTGGGCCGCCGCCAGTTGATCGGGAACGGGGGTGCCTCGGGCGCATCGCCGGGTGAGGAGCCGGTGGACATCGCCGTCAGTGTTGCACCCAGCCTGGAAGTCGTTGGCGACACCATCGATAACAATATCGAACTCAGAATCCGCATCAGTTATGCGACGAGAGTCAAGGACGCCGACGGCATCGTCGTGATCGTCAACAAGTAATGACGTCGACACTGCCTCAGGCACAAGCTGTTCCGCACGTCGCGAGCCCGCTCGAGGACTATCTCGCGTTGTGCAAGGAGGCCTGTGATAGCGAGATCAATCGGCTCTATGGTCCCCGTCAACACGGGTCAAGCGGCGGCCTCTACGACCTGATTCTCGACTACCCACTGCGCGGTGGGAAGGCGCTGCGGCCCGCGCTCGGCATCGCCATCTGCCTCGGGCTCGGAGGACACCTCGAGGCGATTCTGCCGACAGCCGCGACACTGGAGCTCTATCACAACGCCTTCCTCATCCACGATGACATCGAGGATGAATCATGGTGGCGGCGCGGCAAACCCACGCTGCACATCGACCATGGCATTCCCATCGCGGTGAACGTGGGCGACGCCATGCTCTCGCTGTCGCTACAACCCCTGCTCGACAACGTCGAACGCGTCGGGCTCGGACCGGCCCTGCGGATTCTGCGAGCCATCGCGACCATGACCCGGCGGACCGTCGAGGGCCAGGCCATCGAACTCGAATGGGTTCGTTCCAATGCCTGGCGGCTCGATGACGCGGACTACCTCGAGATGGTCGAACTGAAGACCAGCTGGTACTCGTTCATCACACCGCTGCAGGCTGGCGCGGTCGCCGCCGGTGCCGACCCAGATCAGTTGGCACAGCTGGAATCCCTCGGGCGACACCTCGGGGCGGCCTTCCAAATCACCGATGACCTGCTTAACCTGCGCGCGGACCCGGAGGACTACGGCAAGGAGATCGGCGGTGATCTCTGGGAGGGCAAACGGACCCTGATGCTCCTGCACGCCTTGCGATCTGCGCAGCCGAGGGATCGGGAACGCGCCGTCGCCATCATCGGCCGACGGCGGCCAAGCGCGACCGGGGAGCTTGGCCTCACCGATCTGCTGGACCGGCTCGTCACCCGCGGCGACCTCTCGTCGGCCGGACGGGTCGAACTCGCGGCTCGGCTGAACGGCGCCCACGCGGAGCCCAAGAGCCTCAACGACATTCGCTGGCTCTACGAGCTGATGCACCAGGTGGGCTCGCTCGACCACGCCAGGCGGATCGCCGCCCACCATGCGCGCGGGGCGGCTGAGGTGCTGTCCGGTATGGGCTGGCTGCCATCCAGCCAACACCGCGACGCATTGGTCGGGCTGGTCGACTACGTGCACGGGCGGACCCGATGACTCCCGAAGCCCTGGTCGGTATGCTGGCCGAACTCGAGCGGATCCGGGAACTCACCCTCGACCTCGTCGAGAGGTCGGCTCCACGGCTGCTTCCCGAACCTCCGGGTGAGTCCACCGGCGCTGAGCGGACGGCGTTCGACCTGCTCCTCGGCGTCCGTCGCGGGGTGCTCGGAAACCCCGCCGCGGCCCGCAGAATCCACGATCTTCTCGTCGCCCAGGGACACCGATACGCCACCACGCCACCCGGTGCGCAGCTGCGCGACGCGCTGATCGCCTCTGAGGCGGTTGAGAACCTCCGTCGCGTCTGGGAGACGGTGAGCCTCAACGTCCTCGACGGTCCCTCGTCGCCGACCGCGGCTCCAATGGCGTGGGCAGAGCTGCTGGCCGACGCGGTCGTCGGCACGGGCCTGGACGACTCCATCCTGGCCGGTCTGCGACCTGAGGGGTTCGGATGACACTCACCGATCCGCGCGAGGAGTTGGCAGAACAGAGCAGCTTCATCGGCTACCTGATGGGTCTGGCGGGCCTGGCCCAGCTGGTTCGCGCGTTGGCGGCCTGCGATGGCGGGCCCCGGCCCGAACCTCGCCCGCACACCGAGGATGCCGACGATTTCGTCTACGCGCTGCTTGGCGTCGCGAGCCTCGGGCAGCAGATCGAGCGCCTCGCCGAATCCGCTGCGGCACAGCAGCGCTGCGCAGCCGTCACACCGGCACCCGCCTCAGCGAACCGGAGGTGGCTGCGATGACCGCGGTGCTCTGCACCAGTGACTTCCTGCGTGCTCCGCTACTGGCGACGGCACGGGCCGAGGGTTTCAAGGAGTGGCATCACTTCGTGGTTCATGGCCGGGGCCGACGGCTCCTGATCAATTTCAGCCTCACCAGCGAGACGTCGCGTGCTAGCGAGCCCGGGCTCGGGCCACGTGTGATCGTGATTGTCGGAGACCAGCGGTGGGCCGGAGCCATCGAGAGGTACGACGACTCCGCGCTTGAGGTGTCGGCCGATCTCGGCGCCGTGAGGATCGGCGGCAACCGGCTGACCGTGGGACCCGACGGCTACCGGGTGGTGGTCGACCTTCCCGGGCACGATATTCGGGGCGAGCTTGACCTCACGTCGGTGAGCCGGCCGTTCGTGGTCAACAACCAGCCGGTGGGAGAGGGCCGGATGTGCTGGCTGTTCGTCCCGCGGTTGCGCGCGCGGGGCTGGCTGCGCATCGGCGCGCAGGAGCATCCCATCGACAACGACCTCGCCTACCACGACCACAACTGGGGTCGATTCTGGTGGGGCGACGATTTCGCGTGGACCTGGGGCACGGTCCTGCCGCAGGCGCCCGATGACCCGTGGTCGCTGGTGTTCCTGCAGATGACGGACCGGCGTCGGTTGCGCACGCTGTCCCAGGCGCTCTACGTCTGGCATCACGACAAGCCCGCGGCGATCTTTCGGCACGCCGCGGTGCGGACCCGCACCGACGGAATGCTCCGTCGCGCCGCGGACTGCACGCTGCCCGCCCCTATGGGGCTGCTTCTGGACGGCGAGGCATCCGGGGTGCCGGAGCGAGTCGAGGTCACAGCGAACCGGGCGGGTGACACGGTCTTCGCCGAGTTTCGCCCGAATTCGTACGCGCGGCTGGCTCAGCCGAGCGAGGTCTGTCTGGACCGCTCGACAGTGCTCTGCGAGACCAGCGGCACCGCTCGGGTGAGTGGCTCGATCAACGGCAGGAGCATCGACTTCCTCGGTGCTGGCGTATTCGAGTTCCTTCATGGCTGAGCGAGTTTCGTCGCTGTTGCGGCGATCGGTCGGGCACCTCGAGGCGGAGGTTCCCGACAGCTACCGCCTCATCCTCGACAAACTCGGGCCGCTGGAGGTCGACCTCGACGTCGACGGCGAACGTTTCACGCTGCGCGGCGGCAACCGGCTCGAGGTCTCCGATGGGGTGGCCAGCGCGGCGGGCGCCCGGATCGCGACATCCCGATCCACGATCCGCGACGTCCTGGATGCGAGGGTCGGGCTCTCCGACGCCGTCGATGCGGACTCGCTACGGGTATTCGGCTCACTGGATGACATCCTGCGTGCACACGACACCCTGCTGGCCTACGTCCACGCCGCAGTCCGGGCGCCATCGCAGCCCGGGCTGCTGGCCGCGCTCAGGGAGGGGTGCGCATGAGTGAGACGATCACGACCCCGGCGTCGTGCGCGCGGCGTCCCACTGTGGCCGTACTCGGAGCCGGTATCGCGGGCCTGACCGCCGCACACGAGCTGGCGGAGCGCGGTTTTGAGGTCACCGTGTACGAGTGGCGCGAGGACGAGCGCAACGGTTTGGATGGCGCGCTGCCCGGCACCTACCCGCCCGTCAAGCTCGGAGGTCTAGCCGCGTCCCAGTACTCGACGGTGGGCACACACGACGGTAGCCGCGCCGAGCTGCGCCCATTCCCCGGGCGGCGGGGCCAACCACGTACACCGGGGCGGGCGGTCGCGGGTGAACACGGTTTCCGCTTCTTCCCGGCGTATTACCTGCACACCTGGGACCTGTTTCAACGCATCCCCGTGTATCAGCGCGTGGAGACGTCGAGCGGAGGGGCCGGCTGGACTCCGACCTCGCGGACCGTCATGGACAACGTCAGGCGGGTCATCACCCAGGGCACCACCGTTAACGGCAAGCCGTCGCTGGTCTTCCCGCGTGAGGCCCCGCGCAGCCCCGCCGAATTCCTTGGGATCCTCAGCCAGCTCAAGAGTTTGGGGTTCACGCTGGAGGATGTGGGGACCTTCATGAGTAGGGTGCTGCGGTACCTCGTCACCAGCCCACTGCGCCGCGCCAGTGAACTGCAGAACCTTTCGGCGTATGACTTCTTCACCGGGCGTGAGAATGCATCGGGGCCCCCTCGGTACTCGTACACGCCGCGGTTCGATGAGTACCTGTTGGAAATGCCGAGGGTTCTGGCGGCGTTCGACTCGCGGTGGGGTGACGCTCGGACGAACCTCACCACCTACCTTCAGCTTCAGCTGCAGATGGATCGTCGTGACAACAAGGCCGACGGGGTCCTCAACGGTCCCACCACCGAATCGTGGTTCGACCACTGGTACCGCCACCTGCTCGCCCTCGGGGTGACCTTCGTCCGGGGCGCCGCCAAGTGCCTCGATGCTCCCGGTGACGACCCGAGTCAGCCACCTCATCTGCGACCCCGGGCACAGATCACGCTGGAGGACGGTACGCGGCTGACACCGGACTACACGGTCGTCGCCGTCGATGCCCCTGCGGCAGAACGGATCACCGAGACGCTCCGCGCGGCGGGCACAGGCGGGACCGTCGCCGGGTTGAACGGCTTCACCACATCGATTCCACCGTCCAACGGTCCGCTGGAGCCCGACGCCGATCGACCACAGGGCCGGCGCGATCCCTACGCGATGGACGAGATGGGACGCGTGCCCTGGGATCGGTTTCAGACGCTTGGTGGCATTCAGTTCTACTTTGACACCGAATTCCAGCTGCTCCGAGGACATGTGTACTTCTCGGGGACCGAATGGGGGCTGTCGTCGATCAACCAGCACGGCATGTGGGAGAGGCGGCCAATCCTGAACCGCGACGGTCACGTCTCGGTGCTGTCGGTCGACATCGGTGACTTCAACAACCCGTCCCGGCACCTGATCGACGGGCTCGGACGCGGCAAGGCCGCGCGCGACTGCACAGCTGACGAGCTCGCCGCAGAGGTGTGGCGTCAGATCGTCTTCGCCTTGACGAGCCAGGTCGACAACGTACCCGAGGCGCTGTTGCCGTGGCCAGCGTGGTACGCGCTCGACCGCGGCCTGGTCCTGTCCGGTGGGTCAGGCCAGGGATCGGGTCGGGTGATTCGCAACGAGACGCCGTACCTGGTTCCCATCGTCGGGGACTGGACGAATCGGCCCGGCGGCGACCCGTGGAACCCGCACGGTAGTTCCTGGGGGACAAGACCGTTCGAGGACGTCTGGCTCGAGGATCTCGAGCAGCGTAATGTCTGGCAGGCTCGGCACGGTGGCTATCAGGTGCACAACAACTCGGTGGTGTTCGCAGGCACCTGGGCCAAGACCTTCACCCGGATGACATCCATGGAGGCCGCGGGTGAGTCGGGGCGCCATGCGGTGAACGCCATTCTCGACCACTACATCTGGGTCGGCTCGGGGGGTGTTGACCGCCGGGAGAAGACCATTCTGAACTGGCAGTTTCCCTTCGGCTTCGTCGATCAGGGGTTCTCGAGCCCGATTCGGATGCCGACACCGGCCGGTGACTACTGCTATGTCTTCGACATCGAGAACAGGGAACCCGCCGACACTCGCGCTCTGCGGGCGCTGGACTCGCAGTACTGCCAGCGGTCGCTGCCCCATCCACTGGACACTCCCGTCCCCCCTTCCATAGGAGGTACACCCATGACCGGAGTTACACCGCCACCGGCCGATCACAACGAGCAGTTGCTCGCCTATCTTGCTGTCTGGCAACAGCTTCTGGAGAAGACGATGGCCATGCTTGGCGGACCATCGGTCATGGCCACTCCCGGTGCGATACCGGGCATGCCAGCCGGGATGTCGTTCCCGCCGCCGATGGCCCCAGGAACTCCCATGCCGACCGTGCCGCCGTCGCCGACGGACTACGCGCAGCAGTTGTTCGGCTACCTGCAGGCCTGGCGGCAGTATCTCGAGCGGGTGCCGGGTGCTACGACGGTGCCGCCGCAACCAGCAGCCGCGTATCCGACGACATCCCCGTCGTCGACTCCATCCTTCGGGAGCCCGCAAGGATATGGCGCACCCGATGGCGGCGGTGGACAGCCGACAGCCGTGGGTGGTTCGGGCGAGCAGACAGTGCCGCCTCCCCGCGGAGAGTCGTTGGCGCGGACCACTCGCAAGCAGTCGACGACCAAGTGGCCGCCGGAGGTCCTCATGCCGGCCACCGAGGCCGGAAGCCAGGTTCCCACCAGCCTCTTCCGGTTGGCCTCCGAGGCCCGCTTGCCGCAGGAACGCGGACCCGGCTACGAGCGCCCAGAGGCCCAGAGACCGCCCTTGAGCGATACGCCCGAGGTGCGGCCGGAGGGGCAGTCACCGCGCGCGTCGTCACTGGCTCGGGTCGAGAACGTCATTCCGGAACGCGGCGAGGGGATCAACGCGGAGGTGCACCCCCGGGACTTCCAGGGCATTCAGGACCTCCGGGGGTAACGACCGCCAATTAGCCCAGACGCTCCCGCAGTTCGCGCTTGAGGACCTTGCCGTAGCTGTTCTTGGGCAACTCGTCGACGAACACATAACGCTTGGGCCGCTTGAACCGGGCGATGCGCTCCAGCAGGTGCGTGTCCAGCGCGGCCGGGTCGGCGGTGCCGACAATGAACGCCACCACCACCTCGCCCCAGTCTTCATCGGGTGCACCGACCACGCACGCCTCGACAACGTCGGGGTGGGTGACGAGCACCTCCTCCACCTCGCGAGGGTAGATGTTGCTTCCTCCGCTGATCACCACGTCCTTGCTGCGGTCGCGCAGCGTCAGGTAGCCGCGTTCGTCGAACGATCCCATATCGCCGGTGCGCAGCCAGCCGTTCCGCAGTGTGGCGGCCGTGGCCTCGGGGTTGTTCCAGTAGCCCGACATGACGACGTCACCGCGGCAGACGATTTCGCCGATCTCGCCAACGGCCGCGGATGTGCCCGCCTCGGTCAGCACGGCAACGTCGACACCGGAGCGTGGGTAGCCGACCGACCCCAGCGTCGCGTCGTCGGCCAACCCATTGCCGGCGAGGTGATCGCGCTGGCGCAGCCCGGTGATCGTCATGGGTGCCTCGCCCTGACCGTAGAGCTGCTCGAAGATCGGACCGAACGCCGCCATCGCCCGCTTCAGGCTCTCCACATACATCGGGCCGCCGCCGTAGATCACGGTGTTCAGGTTGGCGGGGCGCGGTCGTCCCGTCGCGACTAGGCGCGCCACCATGGTGGGGGCCAGAAAGCTGCTGGTGCTCGGGTGATGCCCGCACAGGTCCAGGAACTCGTCGGGCTCGAAGGCGGCGGACTCCGGCACCACCTGCCGCGCACCGCGCAACACGTAGGGGAGGATGTACATTCCGGACCCGTGCGACATCGGGGCGCCGTGCAGCAGGCTGCAGTTCTCGTCGGGATTGTCGAAGTCGGCCAGGTGCGACACCGCCATTGCCATCAGGTTGCGGTGCGAGAGCATCGCGCCCTTCGATCGGCCGGTGGTTCCGCTGGTGTAGAACAGCCACGCCAGGGCAGCCGGATCGGTATCGCGCGGTGCCGCCGCCGGTTCGACATTGAATCGGGCGGTGTACGCGGCACCGTCGAGCGACTCAACCGCTATCGCGGTTGCCGGTGTCAGGCCCTGCGCGATCTTGGGCGACGCGAACACCATTGCCGCGTCGGCGTCCTCGAGGATCTGCACCATCTCGAGCGCGTGCAGCTTGTAGTTGACGGGGACCACGACGCACTCCGCGGCCCACGCCGCGAACATCAGTTCCACGATCTCCGGGCGGTTCTCGGTCGCGACAGCGATGCGCGTGCCCACCGGGTACACCTGGCGAAGCGATGCGGCGAGGCGTAGCGCGCGGTCACGCAGCTCCCGCCAGGTGTGCAGTTGCCGCGTCCCGAGGAATATCGCGCCGCGGTCACCGTGGCGCGTGGCGATCTGATCCAGAATGCCAAACAGGTTCATCTCGCCACCCACTCCGAGGACAACGCGAAGTCCGACAGATACTTCGTCGATGACCAGCCGCCGTCGACGACGATCGTCTGTCCGTTGATGAAACTCCCTCCGGGAGAGCACAGGAACGCGATGGTGCTCGCCAGGTCCTCCACCCGGCCCAGCCGTGGGTACGGCGTCATCTCAGTGTTGATCTTGCGGAAGCGTTCGTCCTCGAGTCGGTGTTCGACCATGGGTGTGACCGTGACGCCGGGTGCCACGGCGTTGCAGCGGATGCCCTGCGGCCCGTACTGGCACGCGATGTGTGTGGTCAGCGCCGTCAGCCCGCCCTTGGCCGCCGAGTACGCGCCGCCGCGCAGGCCGCCGACGACGGCGAAGGTGGACGTCACGTTGATGATCGCCGAACCCGACGCCATGTGCGGTATCACGTCGCGTGCCAACCGGAACGGTGCCCGCAGCATCAGACCGAGGAAGTAGTCCAGGGACTCGTCGTCGGTCTCGTGCAGCGGCTTGGGGCTGCCGACTCCCGCATTGTTCACCAGGAAGTCGATGCGGCCCCACCGCTTCACCGCAGCGTCCACCACGCGGGCGGGACCGTCATCGGCGGTCAGGTCGACGGCGAGTGTGGCGACGCGTTCGGGATCACCGATAGCCGAGGCGAGATCGGCCAGGCGGGCCTCGTCGCGCCCGGTGCCAAGCACCGCGATACCCGACTCGGCCAGTTTGACGGCTGTGCCGAAGCCGATCCCGCTGCTGGCACCCGTGACGATCGCTACCTGCATGTGTTCATCCACCTTCGTTGGTCAGCGTCGCTCGGATGTGATGCTTCAAGACCTTGCCCGCGTCGTTCCTGGGCAGGGCCTCCCAGATCGCCACCTGCTCGGGCACTTTGAACGTCGCGACACCCCGTGCTCCGAGGAATCGCCGAAGGTCGGCCACCGCGGGCCCAGGGGTGCCGTGCGCAGGAACGACCACCGCACACGCGTGCTCACCGGTGCGCGGGTCGGGAAGCCCGACCACGGCTATCTCGGCAATGTCGGGGTGTCCGACGAGAATGTCCTCGACCTCCTTGGGGGAGATGTTCTCGCCGTTGCGGATGATGATGTCCTTCGCCCGGCCCGTCACCACCAGGCAGTCGCCATCCCAGCGTCCGAGATCACCGGTGCGGTAGTAGCCGTCGGCATCGAAGGCGCCGATCTCGTCCTCGGCATGCAGGTAGCCGACCAGCATCTGCGCGCCGCGGGCCACGATCTCACCTTCGGTGGCCGAGTCGTCACCGGTCAGCGCGACCTGCGCGATACCAGGAGCGCCGTCGGTGTCCGCCGCCCGGTCGGCGTCGTGCGGTGAGCCCACAGTAGTCACGGGCACCTCGGTGGAGCCGTACACCCTTGTCACCAGCGCCCGTGCGAAATACTCTGTGGCCCTGCGGATCAGCGACGGCGGTACTGACGCGCCGCCGCAGATGAAAACCTTCAGATCGGGCAGGTCGGTGCCTGCGCGCTCTGCCGCGGCGAGAATCTGCTCCAGGAACGGTGTGGCTCCGGCCATGTGCGTGCAGCGCTGCGCCACCAGAAGCCCGACCGCCTCATCGGCGTCCCAGCGCTCCATCAGCACAGCCGTGGAACGGGCCAGCAGGGGGCACTCGAAGGCGTAGATGGAGCCGCCGATGTGCGCGATGGGGGAGGGGACCAGGAACTTGTCGCCCGGTTCGATCGACCAGTGCCGTCGGATCTGGGTGATCAACGCGTGGATCGAGTTATGGCTGTGTAGAACACCCTTGGGGCGGCCCGTGGTACCCGAGGTGTACATGATCATGCGGACGGCGTCGGGATCGAGTTCGACGACCGGCGCTGGCTGGGAGTCGGTGAGCAAGTCGTCGAAGCTGGTGTGCTCGCGCGAATCGCCGCGCACCACGACCACTTCGGGCGGGCACTGCAATGTGGCCGTCACGCGGGTCAGCATTGCCGCGTAGTCGAAGCCGCGAAACTGCGACGGGACGAAGACCATCCGGCTGTCGGCGTCATCGAGGATGAAGCGCAGTTCGTGATCGCGCAACGACGGAAGGATCGGATTCACCACCATGCCTGCCAGCGTGGCGCCCAGGTACACCACGGCTGCCTCGTGCCAGTTGGGCAGCATGAAGGACACCACGCTGGCGGTTGGCATCCGGTCGCCGAGCGCCGTCGCCAGGGCCGCAGAGCGCCGGTACAGCTCGCGGCAGTCGAGTTCCACATCGCCGTCGACCAGCACGACGCGCTCGGGGGTGTCGCGCGCGGCCAGTCGTAGCGCGTCCGCGAGTGTGCCCCGAATCCAGAGACCGGCATCGTAGGCTTGCGCGGCACGTTCGTCACTCCACCGGATCGACCGTCCGCCAACCGCTTTGCGGCCGTTGCTCACCGACGCGCCTAACCCTTCACTCGCCGCATCGTCATCGAGTACCGGAACCGCGATGAGGGATGCGTGTTCACCGTGACCTGGGCGATCTCGCCGTCGGAGGTCGTGTACGTGCGGCGCATCTCGAGTGCCGCGGTGCCCTCGTCGACCTGCAGTTCCTCGGCCAGAGCTGGTGATGCCAGCACGGCGGCGATCTCCTGGGCCACCTCCACCACGCTGACCCCGAAGAGGTCCTCGACTAGCGGAAAGATCGGACCGGTGTGACGCTGCAGCAGCCGTCCGACAGCGGCGAACGATCGGTTGATGTAGTACTCGGTGCGGCAGATGGGGACGGGGTTGTCGTCGGACTGCCTCGTGCCGCGCACCACCAGCCACTCCGAGCCGACCGGCAGACCGGTGTGCGCAGCGAGGTCCTCGTCGAGGGTCACCATGGCGTTGGACTCGATGGCGAACCGCGCGCCTGCCGCGAACGCGAGCAGATCGTTGATCGACATCACTTCCTGGGCATAGGAATTCGATGCGGCACGGGCGACCACCATGGTTCCGGCCCGTGGCCGCGAGGCGACCAGATTGTCGTCCCGAAGCCTGCGCAGTGCCTCGCGCACGGTGTAGCGACTCACACCGAACCGCTCACACAGTTCGTGCTCGGTGGGTAACTGCGTCCCCACCGGGTAGATCCCGTCGACGATCTCCTTGCGCAGGGTTCGCGCCACCTGCATGTAGCGGTGGTCTGCCGGTACCCCGACCTCGGTACTCATGCGCGATCCCGCTTCGCTTCTCGCTGGGTGCTCATGTGCGATCTCGCTTCAGTGCCATCACGCTGCCCTCACCATCGGCCGAGACGTACAGCGTGCCATCGGGTCCGGCGGCGATACCCGCGAACGGACCCTGCGGCCCGGAGAACGGCGGCATGCCGAGCAGCGGCTTCGGCACGACCCCGGGCGGCGGGCCGACGGGAAGTCCGGCGGCGATCGTCGTGCGTGCACCGGTGCCGAGGTCGACCTCGATGACGGCTTTCTGGCCGGCGTCGACGATGTACAGCGAGCCCTCCAATGCCAGGATGCCCTGCGGCCGCACCAGGCCGTCGACCACGATGTCGGTGCCCGACGGGGTGACTCGCACGACTCGTCCCGCACCCGACTCGGAGACCAGGACTTCCCCGCCCGATGTCACCGTGACGCCGATGGGATCGGCGAGTCCGGACGCGAGCACGCCGACATTGCCCGAGCCGTCGACCGACACGATGTTGCCGGTCCCGAGTTCGGCGGCGACAATACCGCCGGGGGCGAGCGCGACACCGTACAGCTGATCGAAACCGTCAGCGAGAAAGTCAGTTTCATCATGGGCGGGGCGGTAGCGGCCGATCTGGCCGCCCGACGTGGTGACGACGAACCCGCCGGGTCCCGACGGAGTGAGGCCGCGCAGGAAGCCCGGGTAGCCGGGCGAGAACAGCATGCCGACGGTGTCCAGGGAACCGTCCGCGCCGAGCGCATAGAAGTACGTGCCGTCGGCGACATAGAGCCGGCCGTCGCCGCCGACCGCGATGTCCATCGGCCAGTTCAGCCCCCCCGGCAGGGTGGTTCGGGTCTGGCCGCCAGCGAGGACCTCGGTGATCTCGCCGGTGAAGTTCGAGACGAACAGTCGCCCGTCGACCAGGGTGCAGTTGTCCAGACCGGGGTTGAGTTGGGCCAGCACGGTCTGGTCACCCGTGCGGGGGTCGATCCGCAGTACCTGGCCGCTGGCGACCTGCGTCGAGACGATGAAGCCGTCGGCGTCGAACTTGACCGAGTCGGGCACACCGAGACCGGTCGCCACGATCTCGGGCTGGCCGCGGAGAGCCCCGTTGCTCCTCGCGTCCGCGCCAGCGTCGGGGTCGATGCGCCAGATCTCATTGGCGCCCATGACGGGGAAGTACAACAACCCGTCGGGTCCGACCTCCATGGCGTTGGGGGACGGGACGTTCTCGAGCAGGATCCGTGGTGGGCCACCGCCCAAGTCGAACTCCATGAGCCGGCCGCCCTCGCGGCACTCGCCGATGAACAGTCGCCCGTTGTGGAACGTGATGCCGTTGGCCGACGGCACGTCATCGCGCAGCACACGGGTCCGACCGGAGGTGTCGCGCAGGCTGACGCGGCCGTTCATCACCTCGGTGGCGACGAGGTTGCCGTGCGTGTCGAACGCGACGTCGTCGGGCGCGACGATGTCACCGCCCTTGGCGCTGATGGTCTCGACATCGCCCGTGGTGATGTCTAGGGCGCTGATCTGGCTACCCGTGACCTGAGCGATGTAGATGCGGCCATCGGGTCCGGTGCGCAGTCCGTTGGCGCCGAACAGCCTGCTCGGCGCGGTGAGACGTTCGAGTCGCCAGCCCACCGCGACGTCCGGTTGGCAGGCGCCGAGGTAGCGGCTCGGGGTCTGCGAGACAGGGGTTCCGGTCGTCATCGCTCGGACGATAGCAAGCCGCCGTAGTCCAGACAATAAGTTTCGCAGATTGCCGAACGGGCCTTGACGTGCAGCTAGGTTAGAGAGAATCATGCTCTCCAAATGGTGCACACCACTATCTTGTCCGGACAATTAGGAGAACAACGACTGTGGCCGTGAAGGTTTACGAGCGCATCCTGCAGCTGTTCGAGGCTGAGGGCATCAACACGCTCTTCGGCATCCCCGACCCCAACTTCGTGCACATGTTCCACGCCGCCGAGGAGCGCGGCTGGACGGTTGTGGCGCCGCACCACGAGGAGAACGCCGGCTTCATGGCCGAGGCCGTGTCCCGCATGACGGGCAAGCCCGGGCTGGCCATCGGCACACTCGGACCGGGCCTGGCCAACCTCGCCGGCGCCATCATGTGCGCCAAGGTCGAGAACTCGCCGGTCATCTTCCTGGGCGGGCAGCGCGCCCGCATCACCGAGCAGCGGGTCCGCCGCGGCCGCATTCAGTTCGTCTCCCAGGCGCCGCTCCTGGCGCCGTCGGTGAAGTACTCGGCGAGCATCGAGTATGCCGATCAGACCGACGAGATCGTGCGCAACGCGCTGCGGATCGCGCAGACCGGCACCCCGGGGCCGGCCTACATCGAGTACCCCAGCCACGTCATCCTCGAGGAACTCGACGTTCCCGAGCCGCTGCCGCCCGAGGCCTACCGCCTGGTTAACCAGGGTGCCAGCGCGCAGATGATCGAGCGCGCGACCGAACTCATCCGCAGGGCCGAGCAGCCCATCCTGCTCGTCGGTCACGCAGTGCACACCAACCGCGCCGGCGAGTCCGTTGAGGCGCTGGCGAAGCTGATGAACTGTCCGGTGATTCAGACCTCCGGCGGCACGTCGTTCATCAAGGGTCTGGAGGATCGCACCTTCCCGTATGGCTTCTCACCTTCGGCCGTCGACGCCGTGGTGCGCTCGGACCTGGTGGTCGCCATCGGCACCGAGCTCGGTGAGCCCGTGCACTATGGCAAGGGCAGGCACTGGCTGGAGAACGAGGCCAACCGCAAGTGGATCAGCGTTGAACTCGATCCCACGGCCATCGGCGTCAACCGGCGCATCGACGTTCCGCTCGTCGGTGACCTGCGCGCGATCGTGCCGCAACTCGTCGACGCGCTGAAGGACTCGCCGCGTCAGGCCACGCCCGAACTCGCGGGCTGGATAAATGATGACGCAGCTCGGATCAAGGAACTCGCCGAGTCCGCTCCCGGTGGAACACCGCTGCACACCGCGCGTTTCGTGGTCGAGGCCACTCGCGCTTTTGCGGCCTTGCCTCAAGACGGCATCATGGTCCGCGACGGCGGCGCCACGGTCATCTTCCAGTGGACGTACTCACAGGCCAAGCCGCATGACGTGGTGTGGAATCAGAACTTCGGCCACATCGGCACCGGCCTGCCCTATGCGGTCGGCGCATCCGTCGCCGATGGCCGCAAGAAGCCGGTCATGCTGCTCACCAGCGACTCGTCGTTCATGTTCGCGATCGCGGAGCTGGAAACCGCTGCACGGCTGAACCTTCCGCTGGTCTGCGTCGTCGGTGTCGACAACCAGTGGGGTCTGGAGGTCGGTGTCTACAAGCGGACATTCGGCCAGGGCTCGCTGGAGACCGGCGTGCACTGGAGCAAGGACGTGCGATTCGACAAGATCGCCGAGGGCTTCGGCTGTCGCGGCGAGTACGTCGACAAGGCCGAGGATCTCGGTCCCGCGATCGACCGGGCCTACGCCAGTGGCAAGGTCACCGTCATTCACGTGCCGATCGACCCGAAGGTGAACTCGGAGGAGATGCCGAGCTATGACGAGTTCCGGACCTGGTACGCGGAGGGGACACAGTAATGCGGTGCGGACGTGAGGAGCAGTAATGCGGTGCGGACGTGAGGAGCAGTAATGCGGTGCGGACGTGAGGAGCAGTAATGCGGTGCGGACGTGAGGAGCAGTAATGCGTGAGTACCTGAAGTTCTACATTGACGGCCAGTGGGTCGATCCGGTCGAGCCGAGGACGGCTGATATCGAGAACCCCGCCACCGAACAGGTCGCGGGCCACATCTCGATCGGGTCGGCCGCCGACGTGGACAAAGCGGTGAAGGCTGCCCGACGAGCCTTCACGACCTGGTCGGTGACCACGGTCGAGGAGCGGCTCGATGTGCTGGGTGCCATCCTGGCCGAATACCAGCGCCGCGCGGGCGATCTCGCCGAGGCGGTGACCGAGGAGATGGGCGCCCCCGCGGGGCTGGCGTCGGGCCCGCAGGTCGGTCTCGGTCTCGGCCACCTCACCACGGCCATCGAGTCGCTGAAGAACTTCAGTTTCACCGAGCAGCGTGGTGACACGACCATCGTCAAGGAGCCGATCGGCGTGTGCGGGCTCATCACGCCCTGGAACTGGCCGCTCAACCAGATCTCGGTCAAGGTCTTCCCGGCGCTCGCGACGGGCTGCACGTCGGTGCTCAAACCGTCCGAGGTGGCCCCGTTCTCGGCGCAGATCTTCGCCGAGATTCTGCACACGGCAGGTGTTCCCGCGGGTGTGTTCAACCTGATTCAGGGCGACGGCCCTGGCGTGGGCGTGGCGCTGGCCAGTCACCCCGACATCGACATGGTGTCCTTCACCGGGTCCACCCGGGCCGGCGTCGAGGTGGCGCGCAATGCCGCCCCGACCGTCAAGCGGGTGGCTCAGGAACTCGGCGGCAAGAGCCCGAACATCGTGCTCGACGACGCCGCGTTCGCGGGCAGCGTGTCATCCGGAGTCGTCACGATGATGGGCAACTCGGGCCAGACCTGCAGCGCCCCCTCGCGCATGCTGGTGCCGGCCGCCCGGATGGCGGAGGCGAAGGAGATCGCCGCCGCCGCTGCGGCTTCGGTGAAGGTCGGCGACCCGAACAGCGGCGCCACCGTCGGCCCCGTCGTGTCGGGCACGCAGTACGAGAAGATCCAGGCACTGATCGCCAAGGGCATCGATGAGGGTGCCACCCTGGTCGCCGGCGGTACCGGCAGGCCCGACGGTCTGTCGACCGGGTACTACGTCAAGCCGACGGTGTTCGCCGACGTGACCAACGACATGACCATCGCCCGCGAGGAGATCTTCGGTCCGGTACTCGTGGTGATCGGCTATGACGATCTCGACGACGCCGTCGCGATCGCCAACGACACCGAGTACGGGCTGGCCGGCTACGTGTCGGGGGAGGACCTGGCCACGGCGCGCGGCGTCGCGAGTCGAATCCGCGCGGGCTGGGTGGCCATCAACAGTGCCTTCGACTTCAACTCCGCGTTCGGCGGCTACAAGCACAGCGGCAACGGACGCGAGTGGGGGGACATCGGATTCCACGAGTACCTGGAGACGAAGTCGATACTGGGCTACGGGGCGAGCGAAGCGACGGGGAATACGCACGGGGCGAGCGAAGCGACGGGGAATACGCACGGGGCGAGCGAAGCGACGGGGAATATGCACGGGGCGAGCGGATCCTAGATGGCTGACGTGCTTGACCTCAGCGGCCGCATCGTGGTGGTATCAGGCGCCGGCGGTGGAGGCATCGGCACCACGGTGACGCGCATGGCTGCCGAGGCCGGGGCCACCGTGGTCGCCGTCAGCAGGTCCAAGGACAACCTCGACACCCACGTGACTCCGCTTGCGCGGCAGGGTCTGTCGGTCATCCCGGTGTCTGCCGACGCGGCGACCGACGAGGGCATCGAGACGGTGCTCGAGGCGGTGCGCCACGTTGCCGAGACCACCGAGGCGCGGCTGTACGGGCTGGTCAACGTGGCGGGCGGCGCGGCGCCCTCGACATGGATGCCCGCGACAAGGGTCACCCGTGAGGACTGGCGGGCGCTGTTCGCCGCCAACCT
This sequence comes from Mycolicibacterium sp. 624, assembly GCF_040548615.1. Lineage (NCBI taxonomy): Bacteria > Bacillati > Actinomycetota > Actinomycetes > Mycobacteriales > Mycobacteriaceae > Mycobacterium > Mycolicibacterium sp. 624. The sequence continues at coordinate 222,659 of NZ_JBEPRZ010000007.1, forward strand.
AGAGACCACGTTCTTCATGAGTCAGGCTGTGGCAGCCGAACTTCGGGTGAACTCGTCACCCGGATCCATCGTGTCGATATCGTCGATCAGCGGTATCAACACGGCGCCGTTCCACATTGCCTACGGCACTGCCAAGGCCGCGATCGTCGCCATGACACGCACCATGGCCGTCGAACTCGCGCTCGACGGGATCCGGGTGAACGCCGTCGCACCGGGTGTCACGCAGACCGCGGCGTCGGCGACCTATGTCGACGACGACCCAGAGCGCGACCGCACGGCGATCGCGATGGGCAGGCGCGGCACTCCCGAGGAGCAGGCCGGCGCCATCCTGTTCCTGCTCTCGGATCTGTCGGGCTACGTGACCGGCCAGACCCTGCTGGTCGACGGCGGCCTGAACCTGAAGTGGACGCACCTCGGTGCGGACAACACCTCGCTGTTCCTGAAGGACGAGTCCTTCCGCAACTCCATCAAGCGGCCATGAGGAGATGATGCAAGTGACCGATACGCAGCCCGCGCTGACCGAGGAACTCGCGGAGCCGGTGACCATCGGCGTCGAGGCCTACATCTCGCCGGAGTACGCGCGCAATGAGCGGGACCTGTTGTGGCGCAAGGTCTGGCAGCAGGCCGGGCGCATCGAGGACATTCCCGAGGTGGGCAGCTACCTGACCTACGACATTCTCGACGACTCCATCATCGTGGTCCGCACCGGCGAGGGAAGCTCGGGTGACGCCTTTGCGGCGCACCACAACGTCTGCATGCACCGCGGGCGCAAACTCGTGGACACCCCGCAGGGTGGCAAGAACGCAGTGGGCAAGGCGCGCAAGTCGTTCGTCTGCGGTTTCCACGGCTGGACCTACGGGCTGGATGGCACCTGCACGCACATCCGCGAACAGGACGACTGGAAGGGTGCGCTGACACCTGAGCGCACCCACCTGCGTTCGGTCCGGGTCGACACGTGGGGCGGCTGGGTCTTCGTCAACATGGACCCCGACTGTGAACCATTGGCGGACTACCTGTTTCCCGCCGCGAAGATCCTCGACCCGTTCGGGTTGGAGAACATGCGCTACAAGTGGCGCAAGTGGTTGAACTTCGACTGCAACTGGAAGGTCGCGCTGGAGGCGTTCAACGAGACCTACCACGTCTTCACCACCCACCCGGAGTTCAACAAGTTCGGCGAGTTCAAGGGCTGGGCCAAGGCGCAGGGTAAGCACTCCAACATCGGCTATGACGCGCCCAAGGGTATGGACGAGACGAAGTCCAAGATCCGGCTCGGCACGGGGGATCCGCGCATCTCGACCGCGGAGATGCAGATCTACACCATGGAGGAGACCAACGCCACCACGACCAACACGCTGGTCAACGCGGCGAAGCGCCTTGTCGACGAGCTGCCGGAGGGGACACCGGCCGACGAGGTACTGCAGCACTGGCTGGCCTCGGCGCGCCGCGACGACGAGGCGCGCGGTGTGGTCTGGCCGACCATACCCGCTGACATCCTCGGACAGAGCGGGACGGCCTGGCAGATCTTCCCGAACTTCCAAGTGGGCCAGGGGCTTACCAGCGCACTGTGCTACAGCGCCCGACCCGACCCGAGCTATGACCCGAACAAGTGCATCTTCGAGGTGTCGGTGTTCGAGCTGTACCCCAGGGGCGAGGAGCCCGCGACGGAGTGGGCGTACACGCCGGTCGGTGATCCCAATTGGCTCTCCGTCCTGCCGCAGGACTTCTCGAACATGGCGGCCGTCCAGCAGGGCATGAAGTCACTCGGCTTCCCAGGCACTCAACCCAATCCGTACCGGGAACGCAGCACCGTCAACCTGCACTACCAACTGTCGAAGTACATGGGCACCGGTGCCCCGCAGGAACTTGCAGAAGGAGATCGATGACCACCGTCGAGAACTCGTGCGGGCCCACCGACACGCCAGTCGACGTCGACATCCCCGCACTGCGCGAGAAGTACCGCGTCGAGCGGGAGAAGCGGCTACGTCCAGAGGGGGCGAGGCAGTACCAGGAGCTGAAGGGTGAGTTCGCGGAGTTCGCCGAGGTCGACCCGCACACCCCGGTGACTCCACGCGCGCCGATCTCCGAGGACGTCGAGGTGGTGGTGCTCGGTGGTGGTATCGCGGGGCTGCTGGCCGGCTCGTATCTGAAGAAGGCCGGAGTGGAGGACGTTCGGATCATCGAGATGGGCGGTGACGTCGGCGGGGTCTGGTACTGGAATCGCTTTCCCGGAATTCAGTGCGATAACGATGCGTACTGCTATGTCCCGCTGCTCGAGGAACTCGACTTCGTGCCGTCCAAGAAGTTCGCCGACGGGGCCGAGATCTTTGAGCATTGCAGGCGTATCGCCAAGCACTTCGGGCTGTACGACGGTGCGCTGTTCTCGACCCAGGTCCGTGCCGTGCGCTGGGACGAGACGATCGACCGATGGCAGTTGACCACCAACCGCGGTGACGACATCCGGGCGCGCTTCGTGGTCATGGCGCAGGGCTCCTACAACCGTCCGAAGCTGCCCGGCATCCCGGGGATCCTGGACTACGTGAATGCCGGAGGCCACACCTTCCACTCCGCCCGCTGGGACTACGACTACACCGGGGGTGACGCCAATGGCGGCTTGGACAAGCTGCGCGACAAGCGCGTCGCGCTCGTCGGCACCGGCGCGACCGGCGTTCAGCTGGTGCCGCACCTCGGCCGAGACGCCCAACATGTCTACGTATTCCAGCGCACACCATCATCAGTCGACGATCGTGACAACACCCCGACCGATCCGGAATGGGTGAAGTCGCTTCAGCCGGGCTGGCAGGAGGAGCGCAAGCGCAACTTCCACAATTGGTCACCGTTCGTGGGTGTGGTGTTCGGAGCGCCGGACCTGGTCTGCGACTTCTGGACCGAGCTTGGACGCAACATGTCGGCACGCATCGCGGCCAGCGAGGACCCCGCAGCTCTGGGTATCGAGCAGATCATGGCGATCCGAGAGGAGGAGGATTACAAGATCATGGAGCGGCTGCGGCGCCGGATCGGCGGCCTCGTCGACGATCCCGACACCGCCGAGGCGCTCAAACCGTACTACCGGTTCATGTGCAAGCGGCCGTGCTCAAGCGACGAGTACCTCGCGACGTTCAACCGGCCCAACGTGACCCTGGTCGACGTCGCGGAGTCCAAGGGCGTGGACCGGCTGACCGAGCGCGGGATCGTCGCCAATGGCATTGAGTACGAGGTCGATTGCGTGATCTTCGCGAGCGGCTTCGAGATCTCGACGGAGATCAGTCGGCGGTATGCGATGGATGTCGTCGAGGGGCGCGACGGGCTGTCGCTGTTCGATTACTGGAAGGACAGCTACCAGACGCTGCACGGGATCACCACTCGCGGCTTCCCCAACCAGTTCTTCACCGGCTTCATCCAGGGCGGCGTCTCGGCCAACACCACCGCGATGTTCGAGCAGCAGGCCAAGCACATCGCCTACATCATCTCCGAGGCCATCAGCCGTGGCGCGAAGACCGTCGAACCGAGTCAGGAGGGCCAGGACACCTGGGTGAAGACCGTTCGGGATCTCTCGATCGACAACTCGGCCTTCGAACTCTCCTGCACTCCTGGCTATTACAATAACGAGGGTCGCGGTGGTGGTGAGGCCAACGGCGCCTTCCTCGGCGACTTCTACTCGCCGGGCTTCTACGAGTTCGACGATCTGCTGGCCGCATGGCGCGCCAAGGGCGACCTCGACGGACTGGAGTTGAAGACATGACGGCCTCGGTCGCGTTGTCCACCAGGGACATCCATGAGCACATCGGCACCGAGATCGTCGCGGAGAAGGCAGCACTGCTGTCCGGCGAGCACGCGGGCACGATCCGCGACCTCCTGCAGAGCCGCGGTGTGCTCGTCTTTCCGAAGCTCGGCTTCAGCGACGAGGAGCAGATCGCGTTCACCGAGACGCTCGGCACCTTCGCCGCGGAGCACACCGGCGGCAAGCTGTACAAGGTGTCGCTGGACACCGAGGTCAACAAGCAGGCCGACTACCTCAAGGGCTCGCTGTACTGGCATCTCGACGGCACGATGAACGAGGTCCCGATCCTTGCGTCACTTCTGCAGAGCGTCGCACTGGGCAACCCTGACGAAGGTGACACCGAGTTCTGCAACACCTACGCGGCCTATGACGCACTCTCGGATGCGGACAAGGCTGATCTCGAGGGCCTCACCGTGATGCACTCGGCGTGGAACACGCTGTTCTACTACGACCCGGAACCCGACGTTCGGACGCTGAGGCAGATGCAGGCGATCGGCGACCGCGAGCTGCCACTGGTGTGGACACACAGCTCGGGCCGCAAGTCCCTGGTGCTCGGCGCCACCGCCCACCACGTCGTGGACATGGACTACCGCAAGAGTGCGGAACTGCTGGTACGCCTTCGGGACTGGGCCACCGCGCCGCGTTTCGTCTACCGCCACAAGTGGTCGGTGGGCGATCTGGTGATCTGGGACAACACCGGCACCATGCACCGTGCCACGCCGTACGACCCGAAGTCGGGCCGGCTGCTGCAACGCACGAAGCTCGCAGGCGAGGAGCCGTTCGCCTGACATGAGTGAATTCACTGAGCCATCCGACCTGCGATTCGACGGACGCGTCGCCGTCGTCACCGGCGGCGGGCGGGGCCTTGGTCGCGAGTACGCCCTGCTGCTCGCCTCCCGCGGCGCCAGGGTCGTGGTCAACGACGTCGGTGGCAGCCTGACCGGTGAGGGCGGCGACGAGGGTCCGGCGCATCAGGTCGCCGCCGAGATCCGCGCTGCCGGAGGTGATGCCGTCGCCAGCACCGATTCGGTGGCCACCGCCGCGGGCGGTGAGTCGATCATCGCCACCGCGCTCGACCACTACGGCCGCATCGACGTCCTGATCCACAATGCGGGCAACGTGCGCCGCGCGCCGCTCACCCAGATGTCCTACAAGGACTTCGACGCCGTCCTCGACGTTCACCTGCGCGGTGCGTTCCACGTGGTGCGGCCCGCGTTCCCGGTGATGTGCGCGGCGGGCTACGGCCGGATCGTGCTGACATCGTCGATCGGTGGGCTGTACGGCAACCACGGCGTCGCCAACTACGCCGCGGCCAAGGCTGGTGTCCTCGGGCTGACCAACGTCGTGGCACTCGAGGGTGCGGCCGCGGGCGTGCGCTGTAACGCGATCATCCCGGGCGCTGTCACCAGAATGGCTGAGGGACTGGACACGTCGGCCTACCCGCCGATGGACCCCGCTCTGGTGGCACCGACCGTCGGCTGGCTGGCGCACGAGGACTGCACCGTCACGGGCGAGTACTTCGTGGCCATCGCGGGCCGCGTGGCTCGGGCGTTCATCGGCGAGACCCCCGGTGTGTATCGGCCGTCGTGGAGCGTCGAGGACGTCGCCGAGAACATCACCGCGATCCGCGACGACACCTCACCGCTGGTGTTCCCCGTGGTGCCCGACGGGCACGCCGATCACATCCGGTACAGCTTCGGCGCAGGGAGCCGAGAATGACTGAACCGAAGGGCCCGTTGCACGGTATCCGTGTGGTCGATCTGACCGCGATGGTGATGGGCCCCTACTGCACGCAGATCATGGCCGACATGGGTGCTGACGTCGTCAAGGTCGAGCCGCCGGCCGGTGACAACACCCGCTTCATCTCGGTCGGCCCCGCGCCCGGAATGAGCGGCGTGTTCGTCAACGTCAACCGCGGAAAGCGCAGTGTGGTGCTGGATCTGCGCACCGAGGAGGGCGCGGCGGCCCTTCGCTCGCTGATCGTGAGTGCCGATGTGTTCATCCACTCGATGCGGTCGAAGGCGATCGTCAAACTCGGCTTCGGCTACGACGACGTCGCCGCGATCAACCCCGACATTGTGTACACGAACTGCTACGGCTACGGCCGCCGAGGTCCCGAGGCGGACCGGCCGGCCTACGACGACACCATTCAGGCCGAGTGCGGCCTGCCCGCCGTGCAGGAACAACTCACCGGCGAGGCGAACTACGTCGGAACCATCATGGCGGACAAGGTCGCCGGGCTCACCGCGCTGTACGCCACGATGATGGCGCTGTTCCACCGTGAGCGCACGGGGGAGGGACAGGAGGTCGAGGTCGCCATGTTCGAGACCATGGCATCCTTCATGTTGGTCGAACATGCCAACGGCGCCATGTTCGACCCTCCACTGGGGCCGGCGGTGTATCCGCGCACGGTCGCACCGAACCGGCGGCCATATCAGACCAAGGACGGTCAGATCGCTGCGCTGATCTACAACGACAAGCACTGGAACGCTTTCATCGCCGCGGTCCAGCCCGCCTGGACCAGCGAGCTCTACGCCACGCTGGAACGGCGCGCCAAGCATATCGACGTGGTCTACGGCCTGATCGCCGAGACGTTGTTGGAGCGCACCACCGACGAGTGGCTGGCGCTGTTTCGGGAGTTGGAGATCCCGGCCGCGCCGATCCAGACCCCCGATGCGCTGTTCGACGATCCGCACCTGAACGCCGTCGGTCTGTTCGAGACGGTGCAGACGCAACACGGCCCGGTGCGCATTCCCGGTGTGCCGACGTGGTTCTCGCGTACACCGGGCCGGGTGGCCGGCTATGCGCCCGAGCTGGGCGCTGACACGCGGGACGTGTTAGCCGAACTGGACGCCCTGAGCCAGCGGCAACTCGGAGCTGTAGTTGACGGTGTTGGTGGCGCGTCGCATGTAGGCCTTCCACGAGTCGGACCCTGACTCGCGGCCACCGCCGGTCTGCTTCTCGCCGCCGAATGCTCCGCCAATCTCCGCGCCCGAGGTGCCGATGTTGACGTTGGCGATGCCGCAGTCCGATCCGTCGGCGGCCATGAAGCGTTCGGCCTCACGAATGTCGGTGGTGAATATCGCCGACGAAAGCCCCTGCGGTACCGCGTTGTTCAATGCGATGGCCTCGTCGAGATCGTCATAGGTCAGCACGTAGAGGATCGGCGCGAACGTCTCGTCGTGCACCACGGCGGTCTGCGCAGGCATCCGGACCAGGGCGGGCCGCACGTAGAAGCCGCCCGCGTCCACCTCGACATGCTCACCGCCGATGACCTCGCCGCCGTCGGCCCTGGCCTGCTCGAGCGCGCCGACCATGTCGCGGTAGGCGCGCTCATGGATCAGCGGTCCGACCAGGGTGCCCTCGGCCGCCGGATCTCCGACCGGCAGGCTGCGGTAGGCCTGCTCGATACGCTCGACGAGGGTGTCCACCACCGACGTGTGGGCGATCACGCGGCGCATGCTGGTGCAGCGCTGGCCCGCGGTGCCCGCCGCGGCGAACACGATGCCGCGAACCGCCAGATCGAGGTCGGCCGAGGGTGCGACGATCGCCGCGTTGTTGCCTCCCAGTTCCAGAAGCGCCTTGCCGAAGCGCTGTGCCACCCGCGGCCCGACCTCCCGGCCCATCCGCACCGAGCCCGTCGCGCTCAGCAGCGCCACCCGGGCGTCGTCGACCAGCAGTTCGCCGATCTCGCGGGCGCCGAGGACGAGTCGGCTGACGTCACGGGGTGCACCCACATCGTCTGCGGCGCGCTCGATCAGGGCCTGGCACGCGATCGCGGTGAGCGGGGTGAGTTCAGAAGGCTTCCACACCACGGTGTTTCCACATACCAGCGCGACGGCGGTGTTCCACGCCCAGACCGCGACCGGGAAGTTGAACGCGGTGATGACGCCGACGACGCCGAGCGGATGCCACGTCTCCATCAGCCGGTGGCCGGGTCGCTCGGATGCGATGGTCTTGCCGTACAGCTGACGCGAGAGACCAACGGCGAACTGGCAGACGTCGATCATCTCCTGCACCTCGCCCAGTGCCTCGGAGGTGATCTTCCCCGCCTCGACGGTGACGAGCGTGGCGAGATCGCTCTTGTGCTCGATCAGGAGTTCACCGAGCCGGGCCACCAGTGCGCCCCGCACGGGTGCGGGAGTGACGCGCCAGCCGGCGAATGCCGTGGCTGCGGCGGCTATGGCCTCCTGCGCCTGCGCCGAGGTGGTCTCGTCAATGGCGAACAACATGTCGTCGGTGATGGGTGTACGGGCGGGTAGGCCAGAGGTGCCCGGTTCGCGGAGGTCGCATCGCGCACCGATCGCGCCCAGCGCCGCGCGAACCCTGTCGCGCAACTCGTCGGCGGTGGGCAGGGCCGCAGCGGGCGTGGAGGTTGCCATGGTGGTCATGATGCCGCTTTCTCGTAGGGGTCGTCGCGATAGTCTCCGGCCATGACGGACACGGGTGAGGAACTCGATGAGATCGACCGGATCCTGGCGCGCGCTCTCGTGGCCGACGGGCGGGCCACACTGGCGCAGTTGGCATCGGTAGCCGGTCTGTCGGTGTCCGCGGTGCAGTCGCGGGTGCGGCGCCTGGAATCGCGCGGCGTGGTCACGGGGTACCGGGCGAGGATCAACCCGGAGGCCATCGGCAACATGCTGTCGGCGTTCGTGGCCATCTCACCCCTCGATCCGTCTCAACCCGATGATGCGCCTGCCCGGCTCGAACACATTCGTGAGATCGAGTCGTGTCACTCAGTGGCGGGGGAGGAGAGCTATGTCCTCCTGGTCCGCGTCGCCACCGCGCGAGCGCTGGAAGACCTGCTGCAGCAGATCCGAACCGCGGCCAACGTTCGCACCCGAAGCACCATCATCTTACAAACATTTTACGAAGGACGCGACTTCGTGCCGTAATTAATCCTGATATGTGCGGGGAGGGCCGTAAAGAATGCGCTAAGATCGCCGCATGACCGCCGTTCTCCCGTCCCGAACCGATCGCGCATCCGGCCCGGCCATCGGCCCCGACGACGTGCACGAGGTGCTGCGGGCCAGCATCCTCACCGACGGCCTCGACTTCGTGCTCGACGTGCAGCGTTCGTCGGGATCGCAGTTGGTCGACGCGCGCACGGGCGTCCACTTCCTGGACATGTTCACGTTCTTCGCGTCGTCGGCCCTGGGTATGAACCATCCGGCGCTGGCCGAGGATCCCGACTTCCGCGGGGAGCTGGCAGCGGCCGCGATCAACAAGCCGAGCAACTCCGATGTCTACAGCGTGCCGATGGCGCGATTCGTCGACACCTTCAAGCGCGTGCTGGGTGATCCCGCGCTACCGCACCTGTTCTTCGTTGACGGTGGTGCGCTCGCGGTCGAGAACGCGCTCAAGGTGGCATTCGACTGGAAGAGTCGGCTCAACGAGTCCCGCGGGCTTGACTCCTCTTCCTCCTCGCGTCCGGGGCACGCCGAGCTCGGCACCCGCGTGCTGCACCTGCGTGGGGCGTTCCACGGACGCAGCGGCTACACCCTCTCGCTGACGAACACCGATCCCAACAAGGTCGCTCGCTTCCCGAAGTTCGACTGGCCGCGAATCGACGCGCCCTACGTGCGGCCAGGTGCCGACATGGCCGCGCTCGAGGCGGAGTCGCTGCGACAGGCCCGCGCGGCGTTCGAGGCCAATCCGCATGACATCGCGTGCTTCATCGCCGAGCCCATTCAGGGCGAGGGTGGCGACCGGCACATCCGCGCGGAGTTCTTCGCCGCGATGCGTGCGCTGTGCGATGAGTTCGACGCGCTGCTGATCTTCGATGAGGTGCAGACCGGTTGCGGAATGACCGGAACACCCTGGGCCTACCAGCAATTGGGCGTTCGTCCGGACGTCGTCGCCTTCGGCAAGAAGACGCAGGTGTGCGGTGTGATGGCAGGCGGGCGCGTCGACGAGGTGGCCGGCAACGTCTTCACGGTCAGCTCGCGAATCAACTCCACGTGGGGCGGCAACCTCACCGATATGGTGCGGGCGCGTCGCATCCTCGAGGTGATCGAGGCTGACGATCTGATGGTGCACGCCGCCAAGGCGGGCAAGCATCTGCTGGATCGGCTCGAGAGTCTCGCCGAGGAGTTCCCGACCCTCGTGCTCGACCCGCGCGGCCGCGGTCTGATGTGTGCGTTCAGCATGCCGTCGCCCGCGCAGCGTGACGATCTCATCGGCAGGCTGTGGGACCGCCGCGTCATCATGCTGGGCAGCGGCCCGGACAGTGTGCGATTCCGGCCCGCGCTCACGGTGTCGCGCCGCGATATCGACACCGCCGTCGACACCGTGCGCGAGGTTCTCAGCGAGATGGGCTGACCGCCAGGCCGCGGATGATCGAGGCGAGCCGGGTGAGGTCCTCCCCACCAACGAGCACGCAGCCGTGGATCTCGGCGAGGCGCCGAGCCGCGGGCGTGAAGGTGTGGTTGGTGACGACCATCGTCTGGGTGCAGTCCTGCATCGGCGCTCCCGCCACCACCTCCTGAACCGCGCCCGTGCCCACCGGACGGGCTTGGCGCTTGCACTGGATGGCAATCCGATTGGGTCGGTGCCCGACGATGAGGTCGACGCCCCAGTCACCGGTCAGCGGCGTCATGATGACCGGCAGACCACACGTCCGGGCGATCCGCGCGACGTGATCCTCGAACTCGGTGCCCGACATCGCCTGCTTGGCGGCGGCCGGATCCTCCCCGGCCCCCGGGGTGCGCGCTCCGCGAAGCATTCCGACAAGGAACGCGGGCAGCGCCGGCGCGAGGACACCGACAGCCACGCTCAGCGGCACGCTCAGCCCGAACAGGTACGCGCCGAGCCCTGCCGCAACGGCCACCACCACATAGACCCTCCACACGGACCCGAACTCTAGATTCTTGGACCGACACCTCGCCGAACGTGAAGTTGTTTGCGAACTCTCGCGAGTTCTTCGCAATCAACTTCACGTTCGGCGGGAGGCGTAATGCAACTTGGGGGTTGCGCAACTCGTAGGGCAGTGCAACTATGGAGTTGCACATCAGACCAAGAGGGAGAAGACCCGTGACGAGCCTCGACATCACCCGCACGATCGACATCAACGCCCCGGCCGAGAAGGTGTGGGCGGCATTGACCGAACCCGACCTCATCGCGCAGTGGTTCGGCGACACCTGCGAGTTCGACGCCAGCCCCGGCGGAACCGGGGTCTTCGGCTGGAAGGACCACCGCAGCCACGTCGTCGTCGAGCACATCGACCCGCCCAAGACCCTGGTGTACCGGTGGGGCCGCGAGTCCGGGGTCGCCCCCGCGCCGGGGAACTCAACCGTCGTGCGCTTCGATCTCACCGAGATCGCGGGCGGGACCCGGCTATCGCTGGCCGAGACGGGTTTCGAGGAGCTGGACAACCCGCAGGCGGCACACGACGACAACACCGGCGGCTGGCAAGCCGAACTCGCCGAGCTGGTGGAATTCGTGGAATCCCGGTGACCGAGCGCTTCGGCGGCGTCGCGGAGATGCCAGCCGTCCTCGCGGTGCTCGCCGACGAGACCCGATGGCGCATTCTCACCGAGGTGGGCCAGGCCGACCTGTCGGCGAGTGCGCTTGCGGCCCGCCTGCCGGTCAGCCGCCAGGCGATCGCCAAGCACCTCGTCGTCCTCGCTGAGGCCGGGCTGGTGGAGCCCATGCGATCCGGTCGCGAGATCCGGTACCGCGCGCTGGGGGCCCGCCTGAGCGCGCTGGCCAGTGAACTCGACGGTATCGGCAGGCGCTGGGACCAGCGCCTCGCCGCCATCAAGCGCATCGCGGAACGCCCCGACGAGGGGTGACGACAGACGAAGGCCCGGCCGGGGTGTACCCGGCCGGGCCTTCGGACGTGTGTGCGTCAGGGCCGCTGATGTGACTCCTGGCGCTTCTCGGCTGCAGCGGCGCCGGCGCGGGCCGCCTCTGCCTCGGCTTCCTTCTTCGCGGCATCCCGCTGAGCCTCGGCCTTGTCCTGCTGGGCCTGGCCCTCGTTGACGAGGTCGTTTCGCCCCGTGACGGTGCCGATCACTTCCTTTGCCTTGCCCTTGACGTCCTCGACGACGCCCTTGACGGCTTCTTCTGGACCACTGTTGTTGTCGGCCATGATCACCTTTCCGTTGGTGGACTCGCAACGGAGCGTTCCCGGGCTTGCTGGCGGCTAAACGAGGACGGGCGGCGTCGGCCATGGGGTGTCGATCACACTGTCGATCAAGGCCTTTGAGGATGCCTTCTTTGATCACATGCGGGTCGCCTCGGGCGGAAAACCCGTTGGTCGAAACGGGTTTGCGAAGACATGCCGCGGGGCACTCTCGGATTCGACGCGACTTGCGCAATATGGAGGAGGTCAGGGCTTGTCAGCCTCGTTGGATGAGCACGGGGAGGCCTCCGGTCTCTGGCGCCGCGGTGACGGCGAGTACGGTTCCGATTCGGCGCACGCGCGTGGGTCACGAACATCGCATGCACGCCAAGAGAATCGGCAGATTGATCGCCGCGCGGTCGGAGCAACGACTCGCCGGTGTGTTCGTGGTTAGCCGAGACTTGGGCGAGGGTAGTCTCGCGTGGAGATCAGCAGGAGGACGCGTGGCAGACGTTGAGAACAAGGTCGAGTTTCGGGTGGCGGCCAGACTCGAGAACCTCGCAATACTGCGCACCCTCGTTGCGGCGATGAGCACGTTCGAGGACCTGGATTCCGACACCGTCTCAGACCTTCGCCTTGCCGTCGACGAGGCCTGCACGCGACTCATCCGGTCCGCACTGCCCGATTCGATCTTGATTCTCGCCGTGTGCCCGAAGGACGACGAACTCGTCATCGACGCGTCCACCACATGCACGACCGCAGACATCATGGAGCCCGGTAGCTTCAGCTGGCATGTCCTGAGCTCACTGACAGACGAGGTCAGCGCGCACAGCGATGGACAGGGTCCCAATGGGGGACAGGTCGTCGGCATCTCGATGACAACGAGACGAGTGAGATCGCTGAGGTGAAGCGGTCGTCCTCCCAGGGTTCGCAATCTCGCTCGAACTCTGAATACGCGGACGTCATCGACAAGTTCCGCGAACTCGCGGCGCTCCCCGATGACGGGCCCGAATTTCAACGGAAGCGCGACGCCATCGTCGAGCGCTGTCTCCCGCTGGCCGATCACATCGCGCGCCGCTTCGACGGTCGCGGGGAATCGCGCGACGACCTAGTCCAGGTCGCACGCGTCGGACTTGTCAACGCCGTCATCCGGTTCAACGTCGACGCCGGTTCGGACTTCGTGTCGTTCGCGGTGCCGACCATCATGGGTGAGGTTCGACGGCACTTCAGGGACAACAGCTGGTCTGTCAAGGTGCCGCGTCGGCTGAAGGAACTTCACCTGCGGCTCGGAGCGGCCACCGCCGAACTCTCGCAGCGTCTTGGGCGGGCGCCCACACCGACCGAACTCGCCGCGGAACTGGAGATGGACCGCGAAGAGGTCGTAGAGGGCCTCATCGCGGGCAGCTCGTACAACACCATGTCGATCGACGGCGGCGGTAGCGGTTCGGAGGAGGCACCGGCAATCGCCGACACGCTCGGTGACGTCGACACCAACCTGGACCGCATCGAGAACCGGGAAGCGTTGCGGCCGTTGCTTGCATCGCTTCCCGAGCGCGAGCGCACGGTGCTGGTGCTGAGGTTCTTCGAATCCATGACGCAGACCCAGATCGCCGAGCGGGTCGGCATCTCGCAGATGCACGTGTCGCGACTCCTCGCCAAGTCGCTGGCCCAACTGCGCGACCAGTTGGAGTAGTCCTGACCGCGACATCGGCGTCGAGAAGCCCGGCCGTCGCAGGCATCGTGCTGGCCGCGGGTGCCGGGACGAGGTACGGGATGCCGAAAGTCCTTGCCGAGCAAGGGCAGTGGCTGGAGTTGGCGGTCGAGGCGCTCAGTTGCGGAGGCTGCGATGACGTCATCGTGGTGCTCGGCGCAGCCGTGGTCGACGTGCCCGAGCCTGCCCGCGCGGTCGTCGCTGACGACTGGGCCGACGGCGCCAGCGCCTCCCTGCGTGCTGGGCTGGCGGCGGCAGCCGGGGCAGATCTGGCGGTGCTGCGTCTGATCGACACTCCCGACATCGGGGCTGACGTGGTGAGCCGGGTGCTGGCGGCCGCCGCGTCAACGGGCCTGGCCCGCGCCACTTTCGACGGCAGGCCCGGTCATCCCGTCGTTATCGCCGCCCGCCACTGGCCCGCGCTGCGCGCCACACTGCACGGAGACCAGGGCGCGAGGGGATTCCTGTCAGCCCGCGACGACGTGGTGGCCGTGGAGTGCGGCGACCTCGCCGCCGGGGTCGACGTCGACGCGAGGTGAGCGGAACGCGGAACGCTCAGAGCAGGCCGAGACCGGCCACTGCCGCGCGCTCCTCGAGGAGTTCGGTGACCGACTCGTCGATGTGGGTCTGGGAGAACTCGTCGATCGCCAGGCCCTCGACGATCTGCCACGCACCGTCGACCGCGCGGACCGGCAGCGACGCCACCACGCCCTCGGGGATGCCGTAGACGCCGGGGGAGGGCAGCGCCACCGAAGTCCAGTCGTGTGGATCGGTGCCGTCGACCCAGTCGCGCACGTGATCGATGGCGGCGTTGGCGGCCGACGCTGCTGACGACGTGCCGCGTGCCTCGATGATTGCCGTGCCACGCTTGGCGACCGTCGGGATGAATTCCGTTGTCAGCCAATCGGTGTCGGCGGCGTACTCGGCCCCGGGTCGGTCTCCGACCACGGCGTGGAAGATGTCGGGATACATCGTCGGAGAGTGGTTGCCCCACACCGTAACCCGCGACACATCGGTGACGTGGACGCCGGCGTGGGCGGCAAGGGCGGCGACGGCGCGGTTGTGGTCGAGCCGTGTCAGCGCGGTGAACCGCTCGGCGGGGATGTCGGGCGCATGGGCCGAGGCCACCAAGGCATTGGTGTTGGCCGGGTTGCCCACCACCACGATCCGGACGTCGCTGCCCGCCCCCGCGTTGAGCGCCTTACCCGCCTCGGCGAAGATCGCAGCGTTACCGGCCAGCAGGTCGGCGCGTTCCATGCCCTTGCTGCGGGGTTTGGCGCCGACCAGCAGGGCGACGTCGACACCGTCGAACGCGCGGACCGGGTCGTCGTGAATCTCGACGCCGGCCAGCAGGTCGAATGCGCTGTCCTGAAGTTCCATCACGACGCCCTCGGCGGCGCGCACCGCGGACGGCAGCTCCAGCAGCCGCAACGTCACGGGAACGTCCCGTCCGAGTAGCGCGCCGCGCCGATCCGGAACAGTGCGGCGTACCCGATCTGACCGGCGGCACCGGTGACGGTGACGACTTTCGGGCGGGTCATGTGTGAACGCGCAGGTTCAGCACCTCGGATGCGTAGCGCCGCACCGTGTCCTCGGACATCGCCGCGGCGTCCTCGTGGCCCGGTCTCGCGCGGCTGCGCATGAACGCCGTCTTGGGGTCGAGCGTCACCTCGGCGAGCAGTTCACCCGTCGTCGGTTCGCAGACCGCCCACGTGTAGAGCGTGTCGTCCGCCCAGCCGTCCTCGGCGTCGTGGACGTAGTCGAGGTCGGTCTCGCCCAGATCGGCGAGGGCGGGCCGATCGTCGACGCGGTCGTCGTAGCGCAGGCCCCTCAGGTACCACGTGCCGTTGTTGATCTCGACGGGATCCATCGGCCCCTCACCTTCCTCCAGATACGCCGAAACTGCGGGGAGATCGTCGAACTCGAAGGTATCGCGATCTCACCGCAGTCTCGGGGATGGTCTTGCCGGACGCTAGTCCTTGATCTCGGCCAGCACGGTGCCCTGGGTCACCGCGGCACCGGCCTCGATCGACAGCCCGGTGATGGTGCCGTCCTTGTGGGCGATGACGGGGTTCTCCATCTTCATGGCCTCCAGCACCACGATGAGGTCACCGGAAGCGACCTGCTGGCCCTCCTCGACGGCGACCTTGACGACGGTGCCCTGCATGGGTGCGGTGACCGAGTCACCCGAGGCTGCGGCGCCGCCGCCGGCACCGCGCTTGCGTGCCTTGGGCTTCTTGCGGATGACACCGGCACCGGCGCCACCGCCACCGTTGCCGAGCGCGAGATCACCGGGAAGCGAGACCTCGACGCGGCGTCCGCCGACCTCGACGACGACCTTCTGCCGGGGCAGGCTGTCCTCCTCGTCGACCGGCTCACCGGCGGTGAACGGCTCGACGGTGTTCTCCCACTCGGTCTCGATCCAGCGGGTGTGCACCGTGAAGCCGTTCTCGTCGCCGATGAAGGCGGGATCGGACACCACTGCGCGGTGGAACGGGATGACCGTGGCGAGCCCCTCGATGTTGAACTCGGCAAGCGCACGGCGGGACCGATCCAGCGCCTCCTCACGGGTGGCACCGGTGACGATCAGCTTGGCCAGCATCGAGTCGAACTGACCACCGATGACCGAACCGGTCTCCACACCGGAGTCCAGGCGCACGCCCGGACCGGTGGGCGGGGTGAAGGTGGTGACGGGGCCCGGTGCGGGCAGGAAGCCACGGCCGGCGTCCTCGCCGTTGATGCGGAACTCGAAGGAGTGGCCGCGCGGGGTCGGGTCCTCGGTGATGTCGAGCGCCTCGCCGTTGGCGATGCGGAACTGCTGGCGCACCAGGTCGATACCCGCGGTCTCCTCGGTCACCGGATGCTCGACCTGCAGGCGGGTGTTCACCTCGAGGAACGAGATCAGGCCGTCCTGGCCGACCAGGTACTCGACGGTGCCCGCGCCGTAGTAGCCGGCCTCCTTGCAGATGCGCTTGGCGGACTCGTGGATCTCCTTGCGCTGCGCGTCGGAGAGGAACGGCGCGGGCGCCTCCTCGACCAGCTTCTGGAAGCGGCGCTGCAGCGAGCAGTCGCGGGTGCCTGCGACGACGACGTTGCCGTGGGTGTCGGCGATGACCTGGGCCTCGACGTGGCGCGGCTTGTCCAGGTACCGCTCGACGAAGCACTCGCCGCGGCCGAACGCCGAGACGGCCTCACGGGTCGCCGAGTCGAACAGCTCGGGGATCTCCTCGATGGTGCGGGCCACCTTCATGCCACGGCCACCACCGCCGAAGGCCGCCTTGATGGCGACGGGCACGCCGAACTCCTTGGCGAAGGCCACAACCTCATCGGCGTTCTTGACCGGATCCGGAGTGCCCGGTACCAGGGGGGCCTTCGCACGCGCGGCGATGTGGCGAGCGGTGACCTTGTCACCCAGGTCGCGGATCGACTGCGGGCTGGGCCCGATCCAGATCAGGCCGGCATCCAGGACCGCCTGCGCGAAGTCGGCATTCTCCGAGAGGAAGCCGTACCCGGGGTGAATGGCGTTGGCGCCGGACTTCTCCGCGGCGTCCAGCAGCTTCTCGAACACCAGGTAGGACTCGGCCGAGGTCTGTCCGCCCAAGGCGAATGCCTCGTCGGCGAGCCGGACGTGGGGTGCGTCGGCGTCGGGGTCGGCGTACACGGCCACGCTGGCCAGCCCGGCGTCCTTGGCGGCACGGATCACCCGGACGGCGATCTCGCCACGATTGGCGACGAGCACCTTGGAGATCTTCGAGCTGGCGTGACTGGGCACTGGGCCTCCTGGTGGCATGTCTAAGAAACGTCTTTAAGAATGTATCTGGCGCAGTTTATGCCGCGCGACATCTGCCCGGCGAGCCGGTGCTGGTTACCGACGGGTAAGTGCTCAGCCGGTACTCGAACCCCCTGGTACTCAGCGCTTAACGCAGATGCCGCTTGATACGGGTGAGCATCGCAGACATACCCCGCAACCGCAGCGGACTGATCAGGGCAGCCAGTCCGAGATCGGAGTAGAAGTCATCGGGCACCGCGAGGATCTCATCGGCCGAGTGGTCGTCGAGCCCGGCGGCCAGGATGGCGGCGAAGCCACGCGTCGTCGGCGCCTCCGCCGGTGCGCTGAAGTACAACCGGACGTGCGCCCGATCCCCGGCGTCGACGTGCAGGAACAGCGGCGACTGGCACTCGGGCACCGGCTCCATCGCGGCCTCTTCGAGATCGCCGGGCAGCGGCGGCAGCTCATTCGCGAACTCGAGCAGCAGCTGCAGCTTGTCCTGGCCCTGCATGTCGGCGAAGTCCGACACCACCTCAGCCAGTGCGGCCGGCATGGTCATCGGTACATCTTTCGCTCGAAAGCGTCGCTCACGGCGCCTCGCCGGGCTCTTCCCCGACAGCGACGGGCACACGCACCGCGTTGCCCCACTCCGTCCAGGACCCGTCGTAATTGCGCACGCCCGGCAGGCCAAGCAGGTGCGTCAGAACGAACCACGTGTGGCTGGACCGCTCACCGATGCGGCAGTACACGACGGTCTTGTCCTCGGGTGTGAGGAAGTCGTACAGCTCCTCGAGTTCCTCGCGACTGCGGAACTGACCGCTGTCCTTGGCGGCCTTGGCCCAGGGGATCGACTTCGCGGTCGGGATGTGCCCGCCGCGCAGCGCGCCCTCCTCCGGGTAGTCGGGCATATGGGTGCGCTCGCCGGTGTACTCCTGCGGGGAACGCACGTCGATCAGGGGCTGCTCGCCCAGGATGTCGAGGACGTCCTGCCGGTAGGCGCGGATCTCGGAGTCATTGCGCTCGACCACGGGGTAACCGGTGGTCTGCTTGGAGGGCACATCGAGTGTGGTGTCCCGGCCGTGTGAGACCCACAGATCGCGTCCGCCGTCGAGCAGTCGGACGTCGGGGTGGCCGAACAGGGTGAACACCCACAGCGCGTACGCCGCCCACCAGTTGCTCTTGTCGCCGTAGATGACGACGGTGTCGTCGCGGCTGATGCCCTTGCGGTCCATCAGCGCGGCGAACTGCTCGCCGTTGATGTAGTCGCGAACGTGCGGGTCATTGAGGTCGACGTGCCAGTCGATCTTGACGGCACCGGGGATGTGCCCGGTGTCGTACAACAGCACGTCCTCGTCGGACTCGACGATGGCCAGGCCGGGACGGCCGAGGTTGCCGGCCAGCCAGTCGGCGGTGACCAGCCGTTCGGGATGGGCGTAGGCGGTCAGCGTGGGGCTGGGATCTGCAGGCAGTGGCACGAAACCGAGCGTACTCACCCCGAAATGTGGACACGCCAGATGAGGTTCCGACTTGGCGTCGCAACGTCATCTGCTGTAAGAATCTGAGGGATGAGCGGTTTGCCAGCAAAGTTTGACATCGGGATTGTCGGCCTCGGCTACGTCGGTCTGACCCTGGCCACGGTGCTCGCCGAAGCGGGCAACACAGTAATCGGTGTGGAGAAGCGGTCCGACCTGGTCGACCTGACCAACGAGGGAACTCCGCATTTCACCGAGACGGGCCTGCCAAACGCCCTTTCCGGCGTCGTTCGGCACAAGAAACTGGTCGCCGCCGAGGCCTTCGACGACACGTTCACCTGCGACACCTACATCATCACCGTGGGCACCCCGTTGTCAGCGGACGGAGTGGCCCGCGTCGACATGATCGAGACCGCTGCACGCGATATTGCTGCGAATATGCGGGATGGCGCGCTGGTGATCCTGCGCTCTACGGTCAAGGTCGGCACCACGCGCGACATCGTGTCACCGATCCTGGCGGCCAGTGGAAAGCAGTTCGATATCGCGATGTGCCCGGAGCGGACACTCGAGGGCAAGGCATTGCAGGAGTTGCGCGAGCTCCCGCAAATCGTGGGTGCCGACGATCAGGCGGTCGCAGACCGCGCCGCGGCGGTCTTCCGCAAACTCACGAACTCGATTGTGCTGGTCTCCAGCATTGAGACCGCGGAGATCCTCAAACTCGTCAGCAATACCTTCCGCGATGTGCAGTTCGCGTTTGCCAACGAGGTCGCGCGGCTGTGCGATGCGTTCGGTGTCAGCGCACACGAGGTCATCTCCTCGGGCAAGCTCGGCTACAACCGAACCAACATCCCGATGCCGGGTCTGGTCGGCGGTCCGTGCCTCGAGAAGGACCCGCACATCCTGATGGAGAGCGCGCGCAGCCGAGGCATCTCCCTGGAGATCACCTCGGCTGGCCGATTGGTCAACGAGCGGCAGCCCCAGGAGACCGTCTCCTTCATCAGCAGCGAGATCGAGCGTCGCGGTTGGACTGGACCGCTGAAGATCAACCTCCTCGGGATGGCGTTCAAGGGCCAGCCGGAGACCAGCGATCTGCGCGGGTCGATGTCGATCAGGGTTCTCGACGCGCTGAAGAAGGCCCACCCGGACGCGCAGATCGGTATCTATGACCCGGTGACGCCGGAGGACGTGCTGGCCGGTGAGTTCCCGGACGAGAACACGTATTCGCGGTTCGGTGACGCGGTCAGCGGGGCCTCAGTGGTCGTCCTCGGCAACAACCACCCGTCGCTCGGCACCATCTCACCGCGCACGATCAAGGAGTTCATGGCGCCCGACGGCTTCGTGTTCGACTACTGGAACCACTTCAGCCACCTGCCGTCGTCCGAACTGGGTGACTCCTACTTCGCCGTCGGGAACAGCGGATCGGTGCCGGCGAATGGGTAAGCGCGTCGTCGTCACCGGCGGCTGCGGCTTCATCGGCGCTTACCTCGTCAAGCGACTGGTACGCGACGGCTGGGATGTCGCGGTCGTGGACTCGATGGTGCGCGGTGACGCGAGCCGCCTCGCCGAGGTGGCCGACGACGTCGAGCTGTTCACGTCCGACGTCCGCGATCAGGCGGCGCTGGAGAAGGCATTCGCCGGTGCCGAGGTGGTCATGCACCTGGCTGCCATCAACGGCACCGAGAACTTCTACAAGCAGCCCGAACTGGTACTCGACGTCGGCATGCTCGGTGCGCTGGCCGTCGTGAACGCCGGTCGCGCAGCGGGTG
Organism: Mycolicibacterium sp. 624; assembly: GCF_040548615.1. Lineage (NCBI taxonomy): Bacteria > Bacillati > Actinomycetota > Actinomycetes > Mycobacteriales > Mycobacteriaceae > Mycobacterium > Mycolicibacterium sp. 624. Next base: position 243,220 of record NZ_JBEPRZ010000007.1, read on the forward strand.
TTCCGGATCTGGTCGTGGCCTCGACCGCTGAGGTGTACCAAACGCCCGCGGTGGTACCGACCCCCGAGACCATCCCGCTGATGCTGCCCGACAGCCTCAACCCCCGGTACTCCTACGGCGGCTCCAAGATTGTCAGCGAATTGATCGCCTTCAACTACGGGCGCGATCACTACCGTCAGGTGCAGGTGTTCCGGCCGCACAACGTGTTCGGACCCAACATGGGGTGGAAGCACGTGGAGCCGCAGTTCATCATGCGGGCCCTGGCGGCCAAGGACGCGCTACCGCCAGATGACCCACACGGCAAGGCGCCCTTCGACATTCAGGGTGACGGCACCGAGACGCGGTCGTTCTGCTACGTCGATGACGTCGTGCAGGGCATCCTGACGATGTACGCCAGCGGCGGACATCGCGAGATCTTCCACATCGGAAGCGATGAGGAGATCTCCATTCTGGACTTGGCGGGACGCATCGGCACGATCGTCGGCGTCGATCTCGACATCCGTCCGGGTGAGGCCCCCACCGGTGGCACGCCGCGCCGATGCGCCGACATCACCAAGATGCGATCACTCGGGTGGTCACCCGAGGTGGGTCTGGACGAGGGTCTGCAGCGCACGGTGGCGTGGTATCGCGAGCACCGCGACGACGTGCCTGCCAACGACCTGATGTAGAGCGCTCGCGTTCAGGCGGGGTTGGCGCGCCAGAGCTCGGCGATCGACAGGCCGACCTGATTGAACAGTCGCAGGGTGAGCGGCAGGCCGATGCCGATCACCGCGGACGGGTCCCCGTCGATGCCCTCGATGAACCAGCCGCCGAGACCGTCGAGGGTGAAACCGCCTGCCACGGCGACGGGTTCGCCGCTGCGCGCGTAGGCGGCCAGATCGTCGGACGACGGGCTGCCGAAGCGGACGGTGGTGACCGCATGGTCGGCGGCTTCGGCCACGATCTCGTTGTGTCGCAAGCGAATCACGCTATGCCCGGTGTAGAGCTGGGCCGTGTGGCCGGCCATCGCCTGCCAGCCCTCGATCGCGGCGGCCTCCGAAGTCGGTTTGCCCCACAGTCTTCCGTCGCGGAACAGCATCGAGTCGCAGCCGATCACCACGCAGTCCGACGCAACAGCAGAATCCAGCAGCGGTGCGACGGCCCTCGCCTTGGCCACGGCCAACGCGGTTGTGACGTGCCCGGGACCTGCGTCCCGGGGTTGTGCGGCCTCGATCGCTTCCTCGTCCACGCCTGAGACGATCACATGAGGATCGATCCCCGCGCCTCGGAGCACCTTGCGCCGCCCCGAGGAGGCCGACGCAAGGACAACCCGGGTCATCGACGGATGTGTAGGCGCTCCACGAGCGTCACGCGCTGCAGGCTCGTGATCGAGTAACGCAGCTTGTCCACCGGGTGACCCCACAGGTCGCGCTCCTGCGGACCGGGGTCGACGGGGCCGCTCCCGGACGCACCGGCGAACACCGTGACCAGTGCGGCCAGATCCTCGTCGGTCGGCTGGCCCTTGAGTATCTGGATGACGGGTGCGTGCGCCTCGGCGCCCGCACCGCTCACGGCGTCGTCGGTCTGCTCAGTCACGGCTGCCCCTTCGCTCTCTGCGCTCACAGTGGGATGTTGCCGTGCTTCTTGGGCGGAACCTGGCTGATCTTTCGTTCCAGCAGCCGCAGCGCGGTCGAGACGTAGCCGCGGGTCTGCGACGGCGGGATGACCGCGTCGACATAGCCACGTTCGGCGGCGACATACGGGTTCACCAGAGTGTCCTCGTAGTCCTGCTGCAGTTCCAGGCGCAGCGCGTCGACGTCGGCGCCGTCCTGGGCGGCCTGCTTGAGCTGCGGGCGGTAGACGAACCCGACGGCACCGCCTGCGCCCATGACGGCGATCTGCGCGGTCGGCCACGCCACCACAACGTCGGCGCCCATGTCCTTGGAGCCCATGACGCAGTACGCGCCGCCGTAGGACTTGCGGGTGATGACGGTGATCTTGGCGACCGTCGCCTCGCCGTAGGCGTAGAGCAGCTTGGCGCCACGGCGGATGATGCCGTTGAACTCCTGATCCGTGCCGGGCAGGAAGCCGGGAACGTCGACCAGCAGCACGATCGGGATGTTGAAGCAGTCACAGGTTCGGATGAACCGGGCGGCCTTCTCCGAGGCGTTGATGTCGAGGCAGCCGGCGAACTGGGTGGGCTGGTTGGCGACGATGCCGACGGGCCTGCCGTCGATACGGCCGAACCCGACGAGGATGTTGCCCGCGTAGCCCGACTGGACCTCAAGGAACTCATCGTCATCGAGGATGCGGTTGATGACCTCGTGCATGTCGTACGGCTGGTTGGGCGAGTCCGGGATGAGGGTGTCGAGTTCGACGTCCTCCTCGGTGAGGTTGTCCTCGATGGCGCCCGGGTGCGGAGGCGCGGCGTACCGCGGCGGATCCGCGTAGTTGTTGCTCGGCAGGTAGGACAGCAGGTCGCGGACGTACTCGAAGGCGTCCTGCTCACCGGACGCGACGTAGTGCGCCGTACCCGACTTGGACATGTGGGTGTGGGCGCCGCCCAGCTCCTCCATGGTGACGTCCTCGCCGGTGACGGTCTTGATGACGTCCGGGCCGGTGATGAACATCTGGCTGGTCTGGTCGACCATCACGATGAAGTCGGTGAGTGCGGGGGAGTACACGTGGCCACCCGCGGCGGCACCCATGATCAGCGAGATCTGCGGTATGACACCGGAGGCCAGGATGTTGTTGCGGAAGATTCGGCTGTAGAGGCCCAGGGAGACGACGCCCTCCTGGATACGCGCGCCGGCGCCGTCGTTGATACCGATCAGCGGGCGGCCCGTCTTGATGGCCAGTTCCTGCACCTTGACGATCTTCTCGCCGTAGACCTCGCCGAGGCTGCCGCCGAAGACCGTGGCGTCCTGGCTGAAGATGCAGACATCGCGGCCGTCGATGGTGCCGTAGCCGGTGACGACGCCGTCGCCGACCGGCCGGTTCTCGCCGAGTCCGAAGTTTGTGCTGCGGTGGCGTGCCAGCGCGTCCAGCTCGACGAACGAACCCTCGTCAAGCAGCGCGAAGATGCGCTCACGTGCGGTCAGCTTGCCCTTGGCGTGCACCTTCTCCACGGCTGTCTCGCCGACGGGGTGCAGTGCCTCCTCGGCACGCTTGCGCAGGTCGGCCAGCTTGCCCGCGGTCGTGTGGATGTCGATCTCGTGCTCGCTGGCCGGCTCCGTAACGCTTGTCATGGGTAGGCATGTTATCGACTCCGCGGCGCGACCACTGCAGCGGCCACGCCGAAGCCTCCAGAAAAGATTGCCAGGTAGACCAGGCGATGTTTGCCAGGAGTTGTATGTCACCCGGGTTTGCTGTTTCATGGTTGCAGCAATGGGTACGCCGAGATCGGCAGGCCGTGGAGCCACTGGCCCAATAGTTTCGAAAGGGAAGGGCGGCGTGCGTCCAAAACGCGAGTTCAACGGCATAGATGGGCCGCGGGTCGCGATTGCGCACGATTACTTGACCCAGCGCGGGGGTGCCGAGAAGGTCGTCCTGTCGATGAGTCGAGCATTTCCCAACGCACCGATCTACACGTTGCTGTATGACCCGGCGAACACCTACCCGGAATTCGCTGAGCGCGACATACGAGTTTCCCCGCTCAATGGGCTTGGCGTCTTCCGGAAATATCACCGGGCCGCCCTGCCGATCCTGCCGTGGGCGGCCGGGTCAATGAGTGTCGACGCAGACGTCGTCGTGACGAGTTCGAGCGGTTGGGCGCACGGATTCCGGACCACTGGCCACAAGCTGGTGCACTGCCATTCACCGGCGCGCTGGCTCTACCTCAGCGACAAGTACCTCGGTGAGGACAGCGGGCTGGCCAAGCGCGCCGTGCTGGCCGCCACGTCCACCTACCTGCGGGCATGGGATCGCCGTGCCGCCGCGTCATGCGACCGCTACCTTGCGGTGTCCACGGTCGTGCAGCAGCGCATCGCCGACGCCTATGGGATATCGGCCGACGTGCTGCCCTCACCCGTGGCGATGACGCAGTCGGGTGCCACCGAGTCCGTGCCGGAACTCGACCGCTGGCTTGCCGAACAGGACGAGCGGGTTCCGGACGAGGCGTTCTTTCTGTGCGTTTCGCGCCTCCTGCCCTACAAGAACGTCGACGCCGTCGTGGGTGCCTTCGCCGGCCGACCGCAACGCCTGGTGGTCGTTGGCCGTGGGCCGGACGCCGAACGCATCGCGGCCGCGAAGACGCCCAATGTGTTGATGCTCAGTGATCTCACCGACGCGCAGATGTCGTGGCTGTACGCGCATTGCCGCGCTCTGGTCGCCGCGAGCTACGAGGACTTCGGTCTCACCCCGATCGAGGCAGGCGTCTGGGGCAGGCCGAGTGTGGTCCTGCGCTGGGGTGGCTTCCTGGACACCGTCGCCGAGGGAATCACCGGAATCTACTTCGACACGCCCGATTCGGCTTCGATCGGCGAGGCCATCGACAGGTTCGAGGCCTTGACATTCGACCCGGCGAAGGTCCGGGCCCACGTCGAGCAGTTCACCGAGGAGCGCTACGCCGCGGCGCTGCACGCCGCGGTCGACGACATGGCGGGCCGCCGCATATGACGACAGCGTGCCACCGCACCGAACTCCTTCTGAGGGAAGAGATTGCGGGCGGGTCAAAACCCACGAAGTCATTCCACGAAATCGTGGTTGTTATGGTCGAATCGGACTTGACACAGGAGCGAGACGCGTGATTCCAGAACCGTTCGTTGCAGATCCCGAAGACAGGGCCAGAAAGCTGGCGGCGGCGCCCGGTCTGAAACTGCCGCCGGATCCCGAGTGGGAGTTGGGCCCCGACGGTCGTGTCGTGGACTACAAGATGCAGGGCATGACATTTGCGCGAAAGGCGCGCAATCGGCTCTCGACGATCTTGTTCAACATGATCGTCACCTACATCCCGTCGCACTTCGTCCGGCAGAACTTCCTGAGGTGGTTCGGCAAGTCGACCATCGGCAAGAAGTCCACGCTCATGCGTGGTGTCACGGTGTTCGATCCGGAGTTCCTCACCATCGGCAACTACACCACCATCGGCTTTCGGTGCTTCCTGGACTCGCGGGCGGGAATCTCGATCGGCGACAACGTGAATATCGCCAGCGACACCCACATCCTCGGTGGCGGTCACGACATCAACCACCCGGACTTCCTGCCCATGCCCATCCCGACCGTCATCGAGGACTACGTCTGGATCGCCAGCCGGGCGATGATCCTGCCGTCGCACATCAAGCGCGGCGCGGTCGTGGCCGCACACGCGGTGGTCACCAAGGACATCGAGGCACTCGACGTCGTGGGCGGCATTCCGGCCAAGGTGCTGACGAAGCGCAACCCGGACGCACTCAAGTACAGCAGCCCATACCGCCCGTTGTTCTTCTAATGGCAGTCGACCTCAAGGACTACCGGCTGGTCTACATCGGTCCGCGCAACCACGTCACGGCGATCGGTGACTACACCGAGGATCTGGTCGCGGCATTCCGCCCGCACTTCGGCGATGTCGCCGAGGTGCGCGTCTCGGGTCCCGGTGACGAGACGTGGGCCGATGTCCGGCGGGTCCGCAAGCAGGTGCGCGACCTCGTGGCCTCCTGGCCCGCGGGCAAGGTGCTGGTGCACTCGGAGATCGGCTGCGGCATGCTGTCGCCGTTCTGGTCGATTGCCGGTCTGGCGGGTGTGCCGGTGACGCTGACGGTGCACGATCCGCCGCAGGCGCTGTGGTTCACCGCACGCACGCGGTTCGTCGCCCGGCACAAGCTGCTGATGCACGGCTTCCACTACCCGCTGCGCCCGCTGTCGCGGTGGCTCGAGGGCCGGGTGAACGGCCGTCGCGACATCTTCGCGCTCAGCAGGACCGGTCAGGCGTCGATCGACCGCGTCTACCCGAACACGCACACCCACTACGTGCCCTACCGGGTCGCGGAGAAGACGACCATCAAGCCGCCCGAGGACCGGCCCAAGGCGATCGGATTCTTCGGACTCGTTTACCGCGGTAAGGGATTCGATCAGATCGCGCAGATCCGCAGGGAGCTTCCCGACGACATCCTCATCCGGGTGGCGGGCCGCGGCACCGAGGAGCTGCCGCCCATGGCCGGTGTCGAGATCGTCGGCGGTGTCGACGGTGCCGAGGAGGACGCCTTCTTCGAATCGGTGCGCGCCATCGTGATCCCGTACGGCAAGCGGCACTTCTACGCCGACACCTTCCCAGCCTCGTCGGTGGCAGCGCACGCGCTGGCCTACCGGACGCCGATCATCGCCACCGGCTACGGCTCGCTCGCCGAGTTCGACGCCGAGACCGGTGCGGTGGTGGTGCCGATGGGTTCAGACGACCCCAACGCACTGCCGCCCGGCTTCACGGACGCCATCGCGTCGTTCGTCAACGATGATGCGCGCGTGACCGAACTGGGCAAGACCGCCGATCGCACACGCGCGGAGAGGTCGACACCCAGGACGGCTGAGGCGTTCGCGCAGGCGTGGTCGCAGATCCTGGGTCGTCAGCACGCGAGTGACTGACTCCGCCACGCAGGGCGAGGCCGCCCCGCGCAACATCCTGAAGACCCTTGTCGCCGTGGGCTGGATGTACGGCGGCCGCGGCGTCGGCATGCTGTGGACGCTGGCCCTGGTGGGCAAGCTGAGCGTCGGGGACTACGGCAAGTACGGCATGGGCTTCGCCCTGTCGGCCGTCGTCGGGCCGCCGCTGGACAACCCGTTCAACGTCCGGGCGATGCGGGAGTCCGACCAGCACTTCCAAGCCGAACGGACCAGCAGGTTCCTGCTTGGTCTGGCCCTGATGGTCGCCGGCGCATGCCTGATCAACGTGAACTACATCCTGTGGTTCGGGCTGGTGATCGCAGGCGGCGAGATGGTCTTCAAGTCCTATCAGAGCCAGGCGGCCAGGGACGGCCATCCGCAGGTGACCTGGCGGATGGACACCATCCGTCAGGTGAGCAGCGTAACCATCGCCAGCGCATACCTTTTCGGTGTCGACGACCCCAACCTGTCGGTGGCGAGCCTGCTCTACTGCGCGCCCTATCTGGTGGTGCTGGTCCTGGCGGCACGCCGCGTCTGGGGTCATAGCCCTGGCGTTCCCGGCCCCCCGCGGCTCATCGCCGCACTGATCGGCGAGATGCTCGGCATGTGCATCTACCTTCAGGGGGACGTGCTGCTGCTGGGCTTCCTCACCGACAGCACGACGGTCGGCTACTACGCGCTCACGGTCACCGTGACGGTCGCGTTGGCCGCCATCGGACAGTCGTTCGCCATGACCTACCACGAACCGCTGCGCCGCAGCGGTGGTGATCTGTCGACCGGACCGTCGCTGCGGCACATCGTGTTTCTCGGATTGGGTACCGGGGGACTGGTGCTCATCACCGGAGTGGTGCTGCTCATGACGCCCGCGCCGACCGAACTGGCCGTGGCGATGATCATCATGGCGGCGTTCTGCGCGATGCGGACGATGAGTTCGGTGTTCGCCGTCATCCTCTACGCCCAGCGGCGCGACACCATCCGGCTCGGCGCCAACCTCAGCCTGGTCCCGGTGAAGCTGGGAGCCGTTGCCGCCCTGGCCCAATTCGGCGCGGTCGGTGCCGCGGTCGCCACGGTGGGCGCCGACGCCATCCTGCTGGTCATCTATCTCATTGCCATCTATAGACGAAAGGACCGGGCTAGCGCATGACGGACAGCGAGAAGCGGAGCGGGATCGCGCATGACGGACAGCGAGAAGCGGAGCGGGATCGCGCATGACTAGAGTCGCATTCCTGGTGTCCAAGGACCCCGTGACCGAGCACGGCGGTGACATCGAGCTGGCGCGGGTGGTGCTGCGGCTGGCTGCCGAGGCGTTCGATATCCGCGCCATCTGCCTGTCCGATGAGCCTTCCGGCGAACTCGTCACCGATGTCGTCAAGGGCGGCCTGCGCACGCTGCGGGTGGCTCAGCATCCGGTCGACAAGCTCGGGGTGCTCGCCGGCTCGATCCGCAAGCGCCGCAGCCTCGTGCACGTCAGGTTCGACACCGACGAGCTTCTCGAGGCGATCGAGGCCGCCGACGAGGACGTGTTCTTCTGCGAGCACAGCTATATGGCCGAATCCTTCATCCGGAGCAAGCACTTCGGCAAGAAGGGCTTCGTCATCAACACCATCAACACCGAGTCCCAGGTGTGGCTCTCGACGCGGGGCGTGCTGGGCAAGATCGAGGCGCCCCGGCTGCTTCGCGACGAACTCCGAGTGGCCAAGCTCGCCAACGGTGTTGGCTGCTATGAGATCGAGGAAGCGCAGATGTACCGGGACAACGGTGTCCCCGGGGCGCGATTCATGGAGGTGACCCTGCCGCCGATCGAGCAGATCGACGTGTCGCAGACGGGCCGCCGGCTGGTCTTCCTCGGTGGCCGCGACTGGCCGCCCAATGAGGAGGCCTTCCATATCGCACTTCGGTTGTGGCCGCGCATCGCCGAGGGCATACCCGACGCCGAGCTGTGCATCGTCGGCGCGAAGAAGACGGGGTCGACCGATCCGGTGTACCCCGACCGGGTCCGGGATCTGGGCTTCGTCGACGACCTGCCCGAGTTCCTCAAGACGTGCCGCGCGTTGATGGCACCGATCAGGACCGGCGGTGGAGTGCGGGTGAAGCTGCTCGACGCGGCCAGCCAGGGTCTGCCCGTCGTGGGCAGCGGCCCCGCGGTCGGGTCGCTGACAACGCTGTTCGGGATGTCCACGTTCGACGACGACGACGCCTTCGTGGCCGAGTGCCGGCGCATGTTGCTCGACCGGGATGCGGCCGTCGACGTGGGCAAGCAGCTGTACGAGGTGAACCGAAACCACTGGGAGCAGCAGCGTCCGCTCAAGGCCGTCGAGTCGCTGGTGCACGCCGCGCTCAGGTGAGGACGGCCTTCGCGCCGACCCACGGCTGCCAGGTGATGTAGCCGTGCTGGAAGTTCACCCGCACACCCCAGCCCTGCCGGATCTCATCGGAGAGGGCCAGTCCGAGCTGGGGCGTCCACGCCGCGACGATGCCGCCGCCCACGGCGAACGCCCCCGTGGCCGGTGACCACCACACGCGCATCCCCGTCGGCGAGTCCATGTCCTGATACCCGTCCTTGAACGGTGTCTTCGGGACGACACCGAACTGACGGGCCCGCTCGGCCACCGGATTCGGTGACGCGATGATGCCGGTCGGTGTCTCATACAGCGTGCTGCTGGTTCGGGCCTGAGCCCACACCGTAGGAAGCGCCCGATACACCGGGCTGAGCACCTCACCGTAGGACGGGTCGGTGATCGCGCTGAAGCGTTGGAACTCCGGCGTTTTGGGGATGCCCGCGGCGATGGCAGTCTTCATCGTCTGCTGGCTGGCCTTGGGCGTCCAGTCGGTGCGGAACACGCCGAAGACGTCCTCGGGGTTGGTGCTTCCCGTCTTGCGGTCGCGGGTGGTGTGAATCATGATCGGCCCGGCGTAGGGCATCTCCTGCCACTTGGTCATGAGATCGCCGATGAACGCGGCCTGTGTCGCCTCGTTGGCGGCCGTCATCGGCTCGCCGTACTCGCTGGCCCAGATCTTCTTCGCCCCATCGCCGTTGGCGAGCATGATCTGCCGCATGGCGATGACCTGGTTCATCGGCGAGTTGGCGATCGGGTATCCGTCGGAGAACTTGAGCGTGTACTGATACGGGTGAAACGACAGGGCGTCAAAGAATCCCTTGGCGCCCGCGGCGTACATCTGCTGGGTGAAGCTCACCGGGTTGATCAGCCACTGACCCCAGTCGGTGACCGAACCGAGCACGCCGCCGATCACTGTGGCGTTGGGGTCGGCCGCCTTCACCTTCGGGTAGGCGGCCTTCAGGAGATCGGTGTAGCCGGCCGGATCGGGTTTGGGCGCGAAGAACTGCGCCCCGTTCGGCTCGTTCCAGATCTCATACGCCGACACCTTTCCTGCGTACCTGGTGGCGACCTTCGCGGAGAAGTCACCGTACTGGGCCGGCGATGCGGGGCGTCCGGTGATGGCTGGTGCTCCGGGCACCACCGCCCACGCCGGAGTCGCGTTGATGATGCCCATGACGGCCATGTTCCGGCTGACCGCCGCGTTCACCGTGCGGTCGACGTTGGTCCAGTTCAGCTGTCCCTTAACCTGTTCGACGCCCGCCCAGGGGATCATCAGGCGCACCGCCCGCACACCCGTGCTGAGCATCTTGTCGAACGTCACGTTCACGTCGGCATCCGACATGAAGTAGGTGTCGGGATCGTGGAAACCGATGGTGGTGGGAAGCGGCGAGATTCGGGCGGTCGCCGCGACCTCGACGACGCGGGGCTGTAATGCGGGCAGGGCCAACCAAATACTCGCGACCGTCAGTAACCCGACGGTGAAACCGGCGAGGCATTGGGTGGCAATCCGACGACGCGGTCGGCGTCTGAGTCGTCGCACGGATCACCTCAGACTTCCTGGCGTCACCCAACTCGACGAGATCCGGGAGAATCACTGCAGTTACTGCGAGTATGACGGCTCTTTGGCGAAATCCGTTGGGGACTGCGGGGCGTGTCGTGATCTTTGTCGATCTTGATCGACGACGATCAGGAACACCAGCAGGATCGAGAACATCAGGGTCACCTGCTGAATGGTGGCGACCATGTGATCGAGCTGCAGTGCCACGAAGCACATTCCGATGAAGATGCCGCCGAACAGAGCGTTGGCGGTCGAGTCCGACCGAATGGCCCGCCCGCTCATGATGCAGCCGAGGGCGAGTAGGGCGATGAACACGGCGCCGACGATGAGGCCGCCGCGGTAGATCGTGATGAGCGGCACATTCGCCACGAAGTTCAGCGTGAATGCCGTGCCGCCGTCCTTGAACTCGGGCCGTCCCCAGCCGAGCCCGAACAGCCAGTGGCCCGACATCTGGCCGGGGAACGCGCGCAACGCGTCACCGCGTGCGGAGCTGCCTGCGTCGTCGGCGCCGAACGAACTGAAGACGCGCGCTCGTACGGCCGGCGTGAGCATGGCGGCCGTCGCGACGAGACCGATGGCGCCGATGGCGATACCGCGGTTGCGTGCGCGCATGCTGTGGAACAGCAGCACCAGGAACACGCCGACCAGCACGCTGAAGATGGCTGCGCGGCTCAACGTGAGCACGATGGCGACCGAGAGGATGGTCGCGATGACGATGCGTTGGGAGCCGGTCAGTAGGACGACGGCCAGCGCCAGCCCGATCATCATCCCGATACCGGCCATATTGGGGTCCACCCACAGCCCGCCGAGCCGCATGAATCGCTGAGCGCCCTCCTCGGTGTACACGAATCGGCCGGTGTCGACCGCGCCGTATCCGAACGGGCTGAAGAGCTTGATGAACCTGTGATTGGGGTCGGCCGCCACCACGGCAATGCCGAATACGGCGTTGAGCGTGACGAAGTAGACATAGATCCTGCCGAACTTCGCCAAATCGGCAGGAGGAAACCTCAGCAAAGCCACCACGGCCAACGTGGCAATTGACCACTTCACCAATTCCGCGACGTCGATCAGACTTCGCCCGGTGGCGATAACCGACATCCCCGAGACCAGTACGAAAACGATCAGTACTTTTTCCAGCGGGTGAAACGCTGTCGGTTCACCACGATGCACGACGGCCGCCAGGAGTATGCCGGCAGCAAACGGCAGGTACAGCGGAACGTGGATGCCGGGGAAATATCCGAACGGTAGGAATGCGAGCACCACAGCAAGCCCCCAGGCCAGCCACTGAGGGTGTCGTATGCCCACGTACATGCCGATGGCGACGGCGGCGAGCGCTCCGACGGCCAGTACCACCGGCGTACCGCCCGTGATCGCCAGAGCTGCAACGATCGGACACGCGACTACGATGGCGATGCCAGTTAACAGTTCGGAATGCGACCGCATCGCCCGTCTCACGGCACCAATACTCAACGTTGTGTTCGCTGAATGCAACCTCGCCCAGCGAACTCGCAGTGTGCTTTATCGCGGCACTGCCGCTAAGGTGGCTGCGTTGCGGCAAACTACAAGCGAATGGAGATCCCGTTGGCGATCGGGGATTATCTGCGAGCCTTTCGGCGGTTCTGGTGGCTTGTCCTGGTTACCGCACTCATCGGCGCGGGGATCGGCTACGCCGCCGTCTTCCTGAGCACCCCGCAGTACCAGTCGACGGCTCGTCTGTTCGTCACGACGCAGAGCGGGACCTCGGTGGGCGATGCCTACCAGAACAACCTGTTCTCGCAGGAGCGCGTGGTTTCCTACGCCGGACTGGCCACTAGTGAGCAGGTCGCGGCCCGCGCCGTCGACCAGCTGAAGATGCCCATCGCCCCGGACGAACTGCGGTCGAAGATCACCGCGGCTCCGCTGCCCAAGACCGTTCTCCTGGACATCACTGTCACCGATCCGGACCCCGGTCTGGCGCAGACGTACGCCAACGCCGTCGCCGATCAACTCGTGCAGCTGGTCAGCGAACTCGAAACCTCACGTCGCGGGGGGACGCCCGCCGCTGGCGCGATCCTGCTCGACGACGCGAACTACCCGACAGCGCCGGCCGGAATGGGTTTGCTGACCACCGTCGGCCTCGGCTTCGCGGGTGGTCTGGTGGTCGGACTGCTCCTGGCCGCGCTACTCGCCGCCAGCGACTCGCGGCTACGCGCCCGCGACTCGATCGACGCCATCGCCCGCACGCAGTCGCTGGGAAACCTCGTCGAGTACCCGCAGCGGCCCGACGTCGCGGTGGCAGACCTCCAGGCCGGCGGGCTGGCCGCTGAGCGGCTGCGGGAACTGCGGACCAACCTCCAGTTCGCTCGCACACCGGCTGGGCAACGGCCCAGGGTCATCGCGGTCACCAGCCCCTCGCGGGGTGACGGTCGGTCGACCACCGCGATCGACCTCGCCGCCACGTTCGCCGAGGCCGGTCGCTCGGTCCTCCTCGTCGACGGTGATCTGCTCAATCCCACACTCGCCGACGCACTCGCGCTGACCGAGGCCGATCGGACCCGCGCCGGCCAGCGCGGCCTTGGCACGGCACTGGCCGGCGACCACGACGTCGCCGAGGCCGTCATCAACTCCCCGGGCGGTAATGCGTTCGCGCTGCTGCCCGCCGGCCCCTCACCTGCCACCCGACGGCAGCTGTGGGGCGATGAGAACGCGCCGCGGCTGATCGACTCACTGCGCGGTGCGTATGACTACGTGGTGATCGACACCCCGCCGCTGACGACGTGTTCGGACGGCGCCGCGGTGGCAGCGCTGGGCGACGGCGCCATCGTGCTCGCCCGCATCGGACACACCAAGACCAAACCGCTGCGTGCGGCGCTGCAGGTGCTCGACGCGGCCAACGCCGGTCTGCTCGGGACGGTCGTCACCTGCGAGCCCGGACATCGACGCGAACTGTCGAAGCCGGCGCAGACCGAGGCGAAGTCAGAGGCGAAGGCCCCGAGCGCCGCGCCGAAGCCCGCCGCCGCCGAGACGCGGCAAGCGGGTGACGACGCTGCCGGGGACACCACGGAATCCGTCAACCAGGCCGGATCCACCAATCAGGCGGGGGCGCACCGGATGTCCGGTGCCAAGCGCGAAGGTCTGTGACCTGGTGGCCTGGCGGATGGTGTCCTGCGCGGTAGTGGCCGCGACCCTCGTCGGAGGATGCACGTCCGCCACACCCGAGGCGGCCGCACCGCCGGTGCAGGCTCCCGCTGTGAAGACGTTCGCGCCCCTGTTCGACGGTGCCGCCACGCTCGGCCCCCCGGATCTCACCGATGACGGACCGGGCTCGCTGGTGTCAATCGAGGTGATGCACGGCAGCGAGGAACTCGAGGACGCCGACGCGACGTACGCCCGCATCGTCTACCGCTCCACATCCGGTATCGATGACGCCCCCACGGAGGTGTCCGGTGTCGTGGCGGTCCCGCCGGGAACACCACCCAAGGGCGGGTGGCCCGTCATATCCTTCGGTCACGGCACCACCGGCGTCCTGAACAAATGCGCGCCAAGCCGTTTCCCGACGCTTCCCGGCAACGGTTTCATGATGCAGGCGATGATCCTCAACGGCTTCGCCGTCACGATGACCGACTACCAGGGTTTGGGCGTGCCAGGCTTCTATCACCCGTTCCTTGACGGGAAGACGTTCGGCAACAACATGATCGACGCCGTACGCGCGCTGCGTCGGGTGGGCGCAGACATCAGCACGCAGTGGGTGGCGTTCGGTCACTCGCTGGGCGGTATGGCCGCATGGGCCGCAGCCGACCGAGCCGGCGAGTACGGCAGGGGACTGGACCTGATGGGAACGCTGTCGATGGCACCGGCCGCGGATATGGCCGGACTGGCGGATGCGGCGTGGAACGGCACCATGACCGCGGATCAGCGCGTGGCGATGGTGTTCGTGCTGCAGTCGTTGGCGTGGTCGCATCCCGATCTGGACCTCGACCGCTATCGGCGCGGCTACACGGCGCAGAACTGGGACGCGCTGCTGGACTGCCTGCCTCCGGACCTGGACGACATTCTGCGGGTGCGCTCCAAGATGACGAACGCGGACCTGCGGCCGGAGGCGCCGGCGGACAGAGACCGCCTGCGGGATCTGTTGGCGGAGATGGCTTTACCCCAGCAGAAGCTGACCACGCCGATGATGGTGGTGTACGGGACCGAGGACACGCTCGTCGACCTGCCCTGGTTCGAGCAGGCCGTCTCCCGGGCGTGTGCGCAGGGCGATCACATCCAGATCGAGAAGAGCATCGGCCAGGGCCACAGCGACCTGGACAGTACCTACGGGCTGCCGTGGCTGCGGGACCGGCTGTCGGGCCAGGCCATCCCCAACTCCTGCACGGGCCAGGCGTGAGGCCGCCGGTCGGCGTCCCGCGCGTGCGCGACTACTGGCGCATGCTCGTCCGCAGCTGGCTGGTGATTCTGTGTGCGACTGGCCTTTCCGCGGGTGCCGCCGCCGCAGCCGGAGTGTTCCTGGTGGACCCGGTCTACGCCGCGTCGACGCAGGTGTTCGCCGTCGTGCCCGGGGACGCGCAGACGCACGCGGCCTACGAGGGTAACCGCGGGGCCAGCGTGCGGGCTCAGACCTACGCCGCGCTGGCCACATCCTCGATCGTGACACTGCGGACCATCGACGAACTCGGTCTGCAGGAGACCCCCGCCGAGTTGGCCGAGCGGATATCCGTCCGGTCGGTGCCAGACACTCTCTCGCGGTTCAATTTCCCGGTCTCCGTGCTGATGGGCGTCACGGTCACCGGCGGCGACCCCGATGGCACCGTTGCCGTCGCGAACTCCGTGACGGCCAATCTCATCGCGGCATCGGAGGAGCTGGAGTGGCACGACTCCGCAGCCGGCCCCGCGCTTTTGCTGATCGATGACGCCAAGTCCGCACCCGAGGTCCCCCGCCCCTGGTGGAGGGATGCCGGGACAGGCGCCGCACTGGGTCTGGTGCTGAGCGCTCTGGCGGTTCTCGCGCTTGGGGCGGGACGCGACAGGATCCTCGATCGCGACCAGATCGGCTACCTCGCAACCGGTTCCACCGTCGGCGAGAGGTCGGAGGACGCGCCGTGAGCAGGGCCAGAGCCGCCATCGGCATCCTCGCGGTGATCATCGTGTGCGTCCCGCTGCTCGGCGGCTGCGGACAGCGCACTATGACGCCGGCGCCGCCGGCCACCGACGTATCGAGCATGTCGGGTGTGCCGCTCGAGGGTGACTTCACCGGTTCCGGCGGTGGAACGCTGAAGCTGGCCGAAACGCTGGCCACGGTCGATCGCCGTGTGCTCAAGGTGACGTCGGTGGCAGCACGCATCGAGTACGAGTCGAAATCCGGTATCGACGGCAGCGCCCAACGGGTGTCGGGATCGGTGTTCGTGCCCAAGGGCAACCCGCCCGATGGAGGGTGGCCCATCGTCGCGATGGGGCACGGCACCACGGGTGTGCAACACGACTGCGGGCCCTCGCTGTGGCCGAACCTCCTCGGCGCCTCCGAGGCCGTCGTCACCCTGGTCAACGCCGGGTTCCTGGTCACGATGCCGGACTATCAGGGCCTTGGCCTCGACGGGACCTATCACCCGTACCTGGACTCCACGACCGTCGGCTACAACATGATCGACAGCGTCCGGGCGGCCAGGAAGCTGGTCCCCAGCGCATCCGACCGCTGGTTAGCGTTCGGCTCCTCACAGGGTGGCCAGGCCGCGTGGGCCGCCAATGAGTTGGCGGGAGACTACGGGCAGGGTATGGAGTTGGTCGGATCGGCAAGCGTCTCGCCGGCCGCCAACGTCGTGGGCCTCGCGGATCAGGCCGCCGCGGGTGAACTCACCATGGAGCAGGCCTCTGCGCTGCAGTGGGTGCTGGTGGCCCTGGCGGCCGAACATCCCGACTTGGACCTCGACGACTACCGGCGGGGGATCGTCGCGCAGAAGTGGGATGTCCTGTCGGCGTGCGCCGGTCCGCTCGTCGCGCAGCGGACGGAGATCACCACCAAGGTGACGCCCGATGATCTTCGCCCGTCCAGTCAGGATGCGACCAATCGCCTCCGCGACTACCTCGGCCAGATGAGCCTGCCGAAGACCAGGGCCGCCGCGCCGCTGCTGGTTCTGTTCGGCGAGTTGGACAAGGTTGTCGCACCGCAGTGGACGAGTGAGGCCGTCCGGCGGGCCTGCGAGTTGGGTGGTGTCGTCGAGGCGTATCTGGTTCCCGGACGCGGCCACGACGATATCGACGGTGGGGCCGCCCTGAACTGGGTCAACCAGCGCTTCGCCGGGGTCGAGGCGAAGAGTTCCTGCACGTTGGCCGACGGGCCGGTTCTGCAGCTGAGTCCCAAGCAGTGGTACGAGGAATGACGGCGGGCGCCAACGGGTCAGGTGGCCGGTGACGCGTCGCAAGCCTCTCCTGATCGCGGTGCCGCTCGTCATCGTCGCCATCGTCGCCACGGCGGCAGTCCTGCTGACCGGTCGCGCCGGGGTGGACCGAGCTGGCGATGCACCGGCGCCGGAACCGATTGCGTCCGCTGATCTTTCGGGTGACGGACCTGGCACATTGGTGAGCGCGGTCAAGATGGCCGACTTCGATCGCACGAACTTCGGCCGGTCGATTCGCTCGGCCCGGGTGCTGTACCGGTCCACCTCG
This sequence comes from Mycolicibacterium sp. 624, assembly GCF_040548615.1. Taxonomy (NCBI): domain Bacteria; kingdom Bacillati; phylum Actinomycetota; class Actinomycetes; order Mycobacteriales; family Mycobacteriaceae; genus Mycobacterium; species Mycolicibacterium sp. 624. The sequence continues at coordinate 260,305 of NZ_JBEPRZ010000007.1, forward strand.
GGTGACGACGGCGCGCCCACCGTGGTGTCGGGGACCGTGTTCACACCGATGGGCACCCCGCCGGCCGGAGGATGGCCGATCGTCTCGTTCGGCCACGGCACGCTGGGCTGGCAGGAGCGCTGTGGTCCGTCGCTGTCGGTGACGCTGCTGGGTCAGGTCGAGGCCGTGCAGGGCTTCATCAACCTCGGCTACGCGGTCGCGATGGCCGACTACCAGGGCCTCGGGTCGGAGGGCATTCATCCCTACAGCGACGCGAAGACGGCCGGTCTCAACATGATCGACGCAGTGCGGGCCCTGCGACGAACCTTCGACGGAGTGTCCGACCGGTGGGCCGCGATGGGGGGTTCCCAGGGTGGGGGAGCCGCGTGGGCGGCCAATGAGCAGGCCGCGATCTACGCGCCGGAACTCGATATGGTCGGTGCCGTCGGGATGTCACCCGCCGCCGATGTCACCGGGCTGGTGGACAAGGCCATCGCGGGCACCCTGACGCCGGATCAGGGACCCGTGCTGCAGGGCATCCTGTACTCACTGGCCCGACTGCATCCCGACCTGAACCTCGACGACTACCGGCACGGCGCGGCGACGCGCTACTGGGATGTGTTGTCGGCGTGCGGTGGCGCCGATGTGCACGCACGGGCGAGCGCGACCAGGGAGCTCGGGCCCAATGACTTCACACCCAGCACACCCGAGGCGGCCGACGTCCTGCGCGCCTACCTGCTGGCGTGGGCGCTGCCCCAGCGCCCGCTGTCGGCGCCGCTGTACATCGGGTTCGGCGGGCGGGACACGTTCATCGACCCGGAGTGGACCGTAGCCGCGATCGAGCGAGCCTGCGCCCTTGGCGGAGTGGTGAACTGGCAAGAGGATCCAGCCGCCGGGCACGGCGACGTGGAGTGGACGGACGGACTGCGCTGGCTCGACGATCGATTCAAGGGGAGGCCGGTTGTCAATGAATGCCCGTAGAAATCCCGATGGGGACAGCTCTATCTGGCGGCGGTTGCTCATCGAGGCCAAGTGCACCGTCAAGCGTCGGATCGCCAAACCCGGTATCGCAGTGGACGAGCCGGCGCAGCCCTACCTGGTGGTACCGATCCTGGGGCAGTCCAACGCCTTCGGCATGGGGCTTGGCCTGGATCCCGAGGGTCTCGACCGGGCGCATCCCGCGGTCCACCAATGGGCGATGAGCGGGCCGTCCAAGGGCACAGCGGTCCTCGGCGTCGACCCCCTCTTCCACGAAATCCCGGCTGGGCGAGTCGGGTTCGGTGTCACGTTCGCCAAGCGGCTGGCAGATGAGACCTCCAGGTCGGTGCTGCTGATCCCGGGGGCGCGTGGTGACACGTCGTTCACCCCCAAGAACGGCTACACCTGGGACGGCGAGGACCGCTCGACACGGGTCAATCTGTACCGGCAGGCCGTGGCCGCCATTGACGCCGCGCTGGCCAGGTTCCCGGGCAGTGAGGTGGCCGCGGTCCTGTGGCACCAGGGCGAGACCGACGTGCCGCTGATGCCACCCACCACCTACCAGGGCAAGCTCGATGGTCTCATCGCCGATCTGCGGACGCGCTACGGCGCCGACACGCCCATAGTGCTCGGTCAGATGGTGCCCGAGGAGATGGAGCGCAGCGGCAAACCCTACGACGGGATCGACGCCGTGCACCGTGACACCCCGAATCGATTGCACCGCACCGTCTTCGTTCCCGGGCCGCGGTCCGCGTTCAACAGTGAGACGGACCGGCACTACAGCGCCGCCGGTCTGCGCGAACTGGCCGACCGGATGTGGTCGGCCTACCACGGGATGTGTTCTGAGTCCCTCGCCCGCTACCGGGCCGACGCCCAGGGAATCACAGGGAACTGAGGGGAGAGGTCTGCCGATGCGCCTTCGCCTACTACTCGCGAGTTCGTTCGCCGTCGTCATCGTTGCGACGGGGTGTGGTCAGAGTGCGCCGGCCGAGGCACCCGAGGCCGGCGCCGCCGCAGGTGTGGCGCTGCCGGGCCAGCTGGGCGGCGACGTCGCGGGCTCGCTGCTGTCGGCCAGCACCATGCCGACCCTCGATCGCCGGCTCAGCACGGCAGCGTCCGTCGCGGCCCGGATCACCTATCTGTCGACATCCGGTATCGACGGCAGTATCAGGGAGGTGTCCGGAACGGTGTTCGCCCCGGCGGGTACCGCACCTGAGGGGGGATGGCCGGTGATCGCCTACGGTCACCCGACCACCGGCACGCGCCCGGAGTGCGCGCCGTCGCTGGACCCCATGCTGCTGGGCATGTCGACGACCGTCACGGGTCTGGTCAAGGCCGGCTACGTCGTGGCCGTGTCCGACTACCAGGGGCTCGGTGTCGATGGCAGCCACCACCCCTACCTGGACGCCACCACCGAGGGCTACAACCTGATCGACTCCGTACGCGCCGCACGCAAACTGGTGCCCGCCGCGTCCGGCCGGTGGGCCGCGTTCGGCGGATCCCAAGGCGGCCAGGCGGCCTGGGCCGCCAATGAACTGGCCGCCCAGTACGCGCCGGAGCTGGAACTGGTCGGCTCGGCCAGCTACTCGGCGCCCCTGGCCATCGACGGTTTCGTCGACGCGGCCGTGGATGGAACGCTCACCACTGAGCAACGGATGGTCTTGTTGCAGGTCCTTGGCGCGCTGTCCGACGAGTCGGCCGACTTCAGGCTCGACGACTACCGGCACGGTTTGGCCAAGGACCAATGGGATGTCCTCATGGCGTGCAAGGGCCCGCAGGTGCGGGAGCGCGACGAACTCGCCAACCAGGTGTCGAATGACGACGTGCGCCCCACCGACCAGGCAGCGGTCGATCGGCTTCGAGTCCGGCTTCAGGCGATGTCCCTGCCGAAGGCGCCCGCAACGGCTCCGCTGCTGATTGTCTACGGCGGCCAGGATCAACTGGTGCCGCCGGTGTGGACCGACCGCGCCATCGACGCGGCGTGCCGGCGCGGTGACATCATCGCGATCGAGCTGCAGCCCGACCGCGGCCACGCCGACGTCGACGGCGGGACGGCCTTTCCCTGGATCAATCAGCGGTTTGCTGGTGACCCGGCGCGCAATGACTGCCCGGCGTTCATCGGACCGCAGCAGTAGGGTCGGGGCGATATCTAGGGGATGGGATTGATGCGCAAAACGCTGCGGAGGGTGTTGCTGACACTCACCACTGCGGTCGGGATCATCGCGCTCGGTGTTTCCCTGCCGGTGTCGTGGAAGGCCGCGAACGAGGTGATCGGCCTGCTGTCGAGATCGGGTGCGCAGGCAGTTCCGATCGCGCATGCCGACCTCACCGGAACGGGCCCCGGCGCGCTGGTCTCCGCCGTCACGATGCCGGACCTCGCGGCCACCGTCGAGGGAATGCGTCAGCAGTCGGCGCGTGTGACGTACCGGTCCACGTCGGGGGACGACGGGTCGCCGACCGTGGTGTCCGGTGCGGTGTTCGTCCCCCTGGGACCGCCGCCGTCGGGTGGCTGGCCGATCGTCGCCTTCGGTCATGGAACCACGGGCATCGACGAACCGTGCGGGCCGTCGTTGTCGAGTTCCCTGATGGGTACATCGCCTGTCGTTGCGGGGTTGACCGGCAAGGGTTTTGCCGTGGTGATGCCGGACTACGAGGGGCTGGGTGCGCCCGGTGTGCATCCCTACACCGACGCGCGCACGGCCGGGTTCAACATGATCGACGCCGTCCGCGCGCTGGGGCACACGTTCAAGAACGTGTCGAATAAGTGGGCGGCACTGGGACACTCCCAGGGTGGGGGCGCGGCGTGGGCGGCCGACGAGCAGGCTCGCGAGTACGCGCCGGAACTCGATCTCGTCGGCGCGGTGGCGCTGGCACCCGCCGCCGATGTCAGCGGCCTGGTCGACAAGGCCGCGGTCGGCACCCTGACCCAAGACCAGCGTCTGGCGTTCACGCTCGTGGTCGAATCGCTGGCGCGCCGCTTCCCCGACGTGAACCGCGACGACTACCGACGCGGCGGGGTCGCGCAGTCCTGGGACGTGCTGACCGCCTGTGCGGGAACACTTGTCGAACAACGGCCGGCGGCGTCTGCACGGCTGGCGCCCGCCGACATCAAGCCGGTCACCGGAGAGGCCGCGGCCCGACTGCGCGAGCCGCTGGCACGGTGGGCGTTACCGAAAGAGCCGCTCTCGGCGCCGATGTACGTCGTCTACGGCAGTGCCGACACCCTGATCGACGCGCAGTGGACAACCGATGCGATCGCGCGGGCGTGCGCGCTCGGCGGCACGGTCGAATGGGATCTTCAATCCGGAAAGGGGCACGGCGACATCGACTTCGGCGAGGCGCTGACGTGGATCGTCGAGCGATTCGCCGGCAGACCCGTGGTCAATGAGTGCCCCTAGTCAGGCGGAGCATGTCGCGGCTTAGGCGATGCCTCACAACGGTGCAAGCCCTCGTCGTGGTGCTCATCGTCCTGCTGGTCGACATGGGGATCAGCGGTTATGTGCTGTTCGCGAACGCCAAGGTCGACGAGTTGCAGCGGGTGGACGCCATCATCGTGCTCGGTGGTGAGCACGACGGTCGAGAGCAGTACGCGCTGAACCTCGCGCGCGCCGGATGGGCGCCAACCGTCGTGATGTCCAATCCCTACCGCGCGGGAGACCCCGTGATGGCCCGGGCATGTCGGGAGTCACCCGACATCGAGGTGATCTGCGAGCGTCCCGATCCGATGACCACCCGTGGGGAGGCGATCCTGATGCGGCGGCTGGCGCAGGAGCGCGGCTGGTCGAACATCATGGTCATCAGCTGGCGCTATCACCTACCGCGGGCCAGGCTGGTTTTTCGCCAGTGTTTCTCTGCCGAACCGGGCGCGGCGGTCATGGTCGCGGTACCGCGGCGCTATCACTTGTCGCTACTCGGGTGGGAATACATTTTTACATACCAATGGGCTGGACTCGCGAAAGCGGTCGTGCAGGGCGAATGTTCTTGACCAGGCGATTCACTGAATATGTGGCGTTGTCTGGCAAACAGTGTCATAGTGTTACCTGGCTCGGGGGCCAGCTAACGATTACTATCTTCCAGCAAACAGGAGGTGTGGCGACTCTTGTCGGTGGCAGACGAGATTTTCGCTCCCGCCCGGACACCGTTGAGCGCGGTTAACACCCCGGCCGGACTGCAGTGGCAGCGACGGTACGTCCTCGCGTTGGTCCTCAGTGACGTGATTGTGGTCAGCGTTTCGCTGGCCTGTGCGCAGATGGTGCGCCTTGGTCGACCGATCACCGCGGGGGACCCGGCGTCGATCTACTTCCTCATCTTGTCGATGTTCGTCGCCGCCATCTGGCTCGCACTGCTCGCGGCCTACCGCACCCGATCGCCGCGCATCGTCGGCGCCGGCGTCGAGGAGTATCGGCGGGTGGTCTCCGCGACGCTGGCGACCATCGGCGTCGTCGCGGTCGCCCTGATGATCTTCCGGCCCGAGTACGCGCGTGGATACCTCGCCGTGGCCTTCCCGCTCGGACTCGCGGCGCTGCTGGTGGGCCGCAACGTCTGCAGGAGTTACCTCGCCAGGCAGCGCCGTCGTGGGCGCTGCGTCGTCACGGTTCTGGCCGTCGGTGACATCAGGGCGGTCCGCAGCCTCGTCCAGTCCCTGACCCGGGGCTGGGGATATGGCTACTCGGTCGTGGGCGTGTGCCTCACCGGGCACACCTCGGGCGGCAGCATCGACATCCCCGGTGTCGGCACACTGCCGGTGCTCGGTGACGAGGGCAAGGTGCACGACGCCATCCTCAAGACCAATGCCGACACCGTCGCGCTGACCACCACCGACCATCTCGGTCCCGAGGGTGTTCGCGAGATGTCTTGGAATCTGCACAAACTCGGCGTCGATCTGGTGGTCACCCCGGGCGTCGTCGACGTCGCCGGTCCGCGTCTGACCATGCGTCCGGTGGCAGGCCTGCCCCTGATTCACGTCGAGAAGCCTCAGTACAGCGGAACCAAGAAGGTGCAGAAGCTGGCGTTCGACTACGTCGTCTCGGTTGGTGTCCTGCTCTGCGCGCTGCCTGTCATGCTCGCCTCCGCGATCGCCATCAAGCTCACCAGCCGCGGCCCGGTGTTCTACCGGTCCGAGCGGATCGGCCTCGACGGCAAGCCATTCCAGATGATCAAGTTCCGCACGATGGTGGACGGCGCCGACAAGCAGGTCGACAGCCTGCGCAGCGCCAACGACAGCGTCGGTGGCGTGCTGTTCAAGGTCAAGGACGACCCCCGCGTCACCGCGGTCGGCAGGCTCCTGCGCAAGTACAGCATCGATGAACTGCCGCAGTTCTTCAACGTGCTGCACCGCGATATGAGTGTTGTCGGCCCCCGGCCGCCGCTGCGCCGCGAGGTCGACACCTACAACGATCAGGTCCGCCGCAGGCTTCTGGTCCTGCCGGGTATCACCGGGCTCTGGCAGGTGAGCGGACGTTCGGATCTGTCGTGGGAGGACTCGGTCCGCCTGGACCTGTCATACGTCGAGAACTGGTCGATCACCAACGACGTGCTGATCGCGGTGAAGACCGTCCGTACGGTGGCGACCGGCTCTGGCGCCTACTGACAGCAAATTTCCAGCAACGCTATCGGCGTCCCGATGCGGATAGACGCTGGATTTCTTCGCAAATGGCGTCCAGAAACGTCAATTTGATCTTGTTTACATTCCTATTTCCACGCGTCCTAGGCTAGTGACATGGCCCACGAGTTAGATCGCATCGCGCTGGACGAGACCGCACTGAAAACCGCCTGCGCGATACCGGGTCCGATGTGGCGCCGCCTCGACGTGATCGCCGAAGCCGGATCGACCAACGCCGACCTGATCGCACGCGCATCCGCGGGTGAGGACATCGCGGGAGCGGTGTTGATCGCCGAGCACCAGACCGCGGGCCGTGGCCGCAACGGCCGCACCTGGGCGGGCGTGCCCCGTGCGCAGATCGCCATGTCGATGGGCGTGCCGACCACCGACATACCGGCCGGTGCGTGGGGGTGGGTGCCGCTGGTGACGGGACTGGCCGTCGTCGACGCCGTCGCCGAGGTCGCGGGCGTCACGGCGGGCTTGAAGTGGCCCAACGACGTCCTGGCCGGCCCCGATCGGCAGAAACTCGCGGGCATTCTCGCGGAGGTGGCCTCGCCCGCGTCGGTGATCGTCGTCGGCGTTGGCCTCAATGTGTCGCTCGACGCCGACGAGCTGCCTGACCCGGCGGCGACATCCCTTCAGGTGCTCGGCGCGCACGACCGCGACCGCGCGGCACTGGTCGGTGCTCTGCTGGCGCACATGGCGCGCCGCATCGATGCGCTGCGCACGACCGGGGGAGCCGACGCCCGACTCCTCGAGGAGTACACCGCCCGCAGCCTCACGATCGGTGCACGCGTGCGCGCGACGATGCCCGGGGACCGTGAGGTGGTCGGCGACGCGCTCGCGGTCGACGAGCAGGGCAGGCTGCGCATCGACACCGGCAGTGACGTCGCCGTCGTCTCGGCGGGTGACATCGTGCATCTTCGACCCGTGTAGCGCCGCGCGCTGGGTACTGTCACACCGTGGGATACCCGGACAACGTGTTGGCGGCCGACGAACGCGTCGTGCTGCACCGCCATCCGCACTGGAAGCGGCTGATCGGTCCCGTGCTCATCCTGCTGCTGGTGACGGCCCTCGCGGCGTTCGGCGCAGCTGTGGTGAACAACACCGCCTGGGACCAGATGGCCAAGAACATCGTCATGATCGTCATCGGCGTGATCTGGCTGATCGTCGTGGGTTGGCTCACCGTGTGGCCGTTCCTCAACTGGCGGACAACCCATTTCGTCATCACCGATCGGCGGGTGATGTTCCGTCACGGCCTGCTGACCCGGGCCGGCATCGACATCCCCCTGGCGCGGATCAACAGTGTCGAGTTCCGCCACGGACTGCTCGACCGGATGGTGCGCACCGGCACCTTGATCATCGAGTCAGCAGCTCAGGATCCCCTTGAGTTCCACGACATCCCCCGCGTGGAACAGGTTCACTCACTGCTGTATCACGAAGTCTTCGACACCCTCGGCTCGGAGGAGTCGCCCAGCTGATCACGTCGCACGTGCGGCCGGAGCGGAGTCACCTTGCCGTTCTGCGTGCCAGCCGATTTGCCCAGCTGATGGTGGCGCTCGAAGTCGTCCTCGAGAACCTCGGCGATACCGCCGGCCGTCATCGTCGCCTCGATGGCCTTGTCCGGAGCGCGGCCGAACTCGTCGGGGAACACCCAACGGCGAAACGCCCAGAACCGGAACGCCATCTGCAGCAGATTGCCGATGATGTACGCCGAGATGAAGTCGGCGATGTTCTCGACCGTGAGCGACACCTCGGGCACCCGTAGCCCGAGAACGTAGCTGGAGAAGTACAGCGGGGCCATGGCCAGCACCACCCCGACACCGCTGACCCCGAAGAACAGCAGCGCCTCGTGATGCCGCTCGCGGCCGCCGCGGTCGCGGAAGCTCCATTCCCGATTCAGGATGTAGGACGCGATCACGGCGACGACGCCCGCGATGATCTTGGCCGTGACGGGCTTGGGCTCGAGGATGGTGAGCTTGAGCGTGAAGAAGATCGCGGAGTCGATGATGAACGTCGTCCCACCGACGATCGCGAACTTGATGAGTTCATGGTGCCGCTCGGCGAATGGCCGGATCACGCGGGGTAGCCGCGCAATGGTGGCATCAGCGAAAGACACAAATGGTGAGTGTACGGAAATCACGTGCCCGACGTGTACCCGTGCAGGTCGCGGCCTATACAGCAGGCCGTGCAACGGACCGTCCAACAGGCCGTCAGGATTGCCGTTGAGGGCGTGACACCATTGGCACCGTGAGCGCACCCCCTGTCGTGGCGATGATCGGTGGCGGCCAGCTGGCCAGGATGACCCATCAGGCCGCTATTGCACTCGGCCAGACCCTGCGGGTGCTGGCCGCCACACCCGGTGACCCCGCGGCTCAAGTCAGCCCCGACGTGGTGATCGGCGCCCATACCGATCTCGAGGCGCTGCGGCGGGCCGCCGCCGGTACCGCGGCTCTGACGTTCGACCACGAGCACGTCCCGACCGACCTGCTCGACATTCTGGTTGCCGAGGGCGTCAACGTTGCCCCGGCGCCACAGGCGCTGATGCACGCCCAGGACAAGCTCGTCATGCGCAGGAGGTTGGAGGAGCTCGGAGCGCCGATACCGCGCTTCGCGGAGGTCACCGATCCCGCTGACGTGGACGCGTTCGCTGCCCGTGTCGGCGGCCCCATCGTGGTCAAGACCGCCCGCGGCGGTTACGACGGCCGAGGGGTCACCCTGGCCAAGGATCTCGCCGAGGCGCGGGAGACCGCGCAGCGCTACCTCGCCGACGGTGCGCCCGTGCTGGTCGAGGAACGGGTGGACATGCGGCGCGAGCTGTCCGCGCTCGTTGCCCGGTCGCCGTTCGGGCAGGGGGCGGCCTGGCCGGTGGTGCAGACCGTCCAGCGCGACGGCATCTGCGTCGAGGTCATCGCACCCGCACCGGACCTCACCGGAGATCTGGCTGCCGCTGCGGAGCAGCTGGGTCTGCGGCTGGCGGGTGAACTCGGTGTCGTCGGCGTGCTCGCGGTGGAACTGTTCGAGACGACCGATGGCGGGCTGCTCGTCAACGAACTCGCGATGCGACCGCACAACTCCGGTCACTGGACGATGGACGGCGCAGGCACCAGCCAGTTCGAGCAGCATCTGCGGGCGGTCCTGGACTACCCGCTGGGCACCACCGGGCCGATCGCGCCGGTGACCGTGATGGCCAATGTCCTGGGTGCGCCGCAGGCGCCGACGATGGCCATGGACGAGCGGCTGCATCACCTCTTCGCACGGATTCCCGACGCGAAGGTGCATCTGTATGGCAAGTCGGAGCGCCCGGGCCGCAAGATCGGCCACGTGAATATCCTCGGTGGGGCGCACGGCGCCCTGGACGACGAGGCGTATGTGGCCGACGTGCGGGAGCGGGCGACCCGCGCCGCGCACTGGTTGTCACACGGCATATGGACGGATGGATGGGACCCGCATGGTGAGTAAGGCGCGCGTCGGCGTGATCATGGGCAGCGACAGTGACTGGTCGGTCATGGAGGACGCCGTCACCGCGCTCGCCGAGTTCGAGGTGCCCTTCGAGGTCGGCGTGGTGTCCGCGCACCGCACACCCGGACGGATGCTCGACTACGCGCGCGGCGCCGCGGCGCGGGGTATCGAGGTCATCATCGCCGGAGCCGGCGGCGCGGCCCACCTGCCGGGCATGGTCGCCTCCGCGACGCCCCTGCCCGTGATCGGCGTTCCGGTGCCGCTGGCGCGCCTGGACGGGATGGACTCGCTGCTGTCGATCGTGCAGATGCCCGCGGGCGTTCCGGTCGCGACGGTGTCGATCGGTGGCGCACGCAACGCAGGCCTGCTGGCCGTGCGGATCCTCGGCTCAGCGGATGCGGGCCTGCGCGAGCGCATGGAACGCTTCCAGGCCGACCTTGAGGCGATGGTGTTGCAGAAGGACGCTGCTCTGCGCGACCGCTTGCTCGGTGCGCCCGGCGCAGAGGGTAAAGTTACTGACGAGTAGCTAGGAGTTCACGCATGGCGATTGGCAATCCGTCCTTCGACGTCTTCAAGTTGTCCGACGAGCACAACGAGTTGCGCAGCGTTTTGCGCTCCCTGTGCGAGAAGGAGATCGCGCCGTATGCGGCCGATGTCGATGAGAAGGCCCGCTACACCGACGAGGCGCTCGCGGCGCTGAACTCATCGGGTTTCTCGGCGATCCACATCCCCGAGGAGTACGGCGGCCAGGGTGGCGACTCCATCGCGGCCTGCATCGTCATCGAGGAGGTGGCCCGGGTCTGTGCCTCCTCGTCGCTGATCCCGATCTGCAACAAGCTGGGCACGATGGGTCTGCTGCTGCGCGGCTCGGAGGAACTCAAGCAGCAGGTGCTGCCCTCGATCGGCGCGGGTGAGGCCTCAGCGTCGTACGCGCTGTCCGAGCGCGAGGCCGGTAGTGACGCCGCTGCGATGCGCACGCGGGCCAAGGCCGACGGCGACGAGTGGGTGCTCAACGGCTCGAAGTGCTGGATCTCCAACGGCGGTCACTCACAGTGGTACACCGTCATGGCCGTCACCGACCCCGACAAGGGCGCCAACGGCATCTCGGCGTTCGTCGTGCACGAGGATGACCCCGGCTTCAGTGTCGGGCCCAAGGAACGCAAGCTGGGCATCAAGGGATCGCCGACCACCGAGCTGTACTTCGAGGACTGCCGGATCCCCGGTGACCGCATCATCGGCGACCCGGGTACGGGCTTCAAGACCGCGCTGGCGACGTTGGACCACACCCGTCCGACCATCGGCGCGCAGGCCGTTGGCATCGCCCAGGGCGCGTTGGATGCGGCGATCGCCTACACCAAGGAGCGCAAGCAGTTCCGCAAGGCGATCAGCGACTTTCAGAACACGCAGTTCATGTTGGCCGACATGGCGATGAAGATCGAGGCCGCTCGCCTGATGGTCTACTCGGCGGCGGCGCGCGCTGAACGCGGGGAACCCGACCTCGGCTTCATCTCCTCGGCATCGAAGTGCTTCGCCTCCGATGTCGCGATGGAGGTGACCACCAACGCCGTCCAGCTGTTCGGCGGCTACGGCTACACCGTGGACTTCCCGGTCGAGCGCTACATGCGTGATGCCAAGATCACCCAGATCTACGAGGGCACCAACCAGATTCAGCGCGTCGTCATGTCGCGCGCGCTGCTCAAGTGACCGCCTGCTGACTACGTCAGCTCGGTGGTGACCTTCTCGGTCTGCACGCGTCGATCGCGCTGCCCGGCGTCGGGATGAGCCACCTGTACCAGTGATGCGCCCGCGGCGAACACCGCGAGCATGTTGTTGACGACATCGTCAGCGGTGTCCCATGAGGCGCTGGACAGCACACGATCAGTGCCGGTCCAGCCGCGCGACGCGGCGTGCGCCGTTGCCGCAGCGAGAGTCTCGGTCACCGATCGGCCCGCCAGGGCCGGGCCCGGGTTCGGCTCCGGGGTGATGCCGTCACCGTGCACCCGCACCGACGTGGCGTAGTCGGTGATGCCGAAGGGCAGTCCCTCGACCGGCTTGCCGAACGCGTCCAGCGACAACGCGACCACCTCACCGCCCGGCACCACTGCGGCGTCGGCCTCGTCGAGACGGTCGGCGGTGCAGCAGGCGATATCGCACTCACCACCTCCCAACACGACCTCGGCACCGATGTACCAGATGCCGAACAGGACGCCGACGGTCTGCCAGTGCGCGGGAAGTGCCAGTCCGACACGGGTTCCCGCGCCCGCGCCGAGTTCGTCGCGCAGCAGGTTGCCGGTCTTGGCGGCCCAGTTCGACAGCGTCGCGGCCGAAAGCTCGATGCGCTCACCCGTCGCGTCGTCGTAGTAGGTGATGAACGGTGCTGCGGAATTGGACGCGAGCAGCGGGTCGAGGACCGCGCCGGTGACTGTCAGCTCACGCACGCAGGATCATCCGATCCGGCGGTGAGAACCGGTGATGGCAAAGGTGCCTGGACGGGGGCCTCGCCGGCCGCCTGATCCACCGTCTGGCCGGTGTCATCGGTTCCCAGGCCCGAACCGGGGCCGGTGTAGTCATCGGCGAGCACCACTCGGACCGTTCCGGGGGGCACCGCGGTGTTCTCGACGATCTGCAGGTTGCCCAGATCCCTCGAGACGGCTTGGGCGCCAAGGTCGTCAGACTTCGCGGCCTGCACCTGACTGGTCGGCACACGCTCGGCCTCGTTGTTCCCGACGTGACCCTCGATGAAACCCTTGCCGGTCAGAATGTTCGACACCGCGGCGGCCAGGCCGTTGATGTCGGAGTCGTTGACGACTTCGGTCGTGGTCTTGTCCGGCGAGTAGGCGATGACCTCGGTCTTGCCCTCGTCCTGATCCTTGAGCAGACCGTTCACCCACTCGCGCACCGCATCGGGGTCAACCCGAACGACGCTCTGCATGCCGTCGTCACTCCAGCCGTCCTCCTGCAGAACGGGAATCGTCGCGAAGGCGACGTTGCCCGCCGCCAGTTTCTGCAACTGGTCGACGAACTCCATGATGTTCCAGCCGTCCGAGAGCACCACCGATCGCTGAACTGCCTGCTCGAGACGGTTGAGCGTGGCCGGGCTGGACAGCGTCTTGCTGGAGATCACCTGGTGGGCGAGCGAGGCCATCACCGACTGCTGACGAGTGACACGGTCGAGATCGCCACGCGGGAGGTCATGACGCTGGCGGACGAAGCTCAGCGCCTGGGGGCCGTCCAGCTTCTGCCAGCCGGCGGGGAAGTCCGCACCCGAGAGTGGTTCGTAGACGGGGTCCTTCAGGCACACGTCGACACCGCCGAGGGCATCGGTGATCAGCGAGAAGCCGAGCAGGCCGATCTCGGCGTAGTGGTCGACTGTCACCCCGGTCAAGTCGGCGACCGTCTCGATAAGCGCCTCACGGCCGGCTTCGACCGCCTTGGGCTCGGCAGTCGCCGGATCCTCACCCTCGACCTCGACGAGCTGTTTCATCTCGTCGAGTTTCACCGCGCCGAACACGCCGTTGATCTTCGTCTTGCCGAAGCCGGGCGCCGCCACGTACGAGTCGCGGGGAATCGAGATCGCGGTCGCGGACTTACCGTTGTTCGGGATTCGGATGAGGATGATGGTGTCGGTATTGGTCGCCACGTCGTCACCGGCGCGCAGCGTGGCCAACTCCTCGGGGGACAGCGGGTTGCCGTGTGCGTCGGTGCGGCTGTCCATACCGACCAGCAGGACGTCGATGGCTCCGTCCTCGCCGCCACCGCCGAGCGCCTCCGCGCTGATGTGGTTGATGCCGGACTCGAATGAACGGATCTTGCCCCAGGCGACGCCGGTGCCCACGACGACCACCGACGCTGTGACCACGGCGATGGTGCGGGCAATGCGACCTGACATCAGCCCAGGCTACTGGCGAGGTGCCCGCGAAGTGGTTAGCGCCGACCGGCGTGCCAGACTCGAGTACATGGATCAACGTGTGGTCATCACCGGTGCAGGAGGACTCGTCGGACGGGTTTTGGCAGCTGAGGCGGGTCGCCGCGGCCACGAGGTCCTTGCACTTTCATCATCCGACTGCGACGTCACCGACGCGACGGCCGTCGAGCGTCACATCTCGGCCGGGGACGTCGTGATCAACTGCGCGGCCTACACCAGGGTCGACGACGCCGAGCGTGACGAGGCCAGGGCGACGGCTGTCAACGCGACCGGCGCGGAGAACGTCGCACATGCCTGTGCGCGCGCCGGAGCCGATCTGGTGCACATCTCCACCGACTACGTGTTCAGCGGTGACTTCGGTGATGAGGCTCGTCGCCCCTATGAGATCGATGACCTGACGGGCCCACTGAGCGCCTACGGACGCAGCAAGCTCGCCGGTGAGTTCGGGGTTCTGACCGCCATGCCGGACGCGTTCATCGTGCGCACCGCCTGGATCTTCGCGGGCACCGGTTCGGACTTCGTGGCGACCATGCGGCGAAAGGCGGCGGGTGACGAGACCATCGAGGTGGTCGCCGACCAGATCGGATCGCCCACCTACGTCGGCGATCTCGTCGAGGCCCTGCTCGAGGTCGCCGAGGGCACCATTCGGCAGCCCGTGTTGCATGCCGCCAACCTGGGTGAGGCGAGTCGCTGGGAGCAGGCCCGAGCGGTGTTCGAACTCGCCGGTGCCGATCCGGAGCGTGTGCGACCCGTCGACAGCGAACGCCACCCGCGCCCCGCGCCACGGCCGCCTTACTCGGCGCTCGGGTCGCAACAGTCGACCGAAGCGGGCCTGACTCCGTTGCGGCACTGGCGTGAGGGGCTGGCAGACGCCATGTCGATGCCGCTGTCGGAGTAGCTGAAGCGTCGCGGTCACCGCGCCCCGACTCCGGTAGGTTCGTCAGCATGAGTCGACTGTCGGCAACTGTCCGCAAGCGCTTCACGGTCGGCTTCGCGGCCATTCTCGTGGCGGCGATGGTGACACCCAGCGCCAACGCGGCCCCGCCCGCGGTCCCGGCAGGGGGCTACGGCTTCGGGGACGGTGCCCAGATGACATGGCTGGGCTCTGCCGACGTCAACCGTGAACTCGATGCGGTCGCCAAGACCTCCGCAACCTGGCTTCGCGTCCTGATCCCGTGGACCAAGATCGAGACAGCCAAGGGGCGCTACGACTGGGGTCAGACCGACCTGGTGATCAACGCCGCAGCGGCGCGGGGGCTCAAGGTCCTCGGCGTCATCGCCTTCTCGCCGGACTGGGCCCGCCCGGGCGGGTCGTACTTCACCGCGCCGCCCAATGACGTCGCCGATTACGCCGACTTCTCGACGGCTGTCGTCAACCGGTACGGCGGGAAGGTGTCGAGCTGGCAGCTCTGGAACGAACCGAACCTGCCGCTGTTCTTCGGCTTCACCCCGCACAACGCGCCGCGCTACACCGAACTGGTGAAGGCCGCGTATCCGGCGATCAAGGCCGCACAGCCCAACAGCACCGTCGTCCTGGCCGGGCTCAGCAGACTCCCCGGTGACGAGTCTCCACCGGCGTTCATGGAGAAGATGTACGCGGCAGGGGCCAAGGGCAGCTTCGACGCCGCCGCGGCCCACCCCTACGTCTTTCCCTCGGGTCTGGCCGCCAACCCGGAGAACGGGTTCTCCGACCTCGCGGCGATGCACGACGTGATGGCCGCCAACGGCGACGGCGGCAAGCGGATCTGGATCACCGAGATGGGCGCCCCGACGAGTGAGGACTCCGACGGCGTCAGCCAGGAAGAACAGGCCAAGCAGATCACCGACGTGCTGTCCGCGGTCGCCGCAACGTCCTACAGCGGTCCGGCGTTCATCTACAGCATCCGAGACACCGACACGGCCAACCGTGGCGACCGCGAATCCAACTTCGGCGCGCTCCTGACGTCGGACTGGCAGCCGAAGGTCACGGCCGGCGTTCTGGCCCGCTGAGTCGACGACGCGACACGCGCTGGGTCCACGCCTATTCGGGCCGCTACCCTCAACGCCGTGAGTGGTGAATTGGTGGCCTTCGCGTGAGCGATGAAATGGTGGCTGTCGCGTGAGCGATGAAATGGTGGCTGTCGCGTGAGCGATGAAATGGTGGCTGTCGCGTGAGCGACGAGATAGTGGTGGTGACGGTGACGTACTCGCCGGGCTCGCACCTCGATCGGTTCCTCGCGACGCTGTCGCATGCCACCGACCGTCCCGTCACCGTCGTGATGGCCGACAACGGGTCCACCGACGGTGCGCCGGAGGCGGCCCTCGAGCGCTACCCCAACGTTTCACTCCTGCGGACCGGCGCGAACCTCGGCTACGGCGGCGCGGTGAACAGGGCCGTCGACTCCTATCTGCGCGATCCGTCCTACTCGGGCGACGCCGAGTTCTTCGTGGTGGCCAATCCCGACGTCCAGTGGGGCCCGCACAGCATCGACGAGATGCTCGAGGCCGCCGCCAGGTGGCCACAGGCCGGCGCACTCGGACCGCTTATCCGTGACCCCGACGGCACGGTCTATCCATCGGCGCGCCACCAGCCGAGCCTGATCCGCGGAGGCATGCACGCCGTCGTCGGTCCGTTCTGGAAGCGCAACCCGTGGACTGCCGCGTACCGCCAGGAAAGACACGAGCCCAGCGAACGCACTGTCGGCTGGCTGTCGGGATCGTGCCTTTTGCTACGGCGGGCCGCCTACGATCAGGTGCAGGGCTTCGACGAGCGCTACTTCATGTACATGGAGGACGTCGACCTGGGAGATCGTCTCGCCGCGGCGGGTTGGTCGAACGTCTACGTACCGTCGGCGGAGATATTGCACGACAAGGGACATGCGACCGGACGCGACCCGGCCCGCAACTTGGCTGCCCATCACACCAGCACCTACACTTTCCTGGCCGATCGGCACCCGGGTTGGTGGCAGGCGCCGTTGCGATGGAGCATCCGGTCGGCGCTCGCCGTGCGAGCGGGTCTGGTGGTCCGCAACTCTCGGCGCAAACTGGCGAAAGGACTGCGTTGACCGTGGCAACTCCCGTAGATCCCGCACAGACGGACGCCGTCATCCTGGTCGGAGGGCAGGGCACCCGCCTTCGGCCGCTGACGCTTTCGGCGCCCAAGCCCATGCTTCCCACGGCAGGTCTGCCGTTCTTGACCCATCTGCTGAGCCGTATCGCCGCGGCGGGCGTCAAGCACGTCGTGCTCGGGACGTCGTACAAGGCCGAGGTGTTCGAGGCCGAGTTCGGCGACGGATCGGCCCTGGGCCTGGACATCGACTACGTCTTCGAGGAGGACCCGCGCGGTACTGGCGGTGGCATCGCGAACGTGGCACCGAAGTTGCGCTACGACACCGTGCTGGTGTTCAACGGCGACGTACTGTCCGGAGCCGATCTGAACGCGTTGCTGGCCAGCCACCACGAACGCAAGGCTGACGTGACGCTGCATCTGGTTCGCGTCGGTGATCCACGCGCATTCGGTTGTGTGCCAACCGATACCGATGGCGTGGTGACCGCGTTCCTGGAGAAGACGCAGGATCCGCCCACCGATCAGATCAACGCCGGCTGCTATGTCTTCCGACGCGAGGTGATCGACCGGATTCCCACCGGGCGGTCGGTGTCGGTCGAGCGCGAGGTGTTCCCTGCGCTGCTGGCCGACGGTCTCAAGGTCTGCGGCTACGTCGACGCCACCTACTGGCGCGATATGGGTACCCCGGAGGACTTCGTCCGCGGTTCGGCTGATCTGGTGCGCGGTATCGCGCCGTCACCCGCGCTCAACGGACACCGCGGCGAGGAGCTGGTGCACGAGGGTGCGGCCGTCGGCCCCGGCGCCCTTCTCATCGGCGGGACGGTCGTCGGGCGCGGAGCGGAGATCGGCCCCGGGGCCCGCCTGGACGGTGCGGTGATCTTCGACGGTGCCCGCATCGAGGCCGGCTCCGTCATTGAGCGCTCCATCATCGGGTTCGGCGCCCGCATCGGGCCGCGCGCCCTGATCCGGGACGGCGTCATCGGCGACGGCGCCAACATCGGTGCGCGCTGCGAATTGCTGCGTGGTGCGCGGGTGTGGCCGGGAGTCACCATTCCCGACGGTGGCATTCGCTACTCGACGGACGTCTGAGATCGCACGTCGCGGCGTGCGGCGGCGACCAATTGGGTCAGGCCGTAGTCCGATCCCTCGGGTAACGCGTCCAGACTCCACCACCGCAGGTCCAGTGACTCGTCGCTGCGCGTGATCTCTGCGCCTTGCGGCGCATGGACGACGAACTGCATGTCGAGGTGGCGGGTCGGCACGCCAAGCGAACAGGTCAACGCGTGCACGTGCATCGCGGTGGGCATCGCCTCGATGGTCAGCCCCGCTATCCCGGACTCCTCGGTCGCCTCCCGCAGTGCGGCGGCGGCGATATCGGGATCGCCGTCCTCGCAGTGCCCGCCGAGCTGCACCCAGCGGCCGAGTCGGGGGTGAAGCGTCAGCAGGGTGCGGCTGGCGGTGTGGTCGAGCACGAGGGCCGAGGCCGTGATGTGTCCCGGTTCGCACGACCGCAGGCAGGCATCGGGACGCGCGAGGACGAACGCCATGATGGCGTGCCGCAGCGAGTCCTGTGCCGGATCGGCTGGGGACCAACGGCTCAGCGTGTCGACCACCGACCCGTGCAGGCTCATCGGATTACCAGCAGGCCGTCGGTGGGGACCGGTGACCGCGGTGTGGTCGGCTCGGCGGGGTGGCCGATCGCGATGGCACCCAAGGGCTCCCAGTCGTCGGGGACCTCGAGTTCGGCGCGCACCAGGTCCGCGGCGAATATCGTTGACCCGATCCAGCAGCTGCCCAGGTCTCGGACGGCGAGCGCAACCAGCAGGGCCTGCACCGCCGCACCGACCGCGACCGTGAACATGGTGTGCTCGGCGGCGGTCCGTTCGGCGTCGGGGTAGTCGTGAGCACCGTCGGGCACCATGAACGGTATGACGAGTTCGGGTGCGTCATAGAGGATCTGGCCACGTGCGACGCGACGCTCCACGGCGTCCGTGGGTCGGCCGTCGCCGCTCAGGTCGGCGCGCCACTTCTGGCTCATCCTGTCCAGCAGGCGGTGGCGCCTCTCGGTGTCACGGACCCACACGAACCGTACGGGCCGGGTGTGGTGCGGGGCAGGTGCGGTCAGCGCCTCGCCGATGGCGGCCTCGATGGTGGCTTCATCGACCGGCTCGGCGGCGAAGCTGCGCACCGACCGGCGCATCAGCTGCGCCTGTGTGCGGCCCAGCGCCAGTGCCTCCTCGGTACCGAGCCAGAACAGGTCCTCCTCGCCGGCGCGCACCAGCGTGCGGCCGTTGGACCCGTCGTCGGCCGGGTTCAGTCCGCGGACCACCGCCACCGGGATCGCGGTCAGCTTGCCCTTGACCAGATCGGCGGCGGCGGCGATCTCGTCGGCGACAGCGACCTCGGTCACCACGAGTTCATTTCCGTGCGCGTCGCGGGCGCCGGCATAGCCATGCAGCACCGCCAGCCCCGCCGCGCCGATCGCCACGTCGGTCTGGCCGTTGCGCCAGGCGCGTCCCATGGTGTCGGTGATCACGATGCCCACTGTGACGTTGAGCATGTCGCGCAACCGGTCTCGTAGGGTCGCGGCGCTGCCGTCGGGATCGGTTGGCAGCAGCGCAAGTTCGCGTGCGTCGACATTGGACCCGTCGACTCCGGCGGCGGCCTGTACCAGACCGATCGCGTTCTCGGTGATCAACGTCTTGCCCTTGCGTGCCAGCACGCGCACCGCTTCGGCGTCGATCAGCCTGCGCCGCAGAGCATCGCGCTCCTCGGGGTCGGTCGGCGCGGGGACGATCCTGCCCTCACTCTTCGACAGCACCTTGCTGGTGACCACCACCACGTCGGCATCGCGCAGCCACGGCGCCGCGCCTGCTATCGCCGCCGCCACGTCGTCGCCGGGCCGGAATTCGGGAAGCCCCGTGATGGGCAGGATCTCGACGGCCCCGGCCGTGCCGTGATCGACGGTCACCGCTCGTCCATCGAGATGCCGGCCAGCTCGAGACCGCTGCGCACCATCTCGGCGGTCACGCCGGGTTCGGTCATCAACAGCGGTATGGATCGCACGTCGACGCCCTCCACCGTCGCGTTATCGCCCTCGTCGATCAGCCAGCCATCCAGGATCCCGGTGCCGCTGCGTGCACCGAAGTGCGCGCCGACGGCCTCCGAGCTGGTCTCGACGTCGATCACCGAGAGGCATTCGTCGGCCATGCCGCGCAGGGCGCGACCTGCGACGATGGGGGAGTAGCCGATGACAGGCGCGGCGGTGGAGCGCAGCGCGCCACGGATACCGGGCACGGCCAGGATGGCACCGATACTGACCACCGGATTGGACGGCGCGATCATCACCACGTCCGCCTCGGCGATGGCCTCGAGCACGCCGGGAGCGGCCGCCGCCTTGTCCGCGCCAACGAACGCGAAGCCGTGCGTGGGTATCTGCGCGCGGTAGCGCACCCACCACTCCTGAAAGTGGATGGCGCGTCTGCCGCCGTCGGCGTCTTCGGGATCCGTTACGACCACGTGGGTTTCACTGCGGTCATCGCTGGCGGGCAAAAGGCGGGCGCCGGGCTGCCAGCGCGCGCACAATGCCTCGGTGACTTGCGAGAGCGGATAACCCGCGCGCAGCATCTGGCTACGAACCAGGTGCGTTGCCAGATCGCGATCGCCGAGTCCGAACCAGTCGGGCTGCACACCGTAGGCCGCCAGTTCCTCCTTGGCGTTCCACGTCTCGTCGCGGTGGCCCCAACCCCGTTCCGGGTCGATGCCGCCACCCAGGGTGTACATGCACGTGTCCAGGTCGGGGCATATGCGCACGCCGTGCATCCAGGCGTCGTCTCCGACGTTCACCACCGCCGTGAGGACGTGCTCGGCGGACTCGTCAGAGGATTGCTCAACGGGTGGTGAGCTACTGAACTGGCCGAGCCCCAGCAAATGTTGAACCCCCAACAGGAAGCGCGCGCCACCCACCCCGCCGACCAGAACCGTCACCTTCACATCGACCGACACTAGGCGTTGACGCCTCTTGGCCGCCTCCCGCGGGGGGTATGTGACCGACACGCCGGATTACCGACGCGCCGAACTTTGGTCACAGGATGATATGAATTCCTGTCCTGGCGCTTGACCAGCGCAGCTAACTCGGTGTCTAATCACATCAGTGTCATTTCGCGGTTGGCCGGCCGGTTCCGGTGTCGCAGACCGAGATTCGATCACTTGTTCGAATTGATTTGGCCGCACTTGCAGGGGGTGGGGCTCCAATGAGCGATCTACGAGACCAGGTGAGGAGGCGAGAAATGTCTTATGAGCGCGTCGATTTCGACAGCAGCATTCGTTTTGACAGTCGGATGCTCGGCTCAGTAGGCAACGAACCGCACACCAATACGGGACCGGCCCAGCACGTGATACCGGGTCGTCCCCAGTTGAGTTTGGTGCCGGAGCGGATGGATGCCGAACGGTCGACCATCGAAGACGAGGAATGGCAAGAACGCGCCTTGTGCGCGCAGACGGACCCCGAGGCGTTCTTCCCCGAGAAGGGCGGCTCGACCCGTGAGGCCAAGCGCATCTGCCAGGGATGCGAGGTCAAGGACGAGTGCCTTGAGTCCGCACTGGCCAATGACGAGCGTTTCGGCATCTGGGGCGGGCTGTCCGAGCGCGAGCGCCGTCGCCTCAAGCGCGGCATCATCTGAGTTTTGAGCCCGCGAGGGCTCACCTCGGAAATGACGCTGTCGGCGCGATCGCTCATCGCGCTTCAGCGGCTCAGTCGTCGTCGATCGTCGGGTCAATGATCGACGGTTCGACTCCCAGGTAGGTGGCTACCTGCGCCACCAACACTTCATGCAACAAATCGGCGAGATCGTCGGTGTCCTTGGCTCGCCGCTCAATCGGCTTGCGGAACACCACGATTCGTGCTCGTGTCGCATTTCCCCGCGTGTCCACGCCCGCCGGGATCAACCGGGCCAACGCGATGGGGCCGTCGGCGATCACCTCGGGTGGCCACTGCACGCTCTCGGGATCCCGCGGTGAGATCCGCGGAATCTCATCGACCGCGACGTCAAGGGTCGACACCCGCTCGGTCCACCGGCGCTCGATGGGCTCGTACGCCTCCAGGACCGCCATGTCGAATCGTTCGGCCCGGCTGCGCCAGCCCGGCACCGTGGCGGGCAACAGTGGTCCGCGCATCTCCCTACGGCGGCGCGGCCCCAAACGACTGGACTCGGCCATTGGTCGATCGTAACGGTTGGAGATCGGCCGACCCCTGGCGCGCGTGTCCGTCTGCTCGCGACGGCGTCCCGCGATAGCCTCTGCTTCGTGAACGTTCCCCGTCGCTGCTGCAGGCCTGGGTGCCCGCACTATGCCGTGGCGACGCTGACCTTCGTCTACTCGGACTCGACTGCGGTCGTCGGACCCCTCGCCACCGTTTCCGAGCCGCACTCCTGGGATCTGTGCGTCGTCCACGCCGGCCGCATCACGGCGCCGGTTGGATGGGAGCTGGTTCGGCACGCAAGCCCGTTACCCGCGCACAGCGACGACGATGACCTCGTCGCGCTCGCCGACGCGGTACGGGAGGGGCGCGACGGCGGCCTTCAGGTCAACGGTGTCGTGGCCGGATTCTCCGACCCGACCACCGGGGTCCAGGGCGGTGCGCTGATGGCGCCCCCGGCCCAGCGCCCGGAGCAGAACGGCCGCAGGCGCGGCCACCTCCGCGTGCTGCCCGACCCCGCGGACTAGTTTTCGGCGGGGTCGGAGCGAAGCGACCCGGGATCGATTTCGGCAAACGGATTCGCAGCGGCCCGGTGTGACCGGCAGCACCAGACTTCGCTAGCCGATAGGCTGACCCCAGGTGCATTCCCGCGAGGGGATGCGGAGACCGTTACGGGAATCAAGGAGCTCTATGTCTCGGCCCGCTGCGGCTGTAAACCGTGTGATCAAGGCCTACGACGTGCGCGGGCTGGTCGGCGAGGAGATCGACGAGCAGTTCGTGTTCGACGTCGGCGGCGCGTTCGCCCGGCTGGTGCGTGACGAGTCCGCTCCGGGTGCGCGCCAGGTCGTGATCGGCTACGACATGCGGTCGAGTTCGCCCTCGCTGGCGACCGCGTTCGCCGAGGGTGTGGTCGCCCAGGGTCTCGACGTGGTCAGGATCGGGCTCGCCTCCACCGACCAGCTCTACTTCGCGTCGGGCCTGCTCGACTGTCCGGGCGCCATGTTCACCGCGAGCCACAACCCGGCCGCCTACAACGGCATCAAGCTGTGCCGCGCCGGCGCGAAGCCGGTCGGCAAGGACACCGGGCTGACGACCATCAGCGATGAGGTCATCAACGGCGTGCCCGCCGCGGACGGTGCTGCGGGCACCATCTCAGATCGCGACGTACTGGCCGAGTACGCCGACTTCCTGCGTTCACTGGTGAACATCGAGAGCGGCAGGCCGTTGCGGGTGGCCGTCGACGCCGGTAACGGCATGGGCGGTCACACCACCCCGGCGGTCCTCGGCACCATTCCCGGGATCACCCTGCTGCCGTTGTTCTTCGAACTCGACGGCACGTTCCCCAACCACGAGGCGAATCCGCTCGACCCCGCGAACCTGGTCGACCTGCAGGCGCACGTGCTGGCGACCGGAGCCGATATCGGGCTGGCATTCGACGGCGACGCCGACCGCTGCTTCGTCGTCGACGAACTGGGCCAACCGGTGTCGCCGTCGGCGGTGACCGCACTGGTGGCCGGCCGCGAACTGGGCCGCGAGATCGGCGCCACCGTCATCCACAACCTGATCACGTCGCGGGCGGTGCCCGAGCTGATCGTCGAACGCGGTGGCACAGCCGTGCGTTCGCGCGTCGGTCACTCCTACATCAAGGGGTTGATGGCCGAGACCGGCGCGATCTTCGGCGGCGAGCACTCCGCGCACTACTACTTCCGTGACTTCTGGGGTGCGGACTCCGGCATGCTCGCGGCGCTACATGTGCTGGCCGCGCTCGGCGAACAGGATCGGCCGCTGTCCCAGATCATGGCCGACTATCAGCGCTACGAGGCATCCGGCGAGATCAACTTCACCGTGTCGGATGCCGCCGCACGCGTGGACGCGGTCCTGCAGTCCTACGCGGGCAACATCGTCGCCATCGACCACCTCGATGGCGTCACCGTCGATCTCGGCGAGGGCAGTTGGTTCAACCTGCGGACGTCCAACACCGAACCGCTGCTGCGGCTCAACGTGGAGGCGCGCACCACCGCCGAGGTCGACCAGATCGTCGCGCACGTGGGTGCGCAGATCTCGGCGACGCCGGGTCCGGGCGGGTCCACCCCGTGAATGCGGACTCGCGTTCGCGCGCGGCCGGCATTGACCTCGACGACGTCGACGGCCTGATCGACGCCGACCGCGACGGTCTGCTTCGTGCCGCCGCCATGGCAGGTGCCCAGATGCGGGCGACCGCGGCGGCGCTCGAGGAGGGCGTGTTCGAACCGCTGCGGTCCGGGCAGCCGCCGCGCACCGTGATCTGGGTGGCCAGCCACGGCGCCGCGGAGTCAGCGGGAGAGATCCTGGCGGCTGTACTCGGCGGCTCCACGGCCGCGCCGATCGTCATCGCCCCCGAGGTGCCACCGTGGATCGGGGCGCTCGACGTACTGGTGGTGGCCGGTGACGACGCCGCCGACCCGGCACTGGTCGCCGCGGCCGCCACAGGTGTCCGGCGCGGGGCGAGGGTTCTGGTCGTCGCACCCGAGGAGGGCCCGCTGCGCGATGTCGCGGCCGGTCGGGCGGTGTTGCTGCCGCCGCGGCTGCGGGTTCCCGACGACTTCGGTCTGGCCCGCTACCTGGCCGCGGGGTTGGTCGTCCTGGACGTCGTCGACCCGGGCATGAAGGTCGATGTCGCGGCGCTGGCCGACGAACTCGACGCCGAGGCGCTGCGCAACAGCGTCAGCCGCGAGGTGTTCACCAACCCCGCCAAGACCCTGGCGGACCGGATGTCCGATGGCACCGTCGTGCTGGCCGGCCATGACGCGTCCACGCTGGCTCTGGCCCGCCACATCAGTGCGGTGCTGCTGCGGGTGGCGCATCTGCCCGTCGCGTCGGTGAGCCTGTCCGACGTCATGGTCGTCCTGCACGCCGGGGTGACCGGCGGCGCCAACTACGAGACCTCCCTGTTTCACGATGAGGAGATCGACGGCCCGCTGCCGGCTCGGGTCCGCACCATCGTGTTGACCACCGACGGGGACCGGCCCGGCATAATGACAAGGCTGGGTGGTTTCGACGACGCGACCACGATCAGCGCCGAGGACATCGGGGATGTCGCGGCGCCGCCGCCGAGCGGACGTACCGAACAGCAGTTGGCGATGTTGGCAGTGCGGCTCGAGATGGCGGCCGCATACCTGAGACTTGTTCGAGGTTAGGCGAGTGGACCTGCTACGTGGCGCGGTGCGGACCTATGCGTGGGGTTCGCGCACCGCGATTGCCGATTTCACTGGAAGGCCAAGCCCGACAGCGCATCCCGAGGCTGAACTGTGGCTGGGCGCGCATCCGGCGGATCCGGCCTACCTCGACGGCGATGGCACCGAGCACTCGCTGCTGGACGTGATCAGCGCCGACCCGGAGGGGGAGCTGGGGGCCGCCACCCGGCAGCGCTTCGGCGACGCGCTGCCGTTCCTGGCCAAGGTGCTGGCCGCCGACGAACCACTGTCCCTGCAGGCCCACCCGAGTGCGGATCAGGCCGCGGAGGGATTCGCTCGCGAGGATCGTCTCAACCTCCCGATCAACGCACCCAACCGCAACTACCGCGACCGCAGCCACAAGCCCGAGCTGATCGTGGCGATCGGGCAGTTCGAGGCGTTGGCCGGGTTCCGGCCGGCCGCGGGCAGCGCCGAACTCATGGCTGCGTTGGACGTCCCCGAACTCGACCCGTACATCGGCCTGCTGCTGGGGCAGGCGGATGCCGATGGCCTGCGCACGCTGTTCACCACCTGGATCACCGCGCCCCAGCCCGATCTGGACGTGCTGGTGCCCGTGGTGCTCGATGGAGCGATCAACTACCTCCGTTCCGGCCAGACCACGTACGAGGCCGAGGCGAAGACGGTGCTGGAACTGGGGGAGCGCTACCCCGGTGACGCGGGCGTGCTGGCCTCGATGCTGCTGAACCGGATCAGCCTCGCGCCGGGTGAGGGCATGTACCTGCCCGCGGGCAATCTGCACGCCTACCTGCACGGCATGGGCTTTGAGGTTATGGCGAACTCCGACAACGTCCTTCGCGGCGGCCTGACGCCCAAGCACGTGGATGTGCCCGAGCTGTTGCGGGTGCTTGACTTCACCCCGACCACGGAGTCGTTGATCGTCCCGCGCGAGATCGGCGACGGCCTCGAACTCGTCTATGACACACCGGCACCGGAGTTCGCCGTTTCGGTGCTGAGCGTGGACGGCGACCACCTGGGCCACCAGGTCGACGCGCCGTCCCGGCACGACGGACCGCAGGTGCTGTTGTGCATCGAGGGATCGGTTGCCGTGCATGCGAAGTCGAACATCCTGACCCTGGACCGGGGTTCCTCCGCGTGGGTGGCCGCTGACGACGGGCCGATCCGACTGGTTGCCGAACGGCCCAGCAGATTGTTTCGGGTCACCGTCGGCGTCTAGCGCGCAACCCGTTTCTCGGCGTGGCCGGGACCCTACTCAGTAGGGTTCGTTCACACGGCCAGAGAAGGCGGGGAGTCATGACGGATCGGTGGCGGATCAAATCGGTCGAGCAGTCGATCGCTGACACCGACGACCCCGACACCCGCCTCCGCAAGGACCTGACCTGGCGCGACCTCACCGTCTTCGGGGTATCCGTCGTCATCGGCGCGGGCATATTCACCATCACCGCGTCGACGGCCGGCGACCTGACCGGGCCCGCCATCTCGGTGTCCTTCGTGATCGCCGCGATCACCTGCGGCCTGGCGGCGCTGTGCTACGCCGAGTTCGCCTCGACGGTGCCCGTCGCGGGCAGCGCCTACACGTTCTCCTATGCCACCTTCGGTGAGTTCACCGCGTGGATCATCGGCTGGGACCTGATCCTCGAGTTCGCGGTCGCCGGTGCCGTCGTCGCCAAGGGGTGGTCGTCGTATCTGGGCACGGTGTTCGGCTTCTCCGGCGGAACCATGGACCTCGGACCCGTCACCCTGGACTGGGGCGCGCTGCTGATCATCGGGGCCCTATGCCTGCTCCTGGCGCGCGGCACGAAGGTCTCGGCCAACTTCAGCCTTGCCATCACCGCGATCAAGGTGGCGGTGGTCCTGCTGGTTGTCATCGTCGGGGCGTTCTACATCAAGGCGGCCAACTACTCGCCCTTCATCCCGCCGGCACAGTCCGGCGGTGAGGCCGGCGGAGGAATCGATCAGTCGGTGTTCTCCCTGATCACCGGCGCCGAGGGCAGCACGTATGGCTGGTATGGGCTGTTGGCCGGGGCATCGATCGTGTTCTTCGCCTTCATCGGGTTCGACATCGTGGCCACCACGGCGGAGGAGACCAGGAACCCGCAGCGTGACGTGCCGCGCGGCATCCTGCTGTCGCTGGCCATCGTGACGACGCTCTACGTCGCGGTGTCGGTGGTGCTGTCGGGCATGGTGCCCTACACCGAACTCACGACCGGACCGGACGGTCAGGCCAACCTCGCATCAGCGTTCTCCGCCAACGGCGTGGAGTGGGCGGCCACCGTCATCTCGATCGGGGCGCTCGCCGGGCTCACCACCGTGGTGATGGTGTTGCTGCTCGGTCAGATCAGGGTGCTCTTCGCGATGTCGCGCGACGGGTTGTTGCCGCGCGGGTTGGCCAAGACCGGACCGCACGGAACGCCGGTGCGCATCACCGTGCTGGTTGGCGTGGTGGTCGCGGTGGCGGCGTCGGTGTTCCCGATCGAACGGCTCGAGGAGATGGTCAACGTGGGGACGCTGTTCGCGTTCGTGTTGGTCTCGGCGGGCGTCATCGTGCTGCGCCGCACTCGGCCCGACCTCAAACGCGGGTTCCGGGCCCCGTGGGTTCCGGCGTTGCCGATCGTGTCGATCATCGCCTGTGTGTGGCTGATGCTGAACCTGACGGGCCTGACGTGGATCCGGTTCGGCGTCTGGATGGTGCTGGGCGTGTTCGTGTATTTCCTATACGGCCGGCGTCATTCACTGCTGGGGCGGCGTGAGGCCGCAGCGGTCGAGTCCTGATCGTCGATCTCGTCCTCGGCGATCCAGTCGTCGAGCCGCTTCTTCCAGCCTGCGGCGACCGGCAGCAGTCCGCGGGGCACGGCGATGATCATCAGCAGCAGGATCAGCCCGAGCACAATCAGCCGGATATCGGGCCAGCTCTGCAGCCGGGCCTGCACGAACGTCATGATGACAGTCCCGACGATCGGGCCCATCACCGTGCCGAGCCCGCCCACCACGAGCATGGTGACCAGAAGCGTCATCGGGGCCAGTCCCATCAGGCTCGGTGAGACCACGCCGAACACGTACGCGTACAACGCCCCGGCCACGCCCGCGAAGAAACCGGACAGGCCGAACACCACCATCTGATACGTCCGGGGGCTGATCCCGCGGGCGGCCGCGAGCTGTGAGTTGTCGCGCAGGGCGACCAGGCCGCTCCCCAGCGGGGAGCGCACCACGAAGTACAGCGCGACGCCGGTGAGCACCGCCACGCCGAGAGCGATCCAGTACGACGCCCGTTCTCCTGCGACGCTGTCGAGACCCTGCAGACCGAATCCGGGGTAGCCGGACAATCCGTACGAGCCGCCGGTGACCCCGCTCTGGTCGGAAATGATCAGCAGCCGTACCACTTCGGCGAAGCCGAAGGTCATCAGCGATACGTAGATGCCGCGAAGGCGCAGCGCAGGCAGCGAGAGCAGCACTGAAACCGCAAGTGCGGCGAAGCCGCCCAGAAGTATCGAGGCCACCGCGGGTAGTGAGGTGTGCAGGCTCAGCACCGCTGCGACGTAGGCGCCGATGGCGTATATCGCGAGTTGGCCGAAGTGCCAGACGCCGGAGAATCCGAGCACCAGGTTCCAGCTCTGGTTCAGCGTCAACCAGATCGCCCCGAGCGTGGCGACCACGACCCAGCTGCTGTTGGGCACGATGAACGGCAACGCGACCGCGGCCAGCAAGCCAACGGCAAGCGCGATTCGTTGTGGCCGTGGCCATCCCATCGTGGTGGCGGACCATGTGCGGGCCTTGGCGGTGGGGTTGGTGGTGGCGGGGGTGGTCTCCGTGCTCACAGCCGTGCCTCCTGGGGTTTGCCGTCGATACCCCAGGGGCGGAAGACGAGGACGACGAGGATCACCGCATACAACACGGGCAGCGCATAGGTCGAACTCCAGTAGATGGAGACGGCTGCCTGCACGAACCCGATGATGTAGGCGGCGATGATGGTGCCGCGCACACTGCCAAGGCCCGCGAAGATCGCCACGATCAGGGCCTGCAGCAGTGGCAGGTCACCGGAGTTGGGGTAGACGAAGTAGATCGGCGCGAGCAGCACCCCGGCGATGCCGGCCAGCGCGGCGGCCAGCCCCATGGCGATGACATAGACCCGGCGGGCCGGAATGCCCATCAGGCGTGCGGCATCGATGTTCTGTGCGACGGCCGTGATCGCCAGGCCGTAGCGCGAGCGGGTCAGGAAGAGCCCGAGACCCAGCAGCATCGCGATGGCAAGTGCCGCCATCAGCAGCGAGTGATAGGTGATCGACACGCCGGCGAAGAGGTCGAGTCGGCCGGTGATGAGTTCAGGGAACGGCTTCTGCCGCGGACCGAAGATCGCCAGCACGACGCTCTGGACGATGGTGGCGATCGCGAATGTCGAAATGAACGCGGTCATCTCGAAATCCACCCCGGCGCGCCCCAGTAGTGGACGCACCGCGCTGTAGAACGTGAGCACACCGAGCAGGAAGGCGACGAACGCCGCCAACACCAGAGCCGCCCACACCGGTAGCCCCAACTGGGCGACGAACACGTAGGCGGCCATACCGCCGACCATGACCATGACGCCCTGGGCCATGTTGAGCACCCGCAGCGTGCCGTAGACCAGGCTCATGCCGATGGTGATGAGCGCGAGCATGGACCCCTGCACGACGGTGCTGACTAGGGTCTGAAGCAGCAGATTCACGAGTCCACTCCGAGGTATGTGGCCGCTACGGCCGGGTCGGACAGCACCTCTTTGACGGTCCCGGTGGCGCGCACCGCGCCGTTCTCGACGAGGGTCAGCCGGTCGGCCAGCTCGCGGACACGCGAAAAGTTCTCCTCGACAAGCAGAATCGTCATACCGGACCGGTGAATCGCGGCGATCTGCCGGTACACCTCGTCCACCAGCACCGGTGCCAGTCCGAGGCTGGGTTCATCGATCATCAGCATCCGGGCGTCGGCCATCAGGCCGCGCCCGATCGCCAGCATCCGGCGTTCGCCGCCGGACAGGGTGCGGGCGCGCTGGCTGGACCGCTCGGCCAGTCGGGGGAAGATGTCGTACACCCGGTCGAGGTGCTGAACGCGTTCGGCCCGCCCGCCCTTGCGCAGGAACGCACCGAGTGTGAGGTTCTCCAGCACCGTCATATCCGGGAAGAGCAGGTCGCCCTGCGGGATGTGCACTAGGCCGCGCGCGGCGATGTGCTCGGTGCGCAGGCGCGTGATGTCCTGTCCGGCAAGGCTTATCTTGCCCGAAGCCGGTGTGATGAGCCCGCTCACCGCGCGCAGGATCGTCGTCTTGCCATGGCCGTTCGGCCCGATCAGGACCGAGAACTCGCCGGGGTTCACGCGCAGGTCCACCCCGTGCACGACTGTCGTCGCGTCGTAGCCGGCGTGCAGGCCGGCGATATCGAGCAGTGCGTCAGGCATCGGCGGTACCGTCCTCGGCGGTGGGGGCCTTGGCATCCGCTGGAGCCTCGCCGAGATAGACCCGGACGACCTCCTCGTGCGCGACGACCTCGGCGGGTGTGCCTTCGAAGAGGGTCTTGCCCTGGTTCATGATGAGCACCCGGTCGGACAGCGTCATCAGCGCGCGCATGACGTGCTCGATGAGCACGATTGTCACCGAGCGCTCCTTGATGGCGGTGAGCAAGGCGATCAACTCGTCGATCTCGGCCAGGCTCAGACCGCCGAAAGGTTCATCCAGGAACAGCATTTCGGGCTCGGTGGCGAGCGCCGAGGCGATCATCAGCTTCTTCTTGTCGAACACCGGCAGCGGTCCCGCCAGGCGGTCCGCCTTGTCGGCAAGCCCGACGAACTCGAGTTCGCTCCAGGCGCGCTGCAGTGTCTTCGGATCCTTGCGCAGCGCCGACCACCAGCGCCTGCCGTCGCCGAACTGCGCGCCGACGACGGCGTTGGCAAGCACCGTCTGCGTGTCGAAGACGGAGGGATGCTGGAACGTGCGGGCAATGCCGCAGTGGCAGATCTGGGTGACGCTGGCGTGGGTGACCGACTCGCCGCGGAACCGGACCTCGCCCGAGGTGCCCTTCGTCATGCCCGTGACGACGTCGAAGAACGTGGTCTTGCCTGCGCCGTTGGGCCCGGCGATGCCGAAGACCTCACCGGCGTTCACCGTGACCGACACACCGTCCACCGCGGTCAGGCCGCCGTATCGTTTTGTGACCGAGACGGTTTCGAAGATGGGTGCGGTCATGTGCTCAGCGGACCCACGTCGGCAGGGCGAAGCTGCCCTTGCTGTAGGGCTGCGGCGACAACAGCACCTGCTTGCCGTCCTGAATCTGGTAGGTCAGGTGCGGCATGGCCAGGCTGGGGTCGTCCACTTTGTCCGGGTAGGGGAGCGCGGTGAGTTCCTTCTGGTCGAACCGGTAGGTGCCGACGACACCGCGGAAGATGCTGGCCTTCAGGAACTCCGTGACCTTCGCGAAGTCGTAGGGATCGCCGGCCTGGGCGGCGGCGCGGGCCCACAGTCGCACGGTGTCGTACTGCGCGCCCGACTGGCTCATGCCGGGAACGGCGTCGAAGGTCCGCTCGTAGCGGCCGCGGAAGTCATCACCCATGGCGTCGGGCAGCGTGCCGATGGTCGTCGACCACAGCACCCCGTTGGCCGCTCCCTTGGCCAGGTCGAGGTACTCCGGCACGCTCGGGCCGTACTGCTGATACAGCAGTGAAGGGGTTGGGCCGCTGGCGAACTGCGTGGCGAAACTGGCCAGGTCACCGGCGAGGTAGTCGGTGATGAAGATCAATGCCGGCGGATTGGCGCGGATGCGGGCCAACTGGGGACCCCAGTCGGCGTTCGGCGCGGTGACCTCGTCGTACAGCGTGACGTCCCAGCCGAGCTTCTTGATGCCGTCCTGGAAGACCCGGGCGATCGAGACGCTGTAGGAGTCATTGCTGGAGATGACTGCGGCGGTGTTGGAGTGTGGCGTCCACGCCTTGGTGCGGATCCACTCCTGCATGAGCTGGATGAATCCCTCGGCGTACCAGACCTCGGTGGGGCAGCACTGGAAGATGTTGGTGATGCCCTTGTCGACGACGAAGTCGGTATTGGCCTGCAGGGTGTTGGTGTGCAGCAGTGGCACACCGGCATTCGCGTAGATGTTGTACTCGGCCGACGTGGTGGAGGTGTAGCCGGCGAACGCCGCGGCCACCCGTTCCTGCGAGATCAGTCGCTGCGCGGCCTGGATGAAGTTCTCCGGTGCCTGATCGGCGATGTCCGCGGTGACCAGCTCGACCGGCCGGCCTGCCAACCCGCCCGCGGCGTTGATGTCCTCGATCGCCAGCTGGGCGCCGCGCACCATCTCCAGACCGTCACCGGAGTACGGCCCGGTGATGGGGGCGACGCTGCCGATTCTGACGGTCTCGCCGGATCCGCCCGCCGACATGCTGGCACCGCCTTGGGGCTTCATCACCCAGGAGGCGGCTCCGCCGACGACGACGCCACCGGCGCCCGCCGCCGTCAATCCCCGGACGAAGTTGCGTCTGGAGACTCCGCGCGGCCGGCCGGGAACGGGCGT
Organism: Mycolicibacterium sp. 624; assembly: GCF_040548615.1. Classification (NCBI taxonomy): domain Bacteria; kingdom Bacillati; phylum Actinomycetota; class Actinomycetes; order Mycobacteriales; family Mycobacteriaceae; genus Mycobacterium; species Mycolicibacterium sp. 624. Next base: position 293,211 of record NZ_JBEPRZ010000007.1, read on the forward strand.
GTCCGACATGTTGGTCTCCTTCGTATACAGGGCATCGCCGCAGTGCTAACAGCGGCTGTCAGTACAGCGAACGGGTGCGATTCGTGCATCCGTCATCTGACGGACAGCCCTGCCGGGGCGGAAGACGGACAGCCCCTGCCGGGGCGGAAGAGAGATCGGGCGTCGCTACTCGGCAACGCACCACGACGGCATGCGAAACCGTGCCAACGACCCGAACGGTTCCGGCGACAGCGCGCGGTGGGTGCCGTCCTGGATCTGGTAGATCATGTGCGCCTGTCCCATCGACGGGTCCGGGGTGGCGTCGGGATAGGACAGCGTGGCGTGGTTGCGCTCGCCGAAGTAGTACACCCCGTTGACCCCGCGGTGCGGCCAGCGCCGCAGGTAGCGGACGACGTCCTCGGTGCCACGGGTCGCCGTCGCCGACCATGCCGCGGCAAGCAGGTTGACCTGGTCGTAGGCGGCACCGGCCTGCGACCAGCCCGGTGGCCGGCCGAAACGGGCCGAGTACTGGCTGCGGAAGCGCTGACCCAACACGTCGTCGTAGGTCCCGGTGGTGGTGGACCAGATCACCCCGTCGGCAATGGTGCCGAGGGTGGTCTGGAACTGCGGGATCGACGGGCCGTACACGCAGTAGACGAGGGCGGGCAGGCCCAGGGTGACGAACTCGCGCTGGAAGGCGGCGACCTCCTGGTCGAGGAAGTGGGTCACCATCACCACCTCGGGTTCCAGCCTCGCCACCCGCGCCGCGACACCGGACCAGTCGGTGGTGCCGATCGGTACCCGGATCAGGTCGTCGACCGACCACTGGGCGCTTCCCGCGATGGCCAGGAAGTGCTCGTTGGTCACCCGGGTGCTCGACGTGGCCGCCTCGATGCTGACGATCCGGCGCGTGCGCGGCTGCCACAGCCCACGGGTCTCGAGGTCGGTGAGCAGCCGCATCAGCCCCACGCCGTAGGCGGTCTCCGAGGCGCACGTCTGCAGCACCGCGCCGAAGCGGGTGGGGTCGGCCTCGGTCTGCTCGACCTGCTCGGCGAACGTGGCGGTGTGCAGGAACGGCTTTCCGTAGTCGGCGGCGAGGTCGATGACCGCGGAGTGTTCCGCGCTGGCGTAGCTGGTGGTGATCGCGTCGACCTCACCGGCGAACAGTCGGTCCATACCGCGTTCCACGCTGTCCCAGCTGAACACGTCGACGTCGGCGGTGACCAGCTCGACGCGGCGGCCGGAGACACCACCGGTGGCGTTCAGTTCCTCCACGGCCAGGGTGGCTCCGTGCAGCACCTCGACACCGTCGGCGCGTGCGGCCCCGGTGGGAATCAATGTCCCGACCAGGAATGGCCGCTTCCGTGGATAGGCGGGCCGCAGCGGGGCCACCTCGGTGCGCGGCACCGCGTTGGCTATCGACTCCAGCTCGACCACCCCGATGCCGGGCCTGCCGTCCACACCACCGGGTATCGGCAAGCGCAGCAGACCGGAGTCGACGGCCAGAGCTGCCAGCCCGCCGCGGGTGTCCTGGTCGAGTTTGGTGAGCAGTCGCTCGATCTGTGTGGACAGGGTCCGGGCGCTGGTGCCCAGCCGCTCGGCGATCCCCGAGTTGGTCAGTCCCAGCGCCAGCAGCGTCAGCACGTCCACCTCGCGGACGGTGATGCCGCGTGGCATCTCGACCTCGGCGACGCGCAACGACACCCGTTCGCCTGCGGCCGAGCCAGGCGACCCGCGAGCCCCGGAGCTGGAATCGGTGGCGCACCGCTGGCGGACGAGGTGAACGGCCAGCCAGGTGTCGTCGTGGCGGTAGAGGAAGCGCAACGACTCGCGGGTGCTCAGGAAGAACGCCCGCCCGTAGCGGATCACGTCCGGCGGCACCGTGCCGTCGGCGACAGGCACGCGTGATCCCGGCTCGAGCGTGAGCTCAGCGACGACCCGCGACATCTGTCTCCATCCAGCGGTTAATACCAGGGCAGACGCAAAGTCCCTGGTAGCCGGAGTTTACGCCCACGCCTCGGTGTAGTCGCGGAGCAGCCAGCGGCCCTGGCATGGATTGCCGACCGAGATGTGCGCCCGGCGGTGTGCGGGGTCGAAGATCACCCCGGTTGCCGTCGTCCACCGGTCGATTGGGTCGGCGTCGGGATCGGGATGACAGCAAATGCCCGCCGGGTCACCTGCGTGGTCGGCCAGGATGCGCTGCCAGTCGGCCACCCCGCCGTTCGGGCTGGCGTGGACCAGATCCCTTATCCGCTGCAGCCGGAACAACGAGTCGGCCATCAGCTTCAGCCCCATGTCAGTGCCGCCCAGGTCGCGCAGCGGCGCCACCGAGAAGTGGTTGGTGTGCAGCAGCAAGCCGTTGTCGTCGGGCAGCTGCCACGAGATGGCGTCGAACTCGCCGGGGCGGGTCTCGGCGTCCACGGCCAGGCCGTCACCACTGCCGATCAGGTAGTTCGCCGACGATGAGCGCGGTACCGATTGCAGGAGCGTGGCCGCCGCAGTCGGGGTACGGCAGTCCAGCAGCGCCCGCAACATGACGTGGTAGGGCACCCCGGGTGCGCCGGTGTCGGTGGCGGACACCAGTGCGTTGGTGGCGATCACCAGGCCAGACGAGTTCATGCCGAACTTGGCGAGCAGCCCGGCCTCGACGACCGTCATGAAACTCGGGCCGTCATCAGGCGTGGCCTCGACCAGCACGACGGTGTCGGCCGAGAACGTCAGCCAGTCCCAGTTCTGGCCGAATAATCGCGTGCCATCGTCGGACACCGCCGAGAACGACGTGCACTCCAGCACCGGCGGCAGCTGGGCGCCTGCGGCGCGCACCTTGGCGGCGAACAGGATCTCGGTGCGCAGGTTCATCGCCAGCACGTCGGCGAACTCCAGGCCGCTGCCGTCGGCGATACCGCGCATTTCCTCGAGCGAGGCGGGATGGAAACTCTCGATCGGTGCGACGAACGCCTGCGCCTCATCGCGCACCCGGTCCCAATCCCAGGTGGCGTAGTGGGCGTAGACTTCGGCGTAGGCGTCCCGGGTGCGGTGCACCCGCGTCGGCGCCTGTTCGCCGTACTGGGCGCCGCGTTCGCGTGCGCCGCCCCTCACGGTGACGATGGGAAGGTCAGCCTGATTACTCATGACGCGAGATAGCCTCCGTCGACGGTGATTTCGGTTCCGGTGATGTAGCTGCTGTCGGATCCGGCCAGGAACAGGCAGGCCGCCGCGACCTCATCGGCGGTGCCCAACCGGCCCAGCGGCAACCGGCCCAGCAGTGCGTTCGCCGCGTCCGGGTTCGACGTCACCGTGGTCATGGCGGTGTCGATCACGCCGGGCACCACACTGTTGACCCGGATGCCCGCCGGGCCCCACTCGACGGCGAGCTGGCGGACCAGCGCGGACACCGCGCCCTTGCTGGCGGCGTAGGCGGCACCGGGTTCGGTCAGGTCGCCGCGCCCGGCGCCGACCGAGCCAAGCACCACGATCGACCCGGGGTTGCCCGCGGCGATCATCCGTGCGGCGACGGCCTGCGCCGCCAGGAACGTGCCGCGGGCGTTGACGCTCATGGTGTGGTCCCAGTCGGCGGGGTCCACCGTGACGGTGGGCGCAACTCGGTAGATCCCCGCGCAGTGCACCAGCGCATCCGGTGCGCCGCCCCAGGACGAGGTGATCGCATCCATCGCCGACGACACCTGGGCAGCGTCGGTGACGTCGGCGATGTGGCCGGCGCCGAGTGTCCGGTCGATCCCGGCGACCGTCCAACCCAGGTCGTGGGCCCGACGGGCCACCGCGAGGCCGATCCCCGAGCCTGCGCCCGTGACTACGATTCTGCGCATCAGTTCACCTGTACCCCGCCGTTGACGCCGATCGTCTGACCGGTGACATACGCGGCGTCGTCGGACAGCAGCCAGGCCACGGCACCGGCCACGTCGGCGCCATCGCCGTGTCTGCGCAGCGGGACCTCGGCCCGCAGTGCCAGCAGTCGCTCGTCGGCGCCCACGCCGGCGGCCCGCGCCTGCGCGGCCACTTCCTCTTCGTGCATCTTGGTCATCATGTAGCCGGGTGCCACGGTGTTGACCGTGATACCGCTCGGGCCGAGTTCCAGAGCCAGGCACTGTGACAGGCTGCGCAGCGCCGCCTTCGACATGATGTAGGGGCTGCCGCCGACCACCGGCCGGTCGGCGAACAGTGAACCGACGTTGACGATGCGGCCCGACCTCTGCTCCTTGAGGAGCGGGATCGCTGCGCGGCACAGTCGTATCGGCCCAAGCAGATTCACCTCGAGGGTGCGCTCGACATCGGCCATCTCGATGGCATCCAGATCGCCGCTCGGTCCGCCGACACCGGCGTTGTTGACCACGGCGTCGATCCTGCCGTAGGACGCCATCGCAGTACGGACAAGCGCGTCGCCGGCCTCGGCGGCGGCGATGTCGGCGACGGTGGCGCGTACCCGGCCGTCGAACGCGCCTGCCGTGAAGATGTCGCCGACGGCAGGGCTGATATCAGCGGCCACGACACACCACCCGTCGGTGAGCAGACGCTCCGCGATGTCGCGGCCGAGGCCGTCGGCGGCGCCGGTGACGATGGCGCAACGGTGCGCGGTGCCGGTCACGGGACCAACCGCGCGACGTCGCGGGTGGGCGCGATCCACGCCCCGGTGTTGCGCATATCGGTCAGCAGCCGGTCGAGCAGAGCCAGCCGTGACGGACGGCCGATGAACTGCGGATGCATCGTGAGCATGTAGTGCGCACCGAGTGCGGCTATGCCGTCGAGCTCGTCCTTCCACAGCTCGTAGACCTCGCCGACGGTGCGGATGGTCTTGTTCCAGGTGTCCCCGGCGAACCAGAAGTGCGGCGCGTCGTCGAGCAGCCAGGACACCGGAACCTCGACGATGCCAGCCGGATGGCGGTACGGCCGGATGTCATCCATGAGGTTCGACGAGTACTCGAATCCGTGCGCCGCCAGCAGGTTCAGGGTGTGCGGGCTGAAGTCCCAGGATGGCGACCGGTAACCGACAACGTCGGCGCCCAGCCCGCGCAGCACCTCGAGACCGCGGATCAGCTCTGTCTCCTCCTCGTCGCGGGTCAGCGCGGTCGGGGAGCGGTGGGTGTAACCGTGGTGGCCGATCTCGTGGCCGGCGGCGATGATCTCCCTGACCCGGTCACCGTGGCGCTCGGCGTCGCCGCCGGGAACGTAGAAGGTCGCGGTGACCTGGTGTCGTTCGAGCAGATCGAGCAGCAACGGGATAGCCACCTTCGGCCCGTAGGTGCCCTGCGAGAGCACACCGGGCCGGTTCGCGTTCGCCGGATCCTCGCCGATCCACACCTCCTCGGCGTCGAAGTCGAACGTGATGCTGGCGCCGTAGGGGGCACCGTCGGGCCATTGCGGCAACGGTCGTGCTGACATCCCGCGATTGTCGTCGGCAGCTCGCAGGCGGTCATGCGTCATTCGACGTAGCGGGTCGCGGTCGACGGCTCCGTCGAATGACGCATGACGATCCAGCTACCGCTCGGCTGTACTGGGGGCAGCGGCGATCCGGCCGCTGCAACCGAGAGGTGGCGCAGGTGAATCGAACACAGCAGCAACCCCAGTGGACCGTGAGTATCGACGCCGGGGGGACGTTCACGGACGCCGTCGCGCGGGCCGATGACAGCCGGGTGCTGGTCGCCAAAGTGGCGTCTACGCCCGATGATCCGTCGCGAGGTCTGGCGAACGCGGTCGCCGCCCTGGCAGCTCAGGGGATGCCGGTCGGCGACGTCTCGCTGCTGTGCCACGGGACGACGGTCGCCACCAACGCCATTCTCACCGGCAATCTCGCACGGGTGGGTTTGGTCACCACTCGCGGGTTTCGCGATGTCATGGGGTACCGGCAGTCGAGCCGGCCCAACGTCTACAGCCTGACCCCCGAGCGTCCGGACGACCTCGTGCAGCGGCATGCCCGCATCGAGGTCGACGAACGCCTCACCAGCACGGGCGAGGTGGTGGTGGCCCTCGACGACGCCGAGATCGACCGGGTGGTCGCCGAAGTCGCCGCGTTGGAGGCGGAGGCCATCGCGGTCAGCCTGTTGTTCAGCTACCTCGACGACACCCACGAACGACGGCTCGGTGCGGCGCTGCGGCGCGCGCTGCCGGGCACGCCGGTCACGCTGTCCAGCGAGGTGGCCCGCGAGTTCCGGGAGTATCCGCGGACGGCGACCACGGTCATCAACGCCGCCCTGCGCCCCGTCATCGGCGGCTACACCGACCGGGCGGCCGACGCGGTGGCCGCGACGGGGCTGCGGGCGCCGTTTCTGGTGATGCAGTCCAACGGCGGCAGTGTGCCCGCGGGCCGGGCCGAGGAGCACGCGCACAGGTTGGTGCTGTCCGGTCCGGCGGGCGGTGTCGCGGGGCTGGTGGCCACCGCCGCGCAGCACGGGCTCGACAACGTCATCAGCCTGGACATGGGTGGCACCTCGACCGACGTGTGTCTGGTGCGGGAGCAACGGATTCCGTTCACCACCACTCAGGAGGTGCGCGACCACGTGCTGCTCGCGCCTGCTGTCGACATTCACACCATTGGGGCGGGCGGCGGCAGCATCGCCTGGACCGACCAGACCGGCCGTCTGCGGGTCGGCCCGCAGTCGGCCCGCGCGGTGCCCGGCCCGGCGTGCTACCTGCGCGGCGGCACCGAACCCACCATCACCGATGCGCACGTGGTGCTCGGCACCCTTGGCACCGGTGAACTGGCCGGCGACCTAGTGCTCGACCGGCCCGCCGCGGCGGCCGCGGTGGATCGCGTCGGCGCGGTGCTCGGGATGTCGACCGACGATGCGGCGGAGGCGATCCTGGCGATCGGCCTTGCGCACATGGTGCGGGCGGTCCGCAAGGTCAGCGTCGAGCGGGGCTTGGACCCCCGGGAGTTCACCCTGGTGCCGTTCGGCGGGGCGGGCCCACTGCACGCCGGGCTGCTGTTGCGTCATCTGGGCCTGCGCAGCGTGCTGGTGCCGAGCCGGCCGGGGTTGCTCTCCGCCGACGGCCTGCTGGTCGCCGGGCTGCGCCTCGACCACGCCCAGACGGTGCTTACTCCGTTCGGGCCGGACGCGGTGCCGGGCATCGCCGACTGGTTCCGTGACGCTGCGGAGACGGCGACCAAACAGATCGTCGAAGACGGTGTGCCGAGCGCCGACGTTGTGGTCAGCGCCTCGGTGGACTGCCGCTACCTCGGCCAGGGGTACGAACTCAATGTGGCGCTCGACGACTGGGATGACGTTGCCCTGCAAGCCATCCCGGATCGATTCCATGCAGCGCACGAGCAGCTCTACGGTCACGCCAACCGCGACGAACCGGTCGAGGTCGTGACTCTGCGCGTCGCCGCGGTCGGCGCGCAACGGGGTCCCGAGTCGGCCGCCGGCGAGCACGGTGGCGGCGAGCGCACCGACGCCGTGCTGGCCCGCCGGACGGTGCGGATCCCGGGTTTCAGTCCCCAGGAGGTGCCCGTCTACCAGCGGTCGTCGCTGCGGTTCGGCGATGTGTTCGACGGTCCGGCGATCGTCGCGCAGATGGATTCCACGACGGTGCTGTGCGCCGGTCAGCGCGCCGAGGTCGTCGCCGGCGGCGATCTCCTCATCACGGAAAGCGAAGTGGCATGAACCCCGCAACCTTTGACGTCGACACCGTCACCTTCGAAGTGGTTGCGGCCGCACTGCATTCGGCGGCCGAGGAGATGGGCAGCGTGCTGAAGCGGTCCAGCTACAGCCCGATCATCCGGGACATGGACGACTTCTCCTGCGCGCTGTTCACCGCGACCGGTGACCTGGTCGCCCAGGCCGACTACATCCCGGCTCAGCTGGGCGCGATGTCGCTGGTGGTCAAGGCGACCCTCGACCGCTGGCAGGGGCGTATCCGGCCCGGGGACGCCTACATCTCGAATCACCCCTACATGGGGGCGATGCATCTGCCCGACGTCAACGTGATCGCCCCGATCTTCCTGGGCGATGTGCTGGTCGCGTGGTCGGGCACCGCGGCCCACCACATCGACGTCGGTGGGGTGAACCCGGGCAGCGAGGGCCCCGAACTGGAGGACCTGTTCGGTGAGGGTCTGGTGCTGCCGCCGGTCCGGCTGTCGATCGCCGGGGTGGAGAACGAGGACCTGATCGCTGTCATCACGCAGAACATCCGCGACCCGCGCAGCACGGTCAGCGATCTTCGCGCCCAGCGCGCGGCGTGCACCCTCGGTGACGCGCGGGTGGCAGAACTCGCGGCGCTGTACGGCGCACCGGCGGTGCTCGAGGTGATGCAGCGGATGCTGGACTCGGTCGAGCGCGGGGTGCGTATCGCCCTGCGGGAACTGCCCGACGGGACCGGCGAGGCCGAGGGTTTCCTCGACGACGACGGCCGCGGCGGGGCGCCGACTCGGGTGCACGTGCGGGTCACCAAGACCTCCGACCAGCTCGCGATCGACCTGTCGGGGTGCGACCGTCAGGTGGCCGGGGCGATGAACGTGCCGTGGGCCAGCGCGCGGGCGGGCATCGTGTACGCCGTGCGCGCTGTCGTGGCTCCCGACCTAGGCGCCAACGACGGGCTGCTGCGCGCGGTGGACGTCAACGCACCGCTGGGTATCGTGCTCAACCCGGAGTCGCCGGCCGCGGTGTCGGTGCGGCACAACACCTGTCAGCGTTTCGCCGACACCCTCATCCGGGCGATGGCCGCCATCTGGCCGGACAAGAGCGTGGCCAGCAGCACCGTCAGCTTCTTCTGCATCAACGTCGGATCGGTGAGTCCGGTGACCGGCCGTCCCTCGGTGATGGCCGACGTGGTGGGCGGCGGTACCGGTGCCACGTCGTTCTCCGACGGGGTGGACGGGGTTGACACCTACATGTCCAACGTTGGGGTCATGCCGACCGAGGTGGTTGAGACCAACTACAGCGTGCGGGTGCTCAAGACCGAGTTCATCCCCGGCTCACAGGGTCTCGGCACCTTCAACGGTGGTCTCGGATTGCGCCGCGAGTATCAGATCATCGGCGTCCCGCAGCGGGTCACGTTCTATTCCGAGCAGACGCACGAGGACTTCGCGCCGTGCGGGGCACACGGTGGTGGCGACGCCGTCGCGACCCGGGTCACGGTCATCGCGCCGGACGGCACCGAGCTGACCGGCCTGCCGGACAAGGCGTCGCTGACGCTGCAACCGGGCACGGTGGTGCGGGTCGAGACCGCAGGCGGCGGTGGCTACGGCGATCCCGCCGGGCGCTCGGCGCAGGCCCGCGGCTACGACGACCGCAACGGGAGGGTGTGACGCCACCCCGCCTCTTTACAAAACCTGCCTCAATGTCTAGACACCGTACAAAGTCGGCTCTATAGTCAACTCCAGATAGTGATCGCACTCACGTGGAGGTGACTCGAACATGACCGCACAGGTCGACGTCGACGCAGGCGTCCCGGTTGAACAGTGGCGCGACAAGAAGCGCTACCTGTGGTTGATGGGGCTGATCGCGCCGACGGCGCTGTTCGTGATGCTGCCGGTGGTGTGGGCGTTCAACCACTGGGGGTGGCACGCCGCGGCCCAGGTGCCGCTGTGGATCGGCCCGATCCTGCTCTACATCGTGTTGCCGGCGTTGGACATGCGGTTCGGGCCCGACGGGCAGAACCCGCCCGATGAGGTGATGGAGCGGCTGGAGAACGACAAGTACTACCGGTACTGCACCTACATCTACATCCCGTTCCAGTACGCCAGCGTGATACTCGGCGCCTACCTGTTCACCGCGTCGGACCTGAGCTGGCTCGGATTCGACGGCGGTCTGAGCTGGCCGGCCAAGATTGGCCTCGCGCTGTCGGTCGGCATGCTCGGCGGGGTGGGCATCAACACCGCTCACGAGATGGGCCACAAGAAGGACGAGCTCGAACGCTGGCTGGCCAAGATCACGTTGGCCCAGACCTGCTACGGCCACTTCTTCATCGAGCACAACCGCGGTCACCACGTCCGGGTTGCCACACCGGAGGATCCCGCGTCGGCGCGCTTCGGCGAGACGTTCTGGGAGTTCCTGCCGCGCAGTGTCTGGGGGAGTCTCAAGTCGTCGTGGGAGATGGAGGCCGCGCGCCTGCGCCGGGCCGGCAAGTCGCCGTGGCACTGGTCCAACGACGTGCTCAACGCCTGGGCGATGTCGGTGGTGCTCTACGGCGCGCTCATCGCGATCTTCGGTGTCGCACTGATCCCGTACGTGGTGATCTCCGCGGTGTTCGGGTTCGCGTTGTTGGAGACCGTCAACTACCTCGAGCACTACGGCCTGCTCCGGCAGAAGACCGCCAGCGGACGCTACGAGCGCTGCGCGCCCGAGCACAGCTGGAACTCCGACCACATCGTGACCAACCTGTTCCTGTACCACCTGCAGCGGCACAGCGATCACCACGCCAACCCGACGCGGCGCTACCAGACGCTGCGCAGCATGGCGGGGGCACCGAACCTGCCCAGCGGGTACGCGTCGATGATCGGCCTGACCTACTTTCCGCCGCTGTGGCGCAAGGTGATGGACCACCGGGTGCTGGCGCACTACGACGGTGACATCAGCCGGGTGAACATCCATCCGCGGATGCGCGAGCGGGTGCTGGCCAAGTACGGCCCAGCCGACGAGCGCTCGCGCGAGGAGCAGACGGGCGCCGACGAGCGCTCGCGCGAGGAGCAGACGGGCGCGGCCAAGTGAGCGCCTACCACTGCCCGGGCTGTGACTATACCTACGACGAGGCGAAAGGCGCTCCGCGGGAGGGGTTTCCGGCGGGCACCACGTGGGACCAGATTCCCGAGGACTGGTGCTGCCCGGACTGCGCGGTGCGGGAGAAGGTCGATTTCGAAGAGACGGGAGTGAGGAAATGACTGACTACAAGTTGTTCGTCTGCGTGCAGTGCGGATTCGAGTACGACGAGGAGAAGGGCTGGCCGGAGGACGGCATCGCCCCGGGCACGCGGTGGGATGACATCCCCGAGGACTGGAGCTGCCCGGACTGTGGCGCGGCCAAGGCGGATTTCGAGATGATCGAGGTCGCCAGGTCGTGACGGCCTTGGCGCCGTCGGCGGTGCGACGAGCTAGTCTCGCGCGTGTGAGCAACCCGAGTGAGAGGCGTTCGGCATCACGAGTGCCCTATGCCGAGGCCTCGCGGGTGCTCCTGCGTGACTCGATCCTGGACGGCATGCGCGACATGCTGCTGGCCAGGGACTGGTCGTCGATCACGCTGTCCGACGTCGCCCGCGCCGCAGGCATCAGCAGGCAGACCATCTACAACGAGTTCGGCTCCCGGCAGGGCCTCGCCCAGGGGTATGCCCTGCGACTCGCCGATCGCCTGGTCGACGCTGTGGCCGACGCGATCGTCGGGAACGTCGGCAACATCCACGCGGCGTTCCTGGAGGGTTTCCGGGCGTTCTTCGCAGAGTCGGCGTCCGATCCGCTGGTGATCTCGCTGCTGACCGGTGTGGCCAAGCCCGATCTGCTCCAAATCATCACCACGGACAGCGCGCCGATCATCTCTCGCTGCTCCGAGCGCCTGACCGCGACCTTGATGAACAGCTGGGTGCGGGCCAGTGAGGAGGACTCCGGCGTGCTGGCCCGGGCGATCGTCCGGCTGGCGATGAGCTACGTGTCGATGCCCCCGGAAGCCGATCACGATGTGGCCCGTGACCTGGCCCGGCTCATGACGCCGTTCGCCGAGCGCTACGGTGTTATCGATACCCCTTAGCTGTCAGAGCGCCTGAGCGCCTGTCCCGCGAGCCCGCAGGCTATGGGTATCTGCATGGGTACCTGCACTGCTGTCGCGACGCGCGTATCCGTGCCCTCACAGGCAAATGACGAATGAAAAGGGGCTCTACATGACTGAGCTGAAGGCGGACGTCCGCAACGGCATCGATTTCAAGGTTGCCGATCTGTCCCTCGCGGAGTTCGGCCGCAAGGAGATCCGGCTGGCCGAGCACGAGATGCCGGGTCTGATGGCACTGCGCCGGGAGTACTCCGAGGTGCTGCCGCTCAAGGGTGCGCGAGTCTCGGGCTCGCTGCACATGACGATTCAGACCGCGGTGCTCATCGAGACCCTCGTGGTCCTCGGTGCCGAGGTCCGCTGGGCGTCGTGCAACATCTTCTCCACCCAGGATCACGCCGCGGCCGCGACTGTCGTCGGCCCGCACGGCACCGTCGAGGAGCCCAAGGGCGTCCCGGTGTTCGCGTGGAAGGGCGAGAGCCTCGAGGAGTACTGGTGGGCCGCCGAGCAGATGCTGACGTGGCCCGGCGAGCCGGCCAACATGATTCTCGACGACGGCGGTGACGCCACCATGCTGGTGCTGCGCGGCGCGCAGTTCGAGAAGGCCGGTGTCGTGCCTCCCGGCGAGGACGACGACTCCGATGAGTACAAGGTGTTCCTCGCGCTGATCCGTGAGCGCTTCGAGACCGACAAGACCAAGTGGGGCAAGATCGCCGAGTCGGTCCAGGGCGTCACCGAGGAGACCACCACCGGCGTGCTGCGCCTGTACCAGTTCGCTGCCGCGGGCGAGTTGGCCTTCCCGGCCATCAACGTCAACGACTCGGTCACCAAGAGCAAGTTCGACAACAAGTACGGCACCCGGCACTCCCTGATCGACGGCATCAACCGCGGCACCGATGTCCTGATCGGTGGAAAGGCCGCGCTGGTCTGCGGTTACGGCGACGTCGGCAAGGGCTGCGCCGAGGCGCTCAAGGCTCAGGGTGCCCGCGTCGCGGTCACCGAGATCGACCCGATCAACGCGCTGCAGGCGCTGATGGACGGCTTCGAGGTCAAGACCGTCGAGGAGGCCATCGGCTGGGCGGACATCGTCATCACGGCGACCGGCAACCAGGGCATCATCACCCTCGAGCACATGAAGTCGATGAAGCACCAGGCGATCCTGGGCAACATTGGCCACTTCGACGATGAGATCGAGATGGCGCGGCTCGAGCGCGACGGCGACGTCCGCCGGATCAACATCAAGCCGCAGGTCGACGAGTTCGTCTTCCCCGACGGCCACTCGATCATCGTGCTGTCCGAGGGACGCCTGCTGAACCTGGGCAACGCCACCGGCCACCCGTCGTTCGTGATGAGCAACAGCTTCTCCAACCAGGTCATCGCACAGATCGAACTGTGGACCAAGAACGACGAGTACGACAACGAGGTCTACCGACTGGCCAAGCACCTCGACGAGAAGGTCGCCAAGATCCACGTCGAGGCGCTCGGTGGTTCGCTGACCAGGCTCACCAAGGAGCAGGCCGAGTACATCGGTGTGGATGTCGACGGCCCGTACAAGCCGGAGCACTACCGCTACTAGAGCTTTACCCGAGCAGTCACAGAATCGCCCATTTCCGTATGGATTTGGGCGATTTTGTGACTGCTGACGAAGGGGTGCGACGCAACGCGTAGCGCGAGAACTCGGCACAACCAGGATTCATCCGATTGTGCCGAACGCGTGCCTCACGGCCGAACGGCCATTAACATAATGCCCTGGGTCAGTGTTTCTGCAGGTTGGCGTGCGAGCCGGGGAGTCGCCATGGACGTGATCGAGAGTCTGCGCAGACTGTTGCGTGTCGAGTTGACGATTGCCGAGTGGATCGGGACGGCCGCGATGCTCGGCGCCCCGTATCTCGTCCTCGGTGTCGCCTACGTCGCCACCCACGTCAGCCGGTTCAGCGGGCTCGACGGGCTGCACCTCGTGGTGTCGGTGATCGGAAGTGTGCTCGCCTGGCCGCTGCTGCTGTTCGTTGACGCGTGTGCGGTCTAGGGGGCGACGTGTCGGTCAACCCGCTCGGTGAACTGTCACTACAGGATTGCCGCATCACCGCGCGGCGACGCACCGCCCGCTGGACCGACGATGAAGTCGCCGCGTCGGATGCGATGGACTTCTGGGCGTTCGCCGGGGGAGCAGCCAACGTCATCATGCAACTGTCGTTACCGCCGGTGGGGTACGGCGTCGTCGAGAGCAAGGTCGACTCGGGAAATCTACTGAAGCATCCGTGGAAGCGCGCTCGGACGACGTTCCAGTACCTCGCGGTGGCCGTCATCGGGTCGGACGACGACCGCGCCGCGTTCCGGGCGGCGGTCGACGGCGCTCACCGCCACGTGAAGTCGACGGCCGACAGTCCGGTGCGCTACAACGCCTTCGATCGCGACCTGCAGATGTGGGTGGCGGCATGTCTGTTCGTCGGTCTCGAGGACACCTACCAGCTCCTGCGGGGTGAGATGACCGCCGAGCAGTCCGAGCAGTTCTACCGCTCGGCGTGGCCGCTGGGCACCACCCTGCAAGTCACTGAGGAGCAGTGGCCGGCGACCCGGGCGGATTTCGACACGTACTGGACTGCCGCGTGCCGCCGCGTCAGCATCGATGCGACCGTGCGCGGCTACCTGATGGATCTGATCGGTCTCAAGATGATCAATCCGATTCTGCGGCTGCCGTTTCGGCCGTTGCTGAAGTTCCTCACCGCGGGCTTCCTGGCCCCCGTCTTCCGCGACGCACTCGGGCTCTCCTGGGGGAGGGGTCGGCAGTGGTGGTTCGAGCAGCTGTTCCTGTTCGTCGCCTTCGTGAACAGATTCCTACCCGTCTTCGTGCGACAGGGCGGTAGCTACGTGCTGCTCGCTGACGTGCGGCGGCGGGTCCGTGCCGACCGAAGTCTGGTGTGAGACATGGTGACCCGGGAGCGCCGCCAACCCGTTCGGGCGCGCGTGCGCCGGCTGCTTGGTCGCAAGGTCAGCATCGAGGCGATGATCGAGTTCGGGCTGTGGATGGCGATCCCACACATCCTGATCGGCGTGGTGTGGAGCTTCTTGAACTACGAGACGGTGACCGCGATCGAGAAGCAGCTGGAACCCGTGTTGCCCGCAGGCGCGGACCTGATGGCGTTCGGCCTGACCACGGGGCTGTGGCCGTTGCTGCTTCTCACCTCGGGGTTGTGCGGAGTGTGAGGCGAAGACCTCGGCCGCGCAGGCGATCTCCGAGGTTGTCATCGAACCGACCACATACCGTGGCCCATTTGTTACTGTTCGCAAATGGGTCGGGGGATGCGGTCGCTCGCTGTGCTCGTTCTTCTCGCTCTGGCAACGCTTTTCGCGCCTGCGGCACCCATGGCCCACGCCGAACCCGACCCGACCAATGACGTCCGCGACCCGAAGTACAACGAGGACGAGTACGTCGCGTTCTACACGCCACCCGAGCCGCTCGGGCCAGGACAGCCCGGCGATCTGATCCGCACCGAACCGTCCCGTCTGGTACTCGAGCCATCCGGTCAACTCGGCGCGATCATGGCCACGGGTACGCGAATCATGTACCGCAGCATCGATGCTCGCGGCAACCCGATGGCCGTCACGGGAACCTACTTCGAGCCCTACAACGACTGGCCCGGTCAGGGGCCGCGGCCCCTGATCGTCTACGGCCCGGGCACGCAGGGGCAGGGGGACCAGTGCGCGCCGTCGCGGCAGTTCAACCAGGGCATTCACTTCTCGCCCTATCTCGACATCGCGTTCAACTACGAGGAGCTGTTCGTCGCGACGATGGTGGCGCGCGGGTTCGCCATCGTGATGACCGACTATCAGGGCCTCGGCACGCCCGGGTTGCACACCTACGTCAACCGGGTGGCTCAGGGCAACGCCATGCTCGACGCCGGTCGGGCGGCCATGCGATTGCCGGACACCACTCTGGATCCCGATGGCCCGCTGGCCTTCTGGGGTTACTCGCAGGGTGGGGGCGCCGCGGCGGCCGCAGCCGAGCTGGCGCCGTCCTACGCGCCCGAACTCAAGGTGGTGGGTTCCTATGCGGGCGCGCCGCCGGCGGATCTCAAGGAGCTGTTCCCCTACGCCGACGGCAGCGCTCTGGTCGGGGTGGTGGCCTATGCGCTGAACTCCGTGATCACCACCTATCCCGAGTTCGAGGATGTCATTCGGGCGAAGCTGACTCCGCGCGGTGTGGATCTGCTGCAGAAGGTGCAGGATCAGTGCATCGCCGAGACCATCACCAAGTTCATGTTCCGGCATCTGCAGCCCTACTTCACCGAGGACATCTTCGAGGTGGTCAACCGGGAGCCGTTCGCGACGTTGTTCGACATGCAACGCATCGGCAAGCTCAAGCCGACGTCGCCGGTGCTGATCAACATCAACCGGTACGACCCGCTGGTGCCGTGGACCGGCGCAAACCAACTCGGCCGCGACTGGTGTGCCCAAGGTGCGGACGTCGAGTTCCGCACCAACGAGCAGCCGCCGTTCCTGAACAAACTGGTGGTCAACCACGCCCTGCCGATGCTGGTCGACGGGGAGCCTGCGATGCAGTGGATCGCAGACCGGTTCAACGGCCTGCCGACCACGCCGAACTGCGGGACGTACTAGCGCTATCCGTGCGAGTGTTGCGTTGGGGCGGTGAAGAGTTCGTAGGTATGTCCGTTGTCGGCATCGCGGACGTAAACCCGGCGTCCGCCGTCGAGGGTGGTGGCACTTCGATCCCAACCCCCGTCGGGGCCGGAGCCGTAGTCGACGGCCGGCCATTTTGAGAGGCGGTCCAGCACGGCCTGGAATGTGTCCTCGTCGACGAGGAAGCCGTAATGGCCCGCGAGGGTCTGGCCACGCTGAGCGAAATCAAAGGTCAGCGACTCATTGACGGCGACTTGAACAAACGGTCCGCTGGGCGGTGACACCGACAACCCCATCACCTCCGCGAAAAACGTTGCTGCCGAATGGCTGTCATTCGCCGTCACGATCGTGTGGTCAAGAATGATGGTCATTGCGCACTCCTGTCTAACCAGATTGCTTGCGATGCGCATACAACAATACATGCAAATCGCATATAATTGCCGTCATGTCACCCGCTATCGACGGTCATCCGCGGCGTGCGGCCTCGCCATCGGCGCAGGGCCGCATCGAGGACGGAGGCCCAGCGCTGTTCCGGCTGGTGCGCTACTGGTCCCGCCGATGGATCAATCAGGCTCTCGCGGGCGCGCCTGGGCCGCCAGAGGCTGAGATGCGCCGTATTCAAATCATTCAGGTCATCGAGGCGGTTGCCGCCAGCTCGGACGCGTCCGACGAGGTCACCGTTAGCGCGGTCGCGTCCCAGCTTGGGCTGGACCAGTCCGGGGCCAGCCGAATGATCAAGGACGCCCTCGCATCGGGTTACCTCGCTCGCATTGACTCTGCGCGGGATCGGCGACGGGTGGTTGTGAAGCTCACCGCAGAGGGTCGGTCGCTGCACGCTGAGGCGCTGCGCTGGCAGCGGCAGTGCTTCGACAGGCTCACCGCGACGTGGAACGACAATGATCGGCGCCAGTTCGCCGTCTACCTTCAACGGCTTGCCGACGAAACCGCCTGATTCGCCGAGGTGCGCCCTTGACCGGGTGCTGAACGTGCGTTTAATCTACCGAACGGGCGTTCAATCGACGTGATGGTCGGCCGCTCGTTTCCCGGGGGGCGTGGTCAGCGGCGTCGTCACTAGCTCGAACGGCTCGAACGGATGGATAACCACATGGCGATGACAGTGCCGAACTTCACCCCGCTGCAGGCGAGCCTGTGGCTGACGCTGTGTGGCAGAGCGCTCGACAACCGCTTGCCCCACCCCATCCTGGGCGACGAGATGGCCGACGAGATCGTGCGGAAAGTCGACTACGACTACAAGAAACTCGGCATCCCCACTAGCAGCGCGATCTACATCGCGCATCGGGCCAAGAAGCTCGACGAGATCGCTCAGCGGTTCATTGACCGCCACCCGAACGCGGTCGGCCTGGACCTCGGCGCCGGGCTGGACAGTCGGGCGCTCCGCGTCACCCTGCCGCCCGCCGCGGACTGGTATGACATCGACTTTGCGGAGGTCATCGCCGCCCGACGGCAGCTGTTGCCCGATCGTGCCACTCCGCATGGCATCGGAGCCGACCTGACCGACTCCACCTGGCTAGAGGCCCTTCCCGCCGACAGGCCCGCCGTCGTGGTGGCCGACGGTCTGATCGCGTTCCTCTCCGAGGAGGAGATGATCTCCCTGGTGAATCGGATCATCGACCACTTCCCCAGCGGGGAGATAGCCTTCAACGGCTACAGCAAGTTCGCCGTCTGGGCCCAAAAGCGCTTTGGCGGTGCCGAATCCATCAGGGATATCACCAAATTCCCCGGATTCGACGACCCGCGGTATCCCGAACGCTGGAACCCCAAGCTGAAGCTGGTCAAGGAGATCCTCTGCACCCGCGAGCCGGAGGTTGCCGAGTTTCCCCTCGGCCTGCGTCTGATGAACCGCCTGACCGCACCCAGTGTCGCCGTGTCCCGAAGGGGGAATGTGGTCCTTCACTACCGGTTCTAGTCTGAACCCGCCGCCGATCTCGCACTCGATCGCTACGCTCGCGGCGTGCCTATTGCGAACGTGAGGCACCCGGCCACCGACGTGCGGCTCGCGCGTCGCCGATCACGATCGGAGGGGGCATGACCGCCACACGTGAAGCCGCTGATTCCGTGCTCACCGGGCTGTCTGGGATCCGGAACTGGCAGGAGGACTTCTATCGCGATCTGCACGAGCACCCCGAGCTGTCGCATCAAGAGTTCGCCACGGCAGGCACCGTCGCGGAGCGGCTGCGCGGATCGGGATTTCAGGTGCACGACGGGGTGGGCGGGACCGGCGTCGTCGGGATACTCGCGAACGGGCCGGGTCCGACTGTGCTGCTGCGTGCGGACATGGACGCGCTGCCCGTGTTCGAGAAGACCGGGCTGGACTACGCCAGCACCGTCCGGGTCACTGACGCCGACGGCAATGACGTGCCGGTGATGCACGCGTGTGGGCACGACGTCCATGTGACCGCTTTGCTCGGGGCCGCGCAGCTGCTGGCCGAAGGGGCCGAGCACTGGGGCGGCACCCTGGTTGCGCTGTTCCAGCCGGCAGAGGAGACCGCCGACGGTGCCCGTGCGATGGTCGACGACGGTCTGGCGGCGCTGCTGCCGACCGTCGATGTCGCCTTCGGACAACACGTCTTGCCGGTGCCGGCGGGCATGGTGGGCATCCATGCCGGCCCGTTCCTGGCCACTGCCGACAGCATGCGGATCACCGTGCACGGCCGCGGCGCACATGGATCGATGCCCCAGTCCGCCGTCGATCCGGTGGTGCTCGCGGCCATGATCGTCATTCGGTTGCAGACCGTCGTCGCACGGGAGATCGCTCCCGTCGAATCAGCGGTGCTCACCGTCGGCAGCATTGCGGCCGGCAGCAAGAGCAACGTCATACCTGACCACGCCGTACTGCAGCTGAACATCCGCACGTACAACGAGCAGACCCGCACCACAATTCTCGATGCGATCCGCCGGATCGTGACCGCGGAGTGTCAGGCGTCGGGTTCGCCGCGCGAGCCAGAGTTCGAGTTGTTCGATCGATTTCCCTTGACTGACAACGATGTTGACACCACGAAACGTCTAGCTGAGGCATTCTCCACGTTCTTCGGCGATCGGAGCATAGAGCTGCCGCAGGGCATGGGCAGCGAGGACTTCAGTGAGATTCCCAACGGGTTGGGTGTGCCGTACTCGTACTGGGGCTTCGGTGGAATCGACGCGGCAGCGTTCCAGAAGGCCGCCGAACTGGGCCGGATCAATCAGGACATTCCGGTCAACCACTCGGCGACCTTCGCCCCGGTGATACAACCCACGCTGGATACCGGCACACAAGCCCTCGTCATTGCCGCGATGGAGTGGCTGGCCCGCTGACCGGGGTCCGTTGTCGCAGCGGGGTGCTCGCGCTCCTCGAGCCTAGGATCGACCCAGGATCCGGTGATGCAGGAGGTTTCGGTGACGGCAGCGCCCAACGACGTCGATGCGGTGGTTCACATCGCCGAAACCCACATCGCGGCAGGCAATCACCGGCAGGCCGAGGAGACGGTCCGGGCGGCGCTGGCCGTCGACCCGAATCATCCGCGGCTGTTGACGGCCTACGCTCGCGCCAAGCTGGGGCAGTCCGACTACGCGGCGGCCGCGAGCACCGCGCACACTGCTCTCTCGGTCACCCCGGACTACGAGCACGCGATGCGCGTCTACAGTCGCGCGCTCGAATTGCTGGGCCGGATTCCCGATGCGCTCTGGATGGCGTGGCGAACGGCGACGGCACATCCACACAGCCATCTGGCGCACCACAACTACGCGCGCCTGCTGGCGGGCACAGGGCGCCCGGCCGAGGCGATGACGGCCATCAACGAGGCGCTGCGCCTGAATCCGTCCGACGGTGACGCGCTGAACCTCCGCGGGGACATCCACGTCGCCCTCGGCCAGGTCGATCTGGCTGAGGCCGATTACCGGGAGGCGTTGCGGCTGAATCCCGAAGATGCCAGCGCCGTCCACAATCTGGCGATGCTCACCTACTCGCGGGGCGGGCGATGGAACGCGGTCCGCGGCTTTCTCGGGGCAGGACGGCTCGACTCGGCCTACGGCGAGGTGGCGCGCCAGAACGTGGGTGTGGTGCTCACCGGTGTGCTGCGCCGGTCGACCTGGCTGGTGTTGATCGTCGCGATCGCGGTGATCGCGACGTACAACCTGCGCGACGACGGGGGCGCCACGGTCATCCCACGGATCGTCGCGGGTGTGGGGGCCGTACCGCTCCTGGTGGTCTTCGCGCGGATGATTCGCGAGGTACCGAGACAGACGCTGACATCGGTTCTGCGGCAACGCCAAATCCTCGCGATCAGGATCCTGCAGCTGTCAGCTGGCGTTGTGTTCGGTGTGCTCACCGCTGTCCTCGGCGCGATGACGGTGCCAGCGGTGGCGGCGTCGATCCTGCTTCTGTCGCTGCCCGTCGTCGTCATCGTTGGTGGTCTGACGACTGAGCGGCTGTGGTGAGCGACGGACGCGGGGTGGCGCCGGTGCTGCGCCTGTGCGTGGCTAGCGGCGAGGCTCGCTGACCTCGGAGACGTCCAAACATCCATAGGCTTCAAGCTTTCCCGTGCGGACCATGCTCGAGTGTTGAACCATCTATTCGCCACGGGTGTGAAGAGCAGGCCGACTTAGTTCAGGCCGAGGGCCTCGTAATACGACGCTGCGCCCGCAAGTGCGCGATGTGCTTTGCCTGGGTGATGGTTCCGTTGACGACATCGAGAAGGCGGCCGAGGCCGGGATCCATGTCATTGACGATGAGTCATTGTCCCTCGTGGACGACGGGGGCTTGTGCAGGTCGTGGAAGTGAAAGCTGATGTCACGTGGGGTCTGGACTTCGTGTCTCGTCAGTGGGCTGGTTGTCCAGGGGCAGCTCTTCGACGTGCTCGACCACCTCGGCCAACTCCGAAACCGGTGCCCCGCCGAGTACTTCATACTTGTCGGGACGCTCCATGCTAGGTAGGTCAGAGACTTCGTCGAACTGCCTGCCGAGGTAGAAGAGGTCGGCCATGCCTCCGGCAATGACTCCAACTCGAAACGGATGGCCACGCCACACGCAGGTCGTCTCCACAGTAATTAGGCGCTGAATGGCGCCCATGTTGACGATCGCTTCACCTCTTACCCAACTCTTCTTGGAGATCTGAAAATCGGGAGGCAGCGGATCGTCGTCGGACAGGAGGCGAATGCGATCCCGCAGGCGGTGTGCAAGGTAGACACGCCCGTCGTATGTGGCGTAGGTGCCGCTTGCGTGGAGTCCGTGTCTTGTGTTCTCCACGGTCATACGCTCCTTCCTGCTTGCAGTGGCGTGGCGAGGAATGCCTATGTGGGGCCGATCGCCCTCGCGAGCAGCTGACTGTAGGACAGCCGACCCAGCAGTTGGAAGCACGCGTCTGATTCAGTGGCTAGTCGGACCAAGCCGTTCTTGTTACCTCGCTCGTACCAGTAGACCTCCCAGGCGCCGTCCGAGGACTGCTCGACGCACCACGAATAGTCTGCGTGGCCACCGAGCGCCAAGACCTCCGAGGCGATACCGATCGTTGCGAGAACCCGTGCCAGCTCAGTCAGATTCACAGCGGAACCTCTCTTAGCTCAGCGGATGCGGGAGCCGCGTCGACGGGCGCCGTTAGCAACTTTCGCAAGACCTAGCTCTTACGCACGCCGCGTCTCCTCCACTCGAATGTCTTTCAGGTCCTCAGGAGCGAATAGGCCGGTCCAACCCATATAAGGTTCCCCGTCCAATCCGAGTTCCTTGGCCACGGCGGAAGGGCCGACGAACTCCACCCCAATCCGGCCGTCCGGCAATTGCTGATGCAGCGATACCGTATGGCCGCCGAGGATCCCGGAGACGACAACATCGACTACACCATCGAGAACGGAGATCGGTACTTTCGCCCACGGTTCGCAGTGCCCCTGTCCCGCTGGCGACTCGCCTCGAGCGAATGCGTCTGGCATGTCGACTTCGGCCTCGGCGCACAACGCCACCCAGTCGTTGCCGCCGAACAAGATCCGAAAACGCATGCCTCGGTACTCTGCGATTGCTCCGGTTACTGGCACCGCGTTCATTTGGTCCCCTGCCGCTATTGAACGTTGTCTGAAACGGCCCTTTGCAATCGATCAACTGCCTCGATTCACGGGTTCCGCTACCTCGGAACGCCGCGATCTGAACCGGGCTTCATGAATAGTCTCTGATCTTGTTTGCGATCACGGCACGATTCCACGAACTCCACTGCCTGGGTTGGATCACCGAGAAAGCGCTCGTATTCGTCGTCGGTCAGCTTGTAGTACTCCATGTAGTCCACTAGTTGATTGCTAACCGGGATCGCTGCGTAGTGCAATCCTGACTGCGTCTCTACGCCCAGGGAGTACCTATCTTCCCTTGATACGAAGGCTTTTTCGAACTTCATCGTGTCACTCTCAGTCCATATCCGTGATCGTCAGATCATCTGGTGGTACCTCAGCGCCATCAATAACAGCTTCCGACGTTCCTGTCGGCAAGAACCCGCCAGGAAGCCATTGGTCGCTGGCGCCGGCCTCGTTGCCTGACGGAACCCTCAGATCGTATTCACCCGGATCGGGAATGTCGACGCGCACCAGGCCATCGGTGTCGAAGAACCCCGTAGGTAGACCGAGAGCTTCCTCCAAGGCGCGGCGGTCGCCTCCGGTTGATTGCATCAAGGTGTCGAGTTCACGGGTGGGGAACACGAATGTGGTGCCATCTCGGTGTCCAATGCCGAAATCCTCCAGAGCTTCTGAAGTGGTGAATCGACTGGCGCCTGCATCGAACTTTTCGAGGTGATGTTCGATGAACTCGCTTGGTAGATATTCTGAAGGCTCGGGCCGACTGCCCTTGTCGATTGCCAGAATCTCGTCGCGCTGTTCGTCGGTCAGGACATTGTGGTCCCAAGGAGATGATTGGTCGCCGGTGTGCCCGTGGCCCTCGGTGGGGCCATCTGCTGATCGATGGGAAGCGTCGGTCGGGTGATCGCGATCGGATGGTCCGTCTTGGTGCTCGCCGGTCCCCGAGGGTTCTCCGTTGCCAGCAAATTGCTCTCCAGCGTCGCGGAGGGGAGGCGGCGGTTCGTGTGTGCCGCCGGGCTCGTGACGCCGCCCGTCGTCATGTGTTGTCGGTGATTGCTCAGGGGGATGGTCGCCCGTCGCAGGTCGATCGTCCGAACGCCCGTTGTAGCCATCGGAACTGGGCCGGTGACTCTCACTCTGCGCACTCGGCGTCTCGAGGCCGCCTCCACCGCCGCTCTGTTGCCCAGTCGCGTGCCCGTTTCCGGATGCCTCCGGAGTCGTCGGCGTGTGGCTCGGCGTAGCGGGCGCTGACGGATCCGAGATACGCGGCGAGTCAACAGAACTCGGACCAGCTGACGACGCAGGGCTGGTCGGAGAATCCACACGTCCCGGTCCTGGTCCAGAGTCCGACGGACTGACGGGCTGCCCTGGCGAATCAGGCGGCGGACCATCGCCGCCACCGGACCCAGGTCCGTGACCATTGCCGCCAACGGGGGTGCCGGACGGTCCCGGCGGATCAGACGGCCCGGTCGGGACACCGCTACCTGAGCCAGGTGGGTTTGTCGGCGCGTCAACACCATTGGGCATGGACGGGCCGACGATCGAGTCGGGGACGGCCCCAGGTCTGAACTCGGGAGCCCCCGGAAGCCTGGACCCCGCCCCGGGGAGGTCGTCCAATCCGGGCAGGGCGCGGTTGCCGCCCCCGACACCCGGCAGATCCCCGAGCCGGGGGAGTCGACCCTCCTCGAGCAGGCGGTTGGTGTACCGCAGACCCTTGGCCACGGTGCCCGTCTTCGACAGCGCACCGCCGGGGACGAACAGCGACCCGATGTTGAACGCCGCCTCGCCCGCGGCCCTGCCCGGATGGTCACCAGACCACTTGTCCCAGGCCACGAACTCCTTGCCCATGTTCGCCAGCACGCCGGGCAGCGACGAGGGATCCTGGGCCACCGACAGGGCCACGTCGGCCATGCCCTTCCACGTGTCGGGGTCGGCCATCGACACCACCCCCGAGACGGTGTTGATCAGACCGGTGGCCACGCCGACCTGGAAGTCGGTGTACAGCGTGACCGTGTCGGCGAGCGTGTTCCCCACGTCATCGCCGAAAGTCTCGACCAGGATTGGCCGTATCCACTTCTGGAATGCGGTCGCTGCGTCGCCAATGAGGGTCGCCAGCTCTCCGAGGAGTCCGACCACGCCCTTGACCTGGTCCTGGAAGTTCTCCAGCACATCGCCGACGTCCCGGGCGACTTCGCGAAGGATGTCGTCACCGTCGCCGGTGAGGAACCCCGTCACCGTGTCCCACAGGCCGTCGAGCGAAATCCGGTCCAGCAGCCGGCGGATGGCGTCCTGAGTGTTCTGCACGCCGGTCGCGAAGTCGTCGACCGACGTCGCGATTGTCGACGCAGATTCGGACATTGACGACACGTAGTCACCGAGGTCTGTGAGGGCCTGAGCGATACCGCCGCCCTCGGGGATGTTCTGCGCCGACGTTGCGGCCTTGATGGCCGCGATGTCGTCGTCGAACGCCGACAGGCCGGTCGCGAGGTTGCGCCACTGCGCGGCGGTCAGACGCAACAGTGACGGATCGCCGGACGGCCACGTCATCGCCGCGCTGGCGAACAGCCCGAACCCGGGAATCATCCGCAGAAACGGTTGAATCAGCGTCCATTTGGTCGGCGGGGAGACGTTGGCCGAACTCGGCCCCATGGGGGCGCTGCCCGCCGTCGTCTTGCTGGGCTCGGAACCCACGCCACCCGTGGGCCCAGATCCGCCGATGGTCGACGCGGCATCGGCGTTCTGGTAGTTGTAGCCCGTCGCCTCCAACATGTAGCCGACAGCCTTGAACGAGTTGGCGGCGTCGGCCAATGCGTCGGCGAAGCCCTGCGCCTGACGCCCGTAACTCATCCCGAAGTTGGCCCCAGCCGGATCCATGCCGGAGGCGATCCCGCTGCCCAACGCCGCACCCAATGCGTCGGACAGCATGCCCAGCTGCGCACCGATCGACCCCATCCGCTGGCCAGAACGAAGCAGGACCTCCGGCTCAACCTCGATGCGGCCGCCGGCGCCGGCTACTCCCACATCTGCCCGTTCTTGCTGACCGCGTCCGAGTAGTTCGTGTGCGCGGCCTGGGCGATCTTCCTCAACTGCTCCAGCGCCGTCTTCATCTGCTCGGCACCCGTCTCCCACTGCTGCTGCGCCTGCGCTTGGGAATCCGACGCCTCCCCATGCCATGTCGCCCGCAATGCCGCCATGGTGTGGTCGATGTCGTCGAGGCACTCGGAGACGTCCTGCTCGAATCTCGTCATGTGATCGATGGCCGCCTGCAGCTGCGCGAAGTCCACCACCAGCATCGTCATCGCCTCCTACTCGCCAGGCCGCTCATCGTCGTGTTCGTTCTCGGCATCCTGGGCGGCCTGCTGCGCCAGCCCGGTCGCCAACTGCACGGCCTGCTGCGCCAGCCCTGCGACGGCCTGCCCGGCCTGTGTGAGTGGTGCGACGGCGGCCTGACCGAGCTGCGAGGCCGACGACATCGCCTGCTGCGCCCCACCGCCGGACTGTGCCGTCGGATTGGCACCACCAGCACTGCTCGCGCCATCGCCCTGCCCGACCACGCCCTGAGCTGCGCCCGGGTCACTCGCTGCGCCAGCGCTCTGGCCACTCGCGGCGCCACTTCCGCCCGCCGACCCACCAGATCCCTGCATGGTCGAGCCGAGCGCCTCGGCGCCCGACTCGTCGGTCTTGGCGTACTCCCTGCCTGCGATCGTCAACAGCTCCGACATCCGCTGCAAGCCCTCCACGACCTGCTCCGCGCCGCCGTGCCACTGCTCCCACGCGGGCCCGTAGGCCGACGCGGCCCCGCCCTTCCACCCCGAACCCAGCAACTGCGTCGTCTCGTCGTCCACGCTCGACAACCCGTCCTGCAGCCGCTGTGCGGCGTCCTCCAGACGTGCTGATGCCGAGTTCAACTCCGAGACGACAACTTCGACCGACTGCCCCACCCGACAGACCTCCCAGTCCCTTGACGGTCAGCTGATCAGAGCCTATCGGCGGTGAAGGGGGGGTCGGATGCACCAGTTACGCTTCCCGGCGTGCTCATCGTGATCGAGGGCGTCGACGGTGCTGGCAAGCGCACGCTCACTGACGGGCTGCGCTCGAGCTTCGAGGCGGACGGCAAGACCGTCACGACGCTGGCGTTCCCGCGCTACAAGCAGTCGGTCCACGCCGACGTCGCCGCCGAGGCCCTGCACGGTCAGCACGGTGACCTGTCGGAGTCGGTGTACGCCATGGCGATGCTGTTCGCGCTCGACAGGGCCGACGCCCGCGACCAGATCGCACAGCTGCGCGCCGACTATGACGTCGTCATCCTCGACCGCTACGTGGCCTCCAATGCGGCCTACAGCGCGGCCCGGTTGCACCAGGGCGTCGACGGCGAGGTGGTCGAGTGGGTGCGCAATCTCGAGTTCGACAGGTTCGCGCTGCCGACGCCGGACTGGCAGGTGCTGCTTGCGGTGCCGACCGAGCTGGCCGCCCAACGAGCGGAGCGTCGGGCCGAGCTCGAGGCCGACCGGGCCCGTGACGCCTACGAGCGCGACGACGGTCTGCAGCGCCGCACCAACGAGGCGTACGCCGCGCTCGCCGAGGCTGGCTGGTGCGGTCGGTGGGCTGTCGCGGGCCCCGATACCACCCCCGCCGAACTCGCCCGGGAACTCGCGCGCTGATCAAACGGGCAAAACACCCGGTGTGGTAACCGAGGTTTATCGCGATCTGGTGACAACATGGACGCCATGAGGCAAAGGATTCTGGTCGTCGACGACGATCCATCGCTGGCCGAGATGCTGACGATCGTGCTGCGCGGTGAGGGATTCGACACCGCGGTCGTCGCCGACGGCACCCAGGCGCTCACCGCGGTACGTGAGTTGCGGCCGGATCTGGTGCTGCTGGACCTGATGCTGCCCGGCATGAACGGCATCGATGTGTGCCGCGTGCTGCGCGCCGACTCCGGTGTGCCGATCGTCATGCTGACGGCCAAGACCGACACCGTCGACGTCGTGCTGGGCCTGGAGTCCGGTGCCGATGACTACGTGATGAAGCCCTTCAAGCAGAAGGAGCTCGTCGCACGGGTGCGCGCACGGCTGCGCCGCAACGACGACGGTCCCGCCGAGATGCTGTCGATCGCCGATATCGACATCGACGTGCCCGCGCACAAGGTGACTCGGGCCGGTGAGCAGATCTCGCTCACCCCGCTGGAGTTCGACCTGTTGGTGGCGTTGGCGCGCAAACCACGGCAGGTGTTTACTCGGGATGTGCTGCTCGAACAGGTGTGGGGCTATCGTCACCCGGCTGACACGCGCCTGGTGAACGTGCATGTCCAGCGGCTGCGGGCCAAGGTCGAGCAGGATCC
The DNA here is from genome assembly GCF_040548615.1 of Mycolicibacterium sp. 624. Classification (NCBI taxonomy): domain Bacteria; kingdom Bacillati; phylum Actinomycetota; class Actinomycetes; order Mycobacteriales; family Mycobacteriaceae; genus Mycobacterium; species Mycolicibacterium sp. 624. The sequence continues at coordinate 320,922 of NZ_JBEPRZ010000007.1, forward strand.
CGAGAACCCGCAGGTGGTGCTGACCGTTCGAGGAGTGGGATACAAGGCCGGACCCCCGTGATCTGGGGCTCGAGGCGGCGCATCCGCGGCCGTTGGGGGCCATCCGGCCCGCTTCTGCGCGGAATGGGTGCGCTGAGTCGGGCACTTGGATTCGCATGGCGCCGCTCGTTGCAACTCCGGGTGGTGACACTGACGCTCGGGCTGTCGCTGGCGGTCATCCTGGTGCTGGGTTTCGTGCTGACCAGTCAGATCACCGATCGCATCCTCGAGGTGAAGGTCCGCGCCGCGACCGAGGAGATCGATCGCGCCCGGACCACGGTGAGCGGGATCGTCGGTGGCGAGGAGGCCCGCTCGCTCGACAGCAGCCTGCAGTTGGCCCGCAACACGCTCATCGACCGCAAGGCCGACTCGGGTGCCGGTCTCGCCGGTGCCTTCGACGCCGTCCTGGTGGTGCCCGGCGACGGTCCCCGCGCGGCGACTGCCGCGGGACCCATCAGCCAGATACCCGAACCGCTGCGCGACTTCGTCAAGGCCGGCCAGGTCAGTTACCAGTACGCCACCGTGAGCGCCGACGGCTTCTCGGGTCCTGCCCTGATCGTCGGCAGCCCGACGTCGTCGTCGGTGACCAATCTCGAGCTGTACCTGATCTTCCCGTTGAACAACGAGGAGAACACCATCGCGTTGGTGCGCGGCACCATGGCCACCGGTGGCGTCGTGCTGCTGGGCCTGCTGGCCGCCATCGCCCTGCTGGTGGCCCGCCAGATCGTGCTGCCGGTGCGGTCGGCGTCGCGGATCGCCGAGCGGTTCGCCGAGGGGCACCTGACCGAGCGCATGCCAGTGCGCGGCGAGGACGACATGGCGCGATTGGCGGTGTCGTTCAACGATATGGCCGAGAGCCTGTCGCGGCAGATCACTCAGCTCGAGGAGTTCGGAAATCTGCAGCGACGCTTCACGTCTGACGTCAGCCACGAGTTGCGCACGCCGTTGACCACGGTGCGCATGGCCGCCGACCTGATCCACGATCACAGCGACGACCTCGAGCCCGCCCTGCGCCGCGCCACCGAGTTGATGGTCAGCGAGCTGGACCGATTCGAGACGCTGCTGGCCGATCTGCTCGAGATCTCGCGACACGACGCCGGTGTGGCCGAGCTGTCAGTCGAGTCCGAGGATCTGCGGTCGGTGGTGGAGAGCGCGCTGGACAACGTCGGCCATCTCGCCAAGGACGCCGACGTCGACCTCATCGTGGACCTGCCCGCCGAGGCGGTCATCGCCGAGGTCGACGCGCGCCGTGTGGAACGGATTCTGCGCAACCTCATCGCCAACGCCATCGATCACGCCGAGCGCAAGCCGGTGCGGATTCGGATGGTCGCCGACGAGGACACCGTCGCCGTCACGGTTCGCGACTACGGTGTCGGGCTGCGCCCGGGCGAGGAGAAGTTGGTGTTCAGCCGATTCTGGCGATCCGATCCGTCCCGGGTGCGCCGCTCCGGGGGCACCGGGCTGGGCCTGGCCATCAGCATCGAGGACGCCCGGCTGCACCAGGGCCGGCTTGAGGCGTGGGGCGAGCCCGGCAAGGGCGCATTGTTCCGGCTCACCCTTCCGCTGGTGCGCGGGCACAAGGTCACCACCAGCCCGCTTCCGCTCAAGCCCACGGGCCCGGACCGGCCACCGCGCCGACCGGCCCGGGAACACCAGGACGTGGGGGAGCGCACGTGACGCGGCTGCTGGCGGCGGTCCTCCTGCTGGCCACGACAATGCTCGCGGGCTGCGCTGGTGTGCCGAGTTCCTCTGCGCCGCAGGCGATCGGGACGGTCGACCGACCGGCCCCGCCGAGCCTGCCGACGCCCACCCCCGGCATGGACCCCGACGTCCTGCTGCGCGAATTCCTCAAGGCCACCGCGGATCCGGCGAATCGTCACCTGGCCGCGCGTCAGTTCCTCACCGAGTCGGCGTCGCAGTCCTGGGACGACGCGGGCAGCGCGCTGCTGATCGACCGCGTCGTGTTCGTCGAGACCCGCGGACCCGAGCGGGTGACGGTGACGATGCGCGCCGACATCCTCGGCTCCCTGTCGGACATGGGGGTTTTCGAGACCGGCGAGGGTGCGCTGCCCGACCCCGGCCCGATCGAGTTGATCAAGACGCCCGGCGGCTGGCGCATCGACCGGCTGCCCAACGGGGTCTTTCTGGACTGGCAGCAGTTCCAGTCGACCTACAAGCGCAACACCCTGTACTTCGTCGACCCGACCGGCAAGACCGTCGTGCCCGACCCGCGCTACGTCGCGGTGTCCGATCCCGACCAGTTGGCCACCGAGTTGGTGACCAAGCTGGTCTCCGGGCCCCGCCCGGAGATGGACAACACCGTTCGCAACCTGCTCGCCGCGCCGCTGCGACTGCGTGGTCCCGTCACCCGGGCCGACGGCGGCAAGACCGGCGTGGGCCGCGGCTACGGCGGCGCCAGGGTCGACCTGGAGAACCTCTCGACCACCGACCCGCACAGTAGGCAACTGCTTGCCGCCCAGGTGATCTGGACGCTGTCCCGGGCGGGCGTCAACGGGCCCTACGTCATCAACGCCGACGGTGCGGCGCTCGACGACCGGTTCGCGGAGGGCTGGAGCACCTCCGACGTGGCAGCCACCGACCCGGGCGCCGATCCGGGGGCCGCCGCCGGTCTGCACGCACTCGTGGGCGGCTCGCTGGTGTCACTCGACGGACAGCGGGCGCCACGAGTGCCCGGGTCGTTCGGCCAGATACCCGACCAGAAGGCTGCAGCACTGTCACGCAGCGGCCAGGAGGTCGCGTCGGTGGTGACGTTGCGGCCGGGCGCCCCCGACATGGTGTCGTCGCTCTGGGTCGGCGCGGTGGGATCCGATGCCGCCCAAGCCATCGACGGACGCATGCTGACGCGGCCCAGTTGGTCTCTCGACCTCGCGGTCTGGGTGGTCATCGACGGCGCCAACGTCGTGCGCGTCATCCAGGAGGCCGCCTCGGGTCAGCCCGCCCGCATTCCCGTGGACGCCGCCGCCGTCGCCACGCGCTTCCCCGGCCCGATCAACGAACTCCAGCTGTCGCGCGACGGCACCCGTGCGGCGATGGTGATTGAGGGCCAGGTGATTCTCGCCGGCGTCGAGCAGACCCAGGGCGGGCAGTACGCCCTGACCTATCCGCGGCGGCTGGGCTTCGGGCTCGGCACCACCGCGGTGTCGTTGGCCTGGCGCACCGGCGATGACATCGTCGTCAGCCGCACCGATCCCAAGCACCCGGTGTCCTACGTCAACCTCGACGGGGTGAACTCCGACGGCCCCAGCCGCAATCTGCTGGCCCCGGTGTCGACCGTGGCGGCCAACCCGTCGACGGTGTACGTCGCCGATCAGCGTGGTGTGCTTGCCCTTTCGGGTTCGGCAGCCGAGGGTGACCTGGCGTGGGCCGAGGTGCGGCCGCTGATGACGCCCGGCGCGATACCGGTCCTGCCGGGCTGACCTCGGCGCGGCGGGACTACCGGGCTTCTTGCGCGGCTCGCTGCCTGTCGACGAACTTGATCGACATCCGCTGCAGGAACCCCGGTGCGAAACGTGCCACCCGCCATGCGGTGCGGGCCTGCCGCGGCCACACCAGAAGCGCCTTGTTGCGCTCGATGGCCGTCAACGTGTCGCGCGCCAGATCGTCGGCCGAGGCGAATGTCGCGCTGCGCTGTCCCATCCGGTAGAAGTCGCGGCCCACGAACCCGCCGATCGCACCCTTGTCCAGGATCGGGGTCTCGACCGCGGTGGGGCAGATGGCGAGCACGCCGACGCCGCGGCCCGCCGCCTCCGACCGCAGGGCCAGCGACAGCCCCACGACGGCGTGCTTGCTCATGACGTAGCTGGTGATCTGACCGGCGGCGGCCAGGCCCGCCATCGAGGCGGTGTTGACGATGTGCCCGTGGCCCTGGGCGACCATCACCGGGTAGGCCGCCGCCACGCCGTGCACGACTCCGCGGATGTTCACATCGATGACGGCGTTCCACTGGTCCAGGGTCAGCAGCTCGGTGTCGCCGCCGAACGTGATCCCGGCATTGTTGAACATCAGGTCCAGCCGCCCCGCACGGCTCACCACCTCGTCGACGGCGGCCTGCACCGCGACCGGGTCCGTGACGTCCAGCCGCGCCGACCGGGCACCGAGCGCTTCAGCGGTGCGGGCGGCGGCGTCACCGTCGATATCGGTGCACACCACCTCCGCACCCGCACCGGCCAGCGCTCGGCACAGGGCCGCACCGATGCCGGATCCGGCGCCGGTGACGATGGCCTGTTTTGCTCCTCGCGTCCGCGCCGCCTGCCTGGCGTGAAACGAACGTTTCACGCCGTGCCCATCAACCGCTTCACGTGACCCATCACGTCGGGGTAGCGCTTCATGTGAGCGCCGCCGTTGATGTCGAGCACCTCGCCGGTGATCCAGGACGCCTTCTCCGAGCACAGGAAGACCACCGCGTCGGCGATGTCCTCCGGCTGGCCCGCCCGTCCCAGCACGGTGTTCTCGATGTACTCATCGACGACGCCGGGCACCATGGCGGCGCCCTCGGTCAGCGGGGTGTGCACGAATCCGGGCGCGATCGCGTTGACGCGAATCCCGCGCGCCGCCAGCTCCATCGCGGCCACCTGCGTCAGCATCGACAGCCCTGCCTTGGCCGCACAGTAGGCGCTCATACCGACCGCCGGCTGGCGGCCGTTGAGCGATGAGATCCACACCAGCGCACCGTTGTCGACCAGGTGCCGGCCCGCGTACTTGGCCACGATCAGCGATCCGGTCAGGCACACGTCGATAACCGACCGGAACTGGTCGACGGGCATGTCGACGATGAGGCTCACGTTGGAGAACCCTGCGGTGGTGACGACGACGTCGAGCGGTCCGGCCGCCTCGAACAGCGCGGCCACCGAGTCCTCGTCGGTGACGTCGACGGTGGCCGACGTGTGGGGGGCGCCGAGTTCCTCCACCCGCGCCGCGGCACCGTCGCCATTGAGGTCGGCCAACACGATCCGGTAGCCCTCGGCCGCCAGCGCCCTAGCCGACGCCCAACCGATGCCCGACGCGCCGCCGATGACTAGCGCGGTGCGCCCGCCGTTGTTCCCCACTGTGCCTCCATGTAGTCGATCTAAGGAATTCGCAACTGTAAGTCGTACAGCATCGCCTGCGGACCGGTTCTCGCCGATGGGTGTCAGACGCGGTCGCCACACTGCTCCCATGCTGGCCGACCTGGTCCTGCCCCTGGAGTGCGGCGGATGCGGCGCGCCGTCGACCCGGTGGTGTCGATCGTGTGCGCACACCATCGCGACCAGGGCCACCGAACCCGTCCTGATCACCCCACGACTGGACCCGGGCGTGCCGGTCTTCGCGCTCGGGCGCTACGCGGGCCCGCGGCGCCAGGCCATCCTGGCCGTCAAGGAGCACGGGCGCACCGACCTCCTCGGCCCGCTCGGCGACGCGCTGGGCGCCGGGTTGCGCAGGCTGCTCATCTGGGGCGTCGTATCCACGCCGCTGGTCGCGGTGCCCGCGCCCACCCGGGCGACTGCGGCTCGCCGGCGTGGCGGGGATCCGGTGGCCCGAATGGCGCGGGTCGCCGCCGCACCGGGTGTCACGATCGTCGACGCCCTGCGGATGCGGGCCTTCACCAAGGACTCGGTGGGCCTGTCCGCGGGTGCTCGGCAGCGCAACGTCGACGGTCGAATCCGGTTGCGAAAGTCGGCGCTGGGCGAGGGTTTGGGCGAGGTAGTGCTCGTCGATGACGTCGTCACCACGGGTGCCACCGTGACCGAGAGTGTCCGTGTCCTGCAAACGACCGGCGCGCGCGTCGTGGCTGTTCTCGCCATCGCCCATGCCTGAGTGTCGACCGTGCCGTCACGGCGGCGTCAAGCGCACGTGAAGAACTCGAAACAGGTATGCGAAATTTGTGGCACTCATGGGTGAACTCGGACTACCGTCGGTGCCAACCAACCGTGAGTGGTTCACGGCGGCGTTGAGCAGATACAGCGCCACATCGCGTACAGCGGTAGGAGGTGAGAATTCGACACCTTGCGCCGGTGGGCGACGACCTACTGAACCCGTCCGGCGCGTTTCCCGACTAGCCCACACGTCCTCATGCGTGCGATGCGAAGAGAAACGAGTTGCTAAGTATGTCAATACATTCCGTGCAATCCAGCCAATCGACGATGGTTGTCGACGATGACCCGCCTGTGGCAGCGCCCAGCGCTGAGGTCGTGGTCAAGGGACGCAACGTCGAGATACCCGACCACTTCCGCACCTATGTCGCCGAGAAGTTGGCACGACTCGAGCGCTTCGATCGCACCATCTACCTGTTTGACGTCGAACTCGACCACGAGCGCAACCGGCGTCAGCGGAAGAATTGCCAGCACGTGGAGGTCACCGCCCGGGGCAGAGGTCCTGTGGTTCGGGGCGAGGCATGTGCGGACAGCTTCTACGCTGCGCTTGAGGCAGCGGTCTCCAAACTCGAGAACCGACTTCGTCGCAGCAAGGACCGGCGCAAGATCCACTACGGCGACAAGACGCCGGTCTCGGTCGCGGAGGCGACCAAGATCATCGCGCCGGAGGCCTTCCTTCCCCCGGAGTCCAGCGAGCCGTCAAGTGAGCGCGACGGTGCCGCCGTCGACCACGAACCCGGCCACATCGTGCGGACCAAGGAGCACCCGGCCAAGCCCATGAGCGTGGATGACGCGCTCTACGAGATGGAACTCGTCGGACACGACTTCTTCCTGTTCCACGACGAGCAGAGTGACAAGCCCACGGTGGTGTACCGCCGCCACGCCTACGACTATGGGCTGATCCGCCTGTCCTGATCCCGACCAGACACAAAGGTCCCCGGCACTCAGGTGTCGCGGGACTTTTGTGTCTGGTCGCGCGGTGAATCCGCCGACGGCGGCGAGTCACCTACGATGGATGGCGTTTGACGAAACACGTGGTCCATTGTGGAGGCCGCCGAACCCGCAGGGGATATTGCTGTGCTGACGAAGTTGCTCCGAATCGGCGAAGGCCGCATGGTCAAGCGTCTCAAGAAGGTCGCCGACTACGTCAATTCGTTGTCCGATGACATTGAGAAGCTGACTGACGCGGAGCTGCAGGCCAAGACCGCCGAGTTCAAGAAGCGCATCGCCGACGGCGCGGAGCTCGATGAGCTGCTGCCCGAGGCCTTCGCGGTTGCCCGTGAGGCGGCGTGGCGCGTGCTGGGCCAGCGCCCATTCGACGTGCAGGTCATGGGTGCTGCCGCGCTGCACTACGGCAACGTGTCGGAGATGAAGACCGGTGAGGGCAAGACCCTGACCTCTGTGCTGCCCGCCTACCTCAACGCACTGGGCGGCAAGGGCGTGCACATCGTGACCGTCAACGACTACCTGGCCAAGCGCGACCGCGAGATGATGGGCCGTGTTCACCGGTTCCTCGGGCTCGAGGTCGGCGTGATCCTGTCGCAGATGACACCCGACGAGCGGCGCGCCGCCTACGCCGCCGACATCACCTACGGCACCAACAACGAGTTCGGCTTCGACTACCTGCGCGACAACATGGCGCACTCCGTCGAGGACATGGTGCAGCGCGGCCACAACTTCGCCGTCGTCGACGAGGTCGACTCGATCCTCATCGACGAGGCCCGCACCCCGCTGATCATCTCCGGTCCCGCCGACGGTGCGTCGAACTGGTACCTCGAGTTCGCGCGGCTGGCTCCGCTGATGGAGAAGGACACGCACTACGAGGTCGACATCCGCAAGCGCACCATTGGCGTGCACGAGGCGGGTGTGGAGTTCGTCGAGGATCAGCTCGGCATCGAGAACCTCTACGAGGCCGCCAACTCGCCGCTGGTGAGCTACCTCAACAACGCCATCAAGGCCAAGGAACTCTTCTCCCGCGACAAGGACTACATCGTCCGCAACGGTGAGGTCATCATCGTCGACGAGTTCACCGGTCGCGTGCTGGTGGGGCGCCGCTACAACGAGGGCATGCACCAGGCGATCGAGGCCAAGGAGCACGTCGAGATCAAGGCCGAGAACCAGACGCTGGCCACGATCACGCTGCAGAACTACTTCCGTCTCTACGACCGGCTCTCGGGCATGACCGGCACCGCCCAGACGGAGGCGGCGGAACTGCACGAGATCTACGGCCTGGGCGTGGTGTCGATTCCCACCAACAAGCCGATGATCCGCGCCGACCAGTCCGACCTCATCTACAAGACCGAGGAAGCCAAGTACATCGCCGTCGTCGACGATGTGAGCGAGCGCTACGAGAAGGGCCAGCCGGTCCTGATCGGCACCACCAGCGTGGAGCGCTCGGAGTACCTGTCCAAGCAGTTCACCAAGCGGCGCATCCCGCACAACGTCCTCAACGCGAAGTTCCACGAGCAGGAGGCCGGGATCATCGCCGAGGCCGGCCGGCGCGCCGCGATCACCGTGGCGACCAATATGGCGGGTCGCGGTACCGACATCGTGCTCGGCGGCAACCCCGACTTCCTGGCCGACAAGCGGCTCCGCGATCGTGGCCTCGACCCCGTCGAGACCCCCGAGGACTACGAGGCTGCCTGGGACGAGGCGCTGAAGCAGGTCAAGGCCGAGGTCGAGCGGGAGGCCGAGGAGGTCATCGAAGCCGGTGGCCTCTACGTGCTGGGCACCGAACGCCACGAGTCGCGGCGCATCGACAACCAGTTGCGCGGCCGCTCCGGACGCCAGGGCGATCCGGGCGAGTCGCGGTTCTACCTGTCCCTGGGTGACGAACTCATGCGGCGCTTCAACGGCGCGACGCTGGAGTCGCTGCTGACGCGGCTGAACCTGCCCGAGGACGTGCCGATCGAGGCGAAGATGGTGACCCGCGCGATCAAGAGCGCGCAGACCCAGGTCGAGCAGCAGAACTTCGAGATCCGCAAGCAGGTCCTCAAGTACGACGAGGTGATGAACCAGCAGCGCAAGGTCGTCTATGCCGAGCGCCGGTTGATCCTCGAGGGTGAGGACGTGCAGGAGCAGGCCCACCGGATGCTCGTCGACGTCATCACCGCCTACGTCGACGGCGCCACCGCGGAGGGGTACTCGGAGGACTGGGACCTCGAGGCGTTGTGGACAGCGCTGAAGATGCTCTACCCGGTGGGCATCGACCACCACGATCTGATCGACTCCGGCGCCGTCGGCGAACCCGGTGAGCTGACCCGCGAGGAGCTGCTGGACGCGCTCGTCAAGGATGCCGAACGCGCCTACGCGGTGCGCGAGGCGCAGTTGGTCGAGATCGGCGGCGAGACCGCGATGCGCTACCTCGAGCGCAGCGTGCTGCTGAGCACCATCGACCGCAAGTGGCGCGAGCACCTCTACGAGATGGACTATCTCAAGGAGGGCATCGGGCTGCGCGCGATGGCCCAGCGCGACCCGTTGGTCGAGTACCAGCGTGAGGGCTACGACATGTTCATGGCCATGCTCGACGGCCTCAAGGAGGAGTCGGTCGGCCTGCTGTTCAACGCCCAGGTGCAGCCCGGCGTCGGCGAACCGGCCAACCAGGTCGCGCCCGTCGCGCCACCGCCGAACCTCGCCCAGTTCGCGGCCGAGGCCGCGGCCAAGGCGCAGGAGTCCGCTGGCGGAGGCGTGGCCACCAAGGAGGCGCCACCTGCCTTGCGCGTCAAGGGGATCGACGATGGCGACTCGCGCCCCATGACCTACGTTGGCCCGTCCGAGGACGGTTCGGCCGAGGTCCAGCGCCGGGGCGGCGGCAAGCACGCGGCTCCCGAGGGCACCACTCGGCGCGAGCGTCGCGAAGCTGCTCGCAAGCAGGGTCGCGGTGGCCCCAAGGCCCGCCGGGGCTGACTCAGCCAACTTGAAGCGCCACGACGACCCACCGGCCGCCGACCACCTCGACACGACCGGCGATGGCCCGTACCCGGTCCCCGCGCGTGTAGGTGGCGAACACCTCGGCCGCAGTCGTCTCACCGTCGGCGACGGCCACTGCCTGTAACCGAACTCGCCGCAGCACGGCAGCACCGTCGACCGGGCGGGTGCGGGTCAGCAGCGCCACGGTGTCGACCAGCGACGGCGTGAGCACCGTACGCAGCTGAGTGACGGGCCGGCGCCGGTCGGCCACCTCAAGGACCCGGCGAAGTGCACCAGCGGCGAAAACCGCAGCCGCCCTGGGCGGCCCGATGTCGGGCGCGGGCACAGGTGCTGGCCGCAAGTGTCGTGGCGTGCGTCGGTGCAGAGCGGCCGGCGACGGCGGGGGACAGGCGCCTGGCACCACCGGCGGTGGCTCATAGTCGATGACGGGCGACGTCAACGGTGTGCGTCGGGTCGGGATGCGCGATGTGGTCACGGCAGCTCTCCAGCAGTCGGTGCAACAGGGACGGCATCTGCTGGAGAGTCGCAGATACCCTTATGATCCCACGATTGACAGGCACGCCGACGCGCCTTTGTACTGCGCACAGGGGGATTCGGCCGCTACCGTTGCGATGGTTCGTCCGATCCGTTCGTGCGAGACAGACATGGGGAGGTCGGCGCTGCCAATGGTGACCAGGTTGTCGGCCTCCGATGCGTCGTTCTACCAATTGGAGAACACGTCGACGCCCATGTACGTCGGGACGCTCTCGATCCTGCGCAAGCCCCGCAACGGGCTGAGCTACGAGACGCTGCTCGAGACCGTCGAGAAGCGCCTGCCGCAGATCCCCCGCTACCGGCAGAAGGTGCGCGAGGTGTCGCTCGGCCTGGCGCGGCCGGTCTGGGTCGACGACCGCGAGTTCGACATCACCTATCACATCCGACGGTCGGCGCTGCCGACTCCGGGCAGCGATGCGCAGTTGCACGAACTCATCGCCCGGCTGGCGTCACGGCAGCTCGACAAGTCCCGACCGCTTTGGGAGATGTACCTCGTCGAGGGGCTGACCAAGAACCGCCTCGCGATCTACACCAAGACCCATCAGTCGCTCGTCAACGGCATGACGGCACTCGAGATCGGCCACGTCATCGCCGATCGCACCCAGAGGCCGCCGGAGTTCGGCGAGGACATCTGGATTCCGGGGCGTGAACCGGGCGACACGCAGTTGCTCCTCGGTGCGGTCGGGGAGTGGATCACCCGGCCGACCGCTCAGATGGCCGCGGTGCGCTCCGCGGTCACCGACGTCGTCACCAATACCGGGGCGCTGGTTCAGGCGGGTCGGCGATTCGCCGACGTGGCGCGCACATTCGCCCGCGGTACCGCACCGAACAGCCCGTTGAACGCCACCGTCTCACGCAACCGCCGCTACACCGTGGCCAGCCACCAGCTCGAGGACTATCGCCAACTACGGGCGCGCTACGACTGCGATGTCAACGACGTCGTGCTCGCCGTCGTGGCGGGTGCACTGCGCAGCTGGCTGATGTCGCGGGGCGAGCCCGTGACATCGGCGCTGACGGTCCGTGCCATGGCGCCGACCTCGGTGTACCCCGACGCCGAGATCGACGCGGTCGGGCCAGGTCAGGCCATCAGCGAGGTGGCGCCATTCCTGGTGGACCTGCCGGTCGGCGAGGGTAACGCGGTGGTGCGGCTTTCGCAGATCTCCCATGCCACCGAATCGCACTCGACGGCCGCCAGCCTGGTGGACGCGAGGACCATCGTCACGCTCTCGGGATTCGCCCCGCCGACGTTGCACGCCATGGGAATTCGGGTTGCCACAAGTTTCTCGGCCCGCCAGTTCAACCTGTTGATCACCAATGTGCCCGGTGCGCAGAAACAGATGTATGTCGCGGGCACCAAACTGCTGGAGACCTACGCCGTGCCGCCGCTGCTGCACAATCAGGGACTGGCGATCGGCGTGACGTCGTATAACGGCATGCTCTACTTCGGCATCAACGCCGACCGCGACGCGATGAGCGACGTCGACGTTCTCCCGGATCTGCTGCGCGAGTCACTCGACGAATTGCTGGAGTCATCGCGATGACATAAGCCCGTTGTGTTCAACTGGCTTAGTGGCTACTGAAAAGAACGCCCCGAAATCCGCAGACAATCCCATCGCAGCGAGTATGAAGTCAGCGACTGGTGAGACGATCCCGCACCCGATTCTCGACATCGAGGTCGACGAGGAGGCGCAGAACCGGCGCCGCGGCGTCGACTGGGTGGTATTCGGTGTCACCGCGGTCCTTGCCGTCGGGTTCCTGGTGTGGGGCGGGATCAGCACGGCATCGCTGGCCTCGGCATCGGGTGGCGCGCTGGACTGGGTGATGAACAACATCGGCTGGCTGTTCGTCCTGACCGCATCCGGTTTCGTGCTGTTCGTGCTGTGGCTGGCGCTCAGCCGGTTCGGCAACATTCCGCTGGGCCGCGACGACGAGGAGCCGGAGTTCCGGACGGTGTCGTGGATCGCCATGATGTTCAGCGCGGGTATGGGCATTGGCCTGATGTTCTACGGCGTTGCCGAGCCGCTGACGCACTACGTCACCCCGCCGCCGGGCACCGGAGCGCCCGGAAACGAGGACGCCGCGCAGACGGCGATGGCCACCACCCTGTTCCACTGGACGTTGCACCCGTGGGCGATCTACGCCGTCGTCGGGCTCGCGATCTCCTACGGCGTCTACCGCAAGGGCCGCCTTCAGCTGATCAGCGCGGCCTTCGAGCCACTGCTGGGACCCCGCGTCAACGGTGGGTGGGGCAAGGTCATCGACATGCTGGCGATCTTCGCCACGCTGTTCGGCTCGGCGGCGTCGCTGGGGCTGGGCGCGCTGCAGATCAGCAGTGGTCTGCAGATCGTCGGCGGCATCGGCGAGACCGGCAACGCCGTCCTCATCGGAATCATCGCCATCCTCACCGCGGCGTTCGTGTTGTCGGCGGTGTCGGGCGTGGCCAAGGGAATCCAGTGGCTGTCCAACATCAACATGGTGCTGGCGCTGACGCTGGCACTCTTCGTTTTCGTCGTCGGTCCGACGGTGTTCATCCTCAACCTGATTCCCACGTCGGTGGGCAGCTACTTCCAAGACCTCGCGATGATGTCGGCCCGCACCGGCGCCGAGGGTGGCGACGTCGACACCTGGCTGCAGAGCTGGACGATCTTCTACTGGGCCTGGTGGCTGTCGTGGACGCCATTCGTCGGCATGTTCATCGCCCGGATCTCCCGCGGCCGCACCATCCGTCAGTTCGTCGCCGGCGTGCTCCTGGTCCCGAGCGTGGTGTCACTGATCTGGTTCTGCGTCTTCGGCGGAGCGGCGATTCGCGAGCAGCAGTCCGGTGTTGACCTGGCCGGTCAGGGCACCATCGAGGGTCAGTTGTTCGCTCTGCTGGAGCAGTATCCGCTGGCCACCGTCACCAGCGTCCTGGTGATGGTCCTGGTGGCGATCTTCTTCGTGTCCGGTGCGGACGCGGCGTCGATAGTGATGGGTTCACTCTCAGAGCGTGGCTCCATCGAACCGTCGCGTCGCACCGTGGTGTTCTGGGGTGTGGCCACCGGCGCGGTGGCCGCGGTCATGCTGCTGGTCGGCGGCTCCGACGCACTCAACGGCCTGCAGACCATCACCATCATCGCGGCGGTGCCGTTCGTGTTGGTGATGGTGGGTCTGGCAGCTGCGCTGGTGAAGGACCTGCGGGTCGACCCGCTGATGGTGCGCAGGCGCTACGCGTCGGAGGCCGTCGACAGTGCGGTCGTCGCGGGTGTCATCGAGCACGGCGACGACTTCCGCATCGCGGTCGAGAAGGACCCAGGCGACCACTGAACTCGTGTGAGCGGGCCGGCACGTCTACCCTCACGAGGTGCGCGTCTACATTCCGGTGACTCTGGCCATGCTGCAGGGACTGGTCGCAGACGGGACGTTGCACGCGCGCAGCGGGACGGCCTTCGCGGTGACCCCGACGCTGCGGGAGTCCTACGCCGAGGGTGACGACGACGAACTCGCCGAGGTCGCGCTGCGCGAGGCGGCTCTGGCGTCGTTGCGTCTGCTCGCCATCGAGGGCACCGAGTCGGGGTTCCCGGTGCGTCGCGCGGTGCTCGTCGCCGACGTCGCCGATGCCACCGACCGGCCCGATCTCGATGACGCGGTGGTTCGGCTGGCCGGTCCGGTGAGCATGTCCGATGTCGTGGCGGCCTATGTCGACAACTCGACGGCGGAGCCGGCGGTCGCTGAGGCGGTCGAGGTCATTGACGACGCGGATCTGGGCGACGAGGATGCTGAGCTGACTGTCGGGGATGCGCAGGACCATGACCTGGCCTGGTACGCCACCCAGGAGCTGGCATTCCTGCTCGAATTGCTCTGACACCTAGCTACGGGACCGTAAGTTACGGTACCGTAGGTTAACCGTGCGGGAGCCGAGGATCTGGTCCAGGAACTCCGCACATCGCAATCGTGAGCATGGAGCCGAAATGGCCAAGAACACCATCAAGATTTCGGCCAATGTGGTCGACACCGCCCGTCCCAGCGTGGCCGGCGCGAAGGAGCGGCCGGGATGGCACGCTCTGCGGACCATCGCCGCGCGCATCACCACGCCGCTGCTTCCCGATGACTACCTCAAACTCGCCAACCCGTTGTGGTCGGCGCGGGAGCTGCGTGGTCGCGTCCTCGAGGTGCGCCGCGAGACCGTCGACTCCGCGACGCTCGTCATCAAGCCGGGGTGGGGTTTCTCCTTCAACTACGAACCGGGCCAGTACGTCGGCATCGGCGTGCTTGTCGACGGACGCTGGCGGTGGAGGTCCTACTCGCTGACCTCCAGCCCCGTGCACGGAGCCGACCCGGCAGCGGCATCCAAGTGGGGTGGGCGCACCATCACCATCACGGTCAAGGCCATGCCGGAGGGCTTCCTGTCGACTCATCTGGTCGGCGGGGTTGAGCCCGGCACGGTCGTGCGGCTGGCCGCCCCGCAGGGCAACTTCGTCATGCCCGATCCCGCACCGGCATCGGTGCTGTTCCTCACCGCAGGGTCTGGCATCACACCGGTGATGTCGATGCTGCGGACCCTCGCCAAGCGGAATCAGCTCGGCGATATCGTCCACGTGCACTCGGCGCCAACGGAATCCGACGTGATGTTCGGTGCCGAGCTGGCCGCGCTGCACGATGCGCACCCGGGCTACCGGCTGCAGGTCCGCACGACGCGGACTGAGGGCCGGCTGGATCTGTCCAAGCTCGACGACGTGGTGCCTGACTGGCGGCAGCGCCAGACCTGGGCGTGCGGCCCGGAGGCGATGTTGAACGACGCCTCGCAGACGTGGGCCGCCGAGGGTGTCGAGGTGAACCTGCACCTCGAGCGGTTCGCCGCTTCGAGGGCGGCCGCACACGGCGCGGGCGGTGTGGTCACATTCGAGCGCAGCGGCAAGACCGTCAGCGTCGACGGGGCGACATCGCTGATGGACGCCGGCGAGGACGCTGGGATCCGGATGCCGTTCGGCTGCCGCATGGGGATCTGCCAGTCGTGTGTCGTGAGCCTGGTCGACGGACACGTCCGCGACCTTCGCACCGGTGCCGAGCACGAACCCGGCACCCGGGTGCAGACCTGTGTTTCCGCAGCTTCTGGGGATTGCACGCTGGATGTCTAGGATTTACTGGCTAGTAACCTACGGGGCCGTAGGTTACGCTATCGTAGGTAATTGGAAGGAGGTGCCGAATGGCAATCACTGATGTGCCGGAATTTACGCATCTGACCGACGCTGACATTGAGAGTCTTGGTGTCGAGCTCGACGCGATCCGCCAAGACATTGAGGACTCCCGCGGTGAGCGGGACTCGCGCTACATTCGCCGCACCATCGCCGCCCAGCGGGCGCTGGAGGTCGCGGGCCGGCTGACGCTCGCCGCGAGTTCGAAGCGCTCGGCGTGGTGGGCGGGGACTGTGACCCTGGGCGTGGCCAAGATCATCGAGAACATGGAGATCGGCCACAACGTCATGCACGGCCAGTGGGATTGGATGAACGATCCCGAGATCCACTCCTCGACGTGGGAGTGGGACATGAGTGGGGCCTCCAAGCACTGGCGGTTCACTCACAACTTCATGCATCACAAGTACACGAACATCCTCGGGATGGACGACGACGTGGGCTACGGAGTCATCCGGGTCACGCGCGATCAGCGGTGGAAGCCGTTCAATCTCTACGGCAACCTGCTGTTCAACACGCTGCTCGCCATCGGGTTCGAATGGGGAGTCGGGTTGCAGCACTTGGAACTCGGCAAGATCTCCAAGGGCCGAGACGATCGCAAGGCCACGCTCAAGCGCGTGCAGGAGTTCGGTGTCAAGGCCGGCCAGCAGGTCGCCAAGGACTACGTGTTCTATCCGGCGCTGACCTCGTTGTCGCCGGGCGCCACGTTCAAGTCCACGTTGACGGCCAACGCGGTCGCCAACGTGATCCGCAACGTGTGGGCGAACGCCGTGATCTTCTGTGGTCACTTCCCCGATGGCGCAGACAAGTTCACCAAGACCGACATGGTGGGCGAGTCCAAGGGGCAGTGGTACCTGCGGCAGATGCTCGGCAGTGCCAACTTCGACGGCGGTCCTGCGCTGCGCTTCATGAGTGGCAACCTGAGCAATCAGATCGAGCATCACCTGTATCCGGACCTGCCCAGCAATCGGCTGCACGAGATCTCCATCCGAGTGCGCGAAGTGTGCGACAAGTACGACTTGCCCTACACCACAGGACCTTTCCTGGTTCAGTATGCAAAGACTTGGCGCACCATCGCCAAGCTCTCGTTGCCGGACAGGTTCCTGCGGGACACCGCCGACGATGCGCCGGAGACCCGCAGCGAGCGGATGTTCGCCGTGCTGGAGCCGGTGGACAACGGGCAGCGGCGTGGGCTCAAGTCGGCGATCGCGGCAGTGCGCGCGCGTCGCCGGGGCAAGCGGTCCGCGCAGCAGGGTCCGCACGTGGCTGCCTAGTCACCCAGGACACGATTCACCCTCGAGACTGCGGGGAGATCGCGATTCTCAACGAATCGACGATCTCCCCGCAGTTTCGTTTCTGGGGGAATTCCCAGCATTCCCACGCAAAGGGTCCAGTGCGCTTTCAGGCACCAGTTCTACGTTTGGCCGATGAACAGGACTGGCGTCCTCGCGCTGAGCGCGCTGTGCGCATCGTTGGTGTCGATGGCGACGTTCGGAGCCGGCACCGCGTACGCGGACGACTACGCGGGACAGAAGTACAGTGACGTGTCGGCGGCGCTCAGCAAGGCGGGGCAGACCGGCGTGATCGCGACGCGCTCCGGTGACGAGCTAGCCGACAGTGACTGTGTTGTCACGCATTCCGAGAAGGCGGCGTGGCTCAAGGGCGATTCCTTCGCACCCGTCACGGGCACGGTCCTGCTGTTCTTGAACTGCAACGCCGATGTCGCGAGTGCGACCAAATCCGGAAACTCGGCC
The DNA here is from genome assembly GCF_040548615.1 of Mycolicibacterium sp. 624. Lineage (NCBI taxonomy): Bacteria > Bacillati > Actinomycetota > Actinomycetes > Mycobacteriales > Mycobacteriaceae > Mycobacterium > Mycolicibacterium sp. 624. Next base: position 338,217 of record NZ_JBEPRZ010000007.1, read on the forward strand.
GCGTCACCGGAGGGCCGCGCGGCAATCGCCAAGGCCAAGCAGGACGCCGCTGCCGCTGCGGCGAAGCAGAAGGCCGCGACCGCCAAGTCCTGACCCCAGTGTCCGAACCCGCTCGGATCAGTCCGCGATGTAGTCGAAGGTGTCCGGGTTCGGGCCCTGACGCCCCTTCTCACCCCGGTCCAGCATGGTGATCGCGTGCGCGTCATCGGGGCTCAGCTCGAAGTCGAACAGGTCGAAGTTCTCCTTGATGCGTTGCGCAGAAACCGATTTCGGGAACACCACGTCACCCCGCTCGATATGCCAGCGAAGCACCACCTGCGCCGGTGTCTTACCGGTCGCCTTGGCGATCCCATCGACCACCGGGTCGTCGAGGACCTTGCCCCGCGCGATCGGCGACCAGGCCTCGGTGATGATGTTGTGCGACGCGCCGTAGCGGCGCACCTCGGCATTGCCGAAGTACGGGTGCAGTTCGATCTGGTTGACCACCGGCACGGTGTCGGTCTCCCTGGCGAGGCGTTCCAGGTGCGCGGTCTGGAAGTTCGACACCCCGATGCTGCGGGCCCGGCCGTCACGCTTGAACTCCTCGAGCGTGCGCCAGGTGGAGACGAAATCGCCGCCGTACCGGGTGGGCAGTGGCCAGTGAATCAGGAACAGGTCGACGTAGTCGGATCCGAGCGCTGCCAACGTGGCGTCGAATGCGCGGCGAGCGGCGTCGGGCTCGTGGGATCCGTTGTTGAGCTTGCTGGTGACGAATACGTCTCCGCGGGCGAGGCCTGCGTCGCGGATGCCCTGGCCGACACCGGCTTCGTTGCCGTACATCTGGGCGGTGTCGACGTGCCGGTACCCGACCTCCAGCGCCGTCCGCACCAGGCCGGCGGTCGCGTCGGGCTCGATCTGGTAGACGCCGAATCCGAGCTGGGGGATGTTGGCGCCGTCGTTGAGTTCAATCATTCCTACGTTGCTCACACGTCCAGCCTGCCCCATCGCACGCGACTACAAAACGGGTCAGTCCGGTTTCCTGGCGTTCAGGTGGTCCACTCAGGCGTCCGCAGCACGGCAAGCAGCCGTCGCGCGGCGATCACGCGGTCTGCGGCGGGTCCGGTGAGCGCGTCCAGTGCACACTCCGGGTCGGCGGGCGGGCCGGCGTGCCCGCATCCGCGCGGGCAGTTCTCGATGGCCTCGGCCAGGTCGGAGAACGCCAGCATGACATCGTCGGGCTTGACGTGGGCCAGGCCGAAAGACCGCACGCCCGGGGTGTCCACCACCCAGCCCGACGGCGGCAACGGCAGCGCCACCGACTGCGTGGAGGTGTGCTTGCCCTTGCCGACGCCGGACACCACACCAACGGCGCGGCCCGCCCCGGGGATCAGGCGATTCACCAGCGTCGACTTGCCGACACCGGAGTGGCCGAGGAACACGGTGACCTTCCCGGCGAGCAGCTCCGCGACATTGTCGATCCCGTCACCGTGCCCCGTCGTGACCACGGTCAGGTCCAGGCCCCGAAACTGTGCCGCGAAGGGCTCCGGGTCGGTCAGGTCGCTCTTGGTGAGGCACAGCACGGGTGTCAGGCCTCCGGCGTAGGCCGCGATGAGGGAGCGCTCGACGAAGCCCGTCCGCGGGGGAGGGTCGACGAGCGCCACGACGATGAGCAGCTGATCGGCGTTGGCCACGACGACGCGCTCGGTGGGATCGGTGTCATCGGCGGTGCGGCGCAACACAGTTCGCCGTTCCCCGCGCCGCACGATGCGCGCCAGGGTGTCGGGCCGCCCCGACAGGTCCCCGACGATGTCGACCTCGTCCCCGACGACTATTGGCGTACGCCCGAGCTCGCGGGCCCGCATCGTGGTGACGACGTGCTCGGGGTCGCCGCCGAGCGCGCACCCCCAGCGGCCGCGGTCGACAGTGACCACCATCGCCGCTTCGGCGTCGGCGTGATCGGGTCGGGTCTTGGTGCGCGGCCGTGAGCCCCGTCCCGAGCGCACCCGGACGTCTGACTCGTCGTAGTCGCGGCCTCTCAAGGAGTCTCGCGAATCTGGCCGGTCAACATGTCCGCCCACATTCGGGGGAAGTCGGGCAGTGTCTTGGCGGTGGTGGCGATGTCCTCGACCTCGACGCCGGGCGTGCGCAGCCCGACAATGGCGCCTGCGGTAGCCATCCGGTGGTCGGCGTAGGAGCGCCACACGCCGCCGTGCATCGGCCGGGACACGATCGCCAACCCGTCGTCGGTCTCCTTGCAGTGACCGCCTAGGCGGTTGATCTCGGCCGTGAGCGCCGCCAGCCGATCGGTCTCGTGGCCGCGCAGGTGCGCGATGCCGCGCAATCGTGACTCCGATCCCGGGGTGGCCAAGGTGGCGATGGCCGCAACCGAGGGCGCCAGTTCGCCGACCTCGTGCAGGTCGGCGTCGAAGCCGCCGATGACGTCGGGGCCCGTCACCTCGAGATGGGCATCCGTGCGGCGCACGGTCGAACCGATCTTCTCGAGCAGCTCGATGATGGCCGCCGCGGGCTGCACGCTGACACTGGGCCAGCCCGTCACCCGCACCGCGCCACCGGTCACCATCGCGGCGGCCAAGAACGGTATTGCGTTGGACAGGTCTGGCTCAATGGCCCAGTGCCGTGCGGCGATCGGGCCGGGCGCGACACGCCATCGGTTGCCCTGGCTGTCGTCCACATCGACACCCGCGGCGCGCAGCATCGACACCGTCATCGCGACGTGCGGTGCGGAGGGCACTCGGTCGCCGGTGTGCACCACGGTCAGTCCGTCGGTGAACGTGGCACCAGAGAGCAGCAGACCCGACACGAACTGTGACGACGCGGACGCGTCGATCTCCACGGTGCCGCCCGGTACGACCCCGGTGCCGCGTACGGCGAACGGCAGAGCGTCGCCGTCGAGTTCGACGCCCAGCAGGCGCAGCGCGTCCAGCAGGGGAGCGATGGGCCGGGAGCGGGCCTGCTCGTCACCGTCGAAGGTGACGTCGCCAGACCCGAGTGCGGCGAGAGGGGGGACGAAGCGCAGCACCGTGCCGGCCAGGCCGCAGTCGATCTGTGCACCCGAAGGCGGGCTGATGGTGCCGCTCACCGTCAAATCGGCGCCGGGACCGTCGACGCTCACCCCGAGCGCGCGCAGGGCCCCGATCATCAGGTCGGTGTCCCGACTGCGCAGTGCGCCGGCGATGGTCGAGGTGCCCTGGGGGGTGGCCAGAGCGGCGAGTACCAGCGCGCGGTTGGTCTGGGATTTCGATCCCGGCACGGTCACTGTCGCCCGCACAGGGGCCGGGACGGTCGGTGCAGGCCAGTTCGTCACGGTGACCATCCTGCCCTGTCGGCGTTCTCTGCCACCATGGGATACATGTGTGGGCGATTCGCAGTGACGACCGACCCGGCGTTGCTTGCCGAGAAGATCAAGGCGATCGATGAGGCGACGGCGGCGGCCAACGAGAAGAGCAAGGACAAGAGCGGCGACACCAGCGCCAACTCCAGTGCCAACTACAACGTGGCTCCCACGACGACCATCAGCACCGTGGTCAAACGCCACACCGACCCCGACGACGAGTCGACGCGGCGTATCCGGCTGATGCGGTGGGGCCTCATCCCGCCGTGGGCCAAGACCGCCGACGACGGCGGCCCCGACACCAAGGGCCCACTGCTGATCAATGCCCGATCGGAGAAGATCACCACGTCACCGGCGTTTCGCACGTCGGCGAAGTCCAAGCGCTGTCTGGTGCCCATGGACGGCTGGTATGAGTGGCGGCCCAACGGGGAGTCAACCGCGAGGAAGAAGGCGGCGAAGACGCCGTTCTACATGTACGCCGGCGACGGTGAGCCGTTGTTCATGGCGGGGCTGTGGACCACGTGGCGACCCAAGGACGCGCCGAGGGACGCCGCGCCCCTGCTGAGCTGCACCATCATCACCACCGATGCCGCGGGACCGCTGGCCGACATCCACGATCGCATGCCGCTGACCATCAGCGAGGCCGACTGGGACCGCTGGCTGGACCCTGATTCGCCCGTCGACGAGGGCCTGTTGCGCGGTCACGGCGACCTCGACCGGATCGAGATTCGTGAGGTGTCGCGGCTGGTCAACAGCGTCCGCAACAACGGTCCGGAACTGATCGAGCCCGCCGAGCCGGAGCAGCCGACGCTGCTCTAAGGCGCCGCGAACAGTTTCTGCATCTTCGCGGAGATCCACTCGCCAGCGATCACCGTGTTCAGCTGCTGCTCGTCGCGCCGCTGTCCGGGCGGCGTCATCGGTTCGACGACGGCATCGTGGTTGGGTTGGTAGAAGAACGGGATGGACAGCCGGGATGAGGTGTCTCCGGGCTGGGGGTTGATCACCTGATGCATGGTCGACACCCACTGCCCACCGGTCCACAGGGCCATCAGGTCGCCGATGTTGACCACGAAGCTGCCCCGGATGGCGGGGACGTCACGCCACTCGCCGGTGGGCAGTCGAACCTGCAGGCCGCCGAGGTCGTCCTCCTGGTACAGGACGGTCAGCCCGCCGAAGTCGGTGTGCGGCCCGCGTCGCATCTGGCCCGTGTGTGGGGCCGTGACCTGGGGGTAGTAGTAGTTGGCGGTGAGCGAGGACACGTGGCGGTCGAACTTGTCCTCGAAGAACCCCTCGTCGCACCCGAGCGCGATGGCGAACAGGCGTGTCAGGTTGGCAGACAGCTCGGTCATCATGTTCGTGTACTCGTGCCAGGTGTCTTTGAAGTCCGCGGGTTCGGAGGGCCAGATGTTCGCGAGTTTCCAAGAGGCCCAGTAGTTTCCGAGTTCGGCGCGTCGCTGTTCGCTGAGGTCTCCGGTGACGTGTGTGCTGAACCCCTCGCACAGGTCTGGCGGACTCTGTTGGTCGATGCTCTGCGCCGTCGTGCCACTGAAGCGCCGGAACCCGGACACTCCCGGGCGGTTGGCGACGAGGTCCTTCGCGGCGTCGTCGAGAGTGAAGAACGCGTTCGTCGTGGCGTACATCTGATCGACTAGTTCGGTCGGTACGCCGTGGCCGACCACGATGAAGAATCCGGAGTTCTCACACGCCTGGCCGATCGCGCTGGCCAGGGCCCGGCGGTCGGTGCCGCGCTGACCGACCGATAGATCGATGACGGGTACGAAACCGTCGACCATGGTGACTGCCTGCCCTTTGTCCATCTCGAGTCCTGCTCCTCTGCGCTTGTCAGCGATCCTATCGAACGCTGTACCAGCCATCGAACGATGTTCGATAACTAGATCAACGTACTACACTTCACCTGCCGGTCGCGGGGATCGACGCTTGATGAGGTGGTGCGCAGCTAATGGCCGAGGACGACCCAGGGAGCGACACCGAAGTCCGCAGCGTCTGGTTGCGGCGTCGCCGCACGGCGCGGGGCGAGCAGCCGCTCACGCTTCCCCGCATCGTGGAAGCAGCCGTCGACCTACTCGACGACGAGGGGATCGACCGGCTCACCATGCGTCGGCTCGCCGAGCGACTCCAGGCCGGCGCGCCATCGCTGTACTGGCATGTTGACACGAAGGACGACGTCATCGACCTAGCGGTGGACGCGATCTTCGGTACGGCGTCACCAGCCGGGGCCGGGGGCGGGAGATCCTGGCGCGACGAGGTCACCGAGGTGCTCACCGGCTGGCGGGCCGCATTGCTTCGCCATCCGTGGGCTGCGGCGTTGCCGGCCCGGCAGCGGCCGACGATCGGCCCGAACTTCCTCGCCGGGATGGAGGCCCTGCAGGCGGCATTGACGCGAGCGGGATTTGAGGGACGCGGTTTATCGGCCGCGACCTGGGTGCTCTACAACCACGTCATGGGATCCGCGGCGTCTCAGTCAGCGCTGCGGATCTCGCCCGAGGAGCGGCGGGTGGGGCAGGAGCAACTGCTCGCCCAGCGTGACCGCTACCCGACACTCGCAGGCAACGGCTACCTCTACGACGACGATTTTGACGGCAGCTACCGGACCGGTCTGGACTACCTTCTCGACGGGCTCGAGGCGCAGCTCGACCGGTAGCAGCGGTGCTCGGCTATGGACCGGTGTAACCGGGAGGGTTGGGCGTATCCACCCACAGGTCGACGCCGAGGTCGGAGCCAGGCACGCAGTCGTACACCGACAGGTCGGTGACGCCGGAGTCCAGCAGCACGTCCTCGCACAGCAGGCTCTGGCCGGTGTACTCGCGGGCCGGCCTGGTGATGACGGCGTACGCCGCATCGGAGTACACCTCTGGCTTGCGAGCCCGGGCCATCGCCTCGTCGCCGCCGAGTAGGTTCTGCACGGCCGCGGTGGCCACCAGAGTGCGGGGCCACAGGGTGTTCGACGCGATGCCTGCCTCCCGCATCTCCTCGGCAATTCCCAAGGCGCACAGGGTCATCCCGAACTTGGCCATCATGTAGGCCGTCGGTTTGAGCCATTCGGATTCCAGCCGCAGCGGCGGCGAGAGCGTCAGGATGTGTGGATTGTCCCGACCCTTCATATGAGGGATGCAGGCCTGCGACACGGCGTACGTGCCGCGGACCTGGATGCCGTTCATCAGGTCGAATCGCTTGAGCGGTACCTCGTCGATCGAGCCGAGGTTGATCGCCGAGGCGTTGTTGACGCAGATGTCGATACCGCCGAACTGCGCGACGGCCTGGGCCACCGCATCGGCCACCGAGTCGCCGTCGCGCACGTCGCCCACGATCGGCAGCGCCTGGCCGCCGGCCTGCTCGATCTCCTTGGCGGCCGTGTAGACGGTGCCCTCCAGCTTGGGGTGTGGTTCGGCAGTCTTGGCGATCAGCGCGATGTTGGCACCGTCGGCCGCGGCACGCTTGGCGATCGCCAAGCCGATTCCCCGGCTGGCGCCGGAGATGAACATGGTCTTCCCAGAGAGCGACATGAGCTCACCCTAGAACTATCCGGATGCTCGAATGTCGGCGATCGCGGCATCGGTGAGGCCAACGAGATCCTGCGGCGCGAGCGCGACGTCCCAGCCCCGCTTACCCGCACTGCACAGCACGCGGTCCCACTGCAGCGCCGACGCGTCGATCACGGTGGGTAGCGGTTTGCGCTGGCCCAGCGGTGAAATACCGCCGACGACGTATCCGCTGGACCGCTGTGCGGCGGCGGGTTGCGCCATCGTCGCCCTGGGTGCCCCGAGCGCGGCCGCGGCGGCCTTGAGCGACAGCTTCGCCGGTACGGGCAACACCGCCACCGCCAGCCCGGTCGGCAGCTCGATGATCAGCGTCTTGAGGATCTGATCGGCCGACACCCCGGCCATCGTCGCCAGTTCGGCGACCGCCTCGTCGCCGAACGACGTACTCCTCGGGTCGTGCTGGTATCGCAGCACCTCATGCGCGGCACCCGCCGCGACCAGTGCCGAGATCGCCGGCGTCGCTGCCCGTGCCACGTCGTACACCCTAATCGGGGCGTGGGAACAAGCACCCCGGCACCTGCTGTTATCTCGATGTGGCCGACACAGTCCGGCACGCCCTCGGATCCAGGCCCTAGGATCGACGGAAGGAGCCAAACGTGGCCATTGCTTGCCTCGAACGACCGGTGGGGATGGTTGAGCTGTTCGGTGCCGCGAGAGAAGGGACGGTTTCCATCGCGATGACCGATGTCGACGGGGCGGGGCCCGCCGTCGAGGAGACGGACGCAGAGCTGACTGCGCGGTTCGAGCGGGACGCCATACCGCTGCTCGACCAGCTGTACGGCGGCGCTCTGCGGATGACACGCAATCCCGCGGATGCCGAGGATCTGCTGCAGGAGACCATGGTCAAGGCGTACGCCGGCTTCCGGTCGTTCCGCGCGGGCACCAACCTCAAGGCCTGGCTGTACCGGATCCTGACCAACACCTACATCAACAGCTACCGCAAGAAGCAGCGTCAGCCCGCGGAGTACCCGACTGACGAGATCACCGACTGGCAGCTGGCGGCCAACGCCGAGCACACGTCGACGGGCTTGCGGTCTGCCGAGGTGGAGGCTCTCGAGTCGCTACCAGACACGGAGATAAAGGCTGCCCTGCAGGCCCTTCCGGAGGATTTCCGGATGGCGGTCTACTACGCCGACGTCGAGGGCTTCCCGTATAAGGAGATCGCAGAGATCATGGACACCCCGATCGGAACGGTCATGTCCCGGCTTCATCGTGGTCGCAAGCAGCTTCGTGAGCTGCTCGCCGATGTCGCACGAGATCGCGGGTTCCTGCGCGGAGAACGGCTCGACACAGCGACTGAGGAGGTGTCGTCGTGAGCGAGGATTTCAATCGCCCAGAGGATCAGACCTTCCGACCGCCGGTTGGACCCGTGGATCCCGAGCACCCGGAGTGCGCATCGGTGATCGCCGAGGTCTGGACGCTGCTGGACGGTGAGTGCACCGCCGAGACGCGCGACAAACTGCGCCATCATCTCGAGGAATGCCCGGCCTGCCTGCGCCACTACGGCGTGGAGGAGCGGGTCAAGACACTGATCGCCAACAAGTGCAGTGGTGAGAGGGCGCCGGAGGGCTTACGTCAACGGCTGCGCATCGAGATCAGCCGCACCACGATCATTCGAGGTTAGGGATCATTCGAGGTTAGGCGCCAGGGCAAGCCCTGGCGCCCGGCCATCAAGCGTTGGGACGCTTGCCGTGGTTGGCCTTCGAATGCTTACGGTCACGCTTCTTGCGGCCTCGCTTGGCCATGATGGTCCTCCATTGACTGAGTTTGGTTACTGACATTGTGTCATGGCACCGGTAGTGCATTACAAACCCGGTGTTGTGGTTCGATGGACCCCCAGGCAGTGCGTAGTCCCCGGACACGCCCCAGACGAGCGGAGTGAAGATGGCCGAGGACGTTCGCGCGGAGATCGTGGCCAGTGTGCTTGAGGTCGTGGTGAGCGAGGGCGATCAGATCGGCGAGGGAGACACCCTGGTGCTCCTGGAGTCCATGAAAATGGAGATTCCGGTGCTCGCCGAGGTCGCGGGCACGGTGACGTCGGTCAGCGTGTCGGTGGGCGACGTCATCCAGGCCGGCGACCTCATCGCCGTGATCGGCTAGGCGGCGCCGGCTCCGCCGTCGCGAAGGGCGCAGCGTGTCCACTCTCGGTGACCTGCTCGCCGAACACACAGTCCTGCCCGGCAACGCCGTCGATCACCTCCACGCTGTGGTGAGCGAGTGGCAACTCCTGGCCGACCTGTCCTTCGCCGACTATCTGATGTGGGTGCGCCGCGATGACGGCGTGCTGGTGTGCGTGGCTCAGGTGCGGCCCAACACGGCGCCCACCGTGCTGCTCGCCGACGCCGTGGGCACGGAGAGCGATGCCGACGTCATGCCCGTCGTCGCGGCAGCCTTCAGATCCGGTCACATCGGTCGCGAGAGCGATGTCACACAAGGGGTTTCGCACGACGGCAGCTGGCTCAACGTGGAGGCCGTACCGGTCCAGCACGGTAACCAGGTGGTCGCCGTCCTCACCCACCAAACGGCCTTGGCCGACCGCCGCAAGGCCAGCCCGCTGGAACGGGCCTACCAGGACTGCGCGCGCAACCTGCTGCACATGCTGTCGGAGGGCACCTTCCCCAATGTGGGAGACCTGGCGACGTCGCGGTCCAGCCCGCGCGTCGGCGACGGATTCATCCGCCTCGACGTGAACGGCAACGTCGCCTTCGCCAGCCCCAACGCGATCTCGGCGTACCACCGGATGGGCCTGGCGGCCGAACTCGAGGCGCACAACCTCGTCGCCGTGACGCGACCGCTGATCGGTGACCCGTTCGAGGCGCAGGAACTGGCCGACCACGTGCGGGACTCGCTGGACGGCGGCTCGAGCATGCGGATGGAGGTCGACGCAGGCGGCGCCACAGTGCTGTTTCGGACGCTGCCACTCGTGGTGCACGGTTCGGCGGCAGGCGCTGCGGTGCTGATTCGAGACGTCACCGAGGTGAAGCGGCGCGACCGCGCCCTGCTGTCCAAGGACGCCACCATCCGTGAGATCCATCACCGCGTGAAGAACAACCTGCAGACCGTTGCGGCCCTGTTGCGGCTGCAGGCGAGACGCACGAACAACGCCGAGGGGCGTGAGGCCCTGATCGAGTCGGTCCGTCGCGTGTCGTCGATCGCGCTGGTGCACGACGCCCTGTCCATGTCGGTGGACGAGGAGGTCAACCTGGACCAGGTGGTGGACCGGATCGTGCCGATCATGAACGACGTCGCGACCGTTGACACCCCGATCCGGATCGTGCGGGAGGGGGATCTCGGCGTGCTCGACGCCGATCGGGCCACCGCGATGGTCATGGTGATCACCGAGCTGGTGCAGAACGCGATTGAACACGCCTATGACTCGAACACTGGCGAGGGATCCGTGACGATTCGGGCGGAACGGTCGGCCCGGTGGCTCGATGTCGTGGTGCACGACGACGGGCGCGGTTTACCGGACGGTTTCAGCCTGGAGAAGTCCGACCGACTGGGGTTGCAGATAGTCCGGACGCTGGTGTCCGCCGAACTCGACGGCTCGCTGGGTATGCACCAGGCTCCCGATGGTGGAACGGACGTCGTGTTGCGCGTGCCGATCGGCCGAAGGACAAGACTTCAACAATAGGAATTGCGTGAATTCGAACACATTCCACACAGACTTACGGCCCCGGTTTTCACCGGGGCCGTAAGTCTGTGTGTCGTCTGTGTATGCGTTTTAGACGCTGGTGCGGGTCTTCGTCCGCGCATTGCGCCGCTTGAGTGCGCGGCGCTCGTCCTCGCTCATGGCGCCCCAAACGCCGGCGTCCTGGCCGGAGTCCAATGCCCAGGTCAGGCACTCGGTCGTCACTGGGCAGCGGTTGCAGACGAGCTTCGCGTCGGCGATCTGTGCGAGTGCCGGGCCGCTGTTCCCCACGGGGAAGAACAGTTCCGGATCCTCGTCACGACAGACCGCATTATGCCGCCAATCCATGCTCTAACTCCTTACCGTGTGCGCGGCAAAGCGCACTAGATTTGTTGTTCGGCTGTTAACTCGTGCAACTGAATGTTTCTGCACTGTTGCAATCGATCGTTTCACAGGCTGAACAGATGTCAATAGAGGCGCGTTAACACGTGGTCAATGTCACTGCGACCCCGGGTTACCGGGACCATCACTCCGTTGTACTACACTCACACTCAGGTACGCCCTGAATCGGTTCCTTTGAGAGTGAATCCGCAGGTCATGGGCTTTTCGCCGGGGGAGCGACGACGGCCAACGCATCCGGCACCGACACGAATCGCATCCTTTCGCGCAGTCCGACGTAATCACCGTCGATCTGACATGCCGCAGGAGTGTCGGCCGTCACCTCGATCCACGGCAGGTCGTCGTCACGCACCAGATGCGGTGCCTCGATGCGCGGCTTGCGGGACACCATTCGTCCGACCAGGCGCAGATTGGACCAGATGTTCATGCTGGTCGTCGCGAACACCCCGAGGCCGGTCTCAAAGGTCGTCGTGGGATTCGTCCACACCGGCCGGGTGTTCGCATACGTCCACGGGCTGGAGTTGGACACGAATGCGAAGTGCACGCCCGTCACGGGAGCACGGTCCGGCAGGTGCAGCGTCAGGGTGGGGTGCTTGCGGGCACTGGTGAAGAACTCGCGGATCGCGACGCGGATGTAGCGCGCAGCGGTCACCTTGCGCCCCTTCTCGCGCTGCGCCTCCACGGCGGCCACAACGTCGCCGTCCACGCCCATGCCTGCGGTGAACACCGCCCACCGCTCACCGCAGTCCATCAGCCCGATCCGCCGCCACGGGGCACCGCTGCGTCGCGCCGTGAGGAGGTCGACGAGCTGATTGGTCGCCTCGATGGGGTCGGGGCTGATGCCAAGGGCGCGGGCGAAGACGTTGGCTGAGCCACCGGGCACGATTCCGACGGCGGGCCCGGGGGCGGCCGGGTCAGGCCAGGGGCCGCCACACTCGCCGAGCAGGCCGTTGACGACCTCGTTCACCGTGCCGTCGCCGCCGTGCACGATCACGACGTCGAAGCGGTCACGGGCCGCCTGTTGGGCAATCTCGACGGCATGGCCGCGGTGATCGGTGTGGGCGACGGTCAGGGTGACCCTGCTCTCCAGCGCGTGAGCCAGCAGATCGCGCCCGGCAGGCGTTGTCGAAGTCGCATTCGGATTGACGATCAAGACGGCGCGCACGGGGTCTGAGCCTATCCAAGTGGCGCCGATGAAGCCCTCTACGCTGGCCACCGTGATTGTTCCCTCCCCGACAACGGTGCGTCAGGCTGCTGCGATTGTGACGCTCGAGGGCGTTGCCGCGATGGTGATAGCGGTGGTCGAAGCGGTGGGGTACTTCCGCGGATCGGGCTCGATCGCGGGGTTCAACCCGCTGGGTACCGCGGGCTGGTTCGTCATCATGGGTTCGGCCGTGCTCGCGGCAGGGTGGGCCCTGTGGACGGGGCGCCGCTGGGGTCGCGGAATCGCGGTGTTCGCCCAGCTGCTGCTGTTGCCGGTCGCGTGGTACATGGGCGTCGGGTCGGGGCAGTGGGTGCTGGCGGTGCCCGTCGCGCTCGCCGCCGTGCTCACCCTTGGGCTGTTGTTCAGCCCGTCGGCGTTGGAGTGGCTGGGTCAGGATTCGGCGAGTGCCGACAACTCCGGGCCCGACACGCGATAGGTGATCCACTCGCTCTGCTGCTTGCCGCCGACGGCGTCGTACAGCGCAATGGCGTTGACGTTCCAGTCGAGCACCGCCCACTCCAGTCGGGTGTATCCCGCCGAGGCGCATTCGCGGGCCAGTGTCGCCAGCAGTCCGCGCGCCACGCCGTGGCGCCGGAACTCCGGGCTCACGAAAAGGTCCTCCAGGTAGATGCCCGCTACACCATCCCAAGTGGAGAACGTGCGGTACCACAGCGCGCATCCGGCGGGGGCGCCGTCGACCTCGGCGATGTGCGCCGACGCGCTCGGTTGGTCGCCGAACAACGCTGCGGTGAGCTGAGTTTCGGTCACGGTGCACTGGTCGGCGGACTTCTCGAACGCGGCCAGCGCGTGGATCATCGAGAACAGCTCGCTCTCGTCCCCTGGCCGTGCCGGCCGGATGGTTAGTGCCATCTCTCGACTCCCAACGCCGTCAATATGGTCTTGAACTTCGTGATGGTCTCGGCGACCTCGTCGTCGGGATCGGACTCGGCGACGATGCCCCCGCCGGCACGCGCGATGGCCGTGCCCCGGTCGGCCGACAGTTCGGCACACCGGATCGACACCACCCACTTGCCGTCACCGCCCGCATCGCACCAACCTACCGCCCCGGCGTAGAAACCCCGATCGCCCTCCAGCTGGTTGATCAACGCCGCCGCGGCAGTCGAGGGCACCCCGCCGACGGCGGGTGTCGGGTGCAGGGCGAGCGCGAGATCCAATGCGGTGAAGGACTTCTCGCGGATCCGCCCGCTGATCGGTGTGCTCAGGTGCCACACCGCCGACGTGCTGCTGAGCTCGGGCCGCGGTGCGATGCGCAGGTCGACACACAGTGGTTCCAGCGCCTCACGCATCTGGTCGACGACGAGTTGGTGCTCGTGCAGGTTCTTCGCCGATGCCGCCAGCGCGGCACCGTTGGCGGCATCGGTCGTGGGGTCGGGGGAGCGCGGCGCCGATCCCGCGAACGGTCGGCACGTGACTACCTCGCCGCGCCGGGCCACCAGCAGTTCCGGACTGGCGCCGATCAGCGCCGTACCCGCGAACGCCGCACCGGCGGCGGTCAGATCGACGAGATACGCACTGGCAGTGTGGTCTCGGGCCAGTCGTCGCAGTAGGACACCAACGTCGATGGGTGCGTCGGCCTCGAGTGCAAGCGCCCGCGCCAACACCACCTTGTGCAGTTCGTCGGCGGGATCGGCGAGGCGGCGCAACGCCTCGGCGATTCGGGCCCGGTGCACATCGGGAGACGGACGCTGCCCGGTGATTCGGATATTGGGGAGGTCGCCGTGAGACTCGTCGGGCAGCGCTGTCGTGAACCGCACCGACTCAGGTCGCATCAGGGCCGCGGGATGGTTCAGGTCGAACGGCAAGGCGCCCAACACGATCGGAGTATCACCGGAGGCCAGCGCGGCCCTGGCGTCGGCGAGTCGCGGGTACGGGGAGTGCACACCGTCGGCGATGACAGCGCCGTCGGGGCCCGCGAGCACGAACGACGGCTCACCCATCACGCGGGCAGACACGGGTTGGTGTGACCGGTCAGGCCGAGTGCGCTGATCTGGCGGATGCCGTGCTCATGCCCACACACCGCGATCGATGCGGGCACCATTGAGACCCGGATGCCTTGGGGCACTGGTAGTTCCACCCATCTGGCCAGCATGGCGCGGGAGAAGTGGCCGTGGCCGACGAAGATGACGTCACGGGACACCATGTGCTCGCGTGCCAGCCCGATGGCACGGTCGGCGCGCACGGTGATCTCCTCGACGCCCTCGCCCCCCGGGCAGCCGTGTGTCCACACCAGCCAATCGGGCACCTGCTCGCGGATCTGCGGTGTGGTCAGGCCCTCGTAGTCGCCGTAGTCCCACTCGGAGAGCAGCGGGGTGACCTCGTCGACCCTGAGGCCTGCGAGTTCGGCGGTGACCAGCGCGCGGTGGCGTGGGCTGCAGATCACCAGGGGATCGCGCAGGCGCAGATCGGCCAGGGCATCGGCGGCGAGCCTGGCCTGATCGCGGCCGACGTCAGTCAGCTCCAGGTCGGTGCGTCCGGTGTGGCGGCCCGAGAGGGACCATTCGGTCTCGCCATGACGCAGTAGCAGCAGGCGATGCCGATCAACAGTCACACCCGCGATTGTGCCGCACGCCCGTCCCGGGGGTTTGCGTGCTTGGATGGACGACGTGACTCGGGTACTTGCAGTCGCCAATCAAAAGGGTGGGGTTGCCAAGACAACGACGGTGGCGTCGTTGGGTGCGGCAATGGTCCAGAGTGGTCGACGGGTGTTGCTCGTCGACCTCGACCCGCAGGGCTGTCTGACGTTCTCGCTGGGCCAGGACCCCGACAAGCTCGCCGTGTCGATCCACGAGGTGCTGCTCGGGGAGGTGGAGCCCGGCGCGGCCCTGGTGCCGACGGCCGAGGGTATGACGCTGCTACCCGCCAATATCGACCTGGCCGGCGCCGAGGCCATGCTGCTCATGCGCGCCGGACGCGAGTACGCGCTCAAACGGGCCCTGGCCAAGATCGCGTCCGACTTCGACGTGGTGATCATCGACTGCCCGCCGTCGCTGGGCGTGCTCACGCTCAACGGGTTGACCGCCGCCGATGACGTCATCGTTCCGCTGCAGTGCGAGACGTTGGCGCACCGGGGTGTCGGGCAGTTCCTGCGGACCGTCGACGACGTCCAGCAGATCACCAACGCCGACCTCAAGATGCTCGGTGCGCTGCCCACGCTGTACGACTCGCGCACCACCCACAGTCGTGATGTGCTGCTCGACGTCGCCGACCGCTACGGCCTCGTGGTGTTGAGTCCGCCGATCCCGCGCACGGTGCGGTTCGCCGAGGCCAGCGCCTCGGGCGCGTCGGTGCTGACGGGGCGGAAGAACAAGGGCTCCGATGCGTATCGGGAACTCGCCAACTCCCTGCTCAAGCACTGGAAGACGGGCAAGGCGTTGCCTGCATACACGCCGGAGGTGTAGCGGGCGCCGGTCAGCCGACCAGGGCCACCAGCGTGCCGCCGCGCTGTTCGAGCAGCGTCGCACCCGCGACGTCGGGCACCACGGGATCCTGCTGCGGTTGGCGGATGAGCTCGATGTGACGTTCGCCCTGCCCGGTCTGCGGGTCGAAAACGTCGTAGCCGCGGGTCACGGGCACCAGCAGCCTGCCCGCCATCATCGTCGCCGGGCCCACGGGAGCCTGTCCGTCGACGGCGTTGACGGTGAACTTGTACCGCAGGGCGTTGGCGTCGAACACCATCACGCTGTCACCGGTCCACCAGGTGATCAGGTCACCGGTGCGGGTGGTGGTGGCCTGCGGGGAGGCCGGCTTCGGCAGCAGCGTGCTCGCGATGGTCGTGCCGGTCTCGTCAATGACGTTGACCGTCGGCTTCGGCGTCGGCAGGTAGACGGCCGTCAGCGTCTCCGACACGGCGATCACCTGGGCGTTGGAGTCGACCGGGACACCGGGCAACGGCACGGTCTTCGTCTCGGGCTGATCTTCCTCGTCGGCGGGCCGCAACAGCGTCAGTCGCATGTCGGTCTCCCGGGGGCAGTCCTCGATCACCGATACGGCAGAGGAGCTGGCTGCCACCGAGGCCAGACGGCACAGGGGCTGGGCAGGCACGTTGGGCTTGATCCGGGCGTCGAGCTCGCCGTAGCTGATCATCCGGACCATGTCGGACCGCCACAGCTCAAGCCGGTTGTCGCCGGCCGACAGCACCGTGGTGCCGTCGGATGACAGTCTGACCTCGGGGTCGGCGTAGGCGGTGCGGGTGGCATCGCGGCGGCCGGTTTTACCGTTGATGGTGGTGACCTGACCGCAGCCGCGGTCGTCGGGGTAGACCGCCACCGCGTTCTGGTACACCGACGTCACACCGCACAGGTCGGCGCCACGGGAGTAACTCCACAGCACGTCTCCGGTGGCGGGGTCGCGCCCGTCCACCTGGCGTCCGTCACCGGTCACCACTGACCCGCCCGCCAGCACCGGCTGGGTTGTCCGTGGGCTGGCCGCAGTCCAAGCCTGCCGCAGGGTGGTCGGTACGTCGCGGGCTGACTTGAGCGCGGGCACCGCGGAGGCGGCCGGGCGGCTCTCGGTGGCCCGCGCGTCGCTGGTCCACCAGATCATTCCCGCGGCGATGGCGATCACCGCGGCAATCGCGACGGCCGCCAGCACGTCACCTCTCGTGCGTCGTTCCGGTTTGACCATCGGTCAGTGCGCGCTAGCCGGCGCTTGGCGCGGCGGCGTTGCTGCGACGGCGACGCCTGCGGCGGCCACTGCTGCGGCTGGCACCGGCTGCCGACTCGTCGGATGACTCGGCTGCGGGCGCGCCGTCACCGGAGGCCTCCGCCTGCTCGACGTGACCCGATGCGGTCTTGCCCGCGCGGGTGCGCTGACGGGTGCGGTCGCGGTTGCGTGCGGGCCTCTCGGCGGCCGCGTCGCGCTCGCGGGGCTCGCGCTTGGGCCTGTCGGTCGCGCGCGTCGCCTTGCCGATCGATCCGGTCGCGTCGGCGGGAATCTTCAGCTCGGTGTACAGGTGCTCCGAGCTGGAGTAGGTCTCGACGGGGTCGGGGTTGTTCAGGCCCAGTGCCTTGTCGATCATCGTCCAGCGGGGCAGCTCGTCCCAGTCGACCAGTGTGACCGCGATACCGGTCTTGCCTGCGCGCCCGGTGCGGCCGATGCGGTGCACGTAGGCCTGCTCGTCCTCGGGAATCTGGTAGTTGATGACGTGCGTGATGTCGTCGATGTCGATACCGCGGGCGGCGACGTCGGTGGCGACGAGTACGTCGACCTCACCGGTGCGGAACGACTTGAGTGCCTTCTCGCGGGCGCCCTGGCCGAGGTCACCGTGCACCGCGCCGACCTTGAACCCGCGCTCGGCGAGTTCGTCGGCGACCTTCTGGGCGGTGCGCTTGGTGCGGGTGAAGATCATGGTCGCGCCACGGCCGTCGGCCTGCAGGATGCGGCTGACCATCTCGACCTTGTCCAGCGCGTGGGCGCGGTAGGCGAACTGCTCGGTGCTGTCGTGGGTGGCCGCCGAGTGCGGCGCCTCGGCACGAATGTGCGTCGGCTGGTTCATGAAGGTGCGTGCCAGCGTGATGATCGGGTCGGGCATCGTCGCCGAGAACAGCATGGCCTGACGCTCGGCGGGGATCTGCTTGAGGATCCGCTCGATGTCGGGCAGGAAGCCCAGGTCCAGCATCTCGTCGGCCTCGTCGAGTACCAGCATGCTCAGCCCGCCGAGCTGCAGGTGGCCCTGTTGGGCCAGGTCGAGCAGGCGGCCGGGGGTGCCGATGACGACGTCGACGCCCCTCTGCAGGGCCTCGATCTGGGCCTCGTAGGGGCGCCCGCCGTAGATGGAGGTGACGGACAGCTTGCGGTCACCGGCGCGGAGGTACTTGGCGGCCCCGGCGATGTCCTCGTAGACCTGCAAACAGAGTTCACGGGTGGGAACGACGACCAGCGCTCGCGGGATGCCGCTCAGTTCGCGGTTGGTGTCGGTGGTGATGCGCTGGAGCATCGGCACACCGAACGCAAGGGTCTTGCCCATACCGGTGCGGGCCTGACCGATGAGGTCGTCGCCCGCGAGCGCCATGGGCATGGTGAGTTCCTGGATGGCAAAGGGGTGTTCCTTGCCGTCTTCGGCCAGGGCCCGGACAATCTCCTCGCGGACGCCGAGGTCGGCAAAGGATGCTTGGGATTCGGGTGTGGTGTCCGGCGTGGTTTCCGGTGTTTCTGGTGTGGTTTCAGTCATGGGTGTTCGACAGAGCCTTTCGGGGTCAAAACTCGTAAGTCCTCGCGGGGTGTTCACGCGCGCACGAGTTTCGACGAAGGAGCACCGGGGCCCTGGCCTGAGGGAGGCGGGCCAACTGCGTGCACGCACATTTCTTTGGTCGCGTCCCGCGCTTCGCAGGTCGCTTCCGCCTACATCATAGCTGGTCGCGTTCGCGATCCGTCCCGTCCGGCGCCGCCGTCTACAGTTGGCGCATGACTCCGACGCAGCCCGCGGCGACACCAGAGCAGGCGGCAGACTCCAATGATTCGGGTGTTTCGGCGCTGCATCCGGGCGTCACCGAACTCTTCGCGCTGCTCGCCTACGGCGAGGTGGCGGCGTTCTACCGGTTGACCGATGAGGCGCGGATGGCGCCGAATCTCGCGGGCCGCATCAACATGGCGAGCATGGCCGCCGCGGAGATGAACCACTACGAGGTGCTGCGCGACGCGCTGGAGCGCCGCGGTGTCGACGTGGTGCGCGAGATGACGAAATATGCACCGGCGCTTGAGAATTACCACCGATTGACCACTCCGAGCACGTGGCTCGAGGCGTTGGTCAAGACCTACATCGGCGATGCGCTCGCCGCTGACTTCTACCTCGAGATCGCCGACACGCTGCCCGCCGAGGTGTCTGACGTCGTGCGCTTGGTGCTCGCGGAGACCGGGCATTCGCAGTTCGTGGTCGCCGAGGTGAAGGCAGCGGTGACCGCCAGCGACAAGCAACGGCACCGGCTGGCGCTGTGGTCACGCCGTCTTCTCGGTGAGGCGATCACACAAGCGCAGTTCGTCCTCGCCGACCACGACGAACTGGTCGATCTCGTCGTGTCCAGTGGCGAGGGTCTCGGCCAAATGAGCGAGTTCTTCGATCGGTTGCAGAACACCCACAACACCCGGGTGCGCGAACTCGGCTTGGCGTGATCTCAACGCGCAGCGCGATCTCAACGCGCTGACAAAGCGCTACCTGGTGCAGGTGGCGATCATCGAGTTGTTGTTCTGCGCCGCGATCACCGCGCCAGCCCCGTCGGCGATCGAGCAGTTCAACTGGCCGGTGATGCTGGTCGCGGTCACCGAGCTCAGGGTGACGCCGGGATCGAGGATCACGGTCTTGTGCCACGGCAGCGCCACGTTGAGGTCGGTCTGCAACGCGCCCTGCTGGTCGGTGTAGATCACCGTGACCAAGTCGATCAGCGAGCGATTCCCGGTGACCGAGTAGGTCACGGCGTTGGGCACCGGCGCTGCGATGGCCGGAGCCGGAGCGGGTGCCGGTGTCGGTGCCAGGGTCGCCGAAGGTGTCGGTGCGACGGTGGTGATGGTCTCGAGCGGTAGCGAGGCGCTGGGCGCGGGGCGCGCGGTCGAGAACGAGGGCTCCGGGAGTCCGGTCGACGTCGCGGGCGCGCTGGTGGTGGCCGCAGGCGGATTGACCGTCGCTGACACTGCGCCGCTGTCGCCCCCACCGAGGATGACCACTGTGCAGATAACCGCGATGAGCAGGATGGCGCCGGCCACCCCGGCTACCCAGATCCACCGGCGGTCGATGGGCTCGTAGTACTCGTAGATCTCGGAATCGTCGTAACCGTCGTCATACGTGTCGCCATAGGCGTCGTCGTATGAGGCGCCGCGGCGATCGTCGTAGGCCGGGTCGGCGCCGGGCCCTGCGTAGCGGCTCTCGTCGATCAGCTGTGTGGTCTGCTCGGAACGGCCATATCGCGAGCTGTAGGACCCGTACGAGCCATACGACCCGTACGCGCTGTCACCTGAGCCGCCGGGCGAGCTGCCGTAGTCGCCATACCGCTGGTCGAGCTGCTGGGGCGTCGACCGTGAGGACGCGTGTGACGTGGAGCGTGACGCGGTGGTCGAACGGCGTGTGCGCGGTGGATATGACCTGCTCATGGCCCTTCCCGGGGTTGGCTCGTCCTGGTGGGATCGTTGCTTTGTCTGATGCTAACGAGACAGAAGTGACGCCTGAGGTTGACGCGCCTGCGCCGAGGTCACGGTCCGGACTCAGTTGGCTCGGGGTGCCGGACGGGCCGTGGGTCGGGCCCCGGATCAGCGGATGAGGGGGTGTTCGCGGAGCGCGAAGCCACCGGGGCGCCGAGGATCCCGTTCGTCCACTAGCCTTCTCGGCAGACAACGCATTCGAACGGAAGGGTTCAGCGGTGGAGGTAAAGATCGGTGTTGCCGACAGTGCGCGCGAGCTGGTATTCAGCAGCGCGCAGACACCCAGTGAGGTGGAGACGGCGATTACTGATGCGCTGGGCAAGGACTCCGGCGTGTTGAGCCTGACCGATGACAAGGGTCGGCGTTTTCTCGTCCAGACCTCGAAGATCAACTACGTCGAGATCGGTGTCGCGGACTCGCGCCGGGTCGGCTTTGGTGTCGGCGTCGTTGGCGCCGAGGCCGTCAAGGGCGAGTAGCGCTCAAGAGCGGGTGAGTGGCACGTGTGACAGTCCGCCCCAGGCGAACTGCACCGTGCCCTCGACCGCGGCGTTCTTGGAGATCGGCCGGTCGCTGTTGAGCCAGTAGCGGGCGCAGTCGACGCTGATTGAGACCAGTCCGACGGCGATCATCCTGGCGCGATGGGCCTCGAGGCCCGAATCGCTGCTGATCAAGTCGAATACCGCATCCGTGCAGGACTCAGTGGCCGTGCGGACCTGCGCGGCGACCTGCGGTTCGGTGACGTAATCGTTCTCGAAGATCAGCCGGTAGCCCTGACCGTCGTGCTCGATGAAGTCGAAGAACGCGCCAACCGCCGCGTGGAGGCGTTGGCGATTGTCGGTGGTGGTGCGCAGCGCCTGCCGCACGCCGGACACCAGGTTGTCGACGTGGCGCTGCAGCACCGCGAGGTACAGCTCGAGCTTCGACGAGAAGTGTTGGTAGAGAACCGGTTTGCTGACGCCGGCGCGATCGGCGATTTCGTCCATACCCGCGGCGTGATAGCCGCGGTCGACGAAGACCTCGCTGGCGGCGATGAGCAGCTGACCGCGACGTTCGTCGCGCGGCAGCCGGTTGCCGCGCCGATTACCGCTCGGGGGTCGGCTCGCACCGTCACCGTTGCCGGGTTGCGAGGATCTCCTCTCGGCGGTGTTGGCGAGATCGCTCATCACGTCCTCAATCTGCGGCCACTGGACGTGCCCGTGGTTGGTTTGGTTGGTCCATGATCGGTGGG
Source organism: Mycolicibacterium sp. 624 (assembly GCF_040548615.1). NCBI lineage: Bacteria > Bacillati > Actinomycetota > Actinomycetes > Mycobacteriales > Mycobacteriaceae > Mycobacterium > Mycolicibacterium sp. 624. The sequence continues at coordinate 359,718 of NZ_JBEPRZ010000007.1, forward strand.
CCCTAGACCTGCCCGATCATCGCTCCGACACTACTACCCCCGCGCGGACCATCGCGTGAACTACCACCGTGGCGCCACCGGGGTGGCGCGCCGAAGCCATCTGTCTCCTGGTCTGTGCCATTCTGGTTCGGTGACCTACGACCCGGGGCGTCGCGGGGGCGGTCGCGCCCCCGCCGTGCGCAACGAGTGGCGAGAGCCGCTGCGCGCCCAGCGCGACCCGGTCGCCGGCGACTCCGGACGCGTTCGCTCAAACCGCGACGAGCATCAGCAGCTGCGCAAGCAGACGTGGCTGGGCCGCTTCATCTCCACCTACGGCTGGCGTGCCTATGCACTGCCGGTTCTCGCGCTGCTGACCGTCGTGGTCCTCTACCAGACCATCACCGCTCCGCCGGCGGTCGAGAACGCGGAGGCGGAGGGCCCGCTGCAGGGGCCGCCGACATTCGACACGGCCAGCACCGCGATCGTCGGCGCACCGCCGAAGGGGCTGACCCAGTTCGACGCCAATCTGCCGACCGGCATCCTGCCCGACGGAGGGCCGTTCACCGAGGCCGGCGCCAAGACCTGGCATGTCGTGCCGGGTACCTCGCCTCGGGTGGGCGAGGGCACGACACGGGCCTTCACCTACACCGTCGAGGTCGAGGACGGTATCGACACGGCGTCGATCGGTGGCGACGAGGCGATCGCGCGAATGGTCAGCGAGACGTTGGCCAATCCCAAGAGTTGGACGCACAACCCGCAGTTCTCCTTCGAGCGGGTGGATGCGAGCCACCCGGGTGAGCCGGACTTCCGCGTCTCGCTGACCTCGCCAATCACCGTGCGGGAGGGCTGCGGGTACGACATTCCGCTGGAGGCGTCGTGCTACAACCCGGCCTACCTGCAGTCACAACCCCGCGTCTTCCTCAACGAGGCGCGGTGGGTGCGCGGCGCCGTGCCCTTCCAGGGTGACATCGGCTCCTACCGGCAGTACCTGATCAACCACGAGGTCGGCCACGCCATCGGATATCAGCAGCACGAACCCTGTGGTGCCGACGGCGGGCTGGCCCCGGTGATGATGCAGCAGACGTTCTCCACCAGCAACGATGACGGTGCCAAGTTCGACCCGGGCTCGGTCCCGGCTGACGGCAAGACGTGCCGTTTCAACCCGTGGCCCTATCCCATCGCCTGATCGACCCGATCCCCCGGGAAGGTCTGCCATGCGATTACCGTTGAAGGTCAATGCCTGGTGTGATGGTCATCAGGTTTGTGACTTCGATACAAGGAGTTTCCGGTGTCCACATCGCTGCCGCCGCTGGTGCAACCCGCGGCAGAGCTGACCCGCGAAGAGGTCGCGCGCTACAGCCGTCACCTGATCATTCCCGACCTCGGCGTGGACGGGCAGAAACGGCTGAAGAACGCTCGCGTCCTGGTGATCGGCGCCGGCGGCCTCGGGTCGCCCACCCTGCTGTACCTGGCCGCCGCCGGTGTCGGCACCATCGGCATCGTCGATTTCGACGTGGTCGACGAATCCAACCTGCAGCGCCAGATCATTCACGGCCAGTCCGATATCGGCCGGTCCAAGGCTCAGAGTGCCCGCGACTCCGTCAAGGAGATCAACCCGCTGGTCGAGGTGCGGCTGCACGAGGTCCGGCTGGAGCCGGAGAACGCCGTCGAACTGTTCTCCCAGTACGACCTGATCCTGGACGGCACCGACAACTTCGCGACGCGCTATCTGGTCAACGATGCCGCGGTACTGGCGGGCAAGCCGTATGTGTGGGGCTCGATCTACCGGTTCGAGGGCCAGGTCTCGGTGTTCTGGGAGGACGCCCCCGACGGACCCACCGGAGAGAAGCAGGGACTCAACTACCGCGACCTCTATCCCGAGCCGCCACCGCCGGGAATGGTGCCCTCGTGTGCCGAGGGCGGGGTGCTGGGCATCCTGTGCGCCTCGATCGCCTCGGTGATGGGCACCGAGGCCATCAAGCTGATCACCGGTATCGGCGAACCGCTGCTGGGCCGGTTGATGGTCTATGACGCGCTGGACATGACGTACCGCACGATCAACATCCGCAAGGATCCGGCGACGCCCAAGATCACCGAACTCATCGACTACGAGGCGTTCTGCGGGGTCGTCTCGGATGCGGCCGCCGAGGCCGCCTCCGACTCCACCATCACCCCGCGCGAGTTGCGCGATCTGATGGACTCGGGCAAGAAGGTGGCACTCATCGACGTGCGTGAGCGCGTCGAATGGGATATCAATCACATCGAGGGCGCCGAACTCATTCCGAAGTCGGCGATCGAGGCTGGCGAAGGCCTGGCTCGGCTGCCACACGATCGAGTCCCAGTCCTCTACTGCAAGACCGGCATCCGGTCGGCCGAGGCGCTAGCTGCCGTGAAGAAGGCCGGTTTCACCGATGCGCTGCACCTGCAGGGCGGAATCGTGGCATGGGCGCGGCAACTCGAACCCGACATGGTGATGTACTGACCGCGAGTTAGCCGGTCAACGGCCTAGGCTGACCCCTGTGACTGTCGACGGCCCGCCCGATCATGTGCTGACGGCGTTCGGCCTAACCGGGCTTCGGCCGGTCCCACTCGGTATGAGTTGGGAGGGAGGCTGGCGCTGCGGCGAGGTCGTGCTGTCCATGGTCGCCGAGCCCGCCCGCGCCGCATGGTCGGCCAAGGTCCGCGAAACCCTGTTCGTTGACGGCGTGCGGCTGGCGCGTCCGGTCCGCTCCACCGACGGCCGGTACGTCGTCGCCGGGTGGCGCGCCGACACATTCGTGACCGGCAGCCCCGAGCCCCGCCACGACGAGGTCGTCTCGGCCGCGGTGCGTCTGCACGAGGCGACGGCGAAACTCGAACGCCCACGGTTCCTGACCCAGCCGCCTGCGGTGCCGTGGACCGAGGTCGATGTGTTCATCGCCGCCGATCGCGCCGCATGGGAGGACCGTCCGCTGCACGCGCTGCCCCCCGGCGCGCAGGTGGCACCGGGATCGGCGGACGGGCAGCGGTCCGTCGAACTCATCAAGGCGCTCGCCGCGCTGCGCAAGCCCACCCGCGCGCCGAGCCAGCTCGTGCACGGGGACCTTTACGGCACGGTGCTCTTCGCCGGCACCGCAGCCCCCGGCATCACCGACATCACGCCGTACTGGCGGCCGGCGTCCTGGGCGGCCGGTGTCGTCGTGGTCGACGCGCTGGCCTGGGGTGAGGCCGACGACGGTCTGGTGGAGCGGTGGTCACCGCTACCGGAGTGGCCGCAGATGTTGTTGCGTGCATTGATGTTCCGACTCGCCGTTCATGCGCTGCACCCGCGTTCGACGGCGGCGGCGTTCCCGGGCCTCGCCCGCACCGCGGCACTCGTCCGATTGGTGTTGTAGACCGTCAGAACTCATGGCGGACGTCGCGCAACGGCACCCGGCCGTCGTGGGCGAGCACACCCTCGGCGCGCAGCAGCTCCAGCTGCCGGGTGCTCAGATGTGGCGCCGGTCTGCCCGACGCGGTGATGACCCGGTGCCACGGCAGGTCCGAGGAGTCGGTGCGCATGATCCACCCGACGATCCGCGGACTGGAAAGCCCTGCCGCGTCCGCGATGTCACCGTACGTCGACACCCGGCCCGCCGGGATCGACGCGACCAGCGCGCGGACCTGCTCGATCTGCTCGTCGGTGATCGCGGCCATATCAGCCCAGGTGCTCGCGGATCAGCGTCGCCGTCTCGGCTGGCAGTGCCAGCGGGACCATGTGGTCGCAATCCCATTCCAGCAGTGTGAAACCCGAGCCCACAGCCCCGTCCAGCGTGGCGATCAACTCGTCTCCTGCATATGGCGGTGCGGTGCGCTTCGCCCGGACGAGTGTCATCGGAGTGCCGTGCCGCGGCAGCATGGCCGGTCGGGTCAGCTCACTCCAGTAGGACAGCATCGCGGGCACGCTGAGGCGCCAGCCGACGCGTCCGTTCGGAAGGTCGATCAGATGCTCGTCGAGTTCGCGGTCGAGTTCTGTCGGCGCGACCTCACCCCATGAGCCGTCCACCTTCTCGGCGCGCGCCTCATCGCGGTCGGTGTAGTCGGGGGAGGCGTACATGTCATCGGCGATCTCGCGCATCCACCGGCCGTCCAGGCCAACGGCGGGGTCCAGCAGCACCAGGGCGCCGACCAGATCGGGTCGTGTGGCAGTGAGATTCAGCGCTATCGCCCCGCCGAAGGAGTGCCCGACCACCACCACCGGACCTGATGCCCGGGTCTCGAGCAGGGCGGCCAGCCCGGCGACGTTGGCGTCGATCGTCCACGGCGCATCCCATGACGAGCGGCCGTGGCCCAGCAGGTCGGGGGCCAGCACGCCGACGTCCGGTAGGTGCGTGTCGGCCAGGCTCTCCCAGCGCCGCCCGTGGCCTGTCAGGCCGTGGATGAGAAGCACCCGGACCTCGTCGGCGGGTCCGAAGTGGTAGGCGTGCAGGGGCGTGGTCACCCCTCGATGCTGCCAGCCTGCACCGAAGCGAGATTGTCGGACCCCCGTGGTGTCATTTCCTCGTGCACGCCTCCCACACCGCCCTGACGCCCGACGCGTTGGCCGATCCCGGTCTGCGCGGCACCGTGCGGATCCTCGGCGGCCCCGGCACCGGTAAGAGTTCGCTGCTGGTCGGCACGGCGGCGACACACATCGGTGCGGGCACCGAACCGGAAGGCGTTCTGCTGCTGACGGGTTCGGCCAGGCTCGGCGCCACCGCCCGCGCCGCGGTGACGGCCGCGCTGCTGGGCGGCGGCGGTCGAACGGCGGTGCGTGAGCCGCTCGTGCGTACCGTGCACTCCTACGCGTTCGCGGTGCTTCGGCTGGCGGCGCAGCGCAACGGCGATCCGCCGCCGCGGCTCATCACCAGCGCCGAGCAGGACGGCGTGATCCGAGAGATGTTGGCAGGCGATGTCGAGGACGGCGACTCGGCCTCCGTCGACTGGCCCGCGACATTGCGCCCCGCGCTGGGCACCCTGGGTTTCGCCACTGAACTGCGCGACCTGCTGTCACGGTGCACCGAGCGCGGTGTCGATCCCATTGCGCTGCAGCGTCTGGGCAGGCGGGCCGGCCGGCCCGAGTGGGTGGCCGCGGGTCAGTTCGCCCAGACCTACGAGCAGATCATGCTCTTGCGCTCGGCCGTCGGCATGGCGGCGCCGCAGGCCACGGTTCCGGCGCTCGGGGCGGCCGAACTGGTCGGTGCGGCTTTGGACGCCTTCGCGGCCGACGCTGAGCTGCTCGCCACCGAGCGGGGCAGGATCCGGCTGCTGCTCGTCGACGACGCGCAGCACCTCGACCCGCAGGCAGCCCTGCTGGTGCGCGTCCTGGCTGCGGGCGCCGAACTCACCGTCATCGCAGGCGATCCCAACCAGTCGGTGTTCGGCTACCGCGGCGCCGATCCCGCGCTGCTCGACGTCGGTGCCGATCCCGCCATCGTGCTCACCGAGTCGCATCGCTGCGCACCCGCGATCGCCCGGGCGGTGACGGGTATCGCCGCTCGCCTGCCCGGCGTTGACGAGGGCAGACAACTCACCGCAGCCGAGGACCGCAGCGGCTCGGTCGCGGTGCGTATCGCGGCGACCGCACACGCCGAGTCCGGCATCGTGGCCGATGCTCTCCGTCGCGCGCATCTGGTCGACGGCGTGCCGTGGTCACAGATGGCGGTGATCGTGCGATCGGTTCCGCGGGCGGGGGCAGCGCTGGCGCGGGCGCTGACCGCTGCCGGGGTACCCGTGGAACAGGTGACCACGTCCGTTCCGCTGTCTGAGCACCCGACGGTGGCCGCGCTCCTGACGGTGCTCGACACCGTCGCGGGCGGGCTCGACGGCGATGCGGCGCTGGCCCTGCTGACCGGCCCGATCGGCCGCGTCGACCCGGTGTCGCTGCGACAGCTGCGCCGTACGCTGCGCCGCGCCGACAACCACACGCCGCCCCGCGACTTCGGCGAGCTGCTGGTGGCCGCCCTCGACCAGCACGCTCCCGATCTGCCCGATCAACTCGCCCGTCCGGTACAGCGGGTGCGCGCAGTCCTGGCCGCGGCCAGGCGCAGTGACCGCGCGGGGCAGGATCCGCGGTTCGTGCTGTGGCAGGCCTGGCATCACTGTGGTCTGCAGCGCCGGTGGCTCACCGCGGTCGAACGCCGGACGGCCGCGGGCGCGCAGGCTGGCCGCGACCTTGACGTCGTCACGGCACTGTTCGACGTTGCCGAGCAGTACGTCACGCGCACCACGGGAGCCTCGGTCACCGGCCTCGTCGATCACGTCCGAGCGATGTCTCTGCCCGCCCCCGTCCGTGACGACGGCGGCTCGGGTGAAACGGTCGCGATGCTGAGCGCGCACTCGGCGCTGGGCCGCGAGTGGGAGTTCGTGGTCATCGCCGGACTGCAGGAGGGGCTGTGGCCCAACACCGTTCCACGCGGCGGGGTGCTCGGGACCCAACGGCTCGTCGACATCCTCGACGGTGTGCTCGATGCGGGCGAGGAGCGGCCCGCGACCCGGGTGTCGGCCACCGCGCCGCTGCTCGCCGAGGAACGCCGACTGCTGGTGGCCGCCCTGGGACGGGCCCGTAGCCACGTCCTGGTCACCGCGGTCGACAGCGACGAGGGCGATGAGGCGATGCTGCCGTCGTCGTTCTGCGACGAGCTCATCGCGCTGGCCACCGAACGCCCGGACGTCGACGCCGAACCGGTGCGCGCACCCCGGGTGCTGGCTCCCGCGGCGCTCATCGGCAGGCTACGTGCCGTGACGTGTGCACCGGCCGACGCCGTGGACGCGCATTCCCGTGCCTGTGCCGCAACGCAACTGGCTCGCCTCGCGGAGGCAGGCCTGCCGGGAGCGGGCCCCGCGCAGTGGCAGGCCGCCACCTCACTTTCGACCGACGCCCCGCTGTGGGACGGCGAGGACCACGTCGTGACGCTGTCACCGTCGACGCTGCAGACCCTCACCGACTGCCCATTACGCTGGCTGCTGGAACGACACGGTGGGCAGGACGGGCGCGACGTGCGGTCGGCGCTCGGGTCGGTTGTGCACGCCCTGGTTTCCGATACGACCAGGAGCGAGGACCAGATGCGCACCGAGTTGGAGACCCTGTGGTCGTCGCTGCCGTTCGAGGCGCAGTGGTACTCCGACAACGAACTCGGGCGGCACCGCGAGATGCTGTCGGCATTCACGCAGTGGCACGCCCGCACCCGCGGTGAGCTCACCGAGGTCGGCACCGAGGTCGACGTGGACGGTGTCATCGCCGATGCCGACGGGTCCGGGCCGGCGGTGCGGGTCCGTGGCCGCGTCGATCGGCTGGAACGCGACGCCGAGGACCGGCTCGTCGTCGTCGACGTCAAGACCGGCAAGTCCCCGGTCAGCAAGGACGATGCGCAACGTCACGCGCAGCTGGCGACCTATCAGCTGGCCATCGCGGAAGGCTTGCTCCCGGAAGGTGATCAGGCCGGCGGGGGACGCCTGGTCTACCTCGGCAAGATCGGAGCGTCGGGGCCCGCCGAGCGCGATCAGGATCCGATGTCCGATGATGGCCGAGCACAGTGGCAGGAGTCCGTGCAGGATGCCGCCGCTGCGACCAAGGGGCCGCACTTCGTCGCCCGCGTGAACGATGGCTGTGCGCACTGCCCGGCGCGGGCGATGTGTCCGGCCCGCGCCGCGGTGGAGGGCCGGGAGTGACGCCGCGCTTCAGCCCGTTCGAACTCGCCGACGCGCTGGGCATCTTCGCGCCCACCGAGGAGCAGGCGGCCGTCATCGCCGCACCGCCAGGGCCGCTCGTCGTGATCGCCGGTGCGGGCGCAGGCAAGACCGAGACCATGGCGGCGCGGGTCGTCTGGCTGGTGGCCAACGGCTACGCCACGCCGGGTGAGGTGCTCGGCCTGACCTTCACACGAAAGGCCGCCAGTCAGCTGCTGAGGCGGGTGCGGACTCGCCTGGCCCGGCTGGCGGGCGCGGGCCTGGTTCCCGGTGGGGCGGGCGCCGACGAGCACGCGACCGTGAGCACCTATCACGCCTTCGCCGGCACGCTGCTACGCGAGCACGGACTGCTGCTGCCGGTCGAGCCGAGTACCCGCCTGATCAGCGAAACTGAGCTGTGGCAGTTGGCGTTTCGGGTGGTGTGCGAGCATCCCGGTGAGCTGGAGACGGAGAAGTCGCCCGCGGCCATCACCGCGATGGTGCTGCGACTGTCGGGGCAGCTGGCCGAACACCTCGTCGACACCGCCCAGCTGCGCGACACCCACCTGGAGCTGGAACGGCTGGTGCACACCCTGCCTCCGGGTCCGCGGCAGCGCGACACCGGCCCCAACCAGTCGCTGCTCAAGATGCTGGCCACCCAGACCGAGCGCACCGATCTGATCCCGCTCATCGATGCGCTGCACGCGCGGATGCGCGCCGACAACGTCATGGACTTCGGCATGCAGATGGCCGCCGCGGCGCGCCTCGCGGCGGGGTTCCCCCAGGTCGGGACCGAACTGCGGGCGCGCTACCGGGTCGTGCTGCTCGACGAGTACCAGGACACCGGACACGCTCAACGCGTGGCGCTCTCGGCGCTGTTCGGTGGCGGTGTCGACGATCAGCTGGCGCTCACCTCGGTCGGCGATCCGATCCAGTCCATCTACGGCTGGCGTGGCGCCTCGGCCACGAACCTGCCGCGGTTCACCACCGACTTCCCGCGCTCCGACGGCACGCCCGCGCCCACGCTGGAGCTGCGCACCAGTTGGCGCAATCCGCCCGGCGCGCTGCACCTGGCCAACGCGGTCTCCGCCGAGGCTCGCCGGCGCTCGGTGTCGGTGCGTGAACTGCTGCCGCGGCCCGACGCACCCACGGGTGCCATTCGGTGCGCCCTGCACGCCGATGTGTCCGTCGAACGCGATTGGGTGGCAGACCAATTGGCGAGGGTCTACCACGATGCCAGGGAGACTGGCGACGCCGCGCCCACCGCGGCGGTGCTGGTGCGCCGCAACGCCGATGCCGTGCCCATGGCCGATGCGTTGACCGCGCGGGGCGTACCCGTCGAGGTGGTCGGTCTGGCCGGTCTGCTCGCCGTGCCCGAGGTGGCCGACGTGGTGGCGATGCTGCGACTGACCGCCGATCCCACCGCGGGCACCGCCGCGGTGCGGGTGCTGACCGGGCCGCGGTGGCGACTGGGTGCCGCAGACCTGGCTGCGCTGTGGCGGCGCGCGGTTGAACTCGACCGCGCCGACCATGGCGCCCAGATCGGGTCGGTGGAGCAGATCGTCGCGGAGGCCGCTCCCGACGCGGACCGGGCAAGCCTGGCAGACGCCATCAGCGACCCGGGTCGCGCCGAGCGCTACTCGGCCGAGGGGTTCCGGCGCATCGTCGCGCTCAGCCGCGAGCTGACGGTGCTGCGAGGGCAACTGCACCATCCGCTTCCCGATCTCATCGCCGAGGTCCGCCGGATTCTGGGAGTTGACGCGGAAGTTCGCGCCGTGCAGCCCATCTCGGCAGGGTGGACCGGCGCTGAGCACCTCGACGCGTTCGCGGACGTGGTGGCCGGATTCGGGGCGCGGTCCGCGACGACGGTCGCCGCACTGCTGGCCTACCTCGATGTCGCGATGGATGTGGAGAACGGTCTGGCGCCCGCGGATATCGTCGTCGCTCGGGACCGGGTGCAGATTCTCACGGTGCACGCCGCTAAGGGGCTGGAGTGGCAGTTCGTCGCCGTGCCGCATCTGAGCGCCCGGGTGTTCCCCTCGACGGCCCTGGCGAGGACCTGGCTGAGCGATGCCGGTGACCTTCCGCCACTGCTCAGAGGGGACCGTGCGACGCTGTCCGAGCACGGTGTGCCCGTCTTGGACACCACCGACGTCAACGATCGGAAGGCGTTGTCGGACACCATCACCAGTCACAAGCGCACCCTCGACCAGCGGCGCACAGACGAGGAGCGTCGCCTGCTCTACGTGGCGCTGACACGTGCCGAGGACACCCTGCTGCTGTCGGGTCACCACTGGGGTGCCACCGAGTCCAAGCCGCGGGGCCCGTCGGACTTCCTGCTCGAGATCAAGGACGTCATCGAGGCCGCAGACCGCGACGGCACCCCGTGCGGTGTCATCGAGCACTGGGAACCGCAGCCCGCCGATGGCGAGCCGAACCCGTTGCGCGACCAGGTCGTCGAACGGCAGTGGCCGGCCGGACCCGTCGGATCGGATGGGCTCGAGATCGGTGCGGACCTGGTCGACCGCGCCATATCGGGCGAACTCCCGGACGTCGCGCGCGAGGAGGCCGGGCACGTTGAGGACCTCGACGGGTGGGCGGCCGATGTCGACGCGCTGCTCGCCGAGCGTGAGAGAGCGGCGCATCGACCCCCGCCGGCGCTGCCCGCTCAACTCTCCGTCAGTGCGCTGGTGGACGTCGGACGTGATCAGGACGGGGCCCTGCGCCGACTGCAGCGTCGGGTACCGAGTCGGCCCGATCCACATGCCTTGCTGGGCACCGCGTTCCACGACTGGGTGCAGCGGTTCTTCCGCGCCGAGCGGTTGTTCGACCTCGAGGATCTGCCCGGCGCGGTGGACGGCGAACTGGGCCGCGCCGAGGCGGAGCAACTGGCCGAACTGCAGGCCGCGTTCACACTGTCGGCGTGGGCCGCACGCACACCGACGGACGTCGAGGTTCCCTTCGACATGGTGATCGGCGCGACGGTGGTGCGTGGCCGCATCGACGCGGTGTTCCTCGACGAGGACGGTGGCTTCACCGTGGTGGACTGGAAGACGGGTGACCCGCCTGGATCCGAGGAGGAGCTACGGCACAACGCCGTTCAGCTCGCTGTGTACCGACTCGCCTGGGCCGCCACGCACGGCGTGGCACCAGAGTCGGTGCGCGCGGCGTTCCACTACGTGCGCAGTGGCAGGACGGTGGAACCGGAGGCGCTGCCCGACGCCGACGAACTCGCCGCGCTGCTCGTCGTCCCCTAGCGTCCTGCCCTAGCGCAGGCGTCTAGCGAGGTGCGTTGCGGTAGGCCTTGAGCGCCTGGGTGATCATCGGGAACTGCAGGGGTAGCCGCGCGATCATCGCGATGCGGGCCGGCCAACCCTTGTTCCAGAACACCCGGATGCTGTTGATGTTCGCCGGGTAGACGGCGAGAAACAGCGCCACGGCCGCGGCCGCACCGATGCGACGCGTGCGCGGTACGAGCAGCAGGGCGCCGGTCGCCACCTCGGCGACGCCCGATGCATGGGTGTAGAACCGCGCCCCGCCGGGCAATTCGGCGGGAACGATGGTGTCGAACGGCTTCGGCGCGACGAAGTGCAGCGCCCCCATGCCGATGAGCATTGCGCCCATGCGTTGGGCGGGAAGCTGGCTGGGGGTGTCGCCGAGCGATGGTGTGAGTGAGGTCATGGTTACATTGTGCTGTGCTAAGCCACAGCGCGATGGTGGGTCCTCGTGGCCAAGGGTAGGTTGCGTCGCCGACTGGCGAGGCTCGACCAGAACCTGACGTCGCGGCCGGACTCCGACCTCGTCGAGATCCTCAACATCCCCGAGCCGTTCGTCAGTCCGGCGCGCAGGATCGCCATGCGTGTCGTCTACGCGCTCGGCGCGCTGTTCGCAGCGGTGCTGATCGTGTACCTCGACCGGCACGGCTACCGCGATATCGAGAGCGCCCCGGACGCCAACGACCCGCTGTCGTTCCTGGACTGCCTGTACTACGCCACGGTCTCGCTCTCGACCACCGGCTACGGCGACATCACCCCGGTCACCCCGTCCGCGCGGCTGGTCAACGTCCTGGTGATCACGCCGTTGCGGGTCGCGTTCCTGATCGTGCTCATCGGTACCACCGTCGAGACGCTGACCACGCAGTCGCGCCAGGCACTCAAGATCCAGCGTTGGAGGAAGTCCGTGCGCAATCACACCGTCGTCGTCGGCTACGGCACCAAGGGAAGAACGGCCGTGGCCGCGATGATCAGCGACGGGGCCCTGACCAAGGACATCGTCGTCGTCGACGAGGACGCGGCCTCGCTGGAACGCGCCAAGGGCGCCGGTCTGGTGACCGTGCGCGGCACCGCCACCGACAGCGAGGTGCTGCGGCTGGCCAGCGCACAGCACGCCGAGACCATCATCGTCGCCACCAACCGGGACGACACGGCGGTCCTGGTCACGCTGACCGCGCGTGAACTGGCGCCGAAGGCCAAGATCATCGCCGCCGTGCGCGAGGCGGAGAACCAGCATCTGCTGCAGCAGTCCGGCGCCGACACCACCGTGGTCACCTCCGAGACCGCGGGCCGCCTGTTGGGTATCGCCAAGAAGACTCCGAGCGTTGTCGAGGTCATGGAGGACCTGCTGACGCCGGAGGCGGGCTTCGCGATCAGCGAGCGCCCCGTCGAGGCCAAGGACGTTGGGGCGTCGCCGCGGCACATGCGCGACATCGTGTTGGGAGTGGTGCGCGACGGCAAGCTGATCCACGTCGACGATCCGAAGGTCGACGCCGTCGAATTCGGTGATCGGCTCCTGGTGGTCAAGACCGCGGACTCGGACCACTGAGCAGGCCATGACGGGAACAAAGCGATGACCGACTTCGAACTGCGTAACGTCCCGCTACTGTCGCGGGTCGGAGCCGACCGCGCCGACGTGTTGCGCACCGACGTCGACGCCGCGGTGGCGGGATGGTCCGACGCGTTGTTGCTGCGGGTCGACCACCGCAGCCAGGTGCTCATCTCGGGTGGCCGAGTGGTGCTGGGACAGGCCGCGAAGTACGCCGCGAAACCGGATGATCACGCGGTGTTCCTTGGGCGTCTCGAGGACGGCAGGCACGTCTGGGCGGTGCGGGCGGCACTGGAGGCGCCCGAGGATCCCGAAGCCGAATCCGAGGTACTTGACCTGCGCCGGGCGGGCTCCGTATTCGATGACGTCAGTGCCCAACTGGTGTCGACCGCGACCGCGCTGCTGAACTGGCATGACCAGGCGCGGTTCAGCGCAGTCGACGGGTCGGCGACCAAGTCGACCAAGAGCGGCTGGTCGAGAGTCAATCCGGTCAACGGACACGAGGAGTTCCCGCGGATCGACCCCGCCGTCATCTGCCTGGTGCACGACGGTCACGACCGGGCGGTACTGGCCCGCCAGACGATGTGGCCCGAGCGGCTGTTCTCGTTGCTCGCCGGGTTCGTCGAGGCGGGGGAGTCCTTCGAGTCCTGCGTGGTGCGCGAAATCGCCGAGGAGGTCGGGCTTTCCGTGCGCGACGTGCGCTACCTGGGCAGCCAGCCCTGGCCCTTCCCGCGGTCCCTGATGGTCGGATTCCATGCGATCGGCGATCCGGAGCAGGAGTTCTCGTTCAACGACGGCGAGATCGCCGAGGCCGGCTGGTTCACCCGCGCGGAGGTCCGCGCCGCACTGGCTGACGGCGACTGGAGCAGCGACTCGCCATCACGGCTGTTACTGCCGGGGTCGATCTCGATAGCCCGGGAGATCATCGAGTCCTGGGCGGCGCTGGACTGAGCCGGCCGCCGTGACCGACGTTCTACGCCGAGAGCTTGGCCCTGACCTCGCGCGCGCTCGGGTTGGTCAGCGTCGAACCGTCGGCGAACTTCACCGTCGGCACCACGTGATTGCCACCGTTCACTGAGCCCACGAATTCGGCTGCCGCGGGGTCGGCCTCGATGTCGACCTCAGTCCAGCGGATTCCCTCGGACTTCAGGGCCATCTTGAGGCGGGAGCAGAAGCCACACCAACTCGTGGTGTACATGGTCAATTCAGCGCTCATAGGTCCTTCAACATATCGGAGGCCGCGAACATGCCCGACATGGCCGGTGCCGGGCGGAATGTGTCGCATCACCCTGCCAAGATGGTCGGCATGCCCAGTGAGGTTTCAGAGGCGTCCCCCGACGCCTCGGCGACTGATCCCTCGGCGACGGCGCGTGCGGTTCCCCTGAGCGACCTCGACGACGAACAGCGCGAGGCGGTCCAGGCGCCGCGCGGTCCCGTCTGCGTGTTGGCAGGTGCCGGTACGGGCAAGACCCGCACCATCACCCGGCGCATCGCCCATCTGGTCGCGGCGGGTCACGTGGCTCCCAGTCAGGTACTGGCCGTCACGTTCACCTCGCGTGCCGCGGGCGAGATGCGCGTCCGGTTGCGTGCGCTGGACACCGAGGCGGGCGGTGTGGGGACCGGAGCAGTGCAGGCCATGACGTTTCACGCCGCCGCGCGCCGGCAGCTGCAGTACTTCTGGCCGCGCCTCGTCGGTGACACCGGCTGGGAGCTGCTCGACAGCAAGTTCGCCGTCGTCGCCCAGGCGGCAAACCGGGCGGCCATGCAGGTCAGCACCGATGACGTCCGCGACCTTGCGGGTGAGATCGAGTGGGCGAAGGCATCGTTGATCAGCCCGGAGGGCTACCCGGCCGCCGTCGCCAAGGTGAGCCGCGACATCCCGTTCGACGCTGCCAAGGTCGCCACCGTCTACGCCGGCTACGAGAAGGCCAAGGCGCGCCGCGAGGGCACCACACTGCTCGACTTCGACGACCTGCTGCTGCACACCGCGGCCGCCATCGAGAACGACGCCGCCGTGGCGCAGGAGTTCCGGGACCGTTATCGCTGCTTCGTCGTGGACGAGTACCAGGACGTCACGCCGCTACAGCAGCGGGTGCTCGACGCGTGGCTGGGGGAGCGCGATGACCTGACGGTGGTGGGTGATGCCAACCAGACCATCTACTCGTTCACCGGTGCCACCCCGAACTACCTTCTCGACTTCTCCCGGCGCTTCCCGGACGCCACCGTGGTGCGGCTGGAACGCGACTACCGGTCCACGCCCCAGGTGGTGTCGTTGGCCAACCGGGTCATCGCGGGGGCGCGGGGCCGGATGGCGGGCAGTCGGCTGCACCTGATCGGGCAGCGCGACGCGGGCCCGGAGCCGTCGTTCAGCGAGCATTCCGACGAGGTCGCCGAGGCCACCGCCGTCGCGAAGAAGATCAAGAAGCTCATCGAAACCGGCACACCGCCTTCGGAGATCGCCGTGCTGTATCGGATCAACGCGCAGTCGGAGGTCTACGAGGAGGCGCTCACCGAGGCGGGTGTGGCCTTCCAGGTCCGCGGTGGCGAGGGCTTCTTCAGCAGGCAGGAGATCCGGCAGTCGCTGCTGGCGCTGCACCGCGCCGCCGAGCGGGGTGTCGAGATGAGCGGCGCCGACCTACCGCCAACGGTGCGCGAGCTCCTCGAGCCGCTCGGCCTCACCGCCGAACCGCCACCGGGCACCAAGGCGCGGGAGCGCTGGGAGGCGCTCACGGCGCTCGCCGAACTCGTTGACGAGGAAGTGGTGCAGCGGCCAGCACTGGATCTGCGCGGGCTGGTTGCCGAGCTGCGGCAGCGCGCCGACGCGCGGCACGCCCCGGTGGTTCAGGGCGTGACACTGGCGTCGCTGCACGCCGCCAAGGGCCTGGAGTGGGACGCGGTGTTCCTGGTTGGCCTCGCCGACGGCACGCTGCCCATCTCGCATGCACTGTCGAAGGGCGCGGACAGCGAGGCCGTTGAGGAGGAGCGTCGCCTGTTCTACGTCGGCATCACCCGAGCCAGGGTTCACCTGGCATTGAGTTGGGCGCTGGCGCGCGCACCGGGCGGCAGGCAGGGCCGCAAGCCGTCGCGGTTCCTCAACGGTGTTGCCCCGCAGGCCTCCGCCGACGTCGTAGCCGGCAAGCCGCGTCGGCAGCGCGGCCCGGCACCACGGTGCCGCGTCTGCAATTCCGCGTTGAGCACGCCGGCGTCGATCATGCTGCGCCGCTGCGAGGACTGCCCGTCGGATATCGATGAGGCGCTGCTGGCCGAACTGAAGGACTGGCGGCTGCGCACCGCCAAGGAGATGGGCGTGCCTGCCTACGTGGTGTTCACCGACAACACGCTGATCGCCATCGCCGAGACGTTGCCCGCCGACGATGCGGGTCTGGTCGCGATCCCCGGCATCGGTGCGCGCAAGCTCGAGCAGTTCGGCCCCGACGTTCTGGAATTGGTGCGATCGCGGTCCTGAGGCCGGCGCCTCAGCCAGACTCTCCCGCCGAGACCGACGAAACGGCGCCTCCCGGCACCCCGACAACAGCCATTTCGTCAGTCTCGCCACTGGACGTGCTCCCATTACTGCCAGCTTTCGCAAAGATCATGCCAAAACTGCTGGTCAGAAAATCGCTTGTCAGTTTCCAGTGCTAGCCTCTAACCTCGAGAGGCACCCTGTGGGGTGCACTACCGAGCACGTGCGAGAGGAGGTCCCGAATCATGATTGACAGCAACGCATTCAGCGGCGTAAGCATTTCCGGCGTTTCGTGGGCTTCCCATGCGCCCGCAGCGGCGCGCGCCGCTGCGGCGGCGGTTGCGCCGCGTAAGCGCCGTAACGCCGCTGCGACGCTCGCGTCCGTGAATCGGGGCTCCACCTAGGACTGCCCACGACATGCCTCATGGCCACGGACCCGAACTCAACGGATCCGTGGCCATAGTTATTCGGGAAGCCGAATCACCTGGTCGGCGGATCCATCAACACAGATGACCGCCGAATTACGACCAGGAAGCAGGAGAGTCATGTCGGACCGAACATGCCGCGAGAGGCTGTCGGTGCCTTGTCACGAGGAAGAACCTGATCTGTGGTTCGCCGAGAGCCCCGTGGAGTTGGAGCGGGCCAAGGCGTTGTGCACGGGTTGCCCCCTTCGGCGGGAGTGCCTCGATGCCGCCCTGGAACGGCAGGAGCCGTGGGGCGTTTGGGGTGGGGAGATTATCGACCGCGGGACCATAGTGGCGCGCAAGCGTCCGCGTGGCCGTCCGCGCAAGCACCCCGTGGCTGCCTGATCGACCCGAGGCTGACCCGTCCAAAGACGTTGGCCGCCTGGCGCTTCAAGCGCTAGGCGGCCTCGTCGGCGAAGCCTGGGATGAGATCGGTGGCGATCGCCCGGACGGGAACGGTCGCGTCGAGCTGGCAGGACATCGCGACCACCGAGGCGATCACGCGCATCGGGATCGCCAGCTTGGGCGGGATGTCCATCTGGCGTGCGGTCTTGATCTGTGCCACCGCGCGGTCCATGTTCGCCGCAGTCAGCCTCTGCAGCCACTTGCGGGTGTAGTGGAAGGACTCCACCGAGATGGGTTCGACGTACTGGCGCAGCATCTCGTCGAGTTCACGGGTGGACACCTGCTCACCCTTCTGGATGAAACCGACCCGCTCCATGGTCGTCAGCAGATTGTCGTAGTCCTTGGCCGCGCCATAGCGCAGGGCATAACCCAGCTCGATCGGCAGCCCACCTGGTAGCGGCGCCACCGCACCGAAGTCGATAACGCCCATCTTGCCGCCCGGCATCAGCATGAAGTTGCCCGGATGCGGGTCGCCGTGCATCAGCTCCAGTCGTCTGGGGGCGTCGTGGGTCAGCTCGAACAGCCTGGTGCCCAAGAGATCTCGTTGTTCTTGTGTGCCACTGCGGATGATCTGCGACATCGGGATGCCCTCGATCCACTCCGCGATCACCACCTTGGGTGAGCTGGCGACGATCGCGGGCACCACGAAGTGTGGGTCATCGCGGTAGGCCTTGGCGAAGGCACGCTGGTTGTCGGCCTCGAGCCGGTAGTCGAGTTCCATCTCGGTGCGTTCGATGAGTTCGTCGACCACACCCTGGATGTCGACGCCGGGGGCCAACTGCTTGAACACCGAGACCATCCGCTTCATGGTCTTCAGGTCGGCGCGCAGGGCCCCGTCGGCGCCGGGGTACTGAATCTTGACGGCGACCTCGCGGCCATCGGACCACACGGCCTTGTGCACCTGGCCGATGCTGGCCGATGCGACGGGGTCGTCGTCGAACGATGTGAAGCGCTCACGCCACTTGGTGCCGAGCTGGGAGTCCAGCACCCGGTGCACCTTGTCGGCGGGCAGCGGGGGAGCCTCGCGCTGCAGCTTGGTCAGGGCCTCGCGATAGGGCGCGGCGAACTGCTCGGGGACGGCGGCCTCGATGACCGACAGCGCCTGGCCGACCTTCATGGCCCCACCCTTGAGTTCGCCAAGGACGGTGAACAGCTGATCGGCCGCCTTCTCCATCAGTTCAGCGGTGACCTCGTCCTTCGATGAGCCGGTGAGTCGCCTGCCGAGGCCCAGAGCGGCCCGGCCAGCGAAACCGACGGGGAGCGAAGCCAGCTTGGCGTTGCGGGCCGCCCGCCCGCGCTTGATCTCTGACACCCGACCATCATCCATGACGACGCTGAGTTGCCACTCCGGCGTGCCGAACATCGGGCAAAAGTGGCAACGCTTGATGTCAACATTCGCAGTGCGGGTGCCGAGACCACCGGCGGCTGATGGTCGATCCGGTGTGAACATCGAGTTCCAGGGTGGTGTCCAGCGTCGGTGGTGGTTCGCCTGCCAGGCGTGTGTCGCCCGCGTTGCGGTGGACGGCGTCGATGACGCGGTTGACCTCGTTGAGTGCGAGCGCGGCGGTGGCCAGCATGGTCGCCCGATCGGCGCTGCCGACGGCGTGCCGCAACTGCGCGGCCACCGCGGGCCATGCGGCGTCGCGATCGCTACGGTGCAGGTCGGCGCAGTGCAGGCAGCTTGTCAGCCCGGGGATGACGAGTGGCCCCACCAGCCCCGAGCCATCGCGGATCCGGACCGGCAGGTGCGGCACCCGCGCGTCGTGCAGATCCCGGACGACCTGCGGGTCGGTGACCAGATAGTCCGACAGAACGACCAGATCGGTGCTTCCGGGCCGCACACCAGCGTGACTGAGGTTGCTGCGCCGCACGCGCGTCCCGGAGCACCGCAACGCACCGGCCAGCAGGTCCGACAGCGGCCCGCGCCCGTGGATGCGGATGGATGCCGAGCGCGTCTGGGGTGTGTCGACCGTCACAATCCCGGACTGCGTCAGCGACGTGAGGAGGTCGGCGACCCCGACATCGTCGACGGCACCGCGGTTGCGGGCCAGCGACATCAGGTCGGGCAATCCGATGCCGGACTGCATGGCGCGCAGGAGGTCGGCCAGCGCGGCGGCAGACAGACCGTCCGGTGGGCGGACCAGGATTGCGCGACGCGGATCCCATCCGACCTGGACGGCGCCATCGGGCCGCATCAACACCGGCATGACCGGATTGAGCGTGTAACGCTGCACCCGCCGACTGTGTCACGGTCGGCGGTAGAGCCGCTTTAGTTATCCACAGGCGGTGGGCCGGTGCCGTTGTCGGTGTCACGGTCCTTGCCGAGGTCGGCGATCGCCTGGTCGATGGCATCGGTGTCACCGCCGATGATCCGGTCGATGAACCCGGCGGGCTCGTCGAGGTCGTCGGCTCCTGGCAGCAGGTCGGGGTGCTGCCACACCGCGTCGCGGGCGTCGGCGCCAACGGCGTCGGTCAGTCGCTGCCAGAGTGTGGCGGCCTCGCGCAGCTTGCGGGGCCGCAGCTCCAGTCCGACCAGCGTCGCGAATGTCTGCTCGGCGGGGCCGCCGGTACCGCGGCGTCGACGCAGCACCTCCGACAGTGCCGCCGTGCCCGGGATGCGGTCGCCGAGGGCCGCGGTGACGACGGTCTGGACCCAGCCCTCGATCAGGGCCAGCATCGTCTCGAGCCGTTCGAGGGCGACAACCTGCTCGGGTGTTGCCTTGGGCTCGAACATGCCCTGGCTGAGCAGTTCCTCCATCTTCGACGGGTCGGTCAGCGCCGAGGGGTCGATGCCGCGGGCGAGGTCCTCGATGGCGCTGGTGTCCACCTTCATGCCCTTGGCGAACGCCTCGACGGCGTTGAGCAGCTGGCTCGACAGCCACGGCACGTGACTGAACAGGCGATGGTGGGCGGCCTCGCGCGCCGCCAGGAACGTCATGATCTCGCTGCGCGGCTGCTCGAGTCCCTCGGCGAGCGCCTCGATGGCATCGGGCATGAGCGCGGCGACGCCCTTCGGTCCCAGCGGCAGCCCGATGTCGGTGGAGGTCAACACCTCCTTGGACAGCGTGCCGAGGGCCTGTCCGAGCTGCGACCCGAAGGCCATCCCGCCCATCTGCGACATCATCGCCATCAGCGGTCCGGCCATCGCCCTGGCCTCCTCGGGCAGCGTGGACGCCCACACCGACGCCATCTGTTGGGCGACGGGATCACACAGCCGCTTCCAGGTGTCGAGGGTGTTGTCGATCCAGTCGCTCGGCGTCCAGGCCACCGCCCTGGTGGTGCCCGCCGGGAGCGGGGTCGCACCGTCCAGCCAGGTCTCGGCGAGACGGACGGCGTCCGAGATCGCGCTGGTGGTCTGCTCGGGTATCGGCTTGACGAAGCCGATCGAACTGGACGCCAACTGGCGGGCCAGGTCGTAGTTCACGGGACCCGACTGCGCGCCGCCGCCCATCCCGCCTGCGCCACTGAACATCTCGCCGAGCTTGGAGAAGATCTGGCCCAGGTCGGACATGTCGAATCCGGCGCCGCCGAACCCGAACGGATCCGCCCCCGCAGCAGAATCGGGGTCCTTCTTGGGCTTATCACGGTCGGGGTCGTCTCCGGAGTTGAACCCGAAGGGCAGGTCAGCCATGCCTTCAACCGTACTCACCGTGACCACACCACGCGGGTAGGCGGGTCACGCTGAGAGTGAACCAACCACAGAGCCCTAATGTGGGCAGCGTGAACAGGCGGATTCTGACCCTGGTGGTGGCGCTGGTGCCGATCGTGGCGTTCGGCTTGCTGCTGTCCGCCGTGACGGTTCCCTTCGTCGGGTTGGGTCCCGGGCCGACGTTCGACACCCTCGGTGAGGTCGAGGGCAAGGAGGTCGTCGACATCGAGGGCACGGTGGTCCACGACACCACCGGGCACCTCAACATGACGACGGTGTCCCAGAGCGACGGCATCACGCTCGGGCAGGCGCTGGCGTTGTGGATCTCGGGCCGCGACCAGCTCGTGCCCAGGGCCCTGGTCTACCCGCCGGACAAGTCCAAGGACGAGATCGATGACGCCAACAACAAGGACTTCAAGCGCTCCGAGGACAGCGCCGAGTACGCCGCGCTGTCCTACCTGAAGTACCCGTCGGCGGTCACTGTCGAGTCGGTCACCGACCCGGGACCGTCAAAGGGGAAGCTGCAGGCCGGAGATGCCATCGACATGGTCAACAACAAGAACGTGGCCAACGTCGAGGAGTTCACCACGATGCTGAAGTCCACCAAGCCCGGTGACCAGTTGATCGTCGACTACCGGCGCAAGAACGAGCCGGCGGGCACCACCACCATCACCCTCGGTGACAATCCCGACCGGGACTACGGCTACCTGGGCGTCGGCGTGCTCGACGCGCCGTGGGCCGAGTTCAAGATCGACTTCAACCTGGCCAACATCGGCGGACCGTCCGCGGGGCTGATGTTCAGCCTCGCCGTCATCGACAAGCTGACCACCGGAGAGCTCAACGGCGGCAAGTTCGTCGCAGGCACCGGCACCATCAGCGATGACGGCAAGGTCGGCTCGATCGGCGGCATCACCCACAAGATGCTGGCGGCCCGCGAGGCAGGCGCAACGGTGTTCCTGGTGCCCGCCGACAACTGCGCCGAGGCCCGCACGGCGCATCAGGATGGCCTCCGACTGATCAAGGTGGACACCCTCAGCACGGCGGTCGACGCGTTGAAGACCTATTCCGCTGGTGGCGAACCCCCCGCATGCTGAGAAGTCTCTTCGGACCCAGTGCGTAGAGTTGGGGCACGTCGACTGGTCGACGCCACCAAACATGTACAAAGCATGGCCTTGAAGTACTGAGACTGGAGTTGACGAGTGGGGATGCGGCCCGCGGCAAGGATGCCCAAGCTGACGCAACGTAGCCGGATTCTGATTGGCGCAGCGCTGATCGCTGTCGTGCTGCTGTTGATCGGGCCGCGCTTCATCGACGCGTACGTCGACTGGCTGTGGTTCGGCGAACTCGGCTACCGCTCGGTGTTCACCACCGTGCTGGTCACCCGGTTGGTCGTCTTCGTGGTGGCGGCGCTGGTGGTCGGACTCGTCGTGTACGGGGCGCTGACGCTGGCCTATCGCACCCGGCCCGTTTTCGTGCCTGCCGCAGGACCCAATGACCCCGTCGCCCGGTACCGCACCGCGGTGATGTCGCGGATGCGGCTGTACACGATCGGCTTGCCGGCGTTCATCGGTCTGCTCGCCGGTGTTGTCGCGCAGACGTACTGGGTGCGGGTGCAGCTATTCCTGCACGGCACCGCGTTCGGCGTCTCGGATCCGCAGTTCGGTCTCGACCTCGGCTTCTACGCTTTCGACCTGCCGTTCTACCGCCTGGTCCTGAGCTACCTGTTCGTCGTGACGTTCCTGGCGCTCATCGCCAACCTGCTCGGGCACTACCTGTTCGGTGGTATCCGGCTGGCCGGCCGCACCGGCGCACTGAGCCGGGCCGCCCGCATCCAGCTGATCTCGCTGGGCGGCACGCTGATCCTGCTCAAGGCCTTCGCCTACTGGCTCGACCGCTACGAACTCCTGAGCCACACCCGCGGCGGCAAACCGTTCACGGGCGCCGGTTACACCGACATCAACGCGGTGCTTCCGGCCAAGCTCATCCTGCTGGCCATCGCTGTGATCTGTGCGGTCGCGGTGTTCTCTGCGATCTTCCTGCGGGACTTGCGCATCCCGGCGATCGGCGTGGTGCTGCTGCTGCTGTCGTCGTTGATCATCGGTGCGGGCTGGCCGCTGATCGTCGAGCAGTTCAGCGTCAAACCCAATGCTGCGCAGAAGGAATCGGAGTACATCAGCCGCAGTATCACGGCCACCCGGCAGGCCTACGGCCTGACCGACGAAACGGTGACGTACCGCGACTACAGCGGCGTCTCCAACACCTCCGCCGAGCAGGTGGCGGCCGACCGGGCGACGACCTCCAACATCCGGTTGCTCGATCCGACCATCGTCAGCCCCGCGTTCACACAGTTCCAGCAGGGCAAGAACTTCTACTTCTTCCCCGATCAGCTGGCCATGGACCGCTACGTGGGCCCGGACGGAAACCTGCGCGACTACGTGGTCGCCGCACGTGAGCTGAACCCCGACCGCCTCATCGACAACCAGCGCGACTGGATCAACCGTCACACCGTCTACACCCACGGCAACGGCTTCATCGCCTCGCCTGCCAACACGGTGCGCGGTATCGCCAACGATCCCAACCAGAACGGCGGCTACCCGGAGTTCCTGGCCAGCGTGGTCGGTGCGAACGGCAGTGTGGTCTCGCCTGGTCCGGCTCCGCTGGATCAGCCGCGGATCTACTTCGGCCCGGTGATCGCCAACGCCGCCGAGGACTACGCGATTGTCGGTAAGAACGGCATCGACCGCGAGTACGACTACGAGACCAACACCGAGACCAAGAACTACACCTACGGTGGCTCGGGCGGCGTCCCGATCGGCAACTGGATGACGCGCAGCGTCTTCGCGGCGAAGTACGCCGAGCGCAACTTCCTGTTCTCCAACGTGATCAACGAGAGCAGCAAGATCCTGTTCAATCGGGACCCGGCCAAGCGCGTCGAGGCGGTGGCCCCGTGGCTCACGACCGACACGAGCATGTATCCCGCGATCGTCAACAAGCGGATGGTGTGGATTGTCGACGGCTACACCACGTTGGACAACTACCCGTACTCGGAGCTGACGTCGCTGTCGAGTGCGACCGCGGACTCCAATGAGGTCGCGTTCAATCGGCTGGTTCCCGACAAGCAGGTGTCTTATATCCGCAACTCGGTGAAGGCCACCGTCGACGCCTACGACGGCACTGTGACGCTGTACGCCCAGGACGAGACGGATCCGGTGCTGCAGGCGTGGATGCAGGTCTTCCCGGGCACGGTGCAGCCCAAGGCCGACATCAGCCCCGAACTACAGGACCACCTGCGCTACCCCGAGGACCTGTTCAAGGTGCAGCGGGCGCTGCTGGCCAAGTACCACGTCGACGATCCGGTGACGTTCTTCTCCACATCCGATTTCTGGGATGTCCCGCTCGATCCGAACCCGACCGCGAGCAGCTACCAGCCGCCGTACTACATCGTCGCCAAGGACGTTGCCGCGAACGACAATTCGGCGGCATTCCAGCTGACGAGTGCGATGAACCGGTTCCGGCGTGACTTCCTGGCCGCCTATATCAGCGCCAGCTCGGATCCCAAGAACTACGGCAAGCTCACCGTGTTGACCATCCCGGGACAGGTCAACGGTCCCAAGCTGGCGTTCAACGCGATCAGCACCGACACGGCGGTCAGCCAGGACCTCGGCGTCATCGGCCGGGACAACCAGAACCGCATCCGTTGGGGCAACCTGTTGACCCTGCCGGTGGGTGCCGGCGGCCTGCTGTACGTCGCGCCGATCTACGCCTCGCCGGGCGCCAGTGACGCGGCCTCGTCGTACCCGCGCCTCATCCGTGTGGCGATGATGTACAACGACAAGGTCGGTTACGGACCCACCGTCCGCGACGCCCTCGACGAGATCTTCGGTCCCGGTGCGGGTGCGACGGCCACCGGCCCCGCCCCCGCGGTAGGGCCGCCGGGCAGTACACCACCGCCGGCCTCGCAGCAGGGCAACGCCGCACCGCCGGCCGCCACGCCGCCTGCACCGGACGGCCGCCCCGAGGTGCCAGCACCGGCTGCCGTACCGCCGGGTGGTCCGGTGCAGCTGTCGGGTGCGAAAGCCGCGGCGCTTCAGGAGGTCAATGCCGCGCTGGACGGTGTGCAGAAGGCGCAGCACGACGGCACCTTCTCCGAGTACGGTGAGGCGCTGCAGCGGCTGGATGACGCGATGGCCAAGTATCGGGACGCCAAGTAGCCAAGTAGCTGTAGCTTGCGGATTGGCGCGCTTTAAGCTGCGCGAGTGCGTTATCGCTTGCTGGGGCCGCTGCGCGTAACGCGTGGTGACGTGCCGGTGGACATCGGTCCGCCCAAGCAACGGGCCGTGCTCGCGGTACTGCTGCTGGCGCAGGGGCGCGTCGTGTCGGTCGATCGTCTGATCGATGCGGTGTGGGGCGAGGACGTCCCGGGCAGCGCGACAGCCAGCCTGCAGGCGTATGTCTCCAACCTGCGCAGGGCGCTGCGCGGTGGTGCCGAAGCCTCCGACGTGGCGTCGCCGATCGTGCGGCAGTCGCCGGGGTACTACCTCGACGTCGCGCCCGAGGACGTCGACGTCGCGGAGTTCACCACCCGCTGTGCCCGGGCTGGTGCGGCGATCGACGAGGCGCGCTGGGACGACGCGCTGTCGCAGGCCGACGCCGCGATCGCGCTCTGGCGCGGCCCGTTTCTGGCGGATCTGCGGGACGAGGAATGGGTGGGTCGTGAGGCGGCCCGCGTCGACGAGTTGCACAGAGACTGTCTGGACAGCAGGATCACGGCGCTGCTGGCGCTCGGGCGGGCGCCTGCCGCGCTGGCGGAGGCAGCGGAACTCAGTGCGGCCCATCCGTTGTCGGACCGCGCATGCTGGCTGCACGTGCTGGCCCTTTACCGGTCGGGCCGGACCTCGGATGCCCTCGGGGCGTACACGCGTCACGCCCGCGTGCTCGACGACGAACTCGGCCTGGAGCCCGGGGCGGAGCTGCGCGATCTGCAGACTGCCGTTCTGCGTCAGGCACCCGAGCTCGCCGCCTGGCCGCGGTCACCGGAGTGGACGGGTGCCGTCGAGCTCAACGCCACGCCAACCCCCGCCGTGCCCTCGGCCCCGGTGGCGGCGAGTGCTCAGCCGCAGTTGACGCTTATCGGTCGGCATCGCGAACTGGCCACGGTGGCAGAGGTTCTCGCCGATGCGGCGGGCGGGGACACGCGCTGGCTGGTGCTGTCCGGTCCGCCCGGTATCGGTAAGACCAGACTGGCTGAGGAGGCGGTGGCGCTCGCGGCGGCCGGCGGTGGGCAGACGATGTGGGTCAGCTGTCCCGATGAGCGCGCCACCCCGCCGTGGTGGCCGATGCGCCAACTGGTGCGTGCGCTCGAAGCCGACGTCGACGAGGTGCTGGAGATCGCCGCGCACGCGGACCCGGACACCGCGAGATTCCAGGTGTACGAACGGATTCAGCGTCTGGTGGAGTCATCGTCGGGGTTACGTGCCATCGTGGTCGACGACGTGCAGTGGGCGGACTCGGCCTCGGTGAGCTGTCTGGCCTATATCGCTGGCGCCCTGCGCGATCACCCCATCGTGATGATCCTGACGATGCGAGACGGCGAGCCGACACCCGAACTGGGGCGGCTGTTGGGGACAGTGGCCCGCGGTGCGCGCAACCGCCATGTGGAGGTGCCTGCGCTGTCCACGCGCGAGGTCGCTGCGCTGGCCACCCAGATCGCCGACGAGGTCGTCACCGATGCCGAGTCGGCGATGCTGGCCGAACGCACGGCAGGCAACCCGTTCTTCGTCTGCGAGTACGCCCGCCTGCCGCGTGACGAGCGAGCGGGCAGTGAGATTCCCATGGCTGTGAAGTCGGTGCTGGATCGGCGGCTGGCAGGCTTGGACCCGGCTGTGTTGCAGGTGCTCCGAACCGCGGCCGTGATCGGCGACGCGGTCGATGTGCCGGTACTGGCGGCGTCCACGCGGTTGGACATCGACACCCTTGCCGACTATCTCGACGAGGCAGCCGACGAGCGCATCGTGGTGTCCTCGCACGCCGGCGACGGTTACGCGTTCGCGCACGGTCTGCTGCGCCAGCAGTTGGTGGACAGCATGCCCGCGCTGCGCCGACAACGCTTGCACGCCAAGGTCGCCGAGGTGCTGGCCGATAGTGCCGAGGACGGGGCCGTGACCCGTCGCGCGCAGCACCTGGTGTCCGCGCAGCCCCTCGTCGAGCCGGTTGTGGTGGTCGACGCATGCCGTCGGGCAGCGGAGGAGGCAACCCAGCGCTGGAGTTCGGACATCGCCGGAAAGTGGTGGCAGGCGGCGCTGGACGCCTATGACCGGCTGCCGGCCTCGGCGCGTGACGACGGTGAGCGCGACGCCATGACGGTGGCGATGCTCGATGCCTACTCGCGCGCTGGCCGGGGTCGGTTGGTGCTGGCCGCTGTCGAGCGCTACCTGGTGGAGGCGTTGCGCGCCGAGCGGGCCGTGACGGTGGGCCGGGTGGCCAGTGCGTTGTTGCGTGCCAGTGGGGGCTGGCCGTGGTTGGCGCCCGGGCACGACCCGGGCAACCTGCTGGTGCTGCTGGAGCGTGCGGCCGTCGTCGCCGAAGTCGATGCCGGTGCGGGCGCGCGGGTGCTCGCGACATTGGCCGTCGGGCACTGCTATCACCCCGACCCGGCGGTGGCCGCGGGCTACCTGCAGCGGGCCGAGGAGTTGGCGGGGTCGGCGGGTGACGCCGAGGTGCTGGCCGACGTCCTGATGGGGCGTCTCATCACCTACTCCGGGGTGGCGACCCTCAGTCAAGAGACGCTGGTCTGGGCTGACCGTCTGAATGGGCTGCGGCACAGCAGGTTTCGGGAGGATGGCGTGATCGCCAACTCGGTCAGCACCATGGCCGAGATGAGTCTCGGGGACGTCGACGCGGCGGCCCGTCGGCTGGCGGCGGGCATCGAGGGCAGCGAGGATCTGCAGCTGCCTGTGCTGCGCGCCCAACTGCGGTGGATGGAGGCAGTGTTGGCCGGGTGGCGCGGCGACTTCGCCGAGGCCGAGCGCCATCACGGCATCGCCGCGCACGTGCACGAGCAGACCGAGCTCTACGAGGCGGGGAGCGGTCTGTTGGCGGCGGTGTCGTTGCTGCGGGATAAGGGTGGGCCGGTTGACCCGGCCTGGCCGACCGTCGCCGCACCCGCCGAGAGCGGCGGCCAGGGCATCGTGGGACTGGTCAAGACGGCGTTGATGACGGTGAACCGGGACGGCCCGCGCGCCGACGACGCGGCGGTGGAGATCCTGGAGGCCTGGGTCGCCGACCGCGGCCGCCCGCACGCGTGGACGACGCTGGGCCATGCGGTACTGCTTGCCCATCTCGCCGCGGACCGGCAACTGGCCCGGTTCTGCGTGCCGCTGCTCGAGGAACTGGAGCCTTTCGGTGACCGCATCGCGGTGATCGGTCAGGTCGGCACCGCGGGGCCGGTCGCGTTGGCCACCGCGCGGCTGCGTGCGCTGGCCGGGGATCGTGAGGGTGCCCGGGATGACCTCGAGCGCGCGGTGAGTATCGCGAAGCGCACGGGCGCGGCGCCGACGCTGGTGCGATGTGCGCTGCTGTCGGCCGAGCTGATCGAGGACGACGCGCAGCGGCGCGCGGCGGCTGCGCAGGTCGCCGTCGAGGCACGTCGCCTCGGCATGGTCGGGATGGCCGAGGCCGCCGACAACCTGGTCTGACGCCGACTTGGGCATTCCTTGGCCGATCGGCGGCGGGCGGGCCCCAGGACGCCAAGTTTTCACCAAGTGCGCTCGGTGATGCTTGCCGCCAATGTCAACCGACTTGGTGAGAGGGCTCTCGACGACCGTGACAAACACAGAACAGGCCACCACAGCACAGACCGGCACCGAACCCAGTGTGGAGGAGGCCCTCTACGGCTCCCTGGACGGGCTGCGGGAGTGGGTCGCAGCACCCGTCGCGTTACCCGGTGAGCGGGTGTACGAGCGGGCCATGCCCTGGAATCTCGCTGTGCCCGTGCACCCGGCTGCGGTGGTGCTGGCAAGTTCGGCGACTGACGTGGCCGCCGTCATGCGATTCGCGGCGGCGCGGGGCTTCCGCGTGGCGGTGCAGGCCACGGGGCACGGCGCGGTGGGGATTGGTGCCGACACCATCCTGGTGCTCACCTCGGGGCTGTCGGGCTGCGTCGTGGACGTTGTCGAGCGCACGGCACGGGTCGGGGCCGGGGTCATCTGGCAGCAGGTGATCGACGCTGCGGTCCCGCAGGGGCTGGCGCCGCCGTGCGGATCGGCACCGGGGGTCGGTGTCGTCGGCTACCTCACCGGCGGCGGGATCGGTCCGCTGGTGCGGACCGTCGGGCTGTCATCTGATCACGTGCGGGCGTTCGAACTGGTCACCGGCGCGGGGGAGGTGCTGTGGGTTACGCCCCATGAGCACGCCGACCTGTTCTGGGGTGTACGCGGCGCCAAAGCGATGCTGGGCATCGTGACGTCCATCGAGTTCGAGTTGCTGCCGATCACCGAGTTCTATGGAGGCGCACTGTACTTCGACGCAGCGGACACGGCCGCCGTGCTGCACGGGTGGCGGCAGTGGTGTGGCGACCTACCCGAGACGGTGAACACGTCGATCGCTCTGCAACAGCTGCCGCCGCTGCCTGGGATTCCGGAACCGTTGGCGGGCAAGTACACCGTGGCGCTGCGCTACACCGCACTCGGTGACCCGGCGGAGGCCCAGCGACTGCTGCAGCCGATGCGCGAACTGGCCACCCCGGTGATGGACACCGTCGGCGTCCTGCCGTTCGCGGCGATCGGCATGGTGCACGCCGACCCGGTGGACCCGATGCCGACCAACGAGGACCAGGCCCTGCTGCACGAGCTGACGGCCGGGGCGGTGGATGCCATCCTGACCGCGGCAGGCCCGACGTCGGGGTCGCCGCAGACGATTGTGGAACTGCGTCTGCTGGGCGGGGCGTTCGCCCGCGAACCGGACCACCGCAGTGCGTTCTGCCACCGCGACGCGGCCTACTCGCTGTCCGTGATCGGGGTGCTGGCTCCGCCGGTGGCCGACAGCGTGCCCGCGCACGCCGCGGCCCTGGTGGCCGACGTCGCGCAGTGGTCCACCGGTGGGCAGATGCCGAACTTCGCGCCGTCGAGCGATCCGGACCGGGCGGCCCGCTGCTACGGCCCGGACACACTGCACTGGTTGGCTGCGCTCGCCAAGCTCTACGATCCGGCCGGAATACTGGCCTGAGCACCCGATTTGGTGTGGCCCTGCGTCTTCTGTAACCTTGTATTTACCCGACGCGGGGTGGAGCAGCTCGGTAGCTCGCTGGGCTCATAACCCAGAGGTCGCAGGTTCGAATCCTGTCCCCGCTACTAGGTGATGTCGCAGGACATCGGAATAGCCGCGGACCTACTTCAGGTCCGCGGCTTTTTCGATTTGGGTCCTTTGGGTGCGCCGGTGGGTTGGTAGTCCCTGGTGGGGTCGAGGGTGAAGTCTCGTAGGACTCCTCTGGTGGCGACATTGATGACGGTGGTGTGGAGGTCCTGGATCAGGATCAGGACGCGGGTTCGGTGGTGGTGGCGGCCGACGGCGATGTGGTGCAGTCGGCCGTTGACGCGCAGGGTGATTGCTCCGGCTTGGTCGACGCGGTCGGTGCGGACGCGGTTGTGGGTGTCGATGCGTGTGGTGGGGTTGGCTTTGAGGCGGCTGGTGTAGATGACCGCTGGGGTGGCTTTATGCGGTAGGGAGCGGTGTGGGCGGTGGTGGTAGTCGTCGACGGAGGCGTTGAGTTGGTCTTGGAGTTCGGCGACGGTGCTGGCGCCGGGGTTGTCTGGTGAGTCATTTCTTCAACGTTGGGTGGAAGCGTCCGCCTTTTCCTCCGGCCAGGCGGGTTATGAAGACCATGCCGTTGTCGGTCGGTGTTGAGTAGGGGATGCCATGTTGGGCAACGGTTTTGGTGAACTCGTTGACGACGGCGATGCACGTCTGGACCGCGATAATGGAAGGGCGTGTCACATGGTCTGTGTAAGTCCTGTTGAGGCAAGGATTGCAGGACGTGACGACAGGCAAGGATGTGGATTCATCGCTGGTTGAGGCGGGTTCCACCGTGGAGATGGCCGAGGCGCTGCGGGCCTCGAGTGCGGTCGATGATCTGCTGGCTCAGATCGATACCGGCGAGGTAGCTCTGACCGGTGAAGGCGGGTTGCTGCCGGGGTTGATCAAGTTGGCCCTGGAACGCGGGCTGGCTACTGAGCTGACCGATTACCTCGGATACGAGAAGGGCGACCCGATCGGGCGGGCACTGCCCAACGCCCGTAATGACTCCTCACCCAAGACGGTGCAGCCCGGTGCCCTGGACGTGCCCCGGGACCGCGACGGCTCGTTCACCCCGCAGCTGGTACCCGCGGTCGGCGCTCGGAAGATCCTACGACCACGCCCTGGCTGCGGGCGCAAGCCTCCGCTCGTGTCAAGGCCAGGACCGCACTCGTGATTGCTGTTGTCAGCGGTCACGAGTGCGGTCCGTTGAGTCAAACCGATGAGCGGGCGGGGCCGAGGGAGCTACGCCGACGCTGCGCGCATGTGCCAGGACGGAAGCAGCAGCAGTCCGGTGAGGAAGGACAGAATCGCGAATGAGTAGAAGAGCACCTCCGGACCGAAGAAGCCTGGGATGAGTCCGCCGAGCACCGAACCGACGGCACCGAGCCCATTCACGAATCCCACGGCGGCACCGGCATGCTCCTTGGTTCCGAAGTCGACTGCGGCAGCACCGGAAATCACGGAGTCGGCGGCGTACATCGAGAGTCCGATCACTCCGAGCATGATGGCGATCATCGCGACGTTCCCCGTCGACGTGAGCGGGATGAAGGCTGCCGCCGCGATTCCCAGAATGACCGTGCTGATGACCGTTGCGGGGATGCGACGCGATTGGAACAGACGATCCGAGACCCAACCGACGAGAATGGGGCCGACGACGCCACCTACACCGAACGCGACCGGAACGATGATGGCCTGGAGGTTGCTGACCTGCGGGGCTCGCTTGAGAACGATGATGGGCCCCCACAGGAGAATCGCGTACCTGGACGGCTTGAGCAAGAAGTACGCGATGCCCAGTCGGAGCACCATCTTATCGCGCGCGGCGACCATGAAGGAATCACGAATACCCCGAAGCAATCCGACCTTTGCCGGTTCCTCCGTGATGATCGATTCGTCGGGTCCGTCGACGATCACGACCGTTGGATCGATCACGGCGGCCGTGGGTTGTCCTTGGCGTTGTGCTACCCACTCATCAAGGTCGACGTCGCCCACGCCCGCAGCCTCCGGGGTATCGCGCTGGGCGATCGCCGTGATGACAAGGACGACGGCTACGACGACAGCCGTGGAGATGAACGATGCGCGCCACGTGTGGAAGACGCTGTAGGACCACCATCCGGCGAAGGGGCCCGCGACCAGTCCGCCCAGCGCATAGTTCGTCGTCCACCAGCCAAACACCCGACCGCGCTCGCTGACGGCGAAGAACGCAGAAACGTTCTTGCACAGGGGAGCCCAGCCCGACGACTGCGCCAATCCTTGAGCGACCATGAGGAACGCGAAGCCGATGATGGCCGTCGTCACGCCGAGCAGTGCAGCGGCTGCCGCCGATACCGCCAGCCCGACGAGCAGAACACGGCGCGGCCCGTAGCGGTCCGCCAACGTTCCCCACACGAACTGGCCGACGGCGTACGCCGTCAAGTAGGTGGCGTCGAGGACGCCCATCACCGGTTCCGTCATTGCCGCCATGGTCGGATCGGCGAGGATGCCGACCTTGGCAGCGGAAAACGCCTGCCGGGTGAAGTACAGAGCGAAGTACACGAGCCAGGTGATCGCAAAGATCTGGATACGCCAGCGGCGCAATCGATCTACGGTCGTGTTGATGATCTGTTGCGGGTGGGACGACGTTGTCATGGAAAGCCCCTTATTAGTTGGTTGATTGGCGGTGACACGGGTCGTGACGTCGGGTCGACCAAGGCAAACCCCGGACTACGAGCACCGGGCGACGTACTGAGACCACGCGAGGTACTTACGCCCCAGCGCGCACGAGGCGAGCTGAGATTGCTTCGAGTCGCCACGCGACGGAAGAACGATCGGATAGCTTCCGCCTACGACCAGCCCCGCAATGGTCGTTCCGGGTTGACGTGCCGCCATCTTCACGATGCCGTTTGCGGACTCGATGTTCGGGCACACGACGAGATCAGCGGCTCCGGCCACGGGTGATTCAATACCCTTGATGGAGGCCGCATCTCGAGATAGCGCGACGTCGAGTGCGACGGGACCCAAGGTGTCGGCTCGGGCGCTGATGCGCTCACACACGACGGCTGCCTCGACTGATGACGGCATGGATCGATTGACCGTTTCGGCTGCCGAGAGCACCGCCACCTTGGGGCGCTGTATGCCCAGCGCCTGGAGGAGGTCGATCGCGTTGTTGGCGATCACCTCCATCAGATCCGGTGACGGAGCGACGTTGATCGCTCCGTCGGTCACGTAGAGCGTCTTGTGGTAGCTCGCTTCGGGCATGTAGATCGCAAAGACATGACTGAGACGACCTGACTCCTCCGAGGAGCATCGGTTGCGGAGGACGGCACGCATCAGGACATGTGTCTTGACGTTGCCCTTGATCACCAGCCCGACGTCCCCTGCCTCGGCCATCGCCGCCGCCCGATCGGCGGCAGCGGCGTCGTCGTCGACGTCGTGAAACACCCAGTCAGGCGGTTCGATACCGGAGCCTCGCAAGAGGTTTGTGAATCGTCGCCGGTCGCCTATGACGACGGGGGTGATCAGACCAGCCGCGTACGCACCATGAACGGCGTGCAGTGACGTCGCGCTGAGCGGCTGCACTACTGCTGCCATGGCCGGACCGAGATCCACCGGCGGGGGATCTTGCAGTGGCGTCGGCCCGCTCGATGCCGTCATGCCAGATCAGCTTGGGCCCGCGTGACCCAAACTCGATGTAGGACTGCTTCGTATGACGACAGCTCATCGGTGACTGCGGTCCCATCCTTCGCGGCATCGTCCCAACGCCGGAGTTGGGCTGCTTCTTCGTGGAACGGTTGGGATTGAAACTCCGCTACCTCCGCTGGTGTCATGGGCCCACCCTGGCGAGCGAGCGACCGGACCGAGGCGGGG
The DNA here is from genome assembly GCF_040548615.1 of Mycolicibacterium sp. 624. Lineage (NCBI taxonomy): Bacteria > Bacillati > Actinomycetota > Actinomycetes > Mycobacteriales > Mycobacteriaceae > Mycobacterium > Mycolicibacterium sp. 624. Next base: position 393,298 of record NZ_JBEPRZ010000007.1, read on the forward strand.
CTGAGGCTGTCGCCGTAGGTGGGGTCAGTCGCGACGAGGTAGCGCTTCGCCGGAACGTGTTGACCGACCAGGTAGGCCGCACGCTCTGAGATGTGTTCGGCGCAGAACAACCCGCCGATGCGTTCGTGCACACCATCGCCGTAGTGCGCGAGAACGGCTGGTGCACGGCCGATGTCGTGCAGGAGGGCCGCGGCGATCATTACGTCGTCGCGGCCGTCGTCTCGCGCGCGCTGAGCGGTTTGCAACGCGTGCTGCAACTGGTTGACGGCTTCGTCTTCATAGGGGCTTTCCTCGGCGAGCCGCAAGATGTCGACGGTGGCGGTAACCGAGAAGTGTGGGCTGGACAATGGATCTGGCCTCTCTGTGGCGGGGAACACGCACACACTTAACTCGCACCAACTTGACTAGTCAAGTGTGGAAGTCACTTCGCCTGCGATGCGCAGAAGTTCCGCACGGGAGGACATCGCCCGACTGATAGACCGGCCGGCCGCGAAGAATGTCCGAGGGCGCCGCCTTGCGCGCCCACCTCGATCGAGTGACCGGATCGGAGTGTGGATCGAAGTCGATTGCGTCGCGCCACTGGGCGGCACTCGTTGGATGCGTACGGACGTCGTCAAGCCGAGCGGATCCTTCGACGTTGCCCGTGCGGTAAAATCTCGCCCGAGTCGCGAGGCCTGCCGGGCAATGAGAAGGTCGGCGCACGGGGTGGCTCGTGGACTGTCACGGCGCGGAGTTGCAACAGAGGGGTGTCAGTTGGCCGACGGAGCCTTGCCGCGGTATCAAACGATCGCGAATCTCCTCGAGCAGGAGCTGGCACTCTTGGACCCGGGGTCGCAGGTCGCGTCGGAGAACGAGTTGGCGAGGCGCTTCGCGGTGAATCGGCTTACTGCTCAGTCCGCTCTGGAGGAGCTGGAGCGCAGATACGTCGTCCGGCGCAGCAAGGGCAAGGGAACGTTCGTGGCGCGCCGGCTTCCGTATGTCGTCAGCCCAGGGTCCTCGCCGAGTTGGAGCGCAAGCGTCAGGGCTGCGGGGGGTGATCCGAGCATCTCCACGATCTCCCTACGCGAGCGCCCAGCCTCGCAGGCTATCGCCGATCAGTTGAGAATCGAACGGGGTCAGCGGGTATTCATTCTCGTCCGACGGCGGTTCGTCGACGGACTGATCGCGGCGTGCACCACCAGCTATCTGCCCGGCGATCTGTTGCCGCGCTTCCGTTCACGGCTTGAGGACGGTGCCTCGTTGCACGGTGTGCTCGCGGATTGCTACGGCATCGAGCCGATCCGAGCCTGGGTCAAAGTGGAATTGAGGCCAGCGCCCTCCGACGTGGCTGTGCATCTCGAGCTGCGCGGGGCGCCGATGATTCATCGACTGTCGGCCGTCCTGGAAGAACCCCGTTCGCGAGGGCGAGTGATCGAGTTCGGTGAAACGTGGCTACGACCCGACACGGTGGACCTCATCATCGAGATGAAGTGAGCGTCCACCGCCGAGATGGGTCGGCCGCGACGTTGAAGTGCTCGGTCTTCCGGTGCCTGCGGGACGAACCGCGTGCGGGGACCGAATCACTTGTTAGAGGTGTCTCGGTTCGGTTTGCTGAATAGTGGAAAGCTCGTCCGTTCGAGGCGCTGTCGAAAGCAGTTGCTCGCCGACCGCGCACGTATCCGTCCATCGCCGGCGTGGGAAGGCGCACGGGGCGTGGGGCCGGGAGAGGTGCTCTTCGTCCTCGATTCGCACGGCCCCGTTGATATCACGATCCCTCGGTGATTGGGAGTCTTCTGAATGCCTAGTGCGACGACAAGCACCCGCCGTTCCACTTGATTAGTCAAGTATGGCACGCTAGCGTTGTCATCTCCGGCTGGCGGTCGGCCGGCGCCGCTCCTGCTGAACGGTAGCCGTCCAGGGGCCGCTGAAACAAGAGGACGAGTTGCTGATGACGTCGCAAGATCCAAACGTCGCACTGGTTGGGCCCGGAGCCATCGGCACGACCGTGGCGGCGGCGCTGCACGAGGTCGGTCGTACGCCGACGATCTGCGGACGCACGGCGCACGGACGTTTAGAACTGCGCGATGACGACGGATGTGTCGTCGTGCCAGGCCCCGTCCGGATAGATCCGACGGAGGTCAACGATACCTTCGACCTGGTGTTCGTCGCGGTGAAGTCAACTCAGGTGGAAGCAGCAGCTCCCTGGTTGTCGGCTCTGTGCACTGCCAAGACCGTTGTGTGCGTGCTGCAGAACGGTATTGAACAACGATCGCTCGTCGAGCCGCTGGTGGCAGGCGGCCCGGTGCTGCCCGCGGTCGTGTGGTTTCCTGCCCAACGAGGACCCGATGCCTCGGTGTGGCTTCGCAGTGAGCCGCGCCTGAGCCTGCCGGACACGGCAGCGGCGAACGTCGTGCTCGCCGCCCTCCGCGGCACTCGAGTCTCGGTCGACGTCGCCGCGGACTTCGCATCGGTTGCATGGCGAAAGCTTCTTCAGAACGCGGTCGCTGGCCTGCAGGTTCTCACCGGGCGTCGTGCCGGCATGTTCGCCCGCACCGACATCACCGCGCTGTCCCTGGCCTACCTGAAGGAATGCGTGGCCGTTGCACGTGCCGAGGGTGTGTCACTGGGCGACGAAGTGCCCCAGGAGATCGTCGACAAGTTCCACGCTCTTCCAGCCGACATGGGCACCTCCATCCTGGCCGACCGGGAGGCGGGCCGGCGTCTCGAATGGGACAGCCGGAACGGAGTCGTGCAGAGGCTCGGGCGCTCCCACGGTATTCCCACACCGATCAGCGATCTGCTCGTGCCGCTCCTGGCGGCTGCCAGCGACGGGCCCGGCTAGTCGCGGACCCTTCTTGCCCGTCAATCACACTGAGTAGGGTCAGGAGCCTGCATTGAATCTCGACCTCACCGGCCGTGTCGCCCTCATCGCGGGAGGCAGCAAGGGAATCGGCCGCGCGATCGCCTTGGAGTTCGCCGGGCTCGGTGCGTCGGTCGCCATTGGCGCGCGCGGTCGAGAAGCGTTGGAGGAGACGGCAAGTGAGATCGGAGACGTCGCTGGAGATCCGTACGTCTTCCAAGGCGACCTGTGTGCGACGGCAAGCATCGAACAGATGACGGACGAGGTCGCCACGCACTACGGTCGCATCGACATCCTCGTCAACAACGTCGGGGACTCGATCATGGGCCACGACTGGCGCACCGGAGACGACGAGTGGTCCGCCATGCTGGAGACCTCGCTCATGAGCACCGTCCGCTGTTCACGGGCCGCGATCCCGCACCTGCTGAAGAGCAAGTACGCGCGGATCGTCAACATCTCGTCGGTCAACGGGCACCAGCCACCGGCCGGCCGCGGTGACTACAACGCCGCCAAGGCGGCTGTGCTCGCGTTCTCCAAGACCATGGCCAATGAGTTGGCTCCCACGGTGACCGTGAACAGCATCTGCCCGGCCCGCATCGACACGCCGCTATGGCGGCGGATGGCCGAGACCATGGTGGACGACTCGCGGACGACGGTTGACTCAGTATTGGCCAGCGTGGCCAAGGTGGACATTCCGATGGGCCGATTCGGGATGCCAGAGGAGGTCGCGGCACTGGCAGCCTTCCTCGCATCAGATCACGGCGCGTGGATCACCGGCGTGGCCTACAACATCGACGGAGGCTACACCAAGGCAGCGGTCTGAGTCATCCGACGGCGGTAGGCCCACACGCGGTTCTGCCCTCCCAGAACATAAGTGGTCGAGGCAAGCGCACCGCAACCGTGGAGGACGCGTGGTGGGACGGAGTGGAGGTGCGTGCGAGCCATGCCTCCATGCGGGAGTTAGCCGAGACGGCGCATACTCGGAGTCACATGAACGACACCGTGGTCACCTTGCATTCCCGTCGCGCGCTGGTAGGTGGGCGGGAGATGGCGTACCCGTTCGTGACCATTCGCGGCGGCATCGTCGAGGAAGTGTCGCGACACAGCCCCCGCCGCAATCAGGTCACCGAGATTCGATCACTCGATCTCATTCCCGGTGTCATCGATCTGCACAGCGACACCCTCAGTCGGAGGCGACAACCCCGACCAGGCACTCGGTTCCCCCTCGGATCCACCGTCGCGCAGGCTGACACGGAGGCGATCTCTAACGGAGTGACGACACAGTGCCTGTGCGTCACGATCGATCGAGACCTGACCGTGTGGGGAGACGTCGCAGATCCCCTGGAATGGCTAAACGCCCTTGAAAGCCAACGAAGTCGGCTCAGGACGGATTGCTATCTGCACGTGCGGTTCGAACTCAGCGCGGAGCTACTCCCGCTACCCGGACGACTCCTCGACAGCGGAGCTACCCGGATGGTCTCCTACATGGTTCACGCTCCCGGCGTCGGGCAGTACGCCCATGACCGCTTGGCGTGGCAGGAGCTCTACCTGCGCTCGCACCCTGGTGCCCCCGAAGAGAGAGCACGCCTAGCCTCCGCGCGCCGGGTGCGCGCCCAGGACACCTCTGCTGCGAGATTGCGTGTTGCCGAGGCCGCACGCACCGCCGGGATCCCGCTGGCATCGCACGACGACGTCACGCCCGCTGATGTCGTGGCGGCAGCAAGCGTGGGGGCCTCGATCTCGGAATTCCCCCTGACCATCGAGGCGGCGATCGAAGCTCGCCGGCTCGGCATGTCGGTGGTGGTCGGAGCCCCGAACGCATGGCAGGGCCGGTCGCACCTCGCCTGGCTGTCTGCGCGCACGGCAGTCCGCGCGGGCATGGTCGACGCAATGGTCTCCGATTACCATCCAAGTTCGATGCTGGAGGCTGCGTACAGCATCGTGCGAGACCAATGTGTCTCTTGGGCTGATGCGCTCAACCTCGTGACCCGGGGACCGGCGCGACTCGCCGGGTTCAGCGACCGTGGCGAGATCGCCGAGGGTCTTGTCGCCGACATCGCCGCGGTGGATGTCACAGCAGGCACGCCGTTGGTACGACAGGTGTGGCGCAACGGGGCTCCGCAACTGGGACTCGTATGAGAACACCTCACCCACCTGCGAGAACCGGATGACGGCTCGCTCTATGCGGTTTCGACTATGGCGCCGATAGGCAGATGACGGGTTCTGCGTGACCGCGATCACGGGCAGTGTGCAATGTGACACCATTCACGTAGCCATCAGGAGAGCCCAACGTGGGATCGACCTCGTTCACCGTCAACGGTCGCACTTACTCAGCGCCCGAGTCGCCGGCCGTCGTCATTTGCATCGACGGCAGCGAGCCTGACTATCACGTCGCGGCGATGAAGGCCGGACGCATGCCGTGGTTGACCCGCACGCTGGATGGACCCTCGAGCAATTGGCCTGCGCACTGTGCGATGCCCGCGTTGACCAACCCCAATAATGTCTCGATCGCCACTGGGCATCCACCGGTCGTGCACGGCATCAGCGGCAACTACCTCTTCGACCCGGAGACCGGTGAGGAGACGTTGATGAACGACAAGCGTTTCCTGCGTGCACCGACCATCTTCGCCGCTGCCAACGAAGCCGGGCTCGACGTCGTCGTCGTGACGGCGAAGAACAAGCTCCGACGAATCCTCGGCGCGGGCTTGGTCGAGGAGGGACCGAGCCTTGATGGCGGTCCGGGGTTCGTGGCACCGTCACGGACTGGCATCTGCTTCTCAGCAGAGAGCGCCGACGACGCGACCTTGGCGGAGAACGGCATAACGGACGTGCCTGCCCTCGTCGGCAAGCCCCAACCAAGCGTCTATTCAGCTGATCTGAGCGAGTTCGTCCTTGCGGCGGGCGTCGCTATTCTCGCTTCACGACCCGTCGATCTGATGTTCCTGTCGCTCAGCGACTTCGTCCAACACAAGCACGCACCGGGTACCGACGTCGCCAATGACTTCTACGCGATGATCGACTCCTACGCCGCACGACTCGATGAGCTCGGGGCGACGGTGGTGCTCACCGCCGACCACGGCATGAGCGCCAAGAGCGACGACGCAGGCCACCCTCGCGTCGTGTACGTCGAGGACGAAGTGCGCCGAATCTTGGACATTGCAAGATCTTCCAGCGATGGCGAGGGCGACGACGGAGTGCGTGTCATTCTGCCGATCACGGATCCGTACACGGTTCACCATGGCGCGCTCGGCTCATTCGCCAGTATCTACGCGCCCGTCGGCGCGGATCGCAACTCGCTGATCACCGCCCTCCGCGCCCTGGGCGGCATCCAGGCGGTACATACCCGGGACGAGGCTGCCCGTCTGTATGCCCTTCCACCCGATCGGATCGGCGACATCGTGGTGCTGGCCGAGGCCGGAACGGCTCTGGGGCGGTACGCAGAATGGCATGACCTGAGCGGTCTCGACGCCCCCCTGCGCTCGCACGGTGCGTTGGGGGAGTTGCAGATTCCCTTCATCGTCAATCGCGAACTGCCGAGACCGCCCGCACTCGACGAGCCTTACGGCGACCTCGCCTACGTGCACAACTACGACGCCTTCTGGGTGGCGACCACCCTCACCGCACAGCAGCAGAAGACAACATCCCCCGTCGAAGCAATGGTCAGCACTACAGAGGATCGGTGAAACAACGATGTCCAGCACGTTCCAGAAGCCCTCGGAATTCGATCCTGTCGAAGTATCCGAACAGACGTACTCGCGCCTCAAGTGGCGCATGCTGCTGGCCGCGATGTTCTGTTACCTGTTCTTCTACACGGGCAGACAGACTTTCGGGTTCGCCATCCCTGGCCTCCAGGCGGATCTGGGGCTCAGCAAGACCACGCTCGGCGCAATCAGTGGCGCCATGCTGTGGTCCTATGCGCTCGGACAGATGATCAACGGCAACCTCGCGGACAAGTGGGGCGGCCACCGCCTGATGACCGCGGGCGCGGTGGTTTCGACGATCCTGAACTGGTGCACGAGTTTTGCGGTCGGCGCCAAGACGCTCGCGGTGCCGTGGGCAGCTAACGGATTCGTCCAGGCAGCAGGCTGGCCGTCCGGTGGTCGCGTCATCTCCAACTGGTGGGGGTCGCACGAACGCGGAAAGAGCTTCAGCTTCTACACCTTCGCAGCCGGCATGGCGTCGGTTCTCGCTTTCGTCACCTCGACCCTCGTGGTCGACACCTTCCACCTCTCGTGGCACTGGATCTTCCGAATCCCGGTCCTGCTCATGCTCGTCGGCGGCATCACCTTCTATCTCGTTGCCCGTGAGAGTCCGAAGGCCGCCGGTGTCACGCCGCCGGCGTCGCACACGGCGCGAGATGTCATCGACGAGGAGCCACAGGTCGATGGCGAGGATCAGGAGCGGTCGCTGACCCGGTACCGGTTGGTACTACGCAACCGGAAAATCTGGTCCACGGGCGTCGCGATCGGTTTCCAGAACGCCGCGCGTTACGGATTGTTGATCTGGGTGCCGGTGCACTTCCTGGGTTCCGACTGGAAGTCGGGCGACGGCGGGATCAGCCCGCTGTGGATCACGGTGGCACTGCCTTTCGGTATGGCCGTCGGGGCGTTGACGAACGGCCAGTTGTCCGACCGGTTCTTCGGCTCGCGACGCGACCGGCCCATCATGCTGTTCATGCTGGCCGGCGGCATCTGTGCCGTGACCCTGTGGCTGGCCGACCTGGGCACCTACGGCGCAATGGTGGTGCTGTTCCTCGCCGGATTCTTCGTCTATGGACCGCAGTCGTCGTTCTGGGCTCTGTGCCCGGATCTCGTGGGCAAGCGGATGGCCGGCACGGCCACCGGAGTGGTCAACTGCTTCTCGTACGTCTTCGCAGGCGCCGCCGAGCCGCTCATCGGTCACCTGATCGACGGCACCAAGGACACCTCACTGGTCTTCCCCATCGTCGCCACCAGCTGTGTGCTGAGCGCTGCCGCCGCATTCACGATCAGACGGTGACCCGCTCGACGGCGCGACCACGCCAAACAATCAGTTTCACAACAGATGCCGCGACCGTGTTCCGGACATCCACGACAGTTTCAACCGAGGAGAGAAGTACATGCCCGTAGTGCCCTTGAACGCGATTCTCAAGCCCGCGTTCGACGAGAGGTACGGCGTCCCCGCGATCAACGTGTTCAACGACTTGACGATGGAGGCGGTGCTGGCCACGGCCGTCGCGGAACGTTCTCCGCTCATCGTGCAGACGTCGGTCAAGACCGTCCGCAGCGCCGGAGCCGCGACCCTGTTCGCGATGTGGGAGGCGATGACCGCGGGCATCGAGGTGCCGGTGTCGCTTCATCTCGATCACTGCCCGGACCGCACGGTGATCACCGAATGCCTTGAACTCGGCTGGAACTCGGTACTCTTCGACGCATCCGAGCTTCCGGTGGCCGAGAACCGGCGTCAAACGATCGAAGTCGTCGCCGAAGCCCGCCTGCACGGCGCTCACGTCGAAGGCGAGATCGAGTCGATCACCGGAGTCGAGGACGACCACGGGTCCGACGAGGAGGGTCAACGCCAGACATTGGAAACCGTGCTCGACTTCATCGAGGGCACCGGTGTGGACGTCTTCGCCCCCGCCATCGGGAACGCGCACGGCGTGTACAAGCAGGAACCCGTACTCGACTTCGCGCGCGTGGAGGACATCGTCGAGGCGACGAGCGTCCCCATCGCACTGCACGGCGGCAGTGGGCTGACGGAGCCCGACTTCACCCGCTTGATCTCGCTCGGGTGCGCGAAGGTGAACATCTCCACGGCCCTGAAGATGACGTACATGCGGGCCGGCCTGGACCACCTGCGGGAGGCCGAGCGCACCGACAGGTGGGATCCGCCATCACTGTTCAAGGACACCGCGGGGCAGATTCAACTCATGGTGTCGGATCTGATGCGGCAGTTCGGAAGTGCGGGGGCCGCGTCGTGACCGGTGCGGATTACACGCTGATATTCGACTGCGACGGAGTGCTGGCCGACACGGAACGACACGGACACCTGCCGGCGTTCAACGGCGCGTTCTCGGAACTCGGCATTCCCATGCGGTGGAGCGATGAGGAGTACGCCGAACTCGTCCGCATCGGCGGCGGTAAGGAGCGCATCACCGCCGCCTTCGCCGATCCCCGCCACCAGGTGGCGTTCGGGGAGGACGGTCCAGCCGCCGATCTGGTCCCCCAAATCCACAAGGTGAAGACCGCCATCTACCGTTCCCTGGTCGCCGACGGTGTGGTGCCGCCACGGACCGGAGTGGCGCGCCTGATTCGCTCGGCGCTGTCGGACGGATGGCAGGTTGCCGTGGCATCGACCTCCGCGCCGGAATCCGTGCGCTCGGTTCTCGACTCCATCGTGGGACACGGAGCAGCAGAGGACATACCGATTTTCGCCGGTGACGTGGTGCCTGCGAAGAAACCCGCACCGGACATCTACCTACTCGCACTGGACCGCTTGGGTGCCAACCCCGAGACCACGATCGTCGTGGAGGACAGCGCCGTCGGGATGCGCGCAGCTATATCAGCCGGACTGGCGTGCATCGTCACACCAAGCAGCTACACGCTGACAGAGGATTTCACACCTGCTGCAGCCGTCGTGACGTCGCTGGGTGACGCAGACGAGCCGACGAAGGTCCTATCCGACCCCTACCGAGTCGATTTCGGAGACACCATCGATACCGAGGCGTTACGGCGGCTTCTAGCCCGATGCCGCCAACCGCTTACCTCAACACACCGGGAGTAGTCATGAGTTCCTTTGAATCAGTACGTGCAGCAGTGCGAGTCATCGCGGACACTGCGGTGCAGAACGAACAGTACTTCTGCGACTTGGATGCGGTGGCGGGCGACGGCGACTTCGGCTACTCGCTGGCGCGCGGTTTCGAATCGGTAATGGAGAACTGGGACGCGATCGACGACTCCAATCCGTCGAGCTTTCTGCGGGGGGTGGCGACTACCCTGGCGACCCGGCTCGGCGGAACCTCCGGTCCGATCTGGGGTACCGGCTTCATGCGAGCCGGTGCAGCGGTCAAGGATCGCCCAGAACTCGACCTGCACGATGCCCACGCCATGATTGACGCCGCCATCGGCGGGATCGAACACCGTGGAGGCGCCACGGCCGGGGACAAGACCCTGCTCGATGCGCTGTACCCGGTGCGCGACGAACTGTCGGCGGCAATGACGCGATCCGACGCTCCGCACGCCGTCGCCGTCGCGGTTGCAGCAGCCGCCCGCCGAGGTGCCACCCACACCAAGGCACTCAAGGCCAGCCGCGGGCGGGCGAGTTACGTCGGCGATCGCAGCATCGGATACGAGGACCCCGGTGCAGTCGCCGTCGCGCTCATGGCCGAGAACATCGCAGGGCTCTGGTCATCGGGTGTGAATCCCGACCCGTCTGTCCCACTACAAAAGGAATCAGCACGATGAAGCGATTCGTCAACGATCCGAAGGACTTCGTCGCCGAGATCCTCAACGGGATCGCCCGCGCCAATCCGCACACCCTGCGCTACGAGCCGAAGTTCAACCTCATCGTCCGTGCGGATGCTCCGGTGCCCAACAAGGTTGCCATCGTGCAGGGCTCGGGGTCCGGGCACGAGCCGGCCCACGTCATGAACGTGGGGCCGGGCATGCTCGACGTGGCCTGCCCAGGAGACGTCTTCGCCGCGCCGCCAGTTGATTACGTGCTGGCGGCGATCCGCGAGGTCGCCACGGACGCGGGTGTCCTGCTCCTGGTGAACAACTACACCGGTGACAAGATGGCCTTCGAGATGGCGCAGGAGATGGCCACCGATGAAGGCATCAAAGCCCAACTGCTCTTCATCAATGATGATGTCGCGGTGCAAGATTCGACCTACACCGTCGGACGGCGCGGTGTCGCCGGCAACTTCTTCGTCATCAAGGCGGTGGGCGCCGCCTCTGAACGAGGCCATGAGCTCGACGCCGTCCGTACCATTGGTGAGCGGGTGAACGCCAATACGCGCTCGCTCGGCATCGCGCTCACAGCGTGCTCGCCTCCGGCCAAGGGCGCGCCATTGTTCGAGTTGGCCGCTGACGAAGTGGAATTCGGTGTCGGCATACACGGAGAGCCAGGACGCCGACGGGAGAAGTTGCGTTCCGCCAACGAGATCATCGACGAGATGGTCGACACCGTCGTCGCCGACAAGCCCTACGAACCGGGTGCTCGAGTGGCACTGATGATCAATGGGTTGGGCTCGACGCCGATCAGCGAGCTCTACCTGCTCTATGGTCACGCCCACGAGCGACTCGTCGGCAAGGGGCTACAGGTGGAACGGTCCTACGTCGGCAACTACTGCACCGCGTTGGACATGGCCGGGGCATCGATCACGCTCGTCGAACTTGATGACGAAATCGCCGAACTGCTGGATGCGCCCGCGTCCACCGCGCTGCGGATCTACTGATCCAGGATGCGACTCGGCATATTGACCAGCGGCGGCGATTGCCCCGGCTTGAACGCCGTGATCCGCGGCGCAGTACTGCAAGGCACCCGCGCATACGACGACGAGTTCGTCGGCTTCAAGGACGGATGGCGGGGCGTGATGGAGCGCGATCACGTCCCGCTGGACTGGCGCGCGGTGCGTGGGCTCAACCGCCGCGGCGGCACGGTATTGGGGACGTCCCGGACCAACCCGTTCGCGGCCGGGACGGACGATCCCACCGTGTACAGCGTGTTGACCGACGCCGGCGTCGACGCTCTCATCGCGATCGGCGGTGAGGGAACGCTCTCGGTCGCTGCGGAGTTGCAGCGGGGCGGTGTCAATGTGATCGGTGTGCCGAAGACCATCGACAACGATCTGTCGGCCACGGACTACAGCTTTGGGTTCGATACTGCGGTGGAGGTGGCGACCGAGGCGATCGACCGGATCCAAACCTCGGGGGAGGCACACCACCGGTGCATGGTCGTCGAGGTAATGGGCCGCAACGCAGGGTGGATTGCGTTGCATGCGGGTCTCGCGTCCAGCGCGCATGCAATCCTCATTCCGGAGGTGAAGGTCTCGGTCAAGCAGATCTGCACGTGGATGGAGAGCACGAGAGATCGTGGCCGCACGCCGCTCGCGGTCGTGGCCGAGGGCTTCTCGCTGGACACCATGGACACACCGCACCATCGGCACGGCCTTGATACGTTCGGCCGGCCGCGACTGGGCGGCATCGGCGACGTCCTGGCCTCACTCATCGAGGAGAACACCGGCATCGAGACACGCGCAACCACACTCGGATACATCCAGCGTGGCGCGGTCCCCACCGCGTTCGACCGCGTCCTTGCCACGCGAGTCGGCATGGCAGCGGTGCGCTCGGCGCATGAGGGCAATTGGGGAACCATGGTGGCCATTCACGGCACCGGCCTCGTCAACGTCCCGCTCGATGACGCCGTCACCGAGCTGAAGACCGTACCGACCAGCCGCTACGAAGAGGTCCTCACCCTGTTGGGATGACCGCCGGCGGAGGGCATTCGACGACGAACGCCGGATCCCGCATCACGTTTCGGCTGACACCTCGCCAGGCGCGATTCGTCTGGCAGGATGACGCAACCTGCCGCGGAATGGACACAGCTGCGTTCTTCCGGGAGCTCGTGGGTACCAGCGCCCAGCAGAAGTCGGCGATGCGACCGCAAGTCGCCGTCACTGTTGCGGTGTGTGACAGTTTCCCCGTACAACAGCGTTCGAGAGGAAGTTCCATGCCCATCGCCACGCCCGAGGTCTACGCCGAGATGCTGGGCCGTGCCAAGGAGCACTCCTTCGCGTTCCCGGCCATCAACTGTGTCGGATCC
>NZ_JBEPRZ010000008.1:0-376598 GCF_040548615.1 Mycolicibacterium sp. 624
CCCGCGTGATCCTCTGCGGTGTCCACGCCCCCACCCCTGTAACCTCACCCATCCGTCCCGGCAAACCCGGCGCCTCGAAAAACCAACCGGGGGGGGCGGTTCTCAGCATCGGCTGAGAACCGCCCCACCTGTGTGTTCGTGCGAGCGGATGACGGGATTCGAACCCGTGTGAACGGCTTTGCAGGCCGGTGCCTAGCCACTCAGCCACACCCGCACTGAGGAGAACGATGCCAGCGGGCGTGCCGTCGGCCCAGTCTTTGAATCGGCATGATCGCTATCCGGCACCAGAGCCTCCACCACGCGATGGCATGGTCACGCCAACTTGGTCCGCATGCTGCAGTGGCTTGCCGACCCCCCCGTTCTTCGGCGGCCCGGGTCAGGGCACCCGTCAAATCGTCGAGTTGTTCGTCGCGTTCGGGCTCACCGCGCTCATCGGCCTCGAACGCTAGACCCAGGGCAAGAGCGCCGGACTGCGCACCCAGACCATCGTCGGCACCGCTGCCGCGTTGATCCTTCTGGTCAGCAAGTACGGATTCCAGGACGTGCTGGAACCGGGTCTCGTCGTCGTCGACCCGTCCCGCGTCGCGGCCCAGATCGTCACGGGCATCGGCTTTCTCGGCGCCGGCATCATCATCTTCCGCCGCGGGTCGGTGCACGGCCTGACCGCCTCGGCGGCGGTGTGGGAATCGGCTGCGATCGGAATGGCCGCGGGCGCAGGCCTGCTGCTGGCCTACGCCGTCCACCGCGCCGTCATGACGGCCCTGTTGCAGGCGTGCGACCGCCGCAACTGGCAGTTGAGCGAGCTGTCGGCCGACCCCACCGGCGGGGTCCTACTGACCTTGTCGGGCAACGGAATTCTGCATGCGTCGCCGGGATCGACAGAGTCGCCTCGATCCGCCAACTCGACGACGACCCGGACTAGGCCCGAGCGACGACGGTGCGGCCGCGGCTGGCCAGGTAGGAGGCCACCACTCCCATCGCCGCCAACACGGCGAACACCCCGAACAGCCAGCGCGCGGCGGTCGCGTCACCGTGGCCGTTCAGGTTGACCACAACTCCCGCCAGGCCCGCCCCGAAGGCGCCGCAGATCAACTGGACGGTGTTGATCGCCGCCGCCGCGGTGCGACCCTCGCCAGGGTCCTCGGCGCTGCCCATCGCCCAGGCCGACAGGTGCGGCCAGGCGATGCCCACACCCACGCCGGTGATCGTCAGCGCGATCACCCACACGGCGATGACCAGACCCGACGCATCGTCGACCTGACTGACCGCGGCGAGGGTCAGTCCCGCAGCCATCACCAGTGGCGCCGCCGTCACCACCGCCACGATGGCGCGCGTCCGGGTCAGGGACGCACTGATGATCTCGCTGGTCGTCCATCCCACGGCCAGCGCAACGCCGAGGAACCCGGCCGCCACCGGCACCATATGAGCCAACCGCTGACCGAACAGCGGCACGTACATGTTGGCCATGGTCGCTGCCATGAGTAGCCCCAGCGTGAGGTACATCCACTTCAGCGGCCCCGGTCGAAACGCGGAGGCGGGCAGCACCGATGCGGTCACCCTGCGGTCGACGACCAGGAAGGCGGCGACCAGTGCGGCTCCCGCAACGAGGAACGCCACGGTGACCCCGATGGTGCGAGGGATGCCGGCGACACTGACGGCCAGCGCCGCAGAGCCAAGCAGAAGCAACGACCAGAGCGGGATTCGCTCACTCGATTCCGCCTCGTCGGCCCGCCTGGCCGGCAGCGCGTAGGGAACCAGCACCGCCATCGCCACCGTCAGTACGGCGAGCATCCCGAAAGCCCAACGCCAGGAACCGAACTGAGCGAACAGGCCACCAGCCGCGGGGCCCACGAACGTGCCGACACCCCACATCGCCGACACTAGGGCCGAGGCCTTGGTCCACAGCAGTGGCGTGAGGGCCGAGTGGATGACGGCGTATCCGAGCCCGGCCAACAATCCACCGGCCGCGCCCTGCACCACGCGCCCCGCTAGCAGGAGTTCCATGCTCGGCGCCATCGCGCACGCGACACTGCCCAGCCCGAAGACGCTCAGCGCCGACAGATAGGCCACCCGCGGCCCGAGCCGCGCCAGCATCACGCTGACGGTCGTCGCGGCCACCACCGACGCCACCAGGTACACCGTCGTGACCCAGGCGTACAGGCGCTCGCCGCCGATGTCGGCGACCGTGCTGGGCAGCAGGCTGATGGTGAGGAACTCGTTGGTCGCATACAGCGCGACGCCGCCGGCCAACACCGTTGACGCGCCGAGATTCTTGGGGCCGAGCAGCTCGCGCCACGTCCCGACTTGCACCGTATTCGTCTGCTTCACGCTGGCCACGGTATGAACTCAACCACGGTTGAGGTCAAGCCTATTTCAGGCCCGCGGCGTCCATACCGCGCAATTCCTTCTTGAGGTCTTGGATCTCGTCACGAATCCGGGCCGCGAGTTCGAACTGCAGATCGCGCGCCGCAGTCATCATCTGGTCGGTGAGATCCTTGATCAGATCCGCGAGTTCGGCTCGCGGCATCGACTTGGTGTCACGTCCCTCCACGATGCCGGCGCTGACCGCCCGGCCCGGCTCACCCTGGGCCCGCCGGCCACGCGACGCGTTGCGCCCGGAACCCCCCACCTCGATGGTGGCGTCGGTGTCGTCCGCCTCGCGGTAGACCTTGTCGAGGATGTCATTGATCTGCTTGCGCAACGGCTCGGGTTTCACGCCGTGCGCCTCGTTGTAGGCGACCTGCTTCTCCCGGCGGCGATCGGTCTCATCGATCGCCTGGCGCATCGAGTCGGTGATCTTATCGGCGTACAGGTGCACCTCACCGGACACGTTTCGGGCGGCGCGGCCGATGGTCTGGATGAGACTTCGTGCGGAGCGCAGGAAGCCCTCCTTGTCGGCGTCGAGGATCGACACCAGCGACACCTCGGGCAGGTCCAGGCCCTCCCGCAGCAGGTTGATGCCGATCAGCACGTCGTACTCCCCCAGCCTGAGCTGGCGCAGCAGCTCGACCCGCCGCAGGGTGTCGACCTCGGAGTGCAGGTAGCGCACCCGGATGCCGGTCTCCAGCAGATAGTCGGTCAGGTCCTCGGCCATCTTCTTGGTCAGCGTGGTGACCAGCACCCGCTCGTCACGCTCGGTGCGCTTGCGGATCTCGCCGATGAGGTCGTCGATCTGCCCCTTGGTGGGTTTGACGATGACCTGCGGGTCGACCAGACCGGTGGGCCGGATCACCTGCTCGACGAACTCACCGCCGGTCTGGCTGAGTTCGTACGTGCCCGGGGTGGCCGAGAGGTAGACGGTCTGGCCGATGCGGTCGGCGAATTCCTCCCAGGTCAGTGGCCGGTTGTCGACCGCTGAGGGCAGCCGGAAGCCGAAGTCGACGAGGTTGCGCTTCCGCGACATATCGCCCTCGTACATACCACCGATCTGCGGCACCGTGACATGTGACTCGTCGATGACGAGCAGGAAGTCCTCGGGGAAGTAGTCGATGAGCGTCGCGGGAGCTGTGCCCGCACCTCGGCCATCGATGTGGCGGGAGTAGTTCTCGATACCCGAGCAGAAGCCGACCTGCTTCATCATCTCGAGGTCGTAGTTGGTCCGCATCCGCAGACGCTGCGCCTCCAGGAGCTTGCCCTGGCCCTCCAGTTCGGCCAGGCGTGCCTCCAGCTCGGCCTCGATGCTCGAGATCGCGTGCGCCATCCGGTCGGGGCCGGCCACATAGTGCGTCGCGGGGAAAACCCGCAGCGAGTCGACCTTGCGGACGATGTCACCGGTCAGCGGGTGCATGTAGTAGAGCGCCTCGATCTCATCGCCGAAGAACTCGATTCGCACCGCGAGTTCCTCGTACGACGGGATGATCTCGACGGTGTCGCCGCGGACTCGGAACGATCCACGGGTGAACGCCATGTCGTTGCGGTTGTACTGGACGTCGACCAGCAGTCGAAGCAGCGCGTCGCGGGGCACCTCCTGCCCCACCTGTAGTTCGACCGAGCGGTCCAGATAGGACTGCGGCGTGCCCAGGCCATAGATGCAGGACACCGACGCCACCACGACCACGTCGCGGCGAGACAGCAGGCTCGAGGTGGCCGAGTGCCGGAGGCGCTCGACGTCATCGTTGATCGAGCTGTCCTTCTCGATGTAGGTGTCGGTCTGCGCGATGTAGGCCTCGGGCTGGTAGTAGTCGTAGTACGAGACGAAGTACTCGACGGCGTTGTTGGGCAACATCTCCCGCAGCTCATTCGCCAGCTGCGCGGCAAGCGTCTTGTTGGGTGCCATGACCAGCGTGGGCCGCTGCAACCGCTCGATGAGCCACGCCGTGGTCGCCGACTTACCGGTGCCGGTGGCGCCCAGCAGCACCACGTCACGCTCCCCCGCCCGGATGCGACGCTCCAGGTCCTCGATGGCGGCGGGCTGATCACCCGCGGGGTCGTACGGGCTGACCACCTCGAAGTGGCCACCTGCGCGCACGATGCCATCAACGGCTTCGGCGGCAGGTCGGTACTCCGAATGCGCCAGCACGGGGTGTTCAGTCGCGAAAGCCATGGTCACCAGGTTAAGCGTCATGACCGACACATTCATTCCGCGGACGGGCACCGAGACGGCACACATAGGCCACCGAGCCCTTAACCTGACGCCGTGAGCGGCCACATTCACCCCCCCAAACGGGAGTCCTTCGACATCGCCGGGCGGACGAACACCGACCCGAAGGGCATCGTCCGCGACGTCGACGAGTACGTCGTGCAGCCCTGGGGCCTGTACATGGCGCGGCCGACACCCGGTCGCGCCCAGTTTCACTACCTCGAGTCATGGCTGCTGCCATCGCTGAACCTGCGGGCCTCGGTGTTCCACTTCAATCCCGGCCACGAGCGCGACCAGGATTACTACCTCGACGTCGGGCGGTACGTCCCGGGCGAGCGCACCTGGCAGGCCGACGACCACTATCTGGACGTCGTCGTGCGCACCGGACGAGGTGTCGAACTCACCGACGTCGACGAGCTTCTGCAGGCTGTTCGCCACGAGCTGATCAGCCCCGAAACCGCCGAGCAGGCCATCCAGACGGCCGTCGCCGCGGTGGACGGCCTGGCCCGCCACGGCTATGACCTCGGCATGTGGCTGGCCGACTACGAAATGGATCTCACCTGGCGCACCTTGTAATGTCTGAAACGTGACCGTGATCAAGCCCGGTTGGCTGCCCGTTGCCGCGCTGGCGACGTTGATTGTTGGTGCCCAGTTGACCGCACCTGTCGCGTTGGCCGATCCTGCGCTCGAGCCGGGTACGGCTGAGCAGCCGGTTCCCGCAGACGCTCCCCCCGCGGCGGGCATGCCCGAGTTCGGCGAGGGACCGCACAACGTGGTCTACCGCGCCCGCGTCGACGGTGTGTCGCGCGGCGCCTCGATCACCTACAAGCTCTCCGACAGCGAGTTCAACACCGCCGATCCCACGATGGTGCCGGGACGCACATTCGAGGCCACCGGCGTGGTGTCCAATCCCCAGCTCGCCGGCATGCAGGTGTCGATTCAGTGGCCGTACTCAGCCAGCCTGCACTGCGAGATCCTGGTCGATGACCAAATCGTGGCGCAGGCCGACCAGTTCGTGGCGCCCCGGTTCACCCCGCAACGCAACGATCCCGGCTACGGCGTGCTCAGCTGCGGCACCGTGACCAACTTCCCGACCGGCAACACCGAGCCGATCGACGCGCCGCCACCGCTGGAGCCCGCAGCGCCGGCCGACCCGAACGCTCCGGTAGAACCCCCGCCGGTCGCCTGACCCGCTACGGTCGCCAGCCGGTGGCGTCCGCCCACGCCCAGGCGCGGTCGTACGCACCGTGCAGCCACGGTTCCTTCGCGTCGGCGTAGTCGTCGATCGTGCCGTGCTCGGAGGCGGCCACCCGTTGCTTCAGCTCCAGATACTCGGCACGCGCGTCGGCGTCGGCGCGCAACCAGTCCGGAAACAACAGCGCGAACTGCTGATTCGGCCAGCCGTCGACACGGATGTGCACGTTCGTCGCGCGGCCCGGGTCTGCCGAAGCGTGAAACCGCTTGCGCCACAGGGCTTCGTCGCCTGAGTGGTCGAACTCGGCGACGGTGCTGCGCGCGTCGGCCTTCATCACGTCGCCGGTGATCGATGCGACCCGCGGGTAGCCCGCTGTTGTCAGAGCCTCGACCAACTCGTCGGCGACGGCGAGTGAGGCGACCGTGACCTGCACGTCGATCACGTCCTTGGCGGCCAGCCCGGGGACGGACGTCGACCCGATGTGGTCGATCCGCACGGCGCGGTGACCACAGGCGGTGTTGAGCCGGCTGACGATGCGTTCGGCCTGCTCGGGCCAAGTCGGATCGGCGGGCACCAGCCGTGGCTCCACGGCAGCAGCCGGGATCTGCGCGGCGACGTTGCGCGCGAACGGCAGCACGCGGTCGTTCCACAGTGCGACGGCTTGCTGCCTGAGTTCGTCTGGGCCGCCGTGGTTCTCCAACCACACGTCAGCCACCACCTTGCGCTGCTCGACCGTCGCCTGCGCGGCGATCCGGGCACGGGCGTCGGCCTCGCTGAAGCCCCGGTGCTCGATGAGCCGCGCGACGCGGACGTCCTCGTCGGCGTGCACGATGATCACCAGCGGGAACATCGGCGCCATCTGCGACTCGACGAGCAGCGGGATGTCCTCGACGATCACCGCATCCGGCGGCGCGGCGGATATCAGTTCCTCACGGCGCCGCCCCACCAACGGGTGCACGATGCCGTTGAGTGTCTGGCGCTTCTCGTCGTCACTGAACGCGATGGTCGCCAGCGCCGGCCTGTTCAGGGCACCGTCGGGCAGCAGGATGTCGACACCGAAGGCCTCCACCAGCTTGGCGAGGCCCTCGGTGCCCGGCGCGACGACTTCACGCGAGATCACGTCACCGTCGACGACTATGGCGCCGAGTTCACTGAACGTGGCGGACACCGTCGACTTTCCGGCGCCGATACCGCCGGTCAACCCAATACGAAGCACCGCAACATTCTGTCAGGGCGCGTGACGGGTTCAGCCCTCGACGCCCGTGAGTTCGATGGTCGGTTCATCCAGCGACGTCTCGGCCACCGTTGAGCCGTCCGCGAGGTCCACGGCGACGAGTCTGCGCGCCTGTGGGTCGCTGACGTAGGCGATGCCGTCCTGTACGTGCAGGTTGGGCATCGGGGCCTGCCACTCGTCGGGTTCGGTCCACGCGTCGATCACCGCGACGCGCGAGACACGCTGTGCCGTTGCGGGATCGAAGACGTGCAGGGCGCCGTCAGTACCCAGGATCACGGCCTCCCCGCGCGGTCCGCGGTCCAGTGACCGAAAGCTGTAGCTCGCGTCGATCGGCACGATCCTGATCGTGCCGTCGGCGGTATCCGTGAGGGTGAAGCTGCGTGGCCGCTCGGTCTCCGCGTCGCGGTCGGTCTTGTAGTCGCCGAGGACCACCGGGGAGTCCTCGCTACCGGACTGGTTGCCGATCCGGCCGTAGGGATCAGGGCTGGCGATCTTGCGAATGTCGTTGCCGCGCACCATGAGTATCCCGTTCTCGCAGCCGAACGTCAGCACACCCGCCGCTGCCGCCGCCTCGCCGTGCAGGCCGGGGCAGTCGTCGTTGGCCGCTATCTCGTTACCGGCCGCGTCCAGGATCACGACGCCAGACCGGGTGTCCGCATCGCCGACACTGATCACTGTGGAGCCGTCGGCCCGGGCCACCGCGACACCGTGGTGCGGTTCACGGGTGGTGGTCGACTGGGCCTTGACCGCACCGTCGCGCAGCGCCTTGGCATCGATGACGTCGACCGCGCCGGTGCCGTCACTGAAGAGGGTCAGCATGCCGTCGTGGGAGACGACGTGTCCGGGTTCTGCACCGCCGAGGCGAATGTCGGTCATCTTCGGGCTCGCGGTGTAGTGGTGGCCATGATCGCCGTGCGCATCGGTCCAGGTGCCCATGTCCAGCACCGCGAAGTCGCCCGACTGCGACACCAGGACGTGCCGGCCGTTACCCGCCGAGTTCAGCCGCGTGAAGCCCTCCACGGGGATGTCAGCGACCTGCTCGAGCGTGTTGGCGTCGACGACGAGCACGCCGCCGTCGTAGCTCAGGGCTAGCCGCGGTGAGGCGGATGCCTGTTCGGTGGGCGCCGTTGGCGTGGAGGTCGTCGGGGCGGTCGGTGAGGCCTCGTCGGTGTTCTTGGCGGTCGCGCAGCCCGCGCCGAGCACCGATGCGGACAGGAGGGCGATCAGTCGCGTCGTCTTAGTGGTCGTCGTCTTCACAGCGGCGAGTCAACCAACTAATGAAAATCATTGTCAAGAAGCCATATGCGCACGTGACACCGCGGCGAACGTGAAGAAGATGTCGAGAAATCGGCCCGGAGTCGAAACCTTCTTCACGTTCGGCCGTCTCCGGAAACGACAAACGCCCCGGCTCGAACTGAGCCGGGGCGTCCGTCGTGTGAGTTGTTACGCGTTGCCTGCGAGCTTCTCCCGCAGCGCAGCGAGCTGCGCATCGCTGGCCAGCGTGCCTCCGCTGGAGGACTCGACCGAGCTGGACGACGACGAGGTCGACGAGCCGTTCGCGGTGGCCGGCCTGCTGGCGGCCTCCGCATCGGCAGCGGCGAACTTCTCCATCTGCGCGGTGTGCATCTTGTGGCGGCGCTCGGCCTCGGCGTACCGGGCCTCCCACTCGTCACGCTGCTTCTCGAAGCCCTCGAGCCACTCGTTGGTGTCGGCGTCGAAGCCCTCGGGGAAGATGTAGTTCCCCTGCTCGTCGTAGCTGTCGGCCATGCCGTACTTCGAGGGGTCGAACTCCTCGGTGTAGTCCTCGTTGGCCTGCTTGAGGCTCAGCGAGATCCGACGACGCTCCAGGTCGATGTCGATGACCTTGACCATCGCGTCGTCGCCGACCTGGACCACCTGGTCCGGGACCTCGACGTGACGCTCGGACAGCTCCGAGATGTGCACCAGGCCCTCGATGCCCTCCTCGACGCGGACGAACGCACCGAACGGCACCAGCTTGGTGACCTTGCCCGGCACGATCTGACCGATCGCGTGGGTGCGGGCGAAGTGGCGCCACGGATCTTCCTGAGTGGCCTTGAGCGACAACGAAACCCGCTCGCGGTCCATGTCGACGTCGAGCACCTCGACGGTGACCTCGTCGCCCACGTTGACGACCTCGGACGGGTGGTCGATGTGCTTCCAGGACAGCTCGGAGACGTGCACCAGGCCGTCGACGCCGCCGAGATCGACGAACGCGCCGAAGTTGACGATCGAGGACACGACGCCCTTGCGGACGGCGCCCTTCTGCAGCTGGTTGAGGAACTCGCTGCGCACCTCGGACTGGGTCTGCTCCAGCCAGGCGCGGCGGCTCAGCACCACGTTGTTGCGGTTCTTGTCGAGCTCGATGATCTTGGCCTCGATCTCCTTGCCGATGTACGGCTGCAGATCGCGGACGCGACGCATCTCCACCAACGACGCGGGCAGGAAGCCGCGCAGGCCGATGTCGAGGATCAGGCCGCCCTTGACGACCTCGATGACGGTGCCCTTGACGGCCTCGTCCTTCTCCTTGAGCTCTTCGATCGTGCCCCAGGCCCGCTCGTACTGAGCGCGCTTCTTGGACAGGATCAGGCGGCCTTCCTTGTCCTCCTTGGTGAGGACGAGAGCCTCGATCTCATCGCCGACGGACACAACCTCTGAGGGGTCGACGTCGTGCTTGATGGAGAGCTCACGGGAGGGGATGACGCCTTCGGTCTTGTAACCGATGTCGAGTAGGACTTCGTCGCGGTCAACCTTGACAATCGTCCCTTCGACGATGTCGCCATCGTTGAAGTACTTGATGGTCTTGTCGATGGCGGCGAGAAAATCCTCGGCCGAGCCGATGTCGTTGACGGCTACTTGCGGCGAGGTGACGGAGGGACTTGGCATTTGGTGGGTTGCTCCGGACAGGTTTGCTCGTAGGGACTGATGGATGTTGTTTCATTGGCTACCGCGAAAGCGATGCGGACGCCTATTGTGGAACTTCGCGCTCGCGATATCGCACAGCGAGTACCCGTAGAGACTACTCGACTGGGTACACGCTGGACAAACCCGGTCGCCCACCCCCCGCTACCCTGCTGAGGTGCACAACCCTGTGACGCCCCCGATAGCCCGGGTTCTGCCGAGGCGGATCCGCAAGGTTGGGGCTCCGATCGGCACCATCATCCTGCTCGGCCTCATCGCGGGTTTGATCGTCATCGGGCTCACCGCCGTCAACCCCGTCGGAACGGCCATCGGCTTCGTGTTGTCCAGCGTGGCGATGGCCGGCGTCATCCTCGCCTACCTGTGGCTGGACAGGTGGGAGCCGGAGCCGCCGCGACTGCTGGTGCTGGCGTTCCTGTGGGGCGCGACGGTCGCGGTGATCCTGTCGATAGTGCTGAGTCTGTGGTTCGAATCCCTGGTCAGCGGGGGTGCCGTCGAGACCGCGAGCGTCAGCTTCATGTCCGTGGCGGTCGGCGCGCCCATCGTCGAGGAGGCCGCCAAGGGCCTGTTCCTGCTGATCATGATGACCGGCCGCCGACGCAACGAGATGAACTCGCTGACCGACTGCCTGGTCTACGCCGGCATCACCGCGGCGGGCTTCGCGTGGCTCGAGGACATCCTCTACATCTCCAGCGGCGGCTCGCTGGGCGAGTCGCTGCTCACCGCCGCGATGCGCCTCATCATGGCGCCGTTCGCGCACCCCCTGTTCACCACCATGTTCGGCATCGGCGTGTACTTCGCGCTGCAGCGACGCAACCCGCTGGCCAAGATGGGTTGCATTGCGCTCGGCTATGCCGGCGCGGTGACCATGCACGGGCTGTGGAACGGGTCGTCGGTGGTCGGGCCCGAGGCCTACTTCGGCGTCTACCTGCTGTGGATGGTGCCGATCTTCGTGCTGGCCATCATCCTGGGCGTCGGGAGTCGGCGCAGGGAGCAGCGCATCGTGGCCGAGAAACTGCCCGGCATGGTGGCGGCGGGACTGATCACCGAGAACGAGGCGAGCTGGCTGGGCTCGATCCGCAACCGCAAGCTCGCCATCCATGAGGCAAGACGCCACGGCGGAAAACCCGCAGTCAAGGGCGTCAAACGGTTCGCGAGCCAGGTCGTCGAGCTGGCGTTCGTGCGTGACCGGATCGACCGCGGCTTCGGCGACGCCCGCGTGCAGGCGCTGCTCAACGAGGAGGCCTACGCCGTGCACGAGGCGCGTGCGGCCGCACCGACCCTGCAGTGGCTGGCCAGCTACCGCGTCACCTAGTCAGTCCTTGAAGTAGACCAGCTGGTGGCTGGTGGACAGGAGTTCACCACCCCTGCTCCAGACCTGCGCTGATTGGTCGAAGAAGCCGCGGGAGAACCTGTTGGCCGTGGCGCGGCCCAGCACGAAGTCTCCGTTCAGCGCGGCGAGGTCGTCTGCGTCGGCGTGGAAGTAGGTCGTCAGCGAGATGGTGCCGGCCGGCAAGAAAGCTCCCCGGCGCAGGAACACGCGGGGGTAGAAGATGTCACTGATCGCCGCGAGCGACGCGTGGTCCCACCCTCGCCCCTGCCGATCACGCGCCCACAGCGTGGTCGTGGACGACGGCGACGGGCCCGCGTCGGAATCGGGGATCGCCCCCTCGACAAAGCGTGTCTCGTAGTTGCGCGCCCACACGATCGCATCGGGCAGACCGGTCGAGGTGAGCCCGTCCGGCCCAGTCACCGTCAGTGGCTCGAGTTCGGTGTCGGACCAGGTGTCGCGCCGAACGCCGAAGACCGCGGTGGCGTTGGTCTTGATCGCGCCGTCCTGCCACAGCTCCATGAGCCAGTGCTGATTGGTCCGGTTGGTCCGCACGACCTTGCACACGATGTCGAAGTCGCCATCCGCCACGGGTGCGGTGAAGTTGACCGTGAGCGCGACCGGCTCCCCGATCCGGTCGGGCTGGTTCTCGGCGGCACGCAGCAGCAATGCCGCGGTCAGCCCGCCGAACGGGCCGACCATGTTGGCCCACGCAGACCTGGTCCGCCCCGTCGCCCGGCCCGGCTCCGTGGGTGTGAGCTCGAGGGCCTCATCGAAGGGGTGATCGGGCACGTCGTCGTCCTTCCCGCCGATGGCACAGACCATCGGCCACGGTGGCCTGCCAGGAGTGAGTGATTCCGGTCAGTGCGCGGCGGCGTCCCAGCTGCGCCCGTATCCGACCGACACCTCGAGGGGCACCGACAGCGGGTAGGCGCCGCCCATCTTGTCGCGGACGATCGCCTCCAGCGCGTCCCGTTCGCCGTCGGCGACCTCGAACAGCAGCTCATCGTGCACCTGCAGAAGCGTGCGTGACGTCAGGCCGGCGTCCTTGATCGCGGCGTCGACGTTGATCATCGCGACCTTGATGATGTCGGCGGCACTGCCCTGGATCGGCGCGTTGAGGGCGGCGCGTTCGGCGGCCTCGCGCACATTGCGGTTGCTGCTGTCCAGTTCGGGCAGATACCGCCGGCGGCCCAGCACCGTGGAGGTGTAGCCGTCCTTGCGCGCCTGCTCGACGACCGATTGCAGGTAGTCGCGCACGCCGCCGAACCGGGAGAAGTAGGCATCCATCTGCACCTTGGCCTCTTCGGTGGAGATCTTCAGCTGCGATGCCAGGCCGTACGCGCTCAGCCCGTACGCCAGGCCGTAGGACATGGCCTTGACGCGGCGGCGCAGCTCGGCGGTGACCTCGTCGATCGGCACACCGAAGGCACGCGAGGCGACGAACGAATGCAGGTCCTCGCCGGTGTTGAACGCCTCGATCAGGCCCTCGTCGCCGGACAGGTGGGCCATGATCCGCATCTCGATCTGGCTGTAGTCCGCGGTCATCAGCTCCGCGTAGCCCTCACCCACCACGAAGCCGTTGCGGATCTGCCTGCCGGCCTCGGTGCGGATCGGGATGTTCTGCAGGTTGGGCTCGGTGGACGAGAGGCGACCGGTGGCCGCGATCGTCTGATTGAACGTGGTGTGGATCCGCCCGTCGGAGGCCACCGAGTTCAGCAAGCCGTCCACGGTGACCTTCAGCCGGGTGGCGTCCCGGTGGGCCAGCAGATGCTGCAGGAACGGGTGCTCGGTCTTGTCGAAGAGCCCTTGCAGCGCATCGGCATCGGTGGTGTAGCCGGTCTTGGTCTTCTTGGTCTTGGGCATCTGGAGCTCGTCGAACAGCACCACCTGCAGCTGCTTGGGCGAGCCGAGGTTGATCTGCTTGCCGATCACCGAGTACGCGGCCTCGGCGGCGTCGCGGATCTGTTCGGCGAACTGGCTCTGTAGCTCGCCGAGCAGTTTCAGGTCGACGGCGATACCCGTGTGCTCCAACTCGGCCAGCACGCGCTGCACCGGCAGTTCCATCTGCCCGAGCAGTGCCGAGGAGTCGATGCGGGCCAACTCCTCGTCCAGCGCATCGGCGAGGTCCGCCACGGCCGACGCCCGCAGCAGCAGCGTCTGCACGGCCTGGTCGTCGACGCCGTCGGCGTCATCGAGCAACGAGAGTTGTTGCTGCTCAGGGTTCTCCGCACGCAACTCACGCCGCAGATAGCGGACCGCGAGGTCGTCGAGCGCGAAGCTGCGCTGTCCCGGCCGCACCAGGTAGGCCGCCAACGCGGTGTCGGAGGTGACGCCGCGGAGGTTCCAGCCCCGGCCTGCGAGGTCGTGCATGGCGAGCTTGGCCTCGTGCAGTGCCTTGGGCGGGCCCGGATCGGACAGCCAGGATGCCAGCGCCGCCTCGTCGTCGGGGTTGAGAGAGGTGGTGTCGAGGTAGCACCCCTCACCGTCGGCCGACACGATGGCCAGCGCGGTGGCGTCGCCGTCGAAGGCCACATGGGTGCCGACCACGGCGAGCCCGAACCGGTTGCCGAGGCTGTGCTCCGAGAGCCAGGCCGCGAGCTGCCCGGGCTCCAGGACGCCGCCGCGGACGTCGAAGCCGAGTTCGACCTCGGGATCGGCCGAGGCCAGCGTCTCGAAGAGACGATCACGCAGGACGCGGAACTCCAGGTCGTCGAAGAGCTGGTGGATCCGATCCCGGTTCCACGGCTGCATACGCAGCGTGTCAGGGGTCTGGGCCAGCGGCACATCCTTGACCAGGTCGGTCAGCTCACGATTCAGGATGACGTGGGACAGGTTGGCGCGCAAGGACTCTCCGACCTTGCCCTTGACGGTGTCGACCTGGTCGACGAGCGCCTGCAGCGAGCCGTACTCGACGATCCACTTCGCGGCCGTCTTCTCCCCCACCCCCGGGATGCCGGGCAGGTTGTCGCTCGGGTCGCCACGCAGCGCGGCGAAGTCCGGGTACTGCCGCGGTGTCAGTCCGTACTTCTCGACGACGGCCTCGGGGGTGAACCGGGTCAGCTCACTTACGCCCTTGCGCGGATACAGCACGGTGACGTCGTCACTGACGAGTTGCAGCGCGTCGCGGTCGCCGGTGACCACCAGAACGCGGTAGCCCTCCTGCTCAGCCTGGGTGGCCAGCGTCGCGATGAGGTCATCGGCCTCGAAGCCCGCCTCGGCCATCGCGGTGATGCCAAGCGCCCCCAGCACCTCCTTGGTGATGTCGATCTGCCCGCGGAACTCATCGGGCGTGGCAGACCGGCCCTCCTTGTACTCGGGGTACTTCTCCTTGCGGAACGTCTGCCGCGACACGTCGAAGGCAGCCGCGATGTGGGTGGGCTGCTCGTCGCGCAGCAGGTTGATCAGCATGGCCGTGAAGCCGTACACCGCGTTGGTGGTCAGCCCGCCCTGGGTCTTGAAGTTCTCCGCGGGCAGTGCGTAGAACGCGCGGAAGGCCAGCGAGTTCCCGTCGAGCAGCATCAGCGTGGGCTTGTTGTCGACAGAGTTGGGGGCGGCGTTCTGCGACGCGGTCTTGGCGGGGCTCACGGCCCTAACCTTATGCACCCGTCCCGACACCGCCGAGGGTGCAGCACTCCCCTGTGTTGACGACGCTCACCGGAGCAGGTCGCGGGCCATGTCGACGAGGACGCGCGCCGCCGGGCTCATCGGGCCCGCCGTCCGCCAGGCGAACACCAGCCGCCCACGGAGGGCTGGAGTGATGGCGATCGCGAACAGGTCGGCACGCGTCCGTGACACCGACTCCGGCAGTATCGCCACCCCTAGCCCACGCTCGGCCAACGCCGCGAGATCAGGCGGAGAACTCGCCTCGAAGGCGACGTGGGCCGTCACGCCCGCGGCGGCGCATGCCGCGTCGAACGTGGTCCTGATTCCCGTGCCCCGGGGCAACGCAACGAGTCTGCGTTCGGCCAGCGCGGCGACTGTGACCTCGTCGCGGCCCCACCATGGATCACCCGGACCGACTGCAGCGTCGATCGCCTCGTCGGTCACCACCTCGACGGCAAGTCCCGGTGGCACCTCGTCAGTGACGACGGAGATGATCGCCGCGTCGAGGTCGCCACGGCGCAGGCCCTCGATAAGGGTGTCCGAGTCGTCGGTGCACAACCTCATCTCCACACCCGGGTGCGCCCGGTGATAGTCGGCCAGGAGCGTCGGGAGGTCGACGTTGTGCGACGTGACGGTGCCGAGCGTGACACTTCCGGTTATCAGCTGCGACAGGTCGTCGACAGCGGCGCGGGCGGCCGAAACAGCGCTCAGTGCCGCACGGGCGTACGGGAGCATCGCCCTGCCCGCGGCCGTCAATCGAGTCTCGCGGCGCGTGCGGTCCAGCAGTCGGTGACCGAGTTCGCGCTCCAAGCGTGCGATCTGAGCGCTCACGGCCGGCTGGGCGACGTGGACTCGGGCCGCGGCGCGGGTGAAGTTCGCCTCTTCGACTACCGCGACGAAGTACTCCAACTGACGCAGTTCCATAACCAATTACAATAGTTTGTGTACCTGGATCGTCTTGGACTTATAACGCGTGGGCAGCAACGCTGGAGACATGGAATCCGAAGTCTTGATCGCCGGTGCAGGCATCGGCGGCCTCACCGCAGCGCTCACGTTGCATGCCCGCGGAGTCGATGCCCGGATACTGGAGAGTGCCCGCGTGCTGCGCGCGATGGGTGTCGGCATCAACCTGCTGCCGCATGCCGTTCGCGAACTCAGCACGCTCGGCCTCGGCGACGCGCTCACCGAGGCCGCGGTCGCGCCGTCCTCCATCTGCTTCTACTCGGCGGGTGGCGACCTGCTGTTCCGGGAACCCCGCGGCCTTGCCGCCGGCGACGCGTATCCGCAACTGTCAGTGCACCGCGGACGACTGCAGATGCTGCTGCTCGACGCGGTGCGTGACCGCCTCGGCGCAGGTGCCGTGCAGACCGGCGCCGCCGTCAGCGGTTTCACCCAGACCGTCGACCACGTCCGCGTCGACACCGTGGCCGGACCAGTCTCCGGTGCCGTACTCGTCGGCGCCGATGGGATCGGATCGGTAGTGCGGGCCGCACTGCACCCCGAAGCGGACCCTCTGATGTCGTCGGGGATCACGATGTACCGCGGCGCGAGCCGGATGCCACCCTTCCTCGACGGTCACACCATGGCGATCATCAAGTGTGCCAACGGAGTTGACGTCATCACCTATCCCATCGGCGACGGCCTGGTGAATTGGGTGGTGCAGGTGCCCACCTCCGCGCCGGGACCGCTGGCCGGCCGCGCCGAGTGGAACGCGCCCGCGACCGCGGGCGACGTCGTCGGCCACCTCTCCGACTGGTCACTCGACTGGCTCGACCCGACCGAGTTGATCGGCCACACCGACCAGATATTCAGCTATCCGATGGTCGACAAGGACGCGTTGCCGCACTGGGGCCGCGGTCGGGTCACCCTCCTCGGCGACGCCGCCCACCCGATGTATCCGGTCGGCGCCAACGGTGGATCGCAGGCCATCGTGGATGCCCGGGTGCTGGCCGATGAGCTGTCCGCACACGGTGTCGCCGGACTGCGGACCTACGAGCAGCAGCGCCGCGCCGAGACCTCCGACGTCGTGAGGGCCAACCGCGAGATGCACGGTGCCGGGGCCTCGCACGAGCCAGAGGATCTCGCGCGTGTCACCACCAAGTACCGCAACGACACCGCAGGGAGCACTCGATCGTGACCACATTCGTGCTCGTCCCCGGAATGTGCCACGGCGGATGGTGCTTCGACGATCTCGCGGCGTCGTTGCGCGTGGCCGGGCACCACGTTCTCGCGATCACCCAGACCGGCGTGGCCGAACGAGCGCACCTGCTGCCGGGCGGGGTCAACCTCGACACGCACATCACCGACGTGCTCGCCGCGATCGCCTGCGACGCGGCGGCTGGCGATGATCTCGTCCTCGTCGGACACAGTTACGGCGGCATGGTGATCACCGGGGTCGCCGATCGCATCGCTGAGCGGGTGGACTCCCTGGTGTTCCTCGACGCCATCGTCCCGTACGACGGGGAATCGTGCTGGGACGTGGTCAACGACGAGGAACGACAGTGGTACACCGAGGTGGACGACACCGGCTTCGGTGTGCCGCCGATGCCGTTCTTCGACGACCGCGCGACGTCACATCCACTGGCGACCGTCATGCAGCCGCTGCGCCTCGCCGGGGACCTGAACCGGTTTCGGCGGCGTGACTTCGTGTACGCGCTGGACTGGCCGGGTGAATCCCCGTTACGCCAGTCCTACGACCGGGTCCGTGACGATCCCCGCTGGACCTGCCACGAACTGGACGGTAGGCACAACCTGATGCTGGACAACCCGGACGACCTGGTACGGATCCTGCTCGACGTGGCCGCCCGATGAAACTGCAACACGTTTCAGTTCGGGCGCCTTGATCGCGTAGTCTGCACTCGTGCCAGGAGCTACTGACGCCGCGTCGCAACTACCGGCCATCGACGGGTGGTTCGCCACCGACGACGCCGGAGACACCCACCTCATCGCCGGGAAGTGCACTCAGTGCGCGACCTACGTCTTCCCGCCGCGGGCCAATAACTGCCCCAACCCGGCGTGTGACGGCGACGAACTCGACCAGGTCCCGCTGTCGCGGCGCGGCAGGGTGTGGAGCTATACCGAGAACCGGTATCCCCCGCCGTCGCCCTATCCGGCCAAGGATCCCTTCGAGCCGTTCGCCATCGCCGCGGTGGAGCTGGCCGAGGAAGGCCTGATCATCCTGGGCAAGGTCGTCGACGGCACCCTCGCCGCCGACCTCAAGGTCGGTATGGAGATGGAACTGACGACAATGCCGCTCTACACCGACGAGGACGGCTTCGTGCGGAGCGTCTACGCATGGAGGATCGCATGAGTGCGCCAGAACCCCTCTACATCCTTGGCGCCGGCATGCACCCCTGGGGCAAGTGGGGCCGCGACTTCACCGAGTACGGCGTCGTCGCCGCCCGCACCGCGCTGTCCGAGGCCGGCCTGGACTGGCGCCAGATTCAGTACGTGGCCGGCGCCGACACCATCCGCAACGGGTATCCCGGCTTCATCGCCGGGTCGACGTTCGCCCAGAAGTTGGGCTGGAACGGCGTCCCGGTCAGCTCGAGCTACGCCGCCTGCGCGAGCGGATCGCAGGCACTGCAGAGCGCCCGCGCCCAGATCCTCGCCGGATTCTGCGACGTCGCCCTGGTGATCGGTGCCGACACAACCCCGAAGGGGGCGTTCGCGCCCGTGGGCGGGGAGCGCAAGAACGATCCGGACTGGCAGCGCTTTCATCTCATCGGCGCGATGAACCCCGTCTACTTCGCACTGCTGGCCCGCCGCCGGATGGATCTGTACGGCGCGACGGCCGAGGACTTCGCCCAGGTGAAGGTCAAGAACTCTCGCCACGGCCTGCAGAACCCGAATGCCCGCTACCGCAAGGAATCCGCGATCGCGGACGTGCTGGCCAGCCCGGTGGTCTCCGACCCGTTGCGGCAGCTCGACATCTGCGCCACCTCCGACGGGGCGGCCGCGTTGATCGTGGCCAGCGCCGACTTCGCCCGTAAGCACCTGGGCTCGCTGGAGGGCGTGCCGTCGGTGCGCGCGGTCAGCACGGTGACGCCGCGCTACCCGCAGCATCTGCCCGAGTTGCCCGATATCGCCACCGACTCCACCGCGGTGGTGCCGGGACCGGAGCGGGTCTTCAAGGACCAGATCCTGGACGCCGCCTACGCGGAGGCCGGTATCGGACCCGAGGACGTCAGCCTCGCCGAGGTGTACGACCTTTCGACGGCACTGGAACTGGACTGGTACGAGCATCTCGGCCTCTGTGCGAGGGGTGAGGCCGAGCAGCTGCTACGCAGTGGCGCAACCACGATCGGCGGACGTGTGCCGGTGAACCCGTCGGGCGGCCTGGCCTGCTTCGGCGAGGCGATCCCGGCGCAGGCGATCGCACAGGTCTGCGAACTCACGTGGCAGTTGAAGGGTCAGGCCACCGGCCGTCAGGTCGAGGGTGCCACGGTCGGCGTCACCGCCAACCAGGGACTCTTCGGCCACGGGTCATCGGTGATCGTCGCGCGCTAGTTCCACGTTCGGCTCTGGATGATCACCGTCCGCGTCAAACCCGGCAGCCGCAAGGGTCCGCTGGTCGAGGTCGGCGACGACGGCGAGTTGACCATCTATGTGCCGGAGCGCGCCGTGGACGGTAAGGCCAACGACGCCGTCACCAAACTGCTTGCCGCGCATCTGGGGGTTCCGCGCAGCCGGGTGGAGTTGGTGTCCGGTGCCACGGCGCGGGTGAAGCGCTTCCGGGTCACCTAACCTACGCGGCCGAACGTGAACTAGATGTCGATTCTCGCGCGCGAATTGACCATCTACTTCACGTTCGACGCCCGGTAGTTGCTAGGCGACGCCGAGATAGGCGGCGCGAATGCTGTCATCCTTCAACAGTTCTCGCGCGACGCCCTCGCGGGTGACGCGGCCGGTCTCGAGGATGTAGGCGCGGTCGGACCGAGTCAGCGCCTGCTGGGCGTTCTGTTCGACCAGCAGGACCGTGGTGCCCTGCGAGTTGATCTCGGAGATGATCTTGAAGATCTGTGAGATCACCATGGGCGCCAAGCCCATCGACGGCTCATCCAGCAGCAGCACCCGCGGCCGGGCCATCAACGCTCGTCCGATCGCCAGCATCTGCTGCTCACCACCGGACAGCGTGCCGCCGACCTGACTGCGCCGCTCCGCGAGCCGCGGGAAGGTCTCGAAGACCCAGTCGATCCGTTCGCGGTGCTCGTTTCGGTTCGCGAACTTGCGTCCGTAGCAACCCATCTCGATATTCTCGACCACCGTCATGCCCGGGAAGATGCCACGCCCCTCGGGTGCCTGGATCAAGCCGTCGGTGACCCGGCGGTGCGCCTTGACCTTGGAGATGTCCTGCCCGTGGAACCACACCGAGCCCGACGTCAGTGGGCGCAACCCGGAGATCGCCCGCATCATCGTGGTCTTGCCCGCACCGTTTGAGCCGAGCAGCGTGACCAGTTCGCCCTCGTGGACGATCAGCGAGACCCCGTGCAGCGCCTGGATTCTGCCGTAGTGCACGACCGCATTGCGCACCTCCAGCACAACGGGCCGCGGGTCCAGCTCGACGGCCCCGAGTGTCTCAGGCGAGTTCGTCATCGGGCACTCCCAGGTAGGCGGCGATCACCGCGGGATTCTCGCGGATGTCGGCGGGCAGCCCATCGGCGATCTTGCGGCCGAACTCCAACACCACGATGCGGTCGGTGACGCCCATGACCAGCCGCATGTCGTGCTCGATGAGCAACACCGTGTATCCGTCGTCGCGGATGGCCTGGATCAACTCGATGAGCGCGGACTTCTCGCTCGGGTTGAAGCCCGCGGCGGGCTCGTCGAGGCACAACAGCTTCGGCTCGGTGGCCAGTGCCCGGGCGATCTCCAGGCGCCGCTGGTCCCCGTAGGGCAGGTTCTTGGCCTTCTCCTCGCCACGGTGCGCGATACCCACGAACTGGAGCAGCGCCGCGGCGCGCTCGATGGCGTCGCGCTCCTCGCGCCGGTGTCGCGGCGTGCGGACCAGTGCGCCGGGTACCGAGGTCTTGTGCCGGGCGTCGGTGCCCACGACGACGTTCTCCAACGCCGTCATCTCGCCCCACAGGCGGATGTTCTGGAATGTTCTGGCGATGCCACGGCGAGTGATCTTGTGTCGCTTGATCTTGCCCAGCGGTGCGCCGTCGAAGGTCACGGTGCCCGACGTGGGCCGATACACGCCGGTGATCGCGTTGAAGCACGTAGTCTTGCCCGCACCGTTCGGGCCGATCAATCCGAGGATCTCGCCGCGCTTGATGTCGAACGTGACAGCGTCCAGAGCGGTCAGCCCACCGAACTTCACCGTCAGATCGTGTGTCTCCAAGAGCTTCTCACCCTCGGCCACCTGGACGTCGCGGTGCAGTGCGGCGAGTTCCTCGTCGATCAACGGCTCTTCGATCGGTGAGTCGGTCATGCTGCCGCCTTCGACTCGTCGGCGTTGCGCAACAGGTTCTTCGCGGACTTGCCGTAGGCCAACAACTGCTGCCGCACAGGGAACAGGCCCTGCGGACGGAAGATCATCAGCACCACGAGCGCCAGCCCGAAGAACAGGTACTTCAGGTCGCCCAGGTTGACCCCGAGGAACTCCACTCCCAGTAGGCGGTTCGGCAGGTAGACGATGATGAACGCACCGAAGATGACCCCCAGCTTGTTGCCCTGCCCACCGAGCACCACCGCGCACAGGAACAGCATCGAGTTGATGATGTTGAACGTCGGCGGTGCGACGTACTGCACCTGCCCGGCGTAGAGCGCACCGGACAGTCCGCCGATGGCCGCACCGATCACGAATGCCCACAATTTGAACCGGAACGTGTTGACGCCCATCACCTCTGCGGCGTCCTCGTCCTCGCGGATCGCCACCCAGGCACGTCCGACGCGGCTGCGTTCCAGGTTGCCGACCAGCAGCAGAATCCCGACCATCAGGACCAGCCCCAGCCAGAACCACCACGTGCCGTAATTGGCGTCACCGGCCGAGTTCCCGTTGGAGAACACACCCTCGGGCAGGCCCTCCTTCTCCCCCAGGCGCGGGTACGCGATCTGGTTGAGGCCGCGGGGACCGTTGGTGATGTCGGACAGGTTGTCGGCGAGCAGTCGGATGATCTCGCCGAACCCGAGCGTCACGATGGCCAGGTAGTCGCCGCGTAGACGCAATGTCGGCGTACCCAGGATGAGCCCGGCGAGGGCGGTGACCGCCATCGCCAACGGCACGCATGACAGCCACGCCCAGTCGGAGCTGAAGAACCCGCCCAGCCCCATGATGTTCCACGGGCTGTCCGGGCTGGTGAGCAGCGCGACGGTGTAGGCGCCAACGGCATAGAAGCCGACGTAGCCGAGGTCCAGCAGCCCCGTCTGGCCGACCACGACGTTCAATCCGATCGCGATGATGGCGATCATCGAGAACTGGGCCATCGTTCCGCCGAAGCTGATACCGGGCGTGTCCAGGAATCCAGGGGTGTAGAGCGGCAGCAGCGCCAGCAGGCCGAAGCCGATGACGCCGAAGCCCCACTTCTGCACCCGGCTCAGGCCCGCCCACCACTGCCTCAGGCCGTCACCCGGCGCGAGGAGGTTCCTGGTCAGGCCGCTCGATGATTCCGAGCCCTTCTCGCTGTGCCGGCTCATGCTCTCGCCTTCCCGAGACTCTCGCCGA
This sequence comes from Mycolicibacterium sp. 624, assembly GCF_040548615.1. Classification (NCBI taxonomy): domain Bacteria; kingdom Bacillati; phylum Actinomycetota; class Actinomycetes; order Mycobacteriales; family Mycobacteriaceae; genus Mycobacterium; species Mycolicibacterium sp. 624. Next base: position 22,548 of record NZ_JBEPRZ010000008.1, read on the forward strand.
GTATGCCGGTCGGTCGGATCAATAGCACCAGGACCAGCAGGACGAAGGCGACGACGTCGCGCCACTGGGTGCCGAACACCGCCTGCCCGTAGTTCTCCATGATGCCGAGTAGCAACCCGCCGAGCAGCGCGCCACGCAGGTTGCCGATGCCGCCAAGCACGGCAGCCGAGAAGGCCTTGATGCCCAGCAGGAAGCCGCCGGAGTAGATGATCCCCTGCGGCACCTTCAACGTGTAGAGCAATGCGGCAGCGCCTGCGAGCAGACCACCGATCAGGAAGGTGGTCATGATGATTCGCTCACGGGACACACCCATCAGCGTCGCGGTCGTCGGATCCTGTGCGACGGCGCGGATCCCGCGGCCGAACTTGGTGCGGTTGAGCGCCATGTCGGTGAGCAGCGCCAGCACGAGCGCGGCGACGACGATCACGATCGTGACGTTGGACACCGAGGCGCCGAAGATCGTGAACTGGGTCTTGGGCTGCACCAGGACGATTGGCTGTTGAGCGTTCGACCCGCCGTACCCGTCGATCAGGTGCGGCAGGATGAAGTGCACGAACTCCTGCAGCACGAACGACATTCCGATGGCGGTGATCAGGAAGGTCAGTGGACGTGCGTTGCGTCTTCGCAGGGGTCGGTAGGCGACGAACTCGAGACCCACTGCCGCAGAACCGGACACCAGCATCGCAAAGAGCATGGCGATGCCGAGGTACAGGACGGTCAGTGCGATGCCCTTGTTGTAGGCATTGCCGCTGGGGGTGAAACCCAGGATGACATCGAGGCAGAAATACGCACCGAACATTCCGAGCATGAAGATCTCGGAGTGCGCGAAGTTGATCAGCCGCAGCACACCGAAGACCAGCGTGTATCCGACCGCGACAAGGGCGTAGATGGCTCCCCACGCCAACCCGTCGATCGTGAACTGCCAGAAGCCGTTCAGCAGGTTATCGACATTGAAGTTGATGTTGGCTGCGGTGCAGACGTACTGACCCATGCAATCGGTCGGCATCCTGGGGCGGCTCCTTGCGACGAGTACGCGGCTACTTCAACAAGAACGCGTCCGGGACTGAGGTGTCCCGGACGCGTCTCGTCGTCGAATCTCTACTGAACCTTGAACATCCAGATCAGGTTGGTCGTGAGTTCCCCGGTGGGTGTCCACTGGTAGTTGCGGGCCACGCCCTGACCGTTGTAGTTGCGGACGAAGTCGAGCAGCGCCGGTCGGGTGATCGCACCGGAGTCGATGCCCTTCACCAGAATCGTGCCGAGGTCGTATCCCTCAGTGCTGTAGGTGCCGGGCTCGACGTTGAACTTCTTCTTGTACTCCTCGGCGAACGTCCCGGAGGCCGGACCGCACGGGCAGGACAGCAGGGCGTCCTTCGCGGACTCGCCTGCCTGATCGACGAACTGCTGATCCTTGGAGCCGTCGGCGCTGACGAACGTTGCCGTCACGCCGCCGTCCCTCAACTGCTGGACCAGTGGCGCCGCCTCCGCGTAGTAGCCGCCGAAGAACAGCGCGTCCGGGTTGGCTCCCTTGACCTGCGTCACCGCGGCGGAGAAGTCCTTGTCGCCCTTCTTGACCGAGATGTTGCACGTCGAGTCGGCCACCGGGCCGAGTGTCTCGCGCACCGCGGTGGCCAGACCGAGGCCGTAGTCGGTGCTGTCGTCGACCACGCAGATCTTCTTCAGACCCAGCGTGTTCTTCAGATAGTTGGCAACTGACGGGCCCTGCACGGCGTCGTTGGCCAGGCCGCGGAAGAAGGTCCGCCAGCCGTTCTCACTCAGCGTGGGGTTGGTCGCCGACGCCGTCGCCGCCACCAGGCCGGCCTGGTCGAAGACGGTGCCGGTGGCCTTGGTCTCACCCGAGAACGCCGGGCCAACGAGACCGATCGTGTACTGGTCGTCGACGATCTGAGGGGCGATCGCCGTCGCCTTCTGCGGGTCACCCTCGGTGTCGAACTTCTTCAACTGCACCTGGCAGCCCGGGTTCGCCTCATTGTGCTGGTCGATGGCCAACTGCACACCGTTGACGATGTTGATGCCCAGAGCGGCGTCCGGCCCGTTGAGAGCGCCAGCCATCGCGATGGACAGTGGTGGGCATGTCGCCTTCCCGTCGCCCCTGGGGTCGGCGGGAGTGGTTCCCTCCGCCGGCTTCACCTCGGCGCCGTTCTCGTCGATCTGGACCTGCTCGACGATCCTCAGGTTGGACTGCGACGCGCTCTCCTCCGGAGAGGACTGGTTGCAGCCGGCGGCAGCCAACACGACCAAGCCCGCGCTCCCGAGAGCAAATGCACTACGTGCCACGCGACTGCGCACGTCTCACCTCCGAGTCAGAGTTGTCATCCCCACCGTCACCACGACCGGATCGGCCGAGGCGCTGGTGCTTCGGGTAGCAACATAACCAACCCATGGCCCCAGTGCGTGCTGTTGAGGAATGCGACGCGCGCAAATATCGAACGAACGGCCGAAACGCCGTGTCATGAAACGCAGTCGTTACGCGTCGGGCGCTGGATCCAACGTCTCGAGGACCACTTCGGCGACCCGCTTCATCGTCGTGCGGCGGTCCATCGCGGCCCGCTGAATCCACTTGAACGACTCGGGTTCGGTCATCCCCTGCTTCTGCTGGAGCACACCCTTGGCCCGCTCGACCAACTTGCGTGTCTCGAGGCGGTCCGACAGCGTCGCGACTTCCTGTTCGAGCGCACTGATCTCACCGAACCGACTCAAGGCCAACTCGATCGCCGGAATCAGATCGGTGATCGAGAACGGCTTCACCAGATACGCCATCGCGCCGGCGTCTCGGGCACGCTCGACCAACTCGCGCTGCGAGAACGCCGTCAGCACCACGATGGGGGCGATGCGCTTGCTGGCGATCTCGGCGGCCGCGTCGATACCGTCGCGTCGGGGCATCTTGACGTCCATGATCACCAGGTCGGGCCGCAGGCTCTCCGCGAGATCGACGGCCTCCTGACCATCCCCCGCCTCGCCCACGACGTCGTATCCCTCCTCGCGCAACATCTCCGCGAGGTCGAGGCGAATGAGCGCCTCATCCTCGGCGATGAGAACACGGCGCGGCTTGTCGGCGTCCGACGGTGACCCGGTCATCCCGCCATTGTTCCGTGACTTGGCCAGATCAGCGACCTCGGGGGCGTGACGGGCCTCCTCGGGCATCCTCTAAGGTAGGAGTCCGCACCAGCTGAGCCCTCGTATCCCAACTGGCAGAGGAAACGGATTCAAAACCCGTACAGTGTGAGTTCGAATCTCACCGAGGGCACCAGAAACACCAGGTCAAGAATAGGTTTCCGCACCACCCGGCCAGCCCGCAGGATCTAGAATGCGCGCATGGCGGTCCGACGTGGAGCACGTGCAGGAGTGGAGGACCGGTGGCACCGGCCAGCCCGCAACAATGAAGCCGTCCTCTACCCCACCGATACTGTTCCGGGTCAGGCGTTTGGTGTACCGACCTCAAGCACGGCACCCCGGGCACATTGGTATGCACTGGCCGCCACGGTCAGGGTCAGCGCTGGCAAGCCCGGTGGGTGGCCGGCGGTGCCGAGCGGTCCAAGAGCTTCAGCAAGAAGGCCGACGCCGATCGGCACCTGCGCGGTGTCGTCGCTGACGTCGAGACCGGCACCTATGCCGACCCCCAGCGGTCGGCGGTCACGTTCGGCACCGTCGCCGAGTCCTGGCTGAAGACCAAGCAAGCGGCCAACCGCGCACCCAAGACCATCGCGGGATATAGAGGCCTCCTCGACGTGGTGATCCTGCCCAAGTGGCGCGATGAGCGTCTGCGCGACATCACCCACGAGCGCCTACAGGACTGGCTGACGTTCCTGGCCACCGATCCGGTGGCACGACAACACAAGAAGAAGAGCGACGAGACCGCAGGCCTGTCCCCCGCCCGGGTAATCCAGACTCACCAGGTGGTCAGTCAAGTGACGGGGTATGCGCTGCGGTCCAAGTACATCGCGGTCAATCCCGCCGATCACATCGAGCTGCCGAGCAAGCCCCAGAGCAAGGATCTGGCCCTCACTCACGACCAGGTGCACCGCCTAGCCGAGGAGACCGCCAGCGCACCGGTCCGACAGCGCAGCGACTTGCGCCATTCGCTGACCTCGCTGGCCGCTATGGTGCGGTTCCTCTCTTACTCCGGTCTGCGATTTGGCGAGGCTGCTGCGCTGCGGGTGGGCGACGTCGACCTACAGAAGCGCCGGGTAATGGTGGGCAAGTCGATCACAGGCGTGCGCGGTCAGGGCCGCATCGAGGGCGACACCAAGACTCACCAGAAGCGGTCGGTGCCGATCCTGACAACGGCGTGCGTCGAGGAGCTGCGCCAGGCCGTCGCTGGCCGAGATCCGTCCGAGTTTCTGTTCCCTGGCCCCGACGGCACAGCGATGACGGTCGGGTGGTTCCGCGTGCGGTTCGACAAGGCCGTGGCCAAGCTGGGCGTTGGAGGGGTCACTCCACACACGTTGCGGCATACCGCCGGTTCGCTCGCGCTGTCCGAGGGGGCCTCGGTCGTCACCGTTCAGAAGCTTCTAGGGCATCGCAACGCCACAACCACAATGAATGTGTACAGCCACATGCTGCCCGACGACTTCGATAACCTTGCTGCCGCAATGGATTCCGCGACACGCAACCCGGCCAACGTTGCGCCTGTTGACGCATAGCGCTGCAGTCGTGTTACCGTCGTAAACGTCCGGCCCCGAGCGCCTGGCAAACACACACACTCACGCACGTTGGTGTTGTTGTGTTTGGAGGTGGCCTCGAATGAGTGCCGACGTTGTAACCGTCTCCCCCGCCCTGCTGTGCCCGCATTGCCGCGCACTCCACGCCCTTGCTGACCCGCCCGATCGAATGACCACGGCGGAGGCCGCCAGGTACACAGGTCTGGCCGATGCGACCCTGCGGTACTACCGCCATGCGGGTATCGGCCCCGTGTCGTACCGATTCGGGTCTAAGGTCTTCTACGACCGGGCCGACCTCGACGCGTGGATGGCCGCGCAACGAGCCGCAAGTGTGCGCGGCGGTGCCGAATGATCGCCCGCCCCAACACCGATCAGGCTTACCGCGACGTCATCGAGGACCTCGGCCTGGCGGACCTCGACGACCGCACCGGTACCGGCGACAACGCCGAGCACCACGACGAAACGGTGGCGAGCTGATGCGCGCGGATGATGCACTCAAGTACGCGCTGACGCTCTTCGAGGAGCGCACGGAGTGGGCACACAGCACCGTCGCGGTGTGTGACGACGACGGCCACGACATCGGTTATTTAGACGCCGCTCTGTGCGAGGTTGAAGAACTGGCGATGCAGTTCGGTGACCCGCAGCGGTATTCGGACGGTCGACGTATCAAGTCCCGGGCGGAGATTCAGCCGGGATTCATCACCGAACACATCTGGCACCCCGATCCAGACCAGGAGAAGCCCAGGAGCTGGCACGGCAAGCTGCCGTCAGATCCTGGCGTGCCGTGCCCCGGTGTCTACGCGGTGGCCACTGGTCCGACCACGCAGACGATCAGCGTCCGTGTGATGTGGTCGGTCCTCGGAGGTGCGGAGGTGACCGGACCGTGACCGAGAATGCAGTGGGCCGCCCCGGTAGCGACACCGAGACGGCCCAGAAGTCCAACGCCAGCCAGACTGTTCACCACGATACCCCCGCCGGTCCCCGCCAGCCTGCGAGTAGCAACGCATCGGTCACGATCGAGCACCGGCTGCTGGCGCTGATGACTACGGCTGAGGCAATGGCGTTGGTGGCCGAAACCGGCGTCCAGGCCGAGGTTTTCGAGGACCTTGTCACGTGGGCCATGTTCGACTTCATGCAGAGGTATGCCAAGGACGGCACCCCGCCGACCGCGCTGGTGATGCAAACCGAGTTCCCCATGGTCCAACTCCCACGGGCCGTGGACGTCGAGGAGACCGCCCAGTATTGCTGCGACTGGCTGCGTCGGCGGTTCACCCAGAACAAGGTTCAGGACATCGCGCGCCAATCGGCCAAGATGATGACCGACGACCCCGCTGCCGCACTGCGCTTCATGGAGGAGCAGGCCAAGCGGGCACGCGAGCAGGCAGGCCGGACTGATGACGACAGGCCCAAACTGTGGAATGCCGCCGACCTGAGGGCCGCAGAACAGCCGCGCTGGCTGGCCAAGAACCGGCTGCCTCGGGGTGCGGTCAGCCTCCTGGTCGGCGATGAGGGTCTGGGAAAGTCGCTGTTCTGGGTCTACCTGGCCGCAGCGATCACCACGGGTAAGCCCTTGCTGGAGTTCGGAGTTCCCGCACGCGATCCCGGACACGTCTTCGTCGTGGTGACCTAAGATGACTGGTCGACCACGGTCCGGCCTCGGATGGAGGTGGCCGGGGCCGACCTGGCCCGGGTGCGCGTGATCTGTGCCGACGAGGACGGCAGCGGCGCACCGGAGTTCCCGCGCGATCTGCACTTGATCACCGAGGCCGATCCTGCACCGGCCCTGGTCGTCGTGGACGCGTGGCTGGACACCGTGCCCGCCAAGTTCGATGTGCGCAACCCTCAGGCGGCACGTCAGGCCCTGCACCCGTGGCGTGAGTTGGCGATCACCACCGACGCCGCCGTGTTCCTGTTGACCCATACCAACCGGGTGGCCAGCGCCAATGCTCGCGATAAGTACGGGGCCACGGGAGAACTGCGCAAGAAGGCGCGCATGACCCTGTTCGCCCAGCGCGACGACGACGGCAATCTGGTGATCGGACCTGACAAGGCCAACACCGCCAAGGCGGTCATGGCGTCACGGTTCACCGTGCAAGGTATCCAGTACTTCAGCCCCACTGAGGACCACGACGGCATGGTGCCGCTATTGGCCTTTGTCGGAGACAGCGACCAGACCGCCCAGGAACATATCGCCGCCGCGTATTCGACCGGCAAGAGGTCCAGCGAAGACGACAGCGCTACCGGCTGGCTGGCCACGTATCTGGCCGAGGGACCCAGGTGGTCCGCCGAGATGTTCACCGCCGCCGAGGAAGCGGGATTCAGCAGCGACAAGATCAAGCGGGCCAAGAAGTCGATCGGGGTCCGGTCGGTCAAGGGTTCATCCGGTGCTTGGTTTGCACGTCTTCCAGGTGATCAACGAGTTCTGCCGCGGAGTGACCGAGATCAGGACCAAGGGAGCACTGCCGAGGCGTCCGCGTGAGTGCCGCTCCCTTGCTCCCTTGATCCCAAGGGAGCACTCAAGGGAGCACTCTAAAAACTCTTCTACCAGCAAAGAGGGCAAGAGGGCGAATGGAGCGGGGTACGCGGCCCCGCTCCGTTGCGCTGCTCCCTTGGTTCCAATTCCTGGGCAAGGGAGCGCATTTACCCCCTGGCTGACTACAACCCAATCGCTTGGCCGCATCCACTGTGAGGACGACAAACTGATGAGCAACAACCCGATCAAGGCGTATGACCTCTTCCCTCGCCGGGGAGGATTCTCTGTCAAGACCGCTGATTACAACGGCACCACGTTCGCTGTGGCCGCTACGTCGGTACGCCAGGCTTACGCCCTGGCGTATCAGGACAGCTGGGTCAACCCCAACGACGACCGCCCGGTCGGCATTGTCTCGATCTACCGTGCCGGTACCGGCACGACGCTCTGGTGCGGATGCTCTGGCGACGATGTCACCGGTAGCCAGGTGCGGCACGGTGCTGGTATTACCGCGATTCGCAAGGCGATCCAGGCCCATCACTGCCCCCGGCAGGTGGTCGGTCTCCGGCAGCGCCTCCTGGCCGCTGCCACCGCATGCACCGCACAGCAGGAGGTCTGAGTATGTCCTGGACCACCGCCCTCTCCCTGTTCTACGGCAGTGCCGCCGCATACCTGCTCGCGCACCACAGCATTCAGCTGGCACTTGCAATCCGACGACCACCGACACTCCAACGAAAGGACACCTTGTGACTGACCATCTCTACCGCGTGCGCGTGATCGCGTTCCCCGAGGGCTCGACCAAGGTGGTGAACTACCCCGGCGACGAAGAACCCGACCATCGGGTTCCGGTGCCTGGCTGGGCACCGCCGGGCTGGAAGCCGGAGGGCGACTACATCAGGTTGGTCGGCACTGCCCAGTTTGTGTGGCCGTCCACGCGGCAGGTCTATCGCTCGCGATCGACGGCAAAGAGGCGCGCCGAGCTGCTGGAGTCTCTTGGGGCCACTGTGGTGATCGAGCGGTGCAACAAGATCGTCTGGCCGGAGCATCCACTCGATGAGGCCATCGAGCTTGTGACTGTGTGCCCGCAGAATGCTGTCCGCCGCAACGCTCCGGACGAGCGGGAAGACGGTGACAAGTCACCGATGGGCCGTCTGCGGCGTCGGTTGGAAGCCCATCAATAGTCACGTCCGCATTCGCTGCACCCGTTGAGTGGTTGCGGCTTGATCCCACAACGGGAGTGCGTAGGTTGACCTAGTTCTTGTTGAGGCCGAACTGCCGGGACATCAATACGTCCTTCCAGTAGGACTCTCGGGCCAGAACATGCTCGTCGGAGGCGCGCATCGACCAGAACTCCAACAATGCGAACCGCAGATTGGTCTGCGCGTACTCCGGACCCTTCTGGCCGACCAGCTCTCTAAGCGCGACGTTGCCACCGTGTAAGGAGTCGACGTACTGGCATAGGCGCGACCAGATGCCCGTGTCGCCGTAGGCCGAGCCGACGTAGGGCATCCCGGTCTGCAAGTCGTGGATGACGTACACACCCTTCATGTGCTGCAATGCGCCGCGCCAATCATGCCAGTCCTGTCGAACCGCGACCTCAAGCACACCAAGGGTGTGGTTGATGCTGTCATGTCCAGGGAATGGCTCTCCGGCGTAGGGCTGTTCGAGAATTGACCCAACCTCGATGTGGTCGAGGTGCGTCTCCATGTTGAGCCGAATCGCCCGGCCCGGTGGCTTGAAGTTCAACCACAGACGTTTGATGTAGGGACCCAGGAGGTCGTCTCGAAGCGCCAAGTCGTACGCATGAGAGTTCGGGACTTCGCGCCTGCCCACGACCTCGAAGACGCCCCCGAAAAGCCAGCGTGATGGGTCGTCTCGTTCGCGTGCCATCGAGAAGATGAGCTGTCGGTTGAATGCGTCATTGGATGGTCGCCACCGGCTCCACGTAACCCACTCTTCCCACGAACGGGTCAGGACATCGATCGGCTGATTTTCGCCGTTCCAGACGGCGCAATGGAGCTTGCACGACTTAGGGTCAAGGTCGCTGACGAGGCCTCGTAGAGGGATCGCTTCCACACCGCGCAGCCTACAAACGGAGACACCCACGTTGGTGTCAAATGGCCGACTGTCGGCTGCCGACTGCACGTTTCTCTTGGCGGCCTTGGAATCGGCCCCCGCGCAAGGCAGCCGGCCCCGGGACGTTCGTGCGGATTCGCGGGCAACGCGGTCAGGCGTTGTAGAACTCATCTAGTCTGCGACGTCATGGGGGATTTTCTCGAGCTCCTGGCCCGACTCGACACCAACCCGGCGGTGCGGGGCAAGCAGTTCGAGCATGTCTGCAAGTGGTTCTTGGCCAATGACCCGACCTACAAGTCCACGCTGCGTCGGGTGTGGTTGTGGAGCGATTGGCCGGGCCGCTGGGGCGCTGACGCTGGCATCGACCTCGTTGCCGAAGACCACGATGGCCGAACCTGGGCAATCCAGGCGAAGGCATATGACGCTGCCAATTCAGTCACAAAAAAAGATGTAGACAAGTTCCTCGCAGAATCGTCGCGGGCGGTGTTCTCCTACCGGCTACTGATCGCCACGACCGACAAACTGCACCATGTGGCCCGCCGAACGATCATCGACCAGGAGAAGCACGTCGCCTTCGTGGGGCTCAGTGACCTGCTGACCTCCGAAGTTGACTGGCGTGCCAACCCGCTCGACATGCGCCCCGCCGCCCCGCGAAAGCTCGCCAAACCCCGACAACATCAGCGCGAAGCAATTCGCGCCGTCGTCAAGGGATTCACCACCTTGGATCGCGGACAGCTGATCATGGCGTGTGGAACGGGGAAAACACTGACGTCGCTGTTCGTCAAAGAGAAGCTCACCGCCGAGAGGACCTTGGTGTTGGTGCCCTCGCTATCGCTGTTGAAGCAGACGATGCAGGTGTGGCGGGCCAATGCCAAGACGTCGTTCGAGGCTCTGCCGGTCTGCTCCGACCAGACTGTCGCTCAGAACGTAGACGAAGCGGTCGCCCACACGAGCGAGTTGGGGCTGCCCGTCAGCACCGAACCTACCGAGATAGCGGCATTCCTGCGTCGACGGTCGGGTCCGCGTGTCGTTTTCTCGACGTACCAATCGTCTCCGCAGATTGCCGCCGCGTTCGCTCTCGGGCGTGTGCCCGCGTTCGACCTGGTGGTCGCTGATGAAGCCCACCGGGTCGCTGGACCGGTGTCCTCCGAATTCGCGACGATCCTTGACCAGGATGCGATCAAGGCGCGACGACGCCTGTTCATGACGGCTACACCGCGCTATTACACCGGACGGGTGCTCAAGGCGGCGCAGGACGCTGACCTGGAAGTCGCCACAATGAACGATCCCGCCAAGTTCGGTGAGGTGTTGCACCGGCTGACTTTCGGTGAAGCGATCGACCGCAAGCTGCTCACCGACTATCAGGTCGTCATCGTGGGGGTAGACAACGACGCCTACCGGGAGTGGGCGGAGAGCGGGACCGTGGTCTCGCGGGACGGCAAGACCACCGATGCGCGAACGCTGGCGAGCCAAATTGGACTCACGAAGGCGATCCGCAAGTACAACCTCCGCCGGGTGATCAGCTTCCACTCCCGTGTCGCGCGCGCTCGAACATTCGCCGCCGAGTTTCCCGATGTCGTCGACTGGGTGCCTGTTCGGCAACGCCCGAAAGGTGCCGTGTGGACAAGCTACGCATCCGGGGAGATGACAGCAGGAGAACGGCACGTTCGGCTGCAGCGACTGCGCCAGCTCGACGACGGCGAGCGCGGCCTGCTAACCAACGCCCGCTGCCTGTCCGAAGGCGTCGACGTCCCTACTCTCGACGGGGTGGCGTTCATCGACCCCCGACGCAGCGAGGTGGACATCGTCCAAGCCGTTGGACGTGCGATCCGGCTGGCCGACGACAAGACCGTCGGCACCATCGTCATCCCAGTTTTCATTGACACGCAGACCGATGCCGATACCGCGCTACAGGATTCATCCTTTGCCACCGTCTGGGACGTCATTAAGGCGATCCGCGCTCACGACGAAGTACTGGGCGAGCAGATTGACACGTTCCGTCGACAACTTGGCAGGAAAGGGGGTCGAACCCGCATACCGGGCAAGATTCACCTCGACGTACCGGCCTCGGTGGGCTCTGATTTCACCGCAGCCTTCGATGTGCGTCTGGTTGAGAAGACAAGCGCCTCCTGGGAGTTCTGGTATGGACTGCTGCAGAAGTTCGTCGACCAGCACGGTCACGCATTAGTAGTGCGTGGCACTTACGTGGACGGATACCAGCTTCACAGCTGGGTGTCTCATCAACGAACTCTCTACCGAGTGGACAGACTTGCCCCCGAGCGTCGGGATCTCCTCGGGCAGCTTCCGGGGTGGAGTTGGGATAGACACGGTGAGCGATGGGAAGAGGGCTTCAACCAACTCCTGGAGTACATCGACAGGAAGGGCCATGCCAACTTCACCACGACTGAAACCTTCGAGGGCTACCGCCTAGGGCAGTGGGTGACAATGCAGCGGCAGAGTTACCACGTGGGGAAGCTCGATGAGACGCGACGACAGCGACTTCAGAGCATCAAGGAGTGGACCTGGACGCCAATCGACGACCTCTGGGAGCGGGGGTTCCAACATTTGCAGGACTACACCACAGCAGAAGGGAACTCACGAGTTCCCCAGACTTACGTGTCGATCGACGGCTTTCCACTGGGCTCCTGGGTCAATACCCAGCGCATCCGGTTTCGAAAGAACAGACTCGAAGCCGATCGGATCGAACGGCTGCAGGCGCTGCCGGGCGACTGGTCCTGGCATGCACGAGAGACCAAGTGGGAGCAGGGATACCGGCATCTTCAGGACTTTGCTCAGAAGGCGGGACATGTCCGAGTGCCGGTCGGCCACGAGGTAGGCGGCTTCAAGTTGCGAACCTGGTACGCCAACCAGCGGGCCAAGTTCAATACGCTCAGTCCCGAACGCCAACATCGGCTACAGCTCCTCCCTGGGTGGGACGACTACTCCCATGATGTGAAGTGGGAAAGCGGCTTCCAGCATCTACTTGACTTCATGAATGAGTACGGTCATGCCAAAGTTGAACGCGCGTATGTGATTGAGGAGTTTCCGCTCGGGACCTGGGCGATGACTCAGAGGCTCGATTTCAAGAAGGGACGACTTGCGGCGCACCGCGCGAAGCGCCTTGCCGCCCTTTCTGGGTGGGACTGGGACCGCCGGGGAAGTAGGTGGGACGACGGCTACAACTATCTGGTCGACTACCTGACGCGCCACGCCTCGCTCCCGCCACAGAGTTACGTAACTGACGACGGGTACCGACTTGGCGCGTGGATTGGGCAACAACGAACCAACTACGACAACGGAACCTTGCCTGCCGATCGGCAGGAGCAACTAGACAAACTGCTGGGTTGGATGTGGGAGCCCCATGCTGCGGCTTGGGAGGAGGGATTCCGACACCTGGAGGTGTACGTCGCACAGCACGACCACGCGCGGGTCCCAGCCACTTGCGTCACCGACGGCTACCGGCTCGGAGCATGGGTCGCCCAACAGCGCGCAAAGCGGGTCAAAGGCTCCCTGCCACCCGAGCGCTTCGTACGACTCGACGCGGTGAAAGGTTGGGACTGGAATCCACCTCGCGGCGGAGCGGGACGGCGAACCAGGTAATTCGACAGCGGACGCTCAGGCTCTCAATCGCCCGACTCTGTTGGCGCATCATCAGCAGTCAGCTCGAAGCCAGCTAGGGTAGCCACCTGGGAGCACCTTCGGCGACGACCACCGGTACACCAGGTCCGTGCTGGTATACCTAAGCGCCAAATAGCCCAACTCCGTTGTCCGAGCGGGCCGCCGACAAAATTGACGGAGACCGTCGCACCCGTCTGCCAAGATCTTGGGTGCCCGTCACGGCGCCGGGCAAGCGACGATGCCGGAGGCTGAATGGCGGACGACAAGGTCGATAGCGGCACAGCCGACGTAGAGGCCGAAAACGACCTCACACGTTGGATTGAGTGGCTCGACAAGTACATGGCCGACCTCCCGGCTCTGCCTGGCCAAAAGGCCATCGACTTCTGCGAAGCCGCCGGCGATCTGTGGCAGCAGGCACTGACCGAGCGACCTCCCAAGCCGAACAGTGCCGCCGCACTTATCCTGCTAGAGGTCGCGAAGACCTTCGCACAGGTGATGATGGCGGCGGCCCTCGACGAGCGGGTCACGCGTGACGCCGCACAAGCATCACTACTCGGGGCTTTGCAGGGCGTGCGCAACGATGCGCAGTCGTGGCTGGACAATGAGGCTCCGACCGCCGAGGCCATCGCTGCCCGCGTCGATGCGGTAAAGGCCACATTCAGACAGGCCCAAGATGCTGCAGCTAACCGGATTGCCGAAGACGAAGCTGACGACGAGTACGCACGTGCGCACCCGTACGGTGCGATCCTCGGCTATCAGGACCCAACCGTTGAGGCGGACATCATCTTCACGCAGGTATGTGAGTTCGCCGAGGACGAGCACAACCGATACGCCGAAGCGTACGACCGGCTGAAGCGGCAGCTCGACCAGAACCTATTCAGCTATGTCTCCGACATGAGCGACTCGTTCATCGACGTTGTGTGCAGCGTCCTCCGTGAGATCCAGGACCAGACGTTTTCATTGTCGAACATGGAGGAGGCACACAAACGAATCCGACGTATCCGGTCGGCGTTGATCGCCTTAACTAGTGCGCTGCACAGCCATCAGGAGCAGACCCTCTACCAGGTCAAGCACAAATTTGGTGACGGCTCAGACGAGCACCTCGCAGTCAAGAAGCTGTTCAACGACATCTACTCCGACTCGTTCGCATATCGCTGGCTCATCGAGCTTCGCCACGTAATGCTGCACGTCAATATGGACGCCTTCACAGTGGCGATGACCGCCAGGCTGCACGGCGACCCGACAATCGAACTCGGGATGAGTCGCTACTGGATGTCGAAGTCATCCGGCGTGATGAAGAAGGCCTACAAACGGACTGAACTCGAAGCCATGACCGAGAACCCGAGCGTGCTCGACATGATCAAAGACCTCATGCCCGCATTTGGTCCGCTACAAGACGAGATCGACGCGGTCATGTTCCCCGCCGCCGAGGTGGCCGAAGATACTGCGACGGTCCGTGAGCTGATCAAGCGATTCAACGGGCGGCGCGGGCTGTACGCACTTCAGACCGGGCCAGGCTTCACGCGGCGCTATCACACGCCGTCGTTGTCCCAACTCGATCCGAGAGTCCTATCTTTCGCAGACCAGTATGAGCGAAACCCGTAGGCATGCGGCAAGCCCGGCGTTCACTCCCCGACGGGCGACGCCGTTACCCATTAATTGCGCCCACCGGGCGGGCGTGTTCCGACGCCGTCGTGACGCGCTAAGCCGCATCGACGTCGGCAAGGTAGCGATATAGCGTCGCCCGACTCACCCCGAGGTACTTGGTGATGTCCTTGGTGGTGTGTCCATCGTCCTTCATCCGCTTGGCAGTGGCGATGTGCTCGGCGTCGTCAACCTTGCGGGGCCGTCCGAACTTGGTCCCGTTGGCGCGAGATGCGGCCCGCTTCAGCGCGGTGCGCTCCTTGATCAGCTCGCTTTCGTACTCTGCCAGCGACCCCAGGACGCCGATCATCATGCGACCAGCTGAGGTCGACGAATCGATGCCGTCGGTGACCGAAACCAGGGTGACGCCACGGTCGGTCAGGTCCTTGACCATCTGCAGGATGTGGAACATGTTGCGACCCAGCCGGTCGAGCTTCCAGACCACGACAGTGTCACCGTCGCGTACGTAGGCCAGCAACTCGGCGAGGCCAGGCCGATCGTCGCGGGCCCCAGACATCACATCCGAGAACACTTTGGTCACACCAGCAGCCGCAAGAGCCTCGTTCTGCTGATCCAAAGTCTGGGTGACAGTGCTGACCCTGGTGTAGCCGATCCGGGTGCCGGTGGGTGCGGACGATGCGTCGCGGTGACTCATAAATAGTCCCAACGCCACTATCGAGACATATATTTCTGAGACCAACTTTCGAGACACCTCGACTTGGGTGTCTGCTCGCCAGACTCAGCGGTGGTGGTGGTGTCGCAGATGTGGTCTGTTACGAGACATGCCCCTGCTTATTCGGCTGGGCCGTTGGAACCATTGGCTTGGACCTATGGGCTGCTACCTCAGACCGAACTTCTGCCGACGGATGATCCTCAAGCTGCGCCGCGATCTGGTCAGTCGCGGTTGTTCGTGCCGCCCCATCCAGACGTGCGGCAACCATTCGGGCGACAACTGTGCCACGGTCCTCGGCAAGAATGCGCTCCAGCAGGGCACTGGCGGAATCCGTGGCAACGCCGTCGCAAATCCAGTCCGCGACTTGGTTAGCCACTACTGCGCGCACCCACGGGTCAGGGTCGCGAGCAATCGCGGCAAGAACATTCAGATTCTCTGGTCGTCTTCTGCTTGCCACGATTAACGCCGCTCCAACGCGCTGGTTCGTGGTCCCGTTCATCAGATTCCACAACTCGGTCTCAGTTATTGACGAGGGTTGTATCGCTTCCAACGCGGCAGCCGCGTCACCGCGTGCATCAGGACTTCCAAAGAACGCATCCGCTGGTTGTGTCGTCCTGGCCATAATCTGCCGGAGGATTGGTGCGAGCCGATCTGAAACATCGCTTGGCACTGCGTCGCCCAGTCGACGGAGATTCTCTAGTGGCCTAACCAGATGCCGAGTGTAGGTAGCCGATTGGCTAAGCAAATTGACTATCTGGTCCCAACTCGCTTGTTCGGGGTGCCAGCAGTTGACGACGATGAGCGTTCCACCGAAACTGGTCCGTCTTACAGCACCTTGCCCCCGTTGCAGTTCAGCGACCTCGGTCTCGATGCTCTGGTTCAGGCTCTCGACGAGAGCGGTGACAGTATCGGCGTTAAGGTCGCAAACATCTCCGAAGGCTTGTAGTGCCGCCAAGTCTCCCTGTGCGATCTGCTCTTCCAGACCTCTTCTGCGCGTTTCGTCGGACGCAGCGAGAACCACTTCTATTTGTTCGCTTAGTTCGAAGTTGTCGGACGTGCGTCGTGCCAACCGCTCCTTGTTCGCATCCGACCATTCGGCAACCGGTACCGCTCTGACTACCTTGGCATAGCCGTGGGCTATGGCCTGGTCTTCTTGGGCGGGCAAGGTAACCAGGTGATCAACCACGACTCGGAGGTCGCTGGTCGATAGGACTGGAACCAAGGCTGCGAGCATGTCGAGCACGATGTCGGGTATCGAGAAAGTTGGCGCAAGGCGGTCTGCTAGGACTGCGGGGTCATTAAGCACCTCGATGGCCCATTGTGCGTGGCGTACTGCATGCTCGGGTAAGAGAACGTCAGCTGCCTTGGTGATCGCCGTGATGCCGGCAAGCAGCGACGTCCGCGTCGCGTCATCGAGGATGATTGCGCTAGCCGCTTGTTGGACCGCCTGTACTGGTCCGGCTCGAAGGAGGCGGCCGAGTGACAACTTGATGGCTTCGTTGTCACCGCAATGGAGCATCTGCGTCAGCGCCGACACCACTGCGTCGGTGTTTTCGGTGGCCGTGGTGATGACCCGCTGAGCGAGCATCGAAGTCGCGGCCCTCCACGCGGTGTGGTCGGCGGTAAAGCCAGAGATCAACGTCGCCGCTCGAAGATGGAGCCACGTCTGGTCAGATTTCCCCCATCTGATGGTCTTGTCTTCTGCCCAGTTCTTGAAATCCTCACGTGCCTTCTCCTGCAGCGCCCAAGCAACCTCTTGGGTGCGCCACCAAGCTGCCAAGGTGTCGCGCCCTGTGACTGCGTCTGCAACGTTGCGCGACGCCTGGGAACTGATGCCGAAGATCAAATCAGCGGCGGCTCCGACTATTGCCATCGCGGTTGGGTCATGGGGAGCGATGGTGCGCAGAGACTGGACCTCTACAGCCGATTCCAGGGCCTGCTCTAGATCACCCAATTCGGCCATGCATCGCGCACGATGGAGCATCAGCCACGCGTGATCTGTTGGTTCGCACGCGTCGGCCTCAATGAGTCGATCAAGGACCTCCAAAGCATCACTGGGGCGGTTCATTTCGACCAGGAGCGCCGCGACGACGGCGGCGGCGGCGGCTTGCTGGTGTGGGAGTGCGTCGTCTGCATCGATCAACTCACGGATAGCTCCGAGGTCGCCCCCCTCGACGAGGAAGCTGTACAGAGCAGCGTAGAACCTCCATTCCCAATCCTTTGAGGCTCGGCATCCCTCTAGATCAGGGGCTTTCGTTTCCCAGTAGGGCGACTTCGATGGTCGAAGTTCGCGAAGGCGCATTTTGACCAGGAGCGCGATTGCCTCATCTGGCTGGTAGCTGTCGACGGCTAGATTTGGGTGCGGTGCAATCAAGCGTGGGGTAAGCAGGGCATGCCGGAGACGATCGGGTCGCAGGATTGGCTCTCCGCCCTCAAAGGCGCTTCCTTCCCACTGTGCCGGTTTGCGATGCCCCGTGGCCACCTCCAGCAAGTCATTGAGGTGGTCTTCATCAATCGTATTGGAGGCGGGAACGAGGATCTTTGATCCCTTACCAGTCGATACGATGCGGTCGGACGTGATGGGCACCCAGTACGACGTGCTGGTCTTGAGATCGTGCAACACAAGAATGTGTGGCACGTTGTGGTCCTTCCAGTGCTTGAGGTGAGCGCCATCGCTGTCGGCAAACCACCACCCGATCACCTTCCCCGCGTCATCACGTTCTGGAGATCTAAACCAGGAGTCACCGGACTTCACTTGTGCGCCAACTAGCGCACCCATGTCGAATCGACGCGGATCGCGTGACTGCAACCACAGATCGGTTCCGAGGTCATGCTCCATCGGATTACGGGCGACACCCCAGCGGATTCGTGTGAACTGCTGCTCGACGGCAGCTTGCCCTTCCGCGCCCGTCAAGCCTGACTGGCTTGCTCTCATCCTGAGATTCCTTCTGTCGCTAGGCACACATCGGTCACGTTATGTTCCCGCGAACGATGCTGGGGCGACCGAGCGGGCTTGCGGTGGGGAAGCCAGAGACACGATCTGGACTGTCCGCACCGGTGCTGACCAGTCGATCGGATTAGTTGCGTTCGGACCCATCCGCGACGGCATTAGCGAATGGTAGCCGCAGCTATCGTCGTTCTCGACGACTTCCCGTAACCGTGCCTGTTCGCCTGCAGGGCCGGCCCGCGCCGTCCGCAGTTAGGGAGGCGCATATGGGGGGTGTGGTGTGTACTTTCGCGTGATACCCACCAAGTTGTGCGAAAGTCTTTCGAGACGCTCGGAACTCGTCGTTTTCGAGACAGCTGCACTGGTCCCACGGATTACCAAGACTGGCGTGCCCAGATGCTTCCGACTGCTACGGAGTCAACTGGCGATAAGCGAACGCGAACACTTGCGGTGCCCACGCGGTCCACGACGCTCGCTGCCCTCGCACGCCGGGATTCCAGTCACTTACCAGCGCCCGAATCCCCGGCGCACCCTTGAAGAAATTATCGAACTCCACGATGGTCTCGCAGGTTTGACGCATATCCGGGTAAAGGAGTGCGGCTGCGCGCTGATCCGCGCGATACAGCGGCGAGTGAAGCTCGTCGAGCAACTCAAGGACGTCGGGATCGTCCTGCATCTGCTCGAGCTCAGCCTTCACGACCTTGTTGATCTTCTTCGACCGAGCGGCTACTCCACGATCAATTCTCAAGTTGAAGCGCGCCTCTATGCGGTCGTCAGCGACCTGAAGTGCGCGCCCAGACACCGTCACGGCCTCCATCGTGTAGTGAGTCATCACGTTCCGAAGGCTATAGAGAAGGCGGTAGCTCCGGTTAGTGTCGAAAACGTCCTTGAACACCTTCTTGATCGAGGCGAGAACGGTCTCGTCGTTGGCATGAAGATCGCTCGCGAGTTGGTACGTCTGCTCCTGGTGGAAATAGACAGCGGATGCCAGAGACAGGACGGCGGCGCGGATTTCAGAGACTAGGCGCACAGCTTCCTCGGGGTGTGTCTGCGGCTGAAACCGGCGTTCGGCGAAGGCTTGGTTTGCTTCTGCCACCTTGGCGTGCAATGCCTCAGCGGATACTTCGAAGTAGGCGAGTGTTCCGCCGAGAATGATGTTGAAGACGCGGCGGTACGCCTCCCGGTACCGCACATGATCGTCGACCGACAAGACGGCCACGGGGGTCATTCTCAAGCTGTTCAGACTCGCTGAGTCCGGGGAGATCAGTAAGACTCCGCGTGGGTCGATGGGGAGGTTGGTGCCGTCCACGACGTAAAGGTAGCTGTCGACACCAGTTTTCCCGAGGTAGCACAGCCGGTAGTTGCCGCCAAACCGAAAGCGCTGACACCACGGCGAGGATTCACCGTGAACGGGTCATCGTCCGTGGGGCCTGGTCAGGTTGCGTCGGGCAGTTCGTTGAGGTGCGCCTCAGGGAACTGCGGTGGTTCCAGCTTGATCCCTGGGATCTCGCCCAGCGGACCCGGCAGTAGGCCATGGGTGCGTTGACCTTTCGCGAGTGCCGACTTGATGACGCTCTCTTCGGCTGCGAACCTCTGGGCCTGGTCTCGCAAGCTCTTCAAGTCCTTGGCCAGCGTCAGTCTGGTCAACCACGGACGCCAAGCGAGCCGAGTGATCATCTCGGCTGCCTCTTGAATGACGTCGGCAAAGTACCCATCGATACCACCAGCGCCGAAGTCCTCGTCACCGCCGCGCTCCTCCCAGGACTCGTCGCTGAGTTGTCGTCCTGCTTCGGCGAGGACCAGGTAATGACGGACGGCTGCTCTGGGGATACGAGCGATGAGTGCGGTGGTCTCCACCTCGCGGTATGCGGTGCGGAACTCTCGGTAGATGGTCGGTGCCCATCTGGTCAACTCGGTCGCCTCAATGGCCTTGAGCACTGCACCGCGTACTTCACGGCGTGCCCGGCCTCCACCGATGTAGTTGCCGATCACAGACCCGATTCCGAGACCGCCGACGAGCGGGAGCCACTGCACGAGATTCACTCGGCTAACTTAGCCGGGACGCTACTCGTTCTCCGAGACTGCGACGGCGAGTAACGGCGAATATCCCAGGATCGACGCCGTCCATCTCCTACCTTCGGTGTGTCCACCCAACAGAAGGAGAAGCGCGATGGCCGTCGACCAACACCTAGCTGAGGTGCTACGCACCGTCAAAGTTCCCGAGGCGCTGACCAACTGCGTGACGTTCGTGGACTACCTCAAGCGGCATGTCGAGGCTGAGACGAAGTCTCAGACGCCAGAAGAGGGGTTGCAGCGGCTGCACGAACTGGTCGCGCAAATGCTGGCTTCTCACCTGGAATTGATCGACGCGATGGGCACTGTCGATGAGCAACTCAGGATCATCGGCCAGAGGCTCAAGCAGCCATGACTAACACGTCCGTCGGGACCGATGTCGTCAGCGTCCGAATCAGGCTGAGATCGCCGGAGCAGTCGCCGGGGTTGAACGACTTCGGCTATCTGTTCCCGATGATCGAGAGCTTGATGTTCGTCGGTGCTCTCGTGAGCGAGGTTGATCCCAAAGGTAAGGGCCAGTTCTCGCGGGGAAGCCTGGTATCGCCGAACGTGCTGGTCTCGTGCCAGTACCTCGTCGAGTCGCTCCGGGTTGGCCGCGTCAGCTTCGGTTCGCCCATCGACATCCTGATCTGGGGCGCGGGGATCACGGGAAGTGTGCCGACGATGTACGGCACTTTCCGAACGGTGCTGTCACTCTGGACGAAGTTCTGCGAGGCCCGCAAGAAGCACGCCGAGGCGAGCTTAATGGAGTCAGATGTCGCGGTGCTGATGGCGATCAACAACAACCTGCTGGCAAAGCTGGAGTCGGCAACGCCGGGCAGCAACTTGGACCGCCAGACGCTCAATGAGGTCGAGAAACGAGCACTGGACAAGTCGATCCGGCAGCGGGTGCAAGAGGCTGCCGCAGTGATCCTCAGCGCAGAAGAGATCACTATCGAACCAGATCCCGCCTAGTCGGTGAGACGAGCGATCTCACGCGAAACTTCAGCCCTCGTCTGGATACTGGTAGGTCTCGTCAACGATCTTCTGAAGCATCGCTTCGGGGCTTACCGGCGGGTCCACCCTGAATTCCATCTCCTGGAGGAGCAGGCCGGTGAGGGCGATAAAGCCTTGCAGTAAGCGGTATACGCCGTGTGGCTCGGCCATGATGCGTTCGACCGAGGCCCATGACCTCTTGTCGTCGTCACCGACGACGAAGGAGGCCATGACGTTCGTGACGGTGCGGACGTTCTCAGCGGTGTCGTTCGGGAAGCTCGCCATTCATCGAGCTTGCCACGATGTTCGGCGCAGGCGCTTCTTGCCGCGTAGTGCGTCCTGAGTGGTCTGCTGGTCGATGCTTGACCAGAAGACTGTCGGAGGATTGACCTAACGTGGCCGGTCTCGCCGCTCCGTGGCCCGACCCAGGTGTCAAACCTCAGCTCTATTCGACGCAGCTCCTTATCCAGTCAGGTATACGAGGTCGCGAGCGCGAAAACGGGCAAGCAGCTGGATGTTATCCGCGCGGTAGACCGTCCTCGTACAAGTCGGCAATCTGCCGCTGTCCACGCTGTTCGATCTCGGCCCGCCGACGCTCCTCGCGCAGATGCGCGTACTTGGCCGCGATCCGCTCCATCGTCGGTGCGGCATCCAACGCGGCGTTCAATCGGCGGTGACGCTCGATGTCGGCGGGGTCGAGAGTCGCCGGGTAGAAGCCCAACTCACCTGCCAACTCGGCACGTAATCGGCGTTCCTGCTCACTGAACGGCATATTGGCTCACTCATCCTCGGCGTCCTCATCGTGATCGACGACCTCGATCGTGCCGGTGTGCACCGACTCGGTGAGGTAGTCCATCCCTGGTTACTCCTTGAAGTCGGCCTTCCCCGGTGAGAGCGGCGCACTTACTCGAAATCGGTTGAAGCCGGGCCGCTTCGTCATCCGGGCCACCGCGAGCGTCGGGTTGGCGTGCCGTAAGCCGGAGCTGAATGCGGCATCTCGTGAAGCTCGGTTACGACAACAGAGACCGAGTGCCAGGCATTCCGGCATCGGCCCGCAGTGCTTTCGTGGTAGATCCCGCCAAAGGCACCGTACTGGGATGCAGGGGTACGTCGGTTAATGACAATTGACGCGGTACTTCTGACGCGAAACCGATCCCGCATTATCCCTAGTCAGCGGGCTCGACGGTGACGGAAGTGCTGGGTCCGAAGGGCTGGCGACGTACCGACGCATCAACAATTTGGCTTCCTCTATAGGCCGAAGTGGAACATCCTCCTGAGCACGAAGGATCTCCGGCACCGCGTGCGCGCTACGCGGCGACCGTTTCGGTCTTGCCAGACTTCGTGACCGCCGAATGCCTTGGCAGGCCGATCGTTTCAATGGCCGATTCGGTGCGTGACTGCCGCGTGCCGAACCAACATGTTGCCTGTCGCCCCACCCGCGAGTGCAACCGCTGGCGTGAAGTCGAAAAGCGCGTCAATTCATATGTCGACGAGCATACTGCCCAACCAGACGCGCCATCCGTGGCGACACTGCCATGGTGTCGGTGTGGATGACGAAAGCCAATCTGAACTACGGGCAACTGCAACAGGGCATCGGCTACGCCATCGCCAACTACTGCCCCCAATACAACGGCATCTACCAGTCGTACCGGAGTTACTACCCATGACAGTCAGCCTTCGCTGCACCCTGCTAGCCGTTGCTGGCGCTCTCGCGACTTCCCTTGTGGTCCTGGCCCCGTCGGCAGCCGCCCTGCCGCCAGGCTGCGACTGGAATACCGATGCAGGCACGCAGGCATGCATGGGCGGTGGTCCCTTCGATGCGGGTAAGAACGGCAACGGCGACACGTACGGGGGGGGCCGACCGGCGAGCAGGGCTACCTGCAGGATGTCCTCCTGGTGTTTCCAAAGGCTGCCACGAACAAGGACATCATGCTTCAACTCGGCCATGGCATCTGCAAGGTGGCAGGCAACACGGGCTACTCCAACGACGTCCTAGCGGCCACACTCGCCAAGCAGCACAACCTCAAAGTCGACGATGCCAGCTACGTGGTGAGCACCGCAAAGATGTGGCTTTGCCCGAATCTGTAGCAGTAGCACCAAGTTGGGGCCCCGGCTCCTCTGACCAAAGCCCTGGACTGGACCTCTGCGCCGGTTATGGCGGCACGACATACGTCAGCGCACCCCACACCAGAGCACCGGCCACGAACCACGCCAACAGGGACACGTCTGTCTCCTCGCCGAGGCCGGTCTGGTGTGCCTCAGTGTTCGAGAAGCTCGGCGACCAGAACACAAGTCCCACCGTCGGGCCGCACGGCTATGGTGCGCTCATGGGTGACTGGGGTGTGTCCGTGTGTGCGCTTCTCGTTGCGATCGCGTCGGCAGGCGTCGCGGTGTGGTCGGTGGTCTGCGCGCGTCGATCTGCCAACGCGTCGGTCCAGTCAGCTGACGCAGCGACACGTACCGCCGATCTCGCCGAGGTTGTTGAGAAGGGACGACACCACGGCTGGCGCATTGAGGCCCGGACCAACGCATCCATGCGCAATTACACGCTGCGCAACGTCGGCACGATCGACGCCCAAGACGTGAAGCTGACTGGTTCGTACTTCAAGGTTCGGTTTCGCCGTTCCGAGGACGATGGCGACGGCCCGGTGAACATCGCGGCGGGCCAGGCACGCCTGTTTTCCGTCATGCAGGCACACGGCGACCGAGGCGGGGAGATACAGATCACCTGGACCCCGGATCTGCCCGACGCCGTGCCGATGACCTGGACCGAGGTGCCACCGATCGCGCCACATGTGCCCAGTCAAAACCAGGGCTGAACTGCACACGGGTGGGCACGTCGACCGCACCGCCAGCCCGCACACAGCCCGCAGAAGCTAGACAAGGGCATCAAAAGCCATCAAACTGTGCAACGCATCGGCCAGGTCAACACGCCGAATGATCAAAAGCCATCAAGACCCATCAAGACCCAAAACGCCAGGACAGCGCTCTATGGACCATTTCAAAACCCGTACAGTGTGAGTTCGAATCTCACCGAGGGCACCACGCATCGACAGATCAGGCCGACATTTCCGCCTGGCTGGGGCAGTTCAAAACCCCATCGACGACACCACGCATTCTCTGAATGACGCTGCCGCCTAGGCCTTTCCCCATTCGGACGATGAGCGGACACCCATCACGCAGTACCGCCGCGACCCCCAATCGTGTCGGGAATCGCGGCGGTACCTACCCCTCAGTCAGTCGTCCGAGCCACCGGAGGACGCGTCCCCGGACGAGCCCGCAGATGCGGTGCCCGAGGACTTGCCTGCCCCGACAGTCACGGACACGGTCTCCCGCTTGGCGCTGCCCTTGTCGGTTGACCTGGCCGGCTTGTCATCGGCCTTCGCCCCGCTGGCCGACCCGGACTTCGTCGACGCCGGTGTCGAGTCCTCGGACTTCTTCGACGGCTTGGTGGCGTCCGGCTTGGCAGCGTCCGGCTTGGCAGCGTCCGGCTTGGCAGCGTCCGGCTTGGTCGAGTCAGCCGGCTTCGTAGCCGGGTCGCTGGACGAGTCGGGCGACGGCTTGGCCGCGCTGTCGTCATCCGATTCAGCCGGTGTCGACTCCGACGGGGCCGGCGACGCCTCGGCTGCCGGCTCCGGCGATGCCTCGACCTCAGTCGGCGTCTCCGCCGGTGCCTCCACAACCGGATCGACGACCACGGGCTCGACCACGACCGGCTCGACCAGAACGGGCTCCACGATGACCGGCTCAACCACCACTGGCTCGACCACCACTGGCTCGACCGCCTCGGTTACCAGTTCGACTGCGGGCGTGAGTTCATCGGTGGGGACGACCTCCGCACCCTCGGTGACAGCACCCTCAACTACTTCGCCGTCGACCGCGACCTTGGACGCCGCGGCCTCGAACTCGGCTACGAGCGACGCCGTTCGCATGGCCGCGTCCGGAGCCTCGACATCGCTCACCAACGTGGTGGCTGCCGCCGCAGGTGGCTGCAGGATTCCGACCAGGCTGGTGACGGTGTTGACCACGGCCTGGATGACCGTCCGGACCAAGTTCACGGCCGTCTCGACGACGGTTCGCACCACCGACACGACCGTTTGAACGACGGCTTGAACGGCCTGCTGAATCGCGGCGATGATCTGAGCCACCGGGTTCGGTGGCGTCCCCGTCCCGGGATTTCCCGGTCCCGGAATCTGGGGATGCGCGATGATCCAGTCCCGCAGCATGTCGACCGAGGCCTTCTCCACGCCGAGCGCATTCCAGAGCCCGTAGAAGTTCTCCAAGCTGGCCGGGTCCTGCGGGTTGAGCGCGTCACGGATCGTGTAGAGGAAGATCGGCCCAACCAGGGCGGGATCGTAGGTCTGCCAGGTATCGAGGAGATCCTTGATCCAGGCGGCCTGCTGGGCTTCGGTGAATCCGCCAGGCGCGGTCGGGAGCCCGTACTCGGTGATCCACACCTTCTTGCCCGCGAGCATTCCCATGATCGCCTCGACCTGCTGACGCGGCGTCAGGATGCCCGGCGGGCAACTGGGGCACGAGCCCGAGAACGGGATCTGGTCACCGTAGGGATGGACCGACAGCGCGTCGAAGAAGTCCGAGGCCCCCGCGGCGAGCATCCGCTGCACGAACTCGACCGGGCTCATCGTGAGTCCGGGGAACGTCTGGGTGGCGCCAACAGCGCCGGCAACGACGGTTGCCGTGGGGTCCAACGCCTTGAGGACCGGGTACACCGACTTGAGCAGCTCGGTGTAGGCCTCGGGACTGATCGGGTTGAAGAACTGGTAGTAGTTCGGCTCGTTCCAGATCTCGTACGCGGAGACGGTGGGTCCGTACCTGGTGGCGAGCACTCCCATGAAGTCGGTGAAGGCAGCCACGTTGGGCGCTCCCGAACCGATCGGGAAACCGGGCCCATTGGCCCCGCCCCAGATTGGCGTCGCATTCACCTGGGCCATCACGCCCATGTTGCGTGCCGCGGCGGCGCTCATGATGTCGTCGATATGCGACCAGTTGTAGACATTGTCAAGTGGTTCGACCAAACCCCACGGCACGAACACGCGGATGGTCGTGACGCCGATCGAGAGCAGGTCGTCGAGTTGCTTCTCGATCTCCGCCTTGGTCTGCCCATAGAGCGGCGAGGTGGCAACGCCGATCGTGTTCGGTGTCGTCGTGATCTCCGCGACAGTCTGATACTCGGCCTCGACGAGTCTGGGCGGCTCGATGAACAGACCGCTGGCGTACGCGGTCACCATCGCCACGGGCAATACGGCGATCACTCCGCGAGTCGCGATCTGACGGAGCAGTCGCCCCCTCATCTTGGCCATTGAGACTTCTCCCTGTTTCGCACTGTTGAATACCGTCACCGTCGTCGATCGGTACGCAGAATTTACCGCTCTGTCAGCAAATATGTCTAATCAATAACAAAACAGGGAAAAGGTTTGATTTGACCATGTTCAGCACGCCGCTCAACGCACCGTGAATGGTCGATGGTGGCGAAGTTTCAACGGTACTCAGCTACCACGCCGCGACCGGCGAGACATCCGATGCCATCGCCATAACAACAGTTCAAACCCCATAATGCCGCACCGGCCGCGATCATCCCCGGAAAACCGATCAGGAACGTGTCGCTTCAGCAATTGAGGACACCGAAATGGTTGGGGCTGGCACGCGTTCCAGTTCCTCCCGACAGCGCCCCTCGAAATCGACCAATCGGTCAGCAGCAAACGCATTGCATCGCAACTGCGGACCTCTTGAGGAGCCGCGGCCCCCGCCGCGGTCCGGTGTGTCGTGCGGTGATCTACTCGTCCGAACCCGAATCCAATTCCCGGCTGATGCGGTACGGGGCCAACGGTCTCTGCGGAAGAGGACTGCCTGGCCTTCGCGGGTCGGTCACCTCGGTTGCTCCTCAATGCAGTGCTGTGAGATTCGATCATCGCCGCCAAGCGGTCGCCTGAATTTACTCAATGGACAGCAAACGTGCACAGCTATTGATCGGAACTCCCGTTCCGCATTTGCTGACCGCCCGTCGACCACGTGCCTCCACGGCGGAAAACAGACCCGGTCGTGCAGAATTGGCAAAATCGCACCTTCGGCCAGACGCATAGCGCCCGCGCCGGTCAGCCGACCGTGACGTATGGCAAACATGCACTTCAATAGGGTTGTGCCGGCACAATGCGTCCCCGCATGCGGACGTCCCGCATTACGACACATCAGCTCCGAATGGCTACAGCCAATAAGTCACGTTAGGTACCCGCGATCGGGGCTCCAGGAGGCAGCAGACATTTATCGGACTGCCAATAGATTTAGCAATCGCTGTTTACCCCGAGAGCTACGCTCATGAAGTGGCGATCACGGACGCTGGCGAGCCTCCACATGGGACGCCGCCGACGCGGCGGCGTCCGGCGTGCGTGTCCTCCCCGGAGTTCGGATGGTCCGAGGGGGGACGCACCGGACACCAGGCCGAGAGCGCCGCCCGCGAGGTGCGCGTGTTGGCCGTGACGACGCGGATCGCGGCGGTCATCACCCTGGTGTTCGGCATCCAGCAGTTCTTCGTCTCACGCGAGGGGTTGTGGCTCGCCTACTCCAACCTCGCCACCACGGTGGTCTTCCTGCTGATACCCAAGCTGTACCGGTTCGGTCGGCTTGTCCCGCCGGTCGTGTTCATCGTTGTCGCCTACACATCGATCACCCTGTCGTCGATCTACATCGGCACCGGGATCGGCCTGAACTTCTATTACGTGGGCGCGGCGGCCATCGTCATCCTGATCCTCGGGGTGGACCACATCGCGCTGGCTCTCGGGTTCGCAATCCTCGGTGCGGTCACCGTGGTGATCCTGGAGCTACAGGTGCCGCGCAACACCGGAACCCAGCCCGACTGGGCGTTCCGCACTGGCTTCGTGCTCAACACCGTGGCGGCATGGGTGCTCGTCATAGCCACGGTCTGGTACGCGCTGCGAGAGATCAGTCGCGCCCAGCGCGCGATGGAAATCGAGTATCAGCGCTCCGAGTCGCTGCTGGCCAACATCCTGCCGGTCACCATCGCCGAGCGCCTGAAGCAGCCAGGCCGCGACGTCATCGCCGACAAATACCAGGACGCGGCGATCCTCTTCGCCGATATCGCGGGCTACACAAAGCTGGCCAGCGATATCAGTCCCACCGAACTCGTCCGCTTCCTCGACGATCTCTACACCGAGTTCGACGCACTGGTCGACCGCCACGGGTTGGAGAAGGTCAAGACCAGCGGCGACTCCTACATGGTGGTCAGTGGCGTGCCCGTGGAGCGTCCCGACCACCTCGCTGCGCTGGCCCGGCTCGCGCTGGACATGGCGGATACGGTGTCCGGCCTGACCGACGCGCAGGGCCGCGCCGTCCCGCTGCGCATCGGTCTCGCCGCCGGGCCGGTCGTGGCCGGTGTCGTCGGCGCGCGCAAGTTCTTCTACGACGTGTGGGGTGACGCGGTCAACGTGGCGTCCCGCATGGAGTCCACCGACGTCGAGGGCCGGATACAGGTGCCTCAGGACGTCTACGAGCGACTACGCGAACACTTCACGTTCGATGAGCGCGGCGACGTCGACGTCAAGGGCAAGGGCGTGATGCACACCTGGTACCTGACCGGTCGACGTCAGGGCTAGATCTTGCGGTTCTCCGACTTAAGCAGCCACGCGAGCTTCTCCAGACCGTCGATCAGCTGGTGAAGGATGTCCGCAGTGCTCGGATCCTCGGCGTCGACCTCGTCGTGCACGGCACGCAGCGTGTCCACCGCGGCGTTCACCCGCGACGTCACCAGATCCACCGCCTCGGTGGTGCTCACCTCATACTCCGGGAATCCGGGTAGCGACGTCGTGGCCGCAACGGTGTCCGAACGACCGTCCGGAATCGCGTCGAGTGCACGCAGCCGCTCGGCGATGGTGTCACTGCCGGTGCGCGCGAAGTCCACCAGCTCGTCAAGTTGCAGGTGAAGGTCGCGGAAGTTGCTTCCGACCACGTTCCAGTGCGCCTGCTTGCCCTGCAAGTGCAGTTCGATCAAGTCCACCAGCACCCGCTGGAGGTTGGAGCTCAACGTCGGCGAGGCCTGGAAGCCCGCGATATCGGCATCGGCGCGGCGCAGGTTGTCAGTCATGTCGTTCTCCGTCCGTTGTCCACTGGGTTCAACGGCTTCAACCGGTTCAACGACGGAGGGACACAAGATCATTCACGTTCACACGGTGAGCGCCCTCACACCGCTTGGTCCTGCTGATCCTGCTGGGCCAGCAGGCGGGCGTAGCCCGCTCCCATGCCGAGCAGCACTAGACCGACGACGATGAACACTATGACGCGGAAGATTCCGTCGAGCGTGCCGAGGTCGAACAGGAAGAGCTTGGCCACGGCCGCCGCGACCAGGGCCATGCCGCCACCGACAGGCAACGAGCGCTCGGCCCGCGGCAGCCTGATCGCGTACCACAGGACCGCCGCCGCGACGCCGATCCAGCAGATCGTCGCCGCGACGTGGCCGGCGAAGAAGCCGTACTCCTCGCCGCCGAGCAACACCCCGGCGGTGACGGTGAACATCGTGACGGCATACAGCGCCGCGACGGCGGCCCCGGCCCATAGGATGCGGACGACGTCGTCGTCGAGGCCACCACGGGCCGTCCATGACCACGTGACCACCGCGGCACACGCTGCCAACAGGATGCTGGAGACGAGCGTCGACACCGCGATCGGCGCGTCCAGCGCGGTCGCGGTGAACAGCGTGGCGATCGACGCGTTGTCGAGGTAGTAGAGAGTGCCGATCGCGGCGAACCCCATGGCCGACCACCGTGCCGCGGCGCTGCGGCGGCCCACCACAGCTACGACGACCGCCATGGCCAACAGCACGGGCGCGGCGACCGGCCCGTCGAAGGCCACCGTCACGGCGATGAGCGCCGCGACCGCAGCCAGCGCGCCCCAGACCTGGCGGACCGCGCCTGTCACGGCCGGCAGTCGATCACCGACGACGACGATGCCGAGCATCGCGGCGGACAGTGCCGCCGCCATCACGGCGGAGGTCACGCGATCGGCAGCGAGCGAAAGAGCCAGTACCGGAAGCGTTCCCGCCGCGGTCAATAGCGCCATACCGATGGGATGGCGGCTGTGCGGCAGCAGGAGAAGCGCACCGACGAGGGCCAGGATGGTCGCGATACCGCAGGCGCCGGCCAGCCACGCCACCTCAGTGGCATCGGAACTCACCGACACCAGCGCGATCAGGAGCGGGAGGGTGGCTGCCGCGATGCGAGCCGCATGCAGTCCGATCCAATCCCGGCCCAGTTGCACGGGAAGTGATGCGGCGGACAGGGCCAGCATGAAACCGACCACGAGCAACGTGATTCCGCCTGCCACCGCCGGAGCGAGACCGATGAGCGGCACCAGGACCAGTAACCCGAGATGCTCGGAGTCCCATCGGCGGGCGAGGGTGAGTCCTGCTGCGGCGACGACCGCGGCGAGTGCCAAGCCCGCCGCCGCGGGCACCCAGCCGTAGATGGTGGTCACCGCGATGACGTCGATGTAGGCCGCGGCAATACCGGTGGCCGCCAACGCGATCGCGCCCACCCGTCCGCCGGGTCGTCGATTCAGACGCCAGCCGATACCCACCAGGGCCACGGAGAGCGCCGCGCCTGCCCCGACTCGGATGCCGGGGGCGAGGATGCCGGCCTGCGCGGCGAGCACGACAAGCAGGACCACGCCGACCAACGTCACCGCGACACCCGCGACGGCGAGGGCCTTGCTGATCCAGCCTTCCGACCCCGGCTTCCTTGCGGGTCCGGCGGCGGGCGCAGATGCGGGTGCGGGCATAGGCGCGGCGGGGACGGGCGCAGGCCCCCAGGCCGGGTTCGGCCACTGGTACTGCGGGCCGTACCCGGGGACCTGCGCGGCGGGAGCCTGCGCGACCGGAGCCTGCGGGACTGGAGTCTGCGCGGCGGGAGCCTGCGGGACCGGAGCAACGGGCGCCACGACGGCATTCGGCCGCTCGGCGACGATGCGCGACAGCTCGCGGAGGTCGGCGGAGGCGCGCGCCATATAACTCGCCATCACGGCGAAGTCCGCAGAAAGCCGGCCGATGATGGCCTGATCCGGTTCGGTCATGCCGTCATCGTGTCAGCAGGTGGTCACCGGCGGATGAGTATTACTACCCGAATGTGGTCATTCATCGAGCCCATGCTCGATCGCGTATCTCGCCAGCTCGACGCGGTTGGCCAGTTGCAATTTGCGCAGCGTCGCCTGCACGTGATTCTCCACCGTGCGATGACTCAAGGAGAGTCGCTCACCGATCTGCTTGGCCGTCAACCCCTTTGCCACATGGCGCAGGATCTCGGTCTCGCGCTCGGTAAGCGTCGGCGCGGGCTCCTCGCCCGGGCTTCGTGCCATCCGCCGGTACTCGCCCAGCACCAGTCCTGCCAGGCCCGGCGTGAAAACCGCGCGGCCCTCACCCGTGGCCCGGACCGCCGCGGCGAGTTCGTCCTTGGACGCACTCTTGACCAAATATCCGGTGGCACCGGCCTTCACAGCCTCGAGGACGTCATCGCGCTCATCGGACGCCGAAAGCACCAGCACACGCGTGGACGCCGACACGGCCAACACCTCGGCGGTCGCCTGCGCGCCAGTCCCGTCCGACAGGCGCATGTCCATCACGACCACGTCTGGTTTGACCGCCGCCGCCCGTCGTCGCGCCGCGCCGACACCATCGGCGGTGGCGACGACGTCGAAACCCTCGTCCTCGAGGTCGCGGGCCACCGCATCACGCCAGATTGGGTGGTCGTCGACCACCATTACCGTGAATGCACCGTCACCGTCGGCCATCAGCACTCCCCCGCGGCACGGTCAGTTCCCACTCGGTGCCGGCACTGGGGCCAGTCACCAAGCGCGTATCGCCACCCAGCCACTCAATCCGCCCCACAATCGATTTCGACACGCCGGCGCGGCCCTCCTCCACAGCCTCTTCGAGCCGTCCCGGCGCAATCCCCACGCCGTCATCGCGAATGCTGATCACCACCTCGTCGCCCAGGTCCTCCAGAAGCACGAACGCGTGCGCACCCGGACCGGCGTGCGCGGCCACGTTGTCCAACGCATTGTCCACCGCGGCCTCCACCTCGGCGGCGACCGCCGAGTCCAGCATGACAGGTGTGCCGGGCAGGCTGGTCGAGACACGATCCGATTCCCGGCTACGAAGCATCGGCACCAGATCCGTCTCCACCCCTGGCCTGACGCGGGGTCCACTCGCACTCACCCACCGCCGTAACGACCGCTCCTGCTCACCGGCCAGTTCCGCCAACTCCGCAGTGGCACCACCGATCTCACGGCCACGCCGAGCCACCAGTGCGAGCACCTGGATCGCACCGTCGTGAACCTCCCGAGACAGCCGCTCACGCTCCTCCAGCGAGGCCGCCAGCCGTGCCGCCTGCTCGAGGTCGGCGTGCGCGCGGCGTGCGGTGAGCGCTGCCATCCCGATCGCGAGGCCGACCGCCAGCTCGATGACCACGGTGGCATTGCGACCCACGTTCAGGCTCAGGTATCCCTTGAGCACCGCGCTCGCCGCGGTCACCACCAGCCCCGTTCCCATGCCCACCACCGGGCCGAGCAGGATGGCCGCCGAGATCGTTGCGTTGGTGGCCCACAACGTCGTCGGCCACGACTGGTTGTCCTGGATCCAGCGATCGGAGGCCACGAGTTCCGTCGACAGCATCAACGCGACGACCACAACGAGTTCGGCGACGACCCACGACGGGCGCCGTCCGAAACCCTGCAGATAGGCCAATCCGCACACCGCACTCCACGCGATCAGCACCCCGAAGAGTCCCCACGCGATCGCAGGACGGTCGAGATCATCGGTGATCGCGATCTGGAACACGAGCGCGTAGATACAGCTCAGCAGTCGGAAGATCTGCGCCGCACGCCACAGTGGCGTGACGGGATCGGGAGACGCCGGCGTGCGCTGAGAGTATTCACCGCCCACGCGCTCAGCTCCTACATCACCTTGGACAGGAAGGCCTTCGTCCGGTCGTGTTGGGGATTGCTCAACACGTCCCGTGGCTTGCCACGTTCCACGATCACCCCGGCGTCCATGAACACCAACTGGTCGGCGACCTCTCGGGCGAACCCCATCTCGTGAGTGACCACGATCATCGTCATGCCCTCGCCCGCGAGCTTCTTCATCACACCCAGCACCTCTCCCACGAGTTCGGGATCAAGTGCCGAGGTCGGCTCGTCGAACAGCATCAGCTTGGGATCCATCGCCAGCGCCCGCGCGATCGCGACGCGTTGCTGCTGTCCGCCCGACAGTTGCGCCGGATAGGCGGTTGCCTTCTCCGCCATCCCCACCTGTTCGAGCAGATCCTTACCGCGCGCGATGGCCTCCGACTTCTTCACACCCTTCACGTGCAGTGGCGCCTCGATGATGTTCTGCAGTGCGGTGCGGTGCGGGAAGAGGTTGAAGTGCTGGAAGACCATCCCGATGTCGCGGCGCTGCCTGGCCGCATCGCGGGTGGGCATCTCATGCAGCTTGTCGCCACGCTCGCGGTACCCGATCAGATCACCGTCGACGTACAGCCGGCCGGCGTTCACCTGTTCGAGGTGGTTGATGCAGCGCAGGAATGTCGACTTGCCCGATCCGGAGGGCCCGACCAGAACCAACACCTGGCCCCGCTCGACCTCCAGCGTCACACCCTTCAGAACCTGCAGCGCGCCGAAGTTCTTGCAGACCTCCTGCGCACGCACCATGGGCGCCGTGGCCGTCACAGCTTCTCTCCCAACTGCGCCTTGGCCAGCGCCTCGAGTTGCTTGGCGGTGAGCTTGCGGGAGGCGCCGCGCGAGAAGTAGCGCTCCAGATAGAACTGACCGACCATCAGGACGCTGGTGATCGCCAGGTACCAGGTTGCGGCCACCATCAGCAGCGGGATCGGTTGAAATATCACGGCGGAGATGTCACGGGTCCGCGTGTAGAGCTCGAGGGTGTAGGGCACCGCGGTGACCAGTGACGTGGTCTTCAGCATGCTGATGACCTCGTTTCCGGTGGGCGGGATGATGACACGCATCGCCTGCGGAAGCACGGTGCGCCGCATCGTCATCCACCACGACATGCCCAACGCGGTGGAGGCCTCCGTCTGCCCCTCGGGCACCGAACTGATTCCCGCCCGGATGATCTCGGCCATGTAGGCCGCCTCGTTCAGCCCCAGACCGACCACCGCGAGAACGAACGCGATCGACAGGCCCTGCAGGTTGATGTGAAAGAAGGTGGGCCCAAACGGAACACCGAGCTGGATGTTCTGGTAGATCGTCGGAAACAGACCCCAGAACACCAGCTGGACGTACACCGGCGTGCCACGGAAGATCCACAGGTACACCCACGCCACGGCCCGGAACACCGGATTGGGCGACAGCCGCATCACGGCCAGGATCACGCCGAGGACGATCGCCAAAACCATCGCGAAGACGGTCAGCTGCAGGGTGTTCCAGGCCGCCTCGGACACCCGCTGGTCGAACAGGTACTTGCGGTACACCGCCCAGCCATAGGCGCCGTTGGTGGCCGCGCCCCACAGGAAGAGCGCGACCAGAATAAGGACGACACCGGCCGCCACCCACCGCCACGGATGCCGTAATGGCACGGCGTCGATCCGGGTGGGACTCTCGGGCGGCGACGCGGCGTCGACTCTCATCCGTCGATCAGCTGGTCGCGCCGTTGATGACGGGCTTGTCGATCATGCCGCTCTCGAGGCCCCAGTTCGCGGCGATGGTCTTGTAATCACCCGTTTCGATCAGGTGCTCCAGCGCCTGCTGCAGCGACTGCGCCAACGGTGAACCCTTCTTCACCGGCCAGCCGTACGGTGCGGAATCGAAGATCTCGCCCGCGGCCTCGAGCTTGCCGTCGCTCTGCTTGATGGCGTAGGCCGTCACCGGCGAGTCGGCCGACATCGCGTCGGCCTGGCCGAGCACCACCGCATTGGCCGCGGCGTCCTGGCCGTCGAACTTCAAGATGTCGATCGCCGGCTTGCCGGCATCGGTGCAGGCCTTGCTCTTGGCCGGCAACTCATCGACCTCTTCGGTAGTCGTCGCCTGCACGGAAACCTTCTTGCCGCACGCGTTGTTCGGATCTACCGGCGAGTCCGGCCGCTGCGCCCACTGAATGCCGGCGGAGAAGTAGGTGACGAAATCCACCGACTGCTCGCGCTCCTTGGTGTCGGTGAACGAGGACATGCCGACGTTGTACGTGTCGCCCTGGATCGACGGGATGATCTTGGCGAAGTCGGACTCGCGGTACTCCGGGGTGAGCCCCAGGGTGGCGGCGATCGCGTTCATCAGGTCCACGTCGAAGCCGACGATCTTGCCGCTGGCGTCCTTGAACTCGTTGGGCGCGTACGGCAGGTTCACGCCGACGATCAGCTTGCCGGAGGACTTGATGTCCTCCGGGACGGTGTTGGCGATTTCGTCGACCTTCGCGGCGGACGCTGCGGTGGTGCTGGTCGACGGACCGCTGCTTTCGGTGTTGCTCGCACACCCTGATAGGGCCAGAGCGCCGGCCGCGGCAAACACCGCGGCGATGCGCCACATCTTCGGAGCTGACACGAGTTGCCTCATCTCTCTTCTTCGGGTCGTCATCATTCCCCCAAGCCGAGGAGGTTAACGACATGGGCGCCAGCACGCATGGCCGGTAACGGAACATTAACGACCTCGCCGGGCTGACGGCGCCGTTATCGCCATCGACCGCGACGAAAACGTCCCACGGATTCCGTGCTGTGCAAGACTTCGACCATGAGTACTTCCGCCACGCCAAGTCTGTTGCCCCACCTGTGGAAATCGGCCCTCATCTCCGGCGTGTTGGCCGTCGCACTGGGCGTCGCCGTGGTGGCGTGGCCAGATATCACCATCACCGTGGCCGCGATCTTCTTCGGCGTATACCTGTTGATCACCGGCATTCAGCAGGTCATCTTCGCCTTCAGCCTGCACGTGGCCGCGGGCGGACGCGTGCTGCTCTTCATCAGTGGCGCAGCATCGCTCATCCTCGCCGTGCTCGCATTCCGCCACCTGTACGACGCCGTGCTGTTGATGGCCATCTGGATCGCCATCGGATTCATCTTCCGCGGGGTGGCCACAACGGTTTCCGCAATCAGCGACCCGACGCTGCCCGGCCGCGGCTGGAACATCTTCGTCGGCATCATCAGCCTGATCGCCGGTGTCGTGGTTCTCGCATCCCCGTTCACATCGATGCAGACCCTGGCCCTGGTTGTCGGCATCTGGCTGATCGTCATCGGCGTGATGGAGGTCGTCGCCGCCATCGGAATCCACAGGACCGCCAAGGCCCTGGGCGCGAACTCTGACCCGGCGGCGACGACGCCGGCGACGGAAACGGTTGTACCCACGGAGCCGACAACTCCCGTCAAGGAATCCACTACTGACTGACAGCTCACATCGCATCACCCGCGGCCCCGGGGTCTACTACACTCCGTCGTAGATCCGTAGTGGATTGGGACCGCAGCCCGGGAGATGGTGCGCATGGACGCGTTGGATGTATCACGGTGGCAGTTCGGAATCACGACGGTCTACCACTTCATCTTTGTGCCGCTGACCATCGGTCTCGCGCCGCTGATCGCCGTCATGCAGACCGCATGGGTTATCACGGGCAACACGTCGTGGTACCGGCTGACGAAGTTCTTCGGGAAGCTGTTCCTGATCAACTTCGCCCTCGGCGTGGCAACCGGGATCGTGCAGGAGTTTCAGTTCGGGATGAACTGGAGTGAGTACTCCCGATACGTCGGCGACGTCTTCGGCGCACCGCTGGCGTTGGAGGGCCTGGTCGCCTTCTTCTTCGAGTCGACCTTCATCGGCCTCTGGATCTTCGGGTGGACCCGCCTGAATCGCCTGGTACACCTTGCGTGCATCTGGGTGGTCGCCATCGCGGTGAACATGTCGGCCTTCTTCATCATCGCCGCCAACTCGTGGATGCAGCATCCGGTGGGCGCCCGTTTCAATCCGGAGACCGGCCGTGCCGAACTGACCAGCATCGTGGAGCTGTTCACCAACAACACTGCGATAGCGGCGTTCTCGCACGCCGTGTTC
This sequence comes from Mycolicibacterium sp. 624, assembly GCF_040548615.1. Classification (NCBI taxonomy): domain Bacteria; kingdom Bacillati; phylum Actinomycetota; class Actinomycetes; order Mycobacteriales; family Mycobacteriaceae; genus Mycobacterium; species Mycolicibacterium sp. 624. The sequence continues at coordinate 59,765 of NZ_JBEPRZ010000008.1, forward strand.
GGGGCGTTCCTCACCGCGGGCACCTTCGTCGCCGGCGTGTGTGCGTGGTGGATGGTGCGGGACCGCACAAGCGATGACGCGCGCACCATGTACCGCCCGGCGGCCATCCTCGGTTGCCTCGTCACACTCGTCTCGGCCGGTGCCCTCGCCTACACCGGGGACGTGCAGGGCAAACTGATGTTCCAGCAACAGCCGATGAAGATGGCATCAGCGGAATCGTTGTGCCACACCACGACCGACCCCAACTTCTCGGTTCTCACCGTCGGGACGCACAACAACTGCGACAGCGTCACACACCTCATCGAGGTGCCCTACGTGCTTCCCTTCCTGGCCGAGGGAAAACTCTCCGGCGTCACGCTCGAAGGCGTCCAAGACCTCCAGGAGAGGTACGAGAAACAGTTCGGTCCCGGTGACTACCGACCGAACCTGTTCGTCACGTACTGGTCGTTCCGCGCGATGATCGGCCTGCTGGCCATACCCTCGCTTTTCGCCGTCGTCGCGCTGTGGCTGACACGAGGCGGCCGCATCCCCGGCCAACGGTGGTTCTCGTGGTTCGCACTGCTCACCCTGCCCACACCGTTCCTGGCCAACAGCGCGGGATGGGTGTTCACCGAGATGGGCCGCCAGCCGTGGGTGGTGGTGCCCAACCCCACGGGTGATCCGGAACTTCACCTGAACGTTGCGCAGGGCGTGTCGGGCCACTCCGCCGGAATGGTGGTGACATCGCTGCTCCTCTTCACCCTCATCTACGCGGTGCTCGCGGTGGTCTGGTTCTGGCTGATCCGGCGCTACGTGGTCGAGGGGCCACTGGAACACGACGCAGAACCCACACCACCGAAACCGCCCGGCGACGACGAGATCGCTCCGCTGTCGTTCGCCTACTGAGGGAGGGAACATGGGACTTCAGGACTTCTGGTTCATCGCACTTGCGGCGTTGTTCTTGGGCTTCTTCGTGCTCGAGGGATTCGACTTCGGCGTCGGCATGCTCATGCGGTGGTTCGGCAGACGCGAGGGCGACGACCGTGAGCGCAGCCAGCGCGCCGTCCTGAACACCATCGGGCCGGTGTGGGACGGCAACGAGGTGTGGCTGATCACCGCCGGTGGCGCGATGTTCGCCGCGTTCCCAGCCATGTACGCGACGGTCTTCTCCGGTCTCTACCTTCCGCTGCTGGCAATCCTGGTCGGCATGATCGTCCGCGTCTGTGCGATCGAGTGGCGCGGCAAGGTCGACGATCCACGGTGGCGTTCATGGGCCGATGCCGCCATCGCGGTCGGTTCGTGGCTGCCCGCCGTCCTCTGGGGTGTCGCGTTCGCCTCGCTGGTACGGGGGCTGCCGGTGGACGCCAACGCGCAGATCCACCTCACGTTCGGCGACGTACTGAACCCGTACTCGCTGCTCGGCGGTCTGGCCACGGGCGGCCTGTTCGCCTTCCACGGTGCGGTGTTCATCAGATTGAAGACCGAGGGGTCCGTGCGGGACGAAGCCGCCCGGTTCGCCGGCCTGCTGGCCGTCCCGGTCACCGTCGTCGTCGCCGCATTCGGACTGTGGACCGAACTCGCGTACGGCAAGGACTGGACCTGGCTGGTGGTCGGTATCGCGGTGATCGCGCAGATATCCGCGGTCATGTTGGTGTGGAGTCGCGGCGGAGACGGGTGGACCTTCGTGTTCACCGCGGTGGTGATCGCGGCCGTCGTGGTCCTGCTGTTCGGGTCGCTGTACCCGAACCTGGTGCCGTCCACGCTCGATCCCGCGTGGAGTCTGACGATCGAGAACGCATCATCGTCCCCGTACACGCTGAAGATCATGTCGTGGGCCGCGCTGATCTTCGCGCCGCTCGTCATCGCCTATCAGGCATGGACGTACTGGGTGTTCCGCCAACGGATCTCCGCCGACCGGATTCCCGACCCGATCGGACTGTCACGGCAAATGCCGTGAACCCGCTCGGCGGCTCCCCCGCGATGCGGCGACACCTGGCCGCGTCCGTGTGCTGCGGTGTGGTCATCACCGGTGCGGCCATCGCTGCCGCGGTGGTCCTGGCACACGTCACGGCGGGCTTCATCACCGATCCGGCATCCCGCAACGTCGCGCACTGGGCGGAGTCGCTGTGGCTCCTGCTGGGACTGTGGGTGCTGCGCGCGGCCGGCCAGTGGGTGCAGGCACGGCTCAGCCAGCGCGGGGCGACCGCCACGATCAGTGACCTGAACCGGCAGGTGCTCTCCACCGTGGCCGCACTGCCCCCGCGGCGTCTCGCCGAGGTGCGCGACGAGGCCGCGCTCCTCACCACGCGGGGACTGGACGGCCTGCGTCCCTACTTCACCCGATACATCCCGGCGGTCGTCCTCGCCGGAATCCTCAGCCCTGCAGCCGTAATCGTCATGGCCTGCTACGACCTGCAGTCCGCGATCATCGTGGTGATCGCGCTGCCGCTGATCCCCGTTTTCATGATCCTCATCGGTCTGGTGACCGCCGACCGCTCCGCAGCCTCGCTCAACGCGATGTCCACGCTCCAATCCCGCCTGCTCGACCTCGTCGCGGGCATCCCCACCCTGCGGGCACTCGGCCGGGCCGACGGACCCGCATACCGAATCACCGAACTCAGTGCAGCGCATCGACGTTCGGCCATGTCCACGTTGCGGATAGCCTTCCTGTCCTCGCTGGTGCTCGAACTGCTGGCCACACTCGGTGTCGCACTGGTGGCGGTCAGCGTCGGACTGCGACTGGTGTACGGCGAGATGGAGTTGGCCAACGCACTCACCGCACTGCTGCTGGCACCTGAGGTGTTCTGGCCGCTGCGTCGCGTCGGCGTGGAGTTCCACGCCGCCCAGGACGGGAAGACCGCCGCAGCCAAAGCGGCTGCACTGCTGGACGAACTCCCACGACCGCAGGCAGGTGTCGCAACGGTGACCGCGGCGGGAGCGCCGATCCGTCTGGACGGGTTGACGCTGACTGGGCGTGACGGCGCGGCCCCGGACGGCTTGTCGGCGGAGATCGCCCCGGGTGAGATCACCGTGCTGACCGGACCCAACGGCGCCGGGAAGAGCACCACCCTGCAAATGATCCTGGGGTTGGCGCCACCGACCTCGGGTCGTGTTCTGATCGACGATGTCGACGTGGTCGATCTCGAACCCCACGATTGGTGGGCGCAGGTGGCCTGGCTGACGCAACGGCCGGTCCTGATTCCCGGGACGGTGCGCGAGAACCTGAACCTGTTCGGACCACTTGTCGATCTCGATGCTGCCTGTCGCGCAGCCGGTTTCGACGACGTTCTGGCCACGCTCCCCGACGGCTACGACACCCCGCTCGGACGCGCCGGAACCGGCCTGTCGCTGGGTCAGCGCCAGCGGCTCGGGCTGGCACGCGTGCTGGGCTCGTCCGCGTCGGTCCTGCTGCTCGACGAGCCGACGTCGCACCTCGACGCGGCACTGGAGAGCCGGGTGCTCGCCGCGATCGTCGCGCGAGCCCGTGCGGGCGCGACGGTGGTGCTCGTCGGACACCGCGCCGAGGTCGTCGCCGTCGGCGACCGCATCGTGCACGTGGGAGGTGCGGCCCTTGCTCGCCACTGAGCCCGACGACCGGACCAACACCGACCCGATGGCCGCCGCCATTGGGCTGCTGCGACCGCGCCGGGGCCGGCTCGCCGCGGCGGTCGCACTCGGCGTGCTGTCGCTGGGAAGCGCACTGGCGCTGGCCGTCGTGGCGGCCTGGCTGATCGCCCGCGCCTGGGAGCGACCACCCATCCTCGACCTGACCGTCGCCGTCGTGGCCGTCCGCGCTCTGGGCATATCGCGCGGGGTCCTCGGCTACTGCGAACGGCTCGCGACACACGACACAGCGCTGCGCGCGGCGGGCAACGCTCGGTCACTGTTGTACCGGCGACTCGCCGCCGCGCCCGCCGACACTGCAATGCGCTGGCATGGTGGCGAACTGGTGTCACGACTCGGCGGCTCGGTGGATGAGCTGGCCGACGTCATCGTGCGTGCACTGATCCCGATCGCGGTCGCGGTCGTGCTGTCGTCGGCCGCCGTCATCGCGCTGGCATTCGCGTCCGTGGCCGCCGCCGTCGTGCTCGCCGTCAGCCTGGTGGTCGCGGGCATCCTCGCACCATGGCTCGCCGCACGCGCGGCCGACCACGCCGAGACGCTGGCAGTCGGCCACCACGCGGGACGAGACACCGCGGGCATGCTGGCGCTCGACCATGGACCCGAGCTACGTGTCGCGGGCCGGCTCGACACGACGATCGCCGAATCGACTCGCCAGCACCGCAACTGGGGCCATGCATCCGACCGCGCCGCACGGCCCGCCGCGGTCGCCGCAGCGGTACCGACGCTGGCGGTGGGCGCCGCCGCGCTGGGTGCCGCCCTGGTGGCGACGACGCTCGCGGCGACAGCGGCCCCGACCACGGTGGCGATCCTGATGTTGTTGCCACTGTCGGCATTCGAGGCGACCTCCGCGCTACCGGCCGCCGCCGTGCACCTGGTGCGCGCCCGCATCGCGGCTCGTCGACTGGCAGACCTCACCGCCCCGGTAGACGGTCGACCGCGCCCGAGGCTGACCCGGATCGACTTGTGCGAGGGCGACCGCCTCGCGGTGCTCGGTCCGAGCGGCAGCGGCAAGACCACCCTGTTGACCACCATCGCCGAGGCGCATCAAGAGCCCCTCACCGCAGGCTATTTCGCCGAGGACGCCCACCTGTTCGACACCACTGTGCGGGATAACCTGCTGGTGGCCCGCGGTGACGCCACCGACGCCGAACTGACCGCGGCACTCGACACCGTCGGCCTGCGGCCCTGGCTCGACGCACTGCCCGATGGGCTCTCGACGGTTCTCGACGGCGGCGCCGCCGCGGTGTCGGCCGGGCAGCGCCGACGCCTCCTGCTGGCCCGTGCGCTCGTCTCGAACTTCCCCATCGTGCTGCTCGACGAACCCACCGAACACCTCGACGCGGTCGACGCCGACCGGATCCTGGTCCGCCTCCTGACACCGGGCATGCTGTTCGGGGCCGACCGCACGGTCGTCGTCGCCACTCATCACCTGCCCGACGGGCTGCCCTGCCGAGTCGTCACCGCCGCCGAATTCAACGCAGAATTCAACTCCGACCGCGGCGAGTACGCTGACCAGACATGACCGGGTATCCGGGCGGATATCCGCCGCCATACCAGCAGAATCCATACCCCGGCTACGGGCCGCCACCACCCAGCGCGCCGCGCAACGGGCTCGGTATCGCCGCGTTGGTTCTGGCGATCGTGGCGCTGCTCTTCTTCTGGTCAGTGGTCGGTGGCGTCGTGATCGGCGTCGTCGCAGTGATTCTCGGCATCGCCGGTCGGGGCCGGGCGAAGCGGGGTGAGGCATCCAACGGTGGAGTGGCCGTCGCGGGAATCGCCTTGGGCGCGTTGGCGATCGTCGTGTCGCTGGCCTTCATCGCCGTCTGGGTTGGCATCTTCAATGAGGTCGGCGGAGCGGACTACCTCGACTGCGTCGCGAATGCGGGCACCGATCGGACCGCCTCCGAGGCGTGCGCCGACCAACTTCGCGATCGCGTGGAGAGCCGGTTCAGCGTGGCCCCAACGCCCACCAGGTAGCGGCGTCAGCCTCGATCCGGGAAGTACTTGACGATGCCCTCCTGCACGACGGTGGCGAGCACGCGTCCGGACTCATCGAAGAAGTGGCCGGTGCCCAGCCCCCGTGAATCCGATGCCACCGGCGACGACGTCGAGTAGAGCACCCAATCGTCGAACCGGATCGGCCGGTGGAACCAGACCGAGTGGTTCATCGTCACCGCGAAGATGCGGTCGAAACCCCACGACAGTCCGTGGGTGGTGATGATCGAGTCGAGCACGGTGGTGTCCGACGAGTACACCAGGGCGGCCGCGTGCAGGATCGGGTCGTCGGGCATCTCCCCCGCGGCCGTCATCCACACCCGGTTGTGCTTGAGCTTCTCGCCCTTGTCCCGCATCACCCACGCTGGATCGTTGGTGTAGCGCCACTCGATGGGCCGCAGCGCCTCGGCGAAGTGCGGCACGGTCTTCTCATAACCGCGCAGCACATCGTCGATCCCCGGCAGGTCGCCCGGCGGCGGAACCACCGGCGCCTCGACATCGTGTTCCAGTCCGCGACCACCGGACAGGTGCGACACCAGGGCCGACCCCAGCAGCAGATCGTCCTGCATGACGTCGACCCGGCGGTTGGCGAAGCGGCGCTCGTCGCGTAGTGCGACCACGTGGAACTCGAGGTCCCGCTCGGGGTCACCGCCCGCGATGAAGTGCATTGACAGCGCACTGGGCGGCAGGCCGTCACGAACCGTGCGACTGGCCGCGACGAACGCCTGCGCCATCATCTGGCCGCCGAACGTCCTCACCGGGTTCTTGCTGGGGTGCGACCCGGTGAACAGGCCATCCGAGACGCGTTCGACGTCGAGGACCGCCAGGAGTTCGGTGAAGTCGGGATGGGACGCTCGTCGCGCCATCGGCTGCTCGGCGCCTCCCGACACGAACCCTCCTAGTGGTCGTCCTCGCCGATCCGGTGAACGTGGATCAGGTTGGTCGAGCCTACTGTGCCCGGAGGAGCCCCAGCGACGATGACCACGAGGTCGCCCCGCTTGTAGCGACCCAGCGCGAGCAGCGACTCGTCGACCTGGCGGATCATGCCGTCGGTGGTGTCCATCTGCTTGACGATGAACGTCTCGGTGCCCCACGTCAGCGCCAACTGACTGCGCACCTCGGGCAGCGGGGTGAACGCCAGCAGCGGTAGCGGTGTGTGCAGGCGAGCCAGCCGCTTGACGGTGTCACCGGACTGGGTGAAGGCCACCAGCGCCTTCGCGTCGAGCCGCTCGCCGATGTCACGGGCCGCATAGGAGATGACGCCGCGCTTGGTGCGCGGCATGTGGGTCAGCGGCGGCGCCGCCGTCGAGTTGTCCTCGACGGCCTGCAGGATGCGCGCCATGGTGCGGACCGTCTCGAGCGGGTACTTGCCCACCGACGTCTCGCCGGAGAGCATCACGGCGTCCGCGCCGTCGAGGACGGCGTTGGCCACGTCGGAGGCCTCGGCGCGAGTGGGCCTGGAGTGCTCGATCATCGACTCCAGCATCTGCGTCGCGACGATGACGGGCTTCGCGTTCTCCCGCGCCATCTGGATCGCGCGCTTCTGGACCAGCGGCACCTCCTCGAGCGGCAGTTCGACGCCGAGGTCACCGCGCGCGACCATGATGGCGTCGAAGGCCAGCACGATCGCCTCGAGATTGGCGATCGCCTCGGGCTTCTCCAGCTTGGCGATCACCGGAACCCGCCGGCCCACCCGGTCCATGACCTCGTGAACGAGTTCGATATCGGCGGGCGAACGCACGAACGACAGCGCAACGAGGTCGACGCCGAGGTTCAGCGCGAACTCCAGGTCGGCGATGTCCTTCGCCGACAGTGGCGGCACCGAGACGTTCATACCGGGCAGCGACAGGCCCTTGTTATTGCTGACCCGGCCACCCTCGGTGACCTTGCACACCACGTCGTCGCCCTCGATCGCCTCGACCACGAGGCCCACGTTGCCGTCGTCGACCAGGAGTCGGTCTCCCGGCGCGGCGTCGACCGCGAGGTTCTTGTAGGTGGTCGACACCCGGTCGTGGACGCCCATGATGTCCTCGACGGTGATGCGCACCGTCTCACCGGTGGCCCACAGCGTGGCACCGGTGGAGAACCGGCCGAGCCGGATCTTGGGCCCCTGGAGATCGGCGAGCACACCCACCGCACGCCCCGTGGCGTCTGAAGCCGACCGGACGTAGTTGTAGTTGGCTTCGTGATCGCTGTAATCGCCGTGGCTGAAGTTGAGTCGAGCGACGTCCATTCCGCACTCGACCAGGGACTTGACCATCTCGCTGCTGCCCGTGGCAGGACCGAGGGTACAGACGATTTTTCCGCGTCTATTCACGGGACCTCAGCATAGTCATGATCGATTCAGATGACCATTCAGACGGAGTCTCACACGACGGCCAGGGGCAGGGTTCCGGGTCTCACCGGCGCCGGCAGATCGGACTCCCCCATCAAGAAGGCGTCGACGGCGTGCGCCGCGCTGCGGCCCTCCGCGATGGCCCACACGATGAGCGACGCGCCCCGATGCGCGTCACCACAGACGAAGACTCCGGGCGCACTGGTCTGCCAGTCCGACCCGCACGGCAATGCCCCACGCCCGTTGAGTGCCAGCCCGAGGTCATCGAGCAGCCTCATGTGCTCGACGCCCTCGAATCCGATGGCCAGCAGAGCCAGGTCGCACGGAATCTCCATCGGGTCCCCCACCGGTGTGATGGACCTGCGCCCGTCGGCGTCGCGTTCGACGCGAACTTCCGCGATCTCCATCGCGGCCACGTTGCCCGAGGCGTCACCGATGAACCGCTGCACGGCGACCTCATAGCGACGGGCACCACCCTCGGCATGCGCGGGCGACATGCGCAGCACCATCGGCCACGTCGGCCACGGGGACAGCGTGTCGTCGCGCTGTTCGGGCGGTTCGGCGTTGTAGTCGAGCTGGGTGACCGACACCGCACCCTGGCGATGCGCCGTGCCCAGGCAGTCCGCCCCCGTGTCACCGCCACCGATGATCACGACGTGCTTGCCCTCGGCGGACACATCGGAGTGCCCGTCGCCCTCGCACTCGCGGTTGGCGAGCACCAGATGTTCCATCGCCAGATGCACGCCGGCCAGCTCGCGCCCCGGCACGGCGTTGTCGCGGGCGCGCAATGCGCCCACGGCGAGCACGACCGCGTCGTGCTGTGCCCGTAGCGCCTCGACGCTGAGGTCAACCCCGACCTCACAGTCGGTGATGAATCGCGTGCCCTCGGCTCGCATCTGGGCGAGCCTCTGGTTGAGTGCGGACTTCTCCAGCTTGTACTCGGGGATCCCGTACCGCATGAGACCGCCCAGCCGATCGTCCCGCTCGTAGACGGTGACGTGGTGTCCGGCGCGGGTGAGCTGTTGTGCCGCGGCCAGTCCCGCAGGCCCCGACCCGACCACCGCCACGCTCTTGCCGGTGACGATGGCCGCCGGCGTGGGTTCGACGATGCCGTTGCGCCACGCGTGATCGGCGATGGTCTGCTCGATGCGCTTGATGGTCACGGCGCCGCCGGTCGTCTCCTCGGCGATCGACAGCACACACGCGGCCTCGCACGGTGCCGGGCACAGCCTGCCGGTGAACTCAGGGAAGTTGTTGGTGGCGTGCAGCCGCTCGCTGGCCGCGTCCCACCGGCCACGCCGCACCAGATCGTTCCACTCGGGGATCAGGTTGCCCAGCGGGCAGCCCGCAGAACCCGAGTGGCAGAACGGAATACCACAGTCCATGCACCGGCGGGCCTGCTGCGAGACCTCATCGGCCCGCTCGTAGGGATCCTGACGTTCGTAGACCTCCCGCCAGTCCCCGACGCGTTCGTCGACCGGCCGCTTGGCCGCATCAACCTTGGGTACCCGCAGAAATCCCATTGGGTCAGCCACGACTGGCCTCCATGATCGCAGTGTCGACGTCTCGGCCCTCGGCCTTCGCCATCCTGGTCGCCGCGAGCACCCGCTGGTAGTCGGTCGGCATGATCTTCGTGAACTGCGCACTGCGCCTTGGCCAGTCCGACAGCAGTGACCCCGCGACGGTGCTCCCCGTGAACTTCGCGTGCCGCGAGACGACGCCGCGCAACCAGGACAGATCCTCAGGTTCCAGGCGCTGCAGCTCCACCATCTCGAGGTTCACCTGCGCCGGGTCGAGCCCCAGGACGAAGGCGATGCCGCCCGACATCCCCGCAGCCATGTTCCGGCCCGTCGCGCCAAGCACCACGACGCGTCCAGCGGTCATGTACTCGCAGGCGTGGTCACCCACCCCCTCGACGACCGCCAGCGCCCCGGAGTTGCGGGCGCAGAACCTCTCACCCACGCGGCCCCGCAGGAACACCTCTCCCGAGGTGGCGCCGAACAGCAGGGTGTTACCCGCGATGACGTTGTCCTCCGGCAGGAACAGCACGTCGTCGTCGGGGCGAGCGATCACCCGGCCACCCGAGAGCCCCTTGCCGACATAGTCGTTGGCGTCGCCGACAAGGTCGAGCGTGACGCCAGGCGGCAGGAAGGCGCCCAGCGACTGGCCCGCCGATCCGGTGAGGGTGACGTGAATGGCGTCCTCGGGCAGGCCCTGGGCGCCGTAGCGGCGAGTGACCTCCGCGCCCAGCAGCGTGCCGACGGTGCGGTTGACGTTGCGCACCGGCACCTCGAGGCGCACGGGATGGGCGTCCTCGAGCGCACCCTCGGCCAGCGCGATCATGGTCTGGTCGAGTGCGTGCTCGAGACCATGGTCCTGGTCACGCAGCCTGCGCCGCTGCGTCAGCTTGGCGCCGTGCGCATCGGTGGGAACCGCGAAGATCGGGCTGAGGTCCAGGCCGCGGCTCTTCCAGTGCGCGACACCCGGAGCCGTGTCGAGCACATCGACCCGTCCGACCGCCTCGTCAATGCTTCGGAAGCCCAACTCGGCAAGGTATTTGCGAACATCCTCGGCGATGAACCGGAAGAAGCTCTCCACGAACTCGGGCTTGCCGTTGAAACGCGCCCGCAGCTCCGGGTTCTGAGTCGCCACACCCACCGGACAGGTGTCGAGGTGACAGACCCGCATCATGATGCACCCGGCGACCACCAGCGGCGCGGTGGCGAACCCGTACTCCTCGGCACCCAGCAGCGCGGCGACGATCACGTCGCGGGCGGTGCGCATACCGCCGTCACACTGCACCGTGATGCGATCACGAAGACCGTTGAGCACCAACGTCTGCTGCGTGTCGGCCAACCCGATCTCCCACGGCGCCCCCGCGTGCTTGAGCGACGTCAGCGGAGCAGCGCCGGTCCCGCCGTCGTATCCGGAGATCAGCACGACATCGGCGTGCGCCTTGGACACCCCCGCCGCCACGGTTCCGACCCCCACCGAACTCACCAGCTTGACGTGGATCCGGGCCTGCGAGTTGGCGTTCTTCAGATCGTGGATCAGCTGCGCGAGGTCCTCGATCGAATAGATGTCGTGGTGCGGCGGCGGTGAGATCAGGCCAACACCAGGCGTCGAGTGCCGCGTCTTCGCGATGTTCGGGTACACCTTGTATCCCGGCAGCTGACCACCCTCACCGGGCTTGGCGCCCTGAGCCATCTTGATCTGGATATCGCTGGCATTGACGAGGTAGTCACTGGTGACGCCGAATCGGCCGGATGCGACCTGCTTGACCGCACTACGCCGACGCGGGTCATAGAGCCGGTCGACATCCTCGCCGCCCTCCCCGCAGTTCGACCGGCCACCGAGCGCATTCATCGCGATCGCCATGGTTTCGTGCGCCTCGGCGGAGATGGACCCGTAACTCATTGCGCCGGTGTTGAACCGGGTCAGGATGGACTCGGCTGACTCCACCTCGGCCAGCGGCACCGGCGGGCGCACGCCAGACTTCAGTTCGAAAAGGCCGCGCAGCACCCCACCCTCGCGAGCCAGCCGGTTGACCTCCTCGGAGTACTTCTCGAACACCTCCCGACGGCCGGTTCGCGTCGAATGCTGCAGCAGGAAGACCACTTCCGGGGTGAACAGATGCAGTTCGCCCTCGCGTCGGAATGCGTACTCACCGCCGACCTCGAGCCGACGGTGCACGCGTTCGGTCGGATTCTCGGGGTAGGCGCGGCGGTGCCGCAGCTTGACCTCCTCGGCGATGACGTCGAGGCCGACCCCGCCGATTTGACTGGGTGTGCCGGTGAAGTACTCGTCGACCACATCGCGGTCCAGGCCGATGGCCTCGAAGGCCTGGGCTCCGGTGTAGGACGCGACGGTGGAGATGCCCATCTTGCTCATCACCTTCACCACGCCCTTGCCGAGCGCCTTGAGGTAGTTGCGGACGCCGGTCGACGACTCGATTCCGGTGAGCTCACCCTCGCGAACCAGATCCTCGATCGACTCGAAGGCCAGATAGGGGTTCACCGCCGCCGCGCCGAATCCGATCAGCATGGCGATGTGGTGCACCTCGCGGGCGTCACCGCTCTCGACCACCAGCGCGACCCTGGTGCGCTCCCTGGTGCGGACCAGGTGGTGGTGCACCGACGACACCGCCAGCAGCGACGGGATCGGCGCCTTGGTGTGGTCGGAGTCGCGATCGGAGATGACCAACGTCCTGGCCCCCCGCGCGATCGCCGCGCTGGCCCGGACGCGCAGCTCCTCCAGCGCCTCGGCGAGACCCTCACCGCCACGCTCCACGTCATAGAGCGCACGCAGCACCTTTGTCTTGAGACCGGGCTGCTCACCGTCGTCATTGATGTGGACGATCTTGTTGAGTTCGTCATTGTCCAGAACCGGCCTGCTCAACACGATCTGGCGACACGACGCCGCCGACGGTTCCAGCAGGTTCTGCTCGGGACCCATGACGCGTGCCATCGACGTCACGACCTCTTCGCGGATGGCGTCCAGCGGCGGGTTCGTGACCTGAGCGAAGAGTTCGACGAAGTAGTCGTAGAGAAGCCGCGACCGCTGTGAGAGCACCGCGACTGGGGTGTCGGTGCCCATGGATCCCAGCGGTTCGGCACCGGAGGCTGCCATCGGCGTCAGCATGATCCGCAGCTCCTCCTCGGTGTAGCCGAAGGAGATCTGCCTGCGCACGACGGATTCGTGGTTGGGTCGCACGCGCGCCCGGTCGGGCAGTGTCTTGAGGTCGAGAAGACCGGCGTGCAGCCACTCGCCGTAGGCCTCCGCGGCGGCCAGTTGGTCTTTGACCTCGTCATCGGACACGATCCGGCCCGCGGCCGTGTCGATGAGGAACATCCTGCCCGGTTCCAGGCGGCCCTTGGCCACGATCTCGGCCGACGGTACGTCCAACACACCGCTCTCGCTGGCCAGGATGATCCGGTCGTCGATCGTGCGCCACCAGCGTCCGGGGCGTAACCCGTTGCGGTCCAAGACCGCTCCGACCACCGAGCCGTCCGTGAAGGTCACACACGCAGGTCCGTCCCACGGCTCCATAAGCGAGGCGTGGAACTGCCAGAACGCCCTGCGCCGCGGATCCATCGTGGTGTTGTTCTCCCACGCCTCCGGGATCATCATCATCACGGCATGCGGCAGGCTCCGCCCACCGAGGTGCAACAGTTCCAGCACCTCGTCGAAGGTCGCGGAGTCCGACGCTCCGGGCGTACAGACGGGTGAGAGCCTGCTCAGGTCGCCGGGGATGCGGGCGCTCGCCAGTGTCGCCTCGCGTGCACGCATACGGTTGCGGTTACCGCGCACGGTGTTGATCTCGCCGTTGTGGGCGACGAACCGAAACGGATGGGCCAACGGCCACGAGGGGAACGTGTTGGTGGAGAACCGGCTGTGCACGATCGCAATCGCGCTGCGGCACCGTTCATCTCGGAGGTCCGGGAAGAACCGGGGCAGCTGCATCGTGGTGAGCATGCCCTTGTAGGCCATGGTGCGACTGGACAGCGACGGAAAGTACACCTGGAGTTCGTCGGGACTCGCCTCTGCGCGCTTGCGCAGCGGATAGACCCGACGGTCCAGGTCGATTCCACCGGGCCTGACGCCGTCGAGTTCCGGTGCGGTGACGAACAACTGGGACATGTGGGGCAGACAGCCGAGCGCCGTGTCACCGACCTGAGCACCGTCTGGATCGATCGGGACCTCACGCCACCCGAGGACCTCAAGTCCCTCCTCCGCCGCGATCTGGTCGATGCGCTCGCGTGCCGCGATCCGCGTGACGGGATCGATTGGCAGGAAGCAGATTCCGGCAGCGAAAGTGTTTGAGCCGTCCGGTGCGGACTCGGGCAACGCGAAGTCGACGACGTCGCGCAGCAGTTCGATGGGCAGCTGCAGCAGGATGCCGGCCCCGTCACCGCTGTTGGGCTCGGCGCCTGCCGCGCCGCGATGTTCGAGGTGCTCGAGCGCGGTCAGTCCATCGGCGACGATGGAATGCGAACGACGCCCCTGAATGTCGACGATCATGGCGACACCGCACGAGTCCGACTCGTGCTCGGGATCGTAGAGACCCTGTGTTTCGGGCAATGCCGAGAACAGCATTGGACGTACCTCCGCAGTCCGGAAAAGTTCTTTCCGGGACTTCACCGGCCCGAAGGCCGATTGTATCAGCGGGGCTGCGGGGTCACCCTCCGACGAAGGTCGGCACCAGCGGGAAGCGCGGCCAGTTCCGCACGACCGTCCACACGATGACCGCACCGACCAGCGTCACCACCGCCGATCGCGGCATCAGCGGTCGTCCCAGCCGCCACCGCACCACCAGCCAGAGGACCAGCATCGGGATGCCGACGAGCGCGAAGACGTTGTCCGTCACCGCCGCGGAGATGTCGCCGGTGAGCACGTCGTGGGTCATGCGGATGCCGCCACATCCCGGGCAGTACCACCCCGTCAGCGCGTAGAAGGGACAGAGGGGGAACAGGAATCCGGGTCGGTGCGGGTCGGCCAGACCGATGTAGGTCAGCCCGCCCGCGAGCAGCGCACCGGCGCCCAGCGCGGAAGCGACCCGTCTCGGGTTGGCAGTGACGCTAGGTGCCATCGCGGAGCGGACGCCCCTGTGGGTCACGGACCTTGTCGGTCAGGATCAACACGGCATCGACGATGCCCCAGATGAATGCGCCGATACCGCACGTGACGAGGCCGACGACGAGCTGAAGGATGCCGAGGCCCACCTGCCCGAGGTACATGCGGCCTATCCCGACCAGCCCGAGCAAGCCGAGCAGCTGCAGGAGCCCCGCGACGATCTTCGACTTCTCCGAGAACGGCTCGCCAGTCATTGGATGTCTGCCGTACGGCGCCGTCGGGTCGTAGTACGCGCCGGGGGGCGGCGGGTACTGCGTCGGGTAGCCCTGAGGCGGATAGCCCTGGGGCGGAGGGGGCGGCGGCATGGACGACGCGGTCCAGTCCTCCCGGCCGCCGGACTGCGGTTCGGTCATGACATTCAGCATGCCAGAACCAAGGCCGGGTCAGTGCGACCGCAGGCGTTATCCCCTGCGGCGCCACCACCGGCGACGCGGTTCTTCGGCCTCGACCGCTGGCGTAACGGTCTCGGCGGCAGGCGCGTCGGCGTCGGTCGCGTCGGTGGCCTCATCTGCCACTTCCTCGGCGAGCGACTCCGCCTCCTGCTCACCCTCGACAGCAGCCTCATGCACCTCGGCAGCGTCACCCTCAGCCGCGACAACCTCATCCGCATCCACCGAACCCAGACCCTCCTCGGGCGCAGGCTCCTCAGCAGGCTCGGTCTCGGACTCGGGTTCGGTCTCGTCGGCGACAGCTTCGTCAGACTCGTCGGACTCGGCGTCGGCCTCAGCAGCCACGTCCTCAACCAGCGACTCCCCCTCCTGCTCACCCTCGACAGCAGCCTCATGCACCTCGGCAACGTCATCCTGAGCCGCAACAACCTCATCCGCATCCACCGAACCCAGACCCTCCTCGGGCGCAGGCTCCTCAGCAGGCTCGGTCTCGGTCTCGGGTTCGGTCTCGGTCTCGGCGTCGGTATCGGCGTCGGTATCGGTCTCAGCGGCGACAGCTTCGTCGGACTCGGTGTCGGACTCAGCAGCGACGTCCTCAGCCAGCGACTCCGCCTCCTGCTCACCCTCGACAGCAGCCTCGCGCACCTCGGCCACATCACCCTCAGCCGCAACAACCTCATCCGCATCCACCGAACCCAGACCCTCCTCGGGCGCAGGCTCCTCAGCAGGCTCGGTCTCGGTCTCGTCGGCGGCAGCTTCGTCAGACTCGTCGGACTCGGCGTCGGCCTCAGCAGCCACGTCCTCAGCCAGCGACTCCGCCTCCTGCTCACCCTCGACAGCAGCCTCGCGCACCTCGGCCACATCACCCTCAGCCGCAACAACCTCATCGGCATCCACCGAGCCCAGCCCTTCCTCGGGCGCAGGCTCCTCGGCAGGTTCGCCCGAGTCAGCCTCAGCCTCAGCCTCAGGTTCAACCTCAGCCTCGAGCGCCTCGGCTACCTCGGTGCCCTCAACGGCAACGGCGGATGCCTCGGATTCGTCATCGGACTCGGCGAGTTCAGCGGGTTCGGCTTCGTCGGCGGCCTCGGCCTCCTCAGCCTCGTCCTCGGCAACGTCGTCCGCGTCATCCAGAGCGACGTCGGGTTCGAGCGACTCGGCGTCGATCTCCTCGGCTTCCGACTCGTGCTCGGCAGCCTCGTCCTCGGCACCGGCCACCTTGGCCGCAGCGACGATTCCGCTGGTCGCGGCGACGGCAACGAGTTCCTCGCCCACCTCGTCGAGAAGCGATTCGTCGTAGTCGTGGCCCTTGAGCGTCGCGGGATCCTCGCGACCCTTTGGCGCGAGCATGATGTAGACCACCGCGCCAATGAAGACGAACGTGGACGTGAATGTGTTGACTCGGATCCCGGTCTCGGCGATCGTCGTCGCGTAGTCGCTGCGCATCAGTTCGATCCAGAACCGGCCCATGCAGTAGCCCGCGACGTAGAGCGCGAACAACCTGCCATGGCCGATCTTGAAGCGCCGATCCACCCAGATCAACACTGCGAAGACCAGCAGGTTCCAGAGCAGCTCATAGAGGAACGTCGGATGGACGACCTCGATCAGCCGGCCCGTCGACACCCCGTTGAGCGAGTCGAGCGCACCGGCGGCATTGCGACGCTCATAGATCTCGAGGCCCCACGGCACGGTCGTGGCCTGGCCGAAGAGTTCCTGATTGAAGTAGTTGCCCAGTCGTCCGATCGCCTGCGCGAGCACGATGCCCGGCGCGATGGCATCTCCGAAGGCAGGCAACGGGATTCCCCGCCTTCGGCACGCGATCCATGCGCCAACACCTCCGAGCGCGACCGCACCCCAGATGCCGAGGCCACCGTCCCAGATGCGCAGTGCCGCACCAAAACCCTTGCCGTCGGCGCCGAAGTAGGTCGTCCAATCGGTGATGACGTGGTACAGCCGGCCGCCGAGCAGGCCGAACGGCACCGCCCACAGCGCGATGTCGTAGATGACGCCCTGCTCGCCACCGCGAGCCACCCAGCGCCGGTCCCCGATGATCAGGGCTGCGACGATGCCGACCAGGATGCAGAGCGCGTACGCGCGAATCGGTACCGGCCCGAGATGCCACACGCCCTGTGCCGGGCTGGGAAGATACGCCAGTACCGTTGCGGTCACGCTGTAATCCTCTGTCGCACTCCGTCGGCCAGTTCTTCTGTCAATGCCCTCAACGTGGCGAGACCCTCCTCGAGGGCCGACACCAGCGCCGACCCCACGATGACGCCGTCCGCGTAGGCGCCGATCTCAGCGGCCTGGTCGCGCGAGCGCACGCCCAACCCGACACCGACCGGGATATCCGAGATGGCCTTGACGCGGCTCACCAACTCCGGTGCCGCATTCGAGACGGCATCACGTGCACCGGTGACGCCCATCGTCGATGCCGCGTAGACGAATCCGCGTGACGCGTCCACCGTCGCGGCCAACCGCTCCGGCGTGGAGGACGGCGCCACCAGGAAGATGCGGTCCAGGTTGTGCTCGTCGGAGGCCCGAATCCACTCCTCGGCCTCGTCGGGGATCAGGTCAGGCGTGATGAGGCCGAGGCCACCGGCCGAGGCCAGGTCGCGGGCGAAGGCTTCGACCCCCCACTTGAGCACGGGGTTCCAGTACGTCATCACGACCGCACTGCCACCGGCGCTGCTGATCGCCTCGACGGCCTTCAGGGCGTCACGAACTCGCACCCCGCCGCGCAGCGCGGCCTCGGTGGCCGCCGCGATGGTCGGGCCGTCCATTCCGGGATCGGAGTAGGCGACTCCGACCTCGACGATGTCGCAGCCCGCCTGGGTCATCGCCACCATCGCGTCGATCGACGTCGCGACATCGGGGTACCCCGTCGGCAGGTACCCGATGAGTGCCGAGCGGTTCTCCGCGCGGCATGTCGAGAACAGACCGGACAGCCGACTCGTCGTCATTCGGTCTCATCCTGTTCGTCGAGAAGTCCGAACCAACTCGCCGCGGTCTCGACGTCCTTGTCGCCGCGGCCCGAGAGGTTGACCAGAACGATCGCGCCGGGGCCGAGTTCGACACCGAGCTTCAACGCCCCCGCCACTGCGTGCGCGGACTCGATCGCCGGGATGATTCCCTCGGTGCGACACAACAGCGCGAACGCGTCCATCGCCTCGGTGTCGGTGATCGGCTCGTACTGGGCACGGCCGATGTCCTTGAGGTATGCGTGCTCGGGACCGACCCCGGGATAGTCCAAACCCGCTGAGATCGAATGCGATTCGATGGTCTGACCGTCGTCGTCCTGAAGCAGGTAGGAGAACGAGCCCTGGAACGCCCCGGGCGAGCCGCCGGTGAACGTGGCCGCGTGCCTGCCTGTCTCGACGCCGTCACCGGCCGCCTCGTAGCCGACAAGTCGAACCCCGGGATCGTCGATGAACGCGTGAAAGATGCCAATCGCGTTCGATCCGCCACCAACACAGGCGGTCACCGCGTCCGGGAGACGGCCGGCTTGATGCTGGATCTGAGCACGGGCCTCCAGACCGATGACGCGTTGAAAGTCGCGGACCATCGTCGGGAAGGGGTGCGGTCCGGCCGCGGTTCCGAAGCAGTAGTAGGTGGCGTCGGCGTTGGTCACCCAGTCACGGAACGCCTCGTTGATGGCGTCCTTGAGGGTCTTGGACCCCGACTCGACGGAGACCACGCGGGCACCGAGCAGCCGCATCCGGGCCACGTTGAGGGCCTGGCGCGCGGTGTCGACCGCACCCATGTAGACCACGCAGTCCAGACCGAGCAGCGCACACGCCGTCGCGGTCGCCACGCCGTGCTGCCCAGCGCCGGTCTCGGCGATAACGCGCGTCTTGCCCATCTGCTTGGCCAGCAGGGCCTGACCCAGCACGTTGTTGATCTTGTGAGATCCCGTGTGGTTGAGGTCTTCTCGCTTCAGGAACAGTCGGGCTCCGCCTGCGTGCTCACTGAGCCGGGTGGCCTCATACAGCGGCGAGGGCCGCCCGGTGTAGTGGCACTGCAGGCGGTCCAGCTCATCGAGGAACGTCTGATCGGTCCGCGCCTTCTCATAGGCGGCGGTGACCTCCTCGATCACCGCCATCAAGGCTTCGGCGACCAACCGTCCGCCGTACGCGCCGAAATGACCCCGCTGATCGGGGTCGTGGACGGTGGGTTCGGCCACGGCTGCACTGGATCGCGGCAGCTTGGGACCGGCTAGATCAGCCATTTTCTCTTCTCTTTGCGCACGCGGCTCATCGCCCCGTTCCGCTCTTCACGCAAGCCGTACATCGCCAGCGTCGGCGTCAGCGGGCGGGTTTGGGGCAGGACGGGTGGGTACCGGCGGTGACGAGGTCCGCGACAGCACTGCGCGGATCGCCGCTGGTCACCAGGCCCTCACCGACGAGGACGGCATCGGCGCCCGCTCCGGCGTAGGCCAACAGATCCGCGGTACCGCGGACGCCGGACTCGGCGACTCGGATCACGTTCGACGGAAGCCCGGGGGCGATCCGTGCAAAGCAGTCCCGGTCGACCTCGAGGGTCTTGAGATTTCTTGCATTGACGCCGATCACGCGGGCACCGGCCTGCAGTGCGCGGTCGGCCTCCTCCTCGGTGTGCACCTCCACGAGAGGAGTCATGCCGAGTGACTCGGTGCGATCGATCATCGACACCAGAACCGACTGCTCCAGCGCGGCGACGATCAGCAGCACCATGTCCGCGCCATGCGCACGCGCCTCGTGGATCTGGTACGGCCCGATGATGAAGTCCTTGCGCAGCACCGGAATCGACACTGCCGCCCGTACCGCGTCGAGGTCGTCGAGCGAACCGTTGAAACGGCGCTCTTCGGTCAGCACGCTGATAACCCGTGCGCCGCCGGACTCATAGGCACGCGCGAGTTCGGCGGGGTCGGAGATGGACGCCAGTGCGCCGCGAGACGGACTGGCCCGCTTCACCTCGGCGATGACGCCGATGCCCGGCTCGCGGAACGCCGCCAGGACGTCACGGGCTGGCGCGGTGTCCTTGGCCTTCGCCTTGACTTCGGCCAGGCTCAGTTCGGCCTCGCGGGCAGCGACGTCGGCGCGCACTCCCTCGATGATGGAGTCGAGCACATTGGCCGAACTCATGAGCCGATGTCCTTCCGAGAGTTACCAGGGCACCGGGGTGCCGCCGGATTTAGTTCTGTGTCGAAGCCTAACCGCCACCTTGGCATGTGACGTCACCGACCCTCAGTGGGCTCGACCGTCGGGTCGCGCCCCTCGTCAAGTGCATCCCAGATCATTCGTTCCGACATCCCATCCCCCGTCGTCCCGTCAACAGAACTCTCCTTCGACGCCGCCTCGCGTCTGGCCGCGGGCGCGGCGTACTTCGTCGGCGTCGCACCCGCCCGCACAGCCGCGCGCAGCAACAGCACGGCCGCGAGCAGCGTGCCTACCGCAGCAACCAGGGTAAGCACCCCACCCCAGACGTGGCGCTCGCTGCCGACCAGGTAGACGATCGGCACATCCGCCGCTGTGGCCGCGTACCCGGCGACGTCGGCCTCCACCCACAGCGATAGGCCCATGTACGCGACACCGGCGCTGACCACAGCGACGAGCAGCGCCACCACGCGTAGTGCCCATCCCCGAACGGCCAGCGGCGCCAGGGCCGCCGCCACCAGCAGCGCCGCGACCGGCACCAGCGCCGCCGCCCACGTCGCCCCCGATACCGCTGTCGTCCGCTGCGGCCCCAGTCCGTCCGCGGACTCGAGAACCACCCAGGTCATCCGCGACGCCACCCACAGGCCCGCCGCGGCGAGCACCAGCAACAGTTGCGCGATTCGGGTCATGGCTCGGTCAGCGTTCCCGCCGCGGCGATGGCGTTGAGCACCGCGCGCGCCTTGTTGGCTGCCTCGTTGTACTCGTAGGGGCCATTGGAATCGGCCACGACTCCCCCGCCCGCCTGGACGTAAGCGGTGCCATTGCGCATCAAGGCCGTCCGGATGGCGATCGCGAAGTCCGCGTTGCCCGCGAAGTCCAGATATCCGAGCACCCCGCCATAGAGCCCGCGGCGGGTCTTCTCGACCTCTTCGATGAGCTCCATGGCCCGAACCTTCGGGGCACCCGACAACGTGCCCGCCGGGAAGCAGGCCGTGACGGCGTCCAGCGCGGTCTTGTCGGCCGCGAGAGATCCGGTCACGGTCGACACCAGGTGCATGACGTGGCTGTAGCGCTCGATGTGGCTGTAGTCCTCCACCCGGACCGTTCCGGGCACGCATACGCGCCCGAGGTCGTTGCGGCCGAGATCCACCAGCATGAGGTGCTCGGCGCGCTCCTTCTCATCGTTGAGCAGGTCCTTCTCGAGGAGCACGTCCTCCTCCTCGTCGGCGCCCCGCCACCGGGTACCGGCGATCGGATGCGTCGTCGCCTTGCCGTCGATCACCGTCACCAGCGCCTCCGGGCTGGAGCCGACCACCGAGAATTCCAGTTCACCAGCAGCGTTGGGCACGTTCAGCAGGTACATGTAGGGACTCGGGTTGGACACCCGCAGCATCCGGTAGACGTCGAGGGGGTCGGCGGCGGTGTCCAACTCGAAGCGCTGCGACGGCACCACCTGGAATGCCTCACCGGCTTCGATATCGCCCACCAGCTTGTCGACGATCGCGGTGTACTCGGCCATGGTGCGCTGGGCCCGGGGCTCCGGCTCGGGCCTGCTGAATGTGGCCACGGTGGAGCGAATCGGCTCGGCCAGTGCCGCGGTCATGATGTCGAGGCGCGCCACCGCGTCGTCATAGGCCCAGTCGACGCGCTCATCGGTGCCGTTCCAGTTCACCGCGTTCGCGATGAGGGTGATGGTGCCCTCGTGGTGGTCCACGGCCGCGATGTCGGTGGCCAGCAGCAGAAGCATGTCAGGCAGCTTCAAGTCGTCAACGGCCAGTTCGGGCAGCCGCTCGAGGCGCCGCACGAAGTCGTAGGCGAAGAAACCGACAAGACCGCTCGACAACGGCGGCAGACCCGGCAGTGCGGCGGTCTCGAGCAGATCCAGCGTGCTGCGCAGCGCCTGCAACGGATCACCGCCGCTCGGGGCGTCGCGCGGGGTCACACCCAACCAGATCGCCTCGCCGTCGCGGATCGTCAACGCCGACGGTGCCCCCGCGCCGATGAACGACCAGCGCGACCACGACCGACCGTTCTCCGCGGATTCCAGGAGGAACGTTCCGGGGCGGTTGGCGGCGAGCTTGCGGTACGCCGACAGCGGCGTCTCGCTGTCGGCCAGCACCTTGCGCGTCACGGGCACGACTCGGTGCCCGGCGGCCAGCGCCCGGAAGTCCTCGCGCGACGTGGTCACGGCGAGGTCGGAACGGGGTCCGGCGGGGTGGAGCGAATCGACCGGAGGACGAGGTTGCACGGGCCAATCCTCCCAGACCGGGCGCACCCATCCCAAAATCAGCTGGGCGTAGCGTGACCTCCATGAAACGTGGCGACCGCGTCGACGAGTTCGAGCTGCCCGACCAGACAGGCACGGTGCGCAATCTGACCAGCCTGCTGGCCGACGGACCAGTGGTGCTGTTCTTCTACCCAGCGGCCATGACACCGGGCTGCACCAAGGAGGCCTGTCACTTCCGGGACCTCGCCGGCGAGTTCGCCGCTGTGGGTGCCAGCAGGGTCGGGATCAGCACGGATGCCGTGGCCAAGCAGGCAAAGTTCGCCGAGCAACAGAACTTCGACTACCCGCTGCTGTCGGACTCCGATGGTGTGGTGGCCACGAAGTTCGGCGTCAAGCGCGGGCTGCTCGGCAAGCTGATGCCGGTCAAGCGCACCACATTCGTCATCGACACCGATCGCACCGTTCTCGAGGTCATCGCGAGCGAACTCAGCATGGACAGCCACGCCGACAAGGCGCTGGAGGTTCTCAAGGCGCGTTGACGGCGCGGATCACCGCCGCCATCGAGGCGGCAGGCACCGAGTCGCTGCGCCCGCACGCCCAACCGGTCACACCGCCGGTTCGATACTCCAGGTAGCTGACCGCGGTGCTGCCGATGGACTGCTGGGTCAACCCGAGTATCTCCACGGGTCGCCCGATATCGGCCAGTGCCCGGCTCAACGCGTCCACCGGACCGATACCGCTGTGTGCGCTGCGGGTGGTGCGGCCGTCGACGCACAGGGTGATCTCGGTGTCCGTATCGCTGCCGGTGCGCCAGTCCTTCAGCTCCACCGGACCGTGGGCGTCGAAGTAGGTCGCCTCGAAGAGGTCGAACAACTCGGCTGCGGTGATCTCCTCCCCGGTGTCGTCGGCGTGCGCCTGAACGTGGCGGGCAAAGTCGATCTGGAGCCGGCGCGGCAAGTCCAGGCCGTACTCCGTGGACAGCAGATAGGCGACGCCCCCCTTGCCGGACTGCGAGTTCACCCGTATCACCGCGTCGTAGGTGCGGCCGATATCAGCCGGATCGATCGGCAAATAGGGCACTTGCCAATCGATTTCACTCTCGGATCGACCCGAGTCGACTGCGCGGGCGCGGTGCTCGGCCAGACCCTTCTTGATGGCATCCTGGTGAGTGCCGGAGAACGCCGTGTGCACCAGATCACCGACGTAGGGGTGCCGCTCGTGGATCGGCATGCGAGTGCAGTGCGCGACGGTGCGGGCGATCTCGTCGATATCGGAGAAGTCGATCATCGGGTCGACGCCCTGCGCGTGCAGGTTGAGCGCCAAGGTGGCGATGTCGACGTTGCCGGTGCGTTCGCCGTTGCCGAAGACGCAGCCCTCGACGCGTTGCGCACCGGCGAGCAGCGCCAGTTCGGCGCAGGCGATGCCGGTGCCGCGGTCGTTGTGGGGGTGCACCGACAGGATCACGCTGTCGCGGTCAGACAGATTGCGGTGCATGTACTCGATCTGGTCGGCGTACACGTTCGGGGTGGCGACCTCGACCGTGGCCGGCAGATTCAGGATCACCGGGCGCTCCGCGGTGGCCTGCCAGAGACTCGTCATGGCATCACACAGCTCCAGCACGTAATCGGGTTCGGTCAGGTTGAAGACCTCCGGAGAGAACTCGAACCGGACGTTGGGCAGGTCACCGGCGAACTCCAGGACATCGCGTCCACCGGACAGGATCAACTCGCGCAGTTCCGCACGGTCCTTGCCGAGCACGGTGTTTCGCCATACCGGCGCGGTTGCGGTGTACATGTGGATGACCACCTCGTTGCTGATCCCGTGTACGGCGGCCACGGTGCGCTCGATGAGGTCGCGGCGGGCCGGGGTGAACACGACGATGGCGACGTCCGATGGGGCGATATCGGTTTCGGCCAGCAGCCGAACGAAGTCGAAATCGGTCTGCGACGCCGAGGGGTAGCCGACCTCGATCTCCTTGTAACCCATGGCGACCAGCAGCTCGAAGAACCGCCGCTTGCGCGCCGGGTCCATGGGTTCGGCCAGTGCCTGGTTGCCGTCGCGCAGGTCGACCGGAACCCACAAGGGGGCTTCGGCGATTCGCGATGTGGGCCAATGCCGTTCGGCGAGTGGCACATCCACCCGGTCATAGATGCTGGCATAGCGATGCGAGGGCATCTGGGAGTGTCGCTGCCGGTTCCACGCCGGGCCCGGGGCCTCGCCCGTGGGGGTGTCGATGGTGGGAAATGCGTTGATGCTCATGGTGTGCGCTTTCTGGTCTGCTCTTGCCTGAATTCGACCGGCGCAACAAAGCCCCACAGCAGGGGCCGGTCGGTCAGGCCCTGCTGCGGCGACTAAGCAGGAGGAAGCGCGTCATGATGCCCGAACTATACACAACTCCTCAGACAAGTAGAGTGGTGGGCATGATCGTCCAGGTACAGCGGCATCCGCTGGCAGCGCAGACGGCACAGCTGCTGCTGGCCCGCATCCGTGATGGGGAATGGCCGCTGGGTCATCGGCTCCCCGGCGAGACCACGCTGGCGGCCCAACTCGGCGTCGGCCGCTCCACCCTGCGCGAGGCCATCCGCGAGCTCGCCGGCAGAGGGGTCCTCGACAGCCGACAGGGCGCCGGGGTTTTCGTCACCGCGCTGGATACCGCCGAGGACTGGGACACCGTGCTTCGGCGGTCGACCATCGCCTCAGTGATCGAGGCCCGTATCGCGATCGAGGCCGAGGCTGCAGCGCTGGCTGCGACCCGACGGACCCCCGACGATCTGCGCGCGATCCGTCGCACCCTGGCCGCCCGCGGCGCACTCGGCCAGTCGGGGCCCGACCACGTGGACGCCGATATGGCGTTTCACCGCGCCGTGATCTCCGCGGCCCACAACGATGTGCTGATCCAATTGTTCGACGCGTTCCTGCCGCGGCTGCGGCTGGCGATGATCGACATGCTCAAGATTCGACCGATCGAGTCAGAGCCGTGCGACCACGCCCTGCATCAGCAGCTGGCCGACGCGATCATCGCCCGCAACCCCGCTGCCGCAGCGGCGTCGAGCAGAACTCATCTGACCAAGCTGAAGGAGGGCTTTTCGTGAACGCGGTTCTCGAGCTGACCGATGTCACATTCCGCCGCGACGGCAAGCAGATCATCGGCGGCATCTCACTCACCGTGGGCGCCGGCGAGCACTGGGCGCTGCTCGGCCCCAACGGCGCGGGAAAGAGCACGCTGCTGGGATTTTGTGCGGCCGTGGTGTTTCCGACGTCGGGCATGGTGCGGGTGCTGGGCGAGCAGATGGGCCACGTGGAGTTGGCCCAGCTACGGCACTCCATCGGGCACGTGAATCCGCGTCATCGACTGCAGTCCTCGCTGACGATCCGTGAGGTCGCGTTGACCGGCATCACCGCGACGATCGACCTGCCGATGCGCTGGACGCCCAGCCCCGACGAACTCGACCGCGCCGACGCCATGCTCGCCTCAGTCGGCCTGGCGCACAAGGCCGATGACCGATGGCCGACCCTGTCCCAGGGCGAACGGGGACGCACACTGATCGCCCGGGCGCTGATCTCGGAGCCTCGACTGCTGCTACTCGACGAGCCGACCACCGGGCTCGATGTCGCTGCCCGCGAACAGCTTCTGGAGACGATGGACTCGCTGGATCAGACGCACCCCGACGTAGCGTCCATCCTGGTCACCCATCACCTCGAGGAGCTGCCGACCACAACGACGCACGCACTGCTGATCGCCGAGGGTCGCACCGTGGCGGCGGGGGCCGCCCACGACGTCGTCACCACCGACAACGTCAGCGCGGCGTTCGATCACCCGGTGCAGGTCGGCTTCTCCGACGGCAGGTGGACAGCCCGCGCCAAGGCCAGCCGCTTCGGGGTCTGACCCGCCAGCTGGCAGGTCAGCGCGACGACGCAGCGCGGTGTCGGCGGACGGCATCGCGGTTGGCGCAGCTGTGGCTGCAGTACCTCTGCGTGCCTGGCCGACTGAAGTCGACCAGGGCGTTGGCGCAGTCCGTGCGCGCGCACCGGCGGATGCGATGCATCCCCCGATCAGTGAGGTATTGGGCGGCGGCAGCGGTGGTGGCACCGGCAAGGGTCGCCGCGAAACCCGCGTCCGGGTCGCGGTAGTGCAGGTGCCAGCCGCTGCCGTCGTGGTCGGTGATGGACGGGCTCGCGGTGAAGCGATCCAGCAGGTCGTTGAGCACTCTCACCCGCTCGTGTTCGGTGCCGGCGTCGACGACGTCCTCCCACCCGAGTAGGAACTCGCGCACCCCTCGTAGGTCGTCGGTGGTGGCGTGACGTTGCGCAGGCATGCCCCGTGAGGTCCATCGGTCCTCCAGGTCGGCCGGCGTCGACGCGGGTCGATTGAGCAAATCGGTCACGTTCTGCAGCAGCGGCTCGATGTAAGGGTTTACACGCACAAGGTCATTACATCACCGTGGCGTCATGCCGTCGAACCCCCACGAATCCGTTGGTGCTGGCCGCATCGCCGCTAGCGAGCCCACCGATTGGCGCCCGCTGCTGGCGTGTTGTCTGGCGACATTCGTGTTGCTTGCCTACACCACCATCGTGACGGTCAGCGCCGCAACCATCGCTGACGACCTCGGCGCCGGATTCGCGTTATCCCAGTGGATCATCGACGTCTACACCCTCGGGCTGGCGGCCCTCGTGTTGGCCATGGGGACTCTTGGAGACCGCCTCGGCCACCGGCGGCTCTTCCTGACCGGCCTTGTCGCGTTCTGTGCGGCGTCGGTGGCGTGTGCGGTGGCAACTTCAGGCGGCATGCTCGCTGTGGCGCGCGCGGCTCAAGGCATCGGTGGCGCGGCGATCTTCGCCACCGCCGTACCTCTGCTGACGCAGTGCTACACGGGGCGCACCCGCGGGATCGCGTTCGCGGTGTGGGGTGCGGTCGCCGGCGCCGGCAGCACCGTCGGCACCATCGCGGGCGGCGCCGTCACACAATTCGTCTCGTGGCGCTGGCTGTTTCTCGGAGCCTTGCCGGTGTGCGCGCTCGCCGTGGCGATCGGTTCGATCTCGTTGGCGCGGGAGCGCCCACGCCGAGTACGCGTGGACGTCCTGGGAACAACGCTCGTCACCACGGCGATGGGCGGGACCACCTACGCCGTGATCAACGGCGGTGAAAACGGCTGGATGTCACCAGGAACCATCGGTGGCGGTGTGGTGGCCTTGGCATCGATCTGTTCGTTCGTCCCATCCCAACGCCGCGCTGTCCATCCGGCGCTGCCCCCGAGCCTGTTCGCCACTCGCGAGTTCACAGCCGTTCTCCTCGTCGGATTCGCCTACTACTTCGCTGCTTTCGCGGCACTGCCGGTGCTGGCGCGGTGGCTGCAGACCGAGCAGGCGATGAGCCCACTGCGGGCCGCCTTAGTCCTCACCATTCAGCTCGTTGCCTTCATCCTGGTGTCGCTGATGGTCAGCGCTCGGCTTCACGACGCACCCCGCAGCTGGGTGCTCGGCGGAGGAACGCTGCTGACGGGCCTGGCATGTCTCACCGGCGCCGCCCTTTTGGCGTGGCCGGACTGGACGACCGTGATCGCCATGCTTGCGGTGACGGGCATTGGTGCTGGCATCGTGTCCCCCGTCCTGCCTGCGGTGGCCGCGGCATCGGTGCCGCCAGCGCGTGCGGGAACTGCCGCCGCAGCAGCCAATGCCGCCCGCCAACTCGGGCTGACCATCGGCATCGCACTATGCGGCGCCCTCAGCCAGACCGCCCACGTGAGCGGCAGCACGACCGGCGGCGTGGTCACTGCGCTGATCGCCTGCGGCGCCGTCGCACTCTGCGGCGGTGCGATCAGCGCCGTATTGCTCCGCCCAGTGGAAGCGGTGACAGCGTGACGGGACTCCTACAATTCGCCCACGTGGCCCGGACGGCGGTCGCCCAGCGATGTGTGCAGCGCGCTGAGGAGTTGGCGCAGAAGACTGTTGAGTTGCTCGACCTCGTCAGCGGGAAACCCGTCGAGCAAGGCGAGTTCTCGCTCCAGCACGGCGTCCACGAGTCGTTCAACGGTGGCGTGCCCGAGGTCGGTGAGTTCGACATCGACGCGACGTGATCCCTCGCCCTGGGCTGAGCGCGTCACCAAACCCTGTCGTTCGGCTCGATCAACGCGCTGCGTGATGGCACCGGCAGTGATGAGTGCAGCGTCGGCGAGTTCTCGAGTGGTGAGTCGATACGGCGGCCCGCTACGGCGCAGCGTGGACAGCAGGTCCAACGTCGCCGCGTCGGCGCCAGCCTCACGCAGGAGTCGGGCCCGGTCATCGCCCAGGAGTTTGGCGGCATGCCATAGGCGGGTGACGATTCCAATCGAGTCGACTGGGGTCTGCGGGCGCTCACGCAGCCATGCCAGCGCGATCGCGTCCACCGAGTCCTCAGGATCCAGCTCCATCGCAGACCTCTCAGATCAGGGTGTACGTTTAGGTCTAAACCATATCTCAGGAGGAGAGCTCATGCAGAAGACGGTCGTAGTGACGGGCGGCGGGACGGGTATCGGAAGGGCTATCGCGGCCCGCTTCGCCGGTGACGGTGCGCGCGTGATCATCACCGGCCGCCGCGGTGCTGTCCTGGATCAGGCGGTCGCCGAGATCGACGGGGACGTCTCGGCGCATAGTTTCGACGCCTCACGACCCGCTGACGTCGAGGCGTTCGCCCGTGAGCTGGGTGAGATCGATGTGCTGGTCAACAACGCCGGTGGGAACACTGATTTCGACCTCGCGGCGCCCTCCGGGCTCGACGACGTGGCCGTCGCGTGGCGGTCGAACTTCGAGTCCAACGTGATGTCGGCCGTCCTGACGACCACCGCACTGTTGCCGGCAATGCGCCACGGCGGCGCGATCATCACGATCGGCTCGATCGCCGCAGACAAGGGTGCCGGCTCCTACGGGGCAGCCAAGGCCGCGATCGCCTCGTGGAACGTCGATCTGGCACGCACGGTCGGCCCGACCGGAATCACCGCCAACGTCGTCTCACCGGGTTACATCGCTGACACCGAGTTCTTCCGCGACGTCCTCACCGACGACAGGAAAGTGGCGCTCATCGACGCCACCATGACCAAGCGGGCGGGCATCCCTGACGACATCGCCAACACGGTCGCCTTCCTGGCCTCACCCCAGGCACGGCAGATCACCGGGCAGGTCTTCGCTGTCAACGGCGGCGAGTGGACCTCGCGATAATCAGCTCTCGGGGCCGAGCAGCAGATCCGCGTCGAAGCATGTGTGCGCACCGGTGTGGCAGGCAGCACCGATCTGATCGACCTCGAGCAGCACCGTGTCACCGTCGCAGTCCAGGCGCACCGAGTGCACGTACTGCGTGTGGCCGGAAGTCTCACCCTTCACCCAGTACTGACCGCGCGAGCGCGAGTAGTACGTGCCCTTGCGGGTCTCGAGTGTGCGGGCCAGCGCCTCGTCGTCCATCCACGCCATCATGAGCACCTGCCCGGTGGAGCGTTCCTGCGCGACGGCGGCGAACAGGCCGTTGGCGTCGCGTTTGAGCCGCGCCGCGATCGCCGGATCCA
Organism: Mycolicibacterium sp. 624; assembly: GCF_040548615.1. Taxonomy (NCBI): domain Bacteria; kingdom Bacillati; phylum Actinomycetota; class Actinomycetes; order Mycobacteriales; family Mycobacteriaceae; genus Mycobacterium; species Mycolicibacterium sp. 624. Next base: position 89,608 of record NZ_JBEPRZ010000008.1, read on the forward strand.
GGCTCATCTCACTCCCCCATCCATCCTGAGCGATTTCGGCGCGGTTTGGAGCGCTCACCGCTCCTCAGCGCGCCGAAATCGCGGGCGGTGAGAGTCATCGGACCACGATCCCGTCCTCGGCCATCGCCGCCTTGACCTGACCGATCGTCAGCTCGCCGAAGTGAAACACGCTGGCGGCCAACACCGCATCGGCGCCGGCGTCAACGGCCGGGGCGAAGTGCTCGACCGCGCCCGCCCCGCCGCTGGCGATCACGGGCACCGTCACCGCTGCCCTGACCGCACGCAGCATGTCGAGGTCGAAACCCGCCTTGGTCCCGTCAGCGTCCATGGAGTTGAGCAGGATCTCGCCGACGCCGAGCTCAGCTCCCCGCCTGGCCCATTCGACCGCGTCGAGGCCAGTGCCGCGACGTCCACCGTGTGTCGTGACCTCCCAGCCCGACGGTGTCGGCTCCGCGCCGTCTGGCACCGTGCGCGCATCGACGGACAGCACTATGCACTGCGAGCCGAAGTGTCGCGACAGCTCGGCGAGCAGTTCGGGGCGCGCGATGGCCGCGGTGTTGACTGACACCTTGTCCGCGCCCGCGCGCAGTAGAACGTCGACGTCGGCGACCGACCGCACGCCCCCGCCGACTGTGAGCGGGATGAAGACCTGTTCGGCGGTGCGACGGACCACGTCCAGCATGGTGGTCCGGCCCGACGAGGACGCGGTGACATCGAGGAACGTCAGTTCGTCGGCGCCCTCGGCGTCATAGACTGCGGCGAGTTCGACGGGATCGCCTGCATCACGCAGGTTCTCGAAGTTGACACCCTTGACCACCCGACCGTCGTCGACGTCCAGGCACGGGATGACGCGCACAGCCAGGCCCTCGTGGTGGTTCACAGGTAGTCCTCCGGGGCGCCCGCCGATGCCACGATCTCGAGCATGCGCTCGTGGACACCCGGAGCCGCGGCTAGCGCCGATTTCGATTCCGGCGTCCACGGTTCGCCGGCCAGGTCGGTGACGATGCCCCCGGCGGCGCGCACCAGCGCCACACCGGCGGCGTGATCCCAGATGTGGTACCCGAAACTGATGGCCGCAGCCAGCACACCGGACGCAACGTAGGCCAGGTCGACACCGGTCGCGCCGTGCATGCGCACCCGCGAGCACTCCCGGCTCAGGTTCCCCAGCACCTCAACGCGGTAGCGGCCGGGGAAACGGCCGCGGGAGTCGATGTTGAAGGTCTGGATGCCGACGATGGAATCGGCGAGGGGGCTGGGGACCAGCGCGGGCAGCGGTTTCCCGTTGTCTCGCAGCGGTCCACCGATCGTCGCGGTGTAGCGGTTACCCGTGAACGGAAGCCAGGTCAGGCCCGCCACTGGCTTTCCCCGCGAGAGCAGGCCCAGCAGGATGGCGGCCATCGGTGACCCGGCGGCATAGTTGAAGGTGCCATCGATGGGGTCGAGCACCCACACCATGTCCGAGTCGATGGGCGCGCCGCCGAACTCCTCGCCATGGACGCCGATACCCGTCGCGGACTCCAACGCCTCCACCACCTGGCGTTCGATCGCCAGGTCCACCTCAGTGGCGAAATCGTTGCCCTGCTTACGGACTGCGGACTGTGCGCGATGCCCGGCGAGAAACGGCTTGGCCGCCTCGTCGAGGATCGCCGTCGCCGCGACGACCAACGCGTCGAGGTCAGGTTCGTCGAGCGCCATGGTGATCGCCTACCGACTTACCGCGGACAGCGCCTGCGGCAATGTGAACCGACCGGCGTACAGCGCCTTGCCGACGATGGCGCCCTCAACACCACGGTCGGTGAGGGTGGCGATCGCCTCCAGATCCTCGATGCTCGACACTCCACCGGAGGCGATGACGGGCACGCCGGTGCGCTCTGCGACACCCGCCAGCAGTTCCAGGTTGGGCCCGTTGAGGGTGCCGTCCTTGGTCACGTCGGTGACGACGAAACGCGAGCACCCCTCGCGGTCAAGGCGTTCCAGCACCTCCCACAGGTCTCCGCCGTCGGTCTCCCAGCCACGTCCGCGAAGCCGGTAGCCGCCCTCGGGCGCTGCGGGGTCGAGCTTGACGTCGAGGCCGACGGCGACCTTCTCGCCGTGTTCGGCGATGACCCGAGCGCACCACTGCGGATTCTCGAGTGCGGCCGTGCCGAGGTTGATCCTGGCGCAGCCGGTGGCCAGCGCCGCGTCCAGCGACTCGTCGTCGCGGATGCCACCGGAGAGTTCCACGGCGACATCGAGCTTGCCGATCACGTCGGCGAGAAGTTCGCGGTTCGACCCGCGACCGAAGGCGGCGTCGAGGTCGACGAGGTGGATCCATTCGGCCCCGTCGCGCTGCCAGCCAAGGGCGGCGTCGAGCGCGGAGCCGTAGTCGGTCTCGCTACCGGCCTGCCCCTGGACGAGGCGGACGGCCTTTCCGTCCACGACGTCGACGGCGGGCAGCAGAATGAGTGGAGTCTTTACAGGCACGTCAGATCACCCTAGTTCCTTGAGCCAATTGGTCAGCAGGGCCGCTCCGGCATCACCGCTCTTCTCCGGATGGAACTGCGTGGCCCAAAGCGGGCCGTCCTCCACCGCGGCCAGGAACGGCACGTGGTGCGTCGCCCAGGTCAGCTTGGCCGTCGGGTCGCCCTCCCAGGCCTGCGCGGCGTAGGAGTGCACGAAGTAGAACCTGGTCGCGGGGTCGATTCCGGCGAACAGTCGGGTCGTCTCGGGCGGCTCCACCACATTCCACCCCATGTGCGGAACCACCGGCGCGTCCAGGCGCACGACCGATCCGGGCCACCGACCGCAGCCCACCGACTCGACGCCGAACTCGACGCCACGGGCGAACAGGATCTGCATCCCCACGCACACACCGAGCACGGGCCGGTCGTTGGCCAGGCGGTCGGCGATGATGTCGTCTCCCCCGACCGCGCGCAGCCCGGTCATGCACGCCTCGTACGCGCCGACGCCGGGCACCACGAGGCCGTCGGCTGCCGCCGCGGCGGCCGGATCGGCCGTGACCTCGACGTCGGCACCGACCCGCTCAAGGGCGCGCTGGGCCGAGCGGAGGTTGCCCGACCCGTAGTCCAGCACCACCACAGATCTCTTGGTCACAGACTGCCCTTGGTGGACGGCACACCCGAGACCCGCGGATCGAACTCGACGGCCTGGCGCAGCGCGCGGGCGACCGCCTTGTACTGGGCCTCGGTGATGTGGTGCGGATCCCGGCCGTACAGCGTGCGGACGTGCAGTGCGATCCGCGCGTTCATCGCAAGCGTCTCGAAGACGTGGCGGTTGATGACGGTGTGGTAGGGCACCGAGCTGCCGGCAATCGTGTTGTGCAGCATGTGATCCGGCTCGCCGGTGTGGACGCAGTACGGCCGCCCGGAGACGTCGACGGCAGCGTGCGCGAGCGTCTCGTCCATCGGGATGAAGGCATCGCCGAATCGACGAATGCCCTTCTTGTCCCCCAGCGCCTGCCCCAGCGCCTGGCCGAGCACGATGGCGGTGTCCTCGATGGTGTGGTGCCCCTCGATGTCGATATCCCCGACGGCCCGCACCGTCAGGTCGAAGCTCGCGTGGCTGCCCAGCGACGTCAACATGTGGTCGTAGAACGGCACACCGGTGCTGATGTCGGTCTGTCCGGTGCCGTCGAGTTCGAGCTCGACGACGATGTCGGATTCCCTGGTCTTGCGTTCGACACGGGCGTGACGGGTCACGATGCTCCTCGGAGGTTCGCGGGGACACTCGGAATCGGCCGAGTGAGTTCGGTTTCGGCCAGGGGCGCACTGGTCTCGAGCAGCACGTCGTTCTCGTCAGCCAGACCTGTGGTGGCACGCAGGAACCCGGGGATGCCGACGTCTCGGATGAGCACGCCGGCGTCCAGGTAGCGCTGCCACGTCGCGGCGGCGTCGGCGAACTCGCCGAACAGCACGAAGTTCGCGTCACTGGGAATGACCCGGAATCCCATGCGCGTCAACGCCTCCGACACGCGGTTGCGCTCGGCGATGAGGGTGGCGACGCTCCCCAGCGTGTCGTCGGCGTGTCGCAGTGCCGCGCGTGCGGCGGCCTGCGTGACCGAGGACAGGTGGTAGGGCAACCGCACCAGCAGCAGCGCGTCGATGACTGCGGGGTCGGCGACCAGGTAGCCGAGGCGACCGCCCGCGAACGCGAACGCCTTGCTCATCGTGCGCGTGACGATGAGCTTCGCCGGGTAGTCGGCCAGCAGGTGCACAGCACTGGGCTGCGACGAGAACTCGCCGTACGCCTCGTCGACAATCACCACGCCCGGCGCGACATCGAGCAGCCGGCGAAGCTCCTCGAGTGACACGCTCTGCCCGGACGGGTTGTTCGGGCTGGCCAGGAACACGACATCGGGGCGGCGGTCGGCGATCGCCGAAACGGCGGCCTCGACGTCGAGGCCGAAGTCCTCGGCGCGGCTGGTCTCCAGCCACTCGGTCTGCGTGCCGTCGGAGATGATCGGATGCATCGAGTAGGACGGCACGAACCCGATGGCACCGCGGCCGGGCCCCCCGAAGGCCTGCAGCAGCTGCTGCAGGATCTCATTGGAACCGTTTGCCGCCCAGACGTTGTCGGTGACCACCGGTACGCCGATCTGCGCCGTCAGGTACGCCGCGAGGTCGGCACGTAACAGGACGGCGTCGCGGTCCGGGTAGCGGTGCAGCTCGGCGGCGGCATCGCGCACCGAGGCGGCGACGTCCTCGATGAGCGCCTGCGTCGGCGGGTGCGGGTTCTCGTTCGTGTTGAGCCGGACGGGCACCGCCAGCTGTGGCGCACCGTATGGCGACTTGCCGCGCAGATTGTCCCGCAACGGCAGATCGTCGAGTGTGATCCTCTTCCCGCTCACCGCTCGAACCTCCGCCGGACGGCCTCACCGTGCGCAGGCAGGTTCTCGGCCTTGGCCAGCGTGATGACGGGTCCGGACACGTCCTTCAGCGCAGCCTCGGTGTAGTCCACGACGTGGATGCCGCGCAGGAAGGTCTGTACCGATAGCCCGCTGGAGTGCCGGGCGCAGCCGGCAGTCGGCAGCACGTGGTTCGATCCGGCGCAGTAGTCGCCGAGGCTGACCGGCGACCATGGGCCGACGAATATCGCACCGGCAGAACGGATCCGACCGGCAACAGCAGACGCGTCGACGGTCTGAATCTCGAGGTGCTCGGCGGCGTACGCGTTGACCGTCGCGATCCCGGCGTCGAGGTCGTCGACGAGGACGATGGCCGACTGCTTGCCGGACAGTGCGGCGGTGACGCGTTCGCGGTGTGTCGTCGTCGCCACCTGCGCGGCCACCTCGCGGTCGGTGGCGTCGGCGAGTGCGGTGCTCGTCGTGACGAGCACCGATGCCGCCATCTCGTCGTGCTCGGCCTGGCTGATGAGATCGGCGGCGACGTGCACGGGATCGGCTGTGTGGTCGGCGAGGATCGCGATCTCGGTGGGCCCCGCCTCAGCGTCGATGCCCACCTGCGAGCGACAGATCCGCTTCGCCGCGGTGACGTAGATGTTGCCGGGTCCGGTGATCATGTCGACGGGCGCGAGTTCTGTGCCATTTCCCGGCGCTCCGCTTGCCCCAGCGCCGTCGGTGTCGGTGCCACCGTAAGCCAGCAGCGCGACAGCCTGCGCACCGCCGACGGCCCACACCTCCTCGACCCCGAGCAGTGCGGCGGCGGCCAGGATCGTCGGGTGTGGGATGCCCCCGAACTCGGCCTGCGGCGGGCTGGCGATCACCAGGGAGTCCACCCCGGCGGTCTGCGCGGGCACGACGTTCATGATGACGCTCGACGGGTACACGGCGTTGCCGCCCGGCACGTAGAGCCCCACCCGCTCGACGGGCACCCAGCGTTCGGTGACCGTGGCACCAGGGGCCAGCGTCGTCGTGGTGTCAGTGCGCCGCTGATCGGCGTGCACGGCACGGGTGCGATCGATCGCGACCTCCAGCGCGGCGCGGACCTCGGGGTCGAGATCGGCCAGCGCGGCGGTGAGTCGGGCGGCAGGGACACGCACGGTGTCGGGGCGCACACCGTCGAATCGCTCGCCGTACTCCAGGGCCGCCTCGGCACCCCGGTCGACGATCGCGTCGACGATCGGACGCACCGTCGGGACCACCGCGTCGACGTCGACGCCACCGCGCGGCAGCACGGCGCGCAGACCTGCGGTCGACAGGTGCTGGCCCCGCAGATCGATACGGGACATGAGCACAGCCGGGTCGGGCACGTTAACCTCCACGTTTGGCCTCCACGATGGCTATTGTCCCAGAGCAGTACAAATCGAATACGGGAGCCGCCATGTCCACCTCATCGTCACGACAGGACCACCCGAACAACGCACCAGGCGTGCCGATGCTGATTCCGGTGTGGCTGGAACGTGCGCAGATCAAGTACTTGAACCCGCTGCTCCGGCCGTTGTCGAAGCGCATGCCCGGAGTCGCGGTGATCAAGCACCGCGGCCGAACGTCGGGCACGGACTACGAGACCATTGTCACCGCCTACCGAAAGGGCAGCGTGCTGGCGATCGGGTTGGTCCACGGCAAGACCAACTGGGTCAAGAACGTGCTCGCGGCGGGCGAGGCCGACATCCATGTCGGGCGCAAGGACCTGCATCTGGTGAACCCCCGCGTGCTTCCAGCGGGCACGGTGGACCCCACGTTGCCCCGGATGGCGCAGATGCTGGCGAAGCGTCAGGGCACGTTCGTCGCCGACATCGCATGACAACCGATACTCGGTTGAGCCGGCCGGTCACCAGCTGAGACACTCTCGGACATGGCATGGGAGATCTGGCTGGCGTTCATCGGTGCGGCCGTCCTGATAGCGGTCTCCCCCGGTGCCGGCGCGATCCAGTCGATGGCGACCGGGCTGACCCACGGTGTCCGACGCGGCTACTGGAGCATCCTGGGCCTCGAAATCGGGCTGATGCTGCAGCTGCTGCTCGTCGCCCTGGGTCTCGGCGCGCTGGTCACCAGCTCGATCGTGGCGTTCAACGTCGTCAAGTGGATCGGCGTCGCCTACCTCATCTACCTCGCCGTCCGGCAATGGCGGACGGCGACGCGCGACCTCCGCGAGCAGGTCGGGGCGGCCACGGAAGGCGGCCGGGCCGCGCTGGTGCTGCGGGGCTTCCTGGTCAACGCGACCAACCCGAAGGGGCTGGTGTTCTTCCTCGCGGTTCTGCCGCAGTTTGTGGTGCCCACCGCGCCGTTAGTGCCGCAGTACCTGGCGATCGGCGTGACCATGGTCGCCGTCGACGTGGTCGTGATGGGCCTCTACACCGGGCTGGCCGTGCGCCTGCTGCACTGGCTGCACACCCCGCGCCAGCAGACCATCGTCAACCGGGTGTTCTCCGGATTGTTCGCCACCGCCGCGGTGGTGTTGTCGCTGGTGCGCCGCGGCGCGACGGCATAGACGCGACTGAATAGATCGGTACTCAGGAGCCTCCTGCCGTCTCCAACGCACGTTTGATGATCGGGGCGGCCTCGTTCATGGCTGAGCTCAACGGTTGCGCGGCCTCATCCGGCAGCACATCGCGCGACCAGTGCATCCGGCAGCGCCCCAGGCCGTCGGGCACGACCTGCATCACCGCGTTGTCGTGCTCGGGCGCAGTGTCGCCGATCAACGAGTAGACGATGCGGCGCGCCTTGTCATCGCGGGTGACGAGGCGCTCACGCGCTACGAAGCCATCGGCGAACGTGACGACGCGAACGTCATCGGCGGCCCGTGACGACACGACATAACCCGGCGCCATCCGCGCGGGGCCGTCCGCCCAGTCCCCGATCACCTGCCACACGTGCGCCGCGTCGGCGGCGATGTCGAATTCGATGCGAATGGATGCCATGTCCCCAGTGTCGTCAGGGACAGCACCGGTGTCTTGAACATCCTTGCGGCCATCCGCACGGGAGATGTCACACCCCCCGGCTAGCGTCCAGGGTGTGTTGACTGCGGTGACGCTCGCGGCCCGGCCCGAGTTCAGCGTCTCCCAATGGACCTGCCGGGCTCACGGACCGGGTTGGTCGGAGCCCGAGTGTCCGGTCGGCGCGCGGCTGGTGCTGGTCCGGTCGGGCCACTTCCAGCGCCGCGGGGCCAAGGGTTCGATCGATCTCGACTCGACAGTCGGGTATCTGGGGGAACCCGGTGAAACCGAGGAGTTCGCGCATCCGCATGGCGGCGATACCTGCACATCGGTGCAACTCAGCCCACAGAGCTGGGAGCAGCTCGCGGGTGAGCCGGGCCGGGTGAGACGCGCGGCGGTGTACGTGGATGCGCGGCTCGAGCTGGCGCATCGGCGTCTGCTGGTCACCGGCCGGAACGACACCGACTACCGGCTTGCCGAGGATCTGGTGCGGCTGGTCGCCTCGGTGCTGCGTGCCGCGACGGATCGCCCGATCCCGGCCAACGACACGCCATCGCCGGCGGACCGGCGATTGGTCGAGCGGGCGCGCGCCGCCATCCACGACGCGCATCCATGCGCAGACGGTCTGTTCCCGCTGGCCGCGCTGCTCGGGGCGTCGCCGTACCGGGTGAGCCGGGCGTTCACCGCAGAGCTGGGTGTCTCGGTGACGCGCTATCGCAATCGGGTCCGCGTCGGTCACGCCCTCGATCGCTTGGAGCGCGGCGAGTCAACGCTGGCCGAGATCGCCGCCGGACTCGGTTTCGCCGACCAGGCGCATTTCGGCAGGACTCTTCGTCAGCACACCGGGCACACGCCGACCGAAGTCAGACGCGAGTTGCAAAGAGCCGCAACCGACTAAACGTCCAACCCCACGTCGAGGACGCGCACCGAGTGAGTGAGCGCGCCGACAGCGAGGTAGTCGACACCGGTACCCGCGTACTCAGCCGCCGATTCCAGTGAGAGACCGCCCGAGGACTCCAGTTTGGTTCCCGGCGCCCGCGAGTCGCGCCGTTGCACGGCGATCTGCGTCTGCCACACCGGGAAGTTGTCCAAAAGGACGAGTTGCACGTCCTCACCGAGGATCTCGTCGAGCTGCTCGAGTGAGTCGACCTCCACCTCGCACGGCAGGTCGGGTGCGGCGTGCCGCACCGCCTTGAGCGCGGCGACGACACCACCCGCGGCGGCGACGTGGTTGTCCTTGATGAGCGCGGCATCGCCAAGGCCCATGCGGTGATTCGCCCCGCCGCCGACACGCACCGCGTACTTCTGCAGCACGCGCAGGCCCGGCATCGTCTTTCGGGTGTCACGGATCACGGCGCGGGTGCCCTCGACGGCGTCCACCCAGTGCGACGTCGCGGTGGCTATCCCGCTGAGGTGGCACACCAGGTTGAGCATCGTGCGCTCTGCGGTCAGAAGGCCTTGCGTCGATGCCTCGAGACGTAGCAGGGCGCCACCGGCCTCCAGGCGTGTCCCATCCTCGACCCGTTCGATCAAGCGGTAGGAGTCGCGGCCGAGTACCTCGTCGAGGACCATCAGCGCGATGTCGACACCGGCGGCTACACCGGGTTCACGCGTGACCATCGCCGCGACGGTGGTCGCGTCTGCGGGCACGGTTGCCAGCGTCGTCACGTCGGGCCCATAGCGCAGGTCTTCCGAGAGCGCGCGTTCGATCGCCGAAACAGCCTCGGCGCGTTCGGTGTCCGAGATTCTCATCAGCAACCCACCTCCACGGGATGTGCCACGGTGACGCGACCCGAGACCCAGCGCACGGTGGTGCTGACGGCGCCCGCCGGATCGTTTCCGGGGTGGTCCGACCGGTGATGGCAACCGCGCGATTCCGCGCGATCCGCCGCGGCGACGGCGACGGCCTGTGCGGTGACGGTGAGCGCGGCGTCCTCGAACGACGCGCGGTCGCGCAACGATCGATCTGTTGCCGAGTCGAGCACGGCGGTCAGCTCCCGCAGTCCTGCGGCGTCGCGCTCGACCGACGCGTGCCGGCTCATGGCGTGTTGGAGTTCGTTACGGGGCAATGTGATCCGATCTCGCGATTCGATCTGCGCCAGGCGGCCGGTTGCGGCCGTGGCGGAATGCTCGGCTGCCTCGCGTCCGGCGCGACCGCCCACCACGAGTCCCTCGAGCAGGCTGTTGGACGCCAACCGGTTGGCTCCATGCATGCCGGTGCGCGCCACCTCGCCTGCGGCGAACAGCCCGGCGACTTCGGTGCGGCCGTGCACGTCGGTGACGACGCCACCGCAGCTGTAGTGGGCACCCGGCACCACCGGGATCAGCTGCGCAGTGGGGTCGATTCCCGCGGCCTGGCATGCCGCGGTGACCGTGGGGAACCGCCGCGCGAGATCGTCGATCCCGCGGGCGTCGAGATAGACGCACGGATCGCCGGTCTCGATGAGGCGCGCGTTGATGGCCGCGGCCACCACATCGCGGGGGGCCAGATCGCGCATCGGGTGAACCCCTTCGGTGATCGACGCGCCGCGGGCGTCGACGAGCACCGCACCCTCACCGCGCAGCGCTTCGGTGATCAGGGGACGTCGTCCCGCGGCGTGACCGTCGAACAGCATCGTGGGGTGGAACTGAATGAACTCGAGGTCACCGACCGCGACACCGGCCCACAGCGCCAGCGCAATGCCGTCGCCGGTGGACCCCTCGGGGTTGGTGGTCGCCGAGTACAGATGACCGAGACCACCGGTGGCAAGGATCACCGATGGCGCGTGGATGACACCCACCCCGTCGGCGTTGTGCACCAGCACACCGGTCACGGCGCCATCGTCGTGGAGTACCTGCAGCGCCACGTGATTGCGCCGGATGTCGAGCATTGCCGCGGCCCGGTCAAGGGCGCGCTGCACCTCGGCGCCGGTCGCGTCACCACCCGCATGAATGATCCTGCGCAGCGAGTGACCACCCTCCCGGGTGAGCGCCCACTGGCCCGGCACCGTTTCGTCGAATCGTGCCCCGGCACTGACCAGTTCGGAGACCGCCGCGAAGCCGTCGGACACTATGGAGGTCACCGAGGCTGGATCGCACAGCCCTGCCCCCGCAGCCAGCGTGTCGGCGACGTGGGCCTCGACGGAGTCATCGGTGCGGGGTATCACGACGGCGATTCCGCCCTGGGCGTAGAACGTGGCGGTCTCACCGGCCTTGCTCAGCACCACCACCCTGCGACCGCGCCGGTGCGCCGCCAAAGCGGCGGCGAGCCCGGCCACGCCGGTGCCGATGACGACGACGTCGGCGCGCTGCTGCCAGGCGATCTGCCCGTCACCACCGCACGCGAAGAGGCTCATTCCCCGCCGCCGGGCTGCCCGATCTCAATCATGCGCTGCACGCTGGCGCGAGCCAGCCGGGCGGTCTCCATGTCGACGTGAACTTCGTCGGCACCCTCGGCCACGCAGCGAAGCAGCGCCGCGGGCGTGATCATCTTCATGTATCCGCAGGAGGCCCGGTCGTTGACGGCCAGGAACTCGACATCGGGTGCGGCACGGCGCAACTGGTGCAGCATGCCGACCTCGGTCGCGACCAGGACCTGCTTGGCGTGGGTCTCGCGCGCCGCGTCGAGCATTCCGCCGGTGGACAGGATCTTCACCCTGTCCTCGGGGACCGCTCCCTCACCTGCGAGGTAGAGAGCCGATGTGGCGCAACCGCATTCGGGGTGCACAAACAACTCGGCATCGGGGTGCGAGCGAGCCTGATCGGCGAGTTCATCACCATTGATACCGGCATGGACGTGGCATTCTCCCGCCCACACGTGCAGATTCTTGCGGCCCGTGACGCGCCTGACGTGAGCCCCGAGGAACTGGTCGGGGCAGAACAGCACCTCACGGTCCTCGGGTATGGAGGCCACCACCTCGACGGCGTTGGACGACGTGCAGCAGATGTCGGTGAGCGCCTTCACCGCGGCGGTGGTGTTGACGTACGAGACGACGACGGCGTCGGGGTACTCGTCCTTCCACGCCCGCAGGTCCTCTGCCGTGATCGAGTCGGCCAGCGAGCAACCGGCCCGCTGGTCGGGAATCAGCACCGTCTTGTCCGGGCTGAGGATCTTGGCGGTCTCGGCCATGAAGTGCACGCCGCAGAAGACGATGGTCTCCTCCGATGCCTCAGCCGCAATACGAGACAGGGCAAGGGAGTCGCCGACGTGATCGGCCACATCCTGGATCGCAGGCAGTTGATAGTTGTGCGCCAGCAGCGTCGCATTGCGCAGCTTGGCGAGCCTTCGCACCTCGGCGGCCCACTCCTGATCGGGCTCCACGCCGCCGTATCCGGCGGGGCCGTTGGTGATCTGGGCGGTCCATCCACCCTGCGACGCAGTCATGCGGTCCAGCACCGTCACGGCCGTCTCCTTTGATCTCGGAGGTTTTCGACTTATGATCGAAAACATGCTTGATACTAGCACTGCCCACGAAGTGCTTGCCGTCGTCTTCCAGGTTCGCCAGCTGGACACGCGAAAGCCGCAGCTCAGCGTCCTGTTGTGGGAAAGAGCCATGGAACCGGAGCGTGGCGCCTGGTCGCTGCCGGGCGGGCAGCTGCGACACGACGAGGACATGGTGAGTTCGGTTCGGCGTCAACTCGCCGAGAAGGTGGACCTGCGTCAGGTGACCCACCTCGAGCAGCTCGCGGTGTTCTCCGACCCGCACCGCGTGCCGGGCGTACGCACCATCGCGTCGACGTTCCTGGGCCTGGTGCCGTCCCCCGCCACACCCGAACTACCGCCCGACACTCGTTGGCACTCGGTGGACGCCCTGCCCCCCATGGCGTTCGACCACCGCACGATGATCACCAACGCCCATACCCGCCTGGTCGCCAAACTCTCGTACACGAACATCGGATTTGCCTTGGCTCCAAAGGAATTCGTGGTTTCCACCCTGCGGGATGTCTACAGCGCGGCGCTCGGCTACCAGGTTGACGCCACCAACCTGCAACGCGTGCTGGTCCGCCGCGGTGTCATCACGCCGACAGGAACCACAGCCCGTTCGGGCCGCAGCGGTGGGCGTCCCGCGGCGCTCTACCGCTTCACCGAGTCGCAGTACCGCGTGACCGATGAGTTCGCCGCACTGCGCCCGCCGACGTAGAGGCAGCGCCCCGAGAACGACCAATGTATTGGATTTTAAGAGACCACTAAGAGAAGATGTCCCGATGGATATCGGCAGCGCGGCCCAGTCGACCGGTGATGCCGAGTGGATCGGCACCGCACCCCACGAGGACCTGCAGTCGCAACCGGGCCGTCCGATACTTCCGTCAGACGACCCGTTCTACACACCACCCGCAGGCTTCGAACATGCCCACCCCGGCACCGTGCTGCGATCGCGTGACGTCGAACTCGCGTTCCTCGGCCGGATACCCCAGCCCATCAGCGCGACCCAACTGCTCTACCGCAGCACCGACCTCAACGGAGCGCCGCAGGCGGCCGTCACCACGGTCGTGGCGCCAGCCGAGCGCACGCCCGAGCGGCCGTGCCCCATCGTGTCCTACCAGTGCGCGATCGACGCCGTCGCATCGCGCTGCTTCCCGTCCTATGCGCTACGACGAGGCGCGAAGGCCGTCGGCGCCGTGGCCCAGTTCGAGTTCCTCCTGGTCGCCGCCGCACTGGCCGAGGGCTGGGCGGTGTCGATCCCCGATCACGAGGGCACCCGCGGCAGCTGGGGCGCACCCTATGAGCCCGGCTATCACGTGCTCGACGGTTTGCGCGCGGCGCTGAGCTACGCACCGGCCAAACTGTCCGCCGAGGCGCCCGTCGGGCTCTGGGGGTACTCCGGCGGAGGTCTCGCGACCGCATGGGCAGCCGAGGTGCTGGACGAGTACGCGCCCGAACTCAACGTCGTCGGCGCCGTCCTCGGATCCCCCGTCGGCGATCTGGGTCAAACCTTCCGCCGCCTCAATGGCACGGTCTTCTCCGGGCTCCCGGCGCTCGTCGTCGCGGCGTTGTCGCACGTCTATCCAGACCTTGACCGCATCATCGCCGAGCACGCCACGCCCGAGGGCAAGGTGATGCTCGAGAGCATCGAGTCGATGACGACTGCGGGCGCGGTGCTGCGGCTCATCCGCAAGGACATGGACGACATGGTCGACTGGCCACTCGAGCGCATCCTGGCCACACCCGAGGTGCGGCACGTTTTCGACAGCATCAAGCTGGGCACGCGGGCCCCGAGCATTCCGGTGCTGATCGTGCAGGCCGTGCACGACGAGTTGATCTCGGTGGCCTGTATCGACGAACTCGCCGATGCGTACATCGCAGGCGGCACCGATGTCACCTACCACCGCGACATGTTCAGCGAGCACCTGCTGCTACATCCGATGTCCGCGCCGATGACCTTGCGCTGGCTGCGCGACCGGTTCGCTGGACGTCCGTCGTCGGCACATCGACTGCGGACGAAGTGGCCGACGCTGCTCAATCCGTCGACCTACCGGGGCATGCTCCGGCTGGGGTTGATCAGCGCGAAGGTGATGACGGGTCAACGGGTGGAACGTCGGCCTCTGTCGGCACTGGATCAGTGACCTGCACCTGATCGGTGGCCGGAGCGTACGGGTACCGCAGGACAATGGGCTCGGCCGGCGGCCATGCACCGAGGTCATCGCGCGGGGTCGCCAGCGTGCACAGCGCGTAGACCAACGCCGCGATTCCCGCAGGGAACACTATGGTCGCCGCGATCTGCAGTGGCGAGTGCCCGAAGAACACCGAGCCCGCCTCGACCGCGTAGTGCACGCGATGCTCCGGGGACACGGGCGCCGACGCGACGTCGACGACGCCGTACCGCAGCCGCGCCAAACCCGCCCCGACCCCGGCCGCCAAGCCGGCCGCCAACATTGATCCGACGGCGAGGGCGCCTGCCATCAGTGGCCCGCGATGGGCTCGCCACCGCCACACCAGGACGGCCGCGATCACGGCGACGACGGTGAGGAATCCCGGCACCAGGAACGCCGCGAGGAACAGGTGGTCGGCCTCGTTGCCCACGTAGCCGCGAACCCGTTCGCCGCCTCGGGTGAGTCCGACGACCACGCCGATCGGCGGCGCGAGCCAGGCCCACAGTGCGCCGACGAGAACGCCTGCCCCCGCCAGTGAGGCGACCACCATGAGCGCGGCGCGACGGTGTGAGACACGGGGCGGCTCAACCGGTTCCGGTCGTGCCACGGTGTCCTCGGTCACCTGACTCATCGCCGTTCCTCGAAATCGATGGAGTCCAGTTCGCCATGCCGGGAGCACCTGGCCGACCAACCGTCGGGACGCACCTGCACGATCATCCGGCGCCCGCACTCCGCGCAGAACCGGGGCGGTTCGAGCCCGAGCCGCGCCGCGGTGGAAACGGCTTGGGCACCGGGCGAGCCCTCGGGTTCGCCGGTGTAGACGTTGAACTTCTGCGACATCGCTGGCTGCTGGCGGCTAGATGGTGGCGTTGAGCGCCTTGATCGGCATCTGCAGATCGTTGAGCAGCTCCAGGTCCGACTCGGCGGGACGGCCGAGGGTGGTCAGGTAGTTGCCGACGATGACTGCGTTGATGCCGCCGAGGATGCCCTGTTTGGCGCCCAGGTCACCGAGCGTGATCTCGCGGCCGCCTGCGAAGCGGAGCATCGTGCGCGGCAGGGCCAACCGGAACGCGGCCACGGCCTTGAGCGCCTCGGCGGCGGGCAGCACCTCGAGATCGCCGAACGGCGTGCCCGGGCGCGGGTTGAGGAAGTTCAACGGCACCTCGTGCGGATCGAGCTTCGCGAGGTTAGCCGCGAACTCCGCGCGCTGCTCCAGCGTCTCGCCCATGCCGAGGATGCCGCCACAGCAGACCTCCATGCCCGCCTCGCGGACCATCTCGAGGGTGCCCCAGCGCTCCTCCCAGGTGTGGGTGGTGACGACGTTGGGGAAGTACGACTCGGCGGTCTCGAGGTTGTGGTTGTAGCGGTGCACGCCCATCGCGGCGAGGCGGTCCACCTGCTCCTGGGTCAGCATGCCCAGCGAGCACGCGATCTGAATGTCGACCTCGTTGCGGATGGCCTCGATACCAGCGGCGACCTGAGCCAGCAGTCGTTCGTCGGGCCCGCGGACGGCGGCGACGATGCAGAACTCGGTGGCACCGGACTTCGCGGTCTGCTTGGCGGCCTCCACCAGGCTGGGAATGTCGAGCCAGGCGCTGCGCACGGGAGACGCGAAGAGTCCCGACTGCGAGCAGAAGTGGCAGTCCTCGGGGCAGCCGCCGGTCTTGAGGCTGATGATGCCCTCGACCTCGACCTCGGGACCGCACCACTTCATCCGGACGTCGTGGGCCAGCGCGAGCAGCTCCTCGAGACGGTCGTCGGGGAGCTGCAGGATTGCCAGCACCTGCCCCTGATCGAGACCCTCACCGCGCTCGAGCACCTGTTCGCGAGCCAGGGCCAACACGTCCCCGTCTGCCGAATCCACCGAAACCTCTGTGGCCGTCTGCGTCACCGGCACTCCTCCCGAACATCGAACTTGAACGGTGTTTAGGATACAGGGGTGCAGCTGCACCGAAGCGACGTGGTCACCAAGGCCGCTCATATCCTCGACGAGTTCGGCATCGCCGATCTGACCATGCGCCGGCTGGCGCGCGAGCTCAGCGTCACACCCGGCGCCCTGTACTGGCACTTCGCCGACAAGCAGGAACTTCTGGGCGCCGTCGCCGATCGCATTCTCGAACCGGCGGTGCCCGATGTGGCCGCGCTGCCATGGGCCCAGCGGATCTCGACGATCGGCGCTGCCCTGCGCGAGGCACTGCTGTCCTCCACCGACGGCGCGGAACTGGTGTCGGCGACATTCGCCTCGGGCCGCTCGGCGGCGCTGGCCCGCATCCTGGATCTCCTGGCCGCCGCGGCATCCGACGCGGGGTTCGAGACCACCAACGCCGCGCTCGCCGCACGCACGATCGTGTACTACGTCCTCGGCTTCACCGTCGACGAACAGTCCCGGCTGCAGTGGGACGCCGCGGGCGCACTGCCCGACGGCCAGTCGGTCCTCACGTCGAATCCCAACGGCCGCTTCGCCTTCGGCATGCGACTGCTGGTCGACGGCATGTCCGCCCAGCACACGGTCTCACCCGATGACGGCGCCTCACCCGATGAGGGTGTCGACACGGGCGTCACCGTCCCAACGGCGTAGCGCCGCGAAGGTGCCGTCGAGGTCGTCGACGCCGATCACCTCGAGCGCGGCAGGCAGATCGCGTGCCGACAGACGCCTGCAGAGCGTGACGTGCGCGGTCCAGTGGCCGGGCTGCGAGTGCGCGAACGGGCCAGGCGTCTGATGGGGCGCGCTGACGACGGCAACCCCAGCGTGCAGGTCCAGCAGCGCCGCCGACGGCACGATGAGGCGCACAAGCGTCAATGTCGCCCGTCCGAAAACCATGGCCGCCCCGATCCGGCAGCTCAGCGGCAACCGGTGTGCCAGCTCGGTCAGCTCAGCGTCGACCGCAGGATCGATGTGATTGGACACGGCCAGCGTGACGTGCGGCCGGTTGGTCGGTGAGCGGTGCCGACCCTGGCTCGGCAGGCCCGCCTGCGCCAGTGCCGCCCAGTCCCGCCGAACCGCCGCCTCGGTCGCCTCGTCGAAGAGCAGCTCGATGGAGTGCGCCACGTCAGGCCAGACCGCGGACCCAGGACGTCTCGAAGGCCGCGGTGCTCATCTCGGCGAACGCTGCGGGTGACAGTGCACCGGCACTCGATGGCAGCGCCGCGCGCACGGGCGCGATCAGGGCCAGCGCGTGCAGGTTGGTCTCCTCGGCCACCGTCGGGCTCGCGGGATAGGCACCGACCACGACCCCGGCACACGGAATGTCCCGTGCCGCCAGGGCTTCGGTGGTCAGCGCGGTGTGGTTGAGGGTGCCAAGTCCCGGGGCCGCGACCACCAGAACCGAGGCACGAAGATCCGCGGCGACATCGCGCAGCGTCACACCGTCCGTGCCGATCTCCACCAGCAGGCCTCCCGCACCCTCGACGATCACCAGTCTGCCGGGCCGATCGGCCGAAGCAGCCAACTCCCCCAACTCGGATCGCGTGGGCAGCGCCATGCCGGCTCGCTGCGCCGCGGCAACCGGCGCCAGCGGTTCCGGATAGCGCCACCCCGACACCAGATCGACGACGCCCGACAGCCGCGCCACCTCGCCCAGGTCATCATCGCCGTCGGCCGCACCGGTTTGCACGGGTTTGCACACCGCCACGTCGAGACCGGCGAGTCGCGCGTGGCAGGCCAACGCCGCGGTCGTGATGGTCTTTCCCACGCCGGTATCGGTGCCGGTGACGACGACGACGCTCATCGGCGCGCCGAGGCGAGGACCTCGGCGAGCACGCTGCGCGCCAATGCCATCTCGCGGTCATCGAGTGAGGCCCGCGCTGTCAGCCGCAGGCGCGATGTCCCCGCGGGCACCGTCGGCGGGCGGAAGCACCCGACGCGGACACCTCGGTCCAGGCAGGCGGTCGCCGCCCCCAGCGCCACCTCGGGCTCGCCGAGAATCACCGAAACGACCGCCGACCCCGGTGTCTCGGGAACACCGCAGACCTCGGCGAGCGTCGCCGCGTGCGCGAGAACGGCATCCGCGCGCCAGGGTTCGGCGATCAGGATCTCCAGGGCGGCCCATGCCGCACCCACCGCGGCCGGGGCCAGACCGGTGTCGAAGATGAACGGTCGCGCGGCGTCAATCAGGTGCTCCCGCACGGCAATCGGGCCGAGCACCACACCGCCCTGGCTGCCGAGCGCCTTGGACAGCGTCGTCGTCATCACGATGTCGGGGGCTCCCGCCAGACCGACCTCGTGCAAAAGCCCGCGCCCGCCGGTGCCACGCACCCCGAGTCCGTGCGCCTCGTCGACGATCAGCAGTGCACCGTGCTTGCGGCAGACGTCGTGCATCGCGCGCAACGGGGCCATCGCCCCGTCGGCGCTGAACACCGAGTCCGTCAGCACGACGGCGCGCTTCTCGGTGCGCTCGGCCAGGGCCGCGTCGATGGCGTCGACATCGCGGTGCGGCGTCACGAGCACCCGCGAACGCGACAGCCGGCACGCGTCCACCAGCGACGCGTGCGTGAAGGCATCGGACACCACCAGCGCGCCGGGACCAGACAGCGCCACGACGGCACCGAGGTTCGCGGTGTACCCCGATGAGAAGACCAGGGCCGATTCAGCGCCGACGAAGTCGGCCAGCGCCGCCTCGAAACCCTCGTGCAGCTCGGTGTTGCCGGTGACCAGACGCGATCCGGTCGCGCCAGCACCCCAGGTGCGCAGCGCCCGAACCGCGCCGTCTATGACGCCGGGGTGCGTGGACAGGCCCAGGTAGTCGTTGGACGCCAGGTCCAGTTCGTCGCCTATTGGGGGCCGAGTTCGCAGTGCGCGGCGCAGTCCAGCGGCCCGGCGCTCCTGCTCCACCTCGGCAAGCCAGGCCAGCGGGGAGAGGTCCACTTGCGGCATCCGGTGCTCCCTTCCCGACAATTGAACACCGTTCAGGTTAGAGCACGCGCGACGGCGACCATGCCCGCCCCGATCTGAGCCACCTCGTCGGGCGTGCAGACGAAGGGCGGCATGGCGTAGACCAGCTTGCCGAACGGGCGCAACCACAGCCCATGCTCCAGAGCCGCGTGCGTTGCCACCCGCATGTCGACTGGCTGTTCCATCTCGATCACGCCGATGGCGCCGAGCACCCGCACGTCGGCGACGCCAGGCAGAGCCGCGGCCGGAGCCAATCCCACCTTCAGCCCTGCCTCGATATCGCGAACCCGGCTCTGCCAGTCCTGCCCGATCAGCAGTTCGACCGACGCGACGGAGACCGCGCACGCCAGGGCGTTGGCCATGAACGTGGGCCCGTGCATCAGTGCACCCGCGTCGCTGGTGCTGATGGTGCGCGCGATCTCGGCCGTGCAGAGCGTGGCAGCCAATGTGATGTAGCCACCGGTCAGCGCCTTGCCGACGCACATCACATCGGGTGTCACACCGGCGTGATCGGCGGCGAACAGCGCGCCGGTCCGGCCGAATCCCGTGGCGATCTCGTCAAATATCAACACCACGTCATGGCGCGTGCACGCCTCCCGCAGATCGACCAGATACCGGGGATCGTGGAAACGCATGCCGCCGGCGCCCTGGACCACCGGCTCGACGATGACCGCGGCGAGTTCGTCGGCGTGCTCCGCCAGTTGACGCGCGAAGGCCTCGGCGTAGGCCGGGTCGTAGGCGGACGGCACCGCCGGGGCGAACACCTGCGGGGTGAGAACAGAACGCCACAGCGAGTGCATGCCCCCATCGGGATCGCACACGCTCATCGGGGTGAAGGTGTCGCCGTGGTATCCCCCACGCCACGTCATCAGTCGGTGTCGGCCTGGTCGTCCCCTGGCCACCTGGTACTGCAACGCCATCTTGACCGCGACCTCGACTGACACTGAGCCCGAGTCGCTGAAGAACACCGTGTCCAGGCCGTCGGGAGTGATCTGCACCAGCAACTCCGCCAGCCGCGCGGCGGGCTCGTGGGTCAGTCCACCGAACATGACGTGATTCATGGTGGCGAGCTGGCGCGTGATCGCGTCATCCAGCGCAGGATGCCCGTGTCCGTGAATCGCCGTCCACCATGAACTCATGGCGTCGATCACCTCGACGGGATGGCCGTCATGAACCACGGTTAGCCACGCCCCCTTGGCGCCGACAGCCACAACCGGCGCCAGCGCCTCGGCGCCGATGGTGCTGTAGGGGTGCCAGACGTGCGCGGTGTCGATTGCACTGATTTCAGAGGGTGTCAACGCAGGCACGAAGTCATACTCTGCTCGCTCGGGCGCTCATCGCAAAGCGCGCACTCACAGCGCCGCACGGTAGATTGTCCGACGACCATGCTGACCCTTGACCCACCCCGGAAGGCCTCGCGCACCGATTCCGGGTCACCCTCGCCTGCCGTCATGGGCACCCGTACCTCGGGCTTCTACCGCCATGACCTGGATGGTTTGCGTGGCATAGCGATCGCACTGGTCGCGGTGTTCCACGTCTGGTTCGGCCGGGTATCAGGTGGCGTCGACGTCTTCCTGGCACTGTCGGGGTTCTTCTTCGGCGGACGGCTGTTGCGTGCGTCACTGTCGTCGACCACCTCGCTGGCGCCGCTGCCCGAGGTGAAGCGGTTGGTACGCCGGCTGCTTCCCGCGCTGGTCGTGGTGCTGGCAGCCTCCGCGGTGCTGACCATCCTGGTGCAGCCCGAGACTCGGTGGGAGGCGTTCGCCGACCAGAGCCTGGCAAGCCTGGGCTACTACCAGAACTGGGAATTGGCAAGCACGGCGGCCGATTACCTACGTGCCGGCGAGGCCGTCAGCCCGCTGCAGCACATCTGGTCAATGTCCGTGCAGGGCCAGTTCTACATCGCGTTCCTGGTGTTGATCTTCGCCTTCGCCTACCTGTTCCGCAGACTGCTGGGCCGCCACCTCCGGGTCGCGCTGATCGTGCTGCTGTCCGCGCTGACCATCGCGTCGTTCGTGTACGCGATCATCGCCCACAACGCCGACCAGGCCACCGCCTACTACAACAGCTTCGCCCGTGCCTGGGAACTGCTCCTCGGCGCCCTGGCGGGAGCCCTCGTGCCATTCGTGCGGTGCCCGATGTGGCTGCGCACTGTGGTTTCGGTGGTGGCGCTGGCCGCGATCGTGTCGTGCGGTTTCCTCATCGACGGCGTCAAGGAGTTCCCGGGTCCGTGGACGCTGGTTCCGGTGGGCGCGACCATCCTGTTCATCCTCAGCGCAGCCAACCGCGCCGCTGACCCGCACCTCACCCGCGCCGACGGCCGGATGCCGCTGCCCAACCGGTGGTTGGCCTCCGCGCCGTTCGTATCGCTCGGCGCGATGGCGTACTCCCTGTACCTGTGGCACTGGCCACTGCTGATCTTCTGGCTGGCCTACTCCGGGCACAGCCGCGCGAACTTCCTCGAGGGCGCGGCCGTACTTCTGATCTCCGGCGTGCTGGCGTGGCTGACCACCCGCTATGTGGAGGAGCCGCTGCGGTTGCACGCTCCCGTCGCGCAGAAGCCGGCCGTTGCGATACCGCTGCGCATTCGGCTGCGCAGGCCCACCATCGTGCTGGGCTCGATCGTGACGTTGCTCGGCGTCGCGCTGACCGCCACATCGTTCACGTGGCGTGAGCACATGACCATCCAGCGCGCCAACGGCAAGGAACTGTCGGGGCTGTCATCGCGCGACTACCCGGGTGCGCGCGCACTCGTCAACCATGCGCGCGTGCCCAAACTGCCGATGCGCCCCACGGTGCTGGAGGCCACGGACGATCTACCGCAGAGCACAACCGACAAGTGCATCGGCGATTTCGACAACGTCGACGTCATCACCTGCACCTACGGCGACGCATCGGCGAAGCGCACCATCGCGCTGGCCGGCGGCTCGCACGCCGAGCACTGGCTCACCGCGCTGGACCTTCTTGGCCGGCTACACGACTTCAAGGTCGTGACATACCTCAAAATGGGCTGCCCGCTGACCACCGAACAGAATCCGCTGGTCATGGGCGACAACAGGCCCTACCCGAAGTGTCGCGTGTGGAATGAGAAGGTGATGCCGCGACTGATCGCCGACCATCCCGACTACGTGTTCACGACGTCGACGAGACCGTGGAACATCAAGGACGGCGACGTCATGCCGGGCACCTACGTCGGCATCTGGAAGGCGTTCGCCGACGCCGGAATTCCGGTGCTGGCGATGCGCGACACGCCATGGCTGGTCCGTGACGGTGAGCCGTTCTTCCCGGCGGACTGTCTGGCCAGCGGCGGTGATGCCATCTCCTGCGGCATCAAGCGCTCCAAGGTACTGTCCGACCACAACCCCACTCTGGATTTCGTGGAGCGGTTCCCGCTGTTGAAACCGCTCGATATGAGTGAAGCTGTGTGCCGGGATGACTACTGTCGGGCAGTGGAGGGAAATGTGTTGATTTATCACGACTCTCATCACTTCACCACCACCTACATGCGAACCATGACCAATGAGCTGGGTCGCCAGGTCGCCGCTGTCACCGGCTGGTGGTAGGCGTCCGCGCACGCAAGGAGCGTAGATAGCAATGGTCTCCGCGATCTGGCCGGGCACGCCCTACCCGATGGGCGCAACGTATGACGGTGCGGGCACCAACTTCTCGGTGTTCTCCGAGGTCGCCGAGAAGGTCGAACTGTGCCTGATCGCCAAGGACGGCACCGAGGAACGCATCACACTCGACGAGGTCGACGGCTATGTCTGGCACAGCTTCCTTCCCACCGTCACGCCCGGCCAGCGTTACGGGTACCGCGTGCACGGGCCGTGGGACCCCGAGGCCGGTCACCGATGCGATCCGAGCAAGCTGCTCCTCGACCCGTACGGAAAGTCATTCCACGGTGACTTCGAGTTCACCCAGGCCCTGTTCTCCTACGACCTGAACGCCGAGGACCTCGCCACGGGCGGCACCCCACCGGGGGTGGACTCGTTGGGGCACACCATGACCAGCGTCGTCATCAACCCCTTCTTCAACTGGGCGTCGGACCGCGCGCCCAACACGCCGTACCACGAGACCGTCATCTACGAGGCCCACGTCAAGGGCATGACCGAGACCCATCCCGGCATCCCGGACGAGCTGCGCGGCACCTACGCCGGCCTGGCCCACCCAGTGATCATCGAGCATCTCAAGTCACTCGGCGTGACGGCCATCGAGTTGATGCCGGTACACCAGTTCATGCACGACCACCGACTGCTGGACCTCGGGCTGCGAAACTACTGGGGCTACAACACCTTCGGATTCTTTGCCCCCCACTACCAGTACGCCGCCAACCAGCACGCCGGCGGCGCGGTGGCCGAGTTCAAGACGATGGTGCGGTCGTTCCACGAGGCGGGTATCGAGGTCATCCTCGATGTGGTGTACAACCACACCGCCGAGGGCAACCACCTCGGCCCCACCATCAACTTCCGAGGCATCGACAACGCCGCGTACTACCGACTGCTGGACGGCGACCCGAAGTTCTACAAGGACTTCACCGGTACGGGTAACAGCCTCAACGCACGCCATCCCCACACGCTGCAGCTGATCATGGACTCGCTGCGCTACTGGGTGCTGGAGATGCGCGTCGACGGGTTCCGGTTCGACCTGGCCTCCACCCTGGCCCGCGAGTTCTACGACGTCGACCGCCTCTCGGCCTTCTTCGATCTGGTCCAACAGGACCCGGTGGTCAGCCAGGTCAAACTCATCGCCGAACCGTGGGATATCGGCGAGGGCGGCTACCAGGTCGGAAACTTCCCCGGTTTGTGGACCGAGTGGAACGGGAAGTATCGCGACACTGTGCGTGACTACTGGCGGGGAGAGCCCGCAACCCTTGGCGAGTTCGCGTCCCGACTGACCGGGTCGTCTGACCTCTACGAGGCGACCGGCCGCCGACCGGGCGCCAGCATCAACTTCGTGACGTGCCACGACGGCTTCACCCTGGCCGACCTCGTCTCCTACAACGAGAAGCACAACGAGGCCAACGGCGAGGACAACCGGGACGGCGAGAGCCATAACCGGTCCTGGAACTGCGGGGTGGAGGGACCCACCGACGACCCCGACATCCTGGAGCTGCGGGCCCGGCAGATGCGCAATGTCTTCGGCACGCTGATGCTGTCTCAGGGCACCCCGATGATCAGCCACGGCGACGAGATCGGCCGCACACAGCGCGGTAACAACAACGTCTACTGCCAGGACTCCGAGCTGTCCTGGATGGACTGGTCGCTGTGCGAGACAAACGCCGACCTACTCGCGTTCACCCGCAAGGCGGTCGCCCTGCGCAAGGCCCACCCCGTGTTCCGCCGCCGACGGTTCTTCGCGGGCAAGCCGATCCGCACAGGCGGACAGGTTCGCGACATCGCATGGCTGACACCAGCCGGCGAGGAGATGACACCAGAGGACTGGGGCGCGGCATTCGGCAAGAGCATCGCCGTCTTCCTCAACGGCGATGCCATCCCGGAACCGAACGCCCGCGGCGAACGCGTCACCGGTGACTCATTCCTACTGTGTTTCAACGCCTTCAGCGAGAACCTCGACTTCGTCATTCCCGCCGACTGGTACGCCGAGCAGTGGACCGCGGACCTCGACACCGCAGATCCCACCGGGGACACCAGCCTCGTGGTGGTGGCCGGCGAGAAGGTCACGCTGCAAGCCCGGTCACTGCTCGTCCTACGCAAGACAGCCTGACCCGTGCCGTCACCGATCCTCTCGACCTACCGGCTTCAGCTGCGCGGGCCGAAGAGCGGGCAACCGTTCACCTTCGCCGACGCCGAGAACCTACTGGACTACCTCGACGACCTCGGTGTCAGTCACCTGTACCTGTCCCCCATCCTGACCGCAGCCGAAGGCTCCTCGCACGGCTACGACGTCACCGATCCCACCACGGTGTCGGCCGAGCTCGGTGGCGCCGAGGGGCTGGCCCGGCTGTCGGCCGCCGCACGTGTGCGTGGCATCGGCCTGATCGTCGACATCGTGCCCAATCACGTCGGCGTCGATGATCCGCGGCAGAACCGGTGGTGGTGGGATCTGCTGACCCACGGCCGCGACTCGCACTACGCCACGTACTTCGACGTCGACTGGGAACTCGACCCGGATGGTCGAATAGTGCTGCCGGTGCTGGGATCTGATGACGACGTCGATGATCTGGTGGTCGACGGCGATCTGCTCCGTCTCGGCGATCGAGTGTGGCCGATCGCCCCCGGCAGCGCCGGTGGCACCGCCGCGGGCACAATTGGCGGCACCGCCGCCGAGGTGCACGGCCGGCAGAACTACAGGCTGATCAGCTGGCGCGCCAACATCTGCGGCTACCGCAGGTTCTTCTCGATAACCTCACTCGCGGCGCTGCGCCAGGAGGATCGTGCCGTCTTCGACGCGACCCACGTCGAGGTGAAGCGCTGGTTCGACGAGGACCTGGTGGATGGGGTACGCATCGACCACCCGGACGGATTGTCCGATCCCCCCTGCTATCTCACCTGGCTACGCGAGACAACCGGGCCAGACGCCTGGATCGTGATCGAGAAGATCCTCGCCGGCGATGAGGCATTGGACCTCACCCTGCCCGTCGCGGGTACCACCGGCTACGACGCGTTGCGTGAGATCGGTGGCCTGTTCGTCGATCCGACCGGTACCCAGGCGCTGACCGAACTCGCCGACTCCACCGGTGACGACTCCGGCCAGATCCACGCCGCGGCACGCACTCTCAAGTTCGAGGCGATCACCGGGACGCTGCACAGCGAGGTGAGCCGGTTGCGGCGCGCCGTCGTCCGCGCCACAGGTGATGACCACCCCGATCTCATCGGAGCGATCGCCGACCTGGTCAGCCGGGTCGGCGTCTACCGGTCGGACTATCCGACGCTGGCCTCGGTGCTTCCCGTGGCGCTGGCGCAGACCGCCGCCCAGGCACCGCATCTGGAGGCACCGCTGGCACTCGTCGCCACCGCCGTCGCGACGAACCCCGAGAGCGCGACACGCCTTCAGCAGTTGTGCGGTGCGGCCACCGCGAAGTCGATGGAGGACTGCCTGTTCTACCGGGATGCACGCTTGGTCTCGCTCAACGAGGTGGGCGGCGAACCGGCGTGGTTCGGGGTGGGCAGCGCCGAGTTCCACGATCGCACCGCGACCCGGGGGCGGCTGTGGCCGGCGGCGATGACGACGCTGTCCACGCACGACACCAAGCGGGGCGAGGATGTCCGCGCCCGCATCGGCGTGCTGTCCCAGGTGCCCTCGTTGTGGACCGAACTGATCGGGAAGTGGACACTGCAGAATCCTCCCCCAGACCCGGCGACCGCACTCTTCCTGTGGCAGAACGTGTTCGGGGTGTGGCCAATCGACGGAGACATCACCGCCGGGCTGCGTGAGCGCCTGCACGCCTACGCGGAGAAGGCGATCCGCGAGGCGGCAGTGCACACCAGCTGGAACGCGCCGAACTCAGAGTTCGAGTCAGCTGTCCACACCTGGCTCGACGGTGTGCTGGCACCTCCGGTGGCCACCGAGATGACAACGCTTGTCGGTCGCCTCGACGAGTACGGCCGCAGTGACGCCTTGGGCCAGAAGCTGATCGCGCTGACCGCGCCCGGTGTGCCCGACGTTTACCAGGGCACCGAACTGTGGGAGGACAGCCTCGTCGACCCCGACAACCGCAGACCCGTCGACTTCCGCACGCGCCGCGCGATGTTGCGTATATCGGAGCATCCCAAGCTGCGTGTGACCGCCGAGGCCCTCCGGTTGCGCCGCGAACGGCCTGACACCTTCCTGTCCGGTGACTACCGGCCGGTGCTCGCCGGCGGCACGCGGCGTGAGCACGTCGTCGCGTTCCAGCGTGGCGACGACGTCCTGGTGGCCGTCAGTCGGTGGACCGCGCGGCTCGCCGAAACCGGTTGGGGTGACACCGCCTTACCGCTGCCCGACGGCGACTGGACCGACCGGCTCACCGGACGCCGGTTCGCAGGCACCGTCGGACTGACCGATCTGTACGCCGACCTTCCCGTCGCACTTCTGGCGAAGACCCTTGGCTGAGCACGAGTTCGCAGTCTGGGCGCCCCGTCCCGAGCGGGTCCGGCTCGATGTCGACGGCGCACTGCATCCGATGGTGCGCTCCGACGATGGGTGGTGGCGGACGACGCTCGCCGTGCCGGCCGACGCCCGGTACGGCTTCGTGGTGGATGACGAGGAGAAGGTGCTGCCCGACCCCCGTTCGCCCCGACAGCCCGACGGTGTGCACGAGCGCTCGCAGCTGTGGGACCCGTCGGCCGCGACGTGGACCGATGCGGGCTGGTCCGGACGATCCGTCGAGGGTGCGGTCATCTACGAGCTTCACATCGGCACCTTCACACCAGAGGGCACCTTCGACTCTGCGGTTGAAAGACTGGATCACCTAGTGGATCTCGGTGTGAATCTGGTCGAGGTCATGCCGGTGAACGCCTTCAGCGGTACGCACGGCTGGGGCTATGACGGCGTGCTTTGGTATGCGGTCCACGAACCCTACGGCGGCCCCGACGGTCTGGTCCGCTTCGTCGACGCCTGCCATGCCCGCGGGCTGGGCGTGCTCATCGACGCCGTCTTCAACCACCTCGGCCCGTCCGGCAACTACCTGCCGCGGTTCGGCCCGTACCTGTCAGCGGGCAGCAACCCGTGGGGTGAGTGCATCAACATCGCCGATGCCGATTCCGACGAGGTGCGCCGCCACATCATCGAGTGCGCGCTGCGCTGGATGCGAGACTTCCACGCCGACGGCCTGCGCCTGGACGCCGTGCACGCCCTGATGGACACCACCGCCGTGCACATCCTCGAGGAACTCTCATCCGAGACCGATGAACTGGCAACGCAACTGGGCAGACCGTTGAGCCTGATCGCCGAGAGCGACCTCAACGACCCACGCCTCATCACCCCCCGTGACCGCGGCGGCTACGGTATGACCGCCCAGTGGGACGACGATATCCATCACGCCATCCACACCGCCGTATCGGGCGAACGGCAGGGCTACTACGCCGATTTCGGCACGCTCTCCACGCTGGCCACGACGCTGAAACACGGGTACTTCCACGCAGGCACGTACTCCTCGTTTCGGCACCGCAGGCACGGCCGGCCGCTCGACACCGCGACCATCCCAGCGACCCGACTGCTGGCCTACACACTCACCCACGACCAGGTGGGCAACCGCGCGATCGGCGACCGGCCGTCTCAGAACCTGGATTTCGGGCAGCTGGCGGTGAAGGCGGCGCTCGTCCTTGGATCTCCCTACACCGCAATGCTGTTCATGGGCGAGGAATGGGGGTCATCCAGTCCGTTCCAGTTCTTCAGCAGCCACCCGGAGCCGGAGCTCGCACGGGCCACCGCCGAGGGGCGCAAGGCCGAGTTCGCCCAGCACGGCTGGGACGCCGACGAGGTCCCCGATCCTCAGGACCCCGCCACCTTCGCCCGGTCGAAGGTGAACTGGGACGAGGTGGGCATCAGCGAGCACGCCAGGCTGCTCGAGGTGTATCGCGGCCTCATCGCGCTGCGACGCAATGAACCCGACCTCGCCGACCCGTGGCTGGATCACCTGCGGATCGACTTCGACGAGCGACAGCACTGGATCGTGATGCATCGCGGCGCGTTGGCGGTCGCCTGCAATCTCGGTGCCACACCTGCTGATGTGCCCGTCACCGGTGAGGTGCTGCTGGCGTGGGATCAGCCGATTGTCGGCGAAACCACTGTCCTGCCGGGCCATTCGTTCGCCATTCTGCGAACCGTCAAGTAGTCATCCACAGGCAGCCCCCTGTGGATGGATCGTTTCCCCGGCACGCCGGTTAGGGGACATGCTCGCCGGTATGGCTAATCCGTACCACCCACCCCCACTCGAGACCGCGACCGATCCGATCCACTCCACGGCCGACCTCGGCCAGCGGTGGCGCGCACTCATGGGTGAGCTCGGGTTTGGGGAGAGACTTCTGCGATTCGTGTTCGTCGGGCCGGACCGACGTCTGCTCAAGGTGCTCCACGACATGCCGGTGCCCGACCGACCGACACCCCGGATAGTCGACGATCTCTTCGGCATGCTGCGCGCAGTGCTCGATGAGATCGGCCCAGACGTCACCGTCGCCCTACTGCTGAGCCGGCCGGGCACCGGAGGAATCAGCGGGCGCGACCGGCGGTGGGCGACGCTGCTCGACAGGGGTGCCGCGCGATTCGACGTGCCGATCCATCCGATCTTCCGCGCCAACGACGAGTCGCTCGTGCTCGTCGAGCCCGAGGGCGCTGCCCGTGCGTCGGCGGTTTAGGTCAGATAGCGATACGCCGGAGAGCCGGGCTCGAGTAGCTCGATATGGCACTCGGAGTCACGCATCCGCGCCATCAGACCGTCGAGGTCGGAGGCGTTGGCCATCTCGACGCCGACCAGCGCCTCCCCCGTCTCGCGGTTGTTTCGCTTGACGTACTCGAACAGCGTGATGTCGTCGTCGGGTCCGAGCACCCCGTCGAGGAAACGGCGCAGGGCCCCGGGCTCCTGCGGGAAGTCGACCAGGAAGTAGTGCTTGAGGCCGAGATGGACCAGCGAGCGCTCCAGCACCTCGCCGTAGCGAGACACGTCGTTGTTACCACCCGATATCAGGCACACCACGGTCGATCCCGGGGCAATGTCGGCTTCGAGCAATCCGGCGACCGACAGGGCGCCCGCGGGCTCGGCGATGATGCCCTCGTTCTGGTACAGATCAAGCATCGCCGTGCACACCGCGCCCTCGTCGACCGCGGTGATCGTGACCATATCCCCGGCCTGTGTGAGCACCGAGAATGGAAGCGCCCCAGCCTTGTTCACCGCGGCACCATCGACGAACTGATCGACGTCGTCGAGGACCACCGGCTCCCCTGCCGACAGGGCAGCCAACATCGACGCGGCACCCGCCGGCTCCACGCCGAGTACCGCGGTCCGGGTGGTGCGCTCGGTGAGATAGCTGGTGACGCCGCTGATACAGCCACCACCGCCGACCGGAACGATCACCAGATCGGGCTCGGTGTCGAGTTGGTCAAGCAGTTCGACAGCGATCGTGCCCTGCCCCGCCATGGTGCGCAGATCGTCATAGGGCGGTACCAGGGTGGCGCCGGTGCGGGCCACATCCTCGAGCGCCGCCTCGGCGGCCATGTCGTAGGTCTTGCCGCCGACGATCAGCTCAATGAACTCGCCGCCGTGATAGCGAATCCGGTCGCGCTTCTGCTTCGGCGTCTTGGCCGGCACGTACACCCGGCCGTGGATGCCCATCTCACGGCACGCCAGCGCGAATCCCTGCGCGTGGTTACCCGCCGAGGAGCACACCACGCCGGCTGCGATCTCCTCGGCGGTGAGCTGCCTGAGCAGGTTGTACGCACCCCGGACCTTGTAGGACCGGACGACCTGCAGGTCCTCACGCTTGAGGTAGACCAGCGCGCCGGTCAGTTGCGACAGCCGATCGCTGAACTGCAGCGGTGTCGGTGAGACCACCCCGGAAATTCGCTGAGCCGCCGCCTCGATATCAGCCGCGCTCAGCGGCGACATCCGGGAACTCTGACTCAGTTGCGTGGACACCGGTCAATGGTGCCACGTGGCGCGAAGCCGATTGATTTGGCGGCGGGAAATCAGTTCACCGGGCTCAACACGAACACCGGGATCTGCCGATCGGTCTTCTTCTGATACTCGGCGTAGTCGGGCCAGGCGGCGACCGCGCGCTCCCACCAGACGGCCTTCTCGTCGCCGAACACCTCGCGGGCCTCGTAGTCCTTGGTCACCGTGCCGTCCTGCAATTCCACTCGGGGATGCGCGACGATGTTGTGGTACCAGACGGGGTGCTTCGGCGCGCCGCCCAGCGACGCGACCACGGCGTACTCCCCGTCGTGCTCCACCCGCATCAGCGGGGTCTTGCGGATCTTGCCCGTTTTAGCCCCGATGGTGGTCAGCAGGATGACGGGCTTGCCCTTCATCTCGGTGCCCTCGGTCCCGCCTGAGGCCATGTACTGCTCGGCGTTCTCTCGGGCCCAGTCCAGTGTGCTTGGTTCGTAGTCTCCGGTCAGTGGCATCCCACCAGCCTAGGGCTCCACGAAACAGGTCAACCTAGATTCAGAGTTTCGGTTGACCGAAAACTTCGATGCGAGCTATCGTAGAACCCATGACCGCGCCCATCCAGCTGCCGCCCCAGGTGCACATCGCCGGGGTTGCATGGCCGATGTACAAGCTGGTGGCGCTGGCAGTCGGAGCGGTAGTGCTCGCCCTGGTCGGCCTGGTGACGATGTCACTCGGCCCGGCCGTCATCGCCGCATCGGCGACCGGCACGGCCATCTGGCTCGCCATGGGCCTCCTGCAACACTCCGAGGACTAGCCCCCTCTCCCGCGAGTGCGCGTGTCTGAGGGCGACACGCCGGTCTCGGATACGAGTTTCCGCACGCTCGCCAGAATGGTGAATTCTCTTCTGCCCCTTTGGTTTCACCAGCCACAAATCCGAGATTCCTGTCGGTGTATCGAACTAGTGTTCGAAGTATGTCGGTGGCGGAGTTGCATGACTACCAGGGCCCGGTCGTCGCGGCCCTCGATGCGCTCGACGCCGCCCTCGATGACCTGGACCAGGCGTGCCTCGACACGCTGAGCCACCGTCGACTCCTCGATGTCATGGACCGCCTGGAACGGGTGAACCGCAGACTGCCCGTCACCGGGAATCGCGTCCTCAACCGGCTGGCTGCTGAGGCCAACCCGCTCGAACTCGGCGACACCACACTGCGAAAGCTACTGGCCTTCCGGTTGCGAATCAGCGTCAACGAGGCCAGCAAGCGCATCGACACCGCCGCCGACCTGGGCCCCCGGCGCACCCTGACCGGCCAACCGCTACCACCCGTTTTGGAGCGCACCGCCGCCGCTCAGGCCCGCGGCCAGATCAACACCGAACACATCGCGATCATCCGCAAGTTCTTCGCCGACCTACCCGAGCACATCGACACCCAGACCCGCACCGACGCCGAGACCGACCTGGTGCGTGTGGCCGCCAAACAGAGCCCCGAGGGGCTGCGCAGTGCCACTGCTCTGCTGCTCGCGCTGCTACACCCCGACGGGGACTACACCGACGCCCAACGCGACCGCCGCCGCGGCATCTCGATCGGCAACCAGGGCGCTGACGGGCTGAGCCGCATCAGCGGACACCTCACCCCCCAACTGCGCGCCACCCTCGAACCGATCCTCGCCAAATGGGGCAAGCCCGGCATGTGCAACCCCAACGACCAGACACCCACCATCGACGGCGAACCCACCGACGCCGCCATCGACAGCGATGACCGCACCCAATACCAACGCAACCACGACGCCCTACTCGCCATGGGCCGCAACCTGCTGTGCTCAGGACAACTCGGCCAACACCACGGGCTACCGACCACCATCATCGTCACCACCACCCTGCAACAGCTCGAATCCGGGACCGGGCACGCCATCACCGCCGGCGGCACCCGACTACCCATGCGCGACGTCATCGCGCAGGCCTCCCACGCCTTCCACTACCTGGCGGTGTTCGACCAACACACCGAAGCGGCCCTCCACCTCGGGCGCACCCGACGCTGCGCCACCGGCGCCCAACGCATCGTGCTCTACGCAAAAGACCGTGGCTGCACCCGACCCGGCTGCACAGCCTCGGGCTACACATGCCAAGCCCACCACGCCGTCGCGGACTGGAAGAACGGCGGCCAAACCAACATCGACGAACTCACCCTGGCCTGCGGACCCGACAACCGCCTCATCGAACAAACCGAGTGGCGCACCCGAAAACGCAAAGACGGCCGCACCGAATGGATCCCACCCCCACACCTCGACACCGGCCAAGCACGCGTCAACGACCTGCACCACCCCGAACGCATGCTGCACCCAACCGACGACGGGGAATCCGACCAGGATGACGAGGGTCTCTAGCGCAATTTGAAACTGGCGGGATTGCAGCCTGCGCGCACGTCCTGTGCAGCGGTGGGACCGTCGTGGGCCTCATTCGGAAGGAGCAGATCGAGCTCGTACTGTTGAAGGGCGCTCGGTGGATTGAGGTGTCGCGCCCGAGCTACAGCGTCCACCTCGTCCTCTTCTCCGGGGAGAGTCAGGTTGATGACGACCGATTCTCGCGCGGAGCCCGCTCCGAAGAAACCCTCTTGGTCGAGATCAGCCAGTGCGCCCGTCAGTGCATTTGTCAGCGCGGTGCGCAGTTCGTCGGAGAACTCATACGGGTCGCCAAGGTCTGTGAACAGACGCTCGACCTGTCCAAAGAACTCGTCATGGCCGAACAGGTCGTACGGTGAATCGGACTCAGACCAACGCAGCTCTCGTTCCGCCGCCCAAGGTCTGGGCTGTGTCGCCG
Source organism: Mycolicibacterium sp. 624 (assembly GCF_040548615.1). Lineage (NCBI taxonomy): Bacteria > Bacillati > Actinomycetota > Actinomycetes > Mycobacteriales > Mycobacteriaceae > Mycobacterium > Mycolicibacterium sp. 624. Next base: position 123,262 of record NZ_JBEPRZ010000008.1, read on the forward strand.
CTTCAGCGACGATGCGCTGGAGTCCCTCGACAGAGCATGCTGTCGGCGCCGGCTGATGGAGCGCGGCGGTCGTCCACAGCCCGTAATAGTAGAAAGTCTCGTTGGGGCATGCGTGGCGCAGCTCGGTCCAAGCTTTGCGACAGGCCTCGCGTACGGTCTCACGGATTGAATGGACAGCGTCAGCAGGGTCCGTGCTCGACGTGGTCACCAATCATCTCCTCAAGCTGTATGCGTCAATCACGCTAGTGCGATTCGCGATCCCACCGCGATCTTTGGGGTTGAGCTGCGCGCACGCTCGCTCATACGGTCCATGCACAGCGTCGGTGACCAGGGAGCCCGGTCAGGCCCAGCCCAGCGTCGTTGCTGACGCCTGTGCCTCAAGAGCCACGACGGGCTGACAGGCTGGATACGAAACCAGCCTGCCGAACTTGTCCGGAGCTCCCAGGGTCGGCAAGGCCGTTAGGGCAGTAGCCCATCGTCAATGGCTATGGCGGTGATGGATACGGGGATCGCCAGTCTTCGCCTTGCTTATCGCAACCAACCGCTCGTAGTTGGACGCCACACCGCGCAGCAGGGCGTGGACAGCTTCCTCGACTTCGCTGTCGCTCGTCGACGCATGGCCAAACAGGGCCCGGTAGTGAACGAGGGATGCCAGCAGATCGAGCAGTAATTCGCGATCGGTATCAGCTCGCAGGTCGCCGCGCGCAATAGCGGCATCGAGAACCTGGACGACAGCAACGCGCGGTGGTTGGAACAGTGTCGTCATGAAAGCTTCCCGCAGTGCGGGATCGGAATTGCAGTCAGCCAGAAGTGATGCGAGGGCATCCGGTGGTAGTCGACGAAATACGTTGAGATGCAGCTTGATTACATCACAAAGGTCACAGATGGTGCATTCGGTGTCCGGGGCATCAAGCGCGCCCAACTGCATGGCGAGTGCGTCCAGCACGAGTCCAGGCAGGCTGCGCCAGCGCCGGTAGATGGCGGCCTTTGTGGTCCCGGCACCTCGAGCGATTGCCTCGATGGCAAGCCCGCCATACCCCGCCTCGGAGAGCAGCGCCAGCGTGGTGTCACGAACCGCATGGTCAATGCTCTCGTCGCGAGGCCTGCCAGTACGCGACTTGTCTTCCTGCACGAAGTCAGCCTAACGTATTCGATACGACTCGGTGCGTATCGAAAGTAGGCGGATATGTCTTCATCTCCCGGAGTGTCCTCGGCTGCCGATGCCACGGCAGCAAGCTGGGGAACACTGCTTGGCCGCCGCCATGGCGCGGTCTCGGCCACCCTGGCTGGCGGCGTCGGCTTACACGCAACGAATGTGTACCTGGCGGCCACCGTGATGCCATCGGTCGTCGAGGACATAGGTGGTGCCAGGTTGTATGCCTGGGCGACAACCATTTTCATGGTGGTCTCGGTGCTGGGCTCAACGCTGGCAGGGGCGGTGCTGGCGAAGGTCGGACCGCGATCGGCCTACCGTTGGTCGGCAATCACACTCGCGCTGGGGACGGCGATCTGCGCAGTTGCTCCGTCGATGCCCGCGTTGCTCGTCGGCCGTGCCGTCCAGGGCCTCGGCGGTGGACTGCTGTTCGCGCTGTGCTATTCGATCGTGCGGTTTGCGCTTAACGAGGAATTGTGGCCGCGGGCGATGGCGCTCGTCTCGGCGATGTGGGGCGTCGCGACCCTTGTAGGGCCTGCACTCGGCGGCTTGTGGTCACAGCTGCACCTGTGGCGGGGCGCGTTCTGGATGCTGGTTCCGATCGTCGTCGTCTTCAGCGTTTGGGGAGCCGCCCGACTCCCCGCCCAATCCAATGACCTAGCACCACTGCGAATCCCGTGGCTCGCGATCAGCCTGCTCACCGCGGCCGTGCTGGTGATCTCGGGCGCCAGTGTGACCACCTCGCTGATAGTCAACGGTGCCGGCATACTCATGGCGGCCGTGATTTTGCTGATCTGGCTGTGGCGTGAACGCAGCACAGATGCCGGGGTGCTGCCCGCGGCAACATTCGGACCCAATCGTAGGTTGGGGCTGATCTACGTGACGATGGCAGCGCTCGTCATCGCATCGACGGTCGAGGTGTTCGTCCCATATTTCGGCCAGCACTTGCAGGGGCTTGGGCCGTTGGCAGCCGGATTTCTCGGCGCGATAATGGCCGCCGGGTGGACTGCAGGGTCGATCGCGTTCAGCGGTGTACGCCGCCGCAAGGCGCTGCTGATCGCTACAGCGCCCGCGTGCACCATCACCGGTCTGATTGTGCTGGTCTTTGTCGGCCCGCTCGAATCGCACGCACTCACCACCGTACTGACGGTCGCACTGGGCTTGCTGCTAGTCGGGTTGGGTGTTGGCGCCGCTTGGCCTCACTTGTTGACAGATGTATTGCAGCTGGCCGGCGACCGCGATCAAGCCCTGGCTGGCGCATCCGCCACGACCGTTCAACTCACCGCGACAGCTGTCGGATCCGCCATAGCAGGGGCCGTGACCAATATCGTCGGCTTCACCGACCCGTCTCATACCGCTGATGCCGCGCGCTGGCTGTTCGCGATATTCCTCGTGCCTGCGGTGCTGGCACTCGCCACCGCGTGGGCTACGCGTCGCTGACCCTTAGCGCAACGTTCCTGCCCCAGGGGTTCCCTAGCGCGGCGCGTACATGATCAGTCCGACGCCAGCGAGGCAGATCACCGCACCGGTGACATCCCACCGGTCGGGCCGGAAGCCGTCGGCGACCATCCCCCACAGCAGCGATCCCGCGATGAACACGCCGCCGTAAGCCGCCAGCACCCTGCCGAAGTGCGCGTCAGGCTGAAAGGCCGCGACGAAGCCGTAGGCGCCGAGTGCAAGCACGCCCGCACCGATCCACAGCCAGCCACGATGGTCGCGGACACCCTGCCAGACGAGCCAGGCGCCCCCGATCTCGAGGATCGCCGCAGCCACGAACAGTGCAATTGACTTGAAAACCATCAGGTTTGGTTGCGATTCCACTCGACCCAGCCGACCCCGGACCGACCGTCGGCGGTGACTACCGTAGCCCAGGCGCGCGGGAAGTGGCTCACCTGACCCTCGGGCGATGTCAACAACACGGGCGCGTGGCCCCGTATGTCGATACTCGCGGAAAGGTCACCTGGTTCGCACTCCAGAACCGTCGCCAGGGGTAAGTCGTTCTCGTCGAACGTCTCTCGCGCCGTCACCCGCTCGAACTCCACCAGTGGCTCGCCCTGGCGCTGTGAGTATCCGAGACCCAGCGGCGGCATTCCAGGGATGCGCATGTCGACACCGTGAATGTGCGTGCCGTCGTCGAGGTGCAGCGCGCTCCACACCCACTCCATGCCCCACCAGTCCCGTGCCGCCCAGGAGTGATCCCGCTGGCCCGCCACGTCGGCGATGTCGAAGGTGCGGCCGTCGACCGTCACCGTGCCTGCGACGGTGCAGGGGATCTCGTATCGCGGCGACACCCGGTACTGGTACGGCGTGCCCACGGTCGTCCAGGTGAGGTCCATAGTCACTTCGGCGAGCCGACCACTCTCCCCGCGCAGCAGCGCAGCCGGGTCGTCGTGTGCCTCACCCGAACCTCGCAGTGAAACGCGGTACGTGCGCAGCGGTTCGACCACCTCCATGCCCAGATCGATGGTGTCCGTCTGGACGTGGGTGTGCACCTCGGGCAGCGGCGCCTCGAAGTCCAGGACGGCCACCGTCGGCATGTTCTGGCCACACACCAGCGCGTTGATCCACGCCTTCCCCTGATTCGGGAGCAATCCCAGACGGATCCACCCGCCGATGTCCTGACCGGGATCGGCGAAGTCGAAGTACCAGCTCTCGCTCCACAGCGGTTCACCCGACGGGTCGTGAGTCCCCTCGTCATCAGCGTTGGGCTGCAACGGCTCCGGAGTCGACTTCGGCGGAAGCACGGCCAGCGCGTCGGTGTCGATGACGTGTTGACAGTGCCGTTCGATCATCGCCATGAACATCTGGTCACCGCGGTCGGTGCGGGCGACGAGCATCGGCGAGACGATCGACATGAGCACGCCGAAGAAGCTCTGGTGCCGCACGCCCTCGCGAACGTCGTCGAAGCTCACGTCGGCATCCGCGCCGAGCGCATCGTGATAGACGTGCAGCAGGGCGTCGTACTGCTCGCGGCGCTGCGGTATCGGTAGTGCGCAGCCGAGGAAGTATGCGACGTCGCTGAACGCCGGGCCCCAGGTCACGGTCTGCCAGTCGACGACCGTGAGCGGCCGGTCCGCGCCCTCCTCACCGAACAGCATGTTGTCCAGCCGAAAGTCACCGTGCACCAACCCACTCACGCGGTCCGACTCGGCCTCCGCCGCCATGTACGCGTCGAACGACTCGACAAATCGTTCACAGACGTTGCGATGCTCGGGGCTGATCTCGTCGTGGTACCGGTCGATGAACCCGGCGTACAGCGCCGCGACGAGACCCTGATTGACCGGTGACTCCCGGTTGAGCCATTCGGCGGCCGCCAGCGTGGCGTCGCCGAGCAGGGGACCGTGCACGCGCCCCAGCTGTGTCAGCGCCATCGCCGCCTGTTCGGCTGTGGCACCGCGGATCTCATCACCGACAACCGCGGGCGCGGCATCGCCGAGCAGCAGGTCGAAGGCGCCTGTCTCCGCGTCGTAGGCCGCGTGGTAGCAGGGCGCCACCGGACCGTCGAGCCCCGGCGCGATATCGGTGTAGAAGCAGACCTCCCGCTCGTAGAGTCCCATCGCGAGACCCGTCTGGCGACTACTAGGGTCGGCCGCCGCCACCTTGAGTACCACCGCGGTGGGACCCTCCCCGCCATCGGCATACTCCAGGGTGACGCGATAGCACTCGCTCATCTGTCCGGTGCCGATCCGGTCGTAGCTGAAGTCCGACACGGTGCCTGCCCCGAGGGCGGCAGTCAGCCACTCGGCCGTCAGGTCGGCGGGGCGTTCGAGGAGGGGCGCGGAAGGTTGCACCCCGCAAACCTAGGGCACCGGCGTCGTCAGCGGCGACAATTCCGTCGATTCAGTTGACGGGTGTCAAGTATGTGCAGTGTGGCACTGCTCGGGTGGTGCCGCGGGCACGTCGAGTGCCGGGTTGCGGTCGAAGAAGCCGAACGGTTTGAGCCAGAACGACACCACGTCAACAGGCATCACCGGCCAGTCCTCGGGACGCGTGATGTGATGCAGGCCGAACACGTACCAGAGCACGACATCGGTGTTCTCAATCGGACGGTTCGCCTTCGTCCACCGCCCCAGACCGGCGTCCGCCACCGACTGGTTGACGAACTCGCCCGCGGGCCACCGTTCGTCGGGGTGGTTCGGTGTCACCCAGAGGGTGTGTCCGATGACGTTGGCGCGCTGCAGTACCGGCGACTTGGGGTCGAACATCGGCGGGATCGCGCTGCCCGGCACGAGTTTGTAGGAGGGATGGGTGCCGAGCCCGTTGGTGACGTTGGGGTTGGCCACCTTCCAGGCCCGCTGAGTGCTGAAGTCGACGTCCTGCTTGCCCTCCTCCTCGTTCCGCAGCGCGACGTTGCGGACGACCACCGACAGTCCGTAGGGGTTGTCGGGACCCATCGGCTCGGCGAACGACTCGCTCGCGTAGACGGTGTTGGACGGACCGTCGATGTCGAGGTCCAGTCGCGCCACCAGGAAGTGCTGGTGGAACGGCGCGTACGTGCGTTCATCGACCAGTGTGCCGTTGGGGTTCGACTGACCGGGCGCCAGCGGTGTGGTGACCATGATGCCGGTGGCCCGCACCTCGCACTCGATGTTGCCGTCCTGGTAGAGCCGCCAGTACACCAGGTACTCGTAGTTGGCGACGGTGACGTGGAACGACAGCGTCAGCCGGCGCATCCGCCGCACCTCGGCACCGATGTCATGGTCGACGTGCTTCCACAGCACGGCGTTGTCCTCCTCGTGAATGCAGATCGCATTGGTGATGGTGTGGGGCTCACCCCTGCTGTTGTGCAGCACGGCGTCGAGATAGCGGATCTCCCCCAGGCAGTCACAACCCAGTTCCAGGGACTGCGTCATGAAGCCCAGCCCCCACTCGCCGATGTCGAACGCGGTGCGCCGGTAGTGGTCAGCCGACGAGTCCCGGTAGGGCACCACCATTTCGGCGAATGACATCCGGTGCGCAATCGACCGGTTCCGGTCCCCGTCCTGGTAGCGCACCGTGTGCAGCGTCATGCCCTCGCGGTAGTTGAACCCGATGCGCAGCGACCAGTTCTGCCAGCGCAGCAGGTTGCCGTCGAGGCTGAACGACGGCCCCTCGGGCTGGGTGATGTGCAGCGGCTTGAGCGGCTCGCGCCGGGACGCCGCCCGGATCCGGTCGGGAATGTGTCGGGGCACATACTCCCCCATGACATTTGGCGGTTCAACATCCCCGCCGGCGAACGGGCCAGTGTCCTCGACCCGCAGCACCTCCATGCTGTTCAGATCGATCACACAGTGCAGCCCACTGATCAGGTGCGCGTACGGGTTGGCGCCCGGCCCGTCCTTGCGCCACGTGTCCGACCAGCCCAGCCGCCGCCCACGGAACTCGTCCGGGATGACGGCGTCACCGTAGGTCCAGGTGTCCATGAAGACGTTGTCGAGATCGGTGATTCCACGCGCGGCCAATGCGGCGATGACGCCGGGATGGGCCCGCAGCACCTGGTCGCACTCGACGAACTCGTCAACGGTGAAGTTCGCCTGCACGCCGGGGATGTGCTCGAAGGACTCGACGCTGTCCTCGCTCAGCGACACCACACTCTTGTAGGTCGCGTTGACGGACCGCTCGAAGCAGACCACCGTTGCCCTGCGCGTCGGCGCCGGGCCGCCGTCGGAGAATGCGGCCAACTCCTCCTTACCGGGTTCGGCCAACTCGATCGACGCGAATCGCCAGCCCAAGTCCACGCCGCGTTCGCGTCGCAGAATGGCTGCGACGGCGCTGAACTCGTCGGCCGATAGCGGATCCAATGGGTGGCTCACCCGCTCACGCAATCACATCGAGCGGTGCCGCGCAGTCGAAATCACACCTCAGTTCGACGTGAGTGTGAAGCCCTCCCATGCGCGTCGGCGATCGGCGTCGGGGTCCAACTCCACACGCGTCTGCCGGTCGAACACAAGCACCGCCCGGTCCTGGTCGGTGTAGGTCGGCCAGCCCTCACCCGGCACGCCGACACGGCTGAACGCCCGCCATCGGTTCTGCACGTCATTGCTGACCCGGCGGGCGGAGGCTCGGTCCGCTGCCGCGGTGAGCAGCGAGCCGAAACGCGTGCGGTACACGTCGAACACCGCGAACAGCTCGGTGGCGTGGGTGGCGCCCAGTCCAGACCAGTGGAAGGTGCGCGGCGCGTAGTCGTAGCGGTAGACGTAGGTCGGCGAGTGTCGGCCATGGGCCTCGGCGATCTGCCACGCCGCGGTCCCGAACGCGAAGTCCCCGCCCAACCGGACGCATGCCGCTGAGTTCGGATATCCGGGATAGGCGTTGGTGATCCGGTTTCGCACGTCGACATCGGTATCGGCGAACAGCACGTCGATCATGGGCTCGGTAGTCGGCAGCAGTTGGAGGAACCGAGTGAAGAGTCTGCCCTCGTCGGCGTTGGTGCCCACGATGAGCGGCACCTGGTGCGCGGCGCCGTCGCGCATGGCCGCGACCGGATCCCGAGGCAGGTACTCGGTGTCATACGTCGGGCCGACAGGAAACGCGCCGCGCATCTCCTTCATGTTCCGCATCAGCGTGTTGAGTGCCTCGACCAACTGCGACGGGCGCGCGGCCATCACCGCGGCCGCGCCGTCCTGGGGTGTGACGCCGAGGATACCGGCGAAGTCGTCGGCGAATGCCGCCGCGATGTCCGGGGTGCCGGCCATACCGCTGGCGGGGCTCTCCGAAATCGCCCGGTGGAACAGTCCCTTCGCCGCGGGCACGGCCAGCAGGGTGGCGACGGCGTGCGCACCGGCGCTCTCGCCGAAGATCGTCACATTGTCGGGGTCACCGCCGAACACCGCGGCGTTGTCGCGGACCCACTGCAGTGCGAGCACCAGGTCGCGCAGAAACAGGTTGTCGCCGATCTGATGCTCGGGCGTCGACAGCGACGACAGGTCCAGGCAGCCCAGCGCGCCGAGCCGGTAGTTCACCGACACCAAGACGCAGCCGCGCCTCGCCAGGGCGGCACCGTCATAGATCGGTGTCGCCGAGCTACCGAGGATGTAGCCGCCACCGTGGATGAAGACCATCACAGGCAGCGGACCGTCTGAAGGGGACTCCGGCGCGACGACGTTGAGTGTCAGACAGTCCTCGCTCATCGGCTGGTACTTGCCGACGCGCACCATGGTGTACTTGCGGTCCTGGGGTGCGCAGTAGGTGAACCCGTGGCAGTACCGCACGCCGCGCCACGGCTGCACCGGTTGCGGCGCCCGGTACCGCAGGGCCCCCACCGGCGGCCGTGCATATGGGACCGATCGCCACCGGTTGACACCGTCACGGGTGAACCCCTCGATGGTTCCGCTGTCGATCGTCACGCGAATGGGTCGGTCGTGCATGACATGACGGTAGCGAAGAATGTGGATGGTCTCGATCGGAAATAGTGCAGACGAGGGGTTGCCGACCCGCAGCCGCGACGCGGCCCGCTAGCCTGGCAGGTATGCGGATTGCTGTCATTATCGCGGCGTCTGCGCTGGTCGCAGGGTGTTCATCCATCGCGGGCGACGGTGCCGAACGCTCCCAAACAGCGCTGACAGCCCACCCGACGATCTCGAAAACCTCGCCGACCTCGACGGGCAGGTCGACCACCACAACGGCGGCGGCCAAGCCACCGCAGGCGGGCGCCACGATCACCGACGTCATCGGCTGGATTGAGCAGGGCACAGCGGCCGACGTGGCGGCCCACCACACGGCGTCACGGGCGGGTGAGACCACCGAGCTGGGTGAGGACGTCGCGTTCACCGGCCCGTCCGGTACACCGAACTGCATGACCGACGCCAGGGCCGACGGCGCACTGGCCTGCCTTGTGGACCTGACCGATCCCCCGCCGCAGCCGGCAGACGTCTACGGCCAATGGAAGGGGGGTTGGGTCGACTTCAGCGGGCCCAGCGTGGAAGTTGGCTCAGCGCACGGTGATCCGGGCCGTTTCAGCCGAGGCACCGGTGCCGAACTGCCGCCCGGGCAGACGTTGGCGTTCGGCGACTACCGCTGCCGCGCCGACACTGCCAGCGTGTACTGCGTGAACTACGCCCACCAGTCGGCGGTCAAGTTCGACGCCGCGGGCATCGAGACCTTCGGCTGCCTGCGCCCCGCCACACCGCCCGCCGGTATCGGCAAGCAGTTCAGCTGCTGAACGGGCCCAACGGGCAGTTACGCAACACCCTTCGGCCTCGACAACCGGCGGCTCTAAGCACCGACTGGTTCAGTGAACGCTTCGACCATGCCCAGAAAGGCGGTGGCTCGGGCGCTCCAGCCTTCGGAATCGGCGCGTTCGGGCACGTCTGGGTCGGTACGCGACCGTAGGAGGTAGCCGACACTCAGCGCCTCGATCGCCCAGATGAGGTCCTCGATGGTGCGGCCCGGTCTCAGCTGGCGGCGCGCGTAGGCGAGCAGACCGTTCAGCACGCGACCCAGCGACGCGACGTACTGCTCGTTCGCATCCCGTTGAGCATCTCTGACCAGATCGGCAGGCGCCAGCGCTCCGAGACCTATGGCCAGAAAGAGTTCGGGAGACTCGCGGGTCAGGCGGAAGTCCTCATCGGCCAGGCGCCGAAAGATCTCGTCCGAGTCGACCCGTTCGGCAACCAGGTTGAAGACCAGCGCCGTGATCTCCTCGCCCCCGGGTACGGCGATTTGATCCATTATGTGGGTGAGAAGTTCGCGCTGAAACTCGGCCTGGCTCGGCCAAATCTGATAAAACGCACCCGTCGTCAGCTGGGCCGCCTCGCCGGCATTGATCTCGCCAAGAACGTCGGTCACGCGGATGTGAGCCAGCAGGTTCTGATCGCGTGCCGTCGGCTCCGCAGTCCGGTTGATGGCAACCCGGGTGCCGGCCTTCAGGAAGAGCGCCCTGGTTTCCTCGCGCGGTCGGCGACGGCGCGAAGCGTTCCCTGGCGCAGCAGATTCTCGGCCAATCGCGGCTCTAGGCACGCGCCCGATGCTAGCGTACAGTCTGCCCAGATTGCGTAATTAAACTACGTTAAATCGAACACAATTACTGGTCCGTCCATCGCCGCAGCTAGGAGATCAGTTATGGCATCAGAGTCTGGCTCCACTCGAGCAGGGGCGATCGAGACGCATGGCGTCGACACGATTCCCGAGAACGAGCGCACTGGGCGTCCGCGTGACATTCTCGGTGTCTTGCTCGGATCCAACATGTCGCTCGGAACGGTTCTCTTCGGATGGTTGCCGGTCTCGATGGGCCTCGGGTTCTGGGCAAGCGTGTCGGCGATGGCCCTCGGCACCCTCATCGGCGTGGCACTGGTGACCCCGCTGTCTCTCATATCCATGCGGACCGCAACCAACCTGTCGACCAGTAGCGGGGCGACCTTCGGCGTGCGCGGCCGTCTCCTCGGATCGGCGATCGGCCTACTGCTGGCACTCGGCTACACGGCGCTCATCATCTGGACCGGCGGCGGAATCGTCGTAGTCCTGCTTCACCGGATGGTCGGCATCGCCGACAGCGCCGCGACTTACACGATCGTCTACGTCATCATGGCCGCACTGACGATCCTCGTCGCGGTGGTCGGATATCACTGGGTGGTCCGTCTGAACCGATGGATCGTGGTCGGCACCATCGCATTGATGCTCCTCGCCGTCGTCGCGTATGCACACACGTTCACCACCGAGGCGATTGTGAACGAGTACGCCAGCGGCGGGTTCTGGCCAACGTGGGCTCTTGCCGTCGTTGTCGTGGGCATCAGCGGACCGATCAGCTACATCACAGTCCTTGGCGACTACACCCGCTACATGTCGCCGCGCACCACGACGTCGCACGCAGTGATCACGGCGACGGGCCTGGGCCTGTTCTTCGGCCTCTTCATCCCGCAGATGTTCGGCACGTTCACCGCCTTGGCCACACGGGCGACAGACGACTACGTCACGTCTCTGGTCACGGCCGCGCCGGTGTGGCTGCTCATTCCCCTGGCGCTCAGCGGACTCTTTGGGACACTGGGTAACTCAAGCATGTTGGCATACGACATGGGACTCGACCTCGACGCCATCGTGCCGAGCCTTCGTCGAACGATGGCGACGGCAATCGTCGCCGTACTAGCCACCGTGCTGGTGTTCTTCGGGCACTTCGTCTGGGATGCCCAGGACGCAATCACGGCCTTCGTCTTGATGCTGACGACGCTGGGCACGCCGTGGGCCGTGATCACGCTCATCGGACACGCGCAACGACGCGGTCGTTACGATCTCGACGCGCTGCAGATCTACAACCGACGCGCGCGCGGCGGAATCTACTGGTACCGCGCAGGGTGGAGCATCCAGGCGACCGTCGCCTGGGTGGCGGGCGCCTTCGTCGGCCTGCTCAGCATCGACACGTCGCTCTTCCGCGGACCGCTTCTCGACTACACCGGCGGTGTAGATCTCAGTTTCCTGCTCGCCGCTGTCATCTCAGGGACCGTCTACCTTCTGCTGCCAGCCCAGACACCTGCACTCGACCCCGTGGCCGTCACCGTCGAGGCGCGCCGATGAGAACGCCAATGCGCCCCCGGCGGATCCGCGGTCAGGACCGGTCGTCGACGTCATCGAGGACCACCGGCGCGATTTCTGCGTAACGGTCCCCCGGCCCTGGATTGTGGGCTGACGTCGCACCCCCGAGGTGATGCATGACGCCCCACACCGCATTGAGTGCGGTCTGGACCGCGCCCTCGGCCCATCCCGCAGTCCATGAGATGTCGTCGCCGGCAAGGAAGATGCCGCGGTGGCGCGCATCGAACCCCGCCTGCATGAAGTGGCTGAAGAGCCGCTGCTGGTATCGATAGTGACCAGGCAGGTTCGCCTTGAACGCGCCCATGAAGTTGCGTTCGGTTTCCCAGGACACTGTCACTGGCGTCGAGATGACGTGACGGTGGAAGTCGACGCGCGGATAGATCTCCCTCAGGGACTTGATCATCAGATCCATCCGCTCGGATGCGTCCAGCGTGAGAAGCTTCGCGGAGTCGTCACACCAGGTGTACGACAAGCAGATGACACCGGGGCGGTCTTCCCCGTTGTCGATCAGATAAGTCCCCCTTGGCATCCGATCGGTCAGTGTCATGCTCACGGCGTCGCGGCCGGTCTCCGGATCCCGGTCGCGCCAGAACGGCCGGTCGACGAGGGCGAACACCTTGCTGGATCCCATGTAGTGGGTGCGCTCGATCGCGGTCCAGTGCCCGGCCGGGAACAGGTCATCGGCGCAGCGGATCCGGTTGAGCAGCAACCAACTCTGCGCCGTTACCACGACCGCGGCGTAGCGGCGAATTCCACCGCCGGCGTCGACCACGGTGTACTGACCGGAGTCATTTCGGCGGATCTCGGTGACCCGCGGCCACGGTCGGCCACCGTTGACGGACTCGACCGTGGTACCGGCGGGCCAGTGGGTCAGGCGCTGCGGGCTCCTGTTCCACAATCGGAGCGGAAGCTGTTGACAGCCACCGTCGATGCCGCGGTGGTTGTCATCGGCCTCGGTACTAACCACGCGGAGCACCTCAAGGATGGAGTTCGGAAAATCGGTGTCCCACCCTCCGGTCCCGAATCCGACCTGACCGAACAGCTCTCGATGCTCGAATGACGAGAAGTGACGCGACTGCGCCAGGAACCCATAGAAGGTCTGGTCATCCAGCCCACGTATCAACGGGTTCCAGATCCGCTTGATCTCGGTGACATCGCGCCTTCTTATGGCATCCTTCAAGCTGGCCATCGAGGCCTGCTCTGCCAGCGTGTGCTGCCAGGCCAAGGCCACCTGCCCGAACTTCTCCGGGAGGTCTTCTGCGGTCGTGGCGTAGTGCGACCGGCCCTTGAGGTCGATCACGGTGCTGGCAGTGCAGTCGGCGAGCGGGTTCGGGAAGGGTGTCGTCGTCAGGCCAAGCGCATCCAGGTAGTGGAACAGTGTCGTTGACGACGGAGGGAACCTCATCGCACCCATCTCGGCGATCACACCCGGGTGACCGTCGAACTCGTGGGAGCGCATCCGGCCGCCGATCTCACCCGCCTCGTACACGATCGGCTTGAGCCCCATCGCGAGAAGCTCGTGTGCCGCCACCATGCCAGCCAGTCCGCCACCCACCACGGCCACCTCTCGCCCGTGGTGAGGTTCGGGAACCGTTCCGATCCCGTCCCCGTGGGCGACGTAACCGTCGTATGCAAACGGGAAGTCCGGACCGAACATCGTCAGTGGCGGCTTGTGAGTCGACGAATCATGATGCACTGCAACGGGAATAGTCACCGTCTAACGCACGGTCGCCTGCGAGCTGGCTACATAGAGGTTGCGGCGACGGTCGTCGAGGTGAGTGTTGACACGCCTGGACCGGTGCAGCCTCGCACTGTCCAGATCACAGACCAGGAGCCGTTGGGTACGATCGGCCCGCGCCAGTTCGCCACCGTCGGGCGCATAGACGCAACTGCGTCCTGCGTAGACGAGTTCGCGCTCCCGGCCGCATCGGTTGACGTAGCTGACGAACATCTGGTTCTCGTAGGCTCGTGCCGGGATCACCGTGTCGGCGACGAAGCCGTACGGGTCCATCAGACCCGTGGGCACGATGAGCCACTGGGTACCGTTGTCGGCGTGAGCGCGGACCGCTTCCGGGAACTCGACGTCGTAGCAGATGAGTAAGCCGCACAGGAGATCGCCGATCGCGAACTGGACAACGGGAACACTGCCAGCCGCGAACCGAGACCGATCGAGGTCGCCGAACAAGTGGGTTTTGCGGTAGTGGCCGATCCGCCGACCCTCGGCGTCCACGACGGAGACGGCGTTGTAGATCACGTCGTCGACACGCTCCGCAAAACCGTAGACCACCGCAAGCCCGTGCTGCCGAGCCAGTTCGGCAATGGCAACGAAGATCGGCCCGTCGGCACGCTCAGCTCGTTTCGCGACGGCGGCACCAATGTCGTACCCGGTCACCGACATCTCTGGGGTGATCAGTATGCGTGCGCCAGCGGCCGCCGCGTCGCGTGCCGCGGCAGCGATCGAGTTGAGGTGATCGGTTACCTCGCCGCCCGATTCGGGTCCTTGGAAGTGTGCGGCGATCATGCGGTCACCGCCAATGCCTCACCGAGGAGAAATCGAGAAACTCGCTCGGCCACAACTACAGTGGGTAGTGCCGGTGTGGCGCGCGGAATGGTCGGAAAGATCGACGCATCGGCGACGGTGAGCCCGTCCACACCGATCACACCACCGTCGTGGCGCACCACACTCATCGGGTCAGCAGATGACCCCATCCGGCAAGAGCCAGCCGGATGCCAGTAATGCGTGTGGTGGCCACGGATCCACGCATCGACGTCCCGGTGCTCGGCGAGATCGTGCAATGGGCGCTCCAGGATCCGACCCGTCATCTTCGCCACGACGTGCGTCATCACCCACTCCAACCCGAACCGCAGCGAGCCGATGTCCGCCCCCTCTGGGTCGGTCAGGAAGCCGGGATCGATCACCGCCCGTACCATCGGGTCAGCGCTCCGCAGCCGCACAGAACCCCGAGAACGCGGACGCAGCTGACTTATGGGAAATACCACACGCCAGCCACTTTCGATGGTGCGATCAGGTTCGACCCACGGGTAGACGTGGAGGTCGAACGGTCCGTCCGAGAACGGCGACGTCAACTTGGCGATCGTCTGTTCCTCGGGAAGCCATTGCGTCGAGGCGAACTCGGTCAGCGCATCCGCCAGACCGGCAGTAGCCGCGTACTCAAGCTGCACGGTTGGGTGTTCGTGCAGGTTCGAACCCACGCCAGGCCGGTCCAGCAGCACAGGTATGCCGAGCCCGGACAGATGATCGGCTGGACCGATTCCCGTGCGCAGCAGGATCTCCGGTGACCCGAAGGCACCCGCGCACAGCACCACATGATCCACGCGAATGGTGAGCACGCGCCCTTCTCGAAGGTAGCGGGCGCCTCTGACCGCGCTACCCTCAACGACCAGGGTGTCGACCGTGGCGCGGTCGACGACCGTCAGCCGCGGGTGCGAGCGCAGATCGTCGAGATAGGCGAACGAGGTGTTGAAGCGCACCCCATCCAGGCTGTTGACCGGGGCGCACCCCACGCCCCGTCGTCCGTCGAGTTGATGTAGGTCGTGCCGATACGGCAGACCCGCCTCGACGCATAGGCCAATGAATCCTCGATGAAATGGCTGGATCTCGTCCTCGGAGTACTGGCGCAGCCGCAGCGTCGCACCGGCACGGTCGAAGTCCTCCCGCAGGCTCGCGGCATCCCAACCCGGGCACGAGTCGGCTGCCCATCCGTCGTAATCACCGGCCCACCCAACGGTTTGCGTGCAGCCGTTGTGGGACGAGCAACCGCCCATCACCTTGGCCCGCTCGAAGGCCAGCGGCTGTCCCCCTGCCCCCACGCCGCTATACCCCCAGTCATGGGTCTGCACCGGCAAGGCTGCCGCGTCCAGCAGGTCGGCCGGCCAGTTGCCCGCCGCCAACGTCCCGTGGTCGGGGCCCGCCTCGAGCAGTGTCACCTGATGCCCGGCACTGAGCAAGCGTGCCGCGACGACACAGCCCGCCGTTCCGCCGCCGACAACAAGGAACTCGGCAGATCCGCTGTGGTGCGCAGTCATCACCCTCAGCTCCAGGCCATCAGCACGTGCTTGATCCGGGTGTACGCCTCCAACCCGTAGATCGAGAGGTCCTGTGCGCCACCGGTGCTCTTGAAGCCGCCGTGCGGCATCTCGGCTGCGGTTGTGACATGGGTGTTCACCCATGTCACGCCGAAGTCAAGCGCAGTGGTGACTCTGAAAGCGCGCCCAACGTCGCGAGTCCACACGCCCGCGGCCAATCCCTGCCGGACTCCGTTGGCCAACTCGAGCGCTTCGGTCTCGGTGTCGAAGCTCTGGATCGTGAGGACTGGGCCGAAGATCTCCTCCTGCACAATCTCGTCGCTTTGCCTGACTCCGGTGATGACTGTGGGTTCGAAGAAGAAACCCGGACGAGATTCCGCCACACCGCCGGTGAGGATCTCCGCGTGTTCCCCGAGCCTCTGAACGAGTCCGGCGACACGGCCGCACTGAGACTCACTTATCAAGGGGCTGCGGCCGTGGCTCGGGTCGTCGGCGTCACCGGTGAGGAGGGCGCAGGCCTCGCGAACCAGCGCCGCGGTGAGCTTCTCGGCTACTGAGTGGTGAGCGAGGACCCGCGACGGCGCGGTGCAGTCCTGCCCGGCGTTGTAGTAGGCAGCGCCGCTGATTAGTGCCGCACACGCGTCGATGTCAGCATCCTCGAACACCAGGACCGGCGCGTTGCCACCGAGCTCCAGGTGGGTGCTTCGCAGGTCTGCGGCGGCGCTCCTGGCCACCGCGACACCAGCCTCCACCGACCCCGTCAATGCAACCATTGCAGCGTCGGGGTGCGATGCCACCAATTCACCGGTGACTCGGTCACCGCACACCAGGCGGACAGCTCCGCGCGGCAGGTGTCTGACGCAGATACGTTCCAGGAGTAGGGCACTCGACGGTGTGGCAGCATCCGGTTTGAAGACCACGGTGTTCCCCGCCGCCAGCGCCGGAGCCAACTTCCACACCGCCGTCATGAGTGGGTAATTCCATGGTGCGATAGCTGCGACCACTCCGACGGGCTCGCGCCTGATCATCGAAGTGTGACCCTCGACGTACTCGCCTGCCGCGCGTCCCTCGAGTGTGCGTGCTGCACCGGCGAAGAACCGCATCTGGTCGATGATCGGCGTCAGTTCCTCCGCGCGGAACACCTCGGGCAACTTACCCGTGTCGCGACATTCAGCGGCGACGAACTCGTCGGCCAGTGCCTCCATGTCATCCGCTACGCGCAACAACGCCTCCTGCCGCTGACCGGGCGTCGTGCGACTCCACTGAAGGAACGCCGCCGTGGCGTCGGCGAACGCCGCATCTACCTCGACCCCGCGACCGGGATGGAACTGGTCAATCTGTTCACCCGTGCGCGGGTCGCGCCGGATAACGAGATCTTCAGCAGCCAAAGTGGTTTCGGTCATGCGGTGCCTTTCATAGTGTTGTCCGACCGCGCGCCCCAAAAGGTCGACGACCGCCTCCCCCTCGTTCCCGCTGAGACTGTATCGTAAATTAATTACGCTGAACAAACCAGATGTACGATAGCACCGTCACAGGACACTCCCGGTTCGCTGTGGACCCCGAAAAGTCTGGTAGCCATGACTTCCGTTCGTGGCGACCGGGTCCGCGGTGCATGCGGGCGTAGTACGGGTGACCGCTCAGACGACCGTTCGTCAGAGTTCGGCAGGTTGGTTCTGCGTTATGCAGTGGATGCCGCCGCCCCGCTCGAACAGCGGTCGCGCGTCGATGCTGACGACCTTGCGCCCCGGGTACTGCTCGGCGAGGATCGCCGCGGCCTCGGCGTCGTTCCGGTCGCCGAAGCTGCATGCGATCACGCCGCCGTTGACCACCAGATGGTTGATATAGCTGTAGTCCACGAATCCCTCGGCGTCGGTGAGGGTCGCCGGTGCCGGCACATCGACGATCTCCCAGCTGCGACCCGCCGCGTCATGGCTGGCCTCGAGGGCTGCGCGAATCTCCCTGCAGATCGCGTGATCCGGATGTGACGCGTCGTGCTGGGTATGCACCAGCAATCGCCCCGGTGAGGTGATCGCCGCGACGATGTCGACGTGACCGCGGGTGCCGTACTGCTCGCTATCGCGTGCGAGCCCGCGAGGCAACCACACCACGTGGGTCGCGCCGATGGTCCGCGCCAGCTCGACCTCGACGTCGGCGCGGGTCAAGCCGGGGTTGCGCCCCGGGTCGAGTTGGACGGTCTGTGTCACCAGCACCGTGCCCTCGCCGTCGACCTGAATGCCTCCGCCCTCGTTCACCAGGGACGACCGCACTGCGTGGACACCCGCGTGCTCCGCGACGGTCAGCGCGATCTTCTCATCGAGATCCCAACGCGCCCAGTCCTGTTGGCCCCAACCGTTGAACTTCCAGTCGACGGCGGCCACCGATCCGTCGTCGGCGTGCACGAAGGTCGGCCCGATATCGCGCATCCACGCATCGTTCAGCGGCGCCTCCACCACGTCGAGATCGGATGACAGGTACCGCCCGGCGGCGGCGCGCTCGGACGGGTCGACGACCACAGTCACCGGCTCGAACTCCGCGATCGCATGCGCGACCGCGGCCCACGTCGAACGCGCCTCATGCGCGGCCTCCTCGGTGTCACCCAGCGAGTAGCCCGTCACCGGGAACGCCATCCACACCCTGTCCTGAGGTGCCGTCTCACTCGGCATCCTGTATCCGGCCGGAGTGCCGTCGTCAGTGGTCACGGGTTCCTTTCACACACGATTCAGTCACGGCAGCGCGGGGTGCGCGGCGGTGAGATCCGCCGCGACCCAGTCGCCTCGAACGCGGCGGCCAGTCGCAGCAACGCGACATCGTCGTACGCCCGGCCGGCGATGGTGAGACCGACGGGCATGCCGATGTCGGACATCGCGTTCATCGGCACGGTGACGGTCGGAATACCCAGGTGTCGGGGTACCAGGTTGCCGTTGGCGACCCACACGCCGTTGCGCCATCCGAGGTCGGCGGACTTCTCGTTGACGTCCATATCGGCCGGGCCGACGTCGGCGACAGCCGGGAACACCACCGCGTCCAGCCCGTGCCGCTCCATCCAGTCCTCCAGATCGATCCTTCGGGTCTCCTCGAGCCCGCGCAGACCCTCCTCCAGATCGGGGATGTCGGCCAGCGACGCAATCGGATTCGACCGGATGAAGTCCGGATACGCGGTGATGTCGTCTCCGAAGCCCTCGGCGCGGTCGGGCAAGGCCCCAGACGGGTGCACCCAGATCAGCGTTCCGTCGACGTCGGCGAGCCGATTCAGGTTCGGGTCGTCGTTCGCGCGCAGGAAGTCATCCCACGCCCACGCCGACAGGTCGAGCATCTCGCGGTCAAGGAACGCCTGAGAGACCAGGCCCCGCGTGCGGATCGTCGGGGCACCGGGACGGTCCCCCTCGTAGTTGGACACCACGGGGAAGTCGACCGACACCACCTCTGCACCGGCAACGCGCAGGTCGTTCACCGCGGCCTCGAAGGACTCGATGACCGACACCCGGGTCTCGATGCGCTGGCCCGTGGCGCCACCGATCCCCGGGCGTTCGGCCGTGCCCGCTTCCGGATCGTCGTTGACGTACATCCGCGGCACGCCGAAACGCTTGCCGGACAGGCACTCTTGCGCGGCACCGAGATCGGCTGGCAGCAGCGAGGGGTAGGACTTGGGCCGCAGTGTCGACGCCGTCGGGATCGCCACCCACGGTTGCGTCCGCCAGAAGTCGCCGCGTGACTCGTCGTCGTCGGCGACGATGACGTCGAGAACCTCCAGCATGTCGGCCATCGACCGCGTGTGGGGCACCACGACGTCCATTGTGGGCACGAGCGGCCAGTTGCCCCGGACTGAGATCATGCCACGCGACGGCGTGTAGGCGCACAGGCCGTTGTTGGTCGCCGGGGCTCGACCACTGGACCACGTCTCCTCGCCGAGACCGAATGACGCGAAGCTGGCCGCCGTCGCGGTACCCGATCCGTTTGACGATCCTGAGCCGAAGGCTGACGTCAAATAATCTGCGTTGTAGGGGCTTTCAGCGCGTCCGTAGAGCCCACGCTGCATACCGCCGTTGGCCATTGGCGGCATGTTCGTCAGGCCGAGCATGATCGCTCCACCGGCCCGGAGCCGTTCGATGGTGAACGCGTCGCGCTGCGCGACGAGGTTCTCGAAGGCGTGCGACCCGCAGGCCGCGGTGAGACCCTTCACCAGATAGCTGTCCTTGGCGGTGTACGGGATACCGTCCAGCGGTCCGCGCGCCTGCCCCCGCTTGCGCCGCTCGTCGGAGGCGCGTGCCTCCTCGCGCGCGTCGGGGTTGAGCACAACGACGGCGTTCAACCGGGGACCGTTGCGGTCGTAGGCATCGATGCGCGCGAGGTAGGCATCGACGAGTTCAACACTGGTGACTCGGCCGTCCTCGAGCGCGCTGCGCAAGGTGGCGATATCGGCTTCGACGACGTCGCATCCTGTCATTGCGAACAACCCCTAAGCAGCGTCGCTTCTGACATGTTCCTCCATCCCATGAGGGTACTTAGCCGGCAGGGACTCGGCGGTGGACGATCCGGCCTGACTGCATCACCGCGGTCACCCGGTCACCGATACCGGACAGATCGTCGATATCACCCTCGACCAGCGTCAGATCGGCGACCAGCCCCTCCTTGAGGAAGCCGATCTCGTGGTCGAGTCGAAGCAGTTCGGCCGCGCTGCCGGTTGCGGCGTGCGCAACACTCGTTGCGGGCATGCCGGCACGCTGCATCAGGTCGAGTTCTCGCAGATTCTCACCGTGCACGCCGACCCCCATGTCGGTGCCCATCGCGATGCGGACACCGGCGTCATACGCGCGCCGGAGGGCGCTCGCATGAACCTCGGCGACCTCACGAGCCTTGCGGACGGAGTCAGCCGACAGCATGGCTCCCGCACCCACCTGCTCGACTATGGCAACGGGTGCGAGCAGGGTGGGGACCAGCCAGGTTCCGTGGCTGCGCATCAGATCGATCGTCTCGTCATCGAGATAGACGGCGTGTTCGATCGAGCGGGCCCCGTGTTTGATCGCGGCCTTGATGCCCGCCGCCGCGTGGGCGTGTGCCATGACGTCGACGCGCGCTGCCGCCGCCTCGGCGGCGACCTCGAACAGTTCGTCATCGCGCAGCTGTGTGCAGTGCAGGTCATCCTCGGACAGGACACCACCGGTGGTCGCGATCTTGATCCAGTCAGCGCGCGCCCGGATGAGTTCGCGCACCTTGAACCGCACCTGATCGGCTCCGTCAACGATGCCGTCCGGCGCGCCGGGGTGTGAGTGAAACGGCGGGATATCGCATCCGGAGAGAAGGTGTCCGTCCCCGTGTCCACCGGTCTGACTCAGCATGGCGATCGAGATCAGCAGGCGCGGACCAGGTATCAGGCCTGTCTCCAGAGCCCGCTTGACGCCGTAGTCCGCTCCCGCCGCGTCTCGCACAGTGGTGACCCCGGCCTCCAGCGTGCGCCGCAGGTTGCGCGCCGCCTCGTAGAACATCAGCGAGAACGGCGCCTGTTGCCACACCCACATGTCAATGCCGGTCATCATCACGTGGACATGGCAGTCGATGAGGCCGGGCAGCAGAGTTTGGCCTGAGACGTCGAGCACGTCGTCGGCGTCGAATCCCTCCCCCACGCCGGCGATCAGTCCACCGACTATGAGAACGTCGGCACGTTGCGGTGGGGCGCCGGTGCCGTCGAACACCGATCCCCCGGTCAAGAGCACGCGACGTCGTTCGTCGAGGTCAGTCTGCGACATATCTGGTCATCCATTCCACTAGGGCCTCGTTCTGTGCACGCCGGACGGCGACGGGTCCCGAGATCGACCCGACGTGTGAGGCACCCGGCAGCATCAGCAATTCCGCGACGCAGCCCGCCCGCTTGAGATGCGCGTAGAACTGCAGGCTCTGCTCCGGTGGGCAGCGATGGTCCTCCTCGCCCTGCACGATCAGGGTGGGGGTGACACAGCGGTGTGCGTTCGAGATCGGCGAACTGCGCAGGTAGGAATCCATCGCCGTCTGCGGTGTTCCGCCGAGGATCTCGGCGACGAACACCAGTCCGATGTCACTGGTTCCGTACATGCTCCAGAAGTTCGTGACAGGGTTCTCGACGACTGCGGCCCGAAACCTGTTGGTCTGCGTAACAATCCACGACGTCATGTATCCGCCGTAGGACAGCCCGGCGACACCGAGCCGGTCGGGATCGGCCAGGCTCCTCTCGATGGCGAGGTCGACCGCGGCCATCAGGTCTGCGTAGTCGTCACAACCCCAGTTTCCGGTGATGGCAGATGCGAAATCTCGTCCGTACCCTCGGGAACCTCGCGGGTTCACCATGAGCACGCCGAATCCCGCCTCGCACAACAACTGCGCGTCGGCGAAGAAGGACTGTCCGAATGCCGACTTGGGTCCGCCGTGGATCAACAGCACGGTGGGCAGTGGCCCCGAGAGTCCTCGCGGGCGGAGGAGTTTGACGTCGACCGATGGTCTGCCGACTGGCGGCAGGTTCAGCTCCTCGACCTCAACGGCGCGCAGCACGTCCGCGTTCTGTTCAGCGGTGAAACTGACCCTGGTCGCCACGCCGCTCGTCAGATCGCGTACCCAGAGATCGGGAGGGCTGGTCAGAGAGCCGGTGGCATACAGAAGTCGGCCGCTGGCCAATGCCAGTGGATACGCGCACCCATTGGCCACCACGACCTCGACGGTCGACTGCGGTCCGGTCAAGGCGACACGATGGATCTCAAGGCGATCCCCGAACTGCACCCGTACGTACGCCTCGTCACCCGCGATGAGGAGCCGATCATCGGGATCGGCATACGGCACGGGCATGTCCCCGAGCACGTCGCCCGTGACGTCCAACTCGAGTTCGTCGGTCCGCTTCTCCACCCGCTCGCCACCGCGCACGACGACCAACTCACCGAGGTCCGGTGTGGCGAATCCCAGTGAGGTGACGGCGACGTCGCCGTTGGGCAGCGCGGCAACCGCCTGCACGTCGGACAGGTGCGCGATGTCACCAACGGTTCCATCGAGGGAGACGCTGCGCACGACGTACTTCGGATCCCAGTCGTCGGGACCGCTGGTGGCGACGTAGACGAGTTCGGCCGAGCCCGTCCGCCAGCTCGGCGTCCCGTTGATCCAGGCATCGTCGGTGAGCCGTCGGAGCCGTCCGCCGTCACATTCGACAACGTAGATGTCAGTGGCGCCATCGTCGACGAGGCCGACGCCATCGAGCCACCCGATCGCCCGGGTGATCCGGTACGGCATACCGGCCTCTCGTCCCGCTCCCGACAACGCGGCGAATGCCAGTCTGCTCCCGTCGGGACTCCATACCGGTCGCCCCGCCACACCGCGAGGGATATCGGTGAGTCGATCGATGCGCATCGAGTCGAGCGTGAGCACCATGACCTGCGGCACCTCGTCGTGCTCCGAGACAAATGCGACGCGCGTCCCATCCGGCGACCACGTGGGGTCGTAACTCTTCGTCCCACAGTCGACTTCGACGAGATCGCGCTCCCCTACCGTCGTTATGCGGAGGGTAATTCGCTCGGCGCCATCGACGATGCGGCTGACACACCACGCGACTCGGTGACCATCCGGGGACAGGTCGGCGCCCTGAGCGTAGGTCAACGCCTCAATGGTCCCCACCGGCTCGGAGACCGCAGTCGGCCGGCTCTGTTCTGTCATGTTTCTCTCCTCGTTGACTATTCAATGCGCGTCAGTGCGCGGCGGCGTGAACGCAGGCGGCGCGGTGCGATCGCATGCCGACCAGTGGCGGATCCTCGGTCGCGCATGTCGACACCGCGACCGGGCATCGCGGCCTGAACCTGCAACCCTCGCCGACCGCGAGTGCACTGGCCGGTTCACCGTCCAATGCGGGTTTTCGCGCCGCGGCATCCTCACGCCGCGTGGTGATATCAGGCACTGCAGCGAGCAGAGCCCTCGTGTAGGGGTGCTGTGGGTCCTCGAAGAGTTGCTCGGTGGGCGCGTCCTCGACGACGCGCCCCAGGTACATCACGACGACGCGGTCGCACAGTGCGCGCACCACACCGAGATCGTGCGAGATGAACACCAGCGTGAGACCCAGTTGCTCCCGTAGATCGGACAGCAGGTTGACGACCTTCGCCTGCGCCGACACGTCGAGGGCGGAGACCGCCTCGTCCGCGACGATGACATCGGGTTGGACGGCAAGCGCCCGCGCGATCGCAATGCGTTGACGCTGACCACCTGACAGATCGCGTGGCCGCACGTCGAGGCACCGATCCGGCAGTCCCACCATGTCCATCAACTCGCGCAACGCAGCCGACAGACCAGAGGCCGGAACCAGGTCGTGATAGGTGATCAGCTCTGCGAGTGCCGATCGCACGCGGCGTCGTGGGTTCAGCGACGAACCGGGGTCCTGGAACACCATCTGCAGGCGACGACGTGAACTCGCGCTTCGCCGCTCGGTGAGCAACTCGCCGTCGACATGGACACTCCCGTCGTTCGGCTCGACCAGACCCATCAGGACCTTCGCCAATGTCGTCTTACCACAGCCGGATTCGCCAACCACGCCGACGCATTGCGACCGCGTGATGCCGAGGTCGACACCGTCGAGAGCGCGCAGCGTTAGCATTTTCCCGCCATCTGGATTGCGCACGGGGAAGTTCACGTGAATGTCTCGCATCTGGATGAGCGCGCTCATGTGGGAGTTCCAATCGTGAGCAAGGAGTGGCGGATACATGCCGTGCTGTGATCCCCATCCAGGCGGGCCAATCGCGGAACCTCGGCGCGGCAGAGGTCCTCGGCAAGATCGCACCGGGGTGCGAATCGGCATCCGGAGGGAAAGTGCCCGGCAGCCGGCGGGTTACCGGGGATCGTCGCCAGCCGGAGGGACGGCCGGTCGGTCCGTGGCACCGATTCGATCAGGGCCCGCGTGTAGGGATGCCGTGGCGCGTCCACAAGCCGGCTGGTCGGACCCTCCTCGATGATTCGCCCCGCGTACATAACCGCGGTCCGATCGGCGACACGGGCTATCACACCGAGATCGTGGCTGACGAATATCACCGCCAGGTCCAACTCGCTGCGGAGGCGCTCGATCAACGCAAGGATCTGGTCCTGGACGGTGACGTCGAGCGCCGTCGTCGGTTCGTCGCACAGCAACAGCCGCGGTTGCACCGATAGCGCCATCGCGATCATCACGCGTTGGCGCAGACCTCCGGAGAGTTCGTGTGGCCATGCGCGGTAACGCCGCCGCGGATCCGGTATGCCGACCTCGCCGAGCAGTTCCAGTGCCCGTGCCGCGGCGGCCTTGCGCGACAGCCCGTTCGCCCTGGCACCAGCGGAGACGAGATCGCCGACGCGCATCGTGGGATTCAACGAACTCATCGGCTCTTGAAACACCATCGACACGCCACCCCCGCGAAGCTCCTGGGGGCGGCGCGGGCGCAACGTTCCGGTGTCGTCGGCGAATCGAAACGTGCGTGTGGTGTGCTGCAGAGTCGGCGGCAACAAGCCCAATATCGACCGCAGGGTGAGGCTCTTGCCCGAGCCGGATTCCCCCACCAGGCCCAGACACTCCCCGGCATTGACACGAAGTGCGACGTCATCGACGAGAGTCGGTGCGAGCGTGCGACCGACCCCGACCTCGAGGCCGTCGATCTCGAGTACGCAACGGGTCATGACTTGATCCGGTCGTCGATGCCGTCACCAATGAGTGCCAGCCCCATCGCCAGGGTCGCGATCGCCACACCCGGGGCGGCCATGAGCCACCAGTTGGTCTGAATCAAGCCGCGACTCGAATTGATCATGGCGCCCCACTCGGGAGTGTTGACGGGGATGCCGACACCAAGGAACGACAACGTCGCAATCGCAACGATCGCCAGCCCGATGTCAACCACCACGTACACGATGGTCTGCCCGATGGCGTTGGGCAGTACGTGATTGAGTACGACGCGACGCCGTGGCAGGCCACCCGTGACGGCGGCGCGCACGTAATCCGTGTCACGCACGCGGCGGATCTCGGTGCGCAGGAGCCGGGAGTAGACGACCCACGAGATCGCGGTGAACCCGATGATGATCGGAAGCTCACCGGGGCCCAGGAAGAGCCAGCCGTCGCCCGGGCCGAGCATTCCGACCAGTGCGATGAAGAACACCAGAAGCGGGAAGGACACCACGACATCGCATATGCGCATGATGACCGTATCCGCCACCCTCCCACCAAAACTGGCGATGACGGCTATCACACTGCCGATCAATGCCGGAATGACCGCGCCGAGAACGCCGATGCGCAGGTCGATTCGGATCGCGTAGATGAGCCGCGTCCACACATCTCGGCCCAACTGGTCGGTGCCCAGCAGGTGCTGGCTGGATGGGGGCGCCAGACGGTTGAGCAGATCCTGGGCCGCGGGGTCCCCCGTCGTGATGAGCGGGGCGAAAACCGCGGCGAGGACGAACACTCCGACGACGATCCCGCCGCAGAGAAGCTTGCCGCCACCCTGTCGACGCTTCGGGCCGGCGGTGTCGCTGGTCTGCACGGGTTCAACGGATTCCATGACTTCGATCAAGGCTGTGCAACTTTCGGATCGAGGAGTGCAACGGCACTCTCACCGACGAACGTCGCGATGACGACGCCGATCGCGAAAACCAGCGTTACGCCCTGGACCACGTAGACGTCCTGCTTTGCAGATGCGAGAACGAGCGCACTGCCAAGACCGGGAATGTCGAAGGTGGCCTCGAGAACCACGACGCCGAACATGAGGTAGCCGACGTTCAGAGCGAGCAGGGTGATCACAGGGCCTAGCGCGTTGCGCATGACGTGTCGCAGCGCCAGTGTGGGACCAGAGATGCCCAATGATCTTGCCACAGCGACATATTCCGAGTCCAACACGTCGACAAGACTCGACCGCAGGCTTCGCACCAGCACCGGTGCCAACGCAATGGCGCCCGTGATTGACGGCAGGATGAGCGCTCGGAACAGTTCCTGGGGGTTGTCGCCGAGACCGGCCACTGGAAACCACCCGGTCGGCATCGCCACGAAGCGGATGAGCAGGAAGCCCACCCAGAACGACGGAAGAAAGAGCACCAACAGCATGCCCAGCCGAAGCGTGTGATCGAGAATCCGATCGCGGTACATCGCCGCCAGCCACGCCAGTGCCAGCGCCGAGAGAACCGACGCCACCACGGTGCCCGTCACCAACCACGCGGTGTCAGCGAACCGCTGCGCCACGATACTCGTCACCTGTTGCCCATCGATCGATACTCCGAGATCTCCTCGGAGGACTCGCAGCAGGTAGCTGAAGTACTGCGCCAGCAGGCTCTGATCGAGGCCGAGTTGGTGCCTCAACTCGTCGACGGCCTCTTGAGAGGCGCGGGGTCCCAGCCGGAGTCGGGCGGCGTCACCGGGTGCAACCTGCGTGAGGATGAACACCACGAGCGTGACCGCCAACAGGACTACCAGCAGTTGACCCGCGCGGCTCAGGAACATCCGAAGGATGCGCACGTGTCAGATCGCTTTCGGGCCGCCGTCGCCACACATCACTGGCCGCATCACTGGCTCACCCAGAACTCGTCGGCCGGGTACAGCCGGTACGGCGCCGGGGCGAAGCCGTGCAGGTCCTTCGATACCGCGTAGACAACGTTGGGTTGTGCCAGCGGAACGGCGGCGACACTGCCGAAGGCCTGCTTCTCGAATGCCTCTGTCGCCGCGGAGACCTGCTCGTCATTCTCGGCCTGCCGCAATGCCTCGATCGCGGTGTCAGCGGAAGCGGTGTCGAACTGTGTGTAGAGGAAGTTGGTCGACGCGATCAGTCCCAGTGGGTCGAGCGGACTGGGCGCGTTCGCGCTGGCGGTCAGCAGGCCCAGCTGGTAGTCGGCCTTCTCCAGTCGATCGATGACGGTGCTGGTCGGCAACGCGTTGACCGAGATCTTGATACCGGCCTCGGCGAGCATCGGTTCGAGCGCCTGGGCAGCGAGGACCTCGCTGGCCGAGGACGACGGGACTATCACCTCAAGTTTCTCGCCGCGGTAGCCGGACTTTTCGACCAGCTGCTTGGCCAGGTCCAGATCGTGTTTCGACCAGTCACACCCCGGGCACGGTTGGATGCCTGGAACGGCCTGTGGCAGAAGAGTCTTCGCCTGCTCTGCCTCACCGGCGTAGCCGCCTGCGATCAACTCGTCGTGCTTGATGGCCAGCGTGATCGCGCGACGGAGGTCTGCATTGTCGAGCGGGGCGGCCTTGGTCTGAGCCATCAGCACGCTAGTGCCCGACGACGGGCTCGACACGGTTGAGCCCGCGGGGTACTGCGCTATCTGCGCGGGATCCACCTCGTTGACGATGTCGATGGCACCGCTCTGGAACTGCAGCAGTTGCTGATTCTGATCGGCGACAACCTTGTAGTCGAGCTTGTCCAGGCGGGGCAGCTCCGCACGGTAGTAGAAGGGGTTGCGCGACAATGAGATCGACTGGCCGGGAATCTCGTCGTCGATCTTGAACGGGCCGGCCGCAATCGGTCGCTTCCAGTACTCGTCGGCGGTCCGGCCGCCAAAGTTGTTCGGGAAGATCGCCGCGTTCGACGTTGCCAATATGTCGACGAGCGTCACGTCGGGCTCTGACATCTCGAACACCACTGTGTGCGGATCCGGGGTCGTGACATCGCGAACCGACTCGAAGTAGCTGCCGAACAGTTCACCTGCCCGCCACACCCCGAATGAGAACTTGACGTCGGCAGAGGTCACCGGTGTGCCGTCGCTGAACTTGGCGGCGGGGTCGAGCGTGAAGGTGAGCGTCTTGGCTGCCGGATCGTATGCGTGTGTGGCGGCGAGCCCCGGTTGGACGGTGGTTCCATCGGCGGGCGTGCGGAGCAGAGAGGCATACACCTGCGGGTACACCTGATAGCTCGACTGGACCAGCGCCAGCTGTGGGTTCCACGTGTCGATCGGGTCTATGACGGCGATGGTGGCGGTCCCGCCGCGTTGCGGCTCGCCGGAGTCGTCCCGCGCGGTTGAATTCGTCGACGACCCCGAGCAGGCGAGCGTGACGAACATCAGCCCCGGCACAGCGACGGCGATCAGTTTCCGCCGCAATCCCGTAAATGAACTTGGCACGCTTCCTCCACGATTGATCACTAAGTCATCTCCAAGACGGACTTCCGGCAATGGCCGACCCGCGCTTCCCGGGCTCCGCTCGACCGAGGGCTGGGAAGAACGTGCGCTGGCTCACATGAAGTTAGTCACCGAAGGGCGACGGTGTCTTGAGGGGAAACCCCGAAAACCCTCGCGGCGCTTCATGGAAAGCAACAAGGTCTCTCGCACTCTCGACGTCGGCGCGAGGCTCGACTGATTGGCTGGATCATTCGCGCGCCCCACTCCGATCACCGAAGTAGGATGCGTTGAACAGCAATAGTTGCGCATCGGCGGCGTGCAGGCTGAGGCCAGTGCTGCGTCGTCGTTCGGACTTCGCCTCTCCGGACTAGCCTCTGACTTCGTAGGTATCCACGAAGCGCTGACGGCGCCGCCGGCAGACGGTATTCACCATTGAGGAACCACTGATGGACCTGACACCGCGCTCGACCCGTGCTCTCACCCTGCAAGAGGTGGTGGGTGCGATCGGGCAGGATCTCGTTGACATCGCGGCCGCGCCGGGGGGCGTCGACGTCGAGGTTACCGGTGTCGAGTTCTTTGACTCGGCGCGCTCGTTGCCTGCGGAGCGCGGAATCGTCCTGTGCCTGTTGTCGGCGGACGGCTTGCCCCCGGGCGCCTTCACGACGATCGCGACGCGGGCGCGCGACTCCAGGTGCGCCGCCATCGCGGTATCGGCCTCCGCGAACACCGCCGGCTATGTCGACGTGGCGAACGAATCGGATATCGCGCTGCTGGTGGTGGACAGCGGGCTGTCGTGGCGGCACTTCAACGCTGCAGTGTCCGCGGCAATGACGGTGCACGGACTTGGCGAGAGGCTGCCGTATGCCGATGACAGCGCCGAGTTATCCGCGCTCGCGGACACCATCGCGGGCTCCTTCGGCGGGTCCGTGGCGATCGAGGATTTGGATCGCCGGGTCATTGCCTATTCATCGACCCCCGGTCAACTCATCGATCCGCTACGTACCGCAGGAATCCTGGAGCGGTACGTCCCACCGTCCGACCGCAACGACGAGCAGTACCGGAGGGTCGCCAGATCGCACGAGCCATGCCGCTTCCCACAGGTCGGCGATGAACTCGCCCGAATCGCCATCGCCGTCACCGCGGGCGACATGCAGCTGGGAACCATCTGGGTGATCGATCCCTGCCCGGACGTGCCGCTCACCTCCACGCAGGTCGAGATGCTGCGCCAGGGCGGCGATCAGGCGGCGTTTCAGCTCATCCAACGGCGAGACAACGACCCCGTGGACCGCCGGCGGCGAGATTCCATGCTGCGAGGACTGCTGCTGGGGATCCAGCCTGGCAGCGAGGGCTTGGCCGACCTGTTCTCCGTCGAGGCAGAAGAATCCACCCTGGTGGGGTTCAGCGTGGGACCGAATCTTCCGTCGTCGGTCGGCACGCACCAGATTCGGAGTGTCGTCGCGCGACACTTCGCCCCGTACCGCTCGGCCACGACGACGGCAGTCATCGACAACACCGTCTATGCACTCGTTCCCGGAAGCGACATTGTCGAGATGCGTTCTGCCGCTGAACGGGTTCTTCAGTTCATCGGCCAAACCGTCGGTCAACGCGCGTATGCAGGAGTGAGTGCGCCAACCTGCTCGGCAGACCAAGTGCGAGAGCAGAGACTCGAGGTCGACGAGGTGCTCAACTGCATCGCTGGCCCGAACATGCCCTCGACAACCGCGACGGTGTCTGACGTCCGAGCGCAGGTGCTGCTGTCGAAGCTGACGACGGCCATTGCCGGCCATCCACGTCTCGCCGACCCAGCGATCCGGGAGATCCTCGCCAACGATCGCCGGGACAATACGGAATATGCACTGACACTGTCGAGTTGGTTGGACAACTTCACACACATTCCGGCTACGGCGCGACATCTCGGTCTTCACGAGAACACCGTGCGCTATCGCCTGCAACGCGCCCACGAACTGTTCGACATCGCACTCGAGACACCCGAGCGCAGGCTTGCCTTCTGGCTGGAGCTTCGGGGTGCCATCGCCAACC
This sequence comes from Mycolicibacterium sp. 624, assembly GCF_040548615.1. Classification (NCBI taxonomy): domain Bacteria; kingdom Bacillati; phylum Actinomycetota; class Actinomycetes; order Mycobacteriales; family Mycobacteriaceae; genus Mycobacterium; species Mycolicibacterium sp. 624. The sequence goes on from NZ_JBEPRZ010000008.1 coordinate 154,064, forward strand.
ATCGGGCGTTGCTCCTGCAACCCGATTCGATGGCGAGTGGGCAGCAGGAACCGGGCGGACGCTCCGCCTCCTCCTAGCTGGTGATCTCGATGAGGTTCATGCGAGGTGTGTCCGCGCGAGGTCCTCGTAGGTCTCGCGTCGCGTGACCAATCGCGCATCACCATCGCGGCAGAACACGATGGCCGGTTTGAGTGCGCCGTTGTAGTTGTTGGCGAATGTGTAGCTGTATGCACCGGTGGCCAAGATCGCCAGAATGTCGTCGCGCCGAGGGTTGTTGAGCATTGCGTCGCCCACTAGCAGATCACCGGACTCGCATTGACGCCCGACCACATCCGCCTGCACGTCGAAGCGGTCGAGCATGCGGTTGGCGACGATCGCCTCGTAGCGCTGGTCGGTGAGCGCCGCATCGAGGTGATCGGACATACCGCCGTCCACGGCCACGAAGGTCTTCATCGTGGACTTGACCGTGGTCACTCGGTACAGCGTGATGCCCGCGCGGGCGACCAGTGCACGGCCCGGCTCGATCAGTAGCTGCGAATCGTGTGGCAGATAGGTCTTGGCAGCATCCACGAGTGTGCGGAGGTAGTCGGAGACGCTGGGCGCGGGTTCGTCGCGTGTGTACTGGACGCCGAGGCCGCCACCGAGGTCGTATACGGGATAGCTGCCGTACGCGGACAGAGCGCCAACCGACTCCGCAAACGGTGCGGTGGACAGGATTTGGGAACCGATGTGCAGATGCACTCCCTGGAAGTTCAGCTTGGGTGAGCGCTCGATTCGTTCGATTGCACGCATCGCCTGATCATGGGGCAGCCCGAACTTCGACCGTGCGCCGCCCGTGGATTGCGACTCGTGGGTGACGGGTGAGACGTCGGGGATGACACGCAACAGCACCCGCTGCTCACGCTCGACCAGACGCTCCAACCGATCGATATCGTCCTGGTTGTCGATGACGATCGTGCCGACACCAGCCCTAAGCGCCATGCCGAGTTCAGCGTCGGTCTTGGCGTTGCCATGCATGTAGATGTGCTCGGGATCGACGCCACCTCGCAGCGCCAGGTGCAGTTCGCCCCCGCCGGCAACGTCGACTCTCAGGCCCTCCTCGGCCGCCAGCCGGTACATCGCAACGCACGGAAAGGCCTTCGAGGCGTATGCGACTGCCGAATTGGGCCACAGTTCGGCGAGACCAGTTCGATACGCCCGCGCCTGATCGCGAATCCCCTGCTCGTCGAACACATACAGGGGCGTGCCGAACTCCCGGGCCAGATCGCTGACAGCACACCCTGCGACGAGCAGCTCGCCTTGATCGGAGATCGCCGAGTTCACCGGGAGGACGGGCTCGTATGTGCTGCCCGTGAGCGCCGGCATGCCCTCCTCAAGACGGCCGCCATTTACCGGACCGAGCATCCATTTCTCCCATCCACGTGGTGTCGCGCAGTGGCCCGCCTGTCGGCAACACCGTGCAGCAGTGACGGTAGTCAGCCTCGCCACCAGGGTCTTTGGAGAAAGCGTTGAAGATTCTCGTTGCGGCTCGGATATCGCCACGATCGATGCCCGGGTATCGCGCTGCGGTGAAATCGTCAGCCGGCGGAGTCCAACACCGAGGCGTAGCTCTCCTTGACCACCTCGAGGTGCACCCAGCTCTCCAGCGCGCTCACGCCTGGCATGGCGCGCACCGTGTCGAGTAGCTCGACGAGTTGGGCCGCGGAGAAGGCGCGCACGGTCACAAGGACATCGAACCGGCCAAGGGTGCGGGCCACGAAGATCACCGATGGCATGGCGGTCAATGCGGCCACGACGTCGTGGTGGTCACCGGTGAGGCGGATGCCGAATCCCATGGCGCTCTGCCGGTCCTGACCCGAATGGCGGACGACGGCGCCGATGCGGACCACCTGCGCGTCGACGAGCCGAACGACGCGTCTCCGCGCACCCGCCGAGGACAGCCCAACGACCCTGGCGAGGTCGACGTAAGAGGCGCGGCCGTCCTCCTGCAATGCCCGAAGCAGTGCGAGGTCGACGTCATCGACGTCGGTGGCGACGTCCCCGACGGGGCCCACCACGTCTCTGACCACCTCGACGTAGGTGAGCGTGTCGACGCCGACGACACCCTCGAGGCCGCGTAGTTGGCCGACTGCCCTGTCGATATCGCGCATCGAGGCCGCGCGCAGCTCGGCGACCAGGCCGTGCAAACCACTCGTCAACGACAGAAAGGGAACGTCGTCACGGTCGGCGACCGCGGCGGCGATGCGCATCGCCGGTCCGTCGACCGTCAGCCCGACGTAGGCCAGCACGCCGCGTCCGATCACCGCGGGGTGGACGACACCGCGCACGATCACCTGGCCGCTGGCGATGAGTCGTTGCACGCGCACCGCGGCCGCGGACCGGGACAGCCCGACCGCGCGGGCGATCTCCGGGTGAGTCAAGCGCCCGTCGACCTCCAACAGTTCCACGATCGCCTCGTCGACCTGGTCCATCGCTCTCCATCCTCGAAATCTCGTAGAAGAATTTTCCACCCGCCCGACGCGTCATATCGGACACCTAAAGCAGCAATTGACGCCCATCATGCCGGATTCTCCGTCAATCTCCGTCATATCGTGATTATCGACATCGATGCGGCGATCGAAGTGATTGCGCGGGTGCGTGAGTCGACTTACAGTGGCCCGGATCACAGCACGACTTCGACACCACACCAAGCCCGCGGAGGCCTTCGCATGACCACCCCCATCGGCCCGATCGACGCATCAGTGACCCCGCGGTTCGCCGGGCCTGCGTCATTCGCCCGCCTGCCGCGCCTCGACGACGTGGGCAAGGCCGACGTCGTGGTGGTCGGTGTGCCGTTCGACTCCGGGGTGTCCTACCGGCCAGGTGCACGGTTCGGGCCCACCCATGTTCGCGAGTCCTCACGCCTCCTGCGGCCGTACAACCCGGCGCTGGACGTGTCGCCGTTCGAGATCGCCCAGGTGGCCGACGCCGGAGATATCGCGGTGAACCCCTTCAACATTCACGAGGCGATCGAGACCATCGAAGCCGCCGCGATCGATCTGACCCGCGGCGATACGAGCCTGGTCACCATCGGCGGCGATCACACCATCGCCCTACCGCTACTCCGGGCCGCCGCCGCGAAGCACGGCCCCGTCGCGCTGGTGCACTTCGACGCTCACCTGGACACCTGGGACACCTACTTCGGTGCCGAGTACACCCACGGCACGCCGTTCCGCCGCGCGGTCGAGGAGGGCATCCTCGACACCGAGGCCCTGAGCCACGTTGGCACCCGCGGTCCGCTCTACGGCAAGAAGGACCTTGAGGACGACCGCCGCTTCGGGTTCGGCATCGTCACGTCGGCCGACGTCTACTACCAGGGGGCGCGGGAAGTCATCGACAAGCTGCGTCAGCGCCTCGGGAATCGTCCCGTCTACATATCGGTCGACATCGACGTCCTGGACCCAGCCGCCGCCCCAGGTACCGGCACGCCGGAGCCAGGTGGCATGTCCAGCCGCGAACTACTCGAGATCCTGCGCGGATTCGCCGGCCTCAATCTCGTCGGCGCCGACGTCGTCGAGGTCGCCCCCGCCTATGACCACGCCGAGATCACGGGTGTGGCGGCCGCACACGTCGCCTACGATCTGGTGTCCCTGCTCGCGATGCGCCACAAGGCCGATCAATGAGCCGGCCGAGAAACGGTGGCGACGTCGTCGTCGAAACCCTGACCGCACTAGGTGTTTCGCATGTCTTCGGCATCCCCGGCCAGCACGCCCTTGGCCTATTCGATGCGATCCGGCGCAGTGACCTGACGTTCGTCAGCTCGCGGGTGGAGAACAACTCGGCGTTCGGTGCCGACGGATACGCCAGGGCCACTGGCGAAGTCGGTGTCCTGTTCCTGTCGACGGGACCGGGGGCGCTGACCGCACTCGGCGCCCTGCAGGAGGCGTACGCCACGTGCGTCCCGCTGCTGGTGATCACCAGTCAGGTGCCACGCTCCGGGCTCGGGTTGCGCCGCGGCATGCTGCATCAGCTCGATGACCAGCAGCGCAGCGCCGTCAACGTCACCAAGAGCACCGCCGTGGTTCGACGGGCCGCCGACATCCCGAGCCTGATCGCTGACGCGTGGGCAACCGCACAGTCCGCGCCGGCAGGGCCGACCTGGGTGGAGATCCCGCAGGACGTGCTCCTCGAGTCGGCCGATATGCCGCCGGTGACGTCGGTCGCCGCTGCTTCCAGTGGCCGGGCGCCGCGCGTCGAGGTGATCGAGGCCGCGGCCCGACTACTCGACGGTGCACACCGGCCCGTCATCCTGGCCGGCGGCGGGGTCCGCAGATCGGCGGGTGGTCACGAGGCTCTGGTGACGCTCGCGGAAAGACTTGACGCACCGGTGGTCTCGACCGTCGGAGGTAAGGGCGCCATCGCGTTCGACCATCCGCTATCGGCCGCGTCGTGGATCGAGGACCGCCACACCACCGACCTGCTGGAGAACGCCGACGTGCTGCTGGCGGTCGGCACGGCGATGGGCGAGGTGACCAGCAACTACTTCACGTTCGCCCCGAAGGGCAGGCTGATCCACGTCGACGCCGAGGCCCGCGTCCTGCAGGCGAACCATCCGGCGCTCGCCGTCCATGCCGATGCAGCGCTGGCACTGCGCGCCATCGCCGAACGCGTGTCACCGCGCGAACCGTCCCACGGCGGGCAGGTCGCCGCCGGATTGCGTGAGGCGGTCGAGGACAGGCTCGCCGGCCAGGACGTCGCCACCGAGTTGACGTTGATGCGCGACCTGCGCGCCGCGGTCCCGTCGACCGCACACACATTCTGGGACATGACCATTGCCGGCTACTGGGCGTGGTCGGCCTGGGATCCCGTCGAGGGCGAGTTCCACTCGGCACAGGGCTCCGGCGGGCTCGGCTTCGCCTTCCCCGCTGCTGTGGCAGCGGCGATCGGATCGGGACGGCGGACGTTCGCGGTGTCCGGCGACGGTGGTGCCATGTACTCCATCGCCGAACTTGCCACCGCGCGGCAACACGACGCGGACGTCACGTGGCTGATCGTCGACGACGGCGGCTACGGGATCCTTCGCGAGTACATGACCGACGCATTCGGTCAGGCCACCGCCACCGAGCTCTCCCGACCGGACTTCGTTTCGCTGGCAGCCAGTTTCGGCATCCCCGCGTATCCCGCATCACTTGCCGACGTCGGCCGCGTCGTGGCTGAGACCTTCACCACGACCGGCCCGGCAGTGGTGGTGCTGCCAGCCCTGCTGAGAATGTTCGACCCCACCCATCTCTAGGAGTTCTCAGCGCTCCCCATCCCCCGTCCCCAAACTCTAAGGCGATACCAGTGACTCATCCGCTCACAACATCTGCTGGCCTCCTCAGTGGACCAGACATTGCACAACGGGTCGGGCGTGACGTCGGACTCATCCCCGTCGGCGCAATCGAGCAGCACGGCCCCCATATGGGTTTGGACACCGACACCTTCCTCGCCATCAAATTCTCGGAGGCCTTGGCCGATCAGATCGGAGGCGTGGTCCTGCCCGGATTCAACTACGGCTACCGCTCGCAGCCGGCCAGTGGTGGCGGCGAACTGTTTCCCGGGACGGTGAGCCTGCGGGGAGCCACTCTCAGCGCCATCGTCTCCGACATCGTCTACGGATGGGCACGCCACGGGTTGTCACGCATCGCGTTGATCAACGGGCACTACGAGAACACGCTGTTCATCGTCGAGGGAGTCAACCTCGCCCTGGAACGCGGTGCGCAGGCCAAGGTGGTTGTCCTGAACTGGTGGGAGCAGATCAGCGCACACCAACTGGACGAGATCTTCGACGGCATGTTTCCCGGCTGGGAGGCTGAGCACGCCGGCGTGGTCGAGACGTCACTCGTGTGGCATCTCGACGCCGAACGAGTCCGGCCGCAGTTGATCTCGCCCGACACCGCCACGGTGTCGGCACCTCCGTACACCGTCCTTCCAGAACCGGCAGGGATGGTGGATCCGTCGGGGGTGCTGCGGACGGCGTCAGGAAGCTCCGCCGAGCTTGGCCGGGCGATGTTCGAGGTTGCGGTGGCCGAGATGTCTGCCGCCCTCCGCAAGGAATTCGGAGGCAATGCCGATGTCTGATCGCCGGGTCGCTCTCGTCACCGGGAGCGCAGGAGGGATCGGCGCCGCGACAACGCGGGAACTTCGCCGCCAGGGCTGGCTTGTGGCCGGCCTGGATCGCTCCCCATCGCCCGATGTCGATCTCGACGTGCGCGTCGATGTCATGGACCTCGACGGTATGCGAGGAGCGTTCGCCAAGGTGTGTGACGAGCTGGGACCGGTCGTCGGCTTGGTCAGCGCCGCCGGGTACGTCGAGGAGATCCCGCTGGCCCAGATCAGCAGCGTCGCATTGACTTCGATGCTGCGCACCCACCTGCGCGCGTTCGGTTGGTGGTGCCGGCTGGCGGCCCCTCTGATGCGCGAGCGCGGCGGCGGCCAGATTGTGTCGATATCGTCCGAGCTGGCCCTCGCCGGCGGGGACGACGCGTTGCACTACGTGGCCGCAAAGGGTGCACTGCTTGGCCTCACGCGTGCGCTGGCAGTCGAGTTCGCTCCTGATGGCATCGGCGTGAACAGCGTCGCGCCGGGACCAACGGATACCGCCATGATCGGCGCAGGCACGGTATGGCGCACCGAGGCCTATCTGTCGACCCTGCCATCACGTGGGTTGGTACGACCCGTTGAGATCGCCCGCACCGTCGCATTTCTGTTGGGCGGTCACGCCGAGGTGTCTGGGCAAGTCATTTCGCCGAATGCAGGGAGTGTGCTGTGACCACGACCACCGAAGCCGAGTTGGCCCTTCTGCCAGAGGACCTGACGGTATCCGTCAGTGCCGCTCTCACGAACGTGGGGCTGCATTGCTCGTCACAGCCGTTCGGCACCCCTGCACGCATCGCTCCGCGCGTTCTCATCGTCGGCGTGATGCCACCGGCGCAGGAGGTCACGAGGTTTCTCGATAGCGACCACTCGGCGTGGTGGGATGCGGTCGAGAGGACCCTGGCGTCGGCATTCGAACGGCTCCAGCGCGTTCACGGCATGGTCGAGAACGGTGGCGGTCGGGTCGTGTTGGTCGCCAATGATGCCGGGGTCTGCGGTGAGGCAGGTCGATCCATCGAGTCCGCGCTCGGAGGCGCGGCCATCGCCATGACGAAATCGCTTGCGAGGGAATTCAGTCCGAGAGGCGTGTCGGTCAACGCGGTCGCCGTCCAGACGGATCTTCTCGCCAGCCTCAGCGTCGAGGGATATGGAACCAAGGTCGCCGAACTCGTCGCCTTCCTCGCCGATCCCGAACTTGAACATCTGACCGGTCAGATCGTCGCGTGCAACAACTCGACCGTCCGTGCGCGGATCTGAACGTCTCACCGCAACTGCTCTATCCGGCTCCATCTGCAATCGACCGAACCACCCAAGGAGTACGACCGTGGACAATGCCACAGCACCACCGGAGGGACTGCGCGCGGGCGCCGTCACGCTTCCGGGAGCGATCATGCAGTCGATCACCACGATGTCGCCGGCAGTCAGCGTCATCTTCTCCGTGCCATTCCTGGCCGTGACCTCGGGCTACCTCAGCCCGTTGGCTGTCTTCCTCGCCGCCGTGGTGTCCTACCTGTTGGGCTACTCGCTGGCGCAACTGACACGCCATCTTCGCTCTGCTGGGTCCTACGGGTCCTTCACACGCCAACTCATCGGGCCGCGCTCAGCATTCATGGTCAGTTGGGTGTACCTACTGTTCTATCCCGTCGCCACGGCGATGCTGACCACCCTTCTCGGATCCACGATGCACCAGATTCTGTTGGCGAACTACGGGATTGACATCCCCTGGTGGCTACCGATGGTCGTGCTGATCGCAGTCGTGGCCCTGCTGGCGATTCGCGGGGTGGAGATGGCAGTGGGGGTCGTGGTGGTCCTCGGCCTCGCCGAGATCCTCATCATGTTGACGCTGTGTGTGTGGTGCCTCTTCGTACCTGGTGACGGCGGGACCAGCATTTCGTGGATATGGGGCGACAACAGCCCGGGGATGGGCGCCTTCTTCCTGGGATTCATCTTCAGCATCTACAACCTCACCGGCTGGGACAACGCGGCGACCCTGGGCGAGGAGACCTCGAACCCGTTGAAGAACGTGCCAAGAGCCGTGCTCGGATCGATCGTCATCATGGGCATCTTCGTCGTCATCACCACATGGGGTGAGATCACCGGGTGGGGTACGAATCAGCTTGCCACGATGGCGGATTCGGATATTCCACCGATCTTCGTGCTGGCCGAACGGCACTGGGGCGCCGCCTGGATCCTGGCCCCCATAGCCATGATCACCGCCATCATCGGCGCATGCCTGGCATGTATGAACGCATCGATTCGCATCTTCTACGAGATGGGACGCACCGGAACTCTGCCCGCAATCCTCGGACGCCTCAACCGCAACCGAACCCCCGGCAACGCTGTCGTGCTGCAAACCGTCCTGAACGTCGTCGTCGGGTTCCTTCTCGTCGGAACGGTTGGTCTGTCAGAGGTGTTCCCGTTCACGGGCCTGATGTTCGTGTTCGCACTCAACTTCGTCTACGTGCTGGCCAATTTCGCGGTGTGGCGGTTGTACCGCACCCGGGCGCTGTCGGAGTTCAACATCGTCAAACACGGCGCCATCCCAATCATCGGCTCCGTGGCGCTCGTCGCGGTCTCCTACATGTCGCTCAATCCGATCCCCGCGGCGCCACTGAACTGGGCACTCCCGGTCGTCATCGCCTGGTTCATCCTGGGCATCGCGATACTCGTCATTCGATCACTGCGCGGTGACACCGAATGGCTCACCCGCAGCGAGGAATTCGAGAAGGTCCAAACCTCAGAGTCAGCCGCACCTCCAGCCATGGAGCCGTCATGACTCGACGGGTGAAGGGCAGGGCGGGCACGGTCAGGATCGATGGAGGGTTAGCGAAGTGAGAGTTGTGGTGACCGGTGGCGCCGGCAGACTGGGCCGGTACGTGTGCTCAGCCGTGATGCGCCGCCACGAGGTGATCGTGGCCGACCGGCCGGCCACGATCGACGACGGCCGCGTCGTCGTCGACGTGCTCGACCCCGAGTCGTTGCGACGTGCGTTCGAGGGCGCGGACGCCGTCATCCATTTGGCCGGCGTGGACTACGACTTCCACACGCGCGCCGAGGACACCATCCGGGTTAATGCGCTGGGAACGTGGAATGTCCTCGAAGCCAGTGCGGAAGCCGGCGTTCGTCGTGTGGTGATGTGTTCCAGCGTCGCGGCAATGGGCCTGCACGAGATGCGCGACAACTGGAAACCGCTATTCCTGCCCATCTCCGAGGAGCATGCCGTCTCCCCCGTCGAGCCATACAGCGTGAGCAAAGCCGCAGCGGAGACCATGGCCCGCTCGTTCGTCGACGGCAATTCACTCGACGTCGTCTGCCTTCGGCCGTGCACCGTCGTGACGGCCGACAACCTGGAGACGCTGCTCGATCCCGACGGCGAGATCTTCCTGGGTGAGTACATCTGCGCCACGGACTGCGGTGAGGCCTTTCTCGCGGCGTTGGACGCCGCCTCGCCGGGGTTCGGTCCCTACCTCGTCGCTGCGGACGACACCCTGTCACCGAGGGACACGCTGGAGTTCCTGTCGGAGTCTCTCGGCGAGCTACCGGCCACCGTCGACGCCGAGCGCTACCGTGCCGACCCGCGCGCGAGCGCGTTCGACACGACGGCGATACGGCAGGCACTGAACTGGGCGCCGCGCATCACACGCGCGGAACTGCGCACCACCCTGATCGGCGGCGCCTGACGCCCAGGGCGGACCGGCACTCGCGAGGACTAACGCCAGCCGTCGGCGTCCTTGGCCGCCTGCAACAGCGCCTCGCACAGCTCGCGCAGTTCGTGGCTCTGCGCTCCCTCTTGTACCGCGGTCGCGACGTCCTCGGCGGCGCATCGCACCTGGAACACACGATCGGACAGCTGCGAGGCCTCGTCGGCCGTGAGCACCACGGCGTCAGGCGGTAGCGACGTGCCCTTCACCAGGGCGCGCTGCTCGTAGGCCCGCTGACGGCACGACTGCCTGCAGTACTGCCTGCGGCGGCCGATTCCGGCGTCGGCGACCTCCCGGCCGCACCATCGGCAGGGCTGCAGGCGATTGCGCCTGCCAGTTCCCGTCCCGGCGCCCATCCCCGTGCCCACTGTCACGGGACATGACTCTAAACCGAGTTCGGCGAGTATCCCGGTATCATGGACAGTTGGGTCGGGAACTTCGCGCAACTGTGTCGCGTTGACTCTTCCGGACGAAAAACGTATGACGAGAGGTGTTGACGATGGCTGATCGTGTATTGAGGGGCAGCCGCCTTGGAGCCGTGAGCTACGAGACGGACCGCAACCACGACTTGGCGCCCCGTCAGGTCGCCCGCTACCGCACCGACAACGGTGAGGAGTTCGAGGTCCCCTTCGCCGACGATGCCGAGATCCCCGGCACCTGGCCGTGCAAGAACGGCTTGGAAGGCACCCTCATCGATGGTGACGTGCCCGAGCAGAAGAAGGTCAAGCCGCCGCGTACGCACTGGGACATGCTGCTCGAGCGTCGTTCGTTGGAGGAACTCGACGAACTGCTCAAGGAGCGCATGGACATCATCAAGACGCGTCGCCGCGGCAGCGGCAGCTGACCCACGCCCTGCACGGCGTCGTGCGCTAGCGCACGACGCCGCGGGCGCGATCGAAGCGCCCGCGAATGCCCCACTGGGCGATCCTGAAGATCGCCTCGCGGATGTTGGACCCACTCATCTTGGACACCCCGAGTTCACGTTCGGTGAACGTGATCGGCACTTCGACGACCACGAAACCGGCGCTGATGGTGCGCCAGGTCAGATCGACCTGGAAGCAGTAGCCCTTGGAGTCGACGGCTGCCAGATCGATCTTCTCGAGGACCTCGCGACGGTACGCGCGGTAACCCGCCGTGATGTCGTGAACATCGACGCCCAGCAGAATCCTTGAGTAGCCGTTGGCCGTGCGCGACAGCAGCATCCGGCGCCGGGGCCAGTTCCGGACTGTGCCGCCGGGAACGTAGCGCGAGCCGATCGCGAGGTCCGCTCCCTTATCAACGGCATCGAGCAGCCGGTACAGCTCCTCGGGCGCGTGTGAGCCGTCTGCGTCCATCTCGACCAGTACGGAGTAGCCGCGGCCGAGACCCCAGCCGAAGCCCGCGACGTAGGCGGCCCCGAGGCCGCCCTTGCCCGCCCGATGCATGACATGGACACGATCCGGATCGGCCAGGGCCAGTTCGTTGGCCAGCTCACCCGTGCCGTCGGGGCTACCGTCATCGACGATGAGGACGTGCACGTCGGGGCGTGCCTTATGTACCCGGCCCAGGATCAACGGCAGATTCTCGCGCTCGTTGTAGGTCGGAATGATGACCAGCGTGCGCTGACTCGGGCGTTCGCCACCCATCGTCATGACACTCCTTCGCCGTTGCCCTTAGCTGCGGTCGCCGGTTGGCGACGACGCACGAAACCTCCATTGTGCAGCATCCCAGCGATGACAGCCCCAACACCGAGACTGACCAGCAGGGCCTGCACCACCGGCGCCCAGCGCGTGGCGGGCGTGATGTTTGATTTCAAACGGATCTGGCTGTCCAGATAGGCCGGCTCGAAGAACGCGGTCCGCGCCAGTTCACGACCGTCCGGCGCGATTATTGCGCTGATTCCGGTGGTGCCGGCGACCACGACGTACCGGTCGTGCTCGACGGCCCGCAGGCGCGCGAAGGCCAACTGCTGTGAACTCATCGCCTCGTTGAACGTCGCGTTGTTGGCCGGCACCGCCAGGAACTGCGCCCCCGCGAGTACCGACTCGCGGGCCGCTCGGTCGAAGATGACCTCCCAGCAGGTGGTGACGCCGATCGGGATGCCCGCCGCGTGCACCACGCCGTTGCCGTCGCCGGGAACGAAGTAGCCCGCCCGGTCGGCGAAGGAGGACAGCTTGGAGAAGAAGCTGCGCCACGGCAGGTACTCGCCGAACGGCTGCACGATCTTCTTGTCGTGCCGCTCGCCGGGGCCGTCGACGCCGTCCCAGACGATCGCCGTGTTGAGCGCCGCAGGATCACTCCGGCTGTATCCGGGAGCCGCGATCACCGCGCCGACCAGGATTGGGGCACGGATGGCCTCGGCGGCCATCGAGATCTGCTCGGCGGCGTCCTGGTTGGCCAGGGGGTCGATGTCCGAGGAGTTCTCCGGCCAGATCACCACGGCGGGCGCGGGCGCCCGGCCTGCGCGGACGTCGTCAGCCAGGCGCATGGTCTCGTTGACGTGGTTGTCCAGTACCGCGCGCCGTTGGGCGTTGAACTCCAGACCAAGCCGGGGCACGTTGCCCTGGATCGCGGCCACCGTGACGGGCTGCTCGTCACCGGCGCCGACACCGGACTGACGGACATGCGGCCCGGACAGCGCGACGATCAACAGGACCACCACGATGCACACACCCGGCACGACGACGGCAGGCGGTCCTGCCGAGGTGTCGGTCCGTTGCCACCACTGCACGCACTCCATCACGAGCGCCGCGAGAGCGAAGCCGGTCAGCACCGTCACGAAGGACACCAGCGGCGCACCACCGAAGTGCGCGACGACCAGCAGCGGGCTGTCTGTCTGACTGAACCCGACTGCACCCCAAGGGAATCCACCAAAGGGCACGACAGACTTCAGCCACTCCGCCAGCATCCAGACCCCGGCGAACCAGAGGGGCCAGCCCGGTAGTCGCCGCACGGTCACCGCGAGCAGCCCGAACACTGCGGCGAAGAGCGCCTGCAATACCGCGAGCATCACCCACGGCATTGCGCCGACAAGTCCGCTGATCCACGGCAACAGGGGTAGGTAGAAGGCCAGCCCGAACAGGAAGCCGTATCCGAGGCCCCCGGCCCTGGTGGTCTCCGGCCGGGTCAGCACCCAGGCCAGCAGCGCCATGGCGAGCAACGCCAGATACCACCACCCGAACGGCGGGAAGGCCAGGCACAGGAGCAGGCCCGCCGCGATCGACAGGGTCAGCCGCACCAACCGTGGCTGCAACGCGATCCACACCCGCCTCGATACGCGCGATGCCAGCGCGCGGACTCGCGACCCCTGATCGTCGGTGTTTTCGGGTTCGGCTGTGCCGGGCTCGGTCTCGACCGGCTCGGTCTTGGGGTGGTCACTCATGGAGGACTCGGCCCCGATGCACCGTCCGCAGGCACCGCGGCAATGGGTCGGCCGGGTCGAGCCTTGGCAACGCAGGCACCCGTGAACCCGGCTCGGTGGACCAGCGCTGCACCGTGTCGGTGGGGGCCGCGACCTCGAGACGCTCGGGTCCGCCGGAGATCTCCCACACCGCGTATGAGGCAGGCGCCCCGGGCACCAGGGTGCCGGTGACACCGTCCCGCACCCCCGCCGCCCGCCAGGCTCCCCTGGTCGCCGCCGAGAACGCGGCACGGGCCGAGATGGCGCTGCCCTTGGTCCGGTGATGTATCGCCGCACGCACCGTCCCCCAGGGTTCGATGCTGGTCACAGGCGCATCCGAGCCGAAGGCGAGTGGCACGCCCTTGGCCGCAAGCAACGCGAGTGGATTGAGCCCTGCGGCCCGATCCGCCCCGAGACGCTGCCCGTACATACCATCCCGACCGCCCCAGAGTGCGTCGAAGTTGGGCTGCATGCTGGCGATGACACCGCATGCGCCGAGCCGGGCGGCCTGATCGGCGTCGACCATCTCGAGATGTTCGAGCCGGTGGCCGCACCGGGCGACCGCAGGCGCGCCGAACTGGGCGACGACACGATCCATGGCGTCCACCACCGTCGCGACGGCGGCGTCGCCGATGACGTGGAACCCCGCGGGCACCCCGGCGGCGGTGCACGCCGCGAGGTGCGCCTCGACCGCCTCGGGAGTGAGATAGGCGTTGCCGCATGTGTCGGACGCGTCCTCGTACGGCGAGCTCAGCCAGGCAGTGTGTGAGCCCAGTGCGCCGTCGATGAACAGGTCACCGGCCAGACCGGCCGCCCCGGTGGTCGCAATCAGCTCCCGGGCTGCGTCGGCGGAGGCGACGGCCTCACCCCAATAGCCCACAACGTCGACGCCATGGTCGAGCGCGCGTACCGCGAGCCAGTCGTCGAGCCCACCGATCTCGGGCCCGGCACATTCGTGCACGGCGACAATGCCGGACCGCGCGGCCAGGTCCAGAGCGGATAGGCGGGCGGTGCGCAGTTGATCCGGGGTCAGCAGCGAGCGTGCGACCGCGCGGACCCGGTGGTGTGCCGCGGCGGTCAGCGGCTCCTGGGCCGCCCAGCCCGGCTCCGCCTCGAGGTCGGCGGTCAACCTCCGCAGCGCCGTGGACGCCACAGCGGAGTGCACGTCGACGCGTGCCAGGTATGCGGGCCGGTCACCGAGTAACGCATCGAGATCGGCCGTGGTCGGCGGAACCGGCCGCGGCCATGTCGTCTCATCCCAGCCGTGCCCCCAGATGGGCCCGTCGGGATGACGCCCCGCGTGTTCGGCGACCATCCGCAGCAGGTGGTCGAGTGATGTGGCACCACGTAGATCGAGACCGTCGACGGACAAGCCGGTGGCGGTCACGTGCACGTGGCTGTCGACGAACGCCGGTGCCACGAAGGCGCCATCGAGGTCAATCACCTCGGCGTCGGGAAACTGCGCCCGCCCGACGGTGTCCGATCCCAACCATCGCACCACTGCGTCCGGTCCGTCGCTGACCGCCATGGCAGTCGCGTCTGGCATGGCCGGGCTGTGGATCCGGCCATTGATCAGTAGCGTCGTCAAATCGGTCGAGGGGGCTGTGGCAAGGTGCTCTGCGCCGAATCCTGCTCCGAATCGGTGACGTCGATCACCTCACCGTCGATGTAGTCCCCGCGGGCCGGCGGGAATCCGTTCGGACCTGCCCTAAACCCGGTCTGGCCCGCGGTGGTGACGATGAGTGGCATGCGGCCCAGACGACGCGCGGCCAGCGCGGCGACCGCCGGACGCGCCAGGACACGAGTCGGCGGCGCGAGCAGTAACAGACCCAACGCCGAGGTGACCAGGCCGGGGATGACCGTCAGGACGGTGCCGATCGCGACGAGGGCGCCATCGGTGACCGCGCCCTGTGGGGACACCAGCCCCGACTGCAGCCGCTGGATCTGCCGCTTCAACTGGGAGCCGGCCAGCGCCAGACCGACGGCGAACGTCCCGACCAGCAGGAGGATCGTCCAGCCGAAGCCGATCGTGGAGGCAAGCCAGACGACCACCGCCAGTTCGACGAGGACGTACACCAGAAAGAGCCTCATAGCCATGTCCTGTTCAACGAATGCTCGGGCGGTCGGGTTCCTAGCCTGTGCCGGGGCGTGATGGCACGGCCTCCACCTCGATCGCAGCATGCACCTTGTCGACACCGCCGCGCAGCCGCGCCTGGGGCACCCACCACCACGCATGCCACCAATAGCGCTTGGTCACCATGTTGAACACGCGGCGAGTCTCGGATGCCGGGAGGTTGCGGGCCACCGCCTCGACGGGTTCCCCCTTGGGCTTGCCGAGGACACCGCACTTCTGGATCGTGACGCGCGGTGTGTTGTTGATGCGCTTGGTCTTCCACGAGCCGGCGTCGGTGCTGATCACCAGCTTGCCGCCGTCGGGCACACCCCACACCGCGGTCGGCTTGGCCCTGCCGTCCTTGGTGAAAGTCGTCAGCAGCAGGTACTTCTCGCGGTAGACGTCCGGGAATTTCGGGGCCATGTTCAGACAGCCGGCTTCAGCTCGATGGTCACATTCTTCTGCATTCCACCGCGCAGCTTCGAGAAGAAGTTGAACGTCTTACCGATGAGCCCGTAGCGCTTGCCGATGGCGTCGTAGGTGGCGCCATTGACCGATTTGTCCAGGACGGCCGCGGTGGCCTCCACCGCCTCACCCTTCGGTTTGCCGGCACGGTCGCACACGGCGATCGTCACCCGCGGGGTGTTGCGGATGCGCTTGACCTTCCACGACTGCTCCTGGGTGATCGCGACCAGCCCGTCGCCCGACGGCACGGCCCAGATGGCCGTCGGCTTCGGCCGGCCGTCCTTGGTGAACGTGGTCAGCAGGATGTACTCGGCCTTGGCGACGTCGGAGAAGGTGACGGTCATGGTGCCCAATCTATCTGCCCGACTCAGCCCGCCGAACCTGGACGTTGCGTCAGATGTCCCCAAACGGCACGGCGTAACGGATGGTGCCCGCGGGAATCTCGCTCCCGTCGAGGGCCAGCACCATGAGCGCGGCATCGGGAACCTCATCGCGCATCCTGACCCCGTGCGTGGAGGCCCGCGTAAATCCAAATCTCGGGTAGTAGTCGGGGTGCCCCAGGACGGTCACGAAGCGTTCATTCCGCTGCCTTGCCGCGTCGAGGGCCGCGCGGATGGCGGCAGATCCCGCTCCAGCTCGCTGATGCTCGGGAGGCACCGCGCACGGCCCCAGGCACAGCGCCGCTACGTCGCCGATATGGCACCGTGTGAGAAGCGCGTAACCAGCGGGCTCACCGACGTCGGTTGTGGACACCATCGAAAGTCCGTCAATCCAAGCGGGATCCGTGCGGAGTGTGTCGACGAGATCGGCTTCCTCGGCCGTCTCGAAGGCCGCGAGATTTATCCGCCGAACAGACGCTATATCGGCGTCGGTCTCCGGACGGGTGAGCCAGTGCGGATGCGTAGTCATCCCTCGAGGTCGCCCTCGGTCTCCAACAGCACCTGGCGCAGCCCGTCGAGAGTCGCCTGCTCCGGTTCGGCCCACATGCCCCGGCCCGCGGCCTCGAGCAACCGCTCGGCCATACCGTGCAGCGCCCACGGGTTGGACTCGTTCATGAACTTGCGGTTCTCATCGTCCAGCACGTACTCACCGGCCAGTCGTTCATACATCCAGTCGGCCATCACGCCGGCGGTGGCGTCGTAGCCGAACAGGTAGTCAACCGTGGCGGCCATCTCGAATGCGCCCTTGTAGCCGTGCCTGCGCATGGCGGCCATCCACCGCGGGTTGACCACCCTGGCCCGGAACACTCGGGTGGTCTCCTCCGACAGTGTGCGGGTGCGCACCGAGTCCGGTCGGGTGTTGTCCCCGATGTAGGCCGCCGGGTCGCGTCCGGTCAGCGCCCGGACCGTGGCCACCATGCCGCCGTGGTACTGGAAGTAGTCGTCGGAGTCGGCGATGTCGTGCTCGCGGGTGTCGGTGTTCTTGGCCGCGACGGCGATGCGGCGGTACGCGGTCTCCATGTCCTCGGATGCCGGGGCACCGTCGAGGCCGCGGCCGTAGGCGAAACCGCCCCACGCCGTGTACACCTGCGCCAGGTCGGCGTCGTCGCGCCAGTTCCTGCTGTCGATGAGCTGCAGTAGCCCGGCGCCGTAGGTACCGGGCTTCGATCCGAAGATCCGTGTCGTCGCGCGCCGCTGGTCGCCGTGCTCGGCGAGGTCGACCCGGCTGTGGGCGCGCACGTAGTTGTCCTCGTCGGCCTCATCGAGTCCGGCGACGAGGCTGACCGCGTCGTCGAGCATCGTGACGACGTGCGGGAACGCGTCGCGGAAGAAGCCGGAGATCCGGACTGTCACGTCGATGCGCGGCCGGCCCAGCTCCCCGAGATCGATCGGCTCGAGTGAGACGACGCGGCGGGACGCCTCATCCCACACCGGCCGAACACCGAGCAGCGCAAGGACTTCGGCGATGTCATCGCCGGAGGTGCGCATCGCCGAGGTCCCCCACACCGAGAGCCCGACCGATCGGGGCCATTCACCGTGATCGCCGCGGTATCGCTCGAGCAGTGAATCAGCAAGCGCCACACCGGTTTCCCAGGCCAGCCGGGACGGCACCGCCTTGGGGTCCACCGAGTAGAAGTTCCGGCCGGTGGGCAGCACGTTGACCAGGCCGCGCAGCGGCGAGCCGGACGGGCCCGAGGCGATGAACCCACCATCGAGGGCCAGCAGGATCTGGTCGATCTCACGCGACGTGCCCCGCAGCCGCGGCACCACCTCGTCCGCGGCGAAGCGCAGCACACTGGCCACCACCGGATCCGCGGTGATTCCGTCGACCGCCGCTGCATCCCAGCCGCTTTCCTGCAGCGCGGCCACCAGTTCGCGCGCCTTGCCCTCGGCCGCGTCGACCGATGCCCGGTCGTCGTGGCCGTCCTCGGCCAGACCCAGCGCCTCACGCAGGCCCGGCACGTGCTGCTCACCACCGAACAGTTGGCGGGCGCGCAGGATGGCCAGCACCAGGTCGAGTTCGACGTCGTCGGCGGGTGCCTGACCCAGCACGTGCAGGCCGTCCCGGATCTGGACGTCCTTGATCTCGCACAGCCAGCCGTCGACGTGCAGCAGCATGTCGTCGAACGCGTCCTCGTCGGGGCGGTCCGCCAGGCCCAGATCGTGGTCCATCTTCGCGGCACGCATGAGCGTCCAGATCTGCTGACGGATCGCGGGCAGCTTGCCGGGATCCAGCGACGCGATGTTGGAGTGCTCGTCGAGCAGCTGCTCGAGACGTGCGATGTCGCCGTAGCTCTCGGCGCGCGCCATCGGCGGAATCAGGTGGTCCACCAACACGGCGTGCGCACGGCGCTTGGCCTGGGTGCCCTCGCCCGGGTCGTTGACGAGGAACGGGTACACCAGCGGCAGGTCGCCCAGCGCCGCGTCCGTGCCGCAGCCCGCCGACATGCCCAGTGTCTTACCCGGCAGCCACTCGAGGTTGCCGTGCTTGCCCAGGTGCACCATCACGTCGGCGCCGAACTCCGCTGAGATCCAGTGGTAGGCAGCCAGATAGTGGTGACTCGGCGGCAGGTCGGGGTCGTGGTAGATCGCCACCGGGTTCTCGCCGAAGCCGCGCGGCGGCTGGACCAGGATCACGATATTGCCCGATTGCATTGCGGCGATGACGATCTCACCGTCGGGGTCACGGCTGCGGTCGACGAACAGCTCACCCGGGGCCGGACCCCAGTGCTTGGTGACGGCGTCGGTGAAGCCTGTCGGCAGGGTGGCGAACCACGCCCGGTAGTCGGCTGCCGACACCCTGATCGGGTTGCCCGTCAGCTGCTGGTCGGTGAGCCAGGCGGGATCCTGCCCGCCGCGTGCGATCAGCTCGTGCACGAGGGCGTCACCGTCGCCGGCGTCGACACCCGGCACGTCGCCTATCTGGTATCCCACTTCGCGCATGGCCCGCAACAGCGCAACAGCGCTGGCCGGGGTGTCCAGTCCGACGGCATTGCCGATCCGGGCGTGCTTGGTGGGGTAGGCCGAGAACACGATGGCGACCCGCTTGTCGGCGGGCGCGATGTGACGCAGCCGGGCGTGCCGCACGGCCAGTCCGGCCACCCGCGCGCACCGTTCGGGATCGGCGACATAGGAGATCAGGCCCTCGTCGTCGATCTCCTTGAACGAGAACGGAACCGTGATGATCCGCCCGTCGAACTCGGGAACCGCCACCTGGGTGGCGACATCCAGCGGGCTCATTCCATCGTCGTTGTCATCCCACTGGGCCCGCGAGCTGGTCAGGCACAGACCCTGAAGGATCGGGATGCCGAGTGCGGCCAGATGCGCGACGTCCCAGCTGTCGTCGGATCCGCCTGCGCCGACGCTGGCAGGCGTGGCGCCTCCCGCGGCAAGCACGGTCGTCACCATCGCGTCGACCGTGCCGAGCAGTTCCAGCAGCGCGGGTTCGGCGGTACGCAGCGACGCGCAGTACACCGGTACCGGGCTACCACCGGCGCCCTCGATGGCCTGGCACAGCGCCTCGACATACTCGGTGTTACCCGCCAGGTGCTGCGCGCGGTAGTAGAGGACGGCGACGCGGGGCCCCGCCACATCGACGCCGGCGGTGCGCTCCAGTACGCCCCACGTCGGGGTCGCCACCGGTGGCGCGAAGCCGAAGCCGGTCATCAGCAGGGTGTCCGACAGGAAGGCGTGCAGCTGGCGGAGGTTCTCCACGCCGCCCTGGGCAAAGTAGACGTGCGTCTGGAGCGCGACGCCCGCGGGCACCGTCGAGTGGCTCATCAGATCCGCGTCGGGCGTCTGCTCGCCGCTGATCACGACAGTGGGCAGCCCCGCGGCGACGACCTGGTCGATACCGTCCTCCCAGGCGCGGTATCCACCGAGGATGCGGATCACGACCGCGTCTGCGCCGTCCAGCAACTCGGCGAGTTCACCGTCGATCAGTCGCGACGGGTTGGCCCAGCGGTAGCCGGCGTCACCGGCCCGGGCCGCGATGAGGTCTGTGTCCGAGGTCGACAGCAGCAGGATGGTCGGAGCGCTAGGCGATTCAGGCACGCACCATTGTTACCCATGTCGCCCGGCGCCTGGGCAGCCACCGATCACGGTGATCCGCCTATCACGCCGGGCGGGCAGGCCTCAGCGGTGGTCGTTGCCCCAGCGGCTGTGCCAGGTGTCCCGGTACGGCAGGCCGAATCCGATGACCATCAGTCCGAGCGCTGCTCCCAAAGCCATGAGTGCGAGCATTGCGATTCCTCTCTGTCATCCGTCCGCCGACTCCACTGTCGCGAATACTGCTGGCAAACGGTGCTTCTCAGAACGTAATACCGCCGGTACCGCATTCCGAACTTTCGTGTGGCACGGAACACACACGGCGATTTGGTGACACAGGTCACACCCCGACTATCGGTGGCCCGCGGTCACCACGGACTATTGCTCGGCCCGGTTGAAATGGTGGTCAGGTCCGCCCCGTTTTGAGGCAATGGCTCCATGACCAACTCCCCCGTCATCGTCAAGTTGGGCGCCCACATCGGGGCCCGAGTCGACGGCGTACGACTGGACGGTGACCTCGACCGTCACACCGTCACGGCGATCAACGATGCACTGCTGACCCACAAGGTCATCTTCTTCCGCGGCCAACACCATGTGGATGACGACACACAGCTGGCCGTTGCCAGGACGCTCGGCACGCCGACGCTCGCGCACCCCACGGTGCTGTCGCGCGGCACCGACGTGCTGCCCATCGACTCCCGGTACGACAAGGCCAACTCCTGGCACACCGACGTCACGTTCGTCGACCGCGTGCCCAAGGCCTCACTCCTGCGCGCCGTCACACTGCCGGAGTACGGGGGCACCACGACGTGGGCGTCGACCGAGGCGGCCTATGACCAACTCCCCGAACCACTTCGGTTGCTGGTCGAGAACCTGCGCGCCATCCACACCAATGACTACGACTACGTGCGGGACGTCGATGAGCGCATCGACCAGAGTGCGGACACCATCCGCGCCTACCGCGACGAGTTCGTCTCCGACGTCTACGAGACGGAGCACCCGGTGGTTCGGATACACCCGGAGACGGGCCGGCGCGTGCTGCTGCTTGGCCACTTCGTGAAGCGCTTCGTCGGGCTCGGGTCGGCGGAGTCGGCGACGCTGCTCGCCCTGCTGCAGGCCCGGGTGACACGGCTGGAGAACACGATCCGGTGGAACTGGCAGCCGGGCGACCTGGCCATCTGGGACAACCGCGCCACACAGCACTATGCGGTGTCGGACTACGACGACCAGTACCGCAGGCTGAGCCGGGTCACGCTGGCCGGTGACATCCCCGTCGACGTGCACGGCGCGCCCAGCCGCGTCATCGCAGGCGACGCGTCGCACTACTCCGAGGTCGTGACCCCTTCCGGATTCACCGCGAGGCTGGCCGCCGTACCGTAGACGGGTGGCCCGAGATCGCGACGACGACGCCTGCCCCGGCGCACTGCAGGTGCACCAGGCCGCGGACGGCGCGTTGGCACGGGTGCGGCTTCCCGGCGGGATGATCGACGCCGGGCAGTTGGCCGCACTGGCCATCGCCGCGCAGCGCTTCGGCTCACCGGCAATGGAACTCACCTCGCGCGGCAACATCCAGATTCGTGCCGTCAGCGATCCACCGGCGCTCGCCGATGCCATCGCCGCCGCCGGGCTCCTCCCCTCGGCCAGCCACGAGCGGGTGCGCAATATCGTCGCCTCACCGCTGTCGGGTCGCCACGGCGGCGAGGGGGACGTCCGCCCCCTGGTGCTGGGTCTGGACGAGGCCATCCAGGGCGATCCCCGACTCGCGCGGCTGCCCGGACGGTTCATGTTCGCCCTCGACGACGGCCGCGGCGACGTGTCGGGCCTGGGTGCCGATGTCGGCGTGCACCTGCTGACACCCGATCACGCGGCACTGCTGGTCGCCGGTGTCGACACCGGCGTGCGCGTGCCGGCGGCTGACGTCATCACCACGCTGACCGCCGTCGCCGCCAGGTTCGTCGATGTGCGCGGAAAGTCCTGGCGCGCGAAGGAACTCGACGATGCCGACGTTCTGCTGACGGGTCTGCCGAGAACCGCCGAGCCGGGCCGGACCTGGCCACCCGTGATGGCTCCGCCGGTCGGGTGGATCGCCCAACGCGATGGCAGGGTCGCACTCGGCGCCGCCGTGCCGTTGGGCGTACTGGAGGCCAGAGCCGCCGAGTTCCTGGCCGCTGTCGACGCGCCGCTGGTGATCACGCCGTGGCGGTCGGTGGTGGTGTGCGATGTCGACGAGGACGTCGCGGATGCCGCGCTGCGGGTTTTGGCGCCCCAGGGCCTGGTGTTCGATGCCACCTCGCCGTGGCTGTCGGTCAGCGCCTGCACTGGCAGCCCGGGATGCGATCACTCGGCCGCTGATGTCCGTCGCGACGCGGCGGACGCCGCCCTGCAGCCCGCCGACACCCACCGGCACTTCGTCGGGTGTGAACGCGCCTGCGGGGCGCCGCCCGTCGGTGAGGTACTGGTGGCGACCGGGGACGGCTACGTGCCACGCCACCCGTAGGGTGATCGCGTGCTGGACTACACCCGCGACGCGGCGGAGATCTACCGGCAGTCGTTCGCAACCATTCGCGCGGAGGCTGACCTGGCGCGCTTCCCCGACGATGTGTCACGCGTCGTGGTGCGCCTGATCCACACCTGCGGGCAGGTCGACGTCACCGAACACGTCGCGTTCACCGACGACGTGGTCACCCGCGCCCATGCCGCGCTGACCTCGGGCGCACCGGTGCTGTGCGACTCGTCGATGGTGGCCGCGGGTATCACCCGGTCACGACTTCCCGCCGACAACGAGGTCGTCTCGCTGGTCGCCGATCCCCGCGCCGCCGATCTTGCCGCCCAGCTCGGCAGCACCCGCTCGGCTGCCGCGGTCGACCTGTGGGCCGATCGCCTCGGCGGCGCGGTAGTGGCCATCGGCAACGCCCCGACGGCTCTGTTCCGGTTGCTCGAACTGCTCGACGAGGGTGCACCGACGCCCGCGGCGGTGCTGGGCGGACCCGTCGGCTTCGTCGGATCGGCCCAGTCCAAACAGGAGCTGATCGAGCGTCCACGCGGTATGTCCTACCTGGTGGTGACCGGCAGACGCGGCGGAAGTGCGATGGCCGCCGCCGCGGTCAACGCGATTGCGAGCGTCCACGAATGAGCCAAGTCGGAACCCTCTGGGGTGTGGGACTGGGCCCCGGCGACCCTGAACTCGTCACCGTCAAGGCGGCCCGTGTGATCGGTGAGGCCGACGTCGTGGCCTATCACAGCGCGCGCCACGGCCGCAGCATCGCTCGCCGCATCGCCGAGCCATACCTGCGCGACGGTCAGATCGAGGAGCACCTCGTCTACCCCGTGACCATCGAGACCACCGACCACCCCGGTGGTTACGCGGGCGCGATGGAGGACTTCTACCGCGAGTCAGCCGACCGCATCGCCGTCCACCTCGAAGCCGGCCGCAATGTCGCGCTGCTGGCCGAGGGCGACCCGCTCTTCTACAGCTCCTACATGCACATGCACACCCGGCTCACCTCGCGATTCCAGGCGGTCATCGTGCCAGGGGTGACCTCGGTGAGCGCAGCATCGGCCGCTACCGGCACGCCGTTGGTACAGGGCGACGAGGTGCTGACGATCCTGCCCGGCACCCTGCCACCCGACGAGCTGCGCAGGCGGCTGCGGGATACCGACGCCGCGGTGGTGCTCAAGCTCGGCCGGTCCTACCCCGCTGTGCGGGAGGCACTCTCGGCGACGGGCCGGATCGACGACGCGTTCTACGTGGAACGGGCCAGCACCACCGAGCAGCGCGTGTTGCCCGCAGCCGACGCCGACGCCGACGCGGTGCCCTACTTCGCCCTGGCGATGCTGCCCGGTATGACACCGCGACCGGCACAGTCCCAGGGCAGTGTCGCGGTGATCGGGCTGGGTCCCGGTGACGCCGACTGGATCACCCCTCAGTCCCGACGTGAACTGGCCGCCGCCACCGACCTGATCGGCTACGGGCCGTATCTGGACCGCATCGGCGCCCGTGACGGTCAGACGCGGCACCCCAGCGATAACACCGACGAACCGGCCCGTGCCCGACTCGCCTGCGAACTCGCCGAGCAGGGCCGCGCGGTGGCCGTCATCTCCTCGGGTGATCCCGGT
Organism: Mycolicibacterium sp. 624; assembly: GCF_040548615.1. Lineage (NCBI taxonomy): Bacteria > Bacillati > Actinomycetota > Actinomycetes > Mycobacteriales > Mycobacteriaceae > Mycobacterium > Mycolicibacterium sp. 624. The sequence continues at coordinate 178,439 of NZ_JBEPRZ010000008.1, forward strand.
GTGTTCGCGATGGCCACCGCCGTGCTCGAGGAGGCCGAGGACTGGCCCGGTGTCGACGTGCGGGTGATACCCGCGATGACGGCGGCCCAGGCCGTCGCCAGCCGGGTCGGGGCGCCACTCGGGCACGACTACGCCGTCATATCGCTGTCCGATCGGCTCAAGCCGTGGGACGTCATCGCCGCGAGGCTCACCGCCGCAGCCACCGCCGACCTGGTGCTGGCGATCTACAACCCCGCCTCCAAGACCAGGACATGGCAGGTCGGCGCCATGCGCGACCTGCTACTCGAGCACCGCGACCCCGCCACCCCTGTGGTGATCGGCCGTGATGTGTCCGGTCCGAAGGAGCACGTCAAGGTCGTGGCGCTGGGCGATCTCGACCCCGCCGACGTCGACATGCGATGCCTGCTCATCATCGGCTCGTCGCAGACTCGGTGGCAGTCCAACGGATCCGGTGACCGCGTCTACACGCTCCGCAGATACCCCGGCTGAACACTGCTGACTCCTGTCGAAGATCGTTGACAGCTGTCAGTACTGCGATTAGCGTCACGCGGCATGACCTCTGGCTCCGGGATGGCCCTCTCAATTCCCCGTAGCCCGGCGGACGTGACGCCGCAATGGCTGCAGACCGTGCTGCAGGCCGAGATCAGTTCGGTCGACGTGACTCCGATCGGGACCGGGCAGACCGGCGCCACCTACCGCATCGCGGTCGGCTACGCATCCGAGCAACCCGAACTGCCCGCCACCTTCGCGATCAAACTGTCATCCCAGGACGACGCCGTACGCGAACGGGTGGCGCTCGGCTACCGGTCGGAACACGCCTTCTATGCCGACGTTGCCGGCCTCGTCCGTATCCCGATCCCGCAGCACTTTTACTGCGACATCTCCTCCGACGGCGGCGATTTCGTTCTGCTGCTCGCCGATATGGCACCCGCCGTGCAGGGCGACCAGATCGGCGGATGCTCGCCGGCCGAGGCGGCCCTGGGAGTCAAGGCGTTGGCCGGACTGCACGGACCCACCTGGTGCGACCCCAGGTGGGTCGACTTCCCCGGCTTGGCCATGTCGTTGACGACCGATGACGCCATCAAGGGTCTCGGTGACATCGCGGTGATGGCCACCCAGATCACACTGGAACGGCTCGGCACACGGATGAGCGCCGAGGACCGCGATACGACCACCGAGGCCATGTCGATGGTCGCGCAGTGGCTGCTGGCCGACCGCGACCGATTCTCACTGATGCACGGTGACTATCGCCTCGACAACATGCTGTTCGACCCCGACCGGACTCGCGTGACCGTCGTGGACTGGCAGACACTGGGTGTCGGTCTGCCCGCGCGGGACCTCGCCTACTTCACCGGAACCAGCCTGCTCCCCGCCGCGCGGGCATCCTCCGACGAGGACCTGGTCTCCACCTACTACGCGGAGCTATTGTGTTACGGCATCGCCGATTACGACCGCGAGACATGCTGGCGCGACTACCGGGTGGGCATGCTGCAGGTGCCGCTGCTGTCGGTACTCGGGTGCGCCTTCGCCATCTCGACCGAGCGCGGCGACGACATGATGCTGGTGATGCTCGAGCGCGGCTGTCAGGCGATCCGCGATCTGGGCAGCCTGGATCTCGTCAGAGCGCTCTGACCCAGTCGACCGCCTCGGCGACGGTCGGCACCGCATGCACACCCTCGGGCAGCGCCGGGCGGTCCACCATGACGACGGGAACCCCGAGCTCGTTGGCGGCGTCCAGCTTGGCCCGCGTCATGGAGCCACCGCTGTTCTTGGTCACCAACGCGTCAATCTGCTTGGTCACCAGCAGATCCCGCTCGCCGTCGAGATGATAGGGACCCCGCGACAGGAGTAGTTCGTGGCGGGGCGGCAGCTCGTGGTCCTGCGGCGGCGTCACCGCCCTGATCAGAAACCAGGCATCGACACGGGCGAACGCCGCCGCGCCGCTGCGGCCCGTGGTCAGGAAGACCCGCGAGAAGCCGCTCTCGGCAACGACATTCGCGGCGGCCAAGTCCGATTCGACCAGGATGGCGTCACCGGGCGCCCACGCCGGCCGGGCCAGCACCAGGTGCGGCACGCCGGTTTCGCGACACGCCGCGGTCGCGTTCGCGGTGATGGTGGCCGCGAACGGATGGGTTGCGTCGACGACTGCGCCGATGTCGTTGTCCGCCAGCCACCGGGTCAGGCCGGCGACGCCTCCGAAACCACCGATTCGCACCGGCCCGACGGGTAGCGCCGGGTCGGGCACCCGTCCGGCCAGCGAGCTGACGATATCGGTCTGCGGATGCAATCGTGCGGCCAGCGCACGCGCCTCGGAGGTGCCACCGAGCAGCAGGACGCGGGCCATCGGTCAGTGTCGGCTTCCGCGGCGACGGTCGGCCGAGTACAGATAGCTGTCGGTGAAGCCCTCGGCCGCAAGCACATTGCCGACGATGATGACCGCCGTGCGTGTGACGCCCTCGGCGTGCACGCGCTGCGCGAGTTCACCCAGCGTGCACTTGATCACCGTCTCGCTGGGCCAACTCGCGAACGCCACCACCGCGCAGGGCGTCTCGGGGGTGTAGCCGCCGGCGAGCAGATCCGGCACGATCGTGTCGATCTGCGCCGCCGCGAGGTGCAGCACCAGCGTCGCGCCGGGAGCGCACAACGACTGCAGATCCTCCCCCGGCGGCATCGCCGTCGACAGCGTCGCCACCCGGCTCAGCGTCACCGTCTGCGCCACCCCCGGCACCGTGAGCTCGCGACCCAGCGCGGCCGCCGCGGCCGCGAATGCGGGCACCCCCGGGACGATCTCCCAGTCCACGCCCAATGCGTCTAGCCTGCGGCACTGTTCGGCCAGCGCACTGTACAGCGACGGGTCACCGGAGTGCAGTCGGGCGACGTCGAGACCGGCGGCGTGTGCGGCCGCGAGCTCGGAGATGATCTGATCGAGGTTCAGCGGCCCGGTGTCGATGACCTTCGCCTCGGGCGGGCACAGCGCCAGCAGGTCCTCGGGCATGATCGACCCGGCGTAGAGGCACACGGGGCAGCGCTGCAGCAGCCGCTGCCCACGCACGGTGATCAGGTCTGCCGCGCCGGGTCCGGCGCCGATGAAGTACACCGTCATGACTTGGTCACCAGCCACTGCGTCACCGGCATCGCGGGCCGCCAGCCGGTGAACGCGCCGACCGCCTCGCCGCGATAGTGCTGAAATCTTCGCAACTCACCACCATGCCTCGAATAGCCCTGCGCGATAGCGGCTTCGGACTCCACCGTCACCGCGTTGGCGACCAGCCGGCCGCCGATCGGAAGCCGCTCCCAGCAGGCGTCCAGCAGACCGGGTTGAGTCAATCCGCCCCCGATGAAGATCACCGCCGGTGCCGCCACGTTGTCGAACGCCGCAGGCGCATCGAAGTGCACGTCGACGCCGACCCCGAAGGCCCTCGCGTTCTCGGTGATCCGTGCGCGGCGTTGCGTATCGCGTTCGAATGCCACGGCGCGACAACCGGTCCCGGCGCGACACCACTCGATGGCGATGCTGCCCGAGCCGGAGCCAACATCCCACAGCAGCTCACCGGGCCGCGGTGCCAGCGCCGCCAGCGTGACGGCGCGCATCGCCTGTTTGGTGAGCTGACCGTCGTGAGCGAAGGCGTCGTCGGGCAGCGTCGCGAACCGCCGGTGATCGGGCAGGTAGCGCACGGCGACGACGTTGAGGTCACCGACGTCGCCCGGCGGCCGCGCAGCCCACTGCGCCGCGGTCGCGGTGCGGCGACGCTCATCCGGCCCGCCGAGTTGCTCGAGCACCGTGAACTCGGAGTCGCCGCGTCCCGTTCCGGCGAGCAGCGCCGCCAGCTCAGCGGGGCTGGATCCGTCCCGGGACAGCACCACGGCCCGGCCGCCGCGGCGCACCGCGGTGTGGGGCTCGGCAGTGACCAGGCTGATCACCTCGGTGTCCTGTACGGGCCACCCGAGCCGCGCGCACGCCAGGGTCACCGACGACACGTGCGGTAGCACTGTCACCCGCTCCGGGCCGAACAGCCGGATCAGCGTGGCACCGACACCGTGCATCAGCGGATCGCCACTGGCCACCACGTGCACGTCACCGGCCACCTCGTCCAGCAGGCCCTTCAGTGCGGGCAGCATCGGCGACGGCCACGGCCTGCGCTGCGCCGACACCGACTCGTCGAGGAGGGCCAGCTGGCGATCGGAGCCGAACACGACGGCCGCGCCCCGCAGCTCCCCCGCGGACACCTGCCCCAGGCCCGCCATACCGTCGGCGCCGATCCCGACCACGACGATGCGTCCGCTCATCTGTGCCCTCTGCTCTTCGCGCAAGCGCTCATCGCCGCATCCTGCGCCACACCGACCGCGGTATCAGCCTGAACACGAACGCCAGCGCCCCCAACGACCGGGGCACCCAGATCTCGGCGCGGCCCCTCGCCAGCGCCTTGGCTGCTGCGTCGGCGACGTGTTGCGGCGTGCTGGCCAGCGGCGCGGGCGACATGCCCTCGGTCATGCGCCCGATGACGAAGCCCGGCCGGACCAGCAGCACGTGCACACCGGTGCCGTGCAGCGCGTCGGTCAGGCCGCGGACGAAACCCTCCAGACCGGCCTTGGCCGACCCGTAGACGTAGTTGGCGCGGCGGACCCGGGCCCCCGCCACCGACGAGAAGGCGACGATCCGGCCGGACCCGGCGTCGCGCATGGTGGCCGCCAGCACCGTCAGAAGGCTGACCTGCGCGGTGAAGTCGGTGTGCACGATGGCCGCCGCATGCGTCGCGTCGCGTTCCGCGCGGGCCTGATCGCCGAGGATCCCGAACGCCAACACCGCCGTGCCGATGGGACCGTGCTCGGCGACGATTGAGTCCACCAGGCCGGCATGCGACACCAGATCGTCGGCGTCGAACTCGGTGACGTGCACCGCGACGGCGCCTGCCGTCGTGAGCGCGGCGACCTGGTCGGCAAGTTGATCGGCTCGCCGCGCGGCGAGCACGAGCGTGCGACCGCGGGCCAGCCGTCTCGCCAACTCGACACCGATCTCGCTGCGGCCACCGAATATCACCACCACGCCCGTGTCCGCCGTGTCTTCCATGGCTGAGATTATGTCCTGCGCTAAGTTGGGTACCGATGGCGAAGGCAACTACGCGGCTGACCAACGACGCGATCGCGTTCCTGACCGAACGCCATCTCGCGATGCTGACCACCCTGCGCACAGACAATTCACCGCACGTGGTCGCGGTCGGTTTCACATTCGACCCCAAGACGCACCTGGCTCGCGTCATCACCACAGGCGGCTCGCAGAAGGCTCTCAACGCCGCCGAACGGGGCCTCGCGGTGCTCAGCCAGGTCGATGGTGCCCGCTGGCTGTCGCTCGAGGGCAAGTCGTCGGTCAACACCGATCCCGACGCCATCCGCGACGCCGAGCTGCGGTACGCCCAGCGCTACCGCACCCCGCGGATCAACCCGCGCCGCGTGGTCATCGAGGTGCGCATAGAGCGCGTGCTCGGCTCGTCCGAACTGCTCGACCGCAGCATCGACTGACAGCTAGTCACCAACCGGAACCACAACCAGCTCGTGCGGCTGGTTGTTCACCGGCAGCGCACCGTCCGCGGTGACGATCACGATGTCCTCGATCCGCGCGCCCCACGAACCCGGGAAGTAGATACCGGGCTCCACGCTGAACGCCATGCCCTCCTCCAGCGGCAGATCGTTGCCCGCGACGATGTAGGGCTCCTCGTGCACCGACAGCCCGATACCGTGCCCGGTGCGGTGCACGAACGCCTCGGCGAGCCCCTCGGCGGCGAGCACATCGCGCGCGGCGGCGTCGACCTGCTCGGCGGTGACACCCGGCTTAACCGCGGCCACGGCGGCCTGCTGGGCCCGTTGCAGGACGGCATACTGTCGCGCGACGTCCTCCGACGGTTCACCGATGCTGTAGGTGCGCGTCGAGTCCGAGTTGTAGCCGGGCTCGTACGGCCCGCCGATGTCGACCACCACGATGTCACCCGCCGCGAGCTCGCGGTCGGAGCACTCGTGGTGCGGGTCGGCGCCGTTGGGGCCCGATCCGACGATGATGAACGCCACCGACGAATGCCCCTCCTCCACAATGGATTGCGCGATGTCAGCGGCCACGTCAGCCTCGGTGCGGCCCGCCACCAGGAACTCCGGCACCCTGGCGTGCACCCGGTCGATCGCCGCACCCGCCTTGCGCAGCGCGTCGATCTCGGCGGCGTCCTTGACCATGCGCAGCCGTCGCAGCACGTCGGTGGCCAGCACCGGCACCACGCCGAGCACATCGGCCAGCGGCAACAGGTGAAGGGCCGTCATCGAATCCGTGACCGCCGTGGCCACCTGTCCGCCACCGAGCGCGTCGGCGACCATCTGGTAGGGATTCTCGCCGTCGACCCAGTCACGAACGGCCAGACCAAGTTCCGGCACCGCCGACTCGCGAAGCGACGCCAGCTCGAGCCGCGGCACCACGATGGTGGGCTGCCCATCTGCGGGCAGGATCAGCGCGGTCAGCCGCTCGAAGGTCTGTGCCCGCGAGCCAAGCAGGTAGCGCAGGTCATAGCCGGGGGTGATCACCAGTCCCGTCAGACCCGCCGCTGCCGTGGCCTGCGCTGCGGTCTCCAAGCGGCGCGCGTACACGTCGGTGCTGAAACGGTCGGTGTGCATGGCAATAGGCTAGCGGCAGGCTACCCACGACACGGAGGACCGATGCTGCGCGACATTCGCGATCTCGCCGACGACCCGCAGGCCTATGCCGCGGAACTCCGGAGTCGCTGGGGAGGACTGCTGAGCTACCGCTACATCGGGCGCCTGTACTCCTCGATGGACCCGCGCGCCGTTGACGACACCGTCACCGTCCGCCGCGACATGCGCAATCCGACCGGCGGGCTGCTGTTCGCCGTGCTCGGCATCTCCGCACCCGAGAGCGGGCACATGTCCGACCTCGAGGCGGTGCCCAACCCCGTCATCCACTCCTGCCAGATCCTCGATCCGGGCCGCGACGTGCGACGTATCGAGGTGGTGTCCGAGGAGCTGCGGCGCGGCAGGCAGATGGGCTACAGCCGAGCCAAGATCGTCGACGCCGACAGCCCCGAACGCGTGCTGGCCCTCATCGAGGGTCAGGGCGTGAGTATCGGCGTGCCTCCCGACGGGCTGGCGAAGATGGAGGTCGACGCCATCGAGGTGGTCGACTCACCCGATCTGCCACCGCTGTGGCAGGTCTTCGGCGGCAGCCGCAGACTCGACGGGCACTGGTCGCTTCCCGAGCTGTCCGCCGAGGTGGCCTCCCCCGACGCCGCCCTGCACATCGGGCCGCAGTTCGTCATCCTCGAGACCGCCGCGATGGACGCGGCCGCCGAGTTCAGCGAAACCGATGCGCTCCAGGGCGTCTCGGCGCACGTGATGTTCCTGGCCCGCGGCAAGACGGGCCCGTTCCGCGTGGACGCCGAGCCGATGGCAGGCGCGGATGGCCTGATCGCCGTCCGGGTGCTGCTGCACGATGAGGGTGTCGACGACAGGGTCGTCACCTCCGGCGTCTACGTGTTCCGAGTCGAGAACGGAGCACGCGCATGAGCGGCCCGGTCCTTCTGCTCGACGGCGCCAGCATGTGGTTCCGGTCGTTCTTCGGCGTACCGTCCTCGATCACCGCACCCGATGGCAGACCGGTCAACGCGCTGCGCGGCTTCCTCGACACGATCGCCACGCTCGTCGCCCGTGAGCGCCCGTCGCGCCTGGTCGTGTGCCTGGACCTGGACTGGCGGCCGCAGTGGCGCGTCGAGCTGATCCCGTCCTACAAGGCGCACCGCGTCGAGGAGGTCGTCGCGGGTGACGATCCGGACGTCGAGGTGGTGCCCGACGACCTCTCCCCCCAGGTCGACATGATCATGGCGATGCTCGACGCGTTCGGCATCGCCACAGCGGGTGCCGCCGGCTTCGAGGCCGACGACGTCCTGGGCACCCTGGCAACCCGGGAACGGACCGATCCCGTCGTGGTCGTCAGCGGCGATCGCGACCTACTGCAACTGGTATCCGACGAGCACGTGCCAGTGCGGGTCTTCTACATCGGCCGCGGACTGTCGAAGGCGACGATGTTCGGACCCGCCGAGGTGGCGCAGACCTACAACGTGCCGATCGACCGGGCCGGCCCGGCCTACGCCGAACTCGCACTGCTGCGCGGTGACCCGTCCGACGGTCTGCCCGGGGTGCCGGGGGTGGGCGAGAAGACTGCGCAGACCCTGCTGGCCCAGCACGGCTCGCTGGCGGCGATCCTGACCGCCGCGAACGACCCGACGTCGAAGATGCCCGCCGCGCAGCGCAAAAAACTGCTGGCCGCCGACGACTACATCGCCGCGGCGGTGCCAGTGGTCCAGGTGGCACGCGATGCGCCGGTGCGCCTGTCGGGCGACTCGGACACGCTGCCGCTGGTCGCGCGTGACCCCCGCAGGGTCGCCGAGCTGGCGGCCGAGTACGGCGTCACCTCGTCGATCGCACGCCTGCAGAAGTCGCTGGACGGGATCCCGGGCTGACCGGGACTTACGGCTGACCGGGACTTACTTGGGCCGGCCGACCTCGTAGGTGCCGTCGTCGTCCTGGAACGTCACGGTGACCCGGCGCTTGGTGCCGTCGATGCTGACATCGCAGGTGAAGTTGTCACCCTTCTTCACCGTCGGGTTCTCGCCCTTGTTGCACACCACATCCGAGACGTTCTTGGCGCCGTAGCCGTTGGTCTCGTCGCCGAGCACCTGCGCGACACCGGTCTGCGCCGCGTTCACGTCGAGCTGCTTGCTGACGAACCAACCCGGGGCCACGAAGCCCAGGATGAGGACGACGGCCACGATGAGCAGCGCGATTCCGCCGCCGACGCCGAGCAGCAGGCGCATCGACTTCTTGGAGCTCTCATCGGATCCCGGCTGCGGGTACGGCGAGAACTGTTGACCCGGCTGCTGGCCATACTGGGGCGGCTGGCCGGGCTGGCCGTACTGCGGCTGGCCGTACTGCGGTTGCTGACCGTACTGGGGCTGGCCGTACTGCGGCTGCTGATAGGACGTGGGGCCGTACGCGGTCGGCTGCTGGCCGTACTGGTCGGGTTGCTGGTACGGCTGCTGCGGCGCCGGGTACTGCGGGTACTGCTGCGGCGAGTAGGCCGGCTGCTGCCACGCAGGATTGTCGCCCGCGGGCTGCTCGGGGGCCGGTGGTTGCTGCCAGGCCGGTGGGTCGCTCTGCGGCGGTTGCTGACCTGGCCACGGCTGGGTCGGATCAGATCCCTGCGGTCCGCTCATCGTCTCTCCTTGGTCCTGACTTCGTCCTTGGCTCGCTGCATCCAAAGCGCTGGCATAACACTACAGTGCATCAACTGCCACGACGCCGCGTCGAATGTCGCCGATCGCGCGTTTCGCCACCGTCCGCAGGGCCGGGTTGGGGGCGGCGTTGCGCACCTGGTCGAGCAGATCGAGAACCTGGCGACACCAGCGCACGAAATCACCGGCGGACAGCGGTGATCCGCTGCCCGAGGCGTCAGACGCGGCGAGTGAGGCCGACAGATCGCCGGTGCTCGCCCACTCGTGGATCGCCGCGACGAAGCCCGGGTCGGGCTCGCGACCGAGTGACAGACGGTGACGTTGTTCGTCGGCCCGAATCTCGGTACTGATCCGACGGGTCTTGGCCAACGACTGACGCAGCCCGGCACTCACCCCATCGACACCCGGTGCGGCCCCCGGCGTGTCGCCCCGCGACTCGTAGAGCACCGAGGACAGCACCGCCGCCAGCTCCGCGGGTTTCAGCCCGTCCCAGGCGCCGCGGCGCAGGCACTCGGCGACCAGCAGGTCGCTCTCGCTGTAGATGCGCGCGAGCAGACGGCCGTCATCGGTGACCCTGGGGTCGTCCTTGGAGTCACCCCCGCCGTCGGCGATGAACCCGCGTTCGGTGAGCAGCAGCACGATGCGGTCGAAGGTGCGCGCCAGCGAGTTGGTCGCTGCCGCAACCTTCTTCTCGATGTCGGCGTTGTCGCGCTCGATGCGCAGGTACCGCTCGGCGACGCGTACGAGGGCCTCGCGGTCGGATCGGTGGTGGGCGGGATGCGCACGAAGCTGGGCACGCAGCACCGCCAGTTCCGGATCGACGTCGGGTTCCTCGTCGGGATCGCGCCGACTGCGCCGCCTCGGCACGTCGATTCCGGCGGCCGCGGACCTCAGGGCCGACGCCATGTCGCGGCGCACCCTCGGCTGGCGGTGCTCGACGCGCTTCGGCAGCGACATCGTCCCCACCTTGGCCGAGCCGCCGGCGTAGTCGGCGGAGGAAATCCTTCCGGCCCAATGATGTTCGGTCAGCACCAGGGGGCGTGGATCGTCGGCGTCGGCTGCGGGTTCGAGCACCACAGCCAGCCCGCTACGGCGGCCCTGCCCGATGGTGATGATGTCACCGCGCCGCAGCCCCGCCAATGCGTCGTTGGTCGCCCGGCGGCGCTGGACGCGCGAAGCGCGCGACTGCGAACGCTCCCGTGCCGAGATGTCCGCCCGCAACCTCGCGTACTCCAGCACGGGCGAGTCCCGGCCGCCGTCGAGTTCGGCGGCGATCTCGTCGAGCATGCGTTCGCCGCGTGCCACACCGCGCACCAGGCCGACGACCGACCGGTCGGCCTGGTACTGGGCGAAGGACCGCTCCAGAAGGCTGCGCGACTGATCCGGCCCCATGTGTTCGAGCAGGTTGATCGTCATGTTGTAGGACGGCGCAAAGGAACTGCGCAGCGGGAAGGTTCGCGTGGAGGCCAGTCCTGCGACGTCGGCCGGTTCCACGCTGGTGTCGTTGGGCTGCCACAGCACGACGGCGTGTCCCTCGACGTCGATCCCGCGCCGACCCGCCCGGCCGGTCAGCTGGGTGTACTCCCCCGGCGTCAGCGGCGCGTGCTGTTCGCCGTTGTACTTGACCAGCCGCTCGAGGACGACCGTGCGGGCGGGCATGTTGATACCCAGAGCCAGTGTCTCCGTGGCGAATACGGCCTTCACCAGACCTGCCGTGAAGAGTTCCTCCACGGTGTGCCGGAACACCGGGAGCATTCCGGCATGGTGCGCGGCCAGACCACGCAGCAGACCCTCGCGCCATTCGTGATAGCCCAGGACCACCAGGTCCACCTCGGCCAGGTCCGCGCAGCGTCGATCGATCACCTCGGAGATGCGGGCACGCTGTTCATCGGTGGTCAGCCGCAACGACGAACGCAGGCACTGCTTGACCGCGGCGTCACAACCCGCGCGGGAGAACACGAACGTGATCGCGGGCAGCAGCCCCGCACCGTCCAGCGTGGCGATCACATCGGGCCGCGATGGTGGACGGTAGAGCGTCGGCCTGCCCCGATGCGCGGATCGTCCCCTGCCACGGGGCTCCCAGTCCGACATCCGGTCGGCTTCCCTGCGCAACCTGATGTGACGAATGAGCTCGGGGTCCACGAGCGTGGTCCCCGGGCCGGCCTGGCCACCCTCGAACAGGTCGAACAACCGCTTGCCGACCATCATGTGCTGCCACAGCGGAACCGGCCGATGCTCGTCGACGACCACGGTGGTGTCACCGCGCACCGTCTGGATCCAGCCGCCGAACTCCTCGGCGTTGGACACCGTCGCCGAGAGGCTGACCAACCGCACGTCCTCGGACAGGTGCAGGATCACCTCCTCCCACACCGCTCCGCGCATCCGGTCGGCCAGGAAGTGCACCTCGTCCATGACCACGTGAGAGAGCCCATGCAACGCGGCGGAGTTGGCGTAGAGCATGTTGCGCAGCACTTCGGTGGTCATCACGACGACGTCGGCGTCACCGTTGATCGACTGGTCGCCGGTCAGCAGCCCGACGCGCTCCGGTCCGTAGCGGCGCACCAGATCGGCGTGCTTCTGATTGCTCAGGGCCTTGATCGGTGTGGTGTAGAAGCACTTTCGGCCTGCGGCCAGCGCGAGGTGGACGGCGAACTCGCCGACCACCGTCTTGCCCGCGCCAGTGGGGGCGCACACCAGGACGCCGTGCCCGCTCTCCAGCGCCTGGCACGCGGTGAGCTGGAAGCCGTCGAGCGCGAACGGGAGTTCGGCGGCGAATCGGCCGAGTTCATCGGCCGGCGCCTCAGGTGGCCTGGTCATCGACTGTCAGCCGAGACGGCGCGGGAACCGCACCGGGCGCCTCAACGGCCTCCGCGCTGCCGATCGGCGCGGCCTGATCGTCGGGCACGTCCTCGATGGCCGCCCGTCGGGCCTTGCGCCGGTCATTGAAATGCGCCACCTGGATCGCGAATTCGAGCAGCACCACCAACGCCATCGCGAGCGCGAGCATCGAGAACGGGTCGGAGCCCGGCGTCACGAAGGCCGCGAACACGAACAGCCCGAAGATCATGCCGCGCCGCCAGGCGCGCAGCTTCTCATAGCTCACCACGCCGACGAGGTTGAGCATGATGATGAGCAGCGGGAACTCGAAGCTGATGCCGAACACCAGCAGCAGGTTGATCAGGAAGCCGAAGTACTGGTCACCCGATAACGCGGTGATCTGGACGTCGCTGCCGACCGTCAACAGGAAGCTCAAGGCGGTCGAGAGGACCACATAGGCCAGCACGGCACCAGAGATGAACAGCAGCGCCCCGAAGCCGACGAACACCGAGGCGAACCGGCGTTCCTTGTTGTACAGGCCGGGCGTGATGAACGCCCACAGCTGATAGAGCCAGACGGGGCAGGCCAGCACGACACCCGCCGTCAGCGCGACCTTGAGTCGCAACATGAACTGGTCGAACGGCGCGGTGGCGAGAAGCCGACACTGCCCGTCGGGTGCGATGGTGGCCCGCGCGGACTCCGGCAGCGAACAGTACGGCTGACGCAGCCAGTCACCCAGGCTGGGCAGGCCGAACACGCCGTGGGTGTACCAGAGGAAGCCAAGGATGGTTGTGAGCACAACCGCGGCCGCCGCGATCAGCAGCCGGTTACGCAGCTCCGCGAGATGGTCGACAAGCGACATCGTGCCGTCGGGATTGACCCGCGACCGTCGACGGCGCGGGTCGAGCTTCCGAAGAACTCCTGGGGGGCGCACGGAATCGTGAGGAGACGGCGATCAGCGACGCGACGAGGCGTCGCGCTCGACGAGAGCGGCGATCAGGCCGGGCGCTTGTCGGAGGATTGCTCTGGGGTCGTTTGGCCAGTCGACGGCTCGACCCGCTCGGAGGCGATCGGCTTCGCAGGCGGCACGACGCCCTCGGTCGAATCCGACTTGGACTCCGACTGCATCTCCTTGATCTCGGACTTGAAGATGCGCATCGACTTGCCCAGCGAGCGAGCTGCATCGGGCAGCTTCTTGGCACCGAACAGCAGCACAAACACTGCGATCACGATCACCCAATGCCAGGGTTGCAGACCACCCATTCGGTCACCTCCAGACGTCGCGGTTGAGTCTACCCGCCGCTATCGGTACTGCTGACTTCGTAGGCCTGTAGCGCGGCGGCCGCGGATTCCCGCACTCTCTCGACCAGCGGTTGCGGTTCCAGAACACGCACCGAAGCGCCGAAACCCATCACGAACCGCGCCATCCACGCGGTCGAGGCGTACGTCATGGTCGCCTCGCACACCCCGTCGGCCAATTCCCGGACGACGTGCAACGGGTAGTAGTCGAACATCCACGAAGCGGACCGGTCGATCAACAGCGTCGCCGAGGGCAGCGACGGATCCGAGTCGAACAGCGACGTGTCGGGCGCCGCCGCGACGGCGGGCGCGGGCGGCAGCGACGGCTCGTCGAGTTCGCGGGCGTCGACGATGCGGTCGAACCGGAACAACCGCACTCCCTCGGCGGTGCGACACCACGCCTCCAGGTAGCTGTGGTCGCCGACCAGGACCACCCGAATCGGATCGACCGTCCTGGAGGTCAGGGTGTCGTGCGATGCCGAGTAGTAGTCGATGGTCACCGCATGGTCGTTGCGCACCGCGGAACGGACCGCCGTGGCAGCCGAACTCTCGATGGGCGCGGGCTCGTCGCCCGCCGTGGGAGCCCCGCCCACGCTGGCGCTCACCGCACCCGCCGCGGACTCGATCTTGGCGATCGCGCTGCGCGCCGCCGCGGGGTCGAGCATGCCGGGAACGTCCAGCAGCGCACGCAATGCAACCAGGATGCCGGTCGCCTCGGGCGAGGTCAGCCGCAGCGGGTGGTCCATGCCCGCCGAGAACGTGACATCGATGGTCTTGCCCGACATCTCGAAGTCGATGAGGTCACCCGGGCCGTACCCGGGCAGCCCGCACAGGAACAACTGCTGCAGGTCCTCGCGCAGTTGTTTGACCGACACGCCGAGGTCGATCGCCGCCTCCTCGAACGTTATCCGAGGGTTCGCCTTCAGGTAGGGAACCATGTTGAGCAGCCGCACCAGCCGCGTCGACACGCTAGACAACTGCCTCACCTCCGGCCTGTGCCCGCAACCGGGCGATGACATCGTCCCGCAGCGTCGGCGGATCCAACACGATCGCGTCGGCGCCGTATCCGGCGATCTCGCGCGCGAGCCGATCGTGCATCCCGATGTCGACCGCCAGCTCGTCTCCGGCACGTCCCCCGATGGTGCGGCTCACCACCTCGCTGGCCGCCCTGCGCAGCGCGGTCGCGCGGCCGTCAGCCACCCACACCCTGGCTTGGGCACCCGGTGGCCACTCCGCCACCGCGCGGTGCACGACATCCCGCAGGTCGATGCCCTCGGGCCTGGTCACCGCGTCACGCGGTCCGATGGCGCTCACCTCGCCGATGCGCGACACCCGGAACGTGCGGGTGTCGTCGCGGTCCCGGTCGTGGCCGACGAGATACCACCGGCCCCGAGAGGTCACCACACCCCAGGGTTCCACTGTGCGGGTGCGGTAGGGCTCGCTGCGGGTGGAGCGGTGACCGAACTCGACCGCCTGGCCGGAGTGGATGGCGGACAACAGGATTCCGAGGACCTCCTCGGACCCTCGAAGTCCGGGCATCGTCGCCGACGAGCTGATCATGACATCGGAGTCGGCGGCGTCGACGTCGACGCCCGCGGCACGCAGCTTGAGCAGCGCGCCCTGGGTGGCGGTGACGAGTTCGGGTGACTCCCACAGCTGCGTGGCGATCGCGACGGCGGCGGCCTCGTCAGCGGTGAGTTCAACCTGCGGCAGCGCATAGGTCTCGCGGTTGATCCGGTAACCCTCGGTCGGGTCCATCGACGACACGCGCCCGGTCTCGAGCGGGATACCGAGATCGCGCAATTCGTTCTTGTCCCGCTCGAACATCCGCGAGAACGCCTCATCGCTGGGACTGTCGCCGTAGCCGTAGACGGTCTTACGGATGCGGTCTGCAGTGATGAAGTTGCGGGTGGACAGGAGTGCGATGACCAGATTCATCAATCGCTCGACTTTGGAGATCCCCACCCGAGGAGCTTAATCCCCCGCGCGGTTCGCTCCCGCCCGCCGCGCTCAGGCGCTACATGCTCGCGATCAGTCGCTTGACCCGCTCATCGACAGATCGGAACGGGTCCTTGCACAACACCGTTCGCTGCGCCTGGTCGTTGAGCTTGAGGTGCACCCAGTCGACGGTGAAATCTCGACCCGCCGCCTGTGCTGCGCTGATGAACTCGCCGCGCAGCTTGGCCCGCGTGGTCTGGGGCGGCTCGTTGACGGCCGCCTCGATCTCCTCATCGGTGGTGATACGTGCGGCCAGACCCTTGCGCTGCAACAGGTCGAAGACACCACGACCGCGCTTAATGTCGTGGTAGGCGAGGTCGAGCTGGGCGATCTTGGGATCGGACAGCTCCATGTCGTACCGGTCCTGATAGCGCTGGAACAGCTTGCGCTTGATCACCCAGTCGACCTCGGTGTCGACCTTCGCGAAGTCCTGGCTCTCGACCGCGTCGAGCTGGCGGCCCCACAGGTCGACAACCTGCTCGATCTGGGCGTTGGGTTCGCGGGTCTGCAGGTGCTCGACGGCACGGCTGTAGTACTCCCGCTGAATGTCGAGCGCGCTGGCCTGCCGCCCACCTGCGAGCCGGACCGGGCGTCGGCCCGTCAGATCGTGGCTGACCTCGCGGATGGCGCGGATCGGATTGTCGAGGGAGAAGTCGCGGAACGGCACGCCGGCCTCGATCATCTCCAGCACCAGCGCGGCCGTACCCACCTTGAGCATGGTGGTGGACTCGCACATGTTCGAGTCGCCGACGATGACATGCAGCCTGCGGTACTTCTCGGCATCGGCGTGCGGCTCGTCGCGCGTGTTGATGATGGGCCTGCTGCGTGTGGTGGCGCTGGAGACGCCCTCCCAGATGTGCTCGGCGCGCTGGCTCAGGCAGAACGTGGCGGCCTTGGGCGTCTGCAGCACCTTGCCCGCACCGCAGATGAGCTGGCGGGTGACCAGGAACGGCAGCAGCACATCGGAGATCCGGGAGAACTCGCCCGCGCGCACGATGAGGTAGTTCTCATGGCAGCCGTAGGAGTTGCCCGCCGAGTCGGTGTTGTTCTTGAACAGGTAGATGTCGCCGCCGATGCCCTCGTCGGCCAGCCGCTGCTCGGCGTCGATGAGCAGATCCTCGAGCACCCGCTCGCCCGCGCGGTCGTGGGTTATCAACTGGATCAGGCTGTCGCACTCGGCGGTGGCGTACTCGGGATGGCTGCCGACGTCGAGGTACAGCCGGGCGCCATTGCGCAGGAACACGTTGGAACTGCGCCCCCACGACACCACTCGTCGGAACAGATAGCGCGCCACTTCATCCGGAGACAGCCGCCGGTGACCGTGGAACGTGCACGTCACACCGAATTCGGTCTCGATGCCCATGATTCGCCGCTGCACGTATTCGAGCTTACGGGTAGCGAGGTCTCCGCGTATGACACCCGTCACTGGTGTCCGCAACGGGTTCCTCGCTCAGGTCGCGCGCAGCCCGTCCAACACGAAGCCGAGATGCCGCCGCCACGGGGTGTCATCACCGGCCGACATGGCGATCACCTTCGACATCGCCGACACCAGCGTCACGAGGTCCTCGGGACCGAAGTCGGACCGCAGCACCCCGGCCTCTCTTGCCCGCTGCGCCACAGCGTCCAGCGCTCCGCCGGCGCGGCCGCAGTCCGCCGCGGCGTCCACACCGCCCACCTGACTACGGGCTATCGCCTCGTTGAGGGCGCGATCTCGGGCCTGCATGGCGAACACACCCTCAAGCAGCGTCACAAACCCGCGCCACGCGTCTGGGTCGCCCATTGCGGCCTCTGCCAGCACATCGAAGGCGGCCAGCCGCTCCGGCAGGACCTCATCGAGCAGTGCCCCGCGATTCGGGAAGTGGTTGTAGAGCGTGCCGATGCTCACCCCTGCGCGCCGTGCCACCTCATCCAGTGGCACATCCAGCCCACGTTCGGTGAACAGCTCCGCGGCCGCCGACACCAGTCGTTCGCGGTTGCGCAGCGCATCGGCACGCATCGACTGGGACATCGCTGCATCCTAGTCCGACTCGACCTAAGTTGAGGCCGTCCTCATGTTGTGCTATTAAATTGAGCATGACCTCAACTTCATCGCGACCCGTTCTTCTCGTCGTCGGTGCCGGTCCAGGACTGGGCATGTCAGTGGCCCACCGATTCGGTTCCGAGGGACACGCAGTGGCACTCGTCTCCCGCTCCAACAGTCGCCACACCGAGTACCTGACGGCGCTCGCCGACGCGGGAATCGAGGCGGCGGCGTTCACCGCGGATGCCTCGGACACCGATGCGCTGCGGGCGGCCATCGACGGCGCCCGCGCCCGCTTCGGCCGTATCGACGTCGGGTACTACGGCCCCGCCGCGGCGTTGGCGATCGCGGACATCACCACACTCGACGCCCCAGGTGCGACCGAGGCCCTACTCGGCGTGGTGCCCGCCGTCGACTTCGCGTCGTCGCTGCTGCCTGACCTCATCGCACGCGGCAGTGGTGGACTGCTCTTCGCCGGCGGGTTGAGCAGTGTGCTGCCAATGCCCGCGCTCGGCGGCCTGGCCCTAGCGGCGGCCGCACTGCGGAACTACGCGCTGACACTGCACGCCGCCCTGGCACCGATGGGCGTCTACTCCGGGACGCTGACCATCGGGGGTTTGATCGAGCGGGGCGACATTCACCGCGCCGTCCTCGATCATCCGGACATGCTCGCGGACATGGCGGCGGCAACACTGAACCCCGACGATCTCGCGGACACGCTGTGGCGGATGTACACCAGCCGAACGGATTCCGAGGTGGTCGTCAACGCCCTGGTTCAGTGACGCCGTCAACCCAGCCCAGGCGGCTACTGACAGCGTCGGCGGCTGAGATCGTCACCTTGGCGATCTCCTCGAATCGATCCCCCGACAGCCGGTATGATGGTCCCGAAACACTCAGCGCGGCAACCACTTCGGAATTGGCATCGCGGACCGGTGCGGCGACGGCGTTCAGCCCCACCTCAAGTTCCTCGCTCACGCTGGCCCAGCCGCGCGCCCGCACGGCGCATAGCTCGCGCTCCAGCTCGGCGACTTCGACGACCGTCTTAGGGGTGAAGCCCTGCAGTGGATCGGTGAGCTGGGCGGCGGCGCCCGCCCACGCAAGGAGAACCTTGCCGCTCGATGTCGCATGTGCGGGACAGCTCTGCCCCACCCACGTCCGCAGGGTGATCTCATTGGGGCCGATCGCCTCGACGATATTGACGATGCGCTCGCCATCGAGGATCGCCAGATTCACGGTCTCGGCGACATCGGCGGCCAGACCATCGCAGACAGCTTGACCGAGCCTGCCCAGGTCGGGTTGTCCGCTGCTGGCCCGCGCGAGGCGTGCGATGGCGAACCCGAGCCGGTAGGGGCCGCGATCGGATACCTGTTCGACGAAACCGCGCGCCTCGAGCACTGCGACCAGCCGTGACACCGTCGACTTGTGCACGCCCAGTTCGGCAGCGATCTCGGTGACACCGGCTTGCCCGAGACGCGCCAGAATCTCCAGAACCAGCAGTGCGCGGTCGACCGATTGGACCGCAGCGCTGCGGCCTTCTGATAGGCCCTTAGAAAGGCCCTCCGAACCCGTCTCCATCGCGTCCGACCCTATACGCGCCAGTTCGCGGACTGGCGGACTCGCCGCTGCACCGCGGCGATCTCACGAAGCCCGTCGCCCAGCAGGCTTCGGTTAAGGGGTGACAGCTCCGACATCGTGATGACGTCCCCGGGTGTGTGTCCTGCGATCAGCTGTTCGACCTGATGAGCCATCCGGAGCCGCTGCACCATGGCGAACACGTCACCGAGCGTGTTGGCGTCCCGCTCGCTCATCGCACCGGCCTCCGCCGCCGCGCTCAGCCGCACCGGCGTGCTCGCCGATGACACGGCGGCGCTCAGGCCGCCCCACCGGGCCAGGTTGACGATGGGCGTCACGGCGTGAGCCTTGAGGTCGAAGGTCCCGCCCCGCCGGGCCAGCACATCGCGCAGCGATCTGGCCCGCGCGCGCCCCGACAGCGCGTTCAGCAGCTGCAGTCGCAGCGCGTTCGGGTGGTCCACGCGCATCCTGCGATACACCGCAGGAACGATGTTCAATGCCGGATCACCCCAGACCACCCGGCCATCGATCATCAGCGATGACAGCATGAGACCGTGGTCGCGCAGCGGGTCTGCGAGCCAAGCCTCGGCCGCGGTGAGCCACTGCGACCGCGACCGGGAGAAGCTCGGTTTGGACGCGATGGCGCCGTTGCGGTCCGACGGAAGACCACAGCTGTCCAGGATCTCGTGTGTGCGCACCGCGACCGCCCGCAGTTCCGGGCCGGCCGAGTCCAAATCGTCCCGCCACGACAGCGCGCTGTCGACGTCGGACGACGGCATCGCCTCCCGCCGCGCCACACTGCCCAGCGACAGCCACGCGAACCCGTCGACTGTGGGTCGCGCGGACTCAGCGAGTGCGAGCTGCAACGCCTTTCGCACCAGGCTGTCGATGACGACCGACAGAATCGCGCTGGTTGCCGACGCCTTGGTGCCGTTGCGGAACAGGTCCGCCGAGATGTCCGCCACCCTGCGGCCGATCAACGACAGTTCGGCAGCGTCAGTGGCCTGCCCAATCGCGCGTCGCAGTATGAAGCTCTGCCGCGCCGAGGCCGCGAGCAGGTCAGCGTCTTCAAGGACGCCGATCACCTCGCCGCGGGGTGTCACGACCGGCATGTGTCGCCACCCGCACTCGAGCATCTCCATGAGCACGGTCTCGGCCGTGAGATCGGCGGTGACCGTCCGGGCGGGGGCGCTCATCACATCGGCGATCGGCACGTCCACTCCGATGCCCGCGGCCACCACCCGCGTCCGCAGATCGCGGTCGGTGAAGATGCCGAGTTCACCGCCGGGCAACCGGATGAGCGCATAGGAGACCTGGTGGGCGGCCATCTCGATGACAGCGTCGCGCACCGAGGTATCCGGGGATACCAGTAGCACCTCGCCGTGCAGCAGTTCGGAGATCGGCTGGCTGTCGGTGGCGGGCGCGATGGTCGGCTGGTCGGCGCTCCCGACGGTCCACGCCGAGGATGCCAGGTACGCCAACCCGGCGGGCTTGGCGAACTGTGCTCGGACCAACGGGTCGGGCAGACGGACGAGGACGCTGGGAACCGTTGTGCGCGCGGTGAACTCCATCCCGTCACCGGTCAGCAGCGGGGTGTAGCCGAAGAGTCCGCCGGGACCTACGGTGTCGATGATCGACCCCTCGGCAGACTGCAGTGTCACCTGTCCCGAGTGCACCATCCAGACGCCGTCGGGTGCCCGTGCGGCGTAGTCGGCCACCTCGGTGTGCGCCGGGAACTCGACAACGGCCGACTCGGCGGCCAACTCGGCGAGTTCCGCGGCCGACATCGCCTGGAATGGGGTGTACGTGCCCAGGAAGGTGGCGAGTTGCAGCCCGGACGCCACCGGCAGATCAGCCCCTGCGCCCAGCGGCAGCGGAGTGCCGGACCAGATCAGCACACTTCTCGGCCATCGTCATAACGGTGATGTTGGGGTTCACCGCAGGAAGTTTCGGCATCGCCGAAGCGTCCACGACGCGCAGCCCGCTCACCCCCTTGACCCGCAACTCCGGATCGAGCACCGCCGTCGGATCGTCAAGCGCGCCCATCCTGGCGGTCGCCGCCGGGTGATAGACGGTGTTGTGGCATTGGTGGATGTAGTCCAGCAGTTCGTCATCGGTGACGGCATCGGGCCCCGGCGCCAGTTCGCGCGCAACCCACGGCTTCAGCGCCGTCTGCTCGGCGATGCGGCGGGCCAACTTCACGCCGGTCAGCATGATCCGGTCGTCATAGCCCTCCGGATCGGTGAAGTAGCGCGGGTCAACCCTCGGCCGATCCCGGAAGTCGCGGCTGCGCAGTCGCACAGTTCCGCGGGACCGGCCCTGGGTGACGTTGGGCGTCAAGCAGAATCCGTTATCCGTCGTCGGATAGCCGCGGCGCAGAGTGTTCATGTCGAACGGGACGCTGCCGTAGTGCATCATCAGGTCCGGCTGGCCTCTGGCACCTTCGGGAACGGGGTCGATGGTGGCAAACAGGCCGATCTCCCACCACTGCGTCGACGTCGTCACCATTGGCCGGGATGCCTCCCAGAACACCAGGCCCTCGACATGATCGTCCAGGTTGGACCCCACACCCGGCGAGTCGACCCGCACCGGGATGCCCAGCTCCCGCAGATGCGCGGTCGGACCGATTCCCGAGAGCATCAACAACTTCGGGGTGTCGATGGCCCCAGCGGTGACGATGACCTCGCGCTGCGCCGTCACCGTGTCGTAGCCGGTGAGGTCCGGGCGCTGGTAGCGAACCCCCGTCGCAGCGGGGCGAGCGAAGCGACGGGATTCGGTCTGGTTCGCGTCATCGAACAGGATCTCCGAGACCCAGCACCCGGTGCGGACCTCGAGGTTGGACCGGGAGTCCAGCACCGGATGCAGGTAGGCGTGCGAACTGGACATCCGGGTGCCGTCGTCGGCGGCGTTGATCTGAAACCACCCAGCCCCATTGCGCACTGTCTCACCGCGGTTGAAGGCCACGGTCGGCATGCCGACGTCGGCGGCCGCAGACAGCACCGCCACCCCGCAGGGATCCACCGGCGGTACGTCGCGCAGCTGCACGATGTCCTTCAATCGCGCTGTGAGCGGCAGGACCTCGGCCGCGCTCCACCCTGTGGCACCCATCTCAACCCACTCGTCAAGACACTCGGCAGGCGGCAGGAACGCAATGCACGAGTTGTGCGACGAGCACCCACCGAGCACCTTGGCCCTGGCGTGCCGCATGAACGAGTTGCCGCGTTCCTGCGGTTCAACCGGGTAGTCCCAGTCGTAGCCCGAGTCGAGCAGGTGCATCCACTCCGAGAGCACCAGAATGTTGTCGTCGCCGACGTCCGACGGCCCAGCCTCGAGCACGCACACCGTGACGTCGGGATCCTCAGACAACCTGGCCGCCAGCGCGCAACCCGCGGTCCCCCCGCCGGCGATGACGTAGTCGAACGTGCCGGAGTCAGCCATCCGCCTCCGCCCTCTCCGCCGAGGCATGTGATGCCAGCGTGCCAATGTGCTTGCGGCCCTTCATGACATACCACAGCAGACCCGCGCCGAGTATCACGCCGATGTAGACGAACGCACCCCACGTGTTGTACCAGGGCTCGCCGTAAACAGCGGCGCGCGGCCACGCCAAGTTGAGCGCCATGGCGCCACCCCAGACCACTGCGACGACGTTGACCAGCAGACCCCAGCGGCCCATGGTGAAGTAGCCGCCCTCGGCGAGATCGGCCGGCGGCCACTGCCCCTGCAGCCGCTTCTTCAGCATCGGACCGGTGACCATCAGATACGCCAGGTAGATCATGATGATCGCGATCGAGGTCAGCACGGTGAAGATCTTCGGCTGGCCGATGTTGATCACCAGAATGATCACCGCGATGATGCCGATCGTCACCGCGGGCACGATCGGAGTCTGGGTCTTCGGATTGACGGTGGCCAGCCTCTCCCCGAACGGCAACGCATTGTCGCGAGCCATCGCGAACGTCAGTCGGATCGCCGCGGTGTGGACAGCGAGCGTGCACACCGTGACGGCGATGACGATGCAGACCAGGAAGATAGTGCCCAGCGGGCCCCACATGACTTGCTCGACGATGTACTGCAGGCCACCGGAACTCTCGCCGAGCTTCGGGTCCTCCAGGTTGGGCGCCGCCATGACGGCGAACACCAGGATCGCGCCGCCGATCACGAACGACGCCAGGATCGCCCGGAAGATCGCCTTTGGCGCGGTGCGTCGCGGTTCGACGGTCTCCTCGCCCAACGAGCTGGCGGTGTCGAAGCCGTACATGACGTACCCGGAGGCTAGTGAGGCCACCAGGAAGGCGCCGAGGAAACCTGCGCTCTCCCCTGCCCCGTAACCGTTGGTGGAGAAGAAGATGTCCGGACCGCGTTCGATGTTGATGGCGAGCAGGAAGGCAATCAGGACGGCCGCAATGAGTTCGATGAACACCCCGGCGCTGTTGATCCGGGACATCAGCTTCACGCCGAGGGCGTTGATCAGCGTGGTGAACGCGATCAGCACGGTGCCGAGGAGAACGGCGTTGGCGGCGTAGTCATACTCACCGCTCCCATCGCCGACAATCTGGAATCCGCTCCACAGCCTCGGCAGGTTGAGCTGATAGGCCAGCGCGACCGCCGAGATCGTCACGATCGACGCGGTGAGCATCAACCAGCCCGATATCCATCCGACCAGCCGACTGGCCAGCTTCTTGCTCCAGTTGTAGACCGAGCCCGCCACCGGATACTTGGCCGCGAGTTCCATGAAGCACAGTGCGACGGCCATCTGCCCGACGAACACGATCGGCCACGACCACAGATAGGCGGGTCCCGCGGTGCCGTACCCGAAGTAGAACAGCTGGAACGTGCCCGTCAGGATCGAGATATAGCTGACGCCTGCCGCGAAGCTGGCGAACTTTCCGATACTCCGATCCAGTGACTCTCGGTAGCCGAAGTCCTCCATACCGCTGTCGGCCCGCGAAACATCTTTGCCGAGCACCATGTCCGCCCCCTCAACTCTTGAACCAGCCGGCGGGTGCCGGTGCAGTGTTGTGCCAGATGTGCTTGATCTCTTGGTATTCCGCAAGCCCGGTCGGTCCGAGTTCACGTCCGTTGCCTGACTTCCCGAAGCCGCCCCACTCCGCCGCGGCGGTGTAGTAACCGAAGTCGTTGAGCCAGACCGTTCCGTGCCGCAATGCACGTACCACTCGCTCACCGCGCGCCGGATTGGATGTCCGAACACCCGCCGCGAGCCCGTACTCCGTGTCGTTGCCCAGCCTTATCGCCTCGGCCTCGTCGGTGAATCGTTCGACTGTGAGGATCGGCCCGAAGGTCTCCTCCTGGACGATCCGCATCGACCGGTCGCAGCCGTCGAATATCGTCGGCAGGTAGAAGCTGCCGTCGGCCAGCGCCCGTTCGGTCGGCCGCGCGCCACCGGTGACCAGCCGCGCCCCTTCCGATATGCCCTGGGCGACATGGGCTTCCACCTTGGCGCGATGCTCTTGCGAGACCAGCGGACCGGTCTCGCTGGTCGGGTCCATTCCTGGCCCGATTCGGATCGCCTCGGCGCGCCGGGCGAGGGCGGCGACGAAGTCGTCGGCTATGGACTCCTCGACGATGAGGCGGGTGCCCGCCGAGCACACCTGACCGGAGTGCAGGAAAACCCCGGTCAGCACGTGGTCGACGGCTGCGTCGAAGTCACCCGAGTCGGCGACATCGGCGAACACGATGTGCGGGTTCTTGCCGCCGAGTTCGACCGCGACCTTGGTGACGTTGGCGGCGGCGACCTTCGAGATGATGGTTCCGGTCGCCAGGCCGCCGGTGAACGAGATGAAGTCGACTGCCGGGTCGGCGGTCAGTGCCTCACCGAGCACGGCGCCGCTGCCCTGCACCAGGTTCACCACCGACGGCGGCACACCCGCCTCCTCGAGCAGGTGGACGAAGGCGATCGTCGACAGCGGCGTGACCTCGCTTGGCTTGGCGACCATGGTGCATCCCGCACCGAGTGCGGGCGCGATCTTCCACGACATCTGCAGAAGCGGGTAGTTCCACGGCGCGATCAGTACGCACACGCCGATGGGTTCGTGGACCACCCGGCTGATGACGGCGGGATCACCGACGTCGACGACGCGGTCGGCCTGCACCGCGACGAGACCGGCGTAGTACCGAAACACCGAGGTCACATCGTCGATATCGATTCGGCTTTCGGCCAGTGTCTTTCCGGTGTCCTCGGTCTCCAACCGGGACAACGACTCCTTGTCCCGCTGGAGCAGGTCGGCGATCCGGTTGAGCAGCGCAGCGCGCTCGCCGGCCGATGTGGCGCGCCAGGCCCCGTCGTCGAAGGCGGCACGTGCCGCGGCGACGGCGTCGCGGGCGTCGTCGGGAGTAGCCTCGTCGACGGTCGCGGCGACGGTCCCGTCGGCCGGATTGACGATATCCCTGGTGCCGCGGTCGGACGCGTGACGCCACCGACCGCCGATGTACAGGTCTGGCTCACCGTCCATGGGTCACCCCTCACTCACCCAGACGGGACACTACCCACTGCTGGAACTCCGCGATGTGGTGTTCGGTGGGGACGAGCACACCGCCATTGCGGTAGGCCCGCGACGACATCGCCGGTTGGGTTCGCTCACACGCGGCGAAATCCTGCTCGTTGACGCGGTGGAACAGGTCCACCGAGCGAGACACGTCGCGCCCGGACGCCACCAGGTCGGCGGTGTAGAGCCAGTCGCACTCGACGATGGTCCGGTCGGCGGCCACAGGAGACATGCGATGAAAGATGACGTGGTCGGGAACCAGGTTGATGAAGACGGTCGGCTTGACTGTGATCGCGTAGTAACGCCGGTCCTGCTCATCGGTGACACCGGGCAGACGCTCGAAACCCTCGGAACCGTCGATGGTGAATCCGCATACTTCCGAACCGAATTCGGCACCCCGACCGACGTTCGCCTGCGCCGCCGTGCCGCGGACGAACTCCGGGAGCACGCCGACGAGTTCGGGATGGATCGAACTGCAGTGGTAACACTCCATGAAGTTCTCGACGATCAGCTTCCAGTTGGCCGCCACGTCGTAGACGATCCGGCGGCCCACGTCCAGACCGCCGATACCGTACCGGTTGATCGCATCAGCGTCACCGAGCGTCCTCGTTGCCTCGGCGACGACGTCCTCGAACGGCGGCGGTGTATCGGACAGGCAGACCCAGGCGTAGCCGAGCCACTCGGTGAGCGCGACCGGCACCAAACCGTACTGATATCGGTCGATCGGCGCGCCGTCGTCGCCGGTGAGTGACCCGATGTTGGGTGCGGCGACGAGTTTGCCGTCCAGGGCGTAGGTCCAGGAGTGATAGGGGCAGCGCAGGTTGCGTCCCAGCTGTCCCTGCTCCTCGACGCACAGTTGAGCGCCGCGATGTCGGCAGATGTTCAGGAAGGCCCGCAACAGTCCGTCCCTGCCGCGCACCAGCAGAACGCTCTCGCGCCCGACCTGGACCTTCTTGAACTGACCAGCCAGCGCGAGGTCGGCCGTCCGCACCGCACAGAACCACGTCGCCTCGAAGATGCGTTCCTGCTCGGCGGCGAAGACTGCGGGATTGGCGTAGTAGTCACCGCCGAGTGTGGCGCGCAGGTTGCTGGTCATGTGGTCACCAGTCGCTTGGGGTCGAACAACGAGATGGGGTGGCCGGTCGCGCCGTCGATGGCGAGGTCGGCGAGGATCTCCCCGACTACGGGGACGAACTTGAAACCGTGTCCCGAGAAGCCGCACGCCACCGTGACGTTCGCGCTGTCGGGGTGCCGGGCGATGACGAAGTGCTCATCGGGGGTGTTGGAGTACATGCACGTCGCCGAGTGCACGCACGTGCCGTCGAGCGCGGGCAGCAATTCGGCGGCCCGGCCCCTCATCTCGACGATCTCCTGGTCACTCACGGTGCGATCGATCGTCTCCGGTGTGCACACGGTGCCCTTGCGGAAGAACGCGACCTTGACGCCGCCGCGCGGACCGTCGATGGCGGGGAAACCGTATATCTGCTCGCCGCGTGCGTTCTCATCGATGAAGATCGGGTGGTCGACGAAGGGCGCGGTCCCACCGACGGGGTCAAGCCAGTACAGCACCTGGCGCTCGATCGTGATGGGGATGCCGAACTCGGCGAGCAGCTGCGGGGCCCAGGCTCCCGGGCAGATCACCAGCTGCCCTGCGGTGTAGCTGCCCCGCTCGGTGCTGACCCGCACGCCGCCGCCCGCCGTCTCGCTCCAGTCGAGTACCGGCTCACCGAAATGCAGCTCCGCACCGGTGAGTTCGGCGAGATCTATATGCGCCTGAACAGTCATCTCGGGGCGGGCGAACCCGGCCTTGTCCTCATACAGCGCGACATCACCGGCCGCGGGAGTGAAGTTCGGGAAGCGGGCCGCGACGTCGCGGCCGTCGAGCAGCTCGTGCGGCAGGTCCCACTGCCTGCTGGCGCGCAGACTGCCCGCCACGGTGAGACAGTCTGGCGGCCCGATGAACAGACCTCCGGTCAGCCGGTAGACCTCGCGTTCGGAGTCGCGTGCCAACTGCTCCCACAGTTCGTAGGCGCGCAGCAGTAGCGGTACGTAAGCCGGGTCCTCGAAGTAGGACTGCCGGATGATGCGGGACCCGCCGTGGCTGGAACCCAAGGAATGCGCAGGCGTGAACTTCTCCAGCCCGAGGACGCGTTGGTTACGGGAGGCCAGATGGTAGGCGGCGGCGCTGCCCATGCCGCCGAGGCCGATGACGATGACGTCGTAGTGCGTTGTCGATGAGGTCATGGGCACTACCGCCTGATCCGGGTCATGTCGGGGTCGACGACGGGTTCGGCGTGCACGACGGCGCTGTGCCGGGTGCCGCGGTAGTCGACGGTGACGGTGTCCCCCACGCCCGTTTCCGCGGGCAGCCACGCGTAGGCGATGGTCCGCCCGACGGTCGGCGAGTACCCTGCGCTGGTGACGTAGCCGATGCATTCGGAGCCGCGTTCGCCCAGATACACCGGCTCCTTGCCCAGCACCACGGCGTCGGGATCGTCAAACACGATGCTGCGCAACGTGGTCGACGGGGGCTTCGCGGATTGCAGTGCGGCCCTTCCGACGAAGTCGTCCTTGGCCATTCGAACGGCGAAGCCCACACCCGCGGCGTCGGGCAGGTGCTCGGCGGTCATGTCGGTTCCCCAGCTGCGGTAGCCCTTCTCGATGCGCAGGCTGTTGAACGCAATCCTGCCCGCTGCGATGACGCCGTGGTCGCGACCGGCGTCGAACAGCAGGTCCCACAGCGCGGTGCCGTACTCGGCTCCGGTGTAGATCTCCCAGCCCAGCTCCCCCACGTAGGAGACCCGCATCATGGTGACGGGTATGGCGTCGAGGTAGGTGTGCATGGCGCGGAAGTACTTGAACGCGTCATGCGAAAGGTCATCGGGGCAGTGGGGCGCCACCAGATCGCGGGCCAGCGGCCCCCACACGCCTACGCAGCACGTTGCGCCGGTGATATCGCGCACCGTCACCGAGCCGTCACCGGGCAGGTGCCTGCTCAGCCAGTCGAAGTCCAGCGGCGAGTTGGCGCCGACCTGGAAAGTGGTCTCGGCGAGGCGGGCAACCGTGAGATCGCTACGCACTCCCCCGGTTTCGTCGAGCAGCAGCGTGTAGGTGACCGATCCGACGCTCTTGTCGACGTTGTTGGTGGTCATCTGTTGCAGGAAGGCCGCCGCACCCGTGCCTGCCACCTCGTAGCGGGTCAGCGGTGTCATGTCGTACATCGCGACCTGATGCCTGGTCCAGTGCGCCTCGGCGATCGAGATCGGCGACCAGAAGCGTGCTGACCAGTCGTCGCGCTCGGGGACGGCCAGACCCTCGGAGTAAAGCCGTTGCGCCAGTTCTGCGTTCGCCTCGTAGTACGCCGGGCGTTCCCAGCCGCCGCCCTCGTAGAAGAACGCACCGAGTTCCTGCTGACGGGCGAAGAAGGGGCTGGTACGCAGGCCGCGTAACGCGGTGCGGAACTGGTGGGGATGGATGATGTCGTAGACCTCGACGAACGCCTGCGAACTGGTCGTCGTGACGAACTTCGGGCTTCTGGCGACGTCCTCGAACCGGTAGAGATCGCACTCGTGCACGTCGACCGAGGGCGCGCCGTCGATGATCCACTCGGCGGTCGCCTTCGCAACGCCCGCGGAATGCGTCACCCAGACCGCTTCGGCAACCCAGAATCCGCTCAGGTCGCGGTGCTCACCCATGATGGAGAAGCCGTCGGGGGTGAACGAGAAGATGCCGTTGAACGCCTCCTCCACCTTGGAATCACTCAGTGCGGGAAGAAGTTTGCATGATTCACGCCACCCGGGTGCGAAGTCCTCCTCCGTGAACGGAAGCATCGACGGCATCGACTCCCCCGCGGTGTCGGCCATCAGTGTCGACATGTCGACCGGCATCGGATCGTGCCCGTAGTAGCCAATGCCGATGCGGTCGAGGTGCTCGCGGAAGTACAGATCCTGGTCCTGGTGACGCAGGATCGGAAGTCCCGCCTCCGACTGTTCGGTGTTGCGTCCGACCAGCGCGGGGATCTGTCCAGTCCTCGCGTACTGGTGGGCCATCGGCACCAGTGGCACGACGAGACCGACCTTCTTGGCGAACTGGGCACCCCAGAACCCCGCCGCACAGACCACGACGTCGGCGTCGATCACGCCGTCAGCGGTGGCGACGCCGACGACACGGCCCCGCTTCTCGACGATGCCCACCACGTCGGTGTGGGGCAGGAACCGGGCACCGCGGTCCCGTGCCCGCCACGCCTGCGCCTCGGCGGCCCGCACCGCCTTGGCCAGTCCGTCGGCGGGGGTGTGGAACCCGCCGAGCACACCGTCGGCGTCCAGCAGCGGATGCAGGTCGACGCACTCCTCGGCGCTCACCAGGTGGCCCTCGATGCCCCACGCCTGCGCCCAGCCCGCCTTGCGGTGCAGGTCAGCCCAGCGCTGCGGGGTGGTGGCCACCTCGAGCCCACCGACCGGATTGAAGCACCACCCGTCGGGATGCTCGAGTGTGGAGAGCTTCTCGATGGTGTAGCGAGCGAAGGTGCTCATCGTCTTGGAGGGGTTGGTCGCGAAGACCAGCCCGGGCGCGTGCGATGTCGACCCGCCTGTCGAGAAGAGCGGTCCGCGGTCGACAACGGTCACGTCGGTCCACCCGCGGGCGGTCATCTCGTCGGCGAGTGAGGTGCCGACGATGCCCGCTCCGATGACGACGACTCTTGGCATCGACCACCCCCGCATTTGTTGCGACTATCGCAACGCGTTGTGCGTAACGCAACAAATCGTCCACCAGTGAGCGTGCGCCGTCAACAGGGACACACCTGGGAATCGACTGCGAACCGCAGCGAGGTCGCATCGACGGCGGGTACTACGGCCCCGCCGCGGCGTTGGCGATCGCGGACATCACCACACTCGACGCCCCAGTGGCGGATGTTCAACGCCCTTTAGGGCAGTACCGAGACACTCAGCCCCGTCTCGACAACTACTCGTCACGGCTCGGTTGCACACCCGACGGCGGGACATTTAACACCGCTGGGGTGCCCGGAGATGTTCGCCGGGCTGATTCGCGACGCCGTCACCGGCTGATCGGCCGCGGGGCCGCCCCGACCGCGTCGGCGAGCAGTTGCACGAACCACGACAGCACCGGCGCGCGCACCACCCAGCCGACGACCGCCCAGCCGAGTGAGATGTGTTCCAGTGCCGCACCGATGGCCTGAGTACCCTGCAGCACAACCGAATCCGACTCGTAGCGGACGCGGCGCAGATCCTCGGGGTGATCTTCGGCAGGTTCGATCACCAGCGCGGTCAGCTGCCGGCGCTGCAACCAGCCCGCGACTGCGCTGCAGGAGTCACACGTGACCGCCGCGTACAACCGAGCCGGCGACCGGTGTGGATAGGGTCGCCACCGCGGCACCCAGTCGTGCACCACGCGGCGATACCCGAACCAGGAGTCGCCGAACCGGCCGGCCAGCTGGTCGCGTTCGTGCCACCCGGCGATGCCCGCGCTGAACACCGCACCGCCGCCTGCGGCCAATGCCAGTCCCGGCTCGGCGACGACGGCCGCGCCGATCACGATCAGCAGAACCGCCGCGGCCTGCATAGGATTGGCGAGGAACGCGTAGGGACCCGACGTGACCAGACGCTGCGGCGGATCCCATGGGAACGGGGTGCCGCCGTGCTGGGCGAACTCGGTCACCGCTCGCAGCGCGATCACCGCCACCACCGCGGCGAGCTGGAGTAGAACCCAGTCCCCGGCACCGCCGACCCGATGCGCCGCCTCCGACCAGGACACGCCGGTCAGCGCGAAGGTCGCCGCGGGAATGACGAACAGCAGCAATCCGCCGAACAGCACCACCTGCAGACCCGATCGCAGCCCCAGCACCCGGTGGCGAGCCGTCGCCCAGCCCAGCACCACTCCGGGCAGCAGACATATCAACACGGCAAGCAGCTCTCCGGCCCACCAACCTGGGTGCAGCCACACCAGCGGAGCCAGGCCGCCCATGGCGACGATGTCCGCGGAAATCAGAATTACAACCGTCACAACGGGATTCACCCACCGGAGCATCAGCACCGGCACGGCGCCCCACAGCAGCGCCCAGCCGAGGATCACATCGACGGGAACACCGAACCACATCAGCCCTTCGGTGCCGAACGTCCACCACCCCATCGCTACGGCGACGCCGTTGAGCGCCGTCAGCCACACCGCGTTCCACAGCGTCGCCAGGGCGGCACCGACCCGTTCCCCGGGCGCCGCCACCCAAAGTGCCGCCACGAGTACCGCCGGGACCAGCACCGCACCGTTGCGCAGCGTCGTGACATCCAGCCCGGTGGTCACGACCGGATGTCGAGGGCGTCGAGCAGATATCCGGCGGCCCGTTGGATCACCACATGCTCGATCGGCCCGAAGTACCAGGCCGGGGCCAGCCGTCGGGTGTAGCTCAACGACCAGGTGATCTCGGTGTGTTCGGCGTCGATGGCATGCCAGCTAACATCCGACGATCGCCAGGTCAGCCAGGTGGCCAGGGGTGTGTCGTCGGCCACCGGTCGCAGCTGCACCGAGTCTGGCGTCCTGGCGGCCACTTCGAACTCCAGTGCCGACGACGCCTCACCCCAATGGTGTTGTGCGATGAACCCTGGCCGGTGGTGCGCGCCGGCGAACATCACGGTCCGCCGGTCACCCACTGCGAGACCGCTGCCGTGGTCCATCAGGGGTTGCGGAAAGCCAAGCGCAAGGACACCCGCCGGCTTCACATCGCCGAACCGCAACGGTCTGGTCAACGCCGCCGCCACCTGATCCACGGTGGCCGCAACGGTGCGGGTGGCCGTGACGGTGCTGTCACCGGGCAAAGTCAGCGCGGGGACCACACCTTCGAGCGACAGCACCAGTGCCAACGCGGGCAACACCGCGATGCGCGCACCCGACGGCCGGCCCGACTTGCGGACCGCGCCGACGATCAACGCCACGATAATCCCGACCCCGTAGAACAGCGGCGCCGAGATGATCACGCAGACAAAGCCCTCCCCGGCGACCGGCATGGCGAGAAGCAACAGGATGGTGATCGCCTTGAGCGTCATGGAGATCAGCCGGTCCGGGTTCGCAGTGAGCGTGAGGATCAGTGCCAGGACGGTGGGTATGCCGATGTAGAACGCCGCGCTCTGGCCCAGCCCGACGCCTTTGACGACCTTGAACAGCACGACGCCGACGACGAACGCGAGGATCAGACCGGCCAGCGACCACTGCGCGCGACTAGGCCGGTAGAGCCGCGGCGCCGGCGAATCTCCCCCCTCGACCACG
The DNA here is from genome assembly GCF_040548615.1 of Mycolicibacterium sp. 624. NCBI lineage: Bacteria > Bacillati > Actinomycetota > Actinomycetes > Mycobacteriales > Mycobacteriaceae > Mycobacterium > Mycolicibacterium sp. 624. Next base: position 211,201 of record NZ_JBEPRZ010000008.1, read on the forward strand.
TCGCCTACTCGGCAGGCGGGGTATCCGGCGGCTCCGGGAGCAGCGCTTCGAGCGCCGCTCCGGTGATCCGACGGAAGGCACGACGTGGCCGGTTGGCGTCGAGCACCGCGATCTCCAACGTGCTCGGTCCGAGAACACGCGGCTCCGAGCCGTTGCCCCCGGCGCCCGCCGACAGCGCGTCGACGGCGATCTTGACGGCCTCGCCCAGACTCGCGTTCTCGGTGAAGGTGTCATTCAGCGCGGTGATGATCGGCTCGGTGGTGCCGCCCATGGCGACGAAGTGCGGCTCGTCGGCGATCGACCCGTCGTAGGTGATCCGATACAGCTCAGGAGCCTTGGTCTCGCCGAAGTGCGCGACCTCGGCAACGCACAACTCGACCTCGTACGGCTTGGCCTGCTCGGTGAAGATCGTGCCCAGCGCCTGCGCGTACCGATTGGCCAGCTGCCGGCCGGTGACGTCGCGCCGGGAGTAGGCGTAGCCCTGCGTGTCGGCGAGCTGGATGCCGCCGCGGCGCAGATTGTCGAACTCGTTGAACCGGCCGACGGCGGCGAAGCCCACCCTGTCGTACAGCTCGCTGACCTTCTGCAGTGACCGCGACGGGTTCTCCGCGACGAAGAGCACACCGCCGGAGTAGGCCAGCGCAACGACGCTGCGACCGCGCGAGATGCCCTTGCGCGCGAGTTCGCTGCGCTCGCGCATCGCCTGTTCGGGCGATATGAAGTAGGGGAAGCTCACAGCTTGTCCTTACCGTCATCGGGGCCGAAGGTGTCGGCACGCGAACGGCTTTGGATGACATCGCGAGCTATGCCGGCGATGCGCTCCTCGGCGATCTCCTGAGCCCCCTCGGCCTCGATCACCACGGCCGTCGGATAGATACCGCGGACCAGGTCGGGCCCGCCGGTTGCCGAGTCGTCGTCGGCGGCGTCGTACAGCGCCTCAACAGCGACCCGCAGCGCGGACTCGGCGTCGGTCACACGCGAGTACAGCTTCTTCATCGAGGACTTGGCGAAGATCGAGCCGGAGCCGACGGACTGGTAGCCCTCCTCCTCGACGTTCCAGCCACCGGCTGCGTCGAATGACACGATGCGGCCTGCGCCGTCGCGGTCGGCGTCGTCCAGGTCGTAACCGACCAGCAGCGGCAGCGCCACGAAGCCCTGCATCGCCGCGCCAAGGTTTCCGCGCACCATGATCGCCAGCCGGTTGACCTTGCCCGCGAACGTCAGCGCAACACCCTCGAGCTTCTCGTAGTGCTCGAGTTCCACCGCGTAGAGGCGCGCGAACTCGACGGCGATAGCCGCCGTACCCGCGATACCCGTGGCCGTGTAATCGTCGGTGACGTAGACCTTCTGCACGTCGCGGCCGGCGATCATATTGCCCTGGGTGGACCGTCGATCACCCGCGATGAGGACGCCGCCGGGGAACTTGAGCGCGACGATCGTCGTCCCGTGCGGCAGCGCGTTGGTGGGTGCCGCGTTGGTCGGTATCTGGGCGCCATCGGCTCCCATCGAACCGCCCGCGGGCAGCAGGTGGGGTGCCTGCACGCGCAGCATCTCCGAGAAGGACGAGGAGTCCATGGCAGATACTCGGGAAAGGGGGTTGAAGGACTTGTCGCTATGCGGCCAGGTCACTGTCCGCCCTTTTGGACGTACGCGCGAACGAAGTCCTCGGCGTTCTCCTCGAGGACGTCGTCGATCTCGTCCAGCAGATCGTCGGTCTCCTCGGTCAGCTTCTCGCGACGCTCCTGGCCTGCGGCCGTGTCGGTGACGTCATCGTCCTCGCCGCCGCCACCGCCGCGCTTGGTCTGCTCCTGAGCCATCGCTGCCTCCTGCATCTCATCGACGGACTCCACAGCTGTCCACCGGTCACTTCACACTACCGTTCGAGGTCGAGATTTCCTGGGCAGACTCAGTTCGTGAGCTGCTCGACAAGTTCTGCGGCACTGTTCACCGAATCGAGCAACGCCCCGACGTGGGCCTTGCTTCCGCGCAGGGGCTCCAATGTGGGGATCCGCACCAGCGAGTCGCCGCCGAGATCGAAGATCACCGAGTCCCAACTGGCCGCGGCGATGTCGGCACCGAACCGGCGCAGGCACTCCCCTCGGAAGTACGCCCGCGTGTCGGTGGGCGGGTTGGCGACCGCACTCAGCACCTGCTGCTCGGTGACCAGGCGTTTCATCGATCCACGTGCCACCAGACGGTTGTACAGACCCTTGTCCAGCCGGACGTCGGAGTACTGCAGGTCCACCAGATGCAGTCGAGGGGCTGACCAACTCAGGTTCTCGCGCCTGCGGAAGCCCTCGAGAAGACGCAGCTTGGCCGGCCAGTCCAGCAGTTCCGCGCACTCCATCGGGTCACGCTCGAGCAGGTCGAGGATCTCCGCCCACGTCTCGACGACGTGGGTGGCGCGCGGATCCGGATCCTTCGCGTCGACGAGTTTGGCCGCCCGGTCCAGGTAGATGCGTTGCAACGCAAGTGCTGTGAGTTCCCGGCCGTCGGCGAGAGCCACCGTGGCGCGCAGCGTCGGGTCGCGGCTGACGACGTGCACCGCGTGAACGGGTCGGGCCAGGGCCAGATCGGAGAGGTCCAGACCGTGCTGGTGGCCCTCCTCGATCAGGTCGAGAACCAGCGACGTGGTGCCGACCTTGAGGTATGTCGACGTCTCGGCGAGGTTGGCGTCACCGATGATGACGTGCAGCCTGCGGTACTTGTCGGCGTCGGCGTGCGGCTCGTCGCGCGTGTTGATGATGCCGCGCTTGAGCGTGGTCTCGAGGCCGACCTCAACCTCGATGTAGTCGGCGCGCTGGGTCAGCTGGAAGCCGGGTTCATCACCCGAGGGCCCGATACCGACCCGGCCCGAGCCGGTCACGACCTGGCGTGACACCAGAAACGGCGTGAGCCCGGAGATCACCGCGGAGAACGGCGTCTGCCGGCTCATCAGGTAGTTCTCGTGCGTGCCGTACGAGGCGCCCTTGCCGTCGACGTTGTTCTTGTACAGCTGCAGCTTGGCCGCGCCGGGCACGCTCGCGACGTGACGCGCAGCGGCCTCCATGACGCGCTCACCGGCCTTGTCCCAGATCACCGCGTCCATCGGGTCGGTTACCTCGGGCGCCGAGTACTCAGGATGTGCGTGATCCACGTAGAGGCGGGCGCCGTTGGTGAGGATCATGTTCGCGGCGCCGACCTCGTCGGCGTCCACGATGGGCGGCGGGCCGGACGACCGGCTCAGGTCGAATCCGCGCGCATCACGCAGTGGTGACTCCACCTCGTAGTCCCACCGGGTGCGCTTGGCACGTTGGATCCCGGCGGCGGCGGCGTACGCGAGCACGGCTTGCGTCGACGTCAGGATCGGATTCGCGGTCGGATCGGACGGCGATGAAATCCCGTACTCGACCTCGGTTCCGATGATCCGTTGCATCCGACAACCCTAGGTGACGCCAGGTAGTTGCGGTCAGCGTGGTTACTTGGTGCAGTAGTCCCCAATGAGCGCGACGACGGTTTTCCACAACTGCACATTGATCGACGGCACCGGCGCGGCGGCAGTACCCGACGCCGTCATCGTCATCACTGACGGACGGGTGCAGTCAGCCGGGCCCGCAGACCCGGCCGCCGAACTACCGGCCGACGCCGTCGACCTCGGCGGTAACACCGTGTGCCCGGGCTTCTTCGACTGCCACGTCCACTTCGGGCTCCCCGGCACCGGCGGCCCACCCCTCGACAAGGCGCTCAAGCCGCCGTCATACGGCCAATTCCAACTGATCGAGCGGTTGCGCACGACACTGCACAACGGGGTGACCACCGCCCGCGACCTGATGGGCGTCGACACCGGCGTCCGTGAGGCGATCGCCGACGGATTGATCGAGGGCCCCCGGCTGCTGGTGGCCATCAACATGCTCAGCCAGACCTCGGGACACGCTGACTTCCACCTCCCCTCGGGTATCGACCTGACCCCGCTGATCGGCGGATCGATCGTGGACACCGTCGACGCGGCACGGACCCGGACCCGAGAACTCATCCGGGCCGGCGCCGACGTCATCAAGATCGCGACAAGCGGCGGTGTCTCCTCACCCAACGACGACCCGACGTGGCTCGGCCTTCGCCGCGAGGCGATCTCGGCCGTGGTCGAGGAGGGACGCAACTACGGCGGCCGACCGGTGGCCGCACATGCCATCGGATATGCCGGGATCCGCGCGGCGGTCGAGGCAGGTGTGCACAGCATTGAGCACGGCTACGCGCTCGACGACGATCTGCGCCATCAGATGGTCGAGCAGGGCACGTTCCTGGTGCCGACCCTGCTCGAGACCATGCAGCCCGTCACCGCATCACCGCAGGGCGCCGCCAAGAGCGCCAAATGGCATGCGATGGCCCATGATTCGGTGCACGCCTCGGCCGCGGCAGGCATCCGCATCGCCGTCGGCACCGATGCGGGCCTGAGCCCGGCGCACGGAACCAATCTCAAGGAGCTCGGGCTGCTGGTGCAATTCGGTGGGCTGACACCGCTGCAGGCGATCGTGGCGGGCACCTTGACCTCGGCGCAGCTGTGCGGGGTGGACGCGACGCTGGGTTCGGTGGAGCCGGGCAAGATCGCCGATCTTGTCGTGGTGCGCGGAAACCCGTTGTCCGACATCGACTCTGTTGGCGATGCCGCGAACATTCTGCTGGTGCTCAAGGAAGGCGTCGCCGCAAGCAACCGTGGCGGATTCCGGCTGACGTCATGACGAACACCGCCGAGGTGGACGAGCGCGTCGCCGCCGAACAGTGGTTCCTGCGCCACGGCCTCCCCTCGGTACTCACCCCGCGCGCCCGCTGGCGGCGCCTGTGGTGGCGCAGCGCGCCCGCACTTGTCGCGCTGACAACAGTTTTCGTGGCCATCCGGATCATCACCCTGGCTTCCGGCGGCGGGGATATCAACATCGACGCCCACCCGACGCCGGCCGAGTGGGTGATCCTCACGGTTCTGCTTGGCGTTGCACCGGTGGCCCTCGGAGCGGCGATGCTGGCATCGCGAGTGGTCAGCCAACGCGGGCGACGCCTGATCGTGGCGGTGTCGTTGATCGTGTGCGCCCTTGTGGATGTCGTGTCGAGCGAGCCCCTATCCATCCTTGGAGACCTGGTGTCCACCGCGGTCGCGGTGGTGCTGGTCCTCGCCGTCATCGGTCTGGGGATCGGATCCGTGGTGGGCTGGTCGATTCGGTTGACACTGGCGCATCTGAAGTCGGTGGGAGTGTTGTTCACTCGGGCCCTGCCGGTGCTGCTGTTGACGGTCCTGGTGTTCTTCAACGGCCCCGTGTGGTCCATGGCCACCACGATCAGCCGCGGCAGGATGTGGCTGCTCATCGGGTTCATGCTTGCCATCGCCGGGGCATTCCTGTTCACCGGAGTCGTGGAGCGAGTGCGCCCGACGTTGACATCCGCCGTCGTGCGCGACGAGGACATCAAGCAACTTCAGGACACGCCATTTGGCTCGATGCCCGACCCCGACAACGGCGATCACCTCACCATTCCGCTGTCACGCGGCGAACGCGCCAATGTGACGTTCGTCGTCGCGGTGTCCCAGTTCGTTCAGATCGCTGTCGTGGCACTGGTCACCTCGGTCATCTTCCTCATCATGGGCATGGTGGCGCTGACGCCTCAACTGCTGACACGCTTGACGGTGGACGGCGACCCGCAGGGCACCTGGCTCGGCATGATGCTGCCCATCCCCCAGGCTCTCATCCACGTGGCGATGTTCCTGGGCGCGCTGACCTTCATGTACATCAGCGCCCGCTCGGTGGGCGACGGCGAGTATCGTTCCCGGTTCCTCGACCCCCTGGTCGACGACGTCCGAGTGGTTCTGCTCGCGCGGGGTCGATACCGCGCGTACGTCACGCGCTCCCACCGGACCTGACGACATCCCTCGATGGAAGAATCAACCACGCAATGAAAGTCCTAGTAGTCGAAGACGAGCCACTGCTCGCCTCGACCCTGGCCATCGGCCTCCGCGCCGAGGGTTGTGTTGTGGTCGAGGCGTCCAACGGAGTCGACGGCCTGTGGCATGCGGTCGAGGACGAGTTCGACGCCATCGTGCTCGACATCATGCTGCCCGGTCTCAACGGCTACGAGGTGCTCCGTCGGATGCGCAGCCGCGACGTCTGGACACCTGTGCTGATGCTGACCGCCAAGGACGGCGAGTACGACCAGACCGACGCGTTCGACCTTGGCGCCGACGACTACATGACCAAACCGTTCTCGTTCATCGTCCTGGTGGCCCGGCTGCGCGCGCTCGTTCGGCGTTCGGCGCCGCACCCGCCCGCTGTGCTCACGGCAGGCACGCTGACGTTGGATCCGTCCCGGCGCATGGTGCAACGCGATGCGACGCAGATCTCCCTGACACCCCGCGAGTACGGCCTACTCGAGTTCTTGATCCGCAACAAGGACACCGTGGTGACGAAGACCGAGATCCTGCAGAACGTCTGGGACGCGCACTATGAGGGCGCCGATAACGTCGTCGAGGTGTACATCGGCTACGTGCGCCGCAAGATCGATGCGCCCTTCGGCACCAGCACCATTGAGACCGTGCGGGGTGTGGGCTATCGCCTGGTGTCCGGTAGCGGTGCCAAGGGCAACTGAAGCCTGACCACCGTGCCGGGAAGATGCCCGGACTCGATCGCCACGGTGCCGCCGTGGGCCATGACGATCTCCCGAACGATGGCCAGCCCGAGGCCTGTCCCGCCTGCGCTGCGCGACCGATCCGAATCGAGCCTCACGAAGCGATCGAACACGCGAACCCGCTCGGCGAGCGGGATTCCGGGGCCGTCGTCGGCAACCCTGACCACGACCTCTCCATCGCCCGGCACGACCTCGACGTCGATCCGTGACGCTGCGTGTCTTGCCGCATTGTCAAGCAGGTTGCGCAACACCCTCGACAGCGCTGCGGCATCGCCCCTCATCCGGGCGGGGGCGAGGTCGGCACGAACCTCCAGCGACGAGGTGCGGCGCAACTGCTCGACCTCGGCGGCCGTGAGGTCATCGAGGTCGACGTCGTCGAGTGCCACGGACAGGCCACGCTCGTCGGCACGGGCGAGTAGTAGGAGATCATCAATCAGCGCCTTCATCCGCTGCGCCTCCGGAATCAGGGTTCCCGCCGCGAGAGTGGCGTCGAAGACCTCGGGATGGGCGGCGGCGACCTCGAGTGCGGAGATGATGGACGTCAACGGACTCCGAAGTTCGTGGGACGCGTCTCCGACGAAGCGTTGCTGCGCAGCGTGACCCGACTCGATGCGTGCGAGCATCTCGTTCATCGTCACGGCAAGGGCGGCGATCTCGTCCCGGCTTGCGGGTACCGGCACCCGGCCGGACAGATCCGAGGTGGTGATTTCGGCGACGCGGGAACGGATCTCGTCGACCGAGCGCATTGAGCGCCGGACCAGCAGGTAGGTGGCGAGGCCCGCCACCCCGATGACGATAGGTGCCGCGACGGCCAGCGCGATGGCGATGTTGCGCACCGTCGCGGTGACCGCGGCGCTGCCCTCGCCCACGAGAATCGTGTATCGCCCATCTGGGCCGTCGAGCGTCTGCGCGCTGAAGCGGATGCTGCCGTAGGGGGCTGAGCGACCGCGAATCCCGATCCGCAGACCGGTGCCGACGTCCTCGATCGGAATGAGGGCGGTGGTCGGTGCCGACGCCGAGCGCAGGACGACGGTCCCCTCGGCATCGATCACCTGGATGGCGACGATGGATTCGTCGGTGTCCAACAGCACCGCATCGACCGCAGCGGGCCCACCCGACCGCACGTCCTCGGCCACGGCCGCCACCCGGGCGGCCGCCTTGCTGTCGACACCGAACAGCATCGCCTCGTACTGGACGAGAACCAGACCCGCGCCCGAGATGGCCAATGCGATGAACACCACGGTGGCCGCGACGAACGCCGATCGGGCCGACACACCCCAGTTCGACGTCAGTCCCCTCGCCATAGTGGCACCAGTCCATCACAATGTCAGCCGTGTCCGACATGCAGCAGGTGCACGAGTGGTTCCTCCATCGCGGCCTGCCACTGGTGCTCACCCGCCGGGTGCGCTCACGCGACCTGATCAAGCGCTCCGCACCGATGGTCAGCGGTGTCGGCGCGCTGACCGCCACGACGATGCTCCTGGCCGAACTCACCAGCGAGGGCCCCGACTACGGATACGCGCTGCGGCTGGGCGTCATCGGCGCGGCCCTGCTGGCCGCCCCGTTCGCGCTTCATCTGTTGCACAGGACGGGGACCAGACTCGGCGAGGCGGGCAGGCGCAGCGCCGCCGCGCTCGTCATCGCCATCTTCGTGATCGTCATGCCCATCACGGTGAGCGGGTGGTCCAGCGCGGCGGCCGCCGAAGCGCCGATCTTCGTCGCCATCACGCTGCTGGCGATCTGGTTGACCTACTTGGGGTTCGGATCGATCGCCGGTTGGGCCTTCCGGTTCGCATGGGTGCAACTGGGCGCACTGGGCACACTCATGAGCCGGGCGCTGCCCCTTCTCATGCTGACCGTGGTGGTCTTCTTCACCGGCGAACTCTGGCAGCTCGCGGCACGGATGACGCGCCAAAGGCTCTGGCAGGTCATCGGTTTCCTGGCCCTGGTCGCCCTGCTGTTCGTCATCGCCACGATCCGCGACGAGGTACGTGCGCTGCGCGACGATAGGGCCGGGCCGCGCGATCCCCGGGAGCTGCTGGCGGGGACTCCACTGGCCGACGGCATCGACCACGACCCGGCGCGGACCCCGCTGTCGCGAGCCGAGCAGTTCAACGTCGTGGCCGTGATGGTGGTGTCGCAGGCCATCCAGGTGGCGTTCTTCACCGCGGGGCTCTTCGCGTTCTTTCTCGCACTGGGCGTCATCGCGATCCCCGACGACGTGGCCGTGCTGTGGTCCTCGGAGGAGACCTGCGCGGTCGGTCAACCACCTTGTGCCGGAACGTGGTTCGGCATCCACATCCCGATCCCGCAGACCATCGTGCACACGTCACTGTTCGTGGCCGTGCTGTCCGGCCTGTACTTCACTGTCAGCACCAGCGTCGACCCGCTGTACCGGCAGCGGTTCTTCGAGCCGCTGATCGCCGACGTGGCGGTGAGCCTCGCTGGCCGGGACGCCTATCTGGAGATGGAGTGCGAGCCCGACCCCGGACATGACCTCACTCGCCAGCCCCGACATCAATGACCACCTTGCCCACCACCGCACCCTGTTCAACGGCGGCATGCGCCTCTGCCACTTGATGGAGGGGGTAGTGGACGAGCGGCAGCCCATGGACGTCACCCACTCGAAAGCCGCCGTCGGCGACGGCCTGATTGACGTCGGCAATCGCGTTCAGCTTTGCCTGGCGCGGCGTGTGATAGGTGTAGACACAGCACAACGACACACTCTTGGCCAGCAGCGGAGCTGATGGAATCGGGAGCAACTCTCCACTGCCGTAAGTGCAAAGACTGATAACGCCGTTCGTGGCGATTGCCGCGATGTCAGTGCTCAGATTGGCAGCGAGGTCCACTTCCGCGATGATCGCCACGCCTTCCGGTGCCACCGACAGAACACGCTCCGCGACGTTGTCCTGGCGATAGTTCACGACGTGCTGTGCACCGGCATGGCGCGCCAACTCCTCTTTTCGCGCGTTGCTCACGGTGGCGATGACCGTGGCGCCAGCCCACACCGCCAACTGCACCGCCGCATTACCGACCGCGCCCGCACCACCGTGAACCAGTACAGATGTGCCGCTCAGCGCCCCCGGCGCGAGCCGGTTCGGGGCCTCCGGCCCGACCGTCAGCATCCGGTGCGCAGTCAATGCTGGAATTCCGAGCGCGGCACCCAGTTCGAAGCTCGCATTCGGCGGCAACGGCACAGCATGTCGGGCCGGAATGACGACGAACTCTTGAGCCGTACCCGTCGGTCGTCCAAATGCCGTCTCCCACAGCCATACTCGATCACCGGCCCGAAGTTCGGTGACGTCGTCGGCAACTTCGTCCACGACCCCGGCGCCGTCTTGGTGAGGCACCTGCTCGGCGAATCTCAGTGCGGACGACTGTCCGGAACGCCACCGCCAATCGGTCGGATTGACGCCCGAGACCACGACGCGGACCCGCACATGGCCGGGTGGCACCTCGGGCACTTGGCGATCCACCAGCTGCAGTACCTCCGGTCCACCCGTACGCGTGTAGACAACCGACTTCACAATTCTCCCTCGCCATGCATTCGCATTGGAACCGCGGTCAGATGGTCGCTATTCCCATGCCGTGCACCCCGGACACAGCAATCAGGCCAACAGCTATGCGCTGTTGGCCTGGTCGCTGTTCGGTTTCGGGTGGCTCTACAGGTACTGCCCCAGGTTCGACTCGGTGTCGATAGCCCGGCTGGCGCTCGAGCTCTTGCCCGTGACGAGCGTGCGGATGTAGACGATCCGCTCACCCTTCTTGCCCGAGATCCGGGCCCAGTCATCGGGATTGGTGGTGTTGGGCAGATCCTCGTTCTCAGCGAACTCATCGACTATCGAGTCCAGCAGGTGCTGGATTCGCAGGCCGTGCTGACCCGACTCGAGGACCGACTTGATCGCGTACTTCTTGGCGCGGTCGACGACGTTCTGGATCATGGCACCGGAGTTGAAGTCCTTGAAGTACATGACTTCCTTGTCACCGTTGGCATAGGTGACCTCCAGGAACCGGTTGTCGTCGATCTCGGCGTACATCCGTTCGACGATCTTCTCGATCATCGTCTTGATCGTCAGCGCACGGTCACCGCCAAACTCGGCGAGATCGTCCTCGTTGACCGGCAGGTTCTCGGTCAGGTACTTGGAGAAGATGTCCTGCGCGGCCTCGGCGTCCGGGCGCTCGATCTTGATCTTGACGTCCAAGCGGCCGGGCCGCAGGATCGCCGGATCGATCATGTCCTCACGGTTGGAGGCGCCGATGACGATGACGTTCTCCAAGCCCTCGACTCCGTCGATCTCCGACAGCAGCTGCGGGACGACGGTGGTCTCGACATCGGAGCTGACACCTGTGCCTCGGGTCCGGAAGATCGAGTCCATCTCGTCGAAGAACACGATCACCGGGGTGCCCTCGGACGCCTTCTCCCTCGCCCGCTGGAAGATCAGGCGGATGTGCCGCTCAGTCTCGCCGACGAACTTGTTGAGCAGCTCCGGGCCCTTGATGTTGAGGAAGTACGACTTCGCCTCGCGGGAGTCCTCGCCGCGCAGCTCGGCCATCTTCTTGGCCAGCGAGTTGGCGACGGCCTTGGCGATGAGGGTCTTGCCGCATCCGGGCGGGCCGTACAGCAGCACGCCCTTGGGCGGCCGCAGCGAGTACTCGCGGTAGAGGTCCTTGTGCAGGAACGGCAGCTCCACGGCGTCGCGGATCTGCTCGATCTGTCGGGTCAGGCCGCCGATGTCGCCGTAGCTGACGTCGGGGACCTCCTCGAGGACCAGATCCTCGACCTCGGCCTTGGGGATGCGCTCGAACGCGTAACCCGCCTTGGTGTCCACCAACAGTGAGTCGCCCGGCCGCAGCTTGCGGGGCCGCAGGTCGTCATCCAGTTCACCGTCCGGGACGGCGTCGGGGAGAAGCCCGGCGGCGACCAACGGCTCGGCGAGCCACACGATGCGCTCCTCATCGGCGTGGCCGACCACGAGGGCACGGTGGCCGTCATCAAGCACCTCACGCAGCGTGCTGATCTCACCGACCGACTCGAAGTTACCGGCCTCGACGACCGTCAACGCCTCGTTCAGGCGAACGGTCTGGCCCTGCTTGAGCGTTTCGACCTCAATGTTCGGTGAGCAGGTCAGGCGCATCTTGCGACCCGAGGTGAACACGTCGACGGTGTCATCGGGGTGCGCTGTGAGCAAGACGCCGTAGCCGCTCGGGGGCTGGCCGAGCCGATCGACTTCCTCGCGCAGCGCCAGCAACTGCTGCCTGGCCTCCTTGAGGGTGTCCATCAGCTTGGCGTTCCGCGCTGCGAGCGAGTCGATCCGGGCCTCCAGCTGGTGGATGTCCCGGCCGCTGCGCACACCCCCCGAAGCGCCGGCGACATCCGCGATCTGCTCACGCAGGATCGCGGCCTCGCGCCGAAGTTCTTCCAGTTCGGCAGCGTCGTCACTTGACATGCCGTTGCTTGATGTGGGAGTTCCGAGGCCTTCAGAACGCTCTGACTCACTCATATTGCGCTCCTCCCCGCACCGAAAGTTGGTGCAGTAACACCTTCAACGCTACCGGCGATTCAGTCTTTGTGTGCGGTGTAGGAATTCGACACACCCATATCACTGTTAGCCTTTGAGTTCAGATGGGCCGATCGAAAGGACCGCCGTGACCCTGAAAACCCTCGTTACCGGCTTCGTGACCACAGCTGCCGGAGTTGCTGTGGTAGCCGCTGCAGCGGGTGGTGTGACGTCGATTGCATCGGGCGCGCCGTCGCAGGCACCGGCCATCCAACCCGTCGTCTGGGACATTCCGCTTCCGCAGGCCCCCGCACCCGACCTTCAGGCACCCCTGGTTCAGACGCTCAGCGGTCTGGCCGGCCCCGGTTCGTTCTCCGGCAAGCAGGTCTACATCGAGGGTGGCCTCGGCCGCATCGAGACCGTCGGCGCTGACCGCAAGTTCAGGCAGAAGCAGGCCGAGGGTTACTTCCCGCTGTCCTTCGTGGTCTCCGACGTTGACCAGAACGGGCCGCTCGCCACCGCGAACGTCACCGCCACGGCCGCCACCGGCGCCACCGCAACGCAGCCCATGACCTTCGTCGCAGGCCCCAGCCCCACCGGCTGGCAGGTCTCGAAGGCATCCGCACTCGCACTCCTGTCGTCGGTCGGCTAATTCGACGCTGGTGCGCCGCACCCCCGCGCGAGTCCTGAGCGCCGTCACCTTGGTGGCGGCGTTCGGGCTGTCCGGGTGCGGCGGCGACGCACGCACTGCCCAGCCAGGGCCACCACCCACCAGCACCACCGAGGTGGCACCGCCCGTGGCGCCCCTGCCCGCCCCGGAAGTGCTGGCCGACGTCGTCTACCGGCTCGCCGACCCATCGATTCCCGTTGAGCAGAAGGTGGGGCTGCTGCAGTACGGCACCGTCGACGACGAGCCCGCGCTGAAGAACTTCGGCGAGGCACTCGCCGCCAACGGGTTCGCCCCGCTGTCCGTCACGGCGACCGACCTGGCATGGGCGGGACAGCCCGCTGACGTCACCGCCAATGTCACCATCGGGTCGAGCGCCCCGGCCGCCAGGCCTTTCAGCTACCCCATGCAGTTCAGTCCCCTGCGCGACGGCTGGCAGCTGACCCGGCGCAGCGCCGACCAACTGCTGCCACTCGTCAGCGCCGCCAGCCCGAGCCCGACACCCACGGGCTGACATCGCGGTGTGGATCGGCTGGCTAGAGTTCGACCTACTCCTCGGTGACGTGCACTCGCTGAAGGAGAAGCGCTCAGTCGTGCGTCCGGTGCTCGCCGAACTGCGCCGCAGGTGTGCGGTCACGGCGGCCGAGACCGGCGATCTGGACCTGCACAGGCGGGCCGGGATCGGCGTCGCCGTGGTCGCCGCCGAGCGGGGCCACGTGGTCGATGTGCTCGACGCGGCCGAACGACTCGTCGCCGCTCGGCCCGAGCTGGAGCTGTTGTCGGTCCGGCGGGGTTTCCGTCGCAGCAGCGACGATTAGGCAGCTGCCGCAGCAGCGACGAGGACTAGATGGTGCGCTTGCGCCGCAGCGGTGTCGGCGTCACTGCACCCGGTGCCAGCTTGCGCGCGCTGATCAGGAATGCGGTGTGTCCGCGCATGGAGTGCTGCGGCCGCACCGCCAGCCCCACCACGTCCCAGCCCCGCTGCAGGCTCTCCCACGAACGCGGCTCGGTCCAGCACTGCTGCTCGCGCAGCGCCTCGACGGTCTTCGACAGCTGCGTCACCGTCGCGACGTAGACGATCAGCACGCCACCGGGGATCAGTGCCTTGCTGACGGCGTCCAGGACCTCCCAGGGGGCCAGCATGTCGAGCACGGCTCGGTCCACCTGCGGGCCGTCGTAGTCGGCAACATCGGCGACGTGCAGGTTCCAGTTGGGCGGATGCTCACCGAAGAATGTTTCGACGTTGCGCACCGCCGTCGGGGCGTGATCGTCGCGCACCTCGTAGGACGTGACCGTGCCCGTCGGGCCGACCGCCCGCAGCAGCGAACACGTCAGCGCCCCCGAGCCCGCCCCGGCCTCGAGCACGTTGGCACCCGGGAACATGTCGCCCTCGTGCACGATCTGCGCGGCGTCCTTGGGATAGATGACCTGCGCACCGCGCGGCATCGACAGCACGTAGTCCATCAGCAGGGGGCGCAACACCAGGAAGCGGTCGCCGTTCGTCGACTTGACCACGCTGCCCTCGGGCTCACCGATCACCGAGTCGTGCGTGATGGCACCCCGGTGCGTGTGGAATTCCTCGCCCGGGGCGAGCACCATCGTGTAATGCCGCCCCTTGGCGTCGGTCAGTTGTACTCGATCGCCGACAACGAACGGACCGGTGCGCTTCACATCGGGTCAGCCTGCCAGCAGACGCCCCGGACCCGGAGCCCGGGGCTGTCATACGTGCGCCATAGGCTGATCCCATGAGTGTCGAACCGGCCGCGCCAGTACGGCGCCCGGCGCTGTCACCGTCGCGCGCCAGCGACTTCAAGCAGTGTCCCCTGCTGTACAGGTTCCGCGCGATCGATCGGCTGCCCGAGCCCGCCTCGACGGCCCAGGTCCGAGGTTCGGTGGTGCATGCCGCCCTCGAACAGCTCTACTCACTGCCCGCCGCCGACCGCGGACCAGCGACCGCGATGACGCTCGTCGACCCGGCCTGGGACCGGGTCGCCGGTGAGCGGCCCGACTTCGCCGCCGAGTTCGCCCCGGAGCTGCGGGCCGAACTTCTGGAACAGGCCCGCCAGCTGCTGTCGGGGTACTACCGGCTGGAGGATCCGACGCGATTCGATCCGCAGAGCTGCGAGCAACGCGTTGAGGTCGAGCTGTCCGACGGAACCCTGCTGCGCGGCTTTGTCGACAGGATCGACGTGGCCCCCACCGGTGAGCTCCGCGTCGTCGACTACAAGACGGGCCGGGCACCGTCGGCGGCGCGCGAACTCGCTGAGGCCAAGGCGATGTTCCAGATGAAGTTCTATGCCGTCGCACTGCTGCGGTCGCGCGATGTACTGCCCGCCCGGCTGCGCCTGCTGTACCTGGCCGACGGCCAGGTACTGGACTACACACCGGATCTCGACGAGCTGCTGCGGTTTGAGAAGACCTTGATGGCGATGTGGAGCGCGATCCAAACTGCAGGCGTGACAGGCGATTTCCGGCCGAACCCGTCCCGGCTGTGCGACTGGTGCGCGCACCACCAACACTGTCCCGTGTTCGGTGGCACCCCACCGCCCTATCCGGGATGGCCCGAGGTGACGGAGCCCGCCGCGTGATCGCTCACTACTACCACCGGCTCCCCGCCGATGGCGATGCCCAGTCCTTCGAGTCGACGCAGGGCACGGCAAGCAACTGGGACGAGACCATCCAGCACGGATCGCCGCCGCTTGCCCTGATGACGAAGGCCGTCGAGGAACTCTCCGCAGGGTCGGGGCTGCGCGTCGGCCGCCTCACCATGGACATCCTCGGCGCCATTCCCGTTGCGCCCGTCAAGGTTCGAGCCTGGGTGGAGCGCCCCGGTTCGCGTATCTCCCTGATGGCCGCGGAAATGACTGCCACCCGCGCAGACGGCACCGACCGAGCGGTGGCCCGACTGCATGCCTGGCTACTGGCCACTAGCGATACCGCCGACGCCGCCACCGACAGGCACTCGCCGCTGGTGGAGGGCGAGGCGCTGTCCAACCCGCACGCCTGGGCTGGCGCGCCCGGCTACCTGGAGACGGTCAGTTGGCGCAAGCAGGCCGATACCGACGGCGACGCCCCGGTGGTGTGGATGAGTCCGCTCATCCCCCTCGTTGACGACGAACCGCTCACCGATCTGCAGCGGCTGGCAATGGTGGTCGACTCGGCCAATGGCGTCGGTGCCGCGATCGACCCGAATGAGTTCCTGTTCATGAACACCGACACCACCGTTCACCTCCACCGCGCACCGATCGGTGGTGACTTCGGACTGCGCGCCAGGGGGTCGATCGGTCCCGACGGCATCGGTGTGACCACCGCCGAGATCTTCGACCGGCGCGGCTTCATCGGCACCTCCGCTCAGGCGCTGCTGGTCCAGCGTCGATGACACCGGAAGTCCTGCTCGACCAGTTCGACCTGGTGTGGGCACTTGCCGATCTGCATCTCACCGCGCTGACCGAGGACGACTTCCTCTGGGCGCCAACGCCGTTGACCTGGACCGTGCGGCCGGACGCGGCCGGCGACTGGCGGCCCGACTGGGCCGATACCGAACCCGACCCCATCCCTGTGCCGAACATCGCCTGGCTCACCTGGCAGATCCAGTGGTACTGGTCGGTGACACTCGATCACCTGCAGCGTCGGACACCCCAGGACCGAGAGTCCGTGCTGTGGCCGGGATCCGGTGCCGCGGTGGTGGCAGAACTGCGTGAGTTGTCGGCGCAGTGGCGGACCATGCTCGTCGGACTGACCGCCGACGACCTGCTCGCACCCTCGGCATGCCCGTGGCCGGACAACGCCGATCGCACAGTCGGCCACACGGTGGCGTGGTGCACCGTCGAACTCACGAAGAACGTCGCCGAGATCGGCCAACTCCGCATGATCCGTGCCACCTCCACTTAATATTCGCTTGCATCTATATAGATGTAGTGCCATATTAGGGGTGTGGACGTCTTTGAAGCCGTGGCCGACCCGAGTCGGCGCGCACTCCTCGACGCACTGACCGAACGCCAGCACACCGCAGGCGAACTGGTCGAGATGCTGCCCGGACTCACCCAACCCACAGTGTCGCGACACCTGCGCGTGCTCCGCGAGGTCGGGCTCGTCGAGGTGCGCCCCGACGCCCAGCGGCGCATCTACGCGTTGCGCGCCGACGGGCTGTCCGAGATGGACCAGTGGATCGACCGGCACCGCCGGTACTGGGCGGACCATCTGGATGCCCTGGAACACCACCTCGATGCCACGTTCGGAGACTCCGAGTGAACGCGCGCGAGGGACGCCTGACCGTCGATGGCGATCGCGCCGTGCTGCACTTCGAGCGCAGACTCCCCTACCCGATTGAGACGGTGTGGTCGGCGATCACCGAGCCGGCGCACCGGGACCGCTGGATGGGCAAGACGTCCATCGACCCCCGCCGGGGCGGCGCCATCGAGACGGTGGCCTCGGGTCCCCCACTGTCGCCCGACCAGAAGCGCATGACTGGCCGAATCCTGGTGTGGGATCCCCCACGGGTTTTCGAGCACGAGTGGCATCAGCCGATCGTCGAGCCCGGGGTCGTGCGCTACGAGCTGGAAGCCGACGGCGACGCAACACTGCTGCGTTTCACCCACCGCGGACTCGGAGTGCCCAATGCCTCGGGATTCCAGCCGGGCACGCAGGCCTACCTCGACCGGCTCGAGGCCCATCTCGCCGGGGTGCCACTGCCCAACTGGGTCGACCGCTATCGCGACATCGCCGGCGTCTCACCGCTGGCCCACCTCAAGGAGACACCGTGACCGCCCCCGAGAACCCCAATACCCTCCAGCCCAGCATCGCCGTCTGCCATCACTCCGGCTTCGGCCACACCACGGTGCTCGCGGACGCGGTGGCCGCGGGCGCGGAGTCCGGTGGCGCCCGGGTGGCGGTGATCGCCGTGGACGCCATCGCCGAGTCGGACTGGGACGTCCTCGACGCAGCCGACGCGATCGTCTTCGGCAGCGCCACCTACATGGGCAACGTCTCGGCGGCGTTTCAGGCCTTCGCCGAGAAGACCGGACGCCGTTGCATGAACGGGACGTGGCGCGACAAAATCGCGGCCGGCTTCACCAACTCGGGAGCCAAGAGCGGCGACAAGCTCTCGGCGCTGATCTCGTTGGCGGTGTTCGCCGCCCAGCACCACATGCACTGGGTGAACCTGGGTCTGCCACCCGGGTGGAACAGCAGCTCGGGAAGCGAGCACGACCTGAACCGGCTCGGCTTCTGGCTGGGCGCAGGGACGCAGACCGACGTCGACGCGAGCCCCGATCAGCTGCACCCCGCCGACGTCGCGACGTGCGAGCACCTCGGCCGCAGGGTGGCGCTGGTGACCCGCCAGATGATGACGGGACGTACTGTGGCGCCGCCTAACTCAACGGCGACAACTCCTGAAGCATGGTCGGCACCAGCTCACTGACCGTCGGGTGGATGTGCATGGTCCGCGAGATGGCGGTGTAGGGAAGCTTCGCGGTCATCACGTCCAGGATGTCCTGCACCACCTCGTCACCGCCCACCCCGAGGATTGCCGCACCGAGGATCTCCTCGGTCTCGGCGTCGACGAGCACCTTCATGAATCCCTGCGTCTCACCCTTCTCGACGGCGCGACCGACGCGCGTCATCGGGCGCTTGCCGACCAATGCCCTTCGCCCCGAGGCTCGCACCTCGGCGACCGACATACCCGCCCGACCCAACGGCGGATCGATGTAGAGGGCGTAGGTGGTGATCCGATCGCTCACCCGGCGCGGATCGTCATCGAGCAGGTTGGCCGCAACGATCTCGAAGTCGTTGTATGACGTGTGAGTGAAGGCGCCCTTGCCGTTGCAGTCCCCCATCGCCCAGATGCCCTCGACGTTGGTGCGCAACTGATCGTCGGTCGCGATGTAGCCGCGCGCGTCCAGCGCCACTCCCGCAACAGACAGGCCGAGATCGTCGGTGTTGGGCCGCCGCCCCGTCGCGACCAGTAGGTGCGTACCGCTGATCGGATCGGCACCGTCGCGGGGGTACAGGTCAAATCCCCCAGAATCACTGTCGTGCTTGACGATCCGCATGGCGGTCGCGTCGAGATGGACGTCGATGCCCTCGGCCTCGAGGATGTCCTTGATGGCGGCCGACACGTCCTCGTCCTCACGGGCGGTGAGCCGCGGGCCCCGCTCCACGACGCTGACCCTCGCCCCGAATCTGCGGTACATCTGGGCGAACTCGAGTGCGATGTAACTGCCACCGACCACAACGAGATGGGATGGCAGTTCGTCGAGGTCGAGGATTCCGACGTTGGTGAGGTAGTCGATATCGGCCAGCCCCGGAATGTCGGGCACCGTCGCGCGGCCACCGACGTTGAGGAAGATCTGGCTGGCCGTCAGCACCTCGTCGTCGACCCGGATGGTGTGCGGGCCCTCGAATCGGGCGTGGCCGCGGATGAGGGTGCAACCCGTCATGCCCTCCAGCCACGACTCCACGCCGTGACGGTCACCGAGCATGATCTGGTCCTTGCGGGCCTTGACCCGCGCCATATCGACTGTGACATCGCCGGTGGCGATCCCGAAGTCCGCGCCGCGACGGGCGACGTGGGCGGCGTGCGCGCTGGCCACCAGCGTCTTGGTGGGAATGCAGCCGTAGTTGACGCATGTGCCCCCAACGAGTTTGCGCTCGATGACGGCGACAGTCTGCCCGGCCTCGGTCAGCCGGCCGGCCAGTGGCGGACCCGCCTGGCCGGCGCCGACGATGATGGCGTCGAACTCGCGAGGCACGGCGGTATCAGAGCGTCGAGACGAGTGCCACGACGGCGAGGCCACCCAGCACGGCGATGACGTCCTCGGTCAGGGCGACCGGAAGGTCACGCCCGCCGTTGGCCTCGACCAGACGGCGGCGCGCCTGATAGCCGCCGAGGGTGCCGAGGACGGCGCCGATGACACCGGCACCGATCGAACTGAACGTGTAGTGAAACCCCGCCCCGATGACGGCTCCTGCGAAGGCGCCGGTCAGGATGCGCGCCGCAAACTGCGGGGTCACCGTGCGGGGCGGTGTGGACGGCAACTGATCGGTGACCAGTTCCACCACCAGAAGGATGGTCAGGACCGTGACCGTGATGGGATGGCCCACCCACTGCGCCCAGGTACCGTCCACGGGAAGCCAATTCAGAGCCGCGCCCCAGGCGACGACCGCGGGCGGCGTCAGTGCCCGGAGGCCCGCGACGACACCGATCAACAGAGCCAGAAGCAGCACGAGCACTTGCGTCATGGCTGGACGCTAACAGATCAAAAGCGACAAAACCGGATGTCGGAGGCCAATATTGCCTTGGCTCCGATCGCCGCGATCTCGTCCATGATGGCGTTGACGTCACGCCGCGGCACCAGGGCGCGCACGGCCACCCACGCCTCGTCGGCCAGCGGCGCGATCGTGGGTGACTCAAGACCGGGCGTGACGGCGGTCGCGCGATCCAGGACAGAACGCGGGCAGTCGTAGTCCAACATCAGGTACTGCTGCCCGAACACGACGCCCTGCACTCGCTTGGTGAGCTGCTCGCGCGCGGCGGCGTGGGCCGGGTCGGCGTCGACCCGCTCGATGAGGACGGCCTCTGAATCGCACAGCGGCTCACCGAAGGCCACCAGATCGTGCAGGCCCAACGTGCGGCCCGAGCCGACCACATCGGCGATCACGTCAGCCACCCCCAGCTGCACGGAGATCTCCACGGCACCGTCGAGCCGAATCACCGTGGCTTCGATGCCGTTGTCCGCGAGATTGTTCCGGACCAGATTCGGGAAGGCCGTGGCGATGCGCTTTCCGGCGAGATCCGCCACCGTCCAGTCCCGACCGACAGGCCCGGCATAGCGGAAGGTGGAATTGCCGAATCCCAGCGCCAGCCGCTCGCTGACCGGGGCGGCGGAGTCCGCGGCCAGATCGCGGCCGGTGATGCCCAGATCCAACTCG
The DNA here is from genome assembly GCF_040548615.1 of Mycolicibacterium sp. 624. NCBI lineage: Bacteria > Bacillati > Actinomycetota > Actinomycetes > Mycobacteriales > Mycobacteriaceae > Mycobacterium > Mycolicibacterium sp. 624. The sequence goes on from NZ_JBEPRZ010000008.1 coordinate 231,940, forward strand.
CCGGAACCGACGTAGATCGCGATGTCCTTGGGACGCAGGAAGAAGAACTCGACGTTGTTGACGGGATCGACAACCGTCAGGTCCTTCGGGTCCCGGCGGCGGCGGTATCCGGCCTCGGACAGGATCTCGGCGGCCGCCTCGCTCAGCGCACCCTTGTTGGGGACCGCAACGCGCAACATGTCGTTCATAGCTTGGCGTAGACGTCGTCGAGGGTCAGCCCACGGGCGACCATCAGAACCTGCGTCCAGTAGAGGAGCTGGCTGATCTCCTCGGCGAGGGCCTCATCGCCCTCGTGTTCGGCGGCCAGCCACACCTCGCCGGCCTCCTCGATGATCTTCTTGCCCAGGCCGTGGACGCCGCCGTCAAGCGCGGCGACCGTGCCGCTGCCCGCGGGCCGGGTGCGCGCTCGCTCGGTGAGTTCGGCGAACAGGGTGTCGAAGGTCTTCACGAGTCGCGATTGTTTCACGTCGTGGGCACCGTCAGCGAATGGATATGGCCCGCGGGGGGGCTTATGGCCCTCCAGAGTCAGATGTTGGCCCTCGGTTTGTCCTTGCCGAGGATCTCGCCGTGCATGTCCTCCAGGGTCACGCCCTTTGTCTCCATCACCCACCGCCACACGAACACGCCGGACAGGATGGCACAGAGGCCGTAGAAGCCGTAGGCCAGACCGAGGTACTCGCGCAGGCCCGGGAACGTCACCGTGATCAGCCAGTTGGCCGCCCACTGACCTGCCGCGGCGATGCCCAGCGCCGCAGCGCGGATGCGGTTGGGGAACATCTCGCCCAACAGCACCCACACCACCGGGCCCCAGGACATGCCGAACGCGACCACGAAGAGGTTCGCCGCGATCAGTGCGATGACCCCGGACGCGCCGGGAAGGCTGGGATTGCCATCGGGACCCACGGTGGCGTTGGCGAAGATGATGGACATCGTGATCAGGGTCACCGCCATGCCGGTCGAGCCGATCAGCAGGAGCGGCTTGCGACCGATCTTGTCGATCAACGCGATCGCGATCAGCGTGGTCAGCACGTTGATCACCGACGTGATCACGGTGTAGATGGCCGACTCGTCGGCACTGAATCCCACCGCCTGCCACAGCACGTTGGAGTAGTAGAAGATGACGTTGATACCGACGAACTGCTGGAATATCGACAGCCCGAGGCCAACCCAGACGATGCCGTAGATGCCGCCCGTCGGCTTTCGCAGGTCCCGCAAGGACGGCTTGTCCTCACGCTCCAGCGTCTCCCGGATTCGGGTGATGGTGATTTCCAGGTTCTTCTGTCCGAGCAGCATGGTGAGCACCCGGCGGGCTTCCGGAATCTTGTGACTGGCAACGAGATACCGCGGTGACTCGGGAATGGTGAACGCCAGTCCGCCGTACAGGACCGCAGGCACCGCCATCGCCAGGAACATCCAGCGCCAGGCGTCCAGCCCCAGCCACAGCGGTTCGTTGGGGCCACCCGCCGCCCATTGGAGCAGCCAGTTGACGACGAATGACAGGAAGATGCCCGATACGATGGCGAGCTGCTGCAGCGACCCGAGCCGGCCACGAATGCTCGGTGGCGAGGTCTCGGCGATGTAGGCGGGTGCGATCACCGACGCCACGCCGACGCCGATACCGCCGACAATCCGGAACAGCACGACGGTCCACACGTCATGGGCGAATCCCGTGCCGAAAGCGCTGATCAGGAAGAGCACAGCGGCGATCTTCATCACCGAGATGCGGCCGATCCTGTCCGCGATGCGGCCCGCAGTCATGGCACCCGCGGCAGCTCCGAGAAGTGCCGATGCCACGGCGAAGCCCAGCTCGGCGTTGCCGATCCCGAAGTCCTCCTGAATCGAGTCGACCGCACCGTTGATGACGGCACTGTCGTAGCCGAACAGCAGGCCGCCCAGCGCCGCGACCGAGGCGATCCGGATGGCCGTGTGCCCGGACGCGAAGTTCTCATCGGTGATGGCCGACGACGAGTCGTCAACCGGAGGACCCTGACCAGCCATGTGCCCGCCCCTTCTCGCAGCATCATCCCGTGATGGGAGTCACACCACGATGGCACAGTCGAGGCGGCGACAGGGGCATATCCCGTGTCGCGATGTGGAGGCTATGCCGGGCGACGGTCCAGGTCGGCGTGCACGGCCCGCAGATCGTCGACCGACACATCGAGAAGCGAGCTGATGTGCCTGCGCCGAGGGCTGGCGGGGACCTCGATGTCATTGGGTACCACCACGACCGCGCACCCGGCGACTTCGGCCGCCGTGGTTCCGGCCACCGAGTCCTCGATCGCGACACAGTCGAGGGCATCGAACCCCATCAGCTCCGCCGCGCGCAGATAGGCGTCTGGCGCGGGCTTTCCCCGCGCCACTTCGTCACCGCAGACCGTGACGGAGAAGTAGTGCCGCCCAATGCTCTTGAGCGCCTGCTCGGTGAGGTCACGGCGGGTATTGGTGACCAATGCCATCGGAACGCCCTCAGCGGTCAGCGCGTCGAGCAGTTCCCTGGCCCCGGGCTGCCAGGGCAGCCCAGCCTCGAAGAGTTCACCGGTGTAAACGTGCAGCCAGTCGATTTCGCGCGTGACCGACTCGGCATCGGGCGCCAGACCCAGGTCCGCGTAGACGATCGCCATCACATCGTCCGCCGAACCGCCGACCGTGCTCTCGCGCACCTCCGCCGACAGCACCGCTCCCCTGCGCCGGTACAACTCCTGCAACGCGAGATCCCACAGTTTCTCGGAGTCCACCAACGTGCCATCCATGTCCCAGAGCACCGCACGCATGTGCTCCATCGTCTCATTGTCGGAGGGTCTCACTAGCTTGGTGTCATGACGATTCTGGTGACCGGGGCAACAGGAAACATCGGCAGGCGCGTGGTGGATCATCTGATCACGCTGGGCGCCAAGGACATCCGCGCACTCACCGCCAACCCGACCAAGGCCCAGCTGCCCGATTCTGTGACTGCGATCACCGGCTACCTGGGCAGACCAGATTCCCTGCGGGCGGCGCTGGACGGTGTCGAGCGCGTCTACCTGGCTCCCTACACGGAGACCCTGACGGCCACGCTGGCACTGATGAAGGAAGCCGGCGTGCAGTACGTCGTGGCGTTGTCGGGCGGCGCACACTGGTCTGAGCACGCCGACGCCGTGACGGCATCGGGGTTACCCCACACGCAACTGGGGCCCGGCGAATTCTGCGAGAACTTCGCGATGTGGGCCGATCAGATCCGGACCACGCAGACCGTGGCCGAGCCGTATCCGGACGCCGTCGAGGCACCGGTCTCGATGGACGATATCGCCCGGGTGGCCGCGCACCTGCTCACCGGGCCGCAGGACCCTCACCTGTCGAGGATGTATGACCTCACCGGCCCGAAGGCGCTGAGCCGCGCCCAGATCGCCGTACAGATCGGCGTGGGCATCGGCGTGCCGGTGACGGTGCAGCACTGCAGCCGCACCGAGGCCGAGGAGTTGTTGCGACCCGTCATGGGCGACGGCGTGCAGTGGTATTTCGACCTGTTCAGTGCAGGTTCCGAGCCACAGGTCGCCAATGACGCGGTCGAACAGCTGACGGGCACACCGGCGATGTCGATGGCCCAGTGGGCGGCCGCCAACGCCGACCAGTTCCGCTGATCAGGCTCAGTCCTCCGGGTTGTAGCCGAGGTTGGGGGCGAGCCAGCGTTCCGCTTCCTTCAGGGTCCATCCCTTGCGCTTCGCGTAGTCGGCCACCTGGTCCTGGGCGATCCGTCCGACCACGAAGTACTGCGACTGCGGGTGCGAGTAATACCAGCCGCTGACGGCGGCACCGGGCCACATCGCCATCGACTCGGTCAACTCGATGCCGGTGCGCTCCTTGACATCCATCAACTCCCAGAGCGTCGCCTTCTCGGTGTGTTCCGGGCAGGCCGGGTAGCCCGGCGCTGGGCGGATTCCCCTGTACTTCTCACCGATCAGCGCCTCGTTGTCCAGCTGCTCGTCCGGTTGGAATCCCCAGAACTCCTTGCGGACCCGTTGGTGCATCCGTTCGGCGAACGCCTCTGCCAGCCGGTCGGCGAGTGACTCAAGCAGGATCGCGTTGTAGTCGTCGTTGGCGGCCTTGAACTCGACGATCTTGTCTTGGCTGCCGAGCCCCGCCGTGACGGCGAAGGAGCCGACGTAGTCAGCCAGGCCGGTGTCCTTGGGCGCGATGTAGTCGCCGAGGCTCCGGTTCGGGATGCCGTCCCGGTGCTCGCCCTGCTGGCGCAGATTGCACAACGTGGTCAGCACCTCGGTACGAGTGTCGTCGGTGTAGACCTCGATATCGTCGCCGACCGCGTTCGCGGGGAAGAACCCGATGACGCCGTTGGCGGTCAGCCACTTCTCCTTGATCAGGGTGTCGAGCATCTCCTGGGCGTCGTCGTACAGCTTGCGGGCGGTCTCACCCGAGACCGGGTTGTTGAGGATGTCGGGGAATCTGCCCTTCATCTCCCAGGCGTTGAAGAACGGCTGCCAGTCGATGTACTCGCGCAGCTCGGCGAGGTCATAGTCGAGGAACTCGCGCACGCCGATGCCCTGAGCGGGCACCGGTGGCGTGTAGTCGTCCCATGCGATCGGCGTCCGGTTCGCGCGCGCCTTCTCCAGCGTCAGCATCGGCCGCTCGTTCTTCTGGGCGTGCCGTTCGCGCAGGGCTGCATAGTCGGTCTCGGTGGCCTCCAGCAGGGCTGGACGCTGCTTGTCGTCGAGCAGCGCAGCGGCGACCGGCACCGACCGGGAGGCGTCCTTGACCCAGACCACCGGACCGCTGCGACGCGGCGACACCTTCACCGCCGTGTGAGCGCGCGAGGTGGTCGCGCCGCCGATCAGCAGCGGGATCTCCAGACCCTGGCGCTCCATCTCGACGGCGAAGTTGACCATCTCGTCCAGCGACGGGGTGATCAGGCCGGACAGCCCGATGATGTCGGCGTTGTGCTCCTTCGCCGCGTCCAGGATCTTCTGGGCGGGCACCATCACACCGAGGTCGATCACCTCGTAGTTGTTGCACTGCAGGACGACGCCGACGATGTTCTTGCCGATGTCGTGGACGTCCCCCTTGACCGTCGCCATGATGATCGTGCCGTTGGTGTCCTTACTCGCGGCGGCACCGGACTGCTCCTTCTCCGCCTCGATGAACGGCAGCAGGTACGCAACGGCCTTCTTCATGACCCGGGCCGACTTCACGACCTGGGGAAGGAACATCTTCCCCGCGCCGAAGAGGTCACCGACGACGTTCATGCCGTCCATCAGCGGGCCCTCGATCACCTCGATCGGGCGGCCACCGGCGCCAGCGATCTCGGCCCGCAGTTCCTCGGTGTCGGACTCGACGTCGGCGTCGATGCCCTTGACCAGGGCGTGTGTGATCCGCTCGCGGACCGGGAGGGTGCGCCACTCGGCTGCCACCGGGTCCTCGGCTTTGTCCTTGCTATTGAACCGTTCGGCGATCTCCAGGAGCCTCTCGGCCGCGTCCTCGCGACGGTTAAGGACGACGTCCTCGATGCGGTCCCGCAGCTCGGGGTCGATCGAGTCGTAGGGCACCAGCGCGCCAGCGTTGACGATGCCCATGTCCAAACCGGCCTTGATGGCGTGGAACAGGAACACCGCGTGGATCGCCTCGCGGACGGGGTTGTTGCCCCGGAACGAGAACGACACGTTCGAGATACCGCCGGAGATGTGCACCCCGGGAAGGTTCTCCTTGATCCAGGCGCAGGCCTGAATGAAGTCGATCCCGTACGTCGCGTGCTCCTCGATACCTGTCGCCAGCGCGAAGCAGTTCGGGTCGAAGATGATGTCCTCGGCCGGGAAGCCGACCTCTTCGGTCAGGATCCGGTAGGCGCGCCCGCAGATCTCCTTGCGGCGCTCCAGGTTGTCGGCCTGGCCCTGCTCGTCGAAGGCCATCACGACGACGGCGGCGCCGTACTTGCGGCACAGCCGTGCCTCGCGGATGAACTTCTCCTCGCCCTCCTTCATGGAGATCGAGTTGACGATCGGCTTGCCCTGCACGTTCTTCAGGCCCGCCTCGATGACCTCCCACTTCGAGGAGTCGATCATCACAGGGACGCGGCTGATATCCGGCTCGGCCGCGATCAGCTTGGTGAACCGGTCCATCGCGGCGACGCCGTCGATCATGCCCTCGTCCATGTTGATGTCGATGACCTGCGCACCGACCTCGACCTGTTGCAGGGCGACCGACAGCGCGGTGTCGTAGTCCTCGGCCTTGATCAGGTTGCGGAACCGGGCGGAGCCGGTGATGTTGGTGCGCTCACCGATGTTCACGAACAGGGAGTCGTCGGTGATGTTGAGCGGCTCCAGGCCTGAGAGCCGGGTGGCCACTTCGATCTCCGGCAGCTCGCGGGGCGGTTTACCCTCGACGACCTTGGCGATCTCGGCGATGTGCGGCGGCGCCGTTCCGCAGCAACCACCGACCAGGTTGACCAGGCCGGCCTCGGCGAACTCCTTGATGTAGCCGGCCTGAGCCTCCGGGGACTCGTCGTACTCACCGAAGGCGTTGGGAAGGCCGGCGTTCGGGTAGCAGGAGACGAAGGTGTCGGCGATTCGCGCCACCTCGGCGATGTAGGGCCTCATCTCCGGCGCGCCAAGGGCGCAGTTCAGGCCGACCGCGAGCGGCTTCGCGTGCCTGATCGCGTTCCAGAATGCCTCGGTGACCTGGCCGGACAGTGTCCGTCCTGAAGCATCCGTGATGGTGCCCGAGATGATCACCGGCCAGCGGCGTCCGCGCTCCTCGAACAGCGTCTCAATGGCGAACACCGCCGCCTTGGAGTTCAGCGAATCGAAGATCGTCTCGACGATGATGAGGTCGGCACCCCCGTCGACGAGGCCGTTGGCGGCTTCGAGGTAGGCGGCGACCAGCTGGTCGTAGGAGACGTTGCGGGCTCCGGGGTCGTTGACGTCCGGGGAGATCGACGCGGTCCGCGTCGTCGGCCCCAGCGCCCCTGCCACGTAGCGGGGCTTGTCTGGGGTACTGAACTCGTCAGCGGCCGCCCGCGCCAGGGCAGCGCCGGCGTAGTTCAGCTCATAGCTCAGGTCCGCCATGTCGTAGTCGGAGAGCGAGACCGCGTTCGCATTGAACGTGTTGGTCTCCAGGATGTCGGCGCCCGCCTCGAGGTATTCGCGGTGGATCGACTCGATGATCTGCGGCTGTGTCAGGGTCAGCAGGTCGTTATTGCCCTGAAGGGCGGTCGGCCATTCCGTGAACCGGTCGCCGCGGTAGCCGGCCTCGTCCGGCCGATCGCGCTGGATCGCCGTGCCCATCGCGCCGTCGATCACCATGATCCGCTGGTGCAGAGCAGCCGTCAGTTCGTCGGTGCAGTCGGGGCGGATGTTCGGCTCAAAAGCGTCCGGCTGAACGGCGTTCACGTGCACTCCTTCCGTAGCGGAAGGCGTCCTTAACTCTGCCGAGCGTGGCGGATACCGAAAGGGGACGGTGCCCCCCCCCAATAACCGTTGCAACGCCTCTCGACCAGAAAAGTCTACGTCGTCACTCGATCGACGTCTGGACACCCATCTCGTCGCCCGCGATCGACCCCGACCCGCTTGGCGATGCGGTGCCCACGAGCGACAGCTCGCGGATCCTGTCGGAAGGTCGTCATCAAGGTTAACGAGATTGCAGCGTCGTCGCTTCCGCCAAACCGCGATGTACCCCAACCCGCCGGTTGATGCTCCTCGCACGGCGTCGGGCAGGGCTTACGCTTGGCTGGTGACAGACCTGCCCAACTTGCAGGCCCCCATCGTCGTCGCCGCCTTCGAGGGCTGGAATGACGCCGGTGACGCGGCCAGTGACGCGCTCGAACACCTCGACGCCATCTGGGAGGCCGAGACCATCGTCGAGATCGACGACGAGTCGTTCTACGACTATCAGGTGAATCGCCCCGTGATCCGCCAGATCGACGGCGTGACGCGCGAGCTGGTGTGGCCGTCGATGCGGATCTCGCACTGCCGGCCGCCTGGCAGCGACCGCGACATTGTGCTGATGCACGGGGTGGAGCCCAACATGAGGTGGCGCACGTTCTGCGCCGAACTGCTCGCCATCGCCGACAAGCTCAACGTCGAGACCGTCGTCATCCTCGGCGCGCTGCTCGCCGACACACCCCACACCCGCCCTGTGCCCGTGTCCGGCGCGGCCTACTCCCCCGAATCGGCGAAGTTCTTCGGGTTGGAGGAGACTCGCTACGAGGGGCCAACGGGTATCGCAGGGGTGTTCCAGGACGCGTGCGTGGCCGCGGGCATCCCGGCCGTGACGTTCTGGGCCGCCGTCCCGCACTACGTGTCCCAGCCGCCCTGTCCGAAGGCGACGGTGGCCCTGTTGCGCCGGGTCGAGGACGTCCTCGACATCGAGGTCCCGCTGGCCGATCTGCCCGCCGCCGCCGAGGAGTGGGAGCAGGCCGTCACCGAGATGACCGCCGAGGACGACGAGATCGCCGACTACGTGCATTCCCTCGAGGAACGCGGTGACGCCGAGGTCGACATGAGCGAGGCCATCGGAAAGATCGACGGTGACGCGTTGGCCGCCGAGTTCGAGCGCTATCTGCGTAGGCGCGGGCCCGGCTTCCGGGGCTGAACCGTCGCCGCTACGTCTTAGTCACCGCTACGTCTTCACCGGCTGAGGCGCCTGCCACTGCCCGTTGAGCGCATCCGGCTTCGGCCAGTACAGCCGCAGGACCACCTGGAACGGACCCTTCGGGGCGGGCAGCCAATTCGCCTCCCGGTCCAATCCCGGCGACTCGTTCTGGACATACAGCGTGATCCCGCCGTCGGGATCCTTGGCCAGGCTCGACAGCATCGGCGAGTTGACGAGGTACCGGTTCATCGGGTTGGCCACCAGCTGGCTCTTTGGCAGCTCGTACATCGTCAGCGACCAGAACGCGTTGACCGGCGGCAGCTGGCCGGAGGCGAACCGGTAGGTGTAGGTGTTGGCGCCGTTGAGCGGTGCCCCGGCGGAGTCCAGCGCCGTCCCCGGATAGATGGCCTCGTCCTTGCTGTTGCCGTAGATTCCCAGCACCGCACCGGCCATCCGGTAGAGGTAGTTGCCGTTGAGGTACTGCGCGGTGCCGAACATCTCCGCAGCCCCGACCCGACCGGTGTCGATCTCGTCGGACTTCAACTTCTCGAACTCGGCCCAGGCATCGGCCATTCCGCCCTCGATGGCCGTGCGCATCTGTGGGTCCAGGTCATCGGCGTCGAACGCGCCGTCGGCAGCGATGCCGATGCTGGCGAATCGGTCCCGCATGGCCTTCTCCTGCGGCAGCGTCGGCGCGAACCGCAGCGCGAAGTCCAGGATCTCGTAGAACTGCGGTGACGTCCGCTGCGCCTCAGGGGTGAGCGGTGGGACGAAGTCGATCGCTGGCGCGGGTGGCGGCGGCGGCTGGTTGAGGTACGCCGACAGCGGCACGGCCTGGTAGCCGTCCTGGATCTTCTTGACGTTGTCGAGGTCGGACGGGCCGAACAGTTGGGTGCGGTGCATCACCAGGGCCAGCTCGGTGTCGCTGCGGATGACCTTGTCGACTCCCTCGGGGGCCTCGCCGGTGAAGTTCGGACCCGCCAGCAGGTACTTGCCGCCACCGTTGCCGGTGGTCCGGCTGCCGACGTAATCGAAGTCGTAGGTGTACCCGTCGATGAACTGCAGCGAGTAGTAGCGGTCCTGCTCGATCGGCGGGACAGTCAGCACCAGCGGCTCGGCCCGCAGATCGGCGCCGACCGCGGAGTAGGGGGTGTCCGAGTTCGGCGTCTGAATGGCGGTGTCCTCGGGTGTGTAAACCCTTGGCGTGTTGTGGATCTGGTTCCAGTCGCCCTTGTACTCGGGGTTCTGCTTGTCAACGAAGTAGGAGTACAAGACGCGGTAGTTGTCGACCATCGGGAAGCCATAGATGTAGGCCTCCTTCGCGATCGCGCGGGCCTGGGCCGGCGTGACGGCCCCGGCCTGCGGGGGCGGCGGCGGCGCGGAACTGACCGACTCGGGTTCCTGCGGTTTGGTGCAGCCGACCACCACGACCAGCAGCGCCAGCACGACGCCGATGCGCCGCATCAGTCCTGCTCCAGCTCTTCGTTGTGCGCACTCGTTGACCGCCCCAGAGCGGCGACCTCGGCGTCCATCCGGGGCAGGATGTCGGGCACGATCGCCCGCACCGGCATCTCGCCCACTCGGGTGGACAGGATCGGCCGCAGCCAGCGGACCAGGCCAACCCAGCCCGGGCAGTTAACCCTGGTGCGGCGCCGCTCGATGCCCTTGACGAAGGCCTCGCCGCACCGCGCCACGGACGTGGTGGTCTTCAGCGGTCCCGGCAGCCTCGACAGCATCTCGCCGAATGTGGACATATCGGCCTTGCTGTCGCGGACCAGTGCGGTGTCGATCCACGACATGTGCGCCGAACCCACGTCGACGCCACGATGCGCGACCTCCAGACGCAGGGCGTTCGCGAAGTGCTCGACGGCCGCCTTGGAGGCGTTGTAGGGCGCCAGACCGGGGGCAGCGGCGTACGCGGCCAGCGATGACACGATCAGCACGTATCCGCGGCGCTCGATCACCGAGGGCAGCGTTGCGCGCATGGTGTGGAACACCCCGAGCACGTTGATGTCGAGCACCCGCTTGAACGCCTCCGGATCGACCTGCAGCACCGAGCCGTAACTGGCGATACCCGCGTTGGCCAGCACGATGTCAATACCGCCGAACCTCTCGACGGCCGCCGCGGCGGCACCCTGCATCGCCGGGAGATCACGCACGTCGGCGACGATCGTGAGAACGCGATCGGTGCCGAGCTCGTCCCGCTGCCGGGTCAGTAGATCCTCGTCGATATCGGTGAGCACCAGCTTGGCGCCCTTGGCGTGTAGCCGGTGTGCCACCTCAGCACCGACTCCTGCTGCCCCGCCGGTGATGAATACGACCTTTCCGCGCACAGAAGACATGACGCGAAACGTACTCCAACCACCGATCGGACGGGCGGGGTCGGTGCCTTCGCGCTAGGTCAGCTCGATGCCGAACAACGCGTCGACGGCCGTGCGGACGGCGTTCGGTGCTGATACGTCATGCCCGCCGTACTCGAGCGCATCGGTACACCAACCATCGAGCGCGGCAATCGCTTTGGGCGTGTCGAGGTCGTCGGCGAGGTATCTGCGCACGCGAGCGATCACGTCGGTGGCGTCGGGAGCCGTCGATAGCGCGGTCGCGGCGCGCCACCTGCTGAGCCGCGCCCGGGCCTCGTCGAGCACTGCATCGCTCCACGACCGGTCGGCACGGTAGTGCCCGGCGAACAATCCCAGGCGGATGGCCGCGGGCTCAACGCCTTGGGCGCGCAGCCTTGACACCAGCACCAGGTTGCCGCGGCTCTTGCTCATCTTGTGGCCGTCCCAGCCGATCATCCCGGCGTGGACGTAGTGGCGGGCGAATCTGCGCTCCCCCGTTGCCGATTCGGCGTGCGCGGCGGAGTACTCGTGGTGCGGGAAGACCAGATCGCTGCCACCGCCCTGAATGTCGAGGCCAGTGCCGATGCGAGTCAGCGCGATGGCGGAGCACTCGACGTGCCAGCCCGGGCGTCCGGGACCGAACGGTGACGGCCAGCTGGGCTCGCCGGGACGCTCGGCACGCCACAGCAGGGCGTCGAGCTGATCGGTCTTACCGGGCCGGTCGGGGTCGCCGCCGCGTTCGCCGAAGAGTCGGAGCATGGTGTCACGGTCATACCCCGACTCGTAGCCGAACTGGTCGGTGGCGTCCGCGCGGTAGTACACGTCCGGGAACTCGGCGTCGTCGACGACATAGGCCGCTCCCGCCGCGAGGAGTTTCTCGACCAGTTCGATGACCTCGGCGATGGCATCGGTGGCGGCGACGTAGTCATGCGGCGGCAGCACGCGAAGGGCCGCCATATCGTCGCGGAACAGCTGGGTCTGGTCGGCGCCGAGATCACGCCAGTCGACACCGTCGCGCAGCGCCCGCTCGAACAGCGGGTCGTCAACATCGGTGACGTTCTGCACGTAGTGCACACGGTGGCCCGAGTCGAGCCACACCCGGTACACCAGGTCGAACGTCAGATAGGTGGCGGCGTGGCCGAGGTGCGTCGCGTCGTACGGCGTGATGCCACACACGTACATGGTCGCGGTCTCACCGGCGGCCACCGGACGAATCTGACGATCGGCGCTGTCGTACAGACGCAACTGCGGACCCTGCCCCGGCAGGGCCGGAACGGAGGACGCCGGCCAGGATTGCATGGCTCCGACTCTAGGGTGTGCGCTCAGAACGTCCTCCGATGGTGTGCGTGTCTGTCCGTCTTGGACGCCCGATTGGCTCGATCCATTCCCGATGGGCCCCGACGGGGATCAGAGAATGGACCGGATGCCCTCGAGCAGCGTGTCGGCGAGTTCAGGCCTGCACATCAGAAAGTCGGGCAGGTAGGGGTCGGGACGGTTGTAGACCAGGGGCGATCCGTCGATGCGCGTCGCGTGCAGGCCTGCGGCCCAGACCACGCCCGCCGGTGCGGCCGAGTCCCACTCCCACTGGCCGCCCGCGTGGATGTAGGCGTCGACATCACCGCGCACCAGTGCCATCGCCTTGGCGCCCGCCGACCCCATCCCGACCAACTCGATGTCAAGGATGTCGCGCAGCCACCACAGCACCGTCGGCGGCCGGTTGCGGCTGGTGGCCACCCGGATCGGGCCCGGCTCGCGCGGCGGCGGACCGGTCACGGTGTCGGTGCGGTACACCGTGTCGACGGCGGGAAGCCCGACCACGGCGTCGGTGATGCGGCCGCCCGGACCACCGTCGTTGCGCTGCCACAGGGCGATGTGCACCGCCCAGTCGACCCGGCCCGGCATGGAGAACTCGCGGGTGCCATCCACCGGGTCGACGATCCACACCCGGTCGGCGCGGAGCCTGGCCAGGTTGTCGGGCGATTCCTCGGACAACACGGCGTCGTCGGGGCGCGCCTCACGCAGGAGTCTCAGGATGAGGTCGTTGGCGCGCCGGTCGCCTGCGTCGCCGAGGCCGTAGGGGTCACCGAAACCGACCTCGTCGCGCACCGCCAGCAGGTACTCGCCGGCCTCCTGCGCCACCCGCGCGGCCAGTGCGGCGTCATTCACGTCGTCGGCGGCGCCGACATCGCTCACTTGGGAGTCGCGCCGGGCGCCCGAACCACCATGGGTACCGCCGGGAAGTAGGCCGCCATCTCTGAGCGGCAACGCCGCAGGGCCGCGGTGCCGAAGCCTCGGTGACGGTGGTCGGGATGAATCCAGATCCGCACGTTCACCTCGCCACCGACGAGTTCACCGAACACCATGCCGACCTTCTCGGTGGCCTCCTCGGCGACGAACCACACCGCCTCCTCGGCCGACACCCGGCCGACGGCGGCACTGATCTCATCGTCAAGGCTGCCCGCGGGCCCGCCGGAACCGTCACCGGTGGCCCCGACGTCGTCGGTGCGCGCGGCGAAGATGTCGCGGTCTACGGCGTCCGAGAACGGTCGCAGCACCAGACCCTCACCCGAACTGGCCGGGCGGTCTGCGAACGTGAACGTGAGCTGCTTGTTGAGATCCTCGAGTTCCTCGGCGATCCGCCGTCGCGAGTCCCGGGTCAGACGGTCGAATGACATCCCCATGACAGCCTCGGCTCCCAGGTGCGAGGTGTCGAGCAGTTTCGCGATCGTCTCCACGGCAGACGCCTTGTCACTGGCCTCGACGATCGCGTCGAGCACCTCGTGCCTGCGGTCGAGCGCCTTCTGCAGCGCGTCGGTGATCTCGCGGCGGGCGGCAGCCCGGTCATGATCGGTCATGATCGCCAGCGTAGAACACTGCTCCGCGCGGTGAGCGACGTTGCACCACCTACGGCGGCTCAGAAGGCCGGCCACGGGATCGGGCGGTGCCGATCCGGCGTCGGCATCACCGGATCGTTCAGCAATGCAACGGTTCTCGCCAGCAGGGCCTCGATCTCGCGGCCGGTGACATGCTCACCGAGGGCCTCGCCAAGACCGGACCGGAGGTCGTCGCGCAGGATCGCGACCTGCGCCAGGGTCTCGTCGTCGACGGGTTTGCCCGCCCACCCCCACAGCACGGTGCGCAGCTTGTCCTCGCTGTGCAGGCTCACGCCGTGGTCGACGCCGTGGACCCGGCCGTCCACACCCGACAGGATGTGCCCGCCCTTGCGGTCGGCGTTGTTGATCAGCACGTCGAAGACCGCCATCCGGCGCAGGCGGATGTCGTCGGCGTGCACGAGCGTGACCTCGTCACCGGCGTAGTCGTAGGCCTGCAGAATCGGCAGATACCCCGGCGGCACCTTTCCCGCGGGCACCAGATCCACCAGATCCGGTCCGGCGTCGGGATCGTCATCGAGTGCGTCACCGGGCTGATCGACCCACAGCTGCACCATGCCCGAACCCGCGGGTCCGTCGCGAATGATGGTGTAGGGCACGATGTCCCAGCCGAGCGCAGCCGAGACCAGGTAGGCGGCGTACTCGCGACCGGCCAGCGTGCCGTCGGGGAAGTCCCACAGTGGCGCCTCCCCCGCGACCGGCTTGTAGACGCAGTGCGTCTCGTGGTCGTCGAGGTGGGCCTCGCACAGGAACGTGGCGTTGCTCGCGGAGCGGATCCGCCCGAGGACGGTCAGCTCACCGCGGCGCAGTACCTCACCGTCGATCCCGCCCGGCTGCCCCTCAGAAATCATCGGCGGACTCGCCGGGCTCGCCGGACTCGCCCAGTGCGCCGCGCAGGTACCCGTTGGTTCGAACGCAGATGTGGCCCGCCGGATCGAGAGGTTCGTCACACAGTGGACACGGCGGTCGTCCCGCCGAGATCACCCGATTGGATCGTGTCGCGAACTCACGCGCCGACTCCGGGGACAGAAACACGCGAACGGCGTCGGGTCCGTCCTCGGCGTCATCGAGCACCACCGACGCGTCGAACTCGGTGTCGGACACGGCGAGCAGCTCCACCACCACTGTCTCGGCCTCGGAGTCCCAGCCCAGGCCCATCGTGCCGACCCGGAACTCCGCGTCCACCGGCATGACCAGCGGGCTCAGGTCCTCAACCTCACCGGTGTCGGGCGGGATGGGCGTGCCGAACCGGCGGTTGATCTCCAACAGCAGTGCGGCGATGCGTTCGGCGAGGACGGCTACCTGCTGCTTCTCCAGCATCACCGACACCACCCTGGTGTCGTGCACGGCCTGGAGGTAGAACGTCCGGTTTCCCGGTTGCCCGACCGTCCCGGCCACGAAGCGGTCGGGTGAGCGGAAGACGTGAATCGAGCGGGTCATGGCCTTTCCAAAATACCGGTATGGGCGGTGCCTCTGTCATTCCGAGGATCGCCTGTCAGTCGGTGGAACCGCCCACGACGGCGTCCGTACTCGCCACCTGGTCCGAGTCCGGACCCTGTTCGGGCTTCGGCGTCAGTGCCGTTGTGAGGTCGGCCCCGGTGTGGTTGACGTGCAACACGAACGGTCGGACCGCGGTGTAGCGGATCACGCTCATCGATGCGGGATCGGCGGTGATGCGCTGAAAACCGTCGAGGTGGACGCCAAGCGCATCGGCCAGCACCGCCTTGATCACATCACCGTGTGTGCACGCGACCCACAGCACGTCACCGTCGGCGCCCTCGGCGAGGCGGCGGTCGTGTTCGCGCACCGCGGCCACGGCGCGGGCCTGCACCTGCGCCAACCCCTCACCCTCGGGAAACACCGCGGCGCTTGGCTGCTGCTGCACCACGGTCCACAGCGGCTCTTTGAACAGCTCGGCGATCTTGCGACCGGTCCACTGTCCGTAGTCGACCTCAACCAGGCGTTCGTCGATGACCGGTTCGACGCCGAGCGCGGCGGCCAGCGGGTCGACGGTGCGCGCGCACCGCAGCAGCGGCGAACGCACGATCGCCTTGATCGGTAGCGCACCGATCCGGTCGACGATCCCCGCGGCCTGGGCCATGCCCTTGTCGTCGAGATCGACACCCTCGGACCGGCCGGCCAGGGTGTGGGCGGTGTTGGACGTCGAGCGGCCGTGCCGCAGCAGGATGACGGTCACTGGCCCACCAGCACTCCTGTGCCGAGCAGAATCAGCACGACGACGCCCAGGACCACCCGGTACCCGACGAACCAGTACATGCCGTGGCGCACCAGGAACTTCAGGAACCACGCGACCGCCGCGTAGCCGACCACGAACGCGATCACGATGGACACCACCAGCTGGGGTCCCGTCGCACTCATGCCCTCCGTGACCGGGGCGAAGGCGTCGGGCAGCGAGAAGAGACCCGATGCCAGGACTGCCGGAATGGCCAACAGGAACCCGAATCTGGCCGCGACCTCGCGGCTCTGACCCAGGAACAGGCCGGCGCTGATGGTCGCACCGGAGCGCGAGACACCGGGCACCAGGGCGAGGCACTGAGCCAGGCCCACGATGACGGCGTCCTTCCACGTCAGCTGCTCCACCTGGCGGGTCTGCTTGCCGAAGTACTCGGCGGCGGCGATCACCACGGAGAACACGATCAGGGCGATCGCGACGATCCACAGGTTGCGGACGCCGCCGCGGATCTGATCCTTGAACAGCAGGCCCAGCACGCAGATCGGGATTGTGCCGATGATCACCCACCAGCCCAGCCAGTAATCGGAGTCGCGACGTGCCGCGTTGCGCAGGCCGGCGAACCAGGACACCAGGATGCGACGGATGTCCTTGGCAAAGTAGACGAGCACCGCGAGTTCGGTGCCGAGCTGGGTGACCGCGGTGAACGAGGCACCCGCATCATCGGCGAAGAACAGCTGCGAGGCGATGGCGAGATGACCGGATGAGGACACCGGCAGAAACTCCGTGAGGCCCTGCACCACCGCCAGCACGGCTACCTGTAGCCATGACATGGCCGCGACGTCGATCACGCCGACGACCGTACCGTGAGCTGGGGTCAGCGACCCGGACGCGGCACCGGTTGAGCCTGCGCGACGGCATCGCGCACCGCGGCGCCGAGGCTGCGCTCATCGGTGGTGTCGACGTGGACCAGACTGCGGGTGGAGGTCGCGACCACATCCTCGACCTGGGGCACCGGGCCGAGGATCCGCGGTCGATAGACCTCAAGGCGCAATGTGCCGCGATCGACCTGGAAGGAGAAAGTCCTACCGTCGCCGACCCTGCCAAAGCCACTCGCGAACAGACCCGTTGAGATGTCCTCGAGGGCGAACTCGTCGCTCTTCGCTTCCCTATCGGTCGCAAGGGTCATGTTCGGAACCGTACCGTTGCATCCACCGCGTGGCGACGCGGATGCGAATAAGCGGTGAACACGAGCTTGCCTAGACTTGCCCAAACCTGCCCATCAGTACGCACATATCGAGAGCTACCCTTTGCCACATCTTCGAAAACTCGCGAATCGTCTCGCTCACAGTGCACTGCTGACTGTGATCGTGGTTGCCGGGGCGGCGTGCTCCCAGAAGCCGGGCGACGCGCCGCCGCCGACCATCATCCCCGCTTCGGCCGCGGCGTCCCCTGCCGTCACACAAGCCCCAGCCGGAACCGTGCGCCCGCTGGGGCCGGGCCTGACCAGCGTCTTCGATGAGGGCACGCGAACTCTGGCGGTATTGAGCAGCGATTCCGCCGGCCAATCCGTCCTGACGGCCTTCGGACCCGCCGGGCCACCCCGGACCGTGCCACTGCCGGGTGCCGCGACGGCACTGGCGGGCGACGGGGAAGGCACCGTGTACGCGTCGACGCGGGGTGGCTACGTGCGCATCGACCTCGCCGACGGTGCTGTAGCGCAGTTCGGAGTCGATGACGCCGCCGACGTCGACTTCACGGCGATCACCCGGCGCGGCGATGGCACCGTGGTCCTCGGCAGTGCCGATGGAGCGGTGTACACGCTGGGCGACGACACCGCGGTAAAGGCGCGGCTTCAGATCTTCGCGCGAGTGGACGCGCTTGCCGCACAAGGCGACACGGTCATCGTGCTGGATCGCGGCCAGACCTCGGTGACGTCGGTCGACGCCGCGGGCACCAAGGCCGAGCACGCACTGCGCGCCGGCGAGGGCGCCACGACCATCGCCACGGACACCGCGGGCCGGGTGCTGGTCGCCGACACCCGCGGCGAGGCGCTGCTGGTGTTCGGCACCGACCCGCTCATGCTGCGGCAGCGCTACCCGGTGAGCGGCGCGCCCTACGGGCTGGCGGGATCCTCAGGGCTGGCCTGGGTGTCGCAGACCGCGACGAACAGCGTCGTTGGTTACGATCTGGCCACCGGAATACCCGTCGAAAAGGTGCGCTATCCAACCGTGCAGCAACCGAACTCCCTGGCCTTCGATGACGATTCCGACACCCTGTACGTGGTGTCGGGGTCGGGAGCGGGCGTGCAGGTGATCACGGGGGCCTCGCGGTGACGGCACTTGGGCGGGGCCGGATGCCCGCGGCATGGGAGTCCGAGCTGTCCGACGACTTCGACTGGATTCCGCTGCGCCTTCCGCCCGACGTGACCCGCGTTTCCGCCTCCACCCGGCTGTCGATCGAGGCCGAGTACCGCGGTTGGGAACTCACCCGCGTGCGGCTCTACACCGACGGAAGCCGACGGGTTCTGCTGCGGCGTAGAAAGACCGCAGCAGACCGCCTCCTCGTCGGCGATCTGCCGGGCACCTGATGTACGCACTGCTGCGCCGAATCCTGTTCCTGGTCGATCCCGAGCGGATTCACACCGCGATATTCGCCCTGTTTCGGGCGCTCACCGGTACCCGGCCGCTGCGTCGCGGCCTGAACAGATACCTGGGTGCGGGCGACCCGATCCTGGCGTCCACCGTGTTGGGCGTGCGCTTCCCCGGCCCGCTGGGGCTGGCGGCCGGATTCGACAAGGACGGCACCGGCCTCAATTCCTGGGGCGCCCTGGGTTTCGGCTACGCCGAGATCGGCACGGTGACCGCACAGGCACAGCCGGGTAACCCGAAGCCACGTTTGTTCCGGCTGCCCGACGACCGCGGGCTGCTCAACCGGATGGGGTTCAACAACCACGGCGCAGGCGAACTGGCCCTGCGACTGAGCCGCAACACCGCCGACGTGCCGATCGGGGTGAACATCGGCAAGACCAAGACCACCCCGCCCGAGGACGCCGTCGCCGACTACGCCGAGAGTGCCCGCCTGGTGGGCCCGTTGGCGGCATACCTGGTGGTGAACGTCTCGTCCCCGAACACGCCGGGGCTGCGCGATCTGCAGGCCGTGGAGTCACTGCGCCCGATCCTGTCGGCGGTGCGGGCAGAGACCACCACACCCGTCCTGGTCAAGATCGCGCCGGACCTGTCCGACGCCGACATCGACGAGATCGCCGATCTGGCGGTAGAACTCGGGCTGGCGGGCATCGTCGCGACCAACACCACGATATCGCGCGACGGCCTGCTGACCCCGGGTGTGGCCGAACTGGGCGCAGGCGGGGTGTCCGGCGCGCCAGTCGCCCAGCGGTCCGCGGAGGTGCTGCGCAGGCTGTACCGCCGCGTCGGTGACCGTCTCGTCCTGATCAGCGTCGGCGGCATCGAGACGGCCGACGACGCGTGGGAGCGCATCGTGTCGGGGGCATCACTGGTGCAGGGCTACACGGGCTTCATCTACGGTGGCGGCCTGTGGCCCAAGCACATTCACGACGGCATCGCCCAGCGGCTCCGCCAGGGTGGCTTCGCGACGCTGGCCGACGCCGTCGGATCGGCAATCGACTAGCCGTTTAATCGCTCAGGCTCAGCCCTTGCGCTTCCGGACGAGTTCACCCGCCTCGGCGCCGCGTTCACGCTTCTCTGCGCGGCGTTCCTTGATCGACTGCGCGGGCTTCTTCAGATTCTTACCGGGCTTCTTGTCAGCCATTGTCGCTCCTGTTTTCGAAGTGGCAATCACTCAGCCGCGACCATACGTCAGTTTCCAGAAAAAGCCAGTCGCCCAGTCAATTCGAGCTGTCCTACCGCGCCGAACGTGAAGGTCTTTGCGAGTTTTGAGCGGCGTTTCGCAATCTTCTTCACGTTGGGCGGGCTAGGGCCGGGCTACTTCTGCTCGTACGTGCCGTGGATGACCGCGCGTGCGATGGCGTGGCCGAACAGGTTGAACCCCAGGTATGCCGGTGTGGCGCCCTCAGGCAGATCCAGCTTCTCCACGTCGACGGCGTGCACGGCGATGAAGTAGCGGTGCGGCCCGTGCCCTGCGGGCGGTGCGGCGCCGATGAAGCGCTTCAGGCCCGCGTCGTTCGCCAGCGTGACGGCATCGCCCGGGAAGCCGCTGTGGCTGCCGTCGCCGACGCCTGCGGGGAGGTGAGTGACCGTGGCGGGCAGATTGGCCACCGCCCAGTGCCAGAAGCCCGATCCGGTCGGCGCGTCGGGGTCATAGACGGTGACGGCGAAGCTGCGGGTCTCCTCGGGGAATCCCGACCAGCTCAGGTCCGGCGACACATCCGATCCCCCGGCCCCCATGATTCCGCTGACCTGATCGTTGGCGAGTGGCTGACCGTCGGTGACGTCCTTGCTGGTGAGCGTGAACGTGGGCAGCTGCGGAAGATTGTCGTACGGGGTGCTCATGTGTTTCCTCTCGGTGGTGACTGCGGGGGGTGATGCGTGATGAATGGTCAGCAGTTGCGCAGGAAGTGCTCGAGAACCCTGGTGCCGAACTCGAGTGCATCGACGGGTACCCGTTCGTCGACGCCGTGGAACAACGACGCGAAGTCCAGGTCCGGCGGCAGGCGCAGTGGCGCGAACCCGAAGCAGCGAATCCCCAAGCGCACGAACGCCTTCGCGTCGGTTCCCCCGGACAGCATGTAGGGCACGGTGCGCGCCTCGGGGTCGATCGCGAGCAGCGCGGCGTTCATGGCGTCGACCAGATCACCGTCGAAGGTCGTCTCCACTGACGGCAGGTCGCGCTCCCACGTCTTGGTGACGTGTGGGCCGATCAGCTCGTCGACCTCGCGTTCGAAGGCCTCCCGGCGGCCCGGCAGCACGCGGCAGTCGATGACGGCCTCGGCGGTCGCCGGAATGACGTTGGCCTTGTAGCCGGCCTTGAGCATGGTCGGGTTGGCCGTGTCGCGCAGTGTCGCGCTGACGATGCGGGCGATGTCGCCGAGCTTGGCGATGGCGCCTTCGAGATCGGGTGAGTTGACGTCGAACTCGTAGCCGGTCTCCTCCCCGACGGCGGTGAGGAACTGCGCGACAGGCTCAGTGAGCACCAGCGGGAACTGGTGGCGCCCGAGCCGGGCCACCGCCTCGGCGACCGCGGTGACCGCGTTGTCGTCGTGCACCATCGAGCCGTGGCCGGCGCGACCGCGCGCGGACAGCCGCATCCACGCGATGCCCTTCTCCGCGGTCTCGATGAGGTAGAGCCTGCGCTCACCGCCGTCACGGGTGGGCACCGTCAGTGAGAAGCCACCGACCTCGCCGATCGCCTCGGTGACGCCCTCGAACAGGTCCGGCCGATTGTCCACCAGCCATTGGCCGCCGTACTTGCCGCCGTGCTCCTCATCGGACAGGAACGCGAACACGAGGTCACGCGGCGGGGTGATACCTGCCCGCTTGAAGCGCCGGGCCACGGCGATCGTCATGCCGACCATGTCCTTCATGTCGACCGCGCCGCGGCCCCACACGTAGCCGTCCGCCACGGCCCCGGAGAACGGGTGCACGCTCCAGTCCGCGGGTTCGGCGGGGACGACGTCGAGGTGGCCGTGGATCATCAGCGCGCCACGCTCGGGGTCGGCACCGCGAAGCCTCGCGAACACGTTGCCTCGGCCGGGAGCCCCCGCCTCGATGTACTCGGTCTCGAAGCCGGCCTCCTCGAGTTTCGCGGCCACCCAGCGCGCGCACTCGGCCTCGCCCTTGGTGGTCTCGGGGTCGCCGGTGTTGGAGGTGTCGAACCGGATCAACTCGCTGACGAGGTCGACCACCTCGTCAATTGCCTCCGGATATGCAGTCACAGTCACCATTCGTACCACTGGTGCACCCACCGGGTTTGGGTCCGGGGTATCCGATCCGTTAGCCTTAGGCGCTCGCTTGTCCGAGTGGCGGAATGGCAGACGCGCTAGCTTGAGGTGCTAGTGCCCTATTAACGGGCGTGGGGGTTCAAGTCCCCCCTCGGACACTCATCATTGAAGTACGGCGGCCCGGCTCACGCCGGCCGCGAAGGCCGTCACATCGGCCAGCGCCCGCTCGAACACTTCGGGCAGCGCGGCGGCGGCCAGTAGCTCTCCCGCATGACTGACACCGTTGTAGGTGTGGCCGGTCGCGATGACGTTGGCCCGCTGCAGCGCACGCAGGTACGCCAACCCCTCGTCGCGCAGCGGATCCAGTTCGTCGGTGGTGATGACGTGCGGAGGCAGGCCCTCCAGGTCGGCAGTAGTGGCGTAGTACGGCCACGCCAGCGGGTCGCGGGCGTGCTCACCCGTCGGGTCGTAGACCGCGGCCATCACCGTCATGACGCTGGCCCCCAGAAAGTAGCCGTCGTTCTCGATCAACGACGGCAGCGCCGGATCGGGTGCGTCGTAGCCGCCGAAGATGAACGGCACCTGGGCGTAGACGCCGTCGATCCGGTCCAGTCGTCCCTCCCGCTTGGCCTTCAGCGTCGTCGCGAGCGACAGATTGCCGCCGCCGGACTCACCGGTCACCACGATCGATGACAGCCCGAGATCGTCGCGGTGGGCGTGCATCCAGTCAAGCGCGCTGGCGCAGTCGTTGAGCCCGGCCGGGTAGGGATGTGGACCGAGTGCGCCTGCGGAGTTGCGGAACTCGACCCCCACCACGACGCAGCCACGTTCGGCCAACCTGGTCCGCCAGACGGCGGCGGTGCCGGCCGCCAGGATCGCCATACCGCCGCCGTGCAGGTGCAGCAGACCGGGCAGCGGCCCCGACGCGCCGACGGGCCGGTCGATGTACAGCGTGATGTCGTTGCCGTCGACACCCGAGATGTTCTCGACCCTGGACTCGACTCCCTCAGCCTTGCGCACGTCGGCGAGCAATGCGGCGAACACACCGTCGAAGGCCTGCTCGCTGGCAGCGGCGACGGCCAGCAGCTCCTCGACCGGCGACTGTCTGTCGACCGGGAGTGGTGGCGCGGTCACGTCGAGACCGAACGGCGCGAACAGGGCGACCATCCTGGGATCCGATCGTGGATCGGTGCGGAGTTCGAGCGTCGGATCACCAAGGCGGCCAGGCAGTTTCACGTCGATTGGGGGTTCAGTCATGGTCGCGACCGTACCCCGGCGAGCGGTGCTACGTCTGCGACATCACCACTTCGTCGTCACCGTCGGCGCAGATCAACACGATCGGCCTGACGTCGGCGGGGGCGGTGTAGCAGTCGAAGCGCCCAATGAACTGAACCCTCTCGCCGGCCCAGTCGTAGCCGTCGACGGCCGCCGATGCCTCCACACAGGTCGCGGCTCCCCCCACCTCGACCAGATGCCCCTCCGGTGCGGGACACGCCTGGTAGCCGGGCAGGGCTGACGCGGTCGGGGCGACGGTGATAGCCGCTGCCGCACACAGCACCGGCAGGGCCAGCCCAAAGATCCTCATCGGCAAATGGTGACACCCGGGCGGGCATCACGGCGCCGAACCCGTGGAGTCCGCCAGGATGGACCCCATGACGTCGCTGCCAGATGATCGAGCAGATCCCGTTGTTCCGGCCCGCGCGAACGACTACGACGCCTTCGCCGAGGCGTACTCAGCCGAGAACGAGGCCAGCCTCTACAACGCCTATTACGAACGGCCCGCGATGCTGGAACTCGCCGGGGATGTGGCCGGCAGGCGGATCCTCGACGCGGGCTGCGGCTCGGGCCCCCTGTCCATGGCGTTGCGCGATCGCGGGGCCGTGGTGACCGGCATCGACGCGAGCGCCGGGATGCTTGGGCTGGCCCGGCGGCGCCTCGGCGCCGACGTGGACCTGCAGATCGCCGACCTGGCCGACCCGCTGCCCTTCCCCGATGGCGAGTTCGACGACGTCGTCGCGTCCCTGGTGTTGCACTATCTGGAGGACTGGGGGCCGACACTTGCCGAGCTGCGGCGCGTGCTCACAGCGGGCGGCCGACTGCTCGTCTCGGTCGACCATCCCTTCGTGGCCTACGGCATCCAACGCCTGGCCGGGCACAGTGCCGATTACTTCCAGACCTACACATGGGACTTTGACTGGACCATGGGCGGCCAGACCGTCCCGATGCGCTTCTGGGCCCGGCCGCTGCATGCGATGACCGACGCCTTCACCGCCGCGGGCTTTCGCATCTCCGTCATCAGCGAGCCGCAGCCCGCGCCGGCCGCCCGCGAGCTGTTCCCCGAGGAATACCGAGCCCTCACTACCGGCCCGAGCTTCCTCTTCTTCGTGCTGCAGCGCGGCTGACTGCCGTCGGGCGGCACGTCACCACAGCGGAATGTCCTGGCCGTGTTCGGTTTCCGGCCGTGGACCGAAGTGGCGACGCTCTGATTCGTCAATTCGGAGGTCGTTGATGCTCGCCTCCCGTCTCGACATCAGACCGGCCGGAGTGAACTCCCACAGCTCGTTGCCGTAGCTGCGATACCACTGCCCGGCTGCGTCGCGGCATTCGTACTGGAACCGCACACTGATCCGATTGCCGTGAAAGTCCCACAGGCTCTTTCGCAACGCATACTCGAGTTCGCGCTCCCACTTCTGCGTCAGGAACGCCACGATCTGCTGACGACCAACGATGTGCTTGTCACGGTTGCGCCACTGCGAGTCGGGTGTGTACGCCAGGCTCACCCGGTGCGGGTCGCAGGTGTTCCATGCGTCCTCCGCAGCCTGCACCTTCTGTGTGGCGGTCTCAAGGGTGAATGGCGGGAACGGCTGACGACCTTCGTCCATGGTCTCAGTCTCACACCGCACGGAGGAGGTTGCGCATCAACGCGGCGATCTCGTCACCGTGGGTCTCCAGGGCGAAGTGTCCGGCGTCGAGCAGATGGATCTCGGCGTTGGGCAGGTCGCGGCGGAACGCCTCCGCGCCAGCGGGGCCGAAGATCTCGTCGTTGCGGCCCCATGCCACCAGGGTCGGCGGCTGATGGGTGCGGAAGTACTCCTGGAATGCGGGGTAGGCGTCGAGGTTGAACTGATAGTCCCAGAACAGTTGCAGCTGGATCGCAGCGTTTCCGGGTCGATCCAGGCCGGCCTGATCCAGTTGCCAGGCCTCTGGCGCGATGCGCTCCAATCTGTCGGCAGGCACGCCGTGCGTGTACTGCCAGCGAGTCGCATTGGCACCCAACAGCTCGCGCGTCGCCGCCTCGTTGGCGGCGCGATCCTTGGCGTGGGCGAACAGGGTGTCCCAGAACGGGGTGAAACCCTCCACATACGCGTTGCCACTCTGGCTTATCAGCGCACTCACCCGCTCGGGTGACCGGCTGGCGATGCGCAGCCCGATGGGCGCACCGTAGTCCTGGATGTAGAGGGCGAAGCGCTGAAGACCCAGTTGATCGAGCAGGCCCTCCACGACGCGGGTGAGATTGTCGAAGCTGTAATCGAACTCGTCGACTGAGGGCGCCGCGGAGTTGCCGAAGCCGATGTAGTCCGGCGCGATCAGGTGGTATTCGTCGGACAGCTCCGCCATCAGCGTGCGAAACATGTGCGAGCTGGTCGGAAACCCATGCAGGAGAACCACTGTCGGATTCGCGGGGTCGCCGGCCTCACGGTAGAACACCTCCCAACCCTCAACCGTCGTCGTCCTGAATCGAGTGGCAAAGGCAGTCATCACAGCATCCCTCGGTGTCGGTAGGCCGGAGAACCAACGTTCTCCCACGGACGAGCATAGGAGAACGTACGTTCTCTGGCAAGGCCGGTGTGGCTAGTCGGCGCGCTGCGCGGCTGCGAGCACCGCAGTCGCCGCACTGCGAGCCGAGTCCGCAGCCTCGGCACCACTGTCATAGATGGCGGCGGCGACCATCGCCCCGTTGGCGAGGATCGCGAGTTGGTCGGCGACATCGCGCGCGAGACCGCACGCTTCGGCGAGTTCGGCCAGGTAGTCCCGCAGTGCGAGTTTGTGGCACCGCGCGATCCGCTGGACGTCGTCGGACGTACCGCCTAGCTCGCCGACCGAGTTGATGAACATGCAGCCGCGGAAGCTGGGTTGGGCGAACCACTCGGCCAAGTAGTCGAAGACCGCGAGGACCCGATCTGTCGGGTCATCGGCCCGGCCCTCCACGAAGGCGGCCATGGCCCGACGCACATCGCCGTCGCGCTGCTCGAGTACCGCCGAAACCAGCTCGCTCTTGGATGGGAAGTACTGGTAGAGCCGCTTCAGGGAGACGCCGGCGGCATCACGAATGGCGTCCATTCCGACGGCCTGTATCCCACGTTCGTTGAACAACCGATCCGCGGCGGCGAGCACCTGGTCCCTGTCCGACCCGTCCGGCACGGCATCCCCTAACGCTGAGAATTGTCGTTCTCCATGCTAGCGGTGCGGCGCACGACCTCAGTAGACGTCGCGGACGTAGCGTTTCGTCGCGACGAGTTCACGCTTGTAGTCACGCGCGGCCGAGTCCGACAGACGGCCGTGGGTACGGATGATCGCCGTCAACGTGTCGTCGACGTCCTTGGCCATCCGACTCGCGTCGCCGCACACGTAGAGGTGCGCACCGTCCTCGAGCCAACGCCACACGTCTGCGCCGTAGTCGGACATCTTGTGCTGCACGTAGACCCGGCGCGCCTGATCCCGGGAGAAGGCCAGGTCCAGACGGTTCAACAGGCCGTCGCGCACCATGTCCTCGAGATCGTCGCGGTAGTAGTAGTTCTCGGCGCGGTGCTGTTCGCCGAAGAACAGCCAGTTCGGCCCCTGATGCCCGAGCGCGCGACGCTCCTGCAGGAAACCGCGGAACGGGGCGACGCCCGTGCCCGGGCCGACCATGATCATCGGCGTCGCGCCGTCCTCGGGAGGGCGGAAGTGCGGCGACGGCTGCAGGAACACCTCGGCGTGCGTGGCCCTGTCCGCCAGGAGGGTCGACGCCGCTCCTCCGCGCTGGACGCCCCGGGGGTTGCGGTAGCGGACCACCGACACCGTCAGCTGCACCTCGTGGGGACTCACCAGTGGGCTGGACGCTATCGAGTACGAGCGGGGGGTGAGCCGGACGAGGACGTCCTGCCACTCGACGGGGTCCGCGCGCACGGCGAACTCCTCGAGCACGTCGATGCCGTTGCGATTGTGCAGCCAGGCATCTCGGCTGGCCGATGATCTCGCCAGCATCCGTGCGGCCTTGCGGTCCCGGCACCGCTCGGCGACGAAGGTCAGCAGGTTGGGTGTCACCCGGCACAGATCGTAGGAGGACGTCAACGCGTCCCGCAGGGCGACATCCGTCCCGTCCAGGTGCACCGGTTCACTGCCGGACAGACCGGCGGCCGCCAGCCAGGCATCGACGACGGCGGGCGCATTGGTGACGTGGACGCCGAGTGCATCGCCGACGGAGTAGGTGACGTCGTGCTCGGAGATGTCGAAGCCGAACTGCCGCACCTCCTTGGCCGATCGCGGCGACGTCAGGAGGACGTTGCGGCTCAGAGGCACTCGCAGTGGCGCGGCTCGGGTGAACGGTTGTGGTCCGGCTGCGCGCGTGCTGCCAACGGCAGCGCTTGGCGCGGCGCCGGCGACATCGGTGGTCCCCAGAACCTGGACCACCCGGTCGGCCCACAGTGCCATGGGGTCGTCGTCGTAGACCTCGCACTCGGTGCGCTCGACAACGCTGCTGGCGCCGAGGTCGGTCAGCCTGCGGTCCAGCGACTTCGCGTGCCCACAGAAGTTGTCATACGACCTGTCGCCGATGCCGAACACCGCGTAGCGCACCCCTGCCAGGGTGGGCGCGTCGGGTGCCTCGAGCCGATCCCAGAAGTCGGCTCCGTTGTCGGGTGGGCCCCCGTCGCCGAATGTGCTCGTCACGATCACGACGTCGCGCCGGTCGGCGAGGTCGCCGAGGCTGGCGTCGTTCATCGCCAGCAGACGCGAGCCGTGCAGGCGCCCTGCCACGGTGGTCGCGAACTCCTCGGCATTGCCGGTCTGCGATGCCCACAGCACCAGCGGACCGTCCCCTGCGAGTTCACCGTCGCCGGCGGGCGCGGCGGCGACCCACAACCGCGCCGAGGTCGCCTCGACCGGCACCGGCACGAGCCGTACGGCGCACGCCTTGAACTCGGGTTGCAGCGACACCGGATCGACGGCGTCGTTCGTCAATGCGTTGATGGTGAGGTCGGTGCCGTGCTCGTCGTTCCAGTGAAACGGAGCGAAGCAGGTGCCGGTCAGCACCCGGTCGGTGACCACCGCGGGCAGCACGGACCGGCCCCGTCGCGAGGTCACCTCGACACGCGCACCGTCCGCGATCCCGAAACGAGCGGCGTCGTCGGGGTGTATCTCGACGAACGGTCCGTTGTCGAGCCTATTGAGCTTGTCGACCCGGCCGGTCTTGGTCATGGTGTGCCATTGGTGTTGCAGGCGACCGGTGTTCAGCACCATCGGGTAGTCGTCGTCGGGTAGTTCGCGGGCCTCCATGTGCGGGCGCGGGTGGAACACGGCACGGCGCGAGGGCGTCGGGAACGCGAGCCGCGGTGTGCGACCCGACTCGTCGGTGAACAGGTCCTGGCTCACACCGTCGTTGAGATAGCGGATGGGGTTGCGGTCGGAGGCTCCGCCCGGTGCCACGGGCCACTGCAGCGGTGTCTCCCGCAGTCGGTCATAGCTCGCGCCGCGAAGGTCGTATCCGGTACGCGGATTGGAGAACCGGCGGATCTCGTCGAAGATATCCTCGCTGGACTTGTACGCGAAGTCGGCGCCGAAGCCCATGTGCTCGGCGACACCGCAGATCAGCTCCCAGTCGGGTCTGGCCTGCCCCGGCGCGGGGAGCGACTGCGCCAACAGGGTGAGGTTGCGCTCGGAGTTCACCATCACCGCGTCGGCCTCGGCCCACAGCGCTGCGGGCAGCACGATGTCGGCGTACCGGTTGGTGGCGGTGTCGGCGTAGGCGTCCTGGGTGATGACGAGGTCGGCGGCCTCCAGTCCTTCGATGACCGTGCTCCGATTGGCGACCGTGGCAACGGGATTCGTACAGATGATCCAGCAGGCCTTGATATCGCCACCGCGCATCATGTCGAACATCTCGATGGTGCCCGGTCCCACATCGGTGCGGATCGTGTCGGGCGCCAGGCCCCACTGCTCCTCGACGAACGCGCGATCCTGGGTGGAGGTGACGGCCCGTTGCCCTGGCAGCCCCGGGCCCATGTAGCCCATCTCGCGGCCGCCCATGGCGTTCGGCTGTCCGGTCAGAGACATTGGCCCGCTGCCGGTCCGGCAGATCGCTCCGGTCGCGAGGTGCAGGTTGCAGATCGCGTTGGTGTTCCACGTGCCGTGCGTGCTCTGGTTGAGCCCCATGGTCCAGCAGGTCATCCACTCCCCTGCATCGGCGATCATCGTTGCGGCCGTGCGGATATCGTCCTCGTCAAGCCCCGTGATATCGGCAACGACGCTGGGCGGGTAATCGGCAAGGAACTCCGGCATCGCCTGCCAGCCCTCGGTGTGCTCGACGATGAAATCCTGATCAATGTCGCCGCGTTCGACCAACAGGTGCAGCAGTCCGTTGAGAAGCGCCAGATCGGTACCGGGCCTGATCGGCAGGTAGAGATCGGCGCGCTCAGCGGTGGTGGTACGCCGGGGATCCACGACGATCAATTTGGCACCCGCCTTGAGCCGGTCGGCCATGCGCAAGAAGAGAATCGGGTGGCAGTCGGCCATGTTCGAGCCGATCACGAAGAATAGATCGCTAGTGTCGAAGTCGGCGTAGGAGCCGGGCGGTCCGTCCGCACCCAGCGACTGCTTGTAACCCGTTCCCGCGCTTGCCATGCACAGCCGCGAGTTCGACTCGATGTGCACGGTGCGGATGAAACCCTTGGCCAGCTTGTTGGCCAGGTACTGGGCCTCGATCGACATCTGGCCCGACACGTAGAGCGCTATCGCGTCGGGGCCGTGCTCATCGCGGATCTCCCGCAGCCGGCGCCCCGCCTCGGCCACGGCCGTCTCGACGTCGACGGGTGCCGTCGCCTCCCCCCGTGCCGGCCGGACCAGCGCAGTACTCAGTCGACCGTCCGTGGCCGCCATCATCTCGGCGTGGGTCGCCCCCTTGGTGCACAGCCGACCGAAGTTACTGGGGTGCAGGCGGTCTCCAGACACCCGCGCGATGACGGGCAGACCCGACTGGGGGTCGGTCCGGGTCTCCACCGAGATCCCGCAACCGACCCCGCAGTACGAGCATGCGGTTCGCGTCGTCTGGGTCACGTGATTCCGATTAGCCCGCCGCGACCGGTGCGGGTGCCCGACCCACGGGCTCCTCGCTGACGGCACGGACCGACTGCATCCGCAGGAAGACGAACCAGGTCACCACCGCGCAGATCACATAGAACGCCAGGAACACCCAGAAGGCGTTCGTTGCCGACTTCGCCGAACCCACATATGACAGCCGCAGCGCCACATTGATGAACACCCCGCCGAGCGCCCCCACCGCACCGGCGAACCCGATCAGCGCACCGGACATGCTTCGTGACCAGGTGGCCTTGTCGTCCGGGGTCCAGCCGTCCTTGTCGGCGGCCTTCGCCTCGAAGATCGACGGGATCATCTTGTAGGTCGAGCCATTGCCGATGCCCGACAGGACGAACAACACGATGAAACCGACCACATAGCCCGTCATCTGGCTGTTGGTCACCGCACCGGTCATACCGTCGTCGATCATTCCGGTGACGACCAGGATGCCCGCGGCGAAGATCATCGCGACGAATGTGTAGAGCGTGATCTTGCCGCCACCGATCCGGTCGGCGAGCTTGCCGCCGAACGGCCGGGAGATCGAACCAAGCAGCGGCCCGATGAAGGAGATCGACGCCGCGTGCAGCGCGGCCTGCGCTGGGGTGTCGCCACCGGCGAGGAAGTTGATCTGAAGAACCTGGCCGAACGCGAACGAGAAGCCGATGAACGAACCGAACGTGCCGATGTAGAGGAAGCTCATCACCCAGGAGTGCTTGTAGCGCAAAGCTTCGACGAGGGCGCCGAGGTTGGACCTCTGGTTCTGCAGGTTGTCCATGAACAGTGCGGCGCCCAACGCGGCCACCCCGATCAGCACCAGGTAGATCGCGCAGACCAGTTCGGCTGCGGTGTTGCCCACCGTCGCGATCACCAGCAGACCGACGAGCTGGATCACCGGGACACCGATATTGCCGCCGCCTGCGTTGAGACCCAATGCCCAGCCCTTGAGCCGCTGCGGGTAGAACGCGTTGATGTTCGTCATCGACGAGGCGAAGTTGCCCCCGCCGAACCCCGCGAAGGCCGCCACGACCATGAACGTGGTGTAGGTCGTGCCCGGCGTCGTCATGGCCCACAGCGCCAGCACCGTCGGGATGAGCAACAGCAGCGCGCTGACGATCGTCCAGTTTCGGCCGCCGAACTTGGCAGGCGCCACCGTGTAGGGGATGCGCATGAACGCACCGACCAGCGTCGGCACGGCGACGAGGTAGAACTTGCCCGCCGCGTCGATGCCATAGACGGCCTGCGGCATGAACAGCACCATGACCGACCAGATCGACCACACCGAGAATCCGACGTGCTCGGCGACGATCGACCAGATCAGGTTTCGCTTGGCGACCTTGTCGCCACCCGCGTCCCAGGCCGCCACATCCTCGGCATCCCAGTGCTCGATATCGCGGCTCCGCCGCGGGTGCTCGATATCGCGGTTACGGGTCAGTCTCGACATTGTTGGCCTTTCAGCAGAGACGCGGTCTGCTCAAAGGTTTACGGGTTTGCGATGTTGGGTCCGTTGCGCAGCCGTGTCCGAGATGTCAACACCAACTCACGCAGTTCTGCGCGTGGAGTGCGCAATGGTATTCATCGCAGAAGCGTGTACGAAACGACGCCGAAACATACTGCGAGGTCGCGCGGCTTCGGTTCTACATGTCCGCGTAGCGACTGCGAACGAAGCCGTAGACCCCGTACGCGGCGAGGCCCACCGCGGCGAGGATCAGCAGGAACTTGCCGAACGGTGCAGCACCAATCGTCTTGACCGCCGCGTCGATGCCGGTGGCCTTCGATGGGTCCGATGTCATCGTGGCAACAATCACCAGCAGTCCTGCGCCAACGAGCACCACTCCCTTGGCGACGTATCCCGCGATGCCCAGCACAGTGATCACCGAGCCGCCCGACACCTCAAGGTCCTTCAGGAATCGCCTGGTGACGCCCTTGTACACGTGATAACCGCCGACTCCGATCACCACGAGTGCAATGAACACGAGCACACCGCTCCCCCACTCGGTCTGCATCATCCTGGCGCTCAGTCCGGCGTTCTGTTCACCGCTGGATTTTCCACTGCCCATAGCGAACTTGGCCGCGGAGAACGCCAGTGCTACGTGCACCGCCCCGATGGCACCTGCCTTGGCTCGATCCTTGACCTTGGTTTCGACGGCTGCCTCGACGATATGCCAGAGCCCCAGGGCGGCAAACACTGCAGCAGCCAGCCACAACATGACGGCGCCACCGGTTTGCGCGGAAAGTGCTGCGAGCGCGCCGGACTGGTCAGCACTTCCCGGGTCACCCAGCGCCAGGCGGAGCACGATCCAGGCCACCAGGAGATGCAGTATCCCGCTTGCGGCGAAGCCACTGCGCGCGGCCGACTCGAACCAGGCGTTGTCGTGAGCACCGGCTGCCGCCGCGCGAGTATCGACCATGTGCAGCGGACTACCCGGCCCGATCCACACGCCAAACCCCAAATTGACGTCAGCCGACGCAGCGCTATAGGAGATGGGTTGGCTTCGCGACACGACGATGGGCCCCCTTACCAGGAGGCCCATCACCGTGCTACGTGTTCCTAGGCGTCAGACCCGCCACCGGCGGATCCGCCCGCCGAACCACCCGAGCCGCCTGACTCACTGCTCGCGGAGGCGCTCGTCGCACCCGCCGACTGCGTGTCATCGGCGGCCGACGTGGCGCCGCTGCCACCACCGGCGTTGTTCGAACTCGGCGCCTTGGTCTTGGGCTTGACCTTGCCGCCGTCCTTGCTGGCGGTGCTTCCCGCCGTAGACCCCTTGGTGCTCGAACCCTTGGTATCCGAAGCCTCGTCGGTGTCCTTGGTGGTCGTGTCCTTGGCATCGGTGTCCGCGGTGTCCTTCGGAGCCGGATCAGTGGTGGCCCCCTTCTCGTCGGTCACCTTCTCGTCGGTCACCTTCTCGTCGGTCACTGACGTGTCGGTCACCGTCTCCTCGGCGGGGGCCAGCGCAACCCGGGCGACGGTCGGCGACTCCTCGACAACCTCGATGGTCGACGGGGCCTCGACAACCGGCGCCGGGGAAGACGGACCGGTGATGACTCCGACTGCGTCACCGACCGCGTTCTCCAACGTGTTACCGACATCGCCGACGGTCTTCACAATCCCGTTGCCTGCCGCGCCCAGACCCGCGATGGCCTGGTTGCCTGCGTCGCCGAAGCCGTTGACGGCGATGTTGCCCGTGTTGCCGATACCAGCGACCAGGTTCGTCCCCGCGAGTCCGAGACCCTTGACTCCCAGGTTCGCCGCATTCGAGATGCCGGCCACCACAGCCGAGACAGCCGCGACGTAGCTTGCCGGGTTCAGCGGATTGTTCATGACGGCGCCAAGAGCGGCCCCTGCGCCTGCGATCAGCGAGTTGCCGATGGCGCCCAGGGTCTGAATCACCGTGTTACCAAGTGCCCCAACGGTTGCGAGGGCCGAAATGCCAATCGCGCCGATCGTGGCGACGGTGGTGATGCCTGCCGCGCCGAGACCGGTGATGGCAGACAGACCTGCGCCGCCGAATCCGACGATGCCCTGCGTGAGCGCCGTTCCGACACCGCTGAGGAGCACCGTCACCGCGGTCCCGATATCCCCCGGTGTCACGGCGGTCGCGGACACGGCATTCGTCTCCGCGCCGCGAGCCAAGGGCGCCAATGGAGCCGGTGGTGAGGTGATCAGACCCAGCGCCGTGCCGATGGCGGTGGTGATGGTGCCCACGATGCCGCCGAGCGTCGCCACGGCGGTGTTACCGGCGCCTCCGATCGCCGAACCGAGCAGGTTTCCAACCGCTCCCGTGGTGCCGATGATCGCGGCGCCCGCAGCGCCGAGAGTCTGCACCAGCGTGCTGCCCGCCAGTCCGAGGTTGCTCACCAGCGAGTCGCCGACCGCACCAAGTCCCTGCACGGCGATGTTGCCCGCCGCACCCGCGCCCTGTACGGCCAGATTCAGCGCGGACCCGGCCCCTGTGACCAGGGTGCTCAGCGCCGTCGCATAACTCCCCGGATTCAGTGGGTTCGACAGAATGGTGCTGAGCGCGCCCAGGACAGTGTCTGCCACGGCGCCACCGGTGTTTCCGATGGCGCTAATTGCCGCGTTGCCGAAGTCTCCGACCGCCGAAATCAGCGCATTGCCAGTAACACCAATGCCATTCAGCGCCTGATTGACCGTTGTGCCGAGACCGCCGATGAGACCAACACCGGCAGCGCCGAAGCCGGCGAGTGCCGCGTTGCCCGCGCCACCGATACCAGCGACGAGTTGCGTGCCGACACTGCCAGCTCCAAGGAAGGCGTCATTGAGTGCGGTCGCGGCACCCGCGGCCAGCACACCGATGGCAGCGAGGATGTCTCCCGGCGCCAGAGCCGAAAGGGCGGCGACCGCTGCGCCGGCACCCAGGCTGTTGGCGATGGCACCAATGGTTGCCAGCGTCGTGTTGCCGATATTGCCGATCGTGGCGATGGCCTGCTCACCGATGGAACCGAGACCCGCCAGCCCCGTGCCCAATGCCGTGCCCGAACCCGTCAGGAGCAGCGCGAGTGCCGCTGGGTACGCCCCCGGATTCAACGGGTTGGACGCGATGGCCGCCAGCGCGCCGCCGCCAGTGGCACCGAGCACGTTGCCCACTCCGCCAACCGTGGCGAGCACCGTGTTGCCGATCCCGCCGATACCGGCGATGGCCTGCTGCCCGGCGAGACCCACGCCACCGACGAGGTCGGAGATCGCCGTCGCCAGGCTGGTCGGCGTGTAGTCCGCGTACACCGACGCGACGCTGTCGGCCTTGATACTCAGATCAGGCGCCGGTGCAGATATCGGACTGAGTGCGATCGCTGTTGCTCCGACGAGCGCAATGCCTGCCGAAAGAGGTGAACGGAGAGCTAGTTGCATGGCAACCCCCTAGATAGGAACCAACTCGATCAGCAAAAGTTACATGACCGCAACCTTGATCACCATTCATTTGCAATGAGACCTTTTGTACGGTTATTTGATCTTGAATTTCGTTTGCCAGGCCCCCAAGGGGGTGAATTCGCCCCTAGCTCCGATTGCGCACTTTCAGCAAATTAGGTAGAACTCCTGAATTTACCGAACTCACGGATTCAGCACATAATCATGCGAGATGACGAGGCCACCACCAGCGAATAGTTCGCAGATCGCACACTGCAGCAATGCTGCGATGCTTGATCGGCCTGCAGCGTGTGGACGTAACGGCATATCACCGGGCACCACCAATCGACTTCGCTGCCCCCACCCGCGTTCGCTCCTGACACGCGGCCGGCCACGCCACCCCTGGGGCAGTGCGCTACACGACATAGCGGGTGGTCAATGAACTTCGAGACCATCGGCATCACTTCGAGGCCAAATTCGGCCCAATGGCATCATTTTGGCGTTCGGCAGCACTCCCGCCGATCAACCTGGGCTTTAGACCGATCCCGACGCGTACTCAAGCCCGCCGCCGTTACACCGTTTGCGCACCCGTCAATTCTGCGATTCAGTCACAGTGTGCTGCACAGTGCCATTGATCAATGTCGAGATCTCCATGGCAAACAATTCAGGAGCGGTGTGTGTGACCGTCGGAACGGCTCCGGCGGGTGCCCATCACGTCGATGACTCGTAGGCCCGGCGCGTTGCTCCGCCCTCGTCCATCACTCGGCTGGTTTGACCGCGAGTACGGGTTTGGCGCACTCCAGCAGCACCCGCTGCGACACGCTGCCGAGCAGCAGCTTGCCGACCGGATTGCGGTGTTTCACCCCGATAACCAGTAACTCGGCATCGGCATGCTCCATCGCCGTCAACAGCTCCGTCGCGGCGTCCACGCCGACGGGTTGCGACCACTGCGACGGCACACCACACGTCGCAAGACGGGCCTGGACCTCGCGCACCCGATCGGGTTGGGCGAACGCCGGATCGGCATAGGCGTCACCCGCTGTCGAGTTGATCACCAACACGTCGGTGTCGCGCAATCTGGCCTCGGCGATGCCGTGATCCAACGCGGCCTGGCCGAAAGCGTCCGCGGTGTAGCCGATAACGATCATGCCTGGGCCTTCTCTCGTTGGTCCCTGTCGTCCTCGACGACGAGCAGGGTCTCCTCATCGCGGTGCAGCAGCCGCAGTATCAGCGGGACGATCAGGAGCACCGCCATCAGGACATAGGTGACGATCGCGACCGGCTCGGTGAACAGGCTGCTCCAGTCGCCTCCGCCGAGCTGCAGGCTTTGGCGCAGCTGGCGTTCAATACGCGGTCCGAGTATGACGCCGATGATCAACGGCAGCACCGGAAGTCCGAAGCGACGCATCATCAAGCCGAGCAGACCGAACAGGAGCAGCAGCGCCAGATCCAGCGGTTGCACGTTGACCGCGAACGCGCCCAGCGTGGCGAAGAAGAGGATGCCCGCGTACAGGTACGGCCGAGGGGTCCGCAACAACTTGGCCCACAGCGGCGCCAGGGGCAGGTTCAGCAGCAGGAGCAGCAGGTTGCCGATGAACAAGCTGGCGATGAGCGTCCAGATGAGCAGCGGCTCCTTCTCGAACAGCGTTGGGCCGGGCTGGATTCCGTACGAGACGAAGGCCGTCAGCATCACCGCGGCGGTGGCGTTGGTCGGCAGACCCAGCGACAGCATCGGCACCAGCGTGCCCGCCGCCGACGCGTTGTTCGCGGCCTCCGGACCGGCGACACCCTCGATGGCACCCTTGCCGAACTCCTCGGGATGCTTCGACAGCTTCTTCTCGGTGATGTAGCTCAGGAATGTCGGCAGCTCGGCACCGCCAGCGGGCAGCGCGCCGAACGGGAAACCGTATGCGGTACCGCGCAGCCATGGTTTCCAGGACCGCTTCCAGTCGTCGCGGCCCATCCACGGTCGACCCACCGGAATGACGTCAGACGGCCGTCGGCGCAGGTGCGCCGCGACCCACAACGCCTCGCCGAGAGCGAAGATCGCCACCGCGATCACCACGATGTCGATACCGTCGGACAGCTGCGGGATCCCGAACGTGGCCCGTGGCTGCCCGGTGAGGAAGTCGATGCCGACGATGCCGATGGCCAGCCCGAGAACCAGCGAGATCGCCCCGCGCAGCTTGGACGACCCGAGGACCGCTGTGACCGCCACCAGCGCGAAGAGCATGATCGCGAGATAGGACGGCGCGCCGAGGGTGACGGCGAACCGTGAGATGGCCGGCGCGAACGCAGCGAGTAGGACGGTGCCGATGGTGCCCGCCACGAACGAGCCGATCGCCGCGGTGGCCAACGCCTGCGCGGCA
This sequence comes from Mycolicibacterium sp. 624, assembly GCF_040548615.1. Taxonomy (NCBI): domain Bacteria; kingdom Bacillati; phylum Actinomycetota; class Actinomycetes; order Mycobacteriales; family Mycobacteriaceae; genus Mycobacterium; species Mycolicibacterium sp. 624. Next base: position 269,386 of record NZ_JBEPRZ010000008.1, read on the forward strand.
CGGCCCGCCTTGGCCATCTTGTTGCCCTCTATCGCCGTGATCACCGACGACGACTCCCCCGGCGTGTTCAGCAGGATCGAGGTTGTCGAGCCGCCGTACATGCCGCCGTAGAAGATGCCGGCGAACATGATGAACGCAGCGCTTGGGCTGACGTTGTAGGTGATCGGCAGCAGCAGCGCCACCGTCATCGCGGGCCCGATGCCCGGAAGGACGCCGACCGCCGTCCCGAGTAGTACACCGATCACCGCGTACAGCAGGTTCATTGGGGTTGCGGCCTCGGCGAAGCCCTGCATGAGCCAGTCGAAGTTGTCCATTACAGAATCCCGTCCAAGATGCCTGCGGGCAGCGGGATTCCGAGCCCGGAGTAGAACGCATAGAAGCTGGCCAGCGCCAGGACCACCCCGATCACGATGTTGCGGACATAGTGCTTGCTGCCGAGAATCGTTGCCGCGCAGGCGAAGAAGATCGAACTCATGACGACCCATCCCAGCGGGTTCACCAACAGGATCATCGCGATGAACAGCGCCACCAGCAGGCTGACGGTGCGCCAGTCGCTCGGCATGTCCGGATCGATGTCCTCACCGGCGTCGGCCTCGCCCTTGGAACCGCGTGGAATCGCGACGGCCAGGATCAGTGCCAGCACGAGGGCCGTGACACCGATGACCATCGGGAAGAACTTTGGCCCAACGGGATCCACCTTGGCGAAGCCCTCCTGCAGCGTCAGTGCGCTGTAGACCAGGAACCCGCCGACGACCGCCAGCACGGCGACGACGATGTACTGCGCATAGTCGGGCCTGCGCTCCTCGCGCGAGCGTTCGTCGGTCGCGCTCATAGCAGGCCCAATTCGGTCAACGTTGACGACACCCGGTTGTCCTGGTCTTTCAGGAACTGTTCGAATTCCGCACCCGTCATGAATGCGTCGGTCCAGCCGTTCTTCACCAGGGCGTCCTTCCACTGCTGTGTGCCATGCATCTCCTCGAGCACCTTGACCATCGACTGTTTGGCGTTATCCGGGATCTCCGGCGGCGCAAGCACTCCACGCCAGTTGGCGAACGTCAGGTCGATACCCGACTCCTTCAGCGTCGGCGCGTCGATGCCCTCGACACGCTCCTCGCTGGAGACGCCGAGTACCCGAAGCTGACCCGCCTCGATTTGGTCGATGAGTTCGCCGGGGCTCGACGTGCCCACCGTGATCTTCTTGCCGAGTAGCGCGGTCAAGAGGTCACCACCACCGTCATAGGTGACGAAGTTGACGCTCTTGGGTTCGACGCCCACCGCCTTGGCCAATTCCATCGGGAACAGGTGATCGGGGCCCCCGGGTGACGATCCGCCGCCGATGGTGACCTTGGACGGGTCGGCCTTCCACGCCGTGACGAAGTCGGTCACCGTCTGGAACGGCGAGTCGGCGGGAACGAAGATGGCCCCCGGATCCTCAATCAACTTCGCAATGGCAGTCGCGTCCGACGCCTTGATATGCGACCCGTTGGTGTAGGTGGCGCCGACCACGCCGAGACCCATGGTCATCATGAGGTCGCCATTGCCGCGCTCGTTCATCAACCGGGCCATCGCCACGGTGCCGCCCGCGCCGAGCACGTTGAACACCTCGACGCGACCGGTGATGTCCTCGTCCTCCATGATCTTCACCGCGGTGCGGGCGGTGAGGTCGTAGCCACCGCCCGGGCTGTTCGGCACCATCATCCGCAGCCGATGCAGGCCGGCGGGATCATCGCCGCGGGTGACCCCGCAGGCCGTTGCGGTGACCACGACCAGGAGCAGGGCGGTCAGTCCCGCCCCCCACCCGGTCGCCCACCGTGGAAGTCTCGACACCATCGTCCCCGTTCGCCGAATTGTGAAGTTCATCGATACTGTTCCCCCAAGTGACCCACGTCACCCTTTCGGACGCAAAGGACGTTTTGGTCTTTGAGTAAATGGGCCGGGAGTACATGGACCGGGCGAGGGCTGACGGCGCGAAGCCTGGCCGGCCAGTTTCTGGTGTTTCAGTTGCTGGTGGTGGCCGTGGTGCTCGGCGCGGTGGCGGCGGTGTCAGTGGCGCAGTCCTCGCGCGAGTTCCGCGACGTGCGAGGTCAGCGGATGATCGCGGTCGCCGAGAACCTCGCCTCGACACCGATCGTGCGGGATCGCTACGCGGATCCGTTCGCTGCGCAACTGCTGGCACCGGAGGTCGATCGCGCCGTCGCCCTGTCGGGCGCACGGCTGGTCGAGATCCAGGCACCCGACGGGCTGGTGCGCGCGTCGTCGGAGCCCTCCCGCGTGGGCCAACGCGACGGCTTCGAACACAGCCGGGTGATCGAGGGCCGGGCGTGGTCGGGCGATCTCGACGTCGACGGTTCGCACTCGCTGGTCGGCCAGGTGCCAATCCTGTCCACCGACGGCGACGTTTTGGCCGTGGTCTCGGTCAGCGAGCCCTATCCGTCAGTGTGGCAACTGCTCAGCGGAGCCGGTGAGCGGCTACTGGTGTATCTGGGGCTCGGCGCCGCCCTCGGACTGGCCGCCTCGTGGCTGTTGTCCCGGCGTATCAAGCGCCACACGCGTGGTCTGGAAGTCGCCGAGATCGCCGGGTTGGCCGATCACCGGGAAGCGTTGCTGCACAGCATCCGAGAGGGTGTCGTGGCGGTGAACACCGATGGCGTCATCACCCTGCTCAACGACAGCGCACAGGGACTTCTTGGTGTCACGGGCGACGCTGTGGGACGCCACGTTGACGCGAGCGGGATGGACCCCGCTGTCGTCGAGTTCCTATTGTCCGGTGACGACGGCCGCGACGTCGTGATAACGACGCGGACAAGGGTTCTCGCGCTCAATCGGCGGGCGGCCAGCACCGGCGGCGAGCGGATCGGTACCGTCACAACGATGCGCGACAGCACCGAGTTGGCCTCGATGCAGGCCCAGCTGTCATCACACAAGAGCGTTACCGACACCCTTCGCGCGCAGACCCACGAATTCGCCAACCAGTTGCACACCATCTCGGGGCTCGTTCAACTCGGCGAGTACGACGCTGTGCGCGATCTGGTCGGAACGCTGACCCGGCGCCGTGCCGAGATCAGTGACGCCGTGACACGCCACGTCGCCGACCCCGCGGTGGCAGCGCTGTTGATCGCCAAGTCCTCACTGGCGGCAGAGAGTGGAGTCGCCCTCGTGCTCGACGATGACAGCCACCTCACCGCACTGGATCCCGCTCTGGCGACCGACGTCATCACGGTCCTAGGGAATCTGATCGACAACGCGGTTGACGTGTCGGAGGGATCAGAGCGCGCAGTGGTCACCGTCGCCCTCGACGACGCAGGCGAACTGACCATCTCGGTCGCCGACTCCGGACCCGGTGTGCCCGAGCACCTACGCGAGGCCATATTCGCCCGCGGCGTCACCTCCAAACCCGATGTGCCCGGTGGCAGAGGCATCGGGCTCGCGCTGGTCCGCCTTGTCAGCGCACAACTGGGCGGCACGGTCGATGTGTCGGACGGACCACACGGCGGCGCAGTCTTCGACGTGCGATTGCCACTGGACCGTCCCGATGGGAGTAGCGGCAATGCGTGAGGTCCTCGTGGTCGATGACGACTTCATGGTCGCCGAGATCCACCGCCGGTTCGTGGACCGGGTCGACGGATTTCATGCCTCCGCTGTCGCCCGCACCGGCACCGAGGCTCTCACCCATGCCGCGGAGTCCAGCCTCGATCTGATCCTGCTCGACGTCCATCTGCCCGATATGACGGGACTGGAGGTGTTGCAACGCTTGCGTTCTCGCGGCGACCGTGTCGGGGTGATCATGATAACCGCGGCCAGGGAACTCGACACCGTGTCCGGCGCACTGGACGGCGGCGCCGCCGACTATCTGATCAAGCCGTTCGAATTCGACCAGTTCAAGGCGAAACTCGAGGCGTTCGCTGCCCGCGACGACGCGTTGCGGTCAGCTGCAGGCGTCGATCAATCCCTGATCGACTCGCTCTTCGGTGGCTCGGCGCCCGCGCGCGGCGGTGAGTCGCTGCCCAAGGGCCTGGGCACCGAGACGGGCCAGCTGGTGCTCGAGGCCGTCAGGTCGGCCGGTGAGGTGTCCGCAGCCGAATGCGCCGAGCTGGTGGGGATCTCGCGTGTCAGCGCGCGCCGCTACCTCGAGCACTACCTCGGCGTGGGTGCGCTGGAGCTACGTCTGCAGTACGGCGTGGGCCGGCCCGAGCGCCGCTACCGCACGTCCTGATTGCGGCGGGCGCCTCGTCGGCCTGTGACCCGCGGACCGGTTACGGCTACGCCGCGTCGGGTTGGGGTGGGTCGGAGCTGGATTGTGCGCCAGTGTCTTCGGCGGTGTTGTCCGCCGGTTCGTCGTTGTCGTTGTCGGCGGGCGGGTGGAGGCGTTCGGGGCGGTGGTAGTCGTTGATGCGGGCTTGGCCGGTGTCGAGGTGTTGCGGTGGGATCCATTCGACGTCGTTGCATGCGTTGATGCGGGTGCTCCAGCCGTCGGGGCCGACCATGCGATTGTCGGGCCCGCAGGCCAGGCCGAGCTCATCGACGTTGGTCTGGCCGTTATCGGCCCAGTCGCGGGCCGCGTGATGGACCTGGGTGCCGTAGGCCGGTACCGGGCAGCCGGGTTTGGTGCACCCGCCGTCGCGGGCAATCAGCATGATCCGCTGCGCCGGGGAGGCGACCCGGCGGGTGCGGAACAGGTCAAGTGCCGAGCCGGTGACCCCGTCGAACACCGCCAGATTGTGGTGAGCGTGCGCACCGAGGCGGATCACGTCGCGGATCGGCATCACGGTGCCCCCACCGGTGATACCGACCCCCGCGCGGCTCTCGAGGTCTTGCAGGGTGGTGCGGATGATGATCGAGGCGGGCAGGCCGTTGTGCTGGCCCAGCACACCGCTTTCGAGCACATTGCGCCCGACCGCGATCAGCGCGTCGTGCTGGCGCTGGGCCAGGCTGCGGTGATCGCTGTCGATCTGCTCCTGTGACGGGGTGCCGGCGATACACGGAAGGTCGTCGTCGGGATTGCACATCCCGGGGCCGGCCCACTTCGCGAAGATCGCCTCGTAGATCGCCCACGCCTCGGGGGTGAGGTTGCCTCTGATCGCGGTCATTCCGTCGGACTGCTGGGGGCCGACCGACAGCCCGCGGCGCCGGGTGCGTTCGGTGTCGTCGGGTTCGGGGCCGTCCTGGTCGAGCAGGAAGATGGTGCGCTCGGCGTTGTCCTTGAGTTGTTTGGGTCCGACTCCGGTGGCGGTGCGGACCAGGTCGACCTCGATCTGGCCGCGCGTGAGGGGGTCGACCGCGGGTGGGATGGCGGCCATCGCGTCGCGGATCACCTGCACGTGCTCGCTGGTGATCGATCCGTGCGCGCCCGCCAGGGCGGTGGCGGGCAGCACCGGATCCAGCGGCGCCCCGGTCACCGTGCGACGTGGGCCCAGTACGGCCGCTTCATCGAGTCGGCGTTTGGCCTCGCGGGTGGAGATGCGCCACCGGATCGCGAGCACGTCGCGCCAGGACTTCGCGCCCATCGCCTGGGGCGTGGTCTCGGTCTGCAGGTGGGCCAGCAGCCGGTGGCTCTGGGTGGGCAGCTGGCAGGCCAGGGTCTCGAGATCGTCGAGTACCTCCAGCAGTTCGGGCCCGGTGAGCGCGTCGATGGGCAGTGCGGCCAGATCGTCGTGGGCCGCACGTATCGCGGCAACCACCTCGCGAACCGAACCCCCACCCATGATTCGAACATATGTGCGAACTCTAAGGACTTGACGGCGGCGTTCCGAAGAGAACTCTGAGAATCAGCACCCGAATGAGAGGCAGTGAAACGCAAGTGACAGTTGAGCTTTCACCACACGCCCTTGATCCGATCGCGATACGACCGTCCATCGGGGTCGTAGATCATGCGGTACGCGGGTCCGGCCCACAGTCGCGTGAGCACGCCCAGCCTCTCCGGCTGGTGTACACGCAGACGCCCGGGCGGTCGCGGGCCCACACGGCCACCCGCGTGCCATTCGTCGAGCGCCCGCGCGGTCTCATCGAGCACCTGCACCACCGTGTCCGGATCGACCAACCCGTCGTCATCGCTGCCGTCCGCCGCGCGGTCCAGGTGCTCACGGAGGAGGCGCAATCGCAGGTCACGCGCGAACACCCGCGCACCGTCACCGCGTCCCGCCGGATCCCTCGGCGACCGCTCGTCTCGGGTGTCGTCGAGCACGGCACAGGACAGCTCACTGTCATGGCTCCACGACCGCCGATTGAAGTTGTCACTGCCGACACAGGCCCACACATCGTCGACGACGCATGCCTTCGCGTGCACGTACACCGGAGTTCCGATGTGGTTCTCGACGTCGAAGACGTGTACCCGGTCGGCGCTGACCCGACGGCATGCCTCGACGGCCTTGTGGCGACCAATCTGGTTGGGCGGCAAGGCGAACCGCCCGTCGACGTCCGGAAAGCGTGGCACCACCGCCACCAGGTGCAGCTGCGGGTTGTCCCGTAGCGCCTCCGCGAACAGGTGGGCGACCTGTCTGGACCACAGATACTGGTCCTCCAGGTAGATCAGCCGTTTCGCGCGCTTGACCGCCTTTGTGTAACCACGGGCGATGCTGCGCTCACCGTTCGGTGCGAAGGAGTACGCGAAGTGGGCGTCAGGATAGGTCCGCAAGGGCTGCACCGCGTGCGGGCCGCAGACCGGCGGCACCGACGGCCGGTCGGGCAGCGGATCCGGGTGCATGTCCGCGCCGCTGAACTTGTCCCTCACCCAGGCGACGGGCGACAGCACGTCCAACGGAGCGGGGTCACTCCAGCGCTCGCGGAACGTGGCGTCGAGGGCGTCGACGATCGGCCCTCTGAGCCGCAGTTGGATGTCATGCCATGGCGGGTGATCCCCGTACCGCGGTGACATCCGCACTGCCTGCGGGTCTCCGAGATGGCGCTCGTCGTCTCGGCGGGAGTGGCACAGATCGATGCCGCCCGCGAACGCGACGTCACGCTCGGGGGCCGCCGGATGCCGGATCACCACCAGCTTCTGATGATGCGATCCGCCGAATCTGACCCGCTGATCGAGCAGCACCTCACCGCCCGCGCGCTCGACATCCTCCCCGAGGTGGCGGTTCTCCTCCTCGCTGTACTGCAGTGTGTCGAGATGCGAACGCCACATCAGCCCCTTGACGATGGCGCCGCGTTCGGCTGCCGCGCAAAGAGATTCGGCGATCGTCGGGCCGCACTCGCGCAGATTCTCGTCGGGATCGCCGCGCCAGTCGGTGAAGAACACGTGGTCGCCGGGACCACACGCCGCAATCTCGGCGGCGAGCGCGTCGAAGTAGGCCGCGCCGTGCACCAGCGGTTCAATCAGATTGCCCTCACACCATGCGGCGATATCGGTGTGCGGGTTACCCCGTTCGGCTGAGGTCAGGAACCAGTCGGTCGTATCCAAGGCACCTCCCCTCACCGCGGCCATCAGCCACAGTCATGCCCCGCTCAGATGGCCACCAAACGCACGCCGCATCAGCGCATCGCCTCAAGATCAAACCGTGACATGATCCGGGCATGCTCACCCGCCTGCTCGCTGCGCTCAGCGCTGTCGCACTCATCGCGTCCTGTGCACCCGCCGCGAATCGCTCGGAATCGCCCACGCCCAGCGCCGACACGTCGCGGTCCGACGCGGTGATGCGCATCGTCGATGACGTCATGAAGCAGGAGCACCTCAAGGCCGTGATCATTCGGGTGACCGAGAACGGCCGCGAGCTGCTCACCCGCGCCTCCGGTGAGTCGATGACCGGCGTGCCCGCCACTCCCGCCATGCACTTCCGCAACGGTGCCGTTGCCATCTCCTATGTGTCGACGCTGCTGCTGCGACTGGTCGATCAGGGCAAGGTCAGCCTCGACGACAAGCTCTCCACCTGGCTGCCGGACGTCCCGCACTCCGATCAGGTGACGCTGGGCCAGCTCGCGCAGATGACATCCGGCTACCACGACTACGTCATCGGCAACACCGAGTTCATCGACGCGTCGTACCAGGATCCGTTCCGCCAGTGGGAACCCGAGCAGCTGCTCGGGTTCGCGACGTCCAAACCGCTGCTGTATGAGCCCGGAACCAACTGGAACTACGCACACACCAACTACGTCCTGCTCGGCAGGGCGTTGGAGAAGGCGACTGGCGAGCAGATGCCCAAGCTGCTCGACGACGAGGTACTCGAGCCGCTCGGGCTGACCAACACCGCGAACTCCTTCACACCGGAGATCCCCGCGCCCGCCCTGCACGCCTACACCAGCGAACGTCGCGAGACGCTTCAGATCCCCAGCGGCACACCGTTCTACGAGGAGTCCACCTTCTGGAACCCCTCATGGACCATCACGGACGGCGCGATCCAGACCACGAATATCTACGATATGGAGGCCAGTGCGGCGGGCATCGGGTCCGGCAAACTGCTGTCGAAGAAGTCCCATGAGCTGATGGTGTCGCGCGACCTGCTTGGCAAGACGCATGCACAACCAGGCTGCGCGACGTGTGGTCCGATGACCGATTTCTACACCTACGGTATGGGCATCGTGACATCTGGCGACTGGCTGCTGCAGAATCCATTGTTCTCGGGCGAGGCCGGGGTCATGGCCTACCTCCCGTCGAAGAAGATCGCCATCGCCATCGCCGTGACGTATCTGCCCGAGGCTTTCGACGAACAGGGCAACTACGTCAACGCCGCCGACACGCTGTTCCGCAGGGTCGGCGCCGAACTCGCGCCCGATGACGCCCCACCGACCCCACCCCGGTGAGGCGCATACGGAACAATTGGTCACCATGACCCGCACCGTTCTCTTCATTCGCAACGAACACCTGGCCACCGAGGCGATGCTGGGCGAGGCGTTCGACGAATGCGGTTATGAGATAGCCACATTCGATGTCGTCCCGAGCGATCGGGTCGACTCCCCCGACGTCGAGGTCACATTTCCCGACCCCCGCAACTACGACGTCATCGTCCCCCTCGGTGCGCGGTGGCCGGTCTATGACGAGACGCTGCGCCGCGGGTGGGTCGGCGCGGAGATGGCGATGCTGCGCGATGCGGCCACGGCGGGCGTCGCCACGCTGGGCGTCTGCTTCGGCGGACAGCTGCTCGCGCAGGCGTTCGGTGGCTCCGTGGCACGGTCCGATGTCCCCGAGATCGGCTGGTACGACGTGCAGACCGACGATGACGAGCTGATTCCCGCCGGTCAGTGGTTCCAGTGGCACTTCGACCGGTGGACGGTGCCGCCCGGTGCGACCGAGATCGCCAGGACCGCGAACTCGTCGCAGGCGTTCGTCCTCGGGCGGGCACTTGCCCTGCAGTTCCATCCCGAACTCGACGAGGCGCTGCTCGACCTGTGGCTCGACGTCGATCGTGACGGCGACGTCGAGTCCCTCGGGCTTACCGCGGATCGGCTACGCGAAGCCACCCGCGACCTGCGGCCCGACGTGGCACCCCGTATCCGACGCCTGGTGCGCGCATTCTCCGAGAGGATCGTCGCTCAGCCCTGCCCCAGCTGATGAGCCAGCGCGTCGCTGACCTCGGGCTGACGGAACCGATGGCCCAGCGCCGCGAGCTTGTCAGGGATCACGCGCTGACTGGCCTCGGCGAGTTCGCGGGCGCCCTGTTCGCCGAGCAGTAGCCGCGGCCCGAGGGCTGGGACCGGGATCAGCGCGGGCCGGTGCATCACCCCGGCGAGCGCCTTGGTGTACTCGGTGTTGCGCACCGGGTGCGGCGACACGGCGTTGACCGGCCCGACGAGCCGCTCGTCGTACAGCGCGCGGTAGTACACGTCGAGCAGGTCGTCCAGCCCGATCCAGGACGTCCACTGCCGACCGCTGCCCAGTCGCCCACCGAGACCGGCCGCGAACAGGGGACGCAGAAGCTTAAGCGTGCCGCCGTCGGCAGCCTGCACGATCCCGGTCCGGACGGTGACGACGCGCAGACCAGCGGCGGAGGCCGGTGCGGTCGCCTCCTCCCAGTCAGCGACCACATCGGCGAGGAATCCCTGGCCGCGCGAGCCATCCTCGGTCAGCGGCTCGTCACCGCGGTCGAAGCCGTAATAGCCGATGGCTGAGGCGCTTACGAAGACCCGCGGGCCGTCGGGTGTGCGGGCCGCGCACTGCGCCAGCCTGCGGGTCGGGTCGACGCGGCTGTCGCGGATCGCCGCTCGGTGCGCCGCGGTGAACCGTCCCGCGATCGACTCACCCGCCAGGTGCACAACGGCGTCCACCCCGGCCAGCAGATCCGGTGTGGGCGAGCGCGGATCCCAGCGTCGCTCTCCGGCACCGGTCGGGTCGTGACGCACCAGCCGGATGACCCGGTGGCCGCCGGTGCTCAACAGTGCCGACAGAGCGGTGCCGACCAGACCCGTGGCCCCCGTCATCGCGACAGTCAGCGGACCGGTACCCATCGTGGCGGCGTCACGGTGCGCGGCCAGATCATCGGCCAACTGACGATGGCGATAGACGAAGGTCGAGCGCAGGGCCGCACCCGGCACCGTGGTGTCGACGGTGTCGTGCACCCGGGTGGTGCCGGCGGCGGGACCGTCGGTGAAGTCATGCGTGTGCCGCCATCGACCGATCACCCGTGGCGGTAGCGACCGCACACCCGACGAGGTGAGCACGTCAACGAACCGCCGTGGCGGGTCGAACTCAGCGGGCTCGTGCTGGGCCACCCACCGCAATCCGCCGGGCAGAGCGAGAACCGCGCGTCCGTCGGCCAGCGAGTCGGTTTCACTGACCACCCGCATCGGCTGCCAGGGCGGGACCAGACGCCGCATCGCGCCGGGTCGCGTGTGCCACGCGAACACGTCGTCGCACGAATGATCGACGATGCTGTCGTACTCGATTCCCACATCTCTCGATTCGTCGCCGCGGCCAGTTCGGATTGCCGAGCAACCCAACCTAGCGCTGGGCGCGGGCCTAAGCTTCTGGTATTCCGATGTCAGCCACCCGGAGAACGTTCCGGGACCGCGGGGAAGCCGGCCGGGCGCTGGCCGCACTTCTCACGGCCTATCGCGGCCGCGATGACGTGGTGGTGCTGGGGCTCGCGCGCGGTGGGGTTCCTGTCGGATGGGAGGTCGCGGCCGACCTGCATGCCCCACTCGACGTCTTTCTGGTGCGCAAGCTGGGCGTTCCCAACTGGGCCGAACTCGCGATGGGTGCCATCGCCAGCGGCGGCGAGGTAGTTCTCAATGACGACGTGATACGCCGTCTGCGGATCTCTGCGGCCGAGCTGGAGGACATCATCGACCGGGAGACTCAGGAGTTGCATCGACGGGAGTCGGCCTATCGCGGCAATCGGGGCCAGCGGAGTCTGCCCGGCAAGATGGTGATCGTGGTCGATGACGGGATCGCCACCGGCGCGAGTATGAAGGTGGCGGTGCGTGCGATCCGCTCGGCAGGGCCGGCGGGCATCGTGGTCGCGGTGCCGGTGGCACCTCATTCGGTGTGCCGTGAACTCGCCGCCGAAGTCGACGAGGTGTTCTGCGCGACGACTCCCGCCTCGTTCGACGCCGTCGGGCAGGTCTACGACGACTTCCACCAGGTCTCCGACGACGAGGTCAGAGACGCACTGGAGCGTCCGACGAGCGACGTGCGCTAATCGCGCTTGGTGGAGTTCTCCACGTCGGACTGCTCGTCCGCCGGCAGGTCATCGTCGACGGCGACCGCGGTGGTATCCGCCTCCGCAGACGCACCTGAGGTCTCGTAGACCTCGGTCTCGTCGGAACCGACTGCTTCGTTCGGGTAGGCCGTGTCATCCGGGTAGGCCGTGTCATCCGGGTACGTCGCGTCGTCGGTGGTCACCGGAAACTGCGAGGTCTCCTCGTCCGGGTAGTCCTCTGCCGGCTCGGACGCCGCCAAGGCGGCCGTCTGCTCGTCGGCGTCATCGGAGTCCGAGCCGCCGGCGCCCCTCGAGCGCTCGCGAAGGGCATCGACGATCAGCAGCAGCACGCCGATCACGCTGGCGGCGATGCACACCCACGCGATCACCTCGTTGCTGGTGACGACCGCGGTGACGAGGGAGGCCAGACCGATAACGGCAAGGACTAGCGCGATGATTAGCACAGGTGAACCGATCGGTTAGTTGTTGCCCCGGTTGAACTGGTTGAAGCCACCGTCATTGTTGGCGGTCGAGTCGACCGGTGCCGCCGAGCCACGCTGACCCAGCTCCTCGAGCTGCGACTCGAGGTAGGTCTTGAGCCGGGTGCGGTATTCGCGCTCGAATGTCCGCAACTGCTCGAGACGACCCTCGAGGACCGTCCGCTGCTGGTTGATGGTGCCCATGATCTCGGAGTGCTTGCGCTCGGCGTCCGCCTGAAGGGCGTCGGCCTTCTCCTGTGCCTGCCGGAGTTGGGCCTCCGACCGCGTCTGCGCGTCGAGCAGCATCGCGTCCGCACGCTGCTTCGCCTCGGAGACGGTGGTCTCGGCGGTCTGCCGGGCCTCGGTGACCATGGCGTCGGCCTGCGCGCGGGCGTCCGACAGCATCTTGTCCGACTCGGCCTTGGCCGTTCCGGTCAAGCGGTCCGCGGTGTCCTGTGCCAGGCCGAGGATCTTGGCCGCCTTGATGTGCGACTCCTCGCTGACCGGCGCGGGTGCCACGAAGGCAGGCTGTGCGGGCGCGACCGGCTCCGGCTCAGGCTCGGGTTCGGGCTGCTGGTAGGACGGGATCGTCTGCGTGGCCTGCACGCCACCGCCTGCGCGCGCAGCCGCCACCTCCTGATCCAGTTCGCTGACTCGCTGGCGAAGATCGGCGTTCTCCTCAATCAGCCGGCTGAGTTCGTTCTCAACGAGATCGAGGAATGCATCGACTTCGTCCTCGTTGTAGCCACGTTTGCCGATCGGTGGCTTGCTGAACGCGACATTATGAACGTCGGCGGGTGTGAGCGGCATTGTCTGCCCCCTTGGAGTCTGGACCGTCAACCGGTCGCAAGTGTCGAGCCATTGTTAGGAGTAACTGGAGTCCATCCTGTCACAGGCGACCCTGGGGTTGCAGGAGAGGTCGCGAATTAAGAATGAAATTCAATCTTGAGCGATCGCCTAGCCGCCCCCGGCAAAGCGCGACCCTGCTGCGTCAGGCCGCAGCGCCGAAGGCCATCTGCATGCCGATGAACGCCAACAGCAACAGCACCATGATCGACAGGTCGAATCGCACCGCACCTATCGTGAGCTGCGGAATCAGTCGACGCAGCAATTTCACCGGCGGGTCGGTCAACGACAGGATGATCTCGAGGACAACGACCGTGAAGCCCGTCGGCTGCCAGTCCCTACTGAAGGACCGGATGAACTCGACCACGACTCGAGCGATGAGCAACAACCAGAAGAGAAACAGCGCGAAGCCCAGAATCTCGAAGAACAGCGCCAACTGGGCGACCTCACTCATGAGAATGCGTGACCGCAGGGCCACACGGAATACGGGTAGACGAAGGGATTGCCGTCAGCCTACCCGGCCAGCATCGACCTACTGATAGGCGTAGAAACCGGCCTCGGCGATCCGCTTGCGCTCCTCAGCGCTGACGTCGGTGCCCGATGGCGACAGCAGAAACACCTTGGTGGCGACCTTGTCGAAAGATCCCCGCAGGGCGAATGCCAGCCCGGCGGCGAAGTCGACGAGCCGCTTGGCGTCGGCGTTGTCCATCGACACCAGATCCATGATCACCGGAGTGCCGTCACGGAAGCGCTCGCCAATGGTGCGCGCCTCGCTGTAATCCTTCGGACGCAACGTGGTGATCTTGGCCAGCGGGCTGCCCGCCTCGAACAGTTCGGCCATCCGGCGCGGCTCCATGGCGACCGCTCCACGGGTGGCACCGCGCAGCGTGTTGAAGCGGGGCCGCTCGAACTCGCGACGGCCGCGGAACGACTCGTCTTCGCCGTAGCCGCCGCGGTAGCCAGCTGGCGCGGGCTCCATGTCGCGGCCGAACTCTCGCTCGAACTCGCGTCCGCCCATACGGTCGTCATAACCTCTGGCGTCCATACGACCGTACGAGTCGTCTTCGAAGCGCTCGTCGCGCGGCCGGCGCGGGTATGCCCCGCGCGACGAACGCTCGTCGTCCTCGTAGTACTCGTCGTCATAGTCGTCCATGGGCGCCATACCGAAGTAGGCCTTGACCTTGTGAAGTGTGCTCATCTCAGAACCCTTCTGGAGACTGTGGTTTGTGTTGTCTGTGATGAAGATGTGACTGGAGTGACTACTCAGGGTGACGTTAGCGGCCGTTGCCCCATAAGCGAGGTTCCGACACGCACACACGTGGACCCGTGTTTGACCGCCGTCTCGAGGTCGCCTGACATACCCGCCGACAGACCGAGCCGTTGCTGGTAGCTGGTCTGTACCCGCTCCCGTTCGGCAGCCAAACGCCCGAACTCCTCATCGGCGTCGGAATCCAGCGGTGGAATGGCCATCAATCCGACGAACGTCAGACCGTCGGTCGAGTCGGCGACGGCGCACACCTCGTCGACCTCGTCACTGTTTCGGGCGTCAACGCCGCCCCGTTGAACATCTCCGTCGAGGCTCAACTGCACGTACACCCGCAGCGCTTCCTCGCGCCGCCCGTCGGCCAACGCCTCGACCGACGCGCGACCCAGCGCACGGAGCAAGGCAATGCTGTCGACCGAGTGCGCGGTGTGGGCCCAGCCTGCGACCGCCTTCGCCTTGTTGCGCTGTATGCGGCCGACCATGTGCCAGCGAATCGGGCGCTCGGTCAATTCGCCACCCAATTGGGTCGCGACTTCGGCGGCCTTATTCGACGCTTCCTGCTCTCGGGATTCGCCGAATGCGTCGCATCCAAGACGCCGAAGGGAAATGACATCGGCTGCCGGAAAGAATTTCGTCACAGGCAGCAATTCAATGTCATTCACGTCACGTCCGGCGGCATCCGCCGCATCGCGCAATCTGGTCCGCAGCCCGGTCAACGCCGCACCGAGTTCGGCTTCGCGTGGTGATGTCATTCCTCGTGCACCGTCATTCCATCCACACCAACGACGCCAGTCGGCCGGTGGGCGCATCGCGCCGATGACTGAACAGGTTCGGGTCGTCGACTGTGCACCGCGGATCAACCGATATCGCCGAGATACCCAAACCCGTGAGCTGTCTTGCGATCCCGGCCCGCAGATCCAGACCAGGGGTGCCGCGACCGGTGACGGTGCGACTGCCCGGCAACGCAGCCTCGACCTCAGCGGCCATGGCCTCGGGCACCTCATAGTTGGTCCCGCTGACCGCGGGCCCGAGCAGCACCGAGATGTCCTCGGCGTGCGCTCCCCTGTCGACCATCGTCTCGACGGCGCGAAGCACCACGCCGTTCTGCGCGCCGACCCGGCCCGCGTGCACGGCGGCGATGACGCCGGCGCGAGCATCGGACAACAGCAGCGGAACACAGTCGGCGGTCACGACGGCCAATGCCAGACCCCGGGTGGTGGTCACCAAACCGTCGGCGTCGCCGTCGACCGCACCGGGACCGTCCACGACGACGACACGGTCGGAGTGCACCTGGTTCATCCACACCACGCGATCAGGACCGAGCCCGGTGGCCTTCGCCAGCCGAAGTCGATTGGCGGCCACGGCCGCGGGATCGTCGCCGACGTGATCACCGAGATTGAAGGATGCGAATGGGGCCACCGAGACCCCGCCCGCGCGGGTCGTGGTTACCCGACGAATGCGTACGGTCACGGTTCCAAGTATTCGCGTAGCGACGCTGCCAGCTCTCAGTGCCGCATGAAGGGCGGGACGTCGACATCGTCGTCGTCATCGCCACCGCCGCCGATGCTCACCGTGGCGCCGTTGGTGTGCAGCGGCACACTCGCCGGATCGGCGGATTCGACGAACGGTGAGGTGACCTTGCCCGCGCGGCCGGGCACAATGCCCTGCCCCGTACCACCGACAACCGGGTTGCGGTTCGGTCCGCTGGCCTCGAACCCGGCCGCGATCACGGTGACCCGGACCTCGTCGCCCAACGAGTCGTCGATGACCGTGCCGAAGATGATGTTGGCGTCTTGGTGGGCGGCGTCCTGCACAAGCGATGCCGCTTCGTTGATCTCGAACAGTCCGAGATCGCTGCCACCGGCGACCGACAGCAGCACACCCTGTGCGCCCTCCATCGAGGCCTCGAGCAGCGGCGAGTTGATCGCGATCTCCGCGGCCTTGAGCGCCCGACCGTCGCCTCGCGCCGAACCGATGCCCATCAGCGCGGTGCCCGCGCCGCTCATCACACCCTTGACGTCGGCGAAGTCGACGTTGATCAGACCGGGCGTGGTGATCAGGTCGGTGATGCCCTGAACACCGTTGAGCAGCACCTCGTCAGCGCTGCGGAACGCGTCCATCAAGGACACTGCCGCGTCGCCCATCTGGAGCAGACGGTCGTTGGGGATGACGATCAGCGTGTCGCAGCTCTCGCGGAGCGCGGTGATACCGGCCTCGGCCTGATTACTCCGCCGCTTGCCCTCAAAGGAGAACGGCCGAGTGACCACGCCGACGGTGAGCGCACCGAGCTTGCGCGCGATGGTCGCGACGACGGGCGCGCCACCCGTTCCGGTGCCACCACCCTCGCCTGCGGTGACGAACACCATGTCGGCACCGCGGAGCAGTTCCTCGATGTCGTCCTTGGCGTCGTCTGCGGCCTTGCGCCCGACCTCCGGGTCGGCGCCTGCACCCAGACCTCGGGTGGAGTCGCGCCCGACATCGAGCTTGACGTCGGCATCACTCATCAACAGCGCCTGCGCGTCTGTGTTGATGGCGATGAACTCAACGCCCTTCAGACCCTGTTCGATCATCCGGTTGACGGCATTCACGCCGCCGCCACCGATGCCGACGACCTTGATGACGGCGAGATAGTTGTGCGGGGGCGTCATGGGTCCCGTTCCTCCCTGGGTTGCCTTTCGTGGTGCCGGAACCCTCGATCAAAACCCTCAACCTGAACCATAGGCTTAGAGTTATGTCAAGTAGTTCCGCGCAAACAGAACGGTAGGGCGAGTTCGGAGTACATCTGCGCAGGCGCGCCGAAGGTTTTCGAGCATTTTCGCCTCAGACGCGTGTACGGCGTCACCTGACCGTCGGCAGGTCCGGGCTGGAGACGTCGTAGGTCTGACCCGGCTGAGTCAGGAGCGCGCCGAGTTTGAGCGCCTTCTCCTCCGTGCGATCCGTGGTGCCCCAGATGACCTCTCGGCCATCGAACAGCGTCAGCGTTATCGACGCGACCGACGGAGCGGCGACGCGACTCACCTGTCCAGCCACCTCAGGCCGCAGTGCGAGCAGGACCTCCAGCGCCGCCCTCGTCGGCGGATCGCTGGGGCCGGGATTGTCGGCATCGAGATAGGCCAGGCCCAGCGGCGGTGTCGCCGTGGCGAAGTCGACACCGTCCCTGTCGAACAGATGCGGACCGTCGGGATAGTCCTTGACCACGACGGGGACGCGTTCGACGATGGTGATGCGCAATGTGGACGGGTACTCGCGCTGCACCCTGGCGCTGGCCACCCGCCGGATCGTCGCGACCCGTTCGGCGACCGCATCCGTGTCGATCTGCAGCAGCGGTGTGTCGGGCGCGACGGCGGCGGCCTGCTCGACCTCCTCCTGGCTGATCGTCACCAGACCGGTGATCACCGTGGACCGCGCCGCCATGATCGGCGTGAAGTACAGCAGCAGACCAAGGCTCACCGCCAGCACGCTGATCAGTGCGGACCACAGCAGCGCCTTCAAGCCCCGGATCAGGCCGCGGGCAGGGCGTTTCGGCTCCGCGACGGTGCGGCCGTCGACCTTGCGCTTGGCCTCCCGCCGGGCTTCCTCAATGGCCGTCGCCCGCGCCTGTGCGGCACGCCGCTCCTCCCGCTCCCGTCGTGCCCGTCGACGCGGGCCCTCGTGGTCCGGTTCCGGTTCGGGTTCCTCGGCTGCACCGCCGGGGCCAGCGGCGGGATCCTCGGGCGTGTCAGCTGGGGGTTCCGGGGCCTCGGCGGTGTCGTCCGGATCCGGTTCGGCGTCAGTCGATCCCGGTACCTCTGATTCCACGACATCGTCTGACTCCAGTACGCCGCCTGGTTCCAGTAGGTCGTCGGCCTCCGCGGGATCCCGTGGCTCGGTCATGGATTCCGAGCCCGTGCGTCGAGCGCCACCAGGATCTCCTGTCCGAGCAGCGTCACGTCACCGGCCCCCATCGTCACGACGACGTCACCGGGTCGGGCCGCGGCCGCGACGCGAGTGGCGACCGCGGAGAAGTCGGGCACGTAGTGCGTGTTCACCGTGGTGTGCTCGGCGACACTCGCACCGCTCACGCCGGCCAGGGGCTGCTCTCGCGCGGCGTACACATCGAGAACGAAGACCTCGTCGGCCAGATCGAGCGCGTGGCCGAACTCGCGGGCGAAGGTCTGTGTCCGCGAGTACAGGTGCGGCTGGAACACGACGAGCGAGCGCCCGTCGCCCGCGACGGCCCGCACCGCCTCCAGCGTCGCGCGCACCTCGGTGGGGTGATGCGCGTAGTCATCGAAGACCCGCACACCCGCGGCGGTGCCCACCGCCTCGAAGCGGCGGCGCACCCCCTCGAAACCGGCGAGTCCGTCGAGAACGGCCGCAACGTCGGCGCCCGCTGCACGGGCAGCCAACAGTGCGCCCAAAGCGTTGAGCGCCATGTGTCTGCCGGGTACCGCCAACCGCATACCGCGCGGGCCGGACTCGCCTGCGAGTTCGATCTCCGCGACGCCACCCGTGCCCTGCTGAGTCCAAATCACCAGCTTCGCTTCGAGATTCGGGTCATCGCCCCTATCACTGCCGTAGGCCAGTACTCGCACGCCCAGTTCACGGGACCGCGCGGCCAGCGCTGCGCCGCCAGCGTCGTCGGTGCACACCACCAGCGACCCGCCGGGCCGCAGTCGCGCGACGAACTGGTCGAACACTGCGTTGTAGGCCTCGACGCTTCCGAAGTGGTCCAGGTGATCTGCGTCGACATTGGTCACGACGGCGACGTCGGGGGTGTACTCGAGCAGCGAGCCGTCACTCTCGTCGGCCTCAGCCACGAAACAGTCGCCGCTGCCGTGGTGCGCGTTGGTGCCCGCCTCCCCGAGATCACCACCGACGGCGAACGACGGGTCGAAACCGCTGTGCTGCAACGCGACGATGACCATGGACGTCGTCGTGGTCTTGCCGTGAGTGCCGGTCACCATGACCGTGGTGTAGCCGTCCATCAGGCTGGCGAGCACCGCGGGCCGCAGCACGACCGGGATGCCCCGGCGGTGCGCCTCAACGAGTTCGGGGTTTGTCTTCGGGATGGCGGCGTGCGTACTGACTACGGCGGTTGGCCCACCCGGCAGCATGTCGAGCGACGAGGCGTCGTGGCCGACTCGGATCAACGCTCCCCGAGCGCGCAACGCAACCAGCCCGCGCGACTCCTTGGCGTCGGATCCCGACACCTGACCGCCACGGTCCAAGAGGATGCGCGCAATGCCCGACATGCCCGCACCCCCGATGCCGATCATGTGCACACGCTGTAACTCAGCGGGCAGGTCACGGGCGCTCATCGGATCCGACTCCGACGCTCGCCAGCCACGGCAAGTGCCACCTCGGCCACTCGCCGTGCCGCATCGGGATGGCCGGCCGACACCGCCGCTGACGTCATCTCAGACAACCTCTGCTCATCGGACAAC
Organism: Mycolicibacterium sp. 624; assembly: GCF_040548615.1. NCBI lineage: Bacteria > Bacillati > Actinomycetota > Actinomycetes > Mycobacteriales > Mycobacteriaceae > Mycobacterium > Mycolicibacterium sp. 624. The sequence goes on from NZ_JBEPRZ010000008.1 coordinate 288,974, forward strand.
AGACCTCCCACGGTCTCGGCGATGAATGACGGTGTCAGGTCGGCATCGTCGACCAGCACCCCACCCCCTGCATTGACCACGGGTAACGCATTCAGGCGCTGCTCGCCATTGCCGATCGGCAGCGGCACGTAGATGGCGGGAAGGCCGACGGCGCTGACCTCTGCCACCGTCATGGCGCCGGACCGGCAGACCGCCAGGTCGGCGGCCGCGTAGGCCAGATCCATCCGGGACAGGTAGGGCACCGCGACGTATGGCGGATCACCGGGCCGCGATTCGGGAAGGTCAAGGACGTTCTTCGGCCCATGCGCGTGCAGCACCGAGATCCCGGCCGCGGCAAGGGCATCGGCGGCACCGGCGACCGCGCGGTTGATCGACTGCGCACCCTGGGACCCACCGAACACGAACAGCACCCTGGCATCTGCGTCGAAGCCGAAGTGCGCGCGGGCCTGCGCCCGCAGCGCGCCGCGGTCCAGATCCGTGATGGCCTGACGGACCGGCACTCCCACCACTTCGACATGTCGCAGGCCGGGGTCGGGCACCGCCGACAGAACGCGTTGCGCCGTGCGTGCGCCCACCCGGTTGGCCCACCCGGCGGCGGCGTTGGCCTCGTGCACGACGACCGGAATGGGCCGCCGTCGCAGCACGCCGCCGCGGGCGGCCAGGTAGGCCGGCAGCGCCACGTACCCGCCGAACCCGATCACGACGTCGGCTTGCACGTCGTCGAGGACGTCACGGGTCTGGCGCACAGATGATCGCACCCGCAACGGCAGGCGCAGCAGTTCACCGGTCAGCTTGCGAGGCAGTGGCACGGGCGGAATCAACCGCAGGTCGTAGCCACGTTCGGGCACCAGCCTGGTCTCCAGACCACGCTCGGTGCCCAGAGCCGTTATTCGGATACCGGGATGCAGTGCTACCAGGGCATCGGCGACTGCCATCGCCGGCTCCACGTGTCCCGCGGTGCCTCCACCGGCGAGGACCACGGAAATCGCGGGGTCGTTCACCCGTAACGCTGGCCTTCCAGTGAGCGAGCTCGCCGGCCCTGTTGGCTCTGTTGGCTCTGACGGCCTCCATGATGCCCTGCGCCCCCCACCCGCCGGTCGGCCGCATGGCCGGTACGCCTGCGCTCGTCGCGCCCCGGCTGCGGCTTGCGCGCCGGATCGGCCTTGGCTCGAGCCCTGCCCGGAGACGTGGGTGCCGCCGCCCTCTTGCTGTTCTTGGCGGTCTTCGCCGTCTTGACGGTCTTCGCGGTCTTCGCGGTCTTGGCGTCGGCGGTGCTCTTCGGTCGCGAACGCAGCCGGTCCTTGGCGGCCTCCAACCGGGTCGGCACATAGGGCTCGGGCAACGGCAGACGCAGAAGCCGGTTCATCCGGTCGTCACGGCCAGAACGAAGCGCCGCCACGGCCTCGGGTTCGTGTCGCGCCGCGTTGGTGATGATGCCCATCATCAGGAGCGTTGTCGCCGTTGATGTTCCCCCGGCTGAGATCAGCGGCAGCTGCAGACCGGTAACAGGTAGCAGGCCAACCACGTAGCCGACGTTGATGAACACCTGGCCGAGGATCCACAAGGTGGTGGTCGCGGTCAGCAGGCGCAGGAATGGATCGGCCGAACGTCGCGCGATGCGCATACCGGTGTAGGTGAACACGCCGAACAGCAACAGCAGACCCATCGCGCCGACGAACCCCAGTTCCTCGCCGATGATCGCGAAGATGAAGTCGTTGTGCGCGTTCGGCAGGTAGTTCCACTTGGCCGTGCCCTGTCCAAGGCCATCGCCGAAGACACCGCCGTTGGCCAGTGCGTAGCGCGCCTGACGGGCCTGGTAGCCCGCCCCCTGCGCGTCAGCGCCCGGGTTCAGCCACGACTGCACGCGAGTCGAACGGTAGCCCGCCGACATCGCCAGCACCGCGGCCGACACCATGACCGCCACCAGTGAGCTTACAAAGACCCGCAACGGCAGACCTGCGAACCAGAGCAGGCCGAGCAGGATGATGCCCAGCGACACCGTCTGGCCGAGGTCGGGCTGCAACACGATGAGAAACAGCGCGATGACCGCGGCGGGAACCAGTGGGAAGAGCATCTCCTTCGGTGATGCGCGTTCCATGCGGCGCGAGGCCAGCAAATGTGCTCCCCATATCGCGAAGGCGATCTTCGCCAGCTCCGATGGCTGCATCGAGAGCCCACCGAAAACGAACCAGCCGCGGGAGCCGTTGGCAATCTTGCCGATTCCGGGGATGAGCACCAGGACGAGCAGCACGATCGTCAGGGCGAAGCCGGGAAATGCGAGGCGCCGCATGAGGCTGACCGGCATGCGGAGCGCGATGTAGAACGCGACCAGCCCGACGAGCGTCCACAGCACCTGTTTGCCGAAGACTGCCCATGGGCTGCCGTCAAAGTCGTAGGAGTACACGCCAGATGCCGACAGCACCATGGTCAGGCCGAGTGTGGTGAGCAATGCGGCCACGGCGATGATCAGGTGGAATGACGTCATCGGGCGGCTCAGCCAGGCGCCGACGCGGGTGCGCGGGACGACGGGCGCGGTGGCGGGGGCGGCGCCATCGGCGGCGGGTTCGGGTTGCCGGCCGAACGGCATGCGCAGTCGTAACCGGGACAGCAATGCGGGCATCGTCACCTACCCGGCCACGTCAATCACATGAGTCACAAGAACATCACAAGACTCAGCTGTCCCCTGCACCCCAAAATCCTCCCCCGTCACACGCAGGATCGGCCGGACATCCGGCGCGTGTCGCCCAAAGTGAAGGTCTCGTTCAGAGCACGGCCAGACCGGGTCACGCTCCGACGGTGGATATCCACTCGCTGTAGAAGAGAGCGACGCCCAATCCACAGGCGATCGCTGTCAGCAACCAGAATCTGATGATGACCGTGGTCTCGGCCCACCCGACCAACTCGAAGTGGTGGTGAAACGGAGCCATTCGGAACACGCGGCGACCGGTGGTCCGGAACGCCAGGATCTGAACCACGACCGAGGTGACCTCGGCGACGAACAACGCGCCAAGCACGATCGCCAACGTCTCGGTCCGGCTGGTCACCGACAACCCGGCGATGATGCCGCCAAGTGCCAACGATCCGGTGTCCCCCATGAAGATCTTGGCCGGCGCGGCGTTCCACCACAGGAAGCCGATACAGGCACCCGCGGTCGCGGCGGCGACCAGCGCGAGGTCGAGTGGGTCGCGCACGTTGTAACAGCCCAGCCCCGGACTCGTCGCACACGCGTTGCGGAACTGCCAGAACGTGATGAGCACATAGGCGGCCGTGACCATTGCCATCGCGCCCGCGGCAAGACCGTCGAGACCGTCGGTGAAGTTCACCGCGTTGGACCACGCACTGACCAGCACCACAACGAACAGCACGAACACCGCCGGGGCCAGCGTCACCGTGGCGATCTCGCGGACATAGGACAGCTCGGGGCTGCCCGGCGTCAAACCGTCGGCGTTGCGGAATTGAAGTGCCAGCACGCCGAACAGCACCGCAGCCACCAGTTGACCGACGGTCTTGGCGGTCTTGTTCAGCCCGAGGTTGCGGGACCGGCGGATCTTGATCAGGTCGTCGATGAACCCGACGGCGCCCAGAGCGGTCGCCAGCCCCAGCACCAGCAGACCCGATGCCGACGGCCCCTTACCGTCGAGCGCGAGGCCGACCAGGTGGGTGCCGAGGTAGCCGGCCCAGATGCCCGCCAGGATCGCGACGCCACCCATCGAGGGCGTGCCACGCTTCTTCTGGTGGCTCGGCGGCCCGTCCTCGCGGATCTCGTGGCCGAACCCCTGTCGGGTGAACACCCGGATCAGTGCCGGTGTCAGGAGTATCGACACCGCCAGCGCGATGCCGACGGCGATGAGTATCTGTCTCATGCCGTGTCGATCCCCCGGTCGTCAGCGAGCGCCTCCGCCAGAGCCGACAGTCCCGCGGAGTTGGATGCCTTCACCAGCACCACGTCGTCATCGCGCAGCTCGGACCGCAACAGGGCCAGCGCCGCGTCCGCGTCGGGCACCATCATGGATTCACTGCCCCACGATCCCTCCATGACAGCTCCGTGATGCATCGCGCTCATCGACCTCCCAGTTCCAACCACGACGAGTCGTGACACATCTAAACGCACCGCCAGTCGACCGATGTTGTCATGCTCCGTGATCGCGTCGTCGCCGAGTTCGGCCATCTCGCCAAGAACTGCCCAGCTTCTGCGCGGCGCCCCGTCCGGTCCCCCGGACTTCGCCATCCACGCCAGCGCCTTCAGACCAGCCCGCATCGAGTCGGGGTTGGCGTTGTAGGCGTCGTTGACGATCGTCACACCGTCGGCCCTCGTGCTGACCTGCATCCGGTGCCGCGACACCGGACCCGCACCCGCAAGTGACGTGGCCACCTGCTCGAGGCTCGCGCCGCACTCGAGGGCTACGGCAGCGGCACACAAAGCGTTTGAGACCTGATGGTCACCGTGCACGGCGAGTTCGACGGCCACCGCGCCCGACGCGGTGTGCATCGTGAACCGCGGCCGGGCGAGTTCGTCGAGCATGACGTCCTGCGCCCAGATATCGGCTCGCTGGGCGCCGTCGCGCGCCACCCGCACCACACGTGCCGCGGTCTTGTCCGCCATCGCGGCCACAGCAGCGTCATCGGCATTGAGGATCACCACACCAGAGGCCGGGACGGCCTGCGGCAACTCGGCCTTCGTCGCGGCGATGACCTCGCGGGAGCCGAACTCACCGAGATGCGCCGTGCCCACGTTGAGCACCACCGCGATCGCGGGCGGTGCGATGGCAGCCAGCGCCGCGATATTGCCCGGGTGGCGAGCCGACATCTCGAGGATGAGGTAGTCGGTGTCGGTGGTGGCGCGCAGCACCGTCCACGGGTGGCCCAGTTCGTTGTTGAAGGATCCAGGTGGTGCGATCACCTCGCCCAGCGGGTCCAGTACGGCGGCCAGCAGATCCTTGGTGGATGTCTTACCCGACGACCCGGTCACGCCGATGATCGTGAGACCGCCTGCCACGAGCTCGGCCGCGACGGCGGCCGCCAGTCTGGCCAGTGCCGCGAGTACTGCGGCCCCGGAGCCATCGGTGTCGTACTCCAACACCCCCGCGGCAGGACCCGATGCCGCCGGTGCGGGCTTCACGACGATGGCGGGTACTCCGACGGGCCGCGCAGCGAGCACCGCGACGGCGCCGGCGGCCACCGCGCCTGCGGCGAAGTCGTGGCCGTCCGATCTCGCGCCGGGCAGCGCCAGGAACAGTCCGCCGGCGCTCACTGCGCGAGAGTCGAACTCGACGGTTCCCGTCACCCGTGTGAGGGCGGCCTCCTGCGGCGAGATGTCGGACAGCTCGCCGCCCACGATCTCGGCGATGCGGGCCAGGGTCAGGTCGATCACGCGTGGTCCCTCCGTGTCTCAAGGGCGAGCGCGAGTTCCTCACGGTCGTCAAACGGCCGGGTCTGCCCACCCGCGGTCTGGCCTGCCTCGTGTCCCTTGCCCGCCACCAGCACGACATCGCCGTCACGGGCCCAGCGCACCGCGTGTTCGATCGCCGAGCGCCTGTCCCCCACCTCGACCACCTCAGCAGACGTACCGGCGGCCCGTGCTGCGGCCACGATGGACGCACGGATCTCGGCGGGATCCTCGTCGCGAGGGTTGTCGTCGGTCACCACGACGAGGTCGGCCAGTTCGGCCGCGACCCTGCCCATGGGTTCGCGCTTGCCCCGATCTCGGTTGCCGCCCGCGCCGAAGACCACAGCCACCCGGCCTTCAGTCTCGCGACGCAACGTCTCGAGCACGGCGTTCAACGCTCCTGGCTTGTGCGCGTAGTCGACGACGGCCAGGAATCCCTGTCCCCTGTCGACGGGTTCGAGGCGACCCGGGACTCGCGCCGTCCGCAGTCCGGGTGCGGCCTGATCCGGGGACACGCCGACGGCGTCGAGCATCGCCGCGGCCAGCAGGCAGTTCGCCACGTTGTAGCGGCCCGGCAGTGCGACACGCAGCGGATGGTGCACACCGGCGGGGTCGCGCGCCACGAAGTCCTGGCCGGCCTGGCCGGCCGCGCGCACATCCTGCGCCTGCCAGCCGTCACCCCGGCCCTCGATGCTCACCGTCACCGGGTCGTGCGCCCTCGCCGCGATGCTCTGGCCCGCATCGTCATCGATGCACACCACCGAGATGTCGGCGTGTGTCGCGGACTCGGGTTCGAAGAGACGCGCCTTGGCGTCCAGGTAATCGGCCATCGTCGGATGGAAGTCCAGGTGATCGCGGGACAGATTGGTGAAGCCGCCGACGGCGAAGTGCACGGCGTCCACCCTGCCCAGGGTCAGCGCGTGGCTCGATACCTCCATCACAACGGTGTCGACGCCCCGCTCGGCCATGACGGCGAGCAGCGCCTGAAGATCGGGCGCCTCGGGTGTGGTGAGCGAGCTGGGCTCGTCGCGTCCGTCGATACGGATGCCAACAGTCCCGATCAGCCCGGCCACCCGCCCGGCGGCCCGCAGCCCGGCCTCCACCAGATAGGTGGTGGTGGTCTTGCCGGACGTGCCGGTCACGCCGATGACGCGAACACGGTCCGAGGGGTTCCCGTAGACGGTGCTGGCCAACTCGCCGAGCACCGCACGCGGCGTCGGGTGCACCAGAACCGCGGCCCCCAGATCTGCACCGAGCAGGGCGGCGCCGTCCGGATCGGTCAGCACGGCCAATGCCCCCTGTGCGACGGCGTCGGCAGCGAAGGCGGCGCCGTGCGAGGACGACCCGGGCAGCGCGGCGAACAGATCGCCGGGGATCGCGTCCTGGCTGCGCAGCGTGACACCGGTGACCGTGACACCCGCGGTGACCGCCCCGAATGCGGGTGTGGCGGCGATATGTTCCGCGAGGTGCGCGAGATCGGCACCGACTGGGTGCGAGGGACGCAGCTTCATGGCGTTGACACAGTACCGGCCCGACGATGTCGGCCGTCCATGCTCAGCCCTGGAGGACCAGCGGGGGTCCGGGATCGGGCGACAGCGGCACGTTCTCCCGCTGCAGCAGCCATGCGGCGATGTTGTGGAACAACGGCGCCGCCGTTGTTCCCGGCTGTCCGTCGGCCGTGCGGTGCGGGTTGTCCATCATCACGCCGACCACATACCTCGGGTCATCGGCAGGCACCATACCGGCGAACGTGATCCAGTAGACGTCCTGGTAGTAACAGCCGCAGCCCGGGTCGATCTGCTGGGCCGTTCCGGTCTTGCCCGCGATCTGATACCCCTCGACGGCGGCCTGCCAGCCGGTGCCCTGTTGTTCACCGCGCGGATCGCGCTGGATCGTGGCCCGCAGCATGTGCCGCACCGTGCGCGCCGTCTCGGGTGACACCACCCGCACACCCTCGGGCCGCGGCTCGTCGGAGCGGCTACCGTCGTCGGCGATTATGGACTTGATGATGCGCGGGGGCACGCGGACACCGTCGTTGGCGATCGCCTGGTACATGCCGGTCATCTGCAGCAGGGTCATCGAGAGCCCCTGTCCGATAGGCAGGTTGGCGAACGAACTGCCCGACCACTGGTCGATCGGCGGCACCAGACCCGCGCTCTCACCGGGCAGGCCCACGCCGGTGCGCTGGCCGAGCCCGAACTTGTCGAGCATCTCGGCGTAGCGCTGCTCGCCGACTCGCTGCGCGAGCATCAGCGTTCCGACGTTGGAGGACTTTCCGAACACGCCCGTGGTGGTGTACGGCATCACGCCGTGCACCCAGGCGTCTTTCACGGTGACGCCACCCATATCGATCGAACCGGGTACCGACAGCATCTCGTCGGGGTTGGTCAGCCCGAACTCGATCGCAGACGCGGCGGTGATGATCTTGTTCACCGAGCCCGGTTCGAACGGTGAGGACACCGAGAGGTTGCCGAGTTCGCGGTCTGACTGCCTACCGATGTCCTGGCTGGGGTCGAACGTGTTGTCGTTCGACATGGCAAGGACCTCACCAGTTTTCGAGTCGAGCACCACCGCCGACACGTTCTTTGCCCCGGACAGGCTCTTGGCCTGCGCGACCTGTTGCTGGACGTAGAACTGGATATCGTCGTCGATGGTCAGCTGGACCGTCGACCCGTCGACGGCGTCATGCCGGTTGCGGTAGCTGCCCGGGATCACGACGCCGTCGGAGCCACGGTCGTAGGTGACCGAACCATCGGTGCCCGCGAGCTTGGCGTCGAGTGAGTCCTCAAGACCCAGCAGGCCGTGGCCATCCCAGTCAATGCCGCCGACGATATTGGCGGCCAGCGACCCACCCGGGTACTGGCGGATGTCCTGACGCTCGGAGCCGACCTCGGGGTACTTCGAGGTGATCGCATCAGTGATCGACGGATCCACGGAGCGCGCCAGGTAGACGAACGAGTCCTTGCCGGTGAGCTTCTTGAGCAGAGTCTTGGTGTCGGGCTTGTTGTTCAGCAGACCCGAGACTCCTGCCGCGATGGCGGCGAGGCGCTTGGCCGGTTCGGGCGCAGTGGGATCGGCTGTGTGTGCGTCGGCCAGCTGCTTCTGGATCTTGGCCGGCTGGAAGGTGAGTGCCCGGGCCTCGATGGTGAAAGCCAACTTGTCGTTATTGCGGTCGACGATGCTGCCGCGCACCGCCGGGTTGATGTCGGTCACCTTGAGCTGACCGGCAGCCTCGGCGCGCAGCCCGGCGGCCTTTGGCACCTGCAGATTGAAGAGTTGCGCACCCGCGATCAACAGCAGCAGTGCAATGACCGCGTTACCCACCCGATGCCGGAAGACGAACGACGCGCTGCGCAGGCCGCCCTCGGTGGCCGGCTTCCTTGTGCGTCGAGCACGGGCCGAATGCGGTTGACCAGCAGTGGACTTCGCTGGTTGGGGGGTGCGGCGGATCCGACTCATTCAGGCACACCGGGACCGGGTGGGGTGACCAAGACGGGCTGCTCGCTGGACGGACCCGGCAGCGTGGGCGTCTGTGGCGAGGCGATGTGCCCCGCCTCAGGCGCCAACGGCGCAGCCAGCGGGGCAGCCAGCGGGGCGAAGTCGGTGGCCGGCATCTCGGCACCGGGAACCGCGGGACCGGGGAGCGTGGGCACACCGTGTTCCGGCACGGCGGGCGCGGGCGGCGGAGGTGGTGCGGCCGGCACGTCAGGCGCGGCGGGCGCCGCGGGCATGTCCGGTGCCGCGAGAGCCGCTCCGGGCACGGGGGGTAGCGCGGGTGCCGCGAGAACCCCTCCTGGCACGGGGACCTCGGGGTTCTGCTGGGCCGGTCGACCCGGGAGGCGCACCACCTGCTCGCGCGGCTCGACGACGCGCGGCCCGGGAGCCGCAGGCGGCGCCGGTGGGGCCGCCTCGGGCAGTGGGGAGTTCAGCGGTGGCGGCGAGACGCCCTCGGCGGGTTTGGGCGTGCCGACGACGACCCAAGCTCCCGCCGGGTCCTGCACCAGGTGGGCGGTGTCCCGTGAGGGGATCATCCCGAGCTGGCGCGCGGACTCCGCCAGGGCAGGTGCCGCCTGCGCTTCGAGCACATCGCGCTCGAGAGCTTCCTTCTGCTGCAGCAGAGCCTGATTCGTCTGGCGGGCATGGCCGAGTTGGTAGGAGCGCTCAGCTGCGTCGGTGGACAGCCACAGCGTGACCGCCAGTCCGATGCCAAGCGCACCGATCACCAGGACCACGAACGGCACCCTGCTGACGAGTTCGCGGGGGTTCAGCTCGATGGTCGAGAGCTTGACCAGAATCCGTTCCCGAAGCCGAACCCGCAGTGGCGGCCGAACGACCTTGGGCGCCTTGGCCTTGCGTGCCTTGGACCGAGCCTTGGCCTGGGCCGCGTTCTTCGGCCGACCCGGCGCCTCGTTGGGCCGCGGGATCGGAGAGGTCGCCGGCGCGCTGCCCTTGGCCCGCTGTGGACGCTGTTCGCGCGTGGACCGGCGGCCGCGCGGCGCAGCCTCACCCGAGCGCCGCGAAGTCGGGGTGTCCCGCCCTGGTCGTTTCCGCTCGCCGCTGCGGCGTACGGGTTCTGTCCGTTTGGCCATCACGAGCCCTCCCTACTGATGACTTTCTCGAGTGCCCGCAGCCGAACCGATGCGCTACGCGGGTTGAATTCGATCTCCGTGGCGTCGGCCTTCTCCGCACCACGGGTCAGCGCCGTGAAATGCGGTTCGTAGCCGGGCAGTTCGACTGGCAGCCCCGATGGGCTGCGAGATGCGGTGGCCGCGCTGAACAAGCCCTTGACGATCTTGTCCTCGAGCGACTGGTAGGCCATGACGACGATCCGGCCGCCGGCCGGGAGCGCGTCGAGCGCCGCGGGCAGCGCATCCCGAAGCGAGTCCAGTTCACCGTTGACCGCCGTGCGCAGCGCCTGGAACGTTCGCTTACCCGGGTGCCCGCCGGTGCGTCGAGCGGGTATCGGGATGGCGGCGTAGAGCACCTCGACGAGTTCACCGGTGGTGGTGAACGGCTTTCGAGCCCGACGCCTGCCGATTTCGGCGGCGATCTTGGAGGCGAAGCGTTCCTCGCCGAACTCCCGCAGGATCCGCGCGATCTCCTTCTCGCTGAAGGTGTTCACGATATCGGCGGCAGTCAGCGGTCCGTCCGGATCCATCCGCATGTCCAGCGGGGCGTCATGGGAGTAGGAGAAGCCACGTTGGGTCTGGTCCAGCTGCATCGACGACACACCGAGGTCGAAGAGCACGCCGTCCACCGTCAGTTCGGCGCGGTCCGCCCAGTAGCCGTCGTAGGCGGTGCGGACGAAACGGACGCGGTCGCCGAAGGGGGCCAGGCGGTCGGCGGCGATCGCCAGCGCGGTGGGGTCACGGTCGAGGCCGACCAGGCGCAGACCGGGAAGGTCGGTGAGGAATCGTTCGGAGTGCCCACCGGCCCCCAGAGTGGCGTCGACGAGAACCGCGCCGGTGCCGTCGGCGCTGTGTCGGGTGAGCGCGGGCATCAGCAGTTCGACGCAGCGGTCGAGCATGACGGGTACGTGCGGTGCTTCGCGTGGTGTGTCGTCGCGGGGTGTGTTGGAGCGCTCGTCGTTGTCGGTGTTGTCATCGGACATCGCGAACCTCCTCGCCTCAGTCATCCGCAGGAGAAGCGACACCCCTACATCGAGGTCCCTGCCCGAGGTCGCGAACCTGGCGTCGGGGAAGTACGCCAGGGTCGGTTCGGGCAGAGGCCACGATGCACGGGCACCGTGCAGGCCGGCTTCCGGATCAAATGATGTCGCGCAGAGTTTCATCGCTGGCCGCGGAGAAGTTCTCTTCGTGGGCAGCCTGGTATTCCTGCCAGGCCTGCGCGTCCCAGATCTCCAGATACGTGATCGAACCGGTGACCACGCATTCCTTGGTCAGGTCCGCGTATCGCCGGTGGTCAGCCGTCAGCGTGATCCGGCCCTGCGCATCCGGATGCTGCTCGTCGGTGGCGGCGGCCAGGTTACGCAGGTAGGCCCGGGCCTCCGGATTGCTCCGCGATGCCTGCGTGAGCCTTTCCGCGAGCGCTTCGAACTCGGCACGCGGGTAGACGGCGAGGCTGTGATCTTGGCTCTTGGTGACCATCAACCCCCCTGCCAGTGCGTCGCGGAACTTGGCGGGCAGCGTGAGCCGCCCCTTGTCGTCGAGCTTTGGCGTGTAGGTGCCGAGAAACATCCCGCCACCTCCCACCACCTCAGAACCCCGGTCGTTCCGATGTCCGCCACTTTACCCCACATTCCCCCACTTTGTGCCACACGTAGGTAAAAGTTCCCCCACTTCCCCCACCTTCTGCCACGTCTGCCCATCTCGGAGTGCCCGCGGACCCGCGTCGTTCCAGCGGCGGTCCCCAAAGTCGCAGCTAGGCGCCCTTTAGTTGTGCGGTGGGGCGTGGTGGGGCGTCATAACCGCCGCCCGCCCCGTGCCGACCGAAAGCGGCGTGTCGCGACAGGTGGCAAGGCGAAGCCCCGCGGCCCCACCAGGGGCACGCCAGATGGGCATGAAAAAGGGGCGGCCCCCTACGGGGCCACCCCTGTGTCGACTACCGAGCGTCTACTCGTCGAACCGGCGGCGGAACCTGTCCTCCATGCGGCTGGTGAATGAGCCGCTGCCGCCCTTGGCCTTCCGTGCGCGCTGCGCACCACCCTCGGGCGCTTGCGCATCGCGACCACCCACCACGCGCGGACCCGTGATCGCGAAGACCACACCGCCGAACATGATGATGAAGCCGACAACCGAGAGCGCCGGCAGGCTTGAGATCCAGGTGGCCTTGATGGCGATGCCGGCGACGAGCATCGCCAGACCGATCACGAACAGCACTCCGCCCTGCAGGCGGCGACGGGCTGAGGGGGCGCGGAGATTTCCACCGCGGACACTCGAGGCGAATTTTGGGTCCTCGGCGTAGAGAGCGCTCTCGATCTGGTCGAGCATGCGCTGCTCATGATCGGAGAGTGGCATCCGTGCCTCCCATGCTGCCGCGGCCGTGGCGACCGTCCAAAGTCGTCTAGCGTTGTCTGCGCCCACAGTCGCGGGCACTCAACAATCATGATACGAGGTCAATCTCACGCGTACCACCTTGTTCGATGGTCGATTGTAGGGCCTTGGTCACTGCGACCCGGGTACCGCGTCGCCCGCCGAACGCCGAGCCCGATAATGGCGTGAATCAGTGGGCATCATTCCCAGACCGCGAAGGGCATCAAAGGTTGGCGACGTACGTGATCGAACTGTCGCCCGGCGACATGCAACGGCGCCTGGGCGAGGCCCTCGCCGTCTACGTCGACGCGATGCACTACCCGAGGGGAACCGAGGAGCAACGCGCGTCGATGTGGCTGGAGCACACCCGCCGCGACGGTTGGAAAGCCGTGGCCGTCGTCGATGCGCCGTCCGACACCCAGGACCCCGACCGACTCGCGGACGCACCCCTACTCGGGGTGGCGTACGGCTACTGCGGCGCCCCCGATCAGTGGTGGCAGCAACAAGTCGTCGCGGGTCTGCAGCGCTGTGGCGCCGATGAGGCACACATCGCCGACCTGATGACCAGCTACTTCGAGCTCACCGAGCTGCACATCCACACCCGGGGCCAGGGTCACGGGCTGGGCGAGGCTCTGGCGCGACGCCTGCTCGCCGGTCGAGCCGAGTCACACGTCCTGCTGTCGACCCCGGAGATCAACGGCGAGTCCAACCGGGCCTGGCGGCTCTACCGCAGGCTCGGGTTCACCGACGTCATCCGCGGCTACCACTTCGCAGGCGATCCCCGGCCGTTCGCCATCCTCGGCCGTCGTCTTCCCCTATGAGCGCGCTCTGAACTGTCGGGTCTGGCACGATGACCGGGTGCCCGACCGACCGCGCCGCACCCCAGGCCGCACCCGCAGCCGTCGCCGGAGCCAACGGCTCTTGGCCCTGCTTCTTCTCCTCGTGATCGTTCCGGCCGCCGCCGGCTGTGTCCGGGTGCGGGCCACGATCACCGTCTCCCCCGACGACCGGGTGTCCGGACAGATCATCGCGGCAGCCATCCCTCGCGACGGTGACGACAAGGGACCCCAGCTCCTCAACAGCCTGCCCTTCAGCAATAAGGTGTCCGTCTCGCCGTACAAGCGCGACGACTACGTCGGCTCGCAGGCCGTGTTCTCCGACCTGACATTCGCCGAACTCCCCCAGCTCGCGGGCATGAATCGCGATGCGGCAGGGGTGGACATCTCGCTGCGACGCGCAGGCGACCTGGTGATCCTGGAGGGCCGCGCCGACCTGACGTCACTGAGCGACCCAGAAGCCGACGTCACCCTCAGTGTGGCGTTCCCCGGCGAGGTGACCTCGACCAACGGCGACCAGGTGTCCGGGGACGTTGTGGAGTGGAAACTGCGACCGGGTGTCGTCAGCACCATGAACGCCCAGGCCCGCTACACCGACCCCAGCGCGCGCTCGTTCACCGGCGCCGCGATATGGCTCACCGTCGGCGCGTTCGTGGTGGCCGGCATCATCGGCTACATCGCATGGCTGAGCCGCGACCGCCGCCCGGTGCTGGCGAACCCCCACGACCCCACACGCTGATGCCGCAAGCTCTAGTCTGATGTCACTCCGGGGTAATGAAAGGGGCGTCCGCTGAGCGTGGATGCAGCCGCACCGTCGACCGCCCAACTCGTGGCGGCCGTCACCGACCAACTGCGGGACTATCTCCGCCGTCGACGAAGCGACGCCGCCTACATCGGCGAGGACTTCGCTGAACTGACGGCGGCTCTCGACGAATTCGTCCTGCGCGGCGGTAAGCGGGTGCGGCCCGCGTTCGCCTACTGGGGCTGGCGTGCCGTGGCCGAACCCGACGCGGATCTGGCCGACACCGACCTGATGCTGCTGTTCTCCGCGCTGGAACTCCTGCATGCCTGCGCGCTCGCCCACGACGATCTGATCGACGCGTCCGCCACACGCCGTGGCCTCGCCACCGTGCACCACCTGTTCGCCGACGTGCACCGCGACCGCGACTGGCACGGATCACCACAACAGTTCGGCATGTCGGCGGCCATCCTGCTCGGCGACCTGTCGCTGGTGTGGGCCGATGACATCGTGGCGACCGTCGATCTGGCCCCCGCTGCCTACCGTCGCGTCCGCCGCGTCTGGGCCGACATCCGGACCGAGGTCCTCGGTGGCCAATACCTCGACATCGCCGCGGAGGCCGGTCGCGCCGAGTCGGTGGCCTCGGCGTTGAACGTCAACACCTTCAAGACGGCCTCCTACACGATCGCGCGTCCGCTGCAGTTCGGCGCGGCCGCCGCGGCGGACCGACCCGACGTACAGGAGATCTTCCACGAGGTGGGCACCGATCTCGGCGTCGCGTTCCAGCTCCGCGACGACGTCCTCGGCGTTTTCGGCGACCCGGTCGTGACAGGCAAGCCCTCTGGCGACGATCTGCGTTCGGGCAAGCGCACCGTGCTGCTCGCCGAGGCACTCGAGCGGGCCGACCGCTCGGACCCCGTCGCCGCCAAACTCCTGCGCACGTCTATCGGCACCGAGCTGTCCGACGGCGAGGTCGGTGAACTGTGCTCGGCAATCGAGTCCGTCGGCGCACTGGCCGCGGTCGAGGAGCGCATCGCCGAGCTCACTCACCGCGGGCTCGACATCCTGGCCTCCGCGCCGATCGATGATCGCGCCAAGGTCGGTCTCGCCGAGCTCGCCAGATTGGCGTCGAACCGGACCGCTTGACATCAATGCCTACTACGACATCGACACATGATCCGAAATCTGGCCTTGGGGCTGGCATTTCGCGGCTGATCGCGTTCACCGCGTCGCCAGAGGCCCGACCCGCGCTGATGGGATTTCTGGGCGCCTGCCTCATAACCCTCGGCGGCCTCGGTGCAGGCAGCACTCAACTCCACGACCCGCTGCTCGAGTCGCTGCACGTGTCCTGGCTGCGGTTCGGTCACGGGCTGGTGGTGTCGTCGATACTGCTCTGGAGCGGCGTCGCGGTGATGTTGGCGTCGTGGCTGTGGCTGGGCCGACGGGTCGTCGACCGCACCGCGTCCGAATACACCATGGTCGCCACGACGGGGTTCTGGCTCGCGCCACTGCTGCTGAGCGTGCCGGTGTTCAGCCGCGACACGTACTCCTATCTGGCGCAGGGTGCGCTGCTGCGCGATGGGTTCGACCCCTACATCGTGGGGCCGATCGAGAACCCGAATTCCCTGCTCGACGATGTCAGCCCGATCTGGACGACGACGACCGCACCGTACGGTCCGGCGTTCATCCTGGTCGCGAAGTTTGTCACGATGATGGTCGGCGATCACGTCATCGCCGGGACCATGCTGCTGCGTCTGTGCATGCTGCCCGGACTGGTGATGCTGATCTGGGCGGCCCCCCGAGTGGCTCGCCACATCGGCGCCAACGGCGCCGCGGCACTGTGGATCTGTGTGCTGAATCCCCTTGTGATCATCCATCTGATGGGTGGTGTGCACAACGAGATGCTGATGGTGGGCCTGATGATGGCTGCCATCGCGCTGACGCTGCGCAACCATCCGGGCTGGGGGGTGAGCCTCATAGCGATCGCCGTCGCGGTCAAGGCCACCGCGGGCATCGCGTTGCCGTTCATGGTCTGGATGTGGGTGCACCGACTCCGGGCCAAGCGGGATCTCGGCCCGATCCGCGCGTTCGCCACGGCGACAGCGGCGTCCGCGGCGATATTCGTTGTGGTGTTCGCCGTGGTGTCCTGGCTCGCTGGTGTGGGACTGGGCTGGCTCACAGCACTGGCGGGCTCGGTGAAGATCATCAACTGGCTGACCCTGCCCACCGCTGCGGCCAACCTGGTCAACGCCGTCGGCGGGCTATTCCTGCCGGTGAACTTCTACGCCGTGCTCGAGGTCACCCGCATCATCGGCATCGCGGTCATCGCCATCGCGCTTCCGTTGCTCTGGTGGCGATTCCGCCACGACGACCGTGAGGCGCTGACCGGCATCGCGCTGGCCATGCTGGTTGTGGTGTTGTTCGTTCCCGCGGCGCTGCCCTGGTACTACACATGGCCGCTGGCAGTGCTGTCGGTGCTGATGCAGAACCGCGCAGGGATCGCCGCCATCGCCGGCTTCTCGACCTGGATCATGGTGATCTTCAAACCCGATGGCTCACACGGCATGTACTCCTGGCTGCACGTGCTGTTGGCCACCGCCTGCGCCGCCGGGGCGTGGTACTACCTGACCAAGGCGCCCGAGCCGACGGGTGTCGAGCCAGACCCGCTGACCGCTGACCGTCAGTAGGTCAGTACGCCATCGCCTGGGCCCGGCGCAGCACCTCACGGGCCTGATGGGAGTGCAATGCGTCGACGGGCCTGGCATTGGGCTTCGCCTCATTCGTACCGTCGCGGCTGATCGTCAGCGAGGAGTCGGGCGTGAACAGCCAACGCACGATCTCGGTCTCCTCGAAACCACCGTCGTGCAGCACGACCAGCAGACCGGGAAGGCTCTTGGCGATGCGCCCCGAATCGTCGAAGAACGCCGTCGGCACCACCACACTGCCAGCTCGACGCACCGCCAACAGGTGACGCTCACGCAGGTGTTGATGAACCCTGGTGATAGGAACTCGTAGGAGGGACGCGACAGTGGGAAGGTCGTACACGGCCTCGTCGGGTTCGAGTACGTCTTCGGCGGCCGGAATGATGCTCACGGTGCCGAGTCTAGGATGTGGACGCGTGGAGAGCAGCCAACGTCACGACCCGCTCATCGGTGTCGTCTTGGACGGGCGCTACCGAGTCGACACCCCCATCGCCACCGGAGGCATGTCCACCGTCTACCGCGGACTGGACATGCGACTGGACCGACCCGTGGCACTGAAGGTGATGGATTCGCGGTATGCGAGCGATCAGCAGTTCCTGACTCGGTTCCAGCGGGAGGCACGCGCGGTCGCCCGGTTGAAGGATCACGGTGTTGTCGCCGTCTACGACCAGGGCTTTGACGGCAGACATCCTTTCCTTGTCATGGAACTCGTCGAGGGCGGAACACTGCGGGAGTTGCTACGCGAGCGCGGTCCGATGCCGCCGCACGCCGTGGCGGCCGTGCTCGCCCCGGTGTTGAGTGGGCTGGCGGTCGCGCACCGCGCCGGCCTGGTGCACCGCGACGTGAAACCCGAGAACGTGCTCATCTCCGATGACGGTGAGGTCAAGATCGCCGACTTCGGTCTGGTGCGCGCCGTCGCTGAGGCGAAGATCACGTCGACCAGCGTCATCCTGGGCACCGCGGCCTACCTGTCACCCGAACAGGTGAGCAGTGGTGACGCAGGCCCGCGCAGCGACGTGTATGCCGTCGGCATTCTGGCCTATGAACTGCTCACCGGCCAGACCCCGTTCACCGGTGACAACGCGCTGGCCGTGGCCTATCAGCGGATGGACCACGACGTGCCGCCGCCCAGCGCCGCCATCGCTGGCGTGCCAACACAATTCGACGATCTGGTGGGTTGCGCAACGGCACGCGACCCCGCCGACCGGTTCGCCGACGCCGAGGACATGGGCGCCGAACTCGCCGATATCGTCGACGAACTCGGCCTACCCGACTTCCGCGTGCCCGCGCCGGCGAACTCGGCGCAGCACGCGGCGGCCACGGCGCACATTGGCCCTGTCGATCCCGAGCGGACCACCGAACACAGCGGCAGACCGGCGCGCCAGCACACCCGGGAGTTGACCCGCGGCCCCGACGACTGGCAACCGGCCGAGTCGACGACCGACGTCGCTCTCCAAACCCGTTCGGCGCCAGGACGATTCGCTGGAATCGAGATCGACGAGTTCGAGTGGGCCAGGCAGCGCAACAAGCGCGCCCAGTTGTTCTGGGTAGTCGCCATACTCACGCTTACCGGGCTGATCGCCGCGGGTGCATGGACTCTGGGCAGCAACCTGCCCGGACTGTTGTAAGGAACATCTACATCACCCCACGACGGCGTCCTCGGGCGGCTGTTGATCTTTGCACTGTGCAAGGTTTCAAAATCAAACGTGGCGATCGCGAGTAAGACAACCGATCCGGGTCGATAATCAACACGGCGGCGAACGGTCTGACTGATCGAGGAGCCGCGCCGTGCGACTCCCCCGACCGGCCACGCCCCCGCGGCCGAAATATTCGATGCGATGAAACGGGGAGCGAAATGTCATCACAGGAGAACAAAGACCTCATCCAGCGGGGCTATGAAGCCTTCTCCGCCGGTGACCTGGAATCGGTGATGGGCCTGTTCGACGATGACGTCGAGTGGGTGCAACCGGGCGAGAGCGCGATCAGCGGCACCTTCCACGGCAAGACCGAAGTCATGGAGCACTTCGGACGAATGGCCGAGAAGGACCTGACGGTGAAGCTCAACCGCCTTATCGCCGAGGGCGATACGGTCGTCGCACTCACTGAGGTCACAGCGGGAGGCGAGACAGGCCAGGACGCCGACGTATTCACCATCCGCGACGGCAAGACCACCCACGTTCTAGTGCACGGTGACACGGCGCTGGTTGAGCGCGTGTACGGAAAGAAGCAGCTCGCGTCTGGTTAACAACCGACGAATACGAGCTAGTCGCGCAGCATCTCCGCGACCAGGAACGCCAGCTCCAGTGACTGCTGGGTGTTCAGCCGGGGATCGCACGCCGTCTCGTAGCGGCCGCCCAGATCTGAGTCCGAGATGTCCTGCGCGCCACCGAGACACTCGGTGACGTTCTCGCCGGTGATCTCGACGTGGATGCCGCCGGGATGGGTGCCCAGCGCCCGGTGCACCTCGAAGAAGCCCTGGACCTCGTCGACGATGCGGTCGAAGTGGCGCGTCTTGTATCCGGTGGACGACTCGTGGGTGTTGCCGTGCATGGGGTCGCACTGCCAGATCACCTGATGGCCCGAGGCCTGCACCTTCTCGATGATCGCGGGCAGCACATCGCGCACCTTGCCGTTGCCCATCCGGCTGACGAATGTCAGACGGCCCGCCTCGTTGCGCGGGTCGAGCCGCTCGACGTACTCAACGGCCATCTCGGGTGTGGTCGTTGGACCGATCTTCACGCCGATCGGGTTGGCGATCACCTCGGCGAACGCGATGTGGGCACCGTCGAGCTGACGGGTGCGTTCACCGATCCAGACGTAATGCGCCGACAGGTCATACAGTTTCGGGCCACCCTCAGCCTCAGCGTCCATCCTCAGCATCGCGCGCTCGTAATCCAGCACCAGGGCCTCGTGGCTGGCGAAGATCTCGGCGGTCTGCAGGTTGCGGTCGTCGACACCGCACGCGCCCATGAAGCGCAGGCCGCGGTCGATCTCCCCTGCCAGCGCCTCGTAACGGGCACCTGCGGGCGACGTGCGCACGAACTCACGGTTCCAGTCGTGCACCTTCTGCAGCGACGCCATGCCCGACGATGTCAGCGCCCGCACCAGGTTCATCGCGGCGCTCGCGTTGGCGTAGGCCCGGACCAGACGCGACGCGTCGTGCTCGCGCACCGACGCATCCGGCGCGAAACCGTTGACCATGTCGCCGCGGTAGGACCGCAGGCCCAGCGCATCGATGTCCGACGAGCGCGGTTTCGCGTACTGCCCGGCGATGCGAGCCACCTTGACCACCGGCATGCTCGCGCCGTAGGTGAGCACGACTGCCATCTGCAACAGCGTGCGGATGTTGGCCCGAATGTGCGGCTCGGTGTTGTCGACGAAGGTCTCGGCGCAGTCCCCGCCCTGCAGCAGGAAGGCCTCACCCCGCGCGACGTCGGCCAGGTTGGCCTTGAGTCGCTCGATCTCTGACGGCACGGTGACGGGCGGGACACTCTCGAGAACGGTCCGCATCGCCTTCGCCTGGTCTGCGGGCCAGCTCGGCTGCTGCAGAGCGGGCTTGGCCAACGCGGCGTCGAGCCGATGGCGCAGATCCTCGGGCAGCGGTGGCAGATCCGGCAGCTGGTCGATGGGCACGTCGACGGTCCAGTTCACCCGTCTATGGTAACCGCGCCCCCGAGCGCAAGTTACCAGGCATACCCGCAGATCAGGCCCGTGTGGCCCAGGCGCCATCCGCGTCGTCGGTCATCAGCGTGAAGCGCAGCAGGTTGTGTTTGGCGTCGACCAGAGCATCGTGGGCGTCGCGCGGGCGCGGTGGCATACGCGGCGATCCCCGCTCCTCCCAGAACTGTCGCAGTTCCCGGGTGAACCGCGGTATGGCGGGCGGCAGGTCGGTCATGGGACCCCACAGCTGGCACAGCACCACGTGGTCGTAGGCGCCGACCCAGGCCCACAGCTCGATGGGCTCGTCACCGTCGATGTCGAAGAAGTCCTCGAGTTCCGACCGGATCTGGCGCCGCGAACGCCACAGCTTCGACGACGGCGACGGCAGCTTCGGCAGCACGTGCTTGCGCACCCAGGAGCCCGCTCGGTCGGGATCGAACTCCGTCGAGATCGCGTAGTACTCGCGACCATCCTCTGCGGCCACGCCGATCGAGATCAGCTCGATGGTCCGACCGTCATCGATGAACTCGGTGTCATAGAAGAATCGCATCGCCGCTCAGGCCACCACTTCTCGCTCTGCGGATGCCGCAGCCGGGGCCGGGGCGGCATGAATCTCGCGATCCAACTCCTCATCCACCTTCGCGTCGTCGGGGAACTGCGGCTCGCCGGCGATGACGTGCTGCAGCCAGAGCTTCGCCTGAACCACCGGCCGACGCAACCGCCGCTCGCGCTCCAGGGCCTTGTGCATCTTGCGCGGGCGGGTGGTGTAGCGCCAGCGCGCCCACGGTGCGTGCGGCCGGGACAACCGAATCGCACCGACGATCAACAGCGGCGTGATGAACATACCGACCAGCCCGGTCCACACCTTGCCCTTGAACAGCACGACGACGGCGAGCAGCAGGGTCAGCACGGCGATCACGATCACGCTGATCCGCGCCACCATCGAGTGGTCGTCGCGCCAGATCCCGACGTCGAAGAACGACAGCGGGTTGAAACCGAGCACCAGCAGCCCCGCGACGGCGACGGCGGCGAACACCGCGTCGACCGATGTGCGGCCGTCCTCTGCCCAGTACACGTCCTCGAGGTGCAGGATCAGAGCGAACTCGTCGAGCACTAGCGCCGCACCGATGCCGAAGAAGATTGCCGCGGCTGTGAATTCGGCCACTCCGCCGTTCACCGCGAGCGTCACCATGGTCACCCCGGATACCATCACCAGGACCACGCCGATCACCACGTGGTGGATGTGCAGTCCGCCGCCGCCCATCGAGATGTTGCGCGGCTGCCACCACTTGCGCGGGGCGTCACTGCCGGCCTGGCTGCGGATGTATCGAACGATGGTTCGGGTCACGAAGAACGTCAGGATGAAGGCCACCAGACAGCTCAGCAGCGGCAGTCGATCGTGCGTGATGAAGTCCAGCTGGACGGTGAGGTGCACGGTCGAAAACTTACGCTGGACTGCCGGCGGTGCAGGGTGGACACCCGGTGACGCGCCGAGACGCACGGATAGTCTGTTGTCCGATATGAGTAGACGGCGAACGCTCGGTGGGGCTAGGTGGTGGCCGCGAGGATGGCCAACCGTGGCGTGGCGGTTGTTCCAGCTCCTCACCCTCGCCGCCGTCGGATGGGCGGGGTGGCGCCTGCTCGGCCATATGCCCTACCGCATCGACATCGACGTGTACCGGATGGGCGGTCGCGCCTGGCTGGACGGCACGCCGCTGTACAGCGACAGCACAATCTTCGAGACGCAGGCCGGCCTGGACCTGCCCTTCACCTATCCCCCGCTCGCCGCGATCGTGTTCGCCCCGTTCGCCTGGCTCACGCTCCCGGCCGCCAGCGCGCTCATCACCGTGATCACCTTCCTGCTGCTCATCGCGTCCACCTGGATTGTGCTGACCCGGTTGCGGATCGCCGAGCACACCACAGTCATCCCCGGATCCGCCTGGGCGCGGCGGGTTTGGCTCGCCGCGGCCATCGTCGCGCCGGCGGTGATTTACTTCGAACCCCTGCGGGCGAACTTCGAGTTCGGTCAGATCAACGTCGTACTCATGACTTTGGTCATCGCGGACTGTGTGCCCCGCAAGACTCCGTGGCCGCGCGGACTTCTGCTGGGCATCGGAATCGCGTTGAAGCTGACGCCCGCGGTGTTCCTGCTCTACCTACTCGTGCGACGCGACACCCGCGCCATCCTGGTCACCGCGGCCTCGGCCGCCGGCGCGACGGTGGTTGGCTTCATCCTGGCCTGGCGCGACTCGTTCGAGTACTGGACCCACACCGTGCATGACACCGACCGGATCGGCACGGCAACGCTGAACACCAACCAGAACATCGCTGGCACGCTGGCACGCCTTGGCCTGGGTGAGACACCCCGGTTCGTGCTGTGGGTCGTGGCCTGCTTCGCGGTGCTGGGCCTCACGGTGTGGGCGGCGCGGCGCGTGCTGCGCGGGCGGCCCGCCGAGTCCGTGCGCGCATTCGATGAGGCGCCGGTGCTGGCGCTGATCTGCGTGGCGATGTTCGGGCTGGTGGTCTCGCCGGTGTCCTGGTCGCACCACTGGGTGTGGGTGCTGCCGACGGTGCTGACCACGACCGTGCTGGCCTACCGGTACCGCGATATCGCGCTGGCGTTGATCAGCGTGAGCGGTTTCGCGCTGATGGTGTGGACGCCGATCACGCTGATGACACCGCACGAGGAGACATCAGCGTCGCTGTGGCGGCAACTGGCGGGAGGTTCCTATCTGTGGTGGGCGCTGGCCGTCATCGCCGTGGCGGGTGCCGTCGGCGGCAAATTGGCCTCTGCCGCCCACCGACGGGAATCGGGTAACCCCTCACCGACTGGCGCGCCGCCGATACCGGCGACCAACTAGCCGGCCGCAGCCGCCGGGATACGGCTGGGCGGTTGTCCCCCGCCGTCGCCCTTGCCGTCCTGTGCGGTCTTGACGTCAGCGGCGTAGAGGTCGACGTACTCCTGGCCCGACAGTTGCATCAGCTCGTAGACGATCTCGTCGATGACGGCGCGTTCGATGAACCGGTTACCCGCCAGACCCTCGAACCGGGAAAAGTCCATGGGCTTTCCGAAGCGCACCTCGACACGGCCGAACCGCCACATCTTGCTTCCTGGCGGGTTCACCACGTCGGTTCCGATCATTGCGACCGGAATGACGGGGACACCTGTCTCGAGCGCCAACCGGGCCAGTCCGGTCTTGCCCTTGTAGAGGCGTCCGTCGGGTGAACGGGTGCCCTCGGGGTACATGCCGAGCAGTTTGCCCGCGTCGAGGATCCTCTGCGCGGTGCTCAGGGCGGCCTGCGCCGAGTCGGCGTCGGTGCGATCGATGGGGACCTGTCCGGCGACTGTGTAAAACCATCGGCTGAACCAGCCCTTGATCCCCGTGCCCGTGAAGTACTCGGACTTGGCAAGGAACGTGATCCGCCGCTTGACCACCAGCGGCAGATAGAAGCTATCGGCGACTGCGAGGTGATTGCTGGCCAGGATTACCGCGCCGGAGTCCGGAACATATTCCAGCCCTTGCACTTTCGGCCGACCCAGCAGCGAGAGCAGTGGTCCCATGAAGACGTATTTGAACAGCCAGTACCACATCAAACCTCCCGCGGCGGGCGCCCCGGTCGGTGCCCACCGACAACTTTACCCACGTGTCGGTGTACCGACCACATGGCCACGATGAGATAAGTGCGGCTACGGCGCTCAGTCGTCGATGGTGACCGGGATGTGCTGATATCGGCCAGGCCCCGGGGGCGGCTGATCATCATCCGGCGGCGGCTCAGGCGGACCCGACGGCGAGGTCGGCGGTTCGGGGAATCCGGGGCCCGACGAGTCCGGCAGGTTGTCGACCATGGCCCGCACGACCGCAAGGAGGGCGACGCTGTGTTCGGAGATCACCGTCAGCAGCGGATGCTGCTCACCAGCGACAAGAGCCGCCAATGCGCACACCGGGCACCACACCTGCTCGCAGTTGCTCGCACCGCCCTGCCCTGCCCGTGCCGCGGCTAGCCGGACAGCCGGGTCAAGCCGGTCCAGGAGCGCCTGCGCGAGCTGACGCAACTCAGGACCCAAGTCGGGGTGAGAGCCACTCATTGGGGCCACACCTCCGGATTCGGTCGGAAACGGACTGTCAGCTCAGTGCCGCGAAGCTGGGCATCCGTCACGATGCATCGCCGCAGCACAGACGCCAATCGAACCCGGCGCCGCATGCCACCCGCACCGATGATCAGATCGTCGTCGACCCGGCCCAGGGTCAACGCCGTCGGGTCGACCTGCGGCAACTCTAACCGCAGGCGATACACGGCATCGAGCCCGGACCCGGACTCACGGTCCACCACGGGCTGCACCGGTCCCGGCGGCGGTGAACCGTCCCTGCGGCGCGCACCCTCGAGCAGTTCGGCCAGCGCCTTGGGCCCGATCGGTTCACCCGCCACGTGCGGAACGAGCACCAGCAGGACATCGCCGATCGCCGTGTCGAGTTCGTCGAGGACGGCCTTCTGCTCGGCGATTCGCTCGGTGTACCAGTCGAAGGCGGGGTGCTCCGGCAGGTTGCGGTACTCGAACGACTCGTCTTGTACGAGAACCTGATTGACGATCAACTCGTTGACCGACACCCCCATCAGCGCCAGCGCGCCCAGGGTTCGAGCCGCCTCGGCGGCGACGACGCGTTCCGGGGTGAGAACCAGATGGGCGCCGACCCGCGAGCCGTCGACCAGCAATCCGCTCAGCCGATCGGTCCCCGCCATGATCTGTTCAACCAGTGCGACGACGCCGGCCGACCGCGCCTCGGCAGCGGCCAGCGACAGACGGCGGTGGCGTGGCCAGGCGCGCTCCAGGTACAGCCCGAACGTCGATGGCAGGGTCAGCATTCGCATGGCGTCCGCGGTCGAGGCGCAGTCCACCACCACGTGATCCCAGTCGCCGCAGGCTGCGAGTTCGCCGACCTCGTGCAGACCGAGTACCTCCTGAACTCCCGGCAGGGCCGAGAGTTCCTCGGGGGCGAAGTCACCCAGGTCGGATTCCGGGAAGCGGACCGCGAGAACGCCCGCGACCTGCCGCCAGCGCGCCTCGAGCAGCGCCAGGGTGTCCAGTGCCAGCGCGTCGAGGAAGCCACCGTCGGCGTCGGCACGCCCGGTGCCGAGATCCGCCAGTATCCGGGTCGGGCGCCGCTCGCCGGTCGGGGTGATCGTCACCCCGAGCACGTCGCCGGTGGAATGCGCCTGGTCGGTCGACACGATGAGCACGCGCTGCCCGGCCTGGGCATCGCGCACCGCGGTGGCGGTCGCCAACGTGGACTTGCCTACTCCGCCCTTACCGACGAAGAGGCTGATCCGGCTACCGGCCTGCGCCTGGACACCACTGGCCGTCACTCAGCCTCGACTCGCTTCTTGAGGTCCTTGAGCGCGGTGTCGGTCAGTCGTCGCTCGGCCTTGCGTTTGAGCAGACCGATCATCGGGATGACGAGATCCACTGCGAGTTCATAGGTGACATCGGTGCCAGATCCGTTGGGCTTCAACCGATATGCGCCGTCGAGCGCCTTGAGCAGCGAGCTGGACACCAGCGACCACGTCACCGAGGTGTGATCGGCAGGCCACACGTAGGACAGCACCATGGTGTCCTTGAGGACGGCGGCGTCCAACACCAGCCGTGCGGTGCGCGGGTATCCGTCGTCATCGACCTCGAGGACCTCGGTCTCCTTGTACTCCGCCACCCAGTCCGGATACGAGCCGATGTCGGCGATCACGTCCATCACGGTCGCCGGATCGGCGTCGATGAAGATCGTCTGCGCAGTCTTATCAGCCACGTGTTCCCTTCCCGGGGTCACCCTTCAGCACAGAAATGTACCCTCATCGGCTCTTCTGGGTCGCCGGAGCGCTCCGCAGACGCTGTCCCCTCAGGCCAGCCGCGAGACCCCGACCGGCCGCGATTCCTCGAGGATCCGCTTCACCTCGAAGGCCATCTCCTTGCCCGCCACCCGGCGCTGATGATTGCACTTCGCCAGATTCATCCGCGCCAGCTCCCGCGCGGAGACGCCAGAAGGCTCGGCGTGCAGGAAGTAGTGCAGGATGACGCCGTCGAGCGCGGCCTCCAGCCACACCTCCATGGTGCCGGTGAGGGCGCCGGTGACCGTCCAGCGGTGACCCACGGGCCCGCGGTCCTCGACGACGGCCAACCGCAGGTCCGGCCACCACCGGGCCCACGAAGCGGGGTTCGCGACGGCGGCACCGACGTCCTCGGGGTCGGCGCACACGAACGTCTCGTCCGCGATCTGGATGCTGTTCATCGTGGTCGAGTTTCGCATACGCCTCTTCGCACGTGTGGGTCCGCGACCTGCAGGTGGCCGACTAGGCTGGGGTTCGGCAAATGCGGTCTGATCCCCTGCCGCCTCATCCCGTCCGAAAGGCCTCGATCGTGCGTGAGTTCAGCGTTCCCGCATCGTTTACCGTCGGCGAGCATGACAGCGTCGTGAGCGCCGTCTTCGCCAATGAGCGCGACGACCCCGACCACGTCATCATCCAGCGTCTCGTAGACGGATCGTGGACGGACGTGACCTGCGCGCAGGTCGCGGCCGAGGTCCGCGCCGTGGCACAGGGCCTGATCGCCGAGGGCGTCAAGCCCGGCGACCGTGTCGCCATCCTCTCCTCGACCAGGTACGAATGGCCGATCATCGACTTCGGGATCCTCGCCGCGGGCGCGGTCACCGTGCCGATCTACGAGACCTCATCGGCCGAACAGGTGCGATTCGTGCTCGCCGACTCGGGCGCGGTGGCGGTTTTCGCCGAGTCCGACACGCACGCGCGCACGATCTCGGCGCTCACCGCCGAGCTGCCGGAGCTGCGCAAGGTGTATGTGATCGAGGGGTCCGACAACGACTCCGATCAATCAACTCTCGAGGCCCTGGCCCGGACCGGAGGCGACGCTGACGGTGCCGACCTGGAGGCGGGCATCGCCGCCGTCAAGTCGTCGGATCCCGCAACGCTGATCTACACATCGGGTACCACGGGGCGACCGAAGGGCTGCCAGCTGACCCACTCGAACCTGCTCCACGAGATTCGCGGCGCGAAGGCCTGCTTCCCCGACCAGCTCGCCAAGGGCGAGAAGCTGCTGGTGTTCCTGCCGCTGGCCCACGTGCTGGCCCGCGCCATCACCGTTGCCGCGTTCACCAACAAGGTGACGCTCGGCTTCACCAACGACATCAAGAATCTGGTACCCACCCTGGCGGTGTTCCGACCCACCCTGGTGGTGTCGGTGCCGCGAGTGTTCGAGAAGGTCTACAACACCGCCGAGCAGAACGCCCGAAATGACGGCAAGGGCCGCATCTTCGAGATCGCCGCCGACACCGCGATCGAGTGGAGTCAGGCTCAGGACACCGGTGGTCCCGGCCTGCTGCTGAAGCTCAAGCACGCGGTGTTCGACAAGCTCGTCTACGGCAAGTTGCGCGCCGCGCTCGGCGGCAGGTGCCACTCGGCCATCTCGGGTGGCGCTCCCCTTGGCGCCCGGCTCGGGCACTTCTACCGCGGTGTCGGCCTGTCCATCTACGAGGGCTACGGGCTCACCGAGACCAGTGCGGCGATCACCGTCAACCGGACAGACGATCTGAAGGTCGGTTCGGTCGGAAAGCTGGTGCCGGGCAACAGTATGCGCATCAACGACGACGGCGAACTGTTGGTCAAGGGCGGTGTGGTCTTCGGCGGCTACTGGCGCAATGAGGACGAGACGAAGGCAGTGTTCTCCGACGGCTGGTTCCACACCGGCGACCTTGGTGCGATCGACGATGCCGGATTCCTGACCATCGTCGGGCGCAAGAAGGAGATCATCGTGACCGCGGGCGGCAAGAACGTCGCCCCCGCCCTGCTCGAGGATCGGTTGCGTGCCCACCCGTTGATCAGCCAGGCGATGGCAGTCGGTGACGCACAGCCATTCATCGCGGCACTGGTGACCATCGATCCCGAGGCCTTCCCCGGCTGGAAGGAACGCAACGGCAAGGACGCGGGTGCCTCGGTCGGCGACCTGGCCGATGATCCGGACCTCGTCGCCGAGATCGACCTGGCCGTCAAGGAGGCCAATCAGGCAGTGTCCAAGGCCGAGGCCATTCGCAAGTTCCGCATCCTGGTCGTCGACTTCACCGAGGCCACCGGCGAGTTGACGCCGACGCTCAAGGTGAAGCGCAAGGTCGTGGCCGAGAAGT
Source organism: Mycolicibacterium sp. 624 (assembly GCF_040548615.1). Lineage (NCBI taxonomy): Bacteria > Bacillati > Actinomycetota > Actinomycetes > Mycobacteriales > Mycobacteriaceae > Mycobacterium > Mycolicibacterium sp. 624. The sequence goes on from NZ_JBEPRZ010000008.1 coordinate 317,472, forward strand.
TCGCAGGCGATATCGAGGCGCTCTACGCGAAGACGGGCGACTAGCGCCGCACTCGTCGAGATGGGCGGCCGATTCATCCCGGGCCGCTTGGGGTTTCGCCGCGATATTCGGATGACTCGCATCAGCGCCTCGGGTACACATGGGTGTGTGCCCGAGCTGAAGCTGCGAACCATCGCCGATGAGGATGACTACGAGTCATTCATGTCCGCGGCGTACACGGTGTTCCTGCAGGACGTGCAGAAGGACGAGATCGACCTAACCCGCAAGTTCACCGATCTCGACCGGATGTTCGGTTTTCACGACGGAACGCGGTGGGCGTCCACCGGCGGGGCATTCGCCAAGGAAGTGGTGCTGCCTGGGGGTGTCATCACCCCGGTCGCCGCCGTCACCGCGATCACGGTGTCGCCCAGCCATCGGCGCCGCGGCCTGCTCACCGCGATGATGCGGTACCAACTCGACGACATCAGGGCCCGCGGAACCGAGGCAATCGCGATGCTGTACGCATCGGAGGCCTTGATCTACGGGCGTTTTGGCTACGGGATGGCCAGTGCCGATGCCCTACTGTCCGGGCAGGTGCGCGATCTCGGATTCCGCCCAGACGTCGATCTGGGCGACGGCTCGGTGACCGAGACCGACGCCGAGACGCTGCTGGCCTGCGCACCGGCGATCCACGACCGGGCGATCGCGCAGCTGCCCGGGCAGATGCCCAGATCCCGTCCGTGGTGGGACACCTGGATTCACGACAGCGACGAACGGCGCAAGGAGACCGGCCGGATCCGCTTCGCCCTTCACCACGAGGCCGACGGCACCGCAAGCGGCTACGCCATTTACCGGCCCAAGGCGCAGTGGGGCGACGGCGGCCAGCCGACGAGCGAGATTCACCTCCAGGAGGTGCGGGCCACCAACCACCGGGCATACGCCCGGATCTGCCGCTACCTCCTCGACATTGACCTGATCAGGAGCGTCAAGTACCACGGCGCCGCTGTCGACGAGCCGCTGCGCTATCTGGTCGCCAACCAGCGGGCACTGCAGTGTGCGGTGGGCGACGGCATCTATGTACGGCTTGTCGACGTCGCGCGCGCACTGACGTTGCGCTCCTATGCCACTCCCATCGACGTGGTGCTCGACGTGACAGATGAGTTCTGCCCGTGGAACACCGGACATTTCCGCCTGCGCGGCGCGCCCGATGGTGCCGAGTGTGAGATCACCACTGCACCGGCCGATATCGCCATCTCCGCCCGTGATCTCGGCGCGATCTACCTGGGCGGTGTCAACCTGGCGGCATTGGCCGGCGCGGGGTTGGCGGTCGAACTCAGCGCAGGTTCCCTGCAACGGACGGCGATCGCATTCGACTGGCCGGTCGCGCCGAGCGTGCCCGACGACTTCTAGCGCTACTGCGATCGCAGCAGCTCCGCGAGGCGCGCGGCCTTGGTGCGCCACTGCCAGTTCTGCACGACCCAATCACGGCCGGCCGCGCCCATAGCTGCGGCGCGGTCAGGGTCGGCGAGCAGGTCACCGACCGCTGCCGCGATCGCCGCGACGTCACCGCCGTCCACCACCAGACCGGTCTCGCCGTCACGCACCGATTCCGGCGCACCTCCGGAGCGGCCGGCCACGACGGGCACACCGGTGGCCGACGCCTCCAGGTAGACGATGCCGAGCCCTTCCACGTCGAGCCCCGCTCCACGGGTGCGGCATGGCATCGCGAACACATCGGCCATCGCATGGTGTGCGGGTAACTCCTCGCCTGGCACACCGTCGGTGAACACGACGTGATCGTCGACGCCGGAGTCGCGGGCGAGATCGTGCAGCGACTCCCGATACGGTCCGCCCCCGACGATGACCAACACGGCGTCGTCCACCCGCTTCCGGATCGTGGGTAGCGAACGGATCAGCATGTCCTGACCCTTGCGGGGAACCAGGCGTGACAGGCACAGCACAACGGGGCGGTCGCCGAGCCCGTACCGCGCGCGCAGTTCGGCGCGGGCCACCGGGTCGGGCACGAAGCGATCCGTGTCCACCCCCGGGGCGAGGTGTTCGAGCGCCGCCCGTGGGCCGAACGCCGAGGCGAACCGGTCTCGCGTGTAATGACTGATGAACGTGATGACGTCGGCATCGTTGCCTATGCGCCGCAGGGCCGTTCTGGCCAACGGCAGCATCGACCATCCCACTTCGTGGCCGTGCGTGCTGGCGACGATGCGGCGCGCTCCCGCCGCGCGAGCCACCGGCGACATGAGCGCCAACGGGGCTGCGGCACCGAACCAGACCGTCTCGATGTCGTGTCTTCTGATGAGCTGACGCATCCGCAGTGCCACCGCGGGTTCGGGCAGCATCAACGTGGTCGGGTGGCGCACCACCTGGTAGCCGGTGGCGGCGGCCGCGACGTCATAGTCCTCGGCGCCCTTCCACTTCGGCGCGTAGACGGTCAGCTGGTGGTCACCACTCGCGACCAGCTCCCCCACCAGGTTCTCCAGGTAGGACTGGATGCCGCCACGGCGCGGCGGAAAATCGTTGGTTACCAGCAGCACCCTTGACATCGCAGTCAGGCTAGCCGTTGAGCCACTGCCGCCACGCGATCAGCACCTCATCCAGCTGTACGCCCAACACATCGCGCAGCCCGTCGGCAATGTCGGTGTGCCCCATACCGCAGGTCGCCAGGTACAGCCTGCGCAAGCCGTCAGGGCCATAGCGGTCGGCGATGAACCGGCTGAACCACCACGCCCTGTCGTACGCCAGCGACCGGGCAGCGCCGGGCGTGTCCAGGTCGACGTCGGTCGGCAGCCGAGCCAGGTCGGCGGCGGCCGCGGGGCCGGGCAGCGGGATCGGTGGCCGCCCGACGTAGTCGGCCACGCCCTCGGTGAGCCAGCGCGGTGCATCGGCGGCGGTGACGTGCCGTGCCGCATGGTGGAAGAGTTCGTGGCGCAACACGATTCGCAACGATGCGTCGCTCATGCCTGCCGCTCCGGGGGCGAACACGATGCGCTCCGAGGTCGTCGCCGCGGCGATATCGGAACCCCCGCCACCCATGGCGGCGAACTGCTCGTCCGTGCCGGTGACGACCACGGCGATGTCACGTCGCCAGTCGTCGCCCCAGAACGCGGTGACCGCGTCGGCCACATCGTCGAGGTCTCCTCGTATGCGGTCGGCCAGGCCGACCGTCCCCGGGCCGGGAAGGACAAGGATCTCCGCGGTGCGGCCGTCGCGCAGCACGACGTGCTCGGTGGAGGCCGCAGGTGGGTTCGGCGCCACGACGGCAGCGGGCGGTGCCGGTGTCGTGGTTATCGCAGGTGTCGCCCGGGTGAGCAGGACGACGGCAGCGACCAACTCGACGAGCAGGACCAGAGCCAGTAAGGGACGTCTTGTGCCAGTGAACTCAGTACCGCTGGACTCAGTACCGGCGAACGTTGTGGATCGGCGCATTGTTGACCGGCGCGACCGCAACCGGCGAGCCGTAGGTGGACGCATGCACCATCATGCCGTCCCCGATGTAGATGCCGACGTGGGATGCATCGGAGTAATAGGTGACCAGATCACCTGGCTGCATCTGATCCATCGACACCGCCTGGCCGCCCCGAGCCAGGGCCTGACTGGAGTGCGGGAGGTTGACGCCGGCCTGACCGAAGGCCCACATCACCAGCCCGGAGCAGTCGAAGGCGTTGGGGCCTGACCCGCCCCAGGAGTATGGCGATCCGATGCGAGTAAGCGCGGCCTGTACGGCCGTCTGTCCTTCGGGACCGCCGCCGGGCATGACCACAGCGCCCTCGGGCAAGCCGATGTTGCCGCCAGGGGCAGCCGCCAGGATCTCGGGACCGCCATCACCCGGCGGAACCGCGCCCGGCGGGGGCGGAATCGGCGGGATCGCGGCCAGCGCCTCGCGCTGGGCCGGCGTGAGCGCCGTGTACTGAGACTTGACGACCGCGATCTGCACCTGCAGCTTGCTTTGCTTGGATTGCAGTTCTGCGCGGACGGCCGCGGCCTGCTCGGCTGCGGTCTTGGCATCGGCAGCCGACTTGGCGGACGCCTCACGGGTGCGCAGCGCCTGCTCGCTGACCGTCCGGAAGTTCTTCATCTGTACCGACATCTCGGTCGCCATCACGCGCTGGACGGCAAGCTGGTCGATCAGTTTCTGGGGCGAATCTGCGGTCAACATCGCGTCGAGTCCGTCGGTGCGGCCACCCATGTACTGGGCGGCAGCAACTCTGTCGACAGCCTTCTGGAACGTTGCCAGCTGCGTCTGCGCGGCGTCTGCCGCGGCCATGTCCGCGCCGTGCTGTGCATCGGCGTTCTGCTGCGCAGCCACCTTTGCGTCGAGGTCAAGCTGGGCGCTGTGCATCGCCTCGGTGGACTGTTCCGCCTCGCGGGACAGTTCGTTGAGCTTTGCCAGGGCGTCATCGGCGGGATCAGCCTGCACATTGCCCGCGAGAATGCCGGAGAAGACGGCAATTCCGGCGATGGCGCCTGCAAGGGGTCGACGAATTCCACGTGTGCTCATGTGTGTGCGGTCGAACCTCAAGATTTATGCGTCCTTCAACTGCCGTTGCGAGCCGTCGAACTTCTGTTAGGTCTCAGATAGGTTACGAAACGGCATCGGGCTTGTCCAACAGAAGAGGCAAATTTAACAGGCGCAAGGACTTTTTTTCGCTGTGAATGCGTTGCGGTGCGTTCAGGCAACCCCGGATTGACCATGACGATGGATGGGAACCAGCCGCAGTCTTGGGGCCAGGCCCACATCAGCCAAGACTTCCAACGCCCGCTGTTCGTCGGGGCGCAGCGTCTCGGGGACGCCCAGCAAAACACTGATGACGCAGTCCTTGCATCCGTGTCCCCGCACCGCGCAGTCGTCACAGTCGATGATGACGCTGCCGGTGTCACTGCCGGTGTCCGGCGTGTCGTTAGGTGCCATGTCAGCACTCCTCTCACTTCGAGTTGACTCGGACGCTAACGACACCCCCCGACAAGGTCCGCCGTGCGCCGACGGGTGCGGGCCGCGAACTACACGCATGTCAGTCGCGGGGCCTAGCGTCACTGCCGTGGGTCGACCGAATCTTGCCGAGGCCGAGCAGCTGGCACTCGACATGGACGTCGCGATGGACGGGCTGGCGCTGCGCGACACCACATTCGTCGTGGTCGATCTGGAGACCACCGGAGGACGTGCGACCGAGAGTGCGCCGGGCCGCGGCGACCACGACCAGATCACCGAGATCGGCGCGGTCAAGGTGCGCGGCGGAGAGATCATCGGTGAACTCGGCACGCTGGTCGATCCGGGACGGGCCATCCCACCCCAGATCGTCGCGCTGACCGGGATCACCACGGCAATGGTGTGCGACGCGCCGCGCATCGAGTCGGTGCTGCCGTCCTTCCTCGAGTTCGCCCGAGGCGCCGTCCTCGTGGCGCACAACGCCGGGTTCGACATCGGCTTCCTCAAGGCCGCCGCCAAGCGGTGCGATATCGCCTGGCCACAGCCGCCGGTGCTGTGCACTGTCAAGCTCGCGCGCAGGGTTCTGACGCGCGACGAGGCGCCCAGCGTCCGACTCTCGGCACTGGCCCAGTTGTTCAGCGCCAGCACCACGCCGAACCACCGTGCCCTCGACGACGCCCGCGCCACCGTCGATGTCCTGCACGGCCTGATCGAGCGTGTGGGCAATCAGGGCGTGCACACGTTTCCCGAGCTACGCACGTACCTGCCCAACGTCACACCGGCCCAACGCGGCAAGCGCCATCTCGCGGCAGGCCTGCCCCGGCGACCCGGCGTGTACCTGTTCCGCGGTCCGAGCGACGAGGTGCTCTATGTCGGCACGTCCGTCGACCTGCACCGCCGCGTTGCGCAGTACTTCACGGGCGCCGACCCACGCACACGCATGAAGGAGATGGTGGCGCTGGCCTCTGCCGTCGCCCACGTCGAGTGCGCCCACGACCTGGAGGCGGGCGTGCGGGAACTGCGCCTGCTCGCCGCGCACGCACCGCCGTACAACCGACGGTCGAAGTTCCCGCACAAGTGGTGGTGGGTCGTCCTCACCGACGAGCCATTCCCCCGCTTCTCGGTCGTGCGCAGACCCACGCACGACCGAGTCGTCGGCCCGTTCCGGGCGCGCGCCGACGCCGCCGAGACCGCCGCGCTGCTGGCCCGGTTCACCGGGGTGCGGACGTGTACGTCGCGGCTGTCCCGTACGGCGCACCATGGACCGGCTTGCCCCGAAAGGGAATTGGCGCCGTGTCCGGCGGTACGCGACGTTGGGGTCGCTGACTACGCTCCGGCGCCCACGCGAGCCCAACGCCTGATCGACGGCGCCGAACGGACGGCACTGTGCGATGCGCTCGCCGAGGTTGAAGATCTCGCACGACGCGGACGCTACGAGACGGCAGCACGGTTACGTGATCACGCGGCGACGGCCATCGATGCGCTCTGGCGGGGGCAGCGGCTACACGCGCTGGTCGCGGTCGAGGAGTTGGTCGCCGCACGCCCCGACGGCGCGGGCGGGTGGCACCTCGCGGTCGTCCGGCGTGGCCAACTCAGCTCGGCGGGCAGTGCCAGGCGGGGCGTCCCACCGATGCCCGTGGTCGACGCGATATGCGCTGCGGCCCAGACCATCCTGCCGGCGCCCGCGCCGTTGGGCGGGGCCATGGTCGAGGAGACCGCGCTCATCGCGCGCTGGTTGGGCCACCCGGGGGTGCGGATCGTGCGCGCGGACGACGGCTACGCCAGCCCCCTGGGAGCCGCCGGAGGACTCGCGGACTGGGCTGCCCTGGCCCGCTCAGCGCGACTCGCCGCCCAGGCCGGTTCCGATACGGAACTCGACGACCGGTACGGGACCGCGCCGACACCGAAACCCGTGCGCCTCAGCGCTTCTGGGTGAACCGCGCCCAGCGCCCGAGCAGCTGCTGGGCCGCACCGGAGTCGATGGCCTCGGTGGCACGTGCCAACCCGGCCTCCCACGCCGGCACCCACTTGGCGTCACTGGACAGTCCGGCGTGGGCGACCATCGCACCGGCGGCGTTGAGCACCACCGCATCGCGAACCGGCCCCTTGGCGCCACCGAACACCTCGCGCACCGATACCGCGTTGGTCTCGGCGTCGCCGCCCATCAGCTCACTGAGGTGAGCCCTCGCGAAACCGAACGCCGCGGGATCGAAGGTCAGTCGTTCCACGGTGCCCGCCTGGACCCGCCAGATCGTGCTTGTGGTCGTGGTGGTCAACTCGTCGAGGCCGTCATCGCCGTGCACCACCAGGACACTGGAGCCACGCTGAGCGAACACACCCGCCATCACCTCGGACAGGTCCGCCCAAGCGCAGCCGATCAGTCCGGCCCGCGGTGACGCTGGGTTGGCCAGCGGTCCAAGCAGGTTGAAGACCGTGGGCACACCGATCTCGCGACGGACCACCGACGCGTGCCGGTAGGAGGGATGGAACTGCGGCGCGAAGGCGAAGCCGATACCAACCTCGGCGACGCTGCGCGCGACATCGTCGGGGCCGAGGTCGATCTTCACCCCGAGCGCCTCGAGAGTGTCAGCACCACCCGAAAGGGAGGACGCGGCGCGATTGCCATGCTTGATCACGGGCACGCCGCACGCCGCCACCACGATCGAGGCCATCGTCGACAGGTTCACCGTGTTGGCACCGTCACCGCCGGTACCCACCACGTCCACCGTCTCGCGCCCGATCACATCGGTGGGCACACGCCGCGCGTGCCGGAGCATGATGTCGGCCAGCTCCGACACCTCAGCCGAGGTCGGCCGCTTCATCTTCATCGCCACGGCGAAGCCAGCGATCTGAGCGGGTGTCGCGACTCCCGTCATGATCTGATCCATCGCCCAGGCCGCCTGTCCGGGAAGCAGCGGCTGAACCGTCGTCAGACGGCCGAGGATCTGGGCCCAGGTGGGGGAATCGTCGGAAGACACGCCGGTGAGCCTAACGCCATCGCCACGGGGCCCAACCGGCGATGGCCACCGTTGTTGCGACACGTTTATGACGAATCTCGCGACCCGGGTGGAGTTGGACAACTACAAAGCGTCATACTTCATGTGTGACGAGCGTTGTAGGGACTTCTGGAACCGCGATCACGTCGCGAGTTCATTCGCTGAACAGGCCCAACATGGTAAGTGTTGGCACCATAGTTTGGCTTTCGAGCGAGTTGATGTTCTTTGCTGGCCTGTTTGCCATGTACTTCACGGCACGGGCCCAGGCGGGCGGTGACTGGCCCCCGCACCCCACAGAACTCAATCTCGCGCTCGCGGTACCCGTGACGCTGGTGCTGATCGCGTCGTCGTTCACGTGCCAGATGGGCGTGTTCGCGGCTGAGCGTGGCGACGTCTACGGACTGCGCCGGTGGTACATGGTCACCCTGGTGATGGGCACGTTCTTCGTCCTCGGCCAGGGCTACGAGTACTACCACCTGGTCGCGGAGGGCACCACCATTCCGGGCAGCGCCTACGGATCGGTGTTCTATCTGACCACCGGGTTCCACGGCCTGCACGTGATCGGCGGCCTCATCGCCTTCGTGCTGCTGCTGATGCGCACCAGGATGAGCAAGTTCACCCCGGCCCAGGCCACCGCCGCGATCGTCGTGTCCTACTACTGGCACTTCGTCGACATCGTGTGGATCGCTCTGTTCGCCGTCATCTACTTCGTCCGATGATTGGCTCGCCGATGAGAAGGGGTTCGATGACCAGCAAGTCCCGACGTCGGTTGCGCCGACGCCTGTCCGCAGGCGTACTGCTTCTGATTGGACTCGCATTCGCCGGCGCTCTCGCAGCGACCCTGACGCCCAAGCCTCAGGTCGCCCAGGCCGACGAGTCGCAGATGGCCCTGTTGCGCACGGGCAAGCAGCTTTTCGACACGTCCTGCATCACGTGCCATGGCGCCAATCTCCAAGGCGTGCCCGATCGCGGACCGAGCCTCATCGGCACCGGCGAGGCGGCGGTGTACTTCCAGGTCTCCACCGGCCGCATGCCCGCCATGCGCGGTGAGGCTCAGGCGCCTCGCAAGGCCCCGGTCTTCGACGAGCACCAGATCGACGCGCTCGGCGCCTACATCCAGGCAAACGGCGGCGGCCCGGTCGTCCCCCGTGACGCCAACGGTGGCATCGCCCACGAGTCGCTCCTTGGAGACAACGTCGCCCGCGGTGGCGACCTGTTCCGCCTGAACTGCGCGTCGTGCCACAACTTCACTGGCAAGGGCGGCGCGCTGTCCTCCGGCAAGTACGCACCCGACCTCGGTGAGGCGTCGAAGGAACCCGCGCAGATCTTCACCGCGATGCTCACCGGCCCCCAGAACATGCCGAAGTTCTCCGACCGGCAGCTCTCCCCCGAGGAGAAGCGGGACATCGTCGCGTATGTGCACGAGGCAGCGAACACGCCTGACCCCGGTGGCTACGGCCTCGGCGGCTTCGGCCCCACCACCGAGGGCATGGCAGCCTGGATCATTGGAATGGTCGCCGTCATCGGCGCGGCAATGTGGATCGGATCACGAGCATGAGTGACGAGGTGAAGCGCCCCACCGACGCCGAATTGGCGAAGATGTCGCGCGAGGAACTGGTCGCCCTTGGCGGCAGGATCGACGGTGTTGAGACCGTCTTCAAGGAGCCGCGCTGGCCTGTCGAGGGCACCAAGGCCGAGAAGCGTGCCGAGCGCTTGGTCTCGTACTGGCTTCTGCTGGGCGGGATCTCGGGCCTCGCCCTGCTACTGGTCTTCATCTTCTGGCCGTGGGAGTACAAGCCCTTCGGCGCCGAGGGTGAGCGCATCTACACCCTCGCCACCCCGCTGTACGGCCTGACCTTCGGCCTGTCGGTGCTCGCCATCGGTATCGGCGCGGTGCTCTACCAGAAGAAGTTCATTCCCGAGGAGATCTCGATCCAGGATCGCCACGACGGCGCTTCCTCCGAGCTCGACCGCAAGACCATCGCGGCCAACCTCACTGACACCCTCGAGGCCTCGACGATCAAGCGGCGCAAGCTGGTTGGCCTGTCGCTGGGCATCGGCCTCGGTGCCTTCGGCGCCGGCACGGCGGTCGCCTTCATCGGCGGCCTGATCAAGAACCCGTGGAAGCCAGTCGTTCCCACCGCCGAGGGCAAGAAGGCGATGCTGTGGACCTCGGGGTGGACTCCCCGCTTCCACGGCGAGACCATCTACATGGCCCGCGCCACCGGTATCCCCGGTGAGTCCCCGTTCGTGAAGATGCGACCCGAGGACCTCGACGCAGGCGGCATGGAGACGGTGTTCCCGTGGCGGGCGTCCGACGGCGACGGCACCACCGTCGAGTCGTCGCACAAGCTGACCGAGATCGCCATGGGCGTCCGGAATCCCGTGATGCTCATCCGCATCCGGCCCGAGGACGTGACTCGCGTGGTCAAGCGCCAGGGCCAGGAGAGCTTCAACTTCGGCGATCTGTACGCCTACACGAAGGTCTGCAGCCACCTCGGTTGCCCGTCGTCGCTCTACGAGCAGCAGACGTACCGGATCCTGTGCCCCTGCCATCAGTCGCAGTTCGACGCACTGCACTTCGCGAAGCCGATCTTCGGCCCCGCGGCACGTGCACTCGCACAACTTCCCGTAACCATCGACAAGGACGGGTATCTGGTCGCCAACGGTGACTTCATCGAACCCGTCGGACCGGCATTCTGGGAGCGAACGTCATGAGTCCACAGAGTGGTTCAAAGCTAGGCGCCATGGCCGCAGCGCAGGGTGACGCGATCGATTCGCGCTACCACCCGTCCGCGGCGGTTCGGCGGCAGCTCAACAAGGTATTCCCGACGCACTGGTCGTTCCTGCTCGGTGAGATCGCCTTGTACAGCTTCATCGTGCTGCTGATCACCGGCGTGTACCTGACGCTGTTCTTCGACCCGTCGATGGCCGAGGTCACCTATCACGGTGTCTACCAGCCGCTCAACGGCGTCCAGATGTCGAGGGCGTACGCGTCGACACTCGATATCAGCTTCGAGGTGCGCGGCGGTCTGTTCGTCCGCCAGATCCACCACTGGGCTGCGCTGCTGTTCGCGGCGTCGATCATGGTCCACCTGGCCCGCATCTTCTTCACCGGCGCATTCCGCAGGCCCCGCGAGGCCAACTGGGTGATCGGCTCGCTGCTGCTGATCCTGGCGATGTTCGAGGGCTACTTCGGCTACTCGCTGCCCGACGACCTGCTGTCGGGCACCGGCCTGCGCGCCGCGTTCTCGTCAATCACGTTGGGTATGCCGGTGATCGGCACCTGGTTGCACTGGGCACTGTTCGGCGGCGACTTCCCCGGGATGATCATCATCCCGAGGCTGTACGCACTGCACATCCTGTTGCTTCCCGGAATCATGTTGGCGCTCATCGGCGCTCACCTGGCATTGGTCTGGTTCCAGAAGCACACCCAGTTCCCCGGTCCCGGCCGCACCGAGAAGAACGTCGTCGGTGTTCGAGTCATGCCGGTGTTCGCCGTGAAGTCCGGCGCGTTCTTCGCCATGACTACCGGCATCCTCGGACTGATGGGCGGTCTGCTGCAGATCAACCCGATCTGGGTCCTCGGCCCGTACAAGCCGTCGCAGATCTCAGCGGGCAGCCAGCCCGACTTCTACATGATGTGGACCGACGGTCTGGCCCGTATCTGGCCGGCGTGGGAGTTCTACCCGTGGGGCCACACCATTCCGCAGTCGGTATGGGTCGCGGTGTTCATGGGGCTGATCCTCGGCCTGCTGACGATGTATCCGTTCCTGGAGAAGAAGTTCTCCGGCGACAGGGCACACCACAACCTGCTGCAGCGTCCGCGTGACGCACCGGTCCGTACCGGCATCGGTGCCATGGCCATCGCGTTCTACCTGGTGCTGACGTTCATGTGCATGAACGACATCATCGCGCTGAAGTTCCACATCTCGCTGAACGCGACGACGTGGATCGGCCGCATCGGCATGGTGGTTCTGCCCGCGATCGTCTACTACATCACTTACCGGTGGTGTGTTGGACTGCAGCGCAGTGACCGCGCGGTGCTTGAGCACGGCATTGAGACGGGCATCCTCAAGCGCCTGCCTCAGGGTGCCTACATCGAACTGCACCAGCCCTTGGGCCCGGTCGACGATCACGGTCACCCGATCCCGCTCGAGTACCAGGGTGCACCGCTGCCCAAGCGCATGAACAAGTTGGGCTCCGGCGGAGCGACGGGTAGCGGTAGCTTCCTGTTCCCCGATCCGAAGTCCGAGAGCGAGGCACTCGCAGAGGCCGAGCACGCGTCCGAGCGCAAGTCGCTCACCGCGCTCAAGGAGTACCAGGACGAGGAGTTCGGCACTTCCCCCAGCGGTAACGGTTCGCCGAACGGCCATCACTGAGTTTCAGCCCTCAGGCAGTAACGCCGGCTACGCCTTCGCGTAGTCGGCGTTACTGCTTTGTGGGCCCGTTGTGATCACCCGCTGAGAGTGCGCACAGGGCTGTGAAACTGCCGCCGCCACAACGCCCCTCAGCGCAGTATCGCGGCGGTTGACTCACCCGAGTAGACCTCAACCGAGTGACCCCAACCGAGTGGCTCAGCTCGCGACAACCCGCCTCACTCCCCCACCGAGACCACACACAGGGCTGTAAAACCGCCGAGTCAGCGACAGGGACGACGGTTTCGGCGAAAGGTGTGAGGGGTGCGGCGCCGTGTGGCGTCAGGCCATCAGGCCATCAGGCGGAAGGCGTAAAGCGTCAGGCGAGGACAGCGCGCAGCTGGCGCAGGAAGAACACCGGCACTGCGGGCATGGCCACGATGATGACACCTGCGACGCCGTAGGCTGCCCACGCCGATGCCTCGTGCTCGGTGGCCGCCAGATAGGTCGCGAGGCCGATGAGCGCGGTCGACGCTCCCATCGCACTGGCGATCGCCACGGGGCACCTCAGATAGATCTGTTCGACAGCGGCCGTCGGGAAGCCCACCCGGCTGCTAGCCGGTGGGACCGGCTGACGCCGGATGGCCGGCGCACCCGCGGAACGCAGGTTCGACGTCTGCACCGGATCGCCGAAGACGGACTGGTCGGGTCGCGGGCCGGCATACGGTGCACCCGCTCCCTCGGCAGCCGAGCGGCGAGCACGGAGCAGCAGCGGCACCGCGGCGACGATGACCACCGCCGACACCCCGATGACCGTGTAGAGCAGCCACGGCGTCTCGGATTCGCTACCGGTGCCCACGTTGTTGCTGCTCAGATCGACGAGCGCGACGATGGCCGCCACCCCCGCACCAAGTGCGATTAGCCACAGCGCGGCGCACACACCCAGAAGGATCCGGTCCGTCTGGTCGAGCGTTTCGGGGTTCAGCCGCGAGCCACGCGCGGCGCTGGTGTCATCGGCCATCAACAGCTCGTCTGCCAATCGTTGTTCTGCTGCGATGCGATCGTCTGACCGTCGCTCGTCGTGATCGAGCAATTCAGCTTCGACAGCCTCAACAGGCTGGACGCCTGGACCGAACCGTACTCCGACATCGAGATCGGCGTCACCGTCAGCGACCACGGGATGTACACGTTCTGCTGGGTGCGCTGCCGCCCCGACGCATCGGTGTAGGTGACCGAGATCCGGTCCAGGGGCGCCTTTGTCCCGGTCACCGTGTAGGTGATGAACCTCGGGCCCGCAGGCGCGGTCGTCGTGGCTGGTGGCGGCGGCGGTGGAGGAGGCGCCTCTGTGGTCGGTGCCGGAGGCGGCTCTGCGGCGGGAGGTGGCGGAGGCGGCTCGCTCGGGGGCGGCGGCGGAGGGGGCTCCTCGCTGCTCGGCGGTGGCGGAGGCGGCGGCGGAGGGGGCGTCGTGGTCGTGGTGGTGATCTCGTCTTGGACCGGTGGCAACGCCGACGTGGTCGTGGTGCTCGGGTTCGCGAGGTCGGTGCTGTCGGTGCGCGCGACCAGCAATGTCACCGAGACGACCAGCGCGACGGCTGCCACGATGGCGACCACACCGACAACCCAGGGCCACTTGGGTGGTTCCTGGTCAACGGGTGCAGAACCGGGCTCGTACGCGTCGTAGTCGTACAGCGCGGGGTCGGGTGGCACGTACGGCCCACTCAGGAACTGCTCGGACTCGGGGGCGGAGTACGCCCGGGAGTAAATCTCCGTCTCACCTGTTCGGGGTGCGTCGTGCGCCGGTTCGTCCGGTTTCGGAGAATCCGGCCCAGGGGGATTCGGCCCGCTCATCTACGCCTATCCTTCTCGACTGCCCAACCGTGCCCCGCAACACTACCCAACCAGCTATGCGAGCGGCCCTCGCGACGCGGCACGCGGGCAAACCTCGCCCGTATCGTGACCTGGCGGCCAGCGGGTCAGTGCTTCTCGGGACCGGTGTAGTACTCGAAGACCAGGCCGGACACCGAGGAGATCACGAACGCGACGCCGGCGACGATCAGCCAGGGCAGCCACAACGCCATGGCGACCGCGGTGACAGACGCAGACAGGGCGATCAGCAGGGGCCACCAGCTGTGCGGGCTGAAGAAGCCCAGCTCCCCCGCGCCGTCGGCGATCTCGGCGTCCTCGTAGTCCTCGGGGCGCGTGTCGAGCCGGCGCGCCACGAACCGGAAGAAGGTGCCGATGATGAGTGACAGTCCCGTGGTGAGGACCAGCGCGGTGGTTCCCGCCCACTCGACGCCCCCATTGGCGTACAGCGCGGTCAGCGTGGCATAACCAACGGCACACAACGCGAAGAACGCGGTCAGAAACTCGAACAGCCTGGCTTCGATATGCATGAGGTTTTGTCCTACCTACTTGCTCGCCTGGGGAGCCTGCTCACCGCGACGAGTGTCGAACGGCTGGGTGGTGACCGCCGTCGGCGGTAGTCCGATGGCAACCAGCGCGTCAGCGTTGGAGGCCTTCGGGTTGTCCTCACGGAACTGGAGGTACGCCTTGAAGTCGTTCGGCTCCACGACGCGGACCTCGAAGTTCATCATCGAGTGATAGGTGCCGCACATCTCGGTGCAACGTCCGACGAACGCGCCGGTCTCCTCGATCTTGCTGATCTGGAAGATGTTGTCCGAGTTGTTGGCCTTGGGCTCCGGCAGGACGTCCCGCTTGAACAGGAACTCCGGAACCCAGAAGCCGTGGATGACGTCGGCGGACGCGATCTGGAACTCGACGCGCTTGTCCTTGGGCAGCACCAGGATCGGAATCTCGGTGCTGGTGCCCAACGTCTCGATCTTGTCGAAGTTGAGGTAGGTGCGGTCCTCGGGGTTCATGCCGCGGATCGGACCGACGCGCTCCTCACCGTGGGCGTCAACACCCTCGGGCTTGGACGTCATGGCGGCCTTGCGCTCGCTGTCGACACCGTCGTAGCTGAGCGTGCCATCGGCGAAGGCGATCTTCTGGTACCCGAACTTCCAGTTCCACTGGAACGCCGTGACGTCGATGACGACCTCGGGGTTGGGGTCCTTGTGCAGCATCTTCTCCTGCACCACAACGGTGAAGTAGAAGAGCACCGAGATGATCAGGAACGGCACGACCGTCAGGACGAGTTCCAACGGCATGTTGTAGCCGAACTGACGGGGCAGTTCGGTGTCCGTCTTCTTCTTGCGGTGGAACGCGCTAGTCCAGAAGATCAGGACCCAGACGATGCCGCCGACGACGAACGAGGCGATGACCGACCCGACCCACAGCTCACGGTTGAGCTTGGCCTCAGGCGTGATGCCAGCTGGCCAACCGAGGCCGAACACCTCCTGCCAACTGCATCCGCTCAGCAGGAGTGTCATCCCGCCTAAAACAGCTGACAACACCACCAACTTCAGCCCGCGAGCGGTCACGTTGGTGCCTCCTAGATGTCCGTTGGGCCAGGCGAATACTACGCAGCGTAGACCACGCCGGCGGGCGCGAGCGAAGCGACCGGGGAATGTCGCGGCGGGCAGGAGCGAAGCGACCGGGGAATGTCGCGGCGGGCAGGAGCGAAGCGACCGGGGAATGTCGCGGCGGGCGCGAGCGAAGCGACTGGGGAATGTGCGCGGGTGCGCGTCTCAACGCAGCGCGCCATTGGGCATACTTGCGCCGTGTGCGGACTGCTGGCCTTCCTGACCGATCCGTCCGCTGACATCGCCTCTGGGCTGGTCGAAGCGGTTTCCGGTGCATCGCATCTGATGCGCCATCGAGGGCCGGACGAGCCCGGAACGTGGACCGACGACGACGCGTCCCCGAGTGTCGTCCTGGGTTTCAATCGGCTGTCGATCATCGACATCGCGCACAGCCACCAGCCGCTGCGGTGGGGTCCGCCGGAGTCCCCCGACCGCTACGTGTTGGTTTTCAACGGCGAGATCTACAACTATCTCGAACTGCGCGAGGAACTGACCGCCACACACGGAGCCACGTTCGCCACCGACGGTGACGGTGAGGCGATCGTCGCGGCGTACCACCACTGGGGTCCGGCCGCGGCGCTCGGCCGGCTCCGGGGCATGTTCGCGTTCGCGGTGTGGGACACGGTGGCACGCGAGTTGTTCTGCGCCCGTGACCCGTTCGGGATCAAGCCGCTTTTCATGGCAACCGGGCCCGGCGGGACGGTGGTGGGCAGCGAGAAGAAGTCGCTCCTGGACCTCGCGCCCATCGCCGGACTCGACCTGGGCATCGACGACCGCGCCGTGCAGCACTACACCGTGCTGCAGTACGTACCGGAACCCGAGACGCTGCACCGGGGTATCCGCCGGCTGGAATCGGGCTGCTACGCGCGGATCCGGCCGGGTGAGGCTCCCGAGGTGACGCGGTACTTCAGGCCGCGGTTCGCAGCCAAGGCCTTTGCGCCCTCAGGTGACGACGCGCAGGCTCGCTATGACGAGATCACCGCAGTCCTCGAGGACTCCGTCGCCAAGCACATGCGGGCGGACGTCACCGTCGGCGCATTCCTGTCCGGCGGCATCGATTCGACGGCGATCGCGGCGCTGGCCATGCGGCACAACCCGCGTCTGATCACGTTCACCACCGGCTTCGAACGCGAGGGCTTCTCGGAGGTCGATGTCGCGGCGGCCTCCGCCGAGGCGATCGGCGCACGGCATGTCACAAAGGTCGTCAGCCAGGCCGAGTTCGTCGCTGCCCTGCCAGAGATCGTCTGGTACCTCGACGAGCCCGTCGCGGATCCCGCCCTGGTGCCGTTGTTCTTCATCGCCAGGGAGGCGCGCAAGCACGTCAAGGTCGTGCTATCCGGCGAGGGCGCCGACGAATTGTTCGGCGGGTACACCATTTACCGGGAACCGTTGTCGCTGAAGGCCTTCGACTACCTCCCCCGACCGGTGCGCCGCTCGCTGGGCAAAGCGTCACGCCCGCTGCCCGAGGGGATGCGCGGAAAGAGCCTGTTGCACCGGGGGTCGCTGACGCTCGAGGAGCGCTACTACGGCAACGCCCGCAGCTTCTCTGACGATCAGCTGCGCGCGACGCTGCCCGGGTTTCGACCGGAGTGGACGCACACCGATGTCACCGCGCCGCTGTATGCGGAGTCCGAGGGCTGGGATCCGGTCGCGCGGATGCAGCACATCGACCTGTTCACCTGGTTGCGCGGCGACATCCTGGTCAAGGCCGACAAGATGACGATGGCGAACTCACTGGAACTGCGTGTGCCGTTCCTGGACCCCGAGGTCTTCGCTGTGGCGTCCAGGCTGCCGTTCGACCAGAAGATCACCAGGGCCACCACCAAGTTCGCGTTGCGCCGCGCCCTGGAGCCGATCGTGCCCGCGCACGTCCTCAACCGGGCGAAGCTGGGTTTCCCGGTCCCGATCCGGCATTGGTTGCGTGCCGGCGAACTGCTCGACTGGGCGTATGCCACCGTCGCGTCGTCACAGGCCGGTGACCTCGTTGACATCGCGGCCGTGCGCCGCATGCTCGACGAACATCGTGCCGGTGCCAGCGATCACAGTCGGCGACTGTGGACGGTGCTGATCTTCATGCTCTGGCATGCGATATTCGTCGAGCACAGCGTGACCCCGCAGATCGGGGAGCCGCACTACCCCGTGCAGCTGTAGGCAACCACGGCGAGCCGTGGATCAGGCAACCACGGCGAGCCGTGAATCAAGCAAGCGCGGCGGTGATCTCCGCGCCTGCCTCGGCGCCGTAGGCGTCGGTGATGCGCGTCATCGCGGTTTCCTTGTCCCAGGTCCACTCCTGCGGACCGGGCGCCTCGAACACGAGCACCGCCACGAGGGACGCCAGCTGCGCGGAACGCTCCAGCGACAACCCCGCGCTACGACCGGTGAGGAAGCCGGCACGGAACGCGTCGCCAATACCGGTGGGATCGGCCTGGTGCAGCTCGGGCACCACGCCCACGTGGATCGAGGTGCCGTCCTTGGACACGAGGTCGACGCCCTTGGGGCCCAATGTGGTGATGCGCAGACCGATCTGGCTCATCACCTCGTCCTCCGAGAGGCCCGACTTCTGCAGCAGGAGATCCCACTCGTAGTCGTTGGTGAACAGGTAGGTGGCGCCGCCGATGAGCCTGCGGATCTCCTCACCGGACAACCGTGCCAGCTGCTGCGAGGGGTCTGCGGCGAACGCGATCCCGAGCTCGCGGCACTCCTCGGTGTGCAGGAACATCGTCTCGGGGTCATTGGCGCCCACGATCACCAGTTCCGGTGCGCCCGTGCGGTTCACAAGGTTAGCGAGCTTGATATTGCGGGCCTCCGACATGGCGCCGGGGTAGAACGACGCGATCTGCGCCATGTCCTCGTCGGTGGTGCACACGAACCGCGCGGTGTAGGCGGTGTCCGAGATCAGCACGTCATCACAGTTGACGCCGTGCGATGTCAGCCACTCCCGGTAGTCATCGAAGTCCTTGCCCGCCGCGCCGACGAGTGAGGCGTCGCCACCCAGCAGACCTATCGCGTACGCCATGTTGCCTGCGACCCCGCCACGGTGCACCACGAGATCGTCGACCAGGAAGCTCAGCGACACCTTCTGCAGATGATCGGCCAGCAACTGTTCGGAGAACTTTCCTGGGAATCGCATCAGATGGTCAGTTGCGATCGACCCGGTCACCACAATGGTCACGAAAGCACTCCTCGTTTTCATTAAGTCGTTTGCTCAAAGTGAAGCGGGACCCGCCCAGGCATTTGGTTTCACCATCAGTGCAGGTCGATGCGATAGCCTAACAACGACATGGCCGGCCCATACCCTTACCCCGATTCGTCTCCCCAGCAGCCCTTTCCGCCGCAAGGTGGGAGTTACGGGCCAGCTTCCTCCTACCCGGGCGCGTACCCGGACCAGGTGCCGTCGCCCTATCCGGGCGCGCTCCCACCACCGGTTCCCTACCCGAAACCGCGGCGACGAAAGCCTCTTCTCATCGCCGGGATCGCGATCCTGTCGGTAGCGGTGATCGCTGCGGTGGTGGCGGCCCTGGTGGCCTTCGTCGGCCAGGAGGAGGCGACCGACGCCACGGTGACCCCGGCGCGCGCACAGACGGCCATTCAGGAGTACATGGATGCTCTGAGCCGCGGCGACACCGAAGTGGTCGCGCGCAATGCGTCCTGCGGCCTGTTCGAGGAGATCAAGGACCGTAAGGCCGATATGTCGCTGGCCAAGCTCGCCAGCGATGCGTTCCGCCGCCAGTACAAGAGTGCTGAGGTGACCTCAATCGACAAGGTCGTCACCTGGTCACCGAATCAGGCGCAGGTGCTGTTCACGATGCAAGTTCAACCCGCGCGTGCGCAGGGTCAGGCCGAGCGGCAGGGCGTCGCGCAGATCCTGACGCTGGACGACGAACTGTTGATCTGTTCGTACCTGCCCCGCACCGGCCAGTTCTAGCCTGGCTGCGCCCGGCCCCCGGGCGCAGCCTCAGGCCGTCAGTTGAACGAGTCGCCGCAGGCGCAGGACCCGGTCGCGTTGGGGTTGTCGATGGTGAAGCCCTGCTTCTCGATGGTGTCGACGAAGTCGATGACGGCACCCTGGATGTAGGGCGCGCTCATCCGGTCGACGGTCAGGCCCACACCGTCGAAGTCGGTGGTCAGGTCGCCGTCGAGGGTCCTGTCGTCGAAGAAGAGGTTGTAGCGGAGGCCGGCGCAGCCGCCCGGCTGAACCGCGATGCGCAACGCGAGGTCATCGCGCCCCTCCTGATCGAGCAGTGACTTCGCCTTGGCCGCCGCCGCATCTGTCAGGGTCGCGCCATGTGTGGTGACCTCGGTCGCCGGTTCTTGCTGAACAGTCATTGGTTCTCCCTGTGCATACTCATGCTTCAGACACCTCAACGGTACCTTGCCGGGCCGCTATTCCCGACTCTCAACTCCACGAGGCGGCGGTCTGGCAGGCCAGGCCCCTCAGCTGGTTGGCGGCGTCGTCGATGGCCACCTGCACCGAACCGGCGAAGTCGACGATCGAGTGGGCCGCCGTGATCCCCGCGGCACCCAACGCGTCGTCATCGAGGGTGACCTGGCCGGCCAGCACCAGCACGCGCGTATCGCCCGCCGCGCTGGCCGCCAGCGCGCTGACCACCTTTCCGTGCAGCGACTGGTCATCGAAGCGGCCCTCACCGGTGATGATGAGGTCGGCTCCGGCCACATCGTCGGCCAACCCGGTGAAGTCGGCGATCACCGCGGCACCGGCTTCGCGCCTGCCGCCCAGCGCCAGCAGTGCAGCACCGATACCGCCCGCCGCACCCGCGCCGGGTTCGCCGGCGACGTCACGGCCGGCCAGCGCCGTCAACTCGGCGGCCCATTGCGTCAGCCTGTCCTCAAGGACGGCGACGGTGTCCCGATCAGCACCCTTCTGCGGGCCGAACACCGCGGCCGCGCCCGTGGGTCCCAGCAGCGGGTGCTCGACATCGGTGGCGGCGATCACCTCGATTCCGGCCAGTTGGTTGGCTGCCGGGCCCAGCCCGCCGAGTGCGTCGACGAGGCCGCGACCGCCGTCGGTGCATCCGCTGCCGCCCAGGCCGATGACGAGGCGGCGGGCCCCGGCGGCGATAGCGGCGGCGATGAGCTGGCCCACTCCCCTGCTGTGCGCGGAAAGCGCGGTCGACACGTTGGGTGGGCCACCGAGCAGCGCGAGACCGCAGGCCTGCGCGCACTCGATGTAGGCCGTGCCGGTGTCACCGTCCAGAACCCACTGGGCGGTCACGTCCTCGGCCAGTGGACCACTCACCCGTGTGGTGTGCAGCTCGCCGAGTCTGCTGGCCAGCACGTCGACGAAACCGGGACCGCCGTCGGATTGGGGCGCCAGGGTGAGGTGATCGGATCCGCGGGCCGAACCCCAGCCGGCCGCGATCGCCTCGGCCGCATCGACGGCGGTGAGGGTGTCGCCGAAGCAGTCGGGTGCGATGAGCACACGCAGCCGGGGACCCGTCATTCACAGCAGCCTAGGTCTCCACCTGTTCGGGTGCATTTCAGGCGATGACCGGCTCCGACCGGCGGGATGACGGGAGCGCTCACGGCTGACGTAATCTGGGTGCCGTGAAACTGCTGGGCCGCAAGAAGGAAACCTCCCAACCCGAGGAGTCGGTTTCGGCCGACGAATCCGTCGATCAGTCGGTCGATCAGAACACCGCTTCGGACGTGCGGACGACGGCCCCCAAGGGCCGGCCCACCCCGAAGCGCAGCGATGCCGCCCGCAAGCGCGGACCCGTGGCGCCTGCTCCGATGACCTCCGCCGAGGCCCGCAAGCGTCGCAAGGAGCTGGGCGGCCCCAAGTTGTCCAAGGAGGAGCGTCGCGCCGACAAGTCAGCACGGCGTGCCGAGATGACCGAGCGCCGCGCCAAGATGATGTCCGGCGAAGAGGGCTATCTGCTTCCCCGCGACAAGGGGCCGGTGCGCCGCTACGCCCGCGACATCGTGGACGCCCGCCGCAACGTGCTCGGCCTGTTCATGCCCGCCGCGCTCGGACTGATCTTCGTGATGCTGGCCGTTCCGTCCGTCGAGGTGCAGCGCCTGCTGTCGCCGGCGATGCTCGTGTTGGTGCTGATCATGGTGATCGACGGATTCTTCGTCGGCCGCCGGGTCAACAAGCTGGTCAACGCCAAGTTCCCGGACAACATCGAGAGCGGTTGGAAGCTCGGCTTCTACGCTGCCAGCCGTGCCTCGCAGCTGCGCCGCATGCGGGCGCCGCGCCCTCAGGTCGAACGCGGCGCGAAGATCGCCTGACCGCAGTGCGGGTTCTCGTGCTCGGCGGTATCCGTTCGGGCAAGTCGGCGTGGGCCGAGTCGGCGATCGCGCAGGCGTCCGCCGAGGGAGGCGTGCGGTATCTGGCCACCGGTGGCAGCGATTCCGACGATGCGGACTGGTCCGTTCGCGTGGCAGCGCACCGGCAGCGTCGTCCATCGCACTGGTCGACCGTCGAAAGCCCGGACGTCGCAGCACATCTGCGCGCCGATTCCACCACCGCGACGATCGTCGACGATATGGGCGGCTGGCTGGTCGCCGCGCTGGACCGCCGCGACGCGTGGACTGGTGGCCAGGATGCGATCACCGGTGACGTGGACGACCTCCTCGACGCCGTCGACGGTTTCGCGGCGCCACTGGCGCTGGTCAGCCCCGAGGTCGGTCTCACCGTGGTGTCCTCGACGGAGTCGGGCCGCCTGTTCACCGACGCGCTGGGAACCTTGAACCAGCGCCTGGCTCAGCTGTGCGAACGCGTCGTGCTCGTCGTCGCCGGTCAAGCGGTCACCGTAAAGGAGCCAACATGACCGACACCCCCGAAAACCCGGAAAACCCCGACTTCCCCACCGTCATCGCACCGGACACGGAGGCCGAGGCCGCGGCGCGTGCCCGCCAGGACACACTCACCAAGCCGCCCGGCGCGCTCGGCCGCCTCGAGGATCTCTCGGTGTGGGTGTCGGCGTGCCAGGGCCAGTGCCCGCCGCACCAGTTCGACAGGGCCCGCGTGGTGGTGTTCGCCGGCGATCACGGCGTGACCGCCGCGGGCGTCTCGGCGTTCCCGTCCGAGGTCACGGCGCAGATGGTGGCGAACTTCGCCGCGGGCGGCGCTGCCATCAACGTGCTGGCCGAGGTCGCCGGCGCCGGGGTGCGGGTCGTGGACATCGCCGTCGACACCGAGGCGCCGCTGTCGGCATCGATCGGCGCGCACCGGATTCGGCGTGGCAGCGGCAATGTCGCCGTCGAGGACGCGCTGTCCGTCGAGGAGGTCATCGCGGCAGTTCAGGCCGGCCGCGACATCGCAGACGAAGAGGTCGACGGCGGCGCCGACCTTCTGATCGCCGGTGACATGGGAATCGGGAACACCACGGCCGCAACGGCGTTGATCGCGGCACTGACCGACACCGAACCGGTCGTCGTGGTCGGTCGCGGAACCGGCATCGACGACGCCGGCTGGGCGCGCAAGACCGCGGCCGTCCGCGATGCCCTCTACCGTGCACGGTCGTCATACACCGATCCGGTTGCGCTGCTTCGAATCTGCGGTGGTGCCGACCTTGCCGCGATGGCGGGCTTCTGCGCGCAGGCGGCGATCCGCCGCACACCGCTTCTCCTCGACGGTGTCGTGGTGACCGCGGCCGCCCTCGCCGCGGACCGCATGGCGCCGGGGGCGAAGCAGTGGTGGCAGGCCGGTCACCGGTCCACCGAACCCGCGCACATCCTCGCGCTGCAGCGGCTGGGACTGGATCCGATCGTCGACCTCGGGATGCGCCTCGGCGAGGGCACCGGTGCGACCGTGGCCCTGACCGTGCTGCGGGCCGCGGTGGCGACCCTGGCATCGATGGCCACGTTCGGCGAGGCCCAGGTGACCGACCGCGTGGCCGACCCCGCGCCGTGATCGGTTCGCTCACGTCGGCACTCGCGTTCGCCACGGTGCTGCCAGTTCGCACGCGCCGACCGTTCGGCCGGGGTGCGCTCACCGTTCTGCCGGTGGTGGGCATCGCACTCGGCGCCCTGGCGGCGGGCGTGACGTGGGCCGCGGCCAGGGGGTTCGACGAGGGCACCCCGCTGACGGGCGTGCTGGCTGTGGCCGTGCTGCTGATCATCACCCGCGGCCTGCATATCGACGGTCTCGCAGACACGGCGGACGGGCTGGGCTGCTACGGCCCGCCGGACCGTGCGCGCGCCGTGATGCGCGACGGACCGGCCGGACCGTTCGCGGTCGCGGCGGTCACCGTGGTGATCGTGGTGCAGGGCCTCACGTTCTCCATATCGGGGCTGCTCGCGATCGTGGTGGCGGTGACCGCCGGCCGGGTGGCGGTGGTACTGGCCTGCCGACGCTCAGTGCCCGCCGCACCGGGCAGCGCGTCGGGTTCTGGCGTCGCGGGCACCCAACCGTGGTGGGTGGTGGCGGCCTGGGTCGCCCTGGTCACCGCGGCGGCCGTGTTCGCCACCCCTCGGCCATGGCAGGGCCCGGTCGCCGTGCTGGTGGCGCTCGCTCTGGCCGCGGCACTCGTCGCGCACTGCGTGCGCCGGTTCGGTGGGATCACCGGGGATGTGCTGGGTGCGGCCCTCGAGTTGACGACGACCGTTGCGGCGCTGGGGATGGCGATCGGCTGACACGTCAGCCGTGCAGCACCTTGAGCCCGATCGCGGCCGCGACGATCACCCCGATGAGAAACACCTTGGCCACCGAAACCGACTCGTCACCTGTGGCGAACGAGTAGACCGCGGTCAGCGTCGCGCCGATGCCCACCCAGATGACATAGCTCGTAGCGGTCGGCAGTTCGCGCATGGCGTAGGCCAGCCCGCCCATCGATACGACGAGCGCCGGGAAGAACACCAGCGACGGCGCGAGCCTGGTGAAGCCCTCCGACTTGCCCAAAGCCACCGCCCACACGGCTTCGAAGGCGCCCGAGACGACCAGAATGACCCAAGACATGACACACCTCTCCACGCGCCGTCTTGTCGCTGGCCGGGTACGGTGCCGCTCGTCCGGTGTCCGATGAGGACACCCCATTCTACCTAGCCGAGGCGGGTCATCCATTCGTGGGTGTCAGCGAACGTCCCACGCTGAATGCCGGTGAGTGTGTCGCGAAGGGCCATCGTGACCTCACCCGGCTGGCCATCGGCGATGGTGAACTCGCCGTCGCCGGACTTGACGTGTGAGACCGGGGTGATGACGGCGGCGGTGCCACAGGCGAACACCTCAGTGATCTCGCCCGCGGAGGCCTTCTTCTGCCACTCCTCGACATCGATCTTGCGCTCCTCGACGGCGTACCCGGCGTCGGTTGCCAACTGCAGCAACGAGTCCCGGGTGATACCGGGGAGCAACGATCCGCTCAGCTCGGGTGTCACCAGCCGGGCCGAGCCACCGCTGCCGAAGACGAAGAACAGGTTCATCCCGCCCATCTCCTCGACGTAGCGGCGTTCGATGGCATCGAGCCACACGACCTGATCGCAGCCCTGTTCGGCGGCCTCAGCCTGCGCCAGCAGCGAGGCCGCGTAGTTGCCGCCGAACTTCGCCGCGCCGGTGCCACCGGGGCTGGCCCGCACGTACTCCGTCGACAGCCAGACCGACACCGGCTTGATGCCGCCCTTGAAGTAGGCGCCGGCCGGCGAGCCGATCACCATGTAGCGGTACTCGGTGGCGGGCCGCACGCCCAGGCCGGGCTCGGTGGCGAAGATGAACGGCCGCAGATACAGCGACGCCTCGCCCCCGGCCGCGGGGACCCAGTCGGCGTCCACGGCGATCAGCTGGCGCAGCGACTCCAGGAACACCTCGTCGGGCAGCTCGGGAATGGCCAGCCGGCGCGCCGAGCGGCCCAGTCGGGCGGCGTTGGCGTCGGGCCGGAACGACACGATCGATCCGTCGGCCCAGCGGTAGGCCTTGAGTCCCTCGAAGACCTCCTGCGCGTAGTGCAGGACGATCGCCGACGGGTCCAGCTCGATGGGGCCATACGGCACCACCTTGGCGTCATGCCAGCCGCGTCCCTCGGTGTAGTCGATCGACACCATGTGATCGGTGTGGAACCGACCGAAACCGGGATCGGAGAGGATGTCGGCGCGCACCTCGTCACTTGCCGGATTCGTACTGCGGGCAAGCGAGAACTCAAGAGGGCCGTCGGTCATATCGGAATTGTATAACTCGCCTCTATCGAGTTTTCGCCTCCACGAAGGGTGGTGCGACGACCTCGCATTCGAGCCTTTTCCCGCGGACGTCGACCGCCACCGTCTGGCCGTCGGCGACCCCGGCGTCGCTGTCGATGAGCGCCAGCGCGATACCGAGTTTGAGTGTTGGCGAGAATGTCCCCGACGTCGTCACGCCGATGGTCCTGTCGCCATCCAGCACGGTCATATCGGCGCGCAGCACCCCACGCCCGAGGGCCCGCAGTCCGCGCAGCACTCGCCGCGGCCCCGCCTCCTTCTCGGCGAGCAGGGCGTCGCGCCCCCAGAACGCCGGCTTCTTCCAGCCGATCGCCCAGCCGCATCGCGCCTGTACGGGCGATATCTCCAGCGACAGCTCATGACCGTGCAGCGGGTAGCCCATCTCGGTTCGCAGTGTGTCGCGGGCGCCGAGGCCGGCGAGCTCGCCACCCGCGGACTTCACCGCAGAGACCAGCGCGTCGAACACGACACCGGCCCGGTCCCACTCCGGAAGGAGTTCGTAACCGTGCTCGCCGGTGTAACCGGTGCGGCACACCCGCACCGGCACCCCGTCGAACTCGGCGTCGGCGTAGGCCATGTAGTCCATATCGGTGGGCAGGCCGAGCGCACCGACCACCTCAGCGGACTTGGGTCCCTGCACCGCCAGCACCGCATGGGATCGGTGCTGGTCAGTGATGGTCAGCCCGGCCGGGGCCTTGTCCTTCAGCGCTGCCACGACGGCGGCGGTGTTGGCCGCGTTGGGCACCAGGAACACTTCGTCATAGGACACGTAGTAGGCGATCAGGTCGTCGATAACGCCACCGGATTCGTTGCAGCACAACGTGTACTGCGCCTTGCCCGCACCGATTCGGTTCAGGTCGTTGGTGAATGCGGAGTTGACGTAGGCGGCGGCCCCCTTGCCGACGACCAGCGCCTTGCCGAGATGGCTGACGTCGAAGAGGCCGACGGCGTTACGGGTCGCGTTGTGCTCGGCGACGGTGCCGGCGTAGCTCACCGGCATCAGCCAGCCCCCGAACTCGGCGAAGCTCGCGCCAAGCGCTCGATGGCGGTCTACCAGTGGGCCCTGCAGCAGGTTGTCACTCACGCCGCAAGGTTAATCCCGGTCGCTCCGCCGTCCCCAGGCTGGCCGCACTGGTTAGGGTTGACCACTGTGAGTACCAGTCCCGGTTACCAGTCCCCCGTCGTCAACGTCGCCACCAGCCTGCCCAAGCGCGGTACGGGCTCGGCGGTGCTGATAGTCCCCGTGGTGAACGGCGATGACGAGTCCGACGCAAGCGTCAAGGTCGTCGCGAACCCGTTCCTCGACGCGGAGGCGGTCGGTGAGATCGAGGTCGCGCTACGGGCGCTCGGCGCCAAGGCCGGCACCGAACAGGTCACCCGCATCGTGGTGCCGTCGCTGCCGGTGGCCAGCGTGTTGACCGTCGGCCTGGGCAAGGCACGCGACGAGTGGCCGCAGGACCTGATCCGTCGGGCCGCAGGCGCGGCCGCCCGCTCGCTGTCGGGCACGGAGACCGTCATCACCACCCTGTCCGATCTCGACGTGGCCGCCGCAGTCGAGGGACTGATTCTCGGCGCCTACCGGTTCACCGACTTCCGCAGCGACAAGACGGCGCCGAAGGAGCCCGGGCTCGCCAAGATCACCGCGCTGTCCACGGCCAAGGACGCGAAGACTCAGGCGGCGCGCGGCACCGATATCGCCACGGCGGTGGCCACCGCCCGCGATCTGGTCAACACCCCGCCCAGCCACCTCTTCCCCGAGGAGTTCGCCAAGCGGGCAAGGGCTTTGGGTGAGGCCGTCGGCCTCGAGGTCGAGATCCTCGATGAGAAGGCTCTGGAGAAGGGCGGATACGGCGGCATCGTCGGCGTGGGCAAGGGATCATCTCGCGGCCCGCGCCTCGTCCGGCTCATCCACCGCGGATCGAAGCTTGCGGCCAAGAAGAAGAAGGCGAAGACGGTTGCGCTGGTGGGCAAGGGCATCACCTTCGACACGGGTGGTATCTCGATCAAGCCCGCGGCCAACATGCATCACATGACCTCCGATATGGGCGGTGCCGCCGCGGTCGTCGCGACCGTCGTGCTCGCGGCCAAGCAGAACGTCCCCGTCGACGTGATCGCCACCGTGCCGATGGCCGAGAACATGCCGTCGGCGACGGCGCAGCGCCCCGGCGACGTGCTGACCCAGTACGGCGGCATCACCGTGGAGGTGCTCAACACCGACGCCGAGGGCCGCGTGATCCTGGCCGACGCGATCGTGCGGGCGTGTGAGGACCAACCCGACTACCTGATCGAGACGTCGACGCTGACGGGCGCGCAGACGGTGGCCCTGGGCGCGCGGACGCCGGGTGTCATGGGCAGCGACGAGTTCCGGGACCGCGTGGCCGCGCTGTCGCAGCAGGTGGGCGAGAACGCCTGGCCGATGCCGCTGCCCGAGGAACTCAAGGACGACCTCAAGTCCACGGTGGCCGATCTGGCCAACGTCAGTTCGTCGCGCTACGCAGGCATGCTGGTCGCCGGGGTCTACCTGCGCGAGTTCGTGGCGGATGGAGTGCAGTGGGCGCATCTCGACGTCGCCGCGCCGGCCTACAACACCGGCGGGCCGTGGGGCTACACCGGCAAGGGCGGCACCGGGGTGCCGACGCGGACGATGTTCGCCGCCATCGAGGACATCGCCGCGAGCGGCTAATCGGGCACGGCCGCGAGCGGCTAATCGAGCAGGGCCGCGAGCAGCTAGCTACAGGACCTTGCCGCGGGCGGTGCTGCGCATCACCTGCGGCAGGGCGTGCGCGACGCCGTACAACAGGTAGGCCTCCGGGGTGACCGGGCGTATCGGCTTGTTCTTCTTGACCGCCGCGATGATCGCCTTGGCCACCTTGTCGGGGCCGTAGCGCCGTGCCTTGAAGCCTCGTTGAATCTGCGCGCGGCGCGCCTCGACCGCGCCCTGCCTGCCTGCGGGCACGTCGAAGCGCGTGGTGTTGATGATGTCGGTGTCGATCACTCCGGGGCACACCGTCGTCAAACCGATTCCGGCGGAATCGAGTTCGGCACGCAGACAGTCGGAGAACATGTACACCGCGGCCTTGCTGGTCGCGTACGCGTTCATCGACTGCATCGGCGCGTAGGCGGCCATGGAGGCCACGTTGACGATGTGCCCGCCGGTGCCACGGTCGACCATCCGGTCGGCGAAGGCGCGGCAACCGTTGACGACGCCACCGAAGTTGATGTCGAGCACGCGGTCGTACTCGTCGGCCGGGGTGTCAAGGAAGTTGCCGGCCTGGCCCACGCCTGCGTTGTTCACCACCACATCGGGCACACCGTGGGTGGCACACACCTGCTCGGCGAAGCGGTTCACCGCCGCGGCGTCGGCGACGTCGAGGCGGTAGGCGTGCGCGGTGCCGCCCGTAGCGGCGATCTGCGCGACGGTGGCGGCCGCCGCGTCCTCGTTGACGTCACTGACCACGACCTCGGCACCCTCGGCGGCGAAGGCCAGCGCGGTGGCGCGACCGATTCCGCTGCCTGCCCCGGTCACCGAGACGAGCGTGTCGCCAAAGTCCCGGCGAGGCCGGCCCACCTGGGCGCGCAGCAGGCCGCGGGTTGGCTCCGCACCGCCCAGGAATTCGACGAGTTCGGTGACGGATTGCGCCACCACCTGCGGGTGTGAGAACACCGACCAGTGACCGGCTTTCACCTCACGACGCCACAGCCGCGAGACCCACTTGCCGGTCTCGTCGTAGACGTGGTGGCGGACAAAGGGATCGCGGGTGTTGACGATGATCTGGACCGGCACGTCGACGTGATGGTCCCTGCGCGCGCGGGCCAGCGATCGGAAGTAGTTGGCCGGGTACACCTTCATGCTGCGCACGGCGTCGGTGGCGAGCGCGTCCGAATGGTGAATCTGGTCGGCGGGGATGCCGTCACGCCTCTGCAGGATTGCCCGCATGACGCGCGGCAGGAATACGCGCGTCAGCGCGGGCGCCACGACCGGCACCGAGTTTGCGCCCATGTACGTCAGGCGAACCAGACAGCTCAGTGAGCGCAGGAACCGCGGGAGCCGGTACGGCTGCTTGAGGCCATCCATGACATAGCGGTTCAGGTGGTCAGCACTGGGGCCGGACAGGGATGTGAACGAGGCCACCCGGTCGCCAGCGCCGGTGCGCGCCAAGTACTCCCACACACCCGCCGATCCCCAGTCGTGTGCCAGCACGTGGACGGCGACCCCGGGCGAGACAGCGTCGATCACCGCGGCGAGGTCGTCGGCGTACCGGGACATGGTGTACGCGGACACCTTCCTGGGCACCGATGATCTCCCCACGCCGCGGTTGTCGTAGCGGATGATCCGGAAGCGGTCGGCCAGCATGGGCACCACGCCGTTCCACAGCACGTGGGAGTCCGGCCACCCGTGTACGAGTACGAGCGTGGGCCCCTCGGGATTGCCCTCTTCATAGATGGCAATCCGTTCGCCATCCGCGCTGTGCACGAAGCGCTCACCGGTCGACGTCATCAGGCTCCCCGTCATTGTCGCGTCCCAAAGTAACCGGTACCGCCGGTACCGAATGGGTCGACCATGCCCGTATCTGCGCGGGCATGTCAAGAACGCTCTACTCGAGCGCCTTGCGGGCCTCGCGCTGGCGTTCGATGCGCCTGCGCGCGTCGAAGTCGCGCATCCGCTGGGGGTAGCCGACCTTCTGGACGTCGTAGACGGGGATGTTCAGCTGGCCGCTGAGGCGCCGCGCACCCGCGTCACCGCCTGCCCGGCGTCGGGTCCACTCGCCATCCGCCGCCACAAGCACCACCGTGACGTCGGTGACGGTGGTCTGGGGCTCGACGAAGGCCTCGACACCCTGGTGCGTGCTGACCCAGTCTTGGAGGTACTGGAGATCGGCGGCGGGGTCGGCGCTACCGGCACGCCGGGGGCCGCGACGGCGGAATCTGGAGAACAGCCCCAATTCGACCCGGCTCCTTCTACTCGTCGCGGCAGTTCGGCCTCAACGCCTTACCCGATAGTGCCAGAGGGCCGCACTGCTAGGTCTGCGACGACCCCCGCGCCCGGACGTGACAGGATGGACACCGCGACAATTCGGCCCGGCAGAGCAACCGTTCGAGGGAGTCAATAGACATGGCCATCTCCGTCCAGATGCCCGCACTCGGTGAGAGCGTTACCGAGGGGACAGTCACGCGATGGCTGAAGCAGGAGGGCGACACCGTCGCAGTCGACGAGCCCCTACTCGAGGTCTCGACGGACAAGGTGGACACCGAGATCCCGTCCCCCGTCGCCGGTGTGCTGACCAAGATCATCGCCCACGAGGACGACACGGTCGAGGTCGGCGGCGACCTCGGGTTGATCGGCGAGGCCGGGGAGTCCGGCGAGGATTCCTCCGGTGCTGATGCGCAGCCCGCCGCGCAGGAGCCAGAAGCCGAACCCGAGCCCGAGCCGGAACCCGAGCCACAGGCAGCACAAGAGCCGGCCCCCGAGCCCGCGAAGTCGGCACCCGCCGCCTCCAGCAGCGCTGCGACGTCGGTGAAGATGCCCGAACTCGGCGAGTCCGTCACCGAGGGAACGGTGACCCGCTGGCTCAAGAAGGTCGGCGACAGCGTCGAGGTCGACGAGCCGTTGGTGGAGGTCTCCACCGACAAGGTCGACACCGAGATCCCCTCGCCGGTGGCGGGCACCCTGGTGTCAATCACCGCCGAGGAGGATGACGTCGTCGCCGTCGGCGGCGAACTGGGCAAGGTCGGCTCCGCGGACGCGGCGCCAGAACCCGAGCAGGAGCCGGAGCCCACACCAGCGCCGAAGACCGAGCCCAAGCCCAAGCCCGAACCCAAGGCTGAGCCCGCGCCGGAACCCAAGCCCGAGCCGAAGCCGGAACCCAAGCCGGAACCGAAGCCCGAGCCCACGCCGCAGCGCGCGGCTCCTGCCGCGGAGGCGCCCGCATCGGATGCGAGCCCGTATGTGACACCGCTGGTGCGCAAACTGGCCACGGAGCACAACGTCGATCTCGGATCGGTGAAGGGCACCGGTGTCGGTGGCCGCATCCGCAAGCAGGACGTCCTGGCTGCAGCGGAGGCCGCCAAGGCGCCCGCTCCCGCCGCGGCGCCTGCCGCTGCCGCCAAGCCGGCTGCCGCGGCACCGGCCACTCCGGCCCCCGCGCTGGCTCACTTGCGCGGCACCACGCAGAAGGCCACCCGGATTCGCCAGATCACGGCGAAGAAGACGCGTGAATCCCTGCAGACGACAGCACAATTGACGCAGACCCATGAGGTCGACCTGACCAAGATCGTGGCACTGCGTGCGCGAGCCAAGGCCAGCTTCTCCGAGCGCGAGGGCGTCAACCTGACGTTCCTGCCGTTCTTCGCCGTCGCGGTGGTCGATGCCCTCAAGGCGCATCCGAACGTCAACGCGAGCTACAACGAGGACACCAAGGAGATCACCTACTTCGACGCCGAGCATCTCGGTTTCGCGGTGGACACCGAGCAGGGTCTGCTCTCCCCCGTCGTGCACAACGCAGGCGACCTGTCGCTGGGCGGGTTGGCCCGCGCGATCGCCGACATCGCGGCCCGCGCCCGGTCTGGCAACCTGCGGCCCGACGAGCTGTCCGGTGGCACGTTCACCATCACCAACATCGGCAGCCAGGGCGCTCTGTTCGACACCCCGATCCTGGTGCCGCCGCAAGCGGCGATGCTGGGCACCGGCGCCATCGTCAAGCGCCCGCGGGTCGTCGTCGACGACAACGGCAACGAGTCGATCGGTGTGCGGTCGGTGTGCTACCTGCCGCTGACCTACGACCATCGCCTCATCGACGGTGCCGATGCCGGTCGCTTCCTGACGACCATCAAACGTCGCCTCGAAGAGGGAGCGTTCGAGGCAGACCTCGGTCTGTAGGAGGCGCACGCCACCGTGACCAACGCCGTCATCGCGATCGCGGGTTCCTCGGGTCTGATCGGCTCGGCCTTGACCTCGGCGCTGCGCGCGGGAGACCACCGCGTGCTGCGGATCGTGCGGCGGCCACCGTCGCACCCGGATGACGTGTTCTGGAATCCGGACACCGGCGAGTGCGATCCGAGCACCCTGCGTGGCGTCGACGCCGTCGTGAATCTGTGCGGCGTCAATGTGGGGGCCAAGCGATGGTCGGGCGCGTTCAAGCAGAGCCTGCGCGACAGCCGCATCGGTCCGACCGAGGTGTTGGCCAACGCGATAGCCGATGCGGACGTCCCGGTGCTGATCAACGCCAGCGCGGTCGGCTACTACGGCGACACGCGTGATCGCGTCGTCGATGAGACCGCGCCCGCGGGCACTGGCTTCCTGGCCGGACTGTGCGAGGACTGGGAGGCGGCGACGGCCGCGGCGCAGCAGTCAGGTGCCCGGGTCGTGCTGGCCCGCACCGGGTTGGTGCTGGGGCCCTCCGGTGGGGTGCTGAATCGTCTCAAGCCACTGTTCTCGCTCGGACTGGGCGCACGGCTGGGCAACGGTCGCCAGTACATGCCGTGGATCAGCCTCGAGGACGAGGTGCGGGCCCTGCTGTTCGTGATCGCGCACGCCGACGTGTCGGGGCCGGTGAACCTGACCGGCCCGGCGCCGGTGACCAACGCCGAGTTCACGTCCGCGCTTGGCCGCGCCGTGAACCGACCCTCGGCGTTGCTGGTGCCCGGATTCGCGTTGCGCACCGTGCTGGGCGAGTTCGCCGACGAGGGTCTGCTGGGCGGCCAGCGGGCCATCCCCGCCGCGCTCGAACGCGCCGGATTCGAGTTCCATCACAACACCATCGGCGAAGCGCTGGCGTACGGCACGGCGCCCAACTACGGCTGACAGGTAGCGTCAAGGACATGGTGGCAACGTCGGTGCGGTCCTCTTCGGCGGCTGTGGAGGTTCGCCATCTCGGCACCCTCGACTACCAAGATGCGTGGCAGATGCAGCGCGAAGTGGCCGAGGCCCGGATCGCGGGCGGACCCGACACCCTGCTGCTGCTCGAGCATCCGCCCGTCTACACCGCGGGCAAGCGCACCGAGCCGCACGAACGGCCGGTGGACGGCACCCCGGTGATCGACACCGACCGTGGCGGCAAGATCACCTGGCACGGCCCGGGCCAGCTGGTCGGCTATCCGATCATCGGCTTGACCGAACCTCTGGATGTGGTGAACTTCGTTCGGCGGCTGGAGGATTCGCTGATCAGCGTGTGCGCCTCACTCGGTCTTGAGACCGGACGGATCGACGGCCGATCGGGGGTGTGGGTGCCCGGCGACGGTCGACGACCGGCTCGCAAGATCGCCGCGATCGGCATTCGGGTCGCGCGGGCGACGACGCTGCACGGCTTCGCGCTGAACTGTGACTGCACGCTGGACGGCTACGGCGCGATCGTGCCGTGCGGCATAGCCGATGCGGGTGTCACGTCCCTGACGGCTGAACTCGGCCGCCGCGTCACCACCGATGACGTCGCCGAACGGGTGGCCGCGGCAGTCTGCGACGCGCTGGACGGCCGGACGACGCTAGCATCATTGTCGTGAGCGTCGACCCGGGAACCCGCAAACTACTTCGTCTCGAGGTCCGGAACGCCGAGACCCCCATCGAGCGCAAGCCGCCGTGGATCAAGACCCGCTTGAAGACCGGACCGGAGTACACCGAACTCAAGGCCCTGGTGAAACGTGAGGGTCTGCACACGGTGTGCGAGGAAGCCGGCTGCCCCAACATCTACGAGTGCTGGGAGGACCGCGAGGCCACCTTCCTCATCGGCGGCGAACAGTGCACCCGACGATGCGACTTCTGCCAGATCGACACGGGCAAGCCCTCCGAACTGGACCGCGACGAGCCGCGGCGCGTCGCCGAGAGCGTCGCGACGATGGGCCTGCGCTACTCGACCGTGACCGGCGTGGCCCGCGACGATCTCCCCGACGGCGGCGCCTGGTTGTACGCCGAGACCGTCCGCCAGATCAAGGCGCTCAACCCGAACACGGGTGTCGAGCTGCTGATCCCCGACTTCAACGGCATCCCCGAACAGCTCGAGACCGTGTTCGAGACGCGTCCGGAGGTGCTGGCGCACAACGTCGAAACGGTGCCACGCATCTTCAAGCGCATCCGTCCAGCGTTCCGCTACCAGCGCAGCATGGATGTCATCACGGCCGCGCGTGACTACGGGCTGGTCACCAAGAGCAACCTGATCCTGGGCATGGGCGAGACACCCGAGGAGGTCCGCACCGCGCTCGACGACCTCCATCGCGCCGGCTGCGACATCGTCACCATCACGCAGTACCTGCGCCCGTCCGCGCGCCATCACCCCGTCGAGCGGTGGGTCAAGCCCGAGGAGTTCGTCGAGCACGCCGCCTATGCCGAGGGCATCGGATTCGCTGGCGTGCTGGCCGGTCCGCTGGTCCGCTCGTCGTACCGCGCAGGCCGGCTGTACGCGCAGGCCGAGCGGCTGCGGACCAGCCCGCCCGTTTCCTGATTCGCCCACCCGCACCCGTATCCTGGTCCCATGGCGAAAACTCGCAACCCCGCCGCTGTGAAGGCCGCCAAGGCCGAGGCGAAGGCCACCCGTAAGGCGGCCTCAAAGCAGCGCCGCAGTCAGTTGTGGCAGGCGTTCCAGATTCAGCGCAAGGAGGACAAGCGCCTCCTTCCGTACATGGTCGGCGCATTCGTGCTGATAGTCGCGGCAGCGGTGACCGCGGGCGTCCTCAGCGGCAGCACCTTCACGATGGTGACGCTGATCCCGCTCGGCATCGTGCTCGGCGCCCTGGTCGCATTCATCGTCTTCGGCAGGCGGGCGCAGAAGTCGGTCTACCGCAAGGCGGAGGGACAGACCGGCGCCGCGGCGTGGGCGTTGGACAACCTGCGCGGTAAGTGGCGTGTCACTCCCGGCGTCGCCGCGACCGGCCATTTCGACGCGGTGCACCGGGTGATCGGCCGACCGGGCGTGATCTTCGTCGGTGAGGGCGCCGCAGTGCGGGTCAAACCGCTTCTCGCCCAGGAGAAGAAGCGCACCGCCCGACTGATCGGCGACACCCCGATCTATGACTTCGTGGTCGGTAACGGCGAGGGCGAGGTGCCGCTGTCCAAGCTGGAGCGCCACCTGACCAAGCTTCCCGCCAACATCACCGTCAAGCAGATGGACGCGCTGGAGTCCAAGCTCGTTGCGCTGGGGTCGCGGATCGGACCCGCCGCGATGCCCAAGGGACCAATGCCCGGCAACGCCAAGATGCGCGGCGTGCAGCGCACAGTGCGTCGCAAGTAGCACGGGCGAGCCCCCTCAGGCCGATGGGCGAAGAGCCGCCAGCGCCCGTGCTGACGCGCTGTCGGGTGCGGCGCGATAGATCAACAGGTGCTGTCCGCCGGTGTGCGGAACGCTGAGTCTGGTGGGTTGGAGATGAAGATCGCCAACGACGGGATGCCGCATGTGGACAACGCCTCGGCGATACCCCACGTCCGCGCGTGCCCAGAGTTCGCGGAACCGTTCGCTGCCCGCCGACATCTCCTCGATCAGTGCGTGCAGCCGGGGATCGTCCAGATCGCTGCCCGCCACTTCGCGTAGACCGCTCACCGCGACTTCAGTCGCTTCCTCCCAGTCGACGAAGAACTCACGGGCGGCCGGTGCCAACAGCCGCCACCGTAGGAAGTTCGCACCGGGTGTGAAACCCGGTGACAACGCGCAGGCGATCGGGTTCGCGGCCAGCACATCCTGGTACCGGTTGGCCACGATCGCCGGCATCGAGAACTGATCGATCAGTTCATCCAGATCGTCGGCCACCGCGTCGACCCCGATGTCGGGCGCACGACCGGGTGCCCTCACCAGCTGATGCAGATGCGCGGTGGCGTTGGCGTCGAGTCGCAGGGCACGCGCCAGCGCATCGAGGACTTGTGCGGATGGATGCCTGTCACGCCCCTGCTCGAGCCGCAGATAGTAGTCCGCGCTGATACCGGCGAGCAGTGCCAGCTCCTCACGGCGCAATCCCGGTACGCGCCGCCGCGCAGAGGCCTCCAGCCCGACGGTCTCGGGGCGAAGTTGTTCGCGGCGCGCACGAAGGTACTCCCCCAGCGCGCTGACCCTCTGTGCCACCGACAGATCGTAAGACTGTCCCTGCCAGTACCAGGGTCACTACGGCTTCCCCGGATAGTCGCGCGCAGGAATTCACGACGCTCGCGACACGCTCATGGTGGATATAGCCATCAGCTCATCCCACATGAGGAGCACCCAATGTCCACAATCCGCTTCCACCAGACCACCACCTCGACTCCCGAGCAGTTCATCGCTGGACTCACCGACTTCGGTCCGGGCCGCTCAAAGCTCTTCCCCAACAGCGCCGACGCATCGCTGCAGGTGCATCATCTGGGCGCTCACGAGGCCGACGTCACCGAGGGCGGGCGCGGCACCTGGGAACGTCTGCACTACGACTGGTCCGATGCTCACCACGTGAGGCTCACCACCACCGACTCGAACGTGTTCGGCGGGGCATCGGGCTACACCTACACCTTGATGCCGCGGCCCGACGGAACGACCGACGTCGACGTTGTCATCGTCCGCGAGGGCAAGAACCTCAAGGGCCGGGTGCTCGCGGGTGTACTGGGGACCGTCGGCAGGAGCGTCCTTGGAAAGGCCTTCGACACCAGCGTCAAGGCCATCGAGGCCCGCAACGACGCGCAGGCGGCACGGTCATGAGCGGGCTCATTCGTCCCCAGATCAAGACCATCGACGGCCTGTCGATCCGCTACGCGGAGGGCGGCACCGGAGCGCAGCGGGCATTGCTGCTCAATCCGTGGCCGGAGAGCATCTTCGCCTACGAGCGGGCATGGCCGACGTTGGCCGCGGCCGCGCACCTGCTCGCCGTCGACCTGCCCGGATTCGGCGGTTCGGAGCGACGCGAGTCGTTGATGAGTCCGAAAGCCATGGGCGAGTTCATCGTTCGCATCGCCGATGCGTTCGGACTGGACCGGCCGCATGTGGTGGCACCGGATATCGGCACATCGGCCACCCTGTTCGCGGCCGCCGCCCATCCAGACCGGTTCGCCAGCCTGGTCATCGGATCCGGCGGGGCGGCGGTGCCGGTGACCGTCGCCGGCCCGCTCAAGGAGTGGGTGGAGGCCACCGACCTGGCACCGTACCGTCAGATCGGCGGCGAGAAGATCGTCGAGATCGCTCTTGAGACCATCGCCGGGTACACCCCGTCGCAAGAGGTTCGCGACGACTACATCGCCTCCTACGCAGGCGACCGGTTCGCCGAGTCCATTCCGTACGTGCAGGCGTACCCCGAGCAGCTTCCGCTGCTTGGCGATCTCCTGGCCGGGATCCGCACGCCGGTGCGCATCGTGCAGGGCAGTGATGACCAGGTGGTGCCCGCGGTGAACGCGACCTACCTCGGTGACC
Organism: Mycolicibacterium sp. 624; assembly: GCF_040548615.1. NCBI lineage: Bacteria > Bacillati > Actinomycetota > Actinomycetes > Mycobacteriales > Mycobacteriaceae > Mycobacterium > Mycolicibacterium sp. 624. The sequence continues at coordinate 355,719 of NZ_JBEPRZ010000008.1, forward strand.
GTCTACCCAACAGCAGCGTCGACTTCCTACCCGGTGTGGGCCACTTCTCCTGGGAGGAGAAGCCCGAGGCCTATGCGGCCCTGGCCACTGACTGGTGGCAGCGCGCGGCCGCCGGCGCCCTCAGCGCCTGACGATCGCGGTGCCTGTGGCCTTGTCCTGAAGTCCGCGACCGTCGGAGTCGGTGAACAGCGGCGGGATGACGAGCGCCACCAGCACACCGCGCGCGAGCGCGCGACCCACGCCGACGTGGATGCGGTGGTCAACGGATGCGACCTGCAGCCCCAACGCGGCCTGCCCGGGTGTGAAGCTGAACAGGCGCACCGAGACGATGCCGAGCACCAGCCAGATCACCAGCACCGCCGTCGACAGCATTTCCAGCGACAACAGCCCGAGCGACATCAACAGGGCTGCCAGTCCGTAGGCGATGAGCCAGTCGAGCACCAGAGCGCCGATGCGCCTACCCCACCCGACAAGTGAACCGGCGCCAGACGGGGGCAATCCGAGTCGCTGCCCCGGGTAGTCGTTGGGTCCCTGGGAGGAATCACCTGCCTCGGGCGGCGGTGGGCCGGAGAGCCAGGTACCGAAGGTGCGCGCCATGACACAAGCATATGGTCCGCCCAATCGCGTAACGTCCGCGCAACATGCGGTTGACTGGCGTGCAACATCGTGTCCTTAGCGTCAACCCGCGGGTTACCAGTAAAAGGAGAGCACTCAGTGGCAGAAAAGACGGCCGACGACATCATCAAGCAGATCAAGGACGAGAAGGTCGAGTACGTCGACATTCGGTTCTGCGATCTCCCCGGCGTCGTGCAGCACTTCTCGATCCCGGCTTCGACGTTCGACGAGAGCGTGTTCGAGGACGGACTCGCATTCGACGGCTCGTCGGTGCGCGGCTTCCAGTCCATCCACGAGTCCGACATGATGCTGCTGCCGGATCCCGAGACCGCACGCATCGATCCGTTCCGCGCCGCCAAGACGCTGAACATGAACTTCTTCGTGCACGACCCGTTCACGCGCGAGGCCTACTCCCGCGACCCCCGCAACGTCGCCCGCAAGGCCGAGAACTACCTCGCCAGCACGGGCATCGCCGACACCTGCTTCTTCGGCGCTGAGGCCGAGTTCTACATCTTCGACTCGGTGACGTTCGACTCGAAGATCAACGGCACCTCCTACGAGGTCGACTCGGAGTCTGGCTGGTGGAACACCGGCGAGCCGTTCGAGGCCGACGGCAGCCCGAACCTGGGCTACAAGGTCCGCCAGAAGGGTGGCTACTTCCCAGTCGCCCCGTATGACCACTACGTCGACCTGCGCGACGAGATGGCCACCAACCTTCAGAACGCCGGCTTCATCCTGGAGCGCGGTCACCACGAGGTGGGCACCGCCGGCCAGGCTGAGATCAACTACAAGTTCAACACCCTGCTGTCGGCCGCCGATGACGTGCTGCTGTTCAAGTACATCATCAAGAACACGGCGTGGAAGAACGGCAAGACCGTCACCTTCATGCCCAAGCCGCTGTTCGGTGACAACGGCTCGGGTATGCACGCCCACCAGTCGCTGTGGAAGGACGGCAAGCCGCTGTTCCACGACGAGTCCGGTTACGCCGGCCTGTCGGATCTGGCGCGCCACTACATCGGCGGCATCCTGCACCACGCGCCCTCGCTGCTGGCGTTCACCAACCCGACGGTGAACTCCTACAAGCGCCTGGTGCCGGGTTACGAGGCGCCGATCAACCTGGTGTACAGCCAGCGCAACCGCTCGGCGTGTGTCCGCATCCCGATCACGGGCAACAACCCGAAGGCCAAGCGCCTCGAGTTCCGCTGCCCCGACAGCTCGGGCAACCCGTACCTGGCGTTCGCGGCGATGCTGATGGCCGGCATCGACGGCATCAAGCGCAAGATCGAGCCGTTGGCCCCGGTCGACAAGGACCTCTACGAGCTCCCGCCCGAGGAGGCCGCCAACATCCCGCAGGCGCCCACCTCGCTGTCGGCGGTCATCGACAAGCTCGAGGAGGATCACGAGTACCTCACCGAGGGTGGCGTCTTCACCGAGGATCTGATCGAGACCTGGATCTCCTACAAGCGGGAGAACGAGATCATGCCGGTCCAGATCCGCCCGCACCCCTACGAGTTCTCGCTGTACTACGACTGCTGAGCCAGTTAACCGTCTGACCAGCGCACTAGCTAGTCAGAGGGGGCCAGCGTCCGCAGTGCGTCCGCAGTAGCTTCCAACGAGTCCATCCGCTCGGCGATAACAGCGCCAATAGCCAAGCGGGTGGACTCGTCTGCATCTGGCCACAGGTGGCCGTAGGTGTCGAGCGTGGTGCGCGCACTGCCGTGACGCATGCGGGCCTGGACGGTCTTGATGTCGGCGCCGGACGCGATCAGCATCGACGCGAGGTAGTGGCGCAGGTCATGGAAGCTGAACTCGTCAGGCAGGCCGTCGATCGTCGCCCGGGCCGCCCTGATCTCACGCTCGATCACCCATGGCGGCGCGGTGGTGCCAGCCGCTCCCCTAGTCACCATCATCGGCGATGGATATCGCTGCACCGATGACGACAGCAGCAGTGCCAGATCGTTCGGGATCGGGATGGGCTGAGAACTGCCGTCCGTCTTGAGTGGCTTATCCGGCCACTGCCGCGTCGGGTGCACGACGCCACGGATGAAGTCGACATCTGACACGCCCAGGGCCGAGGCCTCCGCGACGCGCAGGCCCACGAACGCGCCCAGGAGCACCGCCACCCGCAGATGGTCAGGCATCGCGTCATGCAACGCCCACACCTGGGCTGTGGTCGCGACATAGGGTTTCTGCTTGCCCATCGGGGGCGCGGTGCGCCGCGAGCACGGATTACGGGCCATTACTCCGTCGAGCACGGCGTCGCCGCAGATCTGCGACAGCCTCGAGTGCAGCGCGTAGACGTAGCTCGGCTGAAACTCCCCCTTGAGGCCAGCCACCCAGGACTTCACCTGCGACGGCCGCAGCGTCGACAGCGGTTGGTCGCCGAACTCGGCCACGATGTGCTTGATGTGCGTGCGGGCTTGCCGCACTGTGGATTCCCGGTTGACCTGGTAGCCGTCGATCCACGTCTCACACCAGTCGGACACGGTCATCTGCGCGTCACGCGGCGCGATGTGGGTACCGGAAACCAGCGTGGCCGTCTGGCCGTCCAGCCAGTTCTGAGCGTCAGCTTTTACCCTGAACGCTTTGGCGTGCTCGCGGTTCCGACCATCGACATACCTTGCGCGCCAGCGCATTCCCTTGCCGTGGTTCACGGGGCGCACGGTCATCACCGGTTCGCCGTCGGTGTCGAACATCGGCGTGCCGTCGGCATTGCGATCCTGGCGCGGTTTCTTCAGATCCGCCCAGCGGTCCTCGACGCCGCTGCGACGGTTACGCGTCTGCGGCATCTATCTCAGCTCGCAGGTCGTCGTCGATGGCGACAAGGTCAGGCTCGAAACGATTGGAAACAGACCCGTGGACACGCGCAAAGTCTGAGTACTGCACAAACGACTCGGATTCTTCCCTACTAGCCTCGCGCCCCGCAGCAACAGCACGGTCCACTCTCATCGCGAGATGGGCCTCAGCCGACCGAAGAACGCCTGGCAGGTCCCCGCGTTTGCCCGCCAGGCCACCGTCTTCGGGACCTCCGCCCTCTCGTTCCAGTACGCGTCGAGCGTTCTCAACAGCACGTCGCAGTGCGCGGCGAGAATCTACAAGCCGCCAGACAGACTCACCCAGGGTGTCGTACGCATGCGCGACTCGTTCCATGGATTGCCGAAGTTGGTGATTGGCGTCAAAAACGTTTGGCGCCAGCACCATTGCGTACACATTGGTCTTTAGTGCGTCAGCAATCGCCCACGCCTCGCCCAGCCTGACCTGACGCTCCTGCTTTTCGATTCGGGAGATGGTGGTCTGATGCACCGTCGGCCACTGACCATCTCGTAGCTTCTGAACTAGATCCGCCTGACTCATCCCCAACTCGCTTCGCAGACGCACCATGTTGCTCACGAAGTTCAGGTCGCGCACGGATGACGGCTCGCTACTACGGCCTTCGCCTTGTTCCGACACGGCCCAAGTCTCTCACGCCCTGTACTTGCTATTCAACACATCCTGTGTAACCGTTTCTGTGTTCGCAATCAAACACAGGAGGTGATTCATGGCATCGGAGTTCATGACGACAAAGGACGTCTCTGCGGAGACCAACATCGCAATGGGCACCTTGCGTTACTGGCGGTCCATCAATGAGGGGCCGCCGTCATTCGCCCTTGGGAAAAGGATCGTTTACCGGCGAGCTGGCGTCTTGCAGTGGATAGCGGAGCAGGAGGCCGCTACACAGCGAGGAGGGGTGTCCGCTTGATGCGCGATTACCCCGCCTTTGAAGACCTCGGGCTGATCGACGACGACAACACCGAGATCCTGACAAAAAGAACGGCCCCCGAACCCCAGGTGCGCCAACACCTGGCGGGGACCGCTCACACCCACAAATCCTCTGAAGAAAGCAGGTAGACGTGACTGTACCTAATCCCAGTGCTCCACCGGTAGCCATCCCGGCGACTGACAGCGCACTGATGCTCGACGGCGTCGTGAACATGGTCGACTTGGCTCGCGCTGACATCAACACGGTGCTGCGCGGCACGCCCAGCGATATCGGCCTGTTCCAGGCGCTCGATTTGGTCACCGCGCTCGGCCATCTCCGCCAAGCCGTCCTGTTGGTCGACAAGGTCGCCGACGTCCTCGAGGCCGACGCTGCGGCGGTGGTCCGATGACCGCGAAGAATAAGCCGGCCGTCGTGACCGAGACGGTCGACCTCGAACCAGTAGATCTCGATCCACGAGCACCCGAGTTGGATGCCTGGGACCGCCTCTGCGAGAAGGCCAACGGCGACGGCACGCTCTACCACGGCGGTGACGCCTCAAGCATCATGACGATCCCCCGGCCGATCTGGGCAGACCCAGACGAGGACAAAGTTGGGCGCTCAATGCTCGTCACGAGCTACAAGTCCACGGCGGCGTATGTCACCTTCAGCCACCAGACCGGAAAAAGCGATGCCGAAAACTGGTACAGCGCCGGAATGTACGTCTCGGCAAAAATGTTTGACGACGGAGAACCGCTCATCGGCCTCTCATACAGCGACGCCGACATAACCAGCGGCGAGTGGAAGAAACCCACCACGGCCAATCTGACCCCGGCGGAAGCACTCGAACTGGCCGACGTGTTGCGCGCCGCAGTAGCCCTTTTCGGTGTTGACGAGGGCCGGTAGTGAGCTCACAACCATCATTCGAGGATGCCCCCGCCGACAGTGGCGGGGGCACTCCCCACTCCCGGCAGGTCAATTGGTTCGAGGTGCACTCCTACGCCGCACGCCTGGCCACCAGTCACGGTGTTGCCCTCGACCACCACCTGATCCCCGGCACACCTCAGTGGTGCGGCATGCCCGATGACGACGCCCGCAAGCTACTCGCCCTGGTCCTCGGCGGTGTTCGGGAAGCACTCCACCACGACGTCGTACAAGAACACCGTGCCGCTGCCAGCCGCGAGATCTCAAGTGCCGGTGGCTGGTCCGCCGTCGCCCAGACGGTGCGCAACGGCCGCGGCAACGCCTACGTCCCCCGAGAGGTCGCATAGATGGCACAGCAATCACACCCAGACGATCCCGGCCCGGCCGAACCAGGTACCCGGGCCGCACCCCGGCGCTTGGTCGTCACCCGCGGCTCACACGTCAAGGCCAAGAAGTTGGTGTGGTGGGAACTGGGCCTGATTCTCCAGTACGCAATCAACCTGCTGGCCGCACGCGAGGGCAAAGGTAAGTCGACCGTCGCGTCCAGCTGGGCCGCACGCGAAACCCGCAACGGTGGAACTGTCCTCTGGATCGGCACCGAGGAATCCCGAGAATCCGCCATCGTGCCGCGCCTCATCGCCAACGGCGCCGACATGTCCAAGGTGATCTTCGTAGACGTCCAGACCGACCTTGGCACTGGCGCGCTGGTGTTCCCCCTCGACCTCCACGCCATCGAGAACGTCATCCGCGAGCACAACGTCACCATGATGTTTCTCGACCCCGCCAAGGCCGTCGTGCCAGCCGGGTTCTCCGGCAACGACGACATCGCCGTACGGCAATACCTCGAACCCATCGCCGCCCTGGCCGACCGCTGCAAGGTGACCATCATCGGGCTCGCTCACTTCGGTAAGCGCGACGGCGCCGACTCCGGACAACTCATGCTCGGCTCGGTCGCCTGGTCCCAGGTCGCCCGCTGCGTCCTGTCCATCGCCGAAGATCCCGACACCGGCACCCGCGTGCTGACCAACACCAAAGCCAACTATGCGGGCACCGACCGCTCGGTCGAATTCCGCATCGTCGGCACCGAGATCCAGACCGACGACGGTCCCACCGAGATCGGCTCAGTCGAATGGCTCGGTGACACAAAAGTGGACGCCCGAGACCTCCTCGGCGGTGATGGTGGCGGGGACGCCGGGGAGCGCACAGCCGCTGAACACTGGCTGCAGGACTACCTCAAGCAAGAAGGTCCGACCCCGTCCAAGGTAATCAAGAACGAGGCCGCCAAAGAGAAGATCACCGAGCGAACGCTACAGCGAGCGAAGAAAAGGATCGGGATTCTCGACACCTCGATCGGCTTCCCTCGACGCTCAACTTGGTACCTGCCGATCCAGACCAAGCTAATCGAGGACATGCAGAACGGTGGCGCGACTGGGGGTGTCACGCAGGAGCGTGGCGCGACTGGCGCGACTGGGTCCGACCTGCAGGAACATGATGGCGCGACTGATGGCGCAACTGACGAAAACCCCAGTCGCGCCACACCCTGCACGACTGGCGCGACTGACGGCCCAGCGGCTCGATGCACGGCCTGTCGAGCTGCGCTCACCGCGCCACGATCAATCGCTGCCGGTCTCTGTGCCGAATGCCAACTGATCACCAGCAACACCGGATCACCCCGACCGACCACCTGCAAACGCTGCAACGTAACCCTGCCCGCCGCCGCGACCGAGCCCCTCTGCGATGACTGCGACGGCGCACCAGAACCAGCACCTGTTCAAAGCCGAACACCTGCACCGGCCTTGCACGTCGTGCACAACGAGGCCCTCGCCAAGCGCGAGTACCAGGCCAGCATCGACCAGTTCAACAAGACCCCAGATCCCTACCGACCCAAGAGTGCATCATGACCGGGACGCGTATGAGCCCCGGTCAGATCGCAGAGATGGTGTACCGCGCTGGCGCTGCACCGTGGGACCTCGGCGAGCCCCAACCGATCATCTGCCAACTCGTCGCCCTCGGCGCCGTGAAGGGCAACGTGCTCGACCCCGGATGCGGCACCGGATGGCACGCTATCGAATACGCCCGCGCAGGCTGCTCGGTCACCGCCCTCGACGTCGCACCGACAGCGGTCCACCGCGCACGAACCAACGCCCGAAGAGCAGGCGTCACAGTCGACTTCCGACAATGCGACGTCACCAACCTCGACGCCTTCGAGGGCCACTTCGACACGGTGGTCGACGCCAAGCTGTACGACAACCTCGACACAGCAGAGGACCGACTGCGGTACGCCTCAGCCCTACACCGGGCCACGAGACCCGGCGCCCGGCTGTTGATGTACGGATTCGGCCCCGGCGAAGTCAACGGCGTGCACAACCACCTCTTGGACGAACCCGACTACGAGACCGTGCTACCGGCAGCCGGATTCGCCATCACATACATCGGACAGACCACCTACCTGCTCAAGGGCTTCGAACGCATCTGCGCCGCATGCCCCCAGCAGATGCCAGACGGCCCGGTGCACATCCCGATGACGGAGATCCACGCCATCCGGCTCACATAACCCACCCGAAAGGACACAGACCCCTCTCCGACATTTCTTCCACACCAACACCACCTGAAAGGAACCCGCATGACCGACAAAGACGCCAGCACCGAGACAACCGAAGTCATGGGCAACCCGCCCACCACCGAGGTCCCCGAAGAAACCCAGCCCCAGGGTGACATCTCAGATGCGGCCCCCGAAGTGTCCGACCCCGGCGACGACACCGATCTAAGTCGCCGCGATATCCGCTACCGTGAGCAGCTCCGCGCCGCCGAAGCCGAACGGGACGCGCTGCGGCAGAACGTGGAAACGATGCAGCGCCGCGAAGTGGAACGCCTCGCCGCCGAGCACCTCACCAAGCCCGCCGCCCTGTGGACTGTGGGTGTCGAGCTGGCAAGCCTCGTCGGCGAGGACGGCACCGTGGACGCCGACCGCGTGCTCGCCGCAGCGCAGGACGCTCGACAGCAACTCGGACTCGAGGACCCGCAAGCAAGGGTGCGTCGCGGCCCGGTCGTGCCGCGTGAGGGCACCTCCGTGCAGTCCGGCGGCAACTCGGGCTCGTGGACCGAGGCATTCAAGCGGTAGACTAGAACTAGAACCGCTCCTGGTGGGAGCGTTCACCGGAACTGCGCGGGCCGCATCCGAGACCTAATCCGTCCTCGGCTGCGGCCCGTTCCGTCGGCCGAGACTCCTCGAAAGCGAGTCTTCACATGGCCATCATCACCACCACCCTCTCCGCCAGCGGCTGGTCCCCCGACGTCACCGAGGTCGCCCCCGGCGACGCCGTCCCCGAAGCCCTGATCCTCCAAACGTCCACCGTCGCAGGCGACGTCGAAGGCGACGCCGTCGCCGTCCACTGCGTCTACGTCGACGACGCCGACGCCGGGTTCGTCCCCGAAGGCAGCGTGATCCCCGAAGACAATCCGGACCTGGCCCAGTGCACCGTCTTCACGGGCAAGATAGCCCAGCTGATCCGCCTGTCGCGCGAGCAGTACAGCCACATCAACACCTCCGAGCAGCTCTCGGTCAGCGTGCGCCGCACCGTCACCCGCGCCGCCAACTCGGCCTACATCGCCCAGCCCGCACCGGTCGGCCCCGCCGTCACACCGCCCGCCGGCCTGATCCACATCCCCGGCCTCGTCGACTGCGGCACCATCACCGACGACCTCGACGCCCTCGTCGACGGCCTGGCCGTGCTCGCCGGCAACTACAGCGTGCCGACCCACATCCTGGCCGCACCCGACGCGTGGGCAGCCTTGCAGAAGCTCAAGACCGGCGACGACTACAACACGTCGCTGCTCGGCGCGGGAACCACTGAGGCCCAACGGTTCCTGTTCAACCTGCCCGTGCTCGTCGACCCGGCCGTCCCGTCGGGTACCGGCATCGTCGTCGACCGCACGGCCATCGTGTCCGCGGTCGGTTCAGTTCAGGTCGCGGTGTCCGATCAAGCGGCATTCAACTCGGACAGCGTCATGCTCCGCTGCACCTGGCGCTTCGGCGCGAACATCGTGCGACCCGAGCGCGTCGGACTGTTCTACCTCGACGGCGTCACTCGCAACTACAACGTCAGCTTCGGCGGCGCATCGAGCGGTAACGCCACACTGACTTGGCGCGGTCGCACCACGGCCACGATCGCGTCCAACGCCGCGAACTCCGCCGTCAAGAGCGCGCTCGTCGCCCTCGACGACGGGTACGACGCATCCGCCTGGACCGTCACCGGATCGGCCGGCAGCTACGTCGTCACCACCCCGGCAGGCGGCGCACTCACCGGCAACGGCAGCGGACTGGTCGGCGGCACCGGCCTGACCGTCACCTAGCAGGCCCAGGGGGAGGTCCTCCTCGACCCGCACGCGGCGGCCTCTCGGTGGGGCTGCTGTGTGTGTGTCAGTGGGGGGTAGGGGGTCCAGTGGACCAGGCGGGCCGGGTGTTTACGCCGGAGTTCTTTCGGTCGGCGAAGGACGCGCCATGACGCGGGGCTGGTCGCCCCGAGCGTGTACCTGCACCCGGTCCGCCCCTCGGCGGTGAGGTCATTCCTCGTCATCTGCAACAGTCGGGGCATAGTGTCGACTGCATGATTGGAGAACAGGACCCGGCGGGCGCTTCGGTGCTGAAGGGCATTCAGCAGGTTGTTGCTTTTGATCCGGTGCTCGGAGATATCCAGTTTCAGACGATGTTCGAAGCCGTCCTGTTGATGGTCGGCGGTGTGCCGGACGCTTTCTCGGGCACGTCCGACGCCGAGTCAGGATCGGGAGAGGTGCTCTACCGGTTCTATTGGGTTCGCCAAGGCGGCTTCGGCGCGGCGACGGTGTTACGCCCAGAGGGTCAGGACCGGGACACTCCGCTCGCCGTGTCCGGGTGGATTCGGCCGCTTTCGGCGGTTGCGTCCACGAAGGTTGATGTGTCGATCACGGGCCAGCGTGTGATCCGCGAGTATGTGACTCTTTCGCGAAGGGTCGAGCTGTGTTGGTCCGAGGAGCGTGAGGCGGACGTTGTTCTCGATGCCACGGGCAGCATGCATGAGATGAGTCGCCCGGCCCTGGAAGCTCTGATTGATCTTGTGCTGGAAGCGGCCTACGGCGCCTGATCGCTGATCGTCTGAACTTTCTCTTCCAAGTGCTTGACCGCCTCGAACAGCGCCTTGATGACGGCAGTCTGGCTGGCTGACTGCGGCGGCTTCGCGGCATCCCAGGCAGCCGCCGAGATCGGCAAATCGTCGGGACGGTCGCCCCACGGATGTGGGGGCTCGTATGGGCCGTAGTGGATGGTCTGCACCATGTTGTCCATGACACCCGACCGTACAAGTGCCATCCGCCGCCGCACGTCGGTTGCGCCCCTATCGAACGAATCGTTGGGGCATCCGTCCGCAGTCCGTCCGCAGTAGATCCGTGAAGCCCCATCCGACGCCAACACTGTCAACACTCTGACCTGTGCCTATCCAGCACAACCAACGGCGCAAACTCCCACAAACGCCCAGCACGTAATTCTCGCTGTACTACGACTGCTAACCCCTAGACGTCCAACCACAGGACGTCCAGGTAGTAGCTCGCGACGAGTCCATCCGCTAAGCGGGTGGACTCGTCTGCGTTTGGGAGGCGCTCGCGCTACTGCGCGTCGGGCCGCCTGGTCATCCCCTTGAGGTCGACACCTCCGAGGGAGTCCGAACCCACCTCGACGTTGTGCGCGTGCGCGAAGTGGTGCAGGCCGAACGCCGCGTCGATTCCGTTGCGCAGGCCCATTTGATCCTCACACTGGTTGACGGCCCTCTTGGTGAGAGCCAGCCCGAATCCGGGCATCGTGGCGATCCGCGCAGCCAACGACATCGCCTCGCGCTCCAGATCGGCGCGCGGCACCACCCGGCTGACCATCCCGACCTCGTAGGCGCGCTGGGCGGTGAACCGATCACCGGTGTAGAGGATCTCCTTGGCGAACCGCGGCCCAAGCACCCACGGGTGCGCGAAGTACTCCACACCCGGAATCCCCATGCGCACGACGGGATCTGCGAAGAACGCGTCATCGGACGCCACGATCAGGTCGCATACCCACGCCAGCATCAGGCCGCCTGCGATGCACGCACCATGCACCATCGCGATGGTCGGCTTCGGCAGCTCACGCCACCGGCGACACATCCCGAGGTAGACCTCCATCTCGCGGGCGAAGCGTTGATCACCACCGGCGCGGTCCACGTGATCCCACCACAGCGCTGCCCGGTTCTCGTAGTGCACGTGATGGTCGCGTCCCGGCGTCCCGATGTCGTGTCCCGCACTGAAGTGCTCACCGCTGCCGCAGAGCACGATCGCCCGAACGTCCTCGTCGTCGACGGCGCGGCAGAAGGCGGCGTCCAACGCGTAGGTCATCGCCGAGTTCTGCGCGTTGCGATACTGCGGCCGGTTCATGGTCACGACGGCTACCCCGTCAGTCACTCGATAGGTCACCACATCAACGTCGTCCTGCACCTGATCACCTCTCAACGGTTTGCCACACTCGGGAGCGTCCTGCTAAGGCCCGACCACTACGGCTACCAGTTCCGCAGCGAGCACAGCGCTCCCCGTGGCCCGTCACTGGACGCGACGACCACGCCATCGACCGCCAACTCGCATCGGAAATCCGCTGGGGCCGAGTCCATTCCGCTGGTGGCACTCACCATTGCCCACTGCCTCGGATCGGCCAGCGCGACCTCCAGCACCCAGGGTGAGGCCGGACCAATTCGAGCGATTGCGCGGGGACTGAACAGGTACGGATTGTGGCTGTAGTCCGCCCATGAGGCTGGATCGGTATCGCGGTAGTAGACGTCCGCCTGAACCGGCGTGCGGGACGTGACGGTGTACGTCACGCGATGGGTTGCCGGTTCCTCTGCGCCCGAGGTCGCGGGTCCGAGGACGATACCCGCCGTCAGCATCGTGGTGGCCCCGCCCAACACGCGGATTGTGTTGGTCGCGCCCGCTTTGCGCGCGCTAGGCATCGCCGCGCACCCACCGTGGCGTGCCATCGATCGTCTGGCAGCTGAGGAAAAGACCGTCCGGGGCCTGCGCAACGCGCGCCTCGTGCCCCTGACAGACGGCGTGCTCATCCTTGACCCCCATCATCGACGGGGATCTGAAGTACCTCGGCTCGTATCGACGTGGCGATCCGCAGAACACCAACCGACCCCACGACGTGGTGCCGAACACGTAGTGACCGGTATCTCCACACGGGGCACCGAGCGCCACTCCCGGGGTGACACCCGGTGTGCACCAGGCATCGTCACACGACGGAGGATCGGCCTTCGCCGCGACAGGTGAACCCAGGCCCACGGCGAGCACCGACACCACGCTGGCAATCAGAATCCACCGCATGCGCTCACCCTGGCACGCGCGCTGTCGGTCAACGCCCGAACTGTCCGCTCAGCGGGCGTAACGGCATATCCGACGCGAGGTGCGGGATACCTTGGCGCGAATCGGATCAACGTCGGCGACCATGTCGCGGCGTGTTGAGGAGCGTGGGATGCGAACACCAAAAACGCTCGGCGCCGCGGCGGCGGCAGCGGCCATGCTCGGCCTGATCGTGACTGCACCACCGTCGGTGGCCAACGGCGAGCAGTGGGGCCTCAACGGCACCTACACGGCCACGTCCAACGGCGAGTGGGCGAAGACCAACGAACGATTCCACGACGAGGTCAGCATTCGCAGCACCTGGACCATCACCACCCAGTGCAGTTACCCGACCGAGTGCACCGGCACGGTGTCAAGCGATTTCGGCTGGACCGCGCCCGTCTACAAGACGGGCGGCGTGTGGTACGTCAAGCGGACGGTGGAGAACTGGCAGCCGTGCCCGAACGGCACCGCCTCCGCCGGTCTGCAAGTCTTCCGGTTCGCCCCCACGACGCCCGACGGCGGTCGGGTCGATCCGATGTCGACAACGCTGGTCGGTGAGGATCAGACGACCGGCATCAGCGGAGCATGCGGCATCAGTCTGCCCCTGTTCATCAACATGCCGTTCAAGCTCGTCAAATCGGATTCCTGAACCACCCTCCCTCACAACGCTATTCACCGCTACTTGGGAAGCAGGTCCTCCCACGTCCCGGCCGGTGTCGCCAAGTCGGCCTGCCGGTACACCTTGCCGTCGGGAGTGGCGTACCGGCCGGTCTCAGGATCGTAGGTGGCGACCGCCACCGACGGACCGACCGATTCACCGGTCGACGAGGAACTCGGCGCCACCCCCGGTGGCGTCCCCTCGACCGGGCCGTAGATGTGCTCGCCGGGATTGACACGATCGTCGGGCGCAACGCCCTGGGCGATCAGGTTCGGATCGATTGGGTAGGGCCCAAGTACGTGCTGACGCATCGCCAATGGCTCGTAGGGCTTGTCGCTCTCGCACATCTCGACGGTCGGAGCACGCTTTCCCGGCTGCCCCATGCAGGGGTAGTTGCGTGCGCCACGAACACCGATCGGCGAATCCTGCGGGAGCTTGCAGTACAGACCGTCGGGAGTGTCGACATCCGACAGATCACCCGGTGACCGCCACGACGACGGCGGCAGGAAGCCGACCGTACACGCCGGCGGATCGTTCATGCTGAGGGTGAAGTCCCCCATCGCCATACCGGTCGGGTTGTTCCGCGCCACACCGACGGTCTGTGTCGCCGCGACATACGGTGGAAGGAGCACAAGAAGCTGTTCGATCGACGCGTGGTAGGTCACGGCCACCTGACCCACGGTGGTCATGTTCGCCATCAGCACCGGCAGGGTCGGCTTGACCTGATTGAGCAGAGCCGAGGCCTCATCCGCTGCCCCGGGTCCGACCTCCATGATGGTCCGGACATGCGCATCGTTCACGGCGACGCGTTCGGTGATCCTGGCCAGGCTGCCCGCCCACGTCTTGATGTCGTCAATGGACTGCTGCTGACCGTCGAGCAGGGGCCGGCCGTCATCGACGAGCGATCGCATCTGCTCGGCGACGTCGTTGGAGTCGCCCACCAGCTTCGCGCCCGAGTCCATCAGTGATCCGAGGTCGAATCCGGATCCGTTGAGCCCCTTGAACGATTCGTCGAGCAGATCGCCGATGCGGTCCTTCGGCACACTGTCCAGTAGCGAACTGACCTGGTCGAGCATCGGACCGACTGCCTGGGGAATCGATGTGTTGTCCCTTGGTATGACGGAGCCGTCGCGCAGGCGGGGTGTCGTTGGGTCTGACGACGCGCCTTGGGGCAGCAGATCCAGATACTGCTCACCGACGGCGGACACGCTTCGAACCTCGGCATGGACGTCGGCCGGGATGTCGTGGGACGTGTCCAGCGACAGTGTTGCCTCGGCGCCGCCTCTGGTCGGGATCACATCGGTGACCTTCCCGATCTGCACACCGCGATACGTGACGTTGGAGAACCGGTAGAGGCCGCCGGTGCCGGGTAGTTCCACAACCACCTTCATGCGACCGATGTTCAGCATGGTGGGTGCCTGCATGTAGACGACCACCATCGTGGAGACGCCGATGACCGATGCGATAGTGAAGATGATCAGCTGGATACGCACAAACCTGGTGAGCATCAGTTACCTTCCGCGACAGGAGGTGTCAGAGCCTGATCGTCGACGAGCGGCGGCAGGTCGGCCACCTCCGGCGGAGCCGGTGTGACGGGCGCCTTGAGCGGATCGAGGGTGTAGGTGGAGTACCAGGGGTCACCCGGCGCTGGCGTCATCGACATCCCCTCCTGACCCCATCTCGTACCGAGGAACAACCCGCGCTTCAACCGGGGCACGGTGAAGTCGAAGACGATGAACTGGTTCATGTAGTCGCCCCTGATCGCCCGGTCGATGAAGTTCTGGGTGTAGGGGAAGGTGGGGGCGTAGCTGAGTACGGTGCCCAGGTCGGGGCCGACGTCGGCGAGCGACCGCAGCGTCGGCTCCAGATTCTGCAGGTTGCGCACCAGGTCGGCCCCGGTGTCGTCGATCAGCGCTGTCGCGGTTTCGCTGAACGCGCCCAACTCCCGCAGCGCCGTCGTGATCTGCGGGCGTTGTTTGACGAGCACCTCCAGCGCAGGCGGAATCCTGTGCAACGCGGCGGTGAGGACATCGTTCTGCTCTGCGAATCCGGCGGACAATCGGTCAAGTGCCGCAATGGATCCGATGATCTGGTCACGCTGCGAGTCGAAGGTCCCGATGAAGTCGTTCAGCCGGGTCAGCAGATCACGGATGGGGGCCTCCCTACCGTTCATCGCCGCACTGAACTCCCTGATGATGTCCCCGGCCTGACCCAGACCGCCCCCGTTGACGACGACGGACAGTGACGACAGCGTCTGCTCGGTCGACGGATAGGACGACGAACTGCTCAGTCCGATCACGGCGCCGGGTGCCAGCGTGCCGCTCGGCTTCTGGCCCACCGGCGGATTCAGCGCCAGGTGCATCGATCCCAGCAGGCTGGTCTGCCCGACGGTGGCAATGGCGTTGGCGGGCACGACCACATCCGGCTTCACCGACACCTCGACGTCGGCGTGCCAGCCCGTCAGGCGCATCCGTCCGACCGTACCGACCACGACGTCGCCGACCAGGACCGGTGAATTGGATTCCAGGGTACCGACATTGGCGATCTCGACGTGGTAGATGGCGGCATCTGGCCCACGCCCCACGGTGCCTGGCAGCGCCAGTGAGTTCAACCCCTCGAAGGCGCATCCCGATGCGGTGAGCACCACGCAGGACGCCACCGCTGCCATCCGAGCCAACGAACGCTGTCTGGTCATGCCGGGGGTGTCCCTTCAACCGGGCCCGGTGCCGGAGCGGCTTCCGCCGGGTACAGCATGTCGCGGAGAGTGGGCGGCGTGGCCGGGCCGGGCATGGCCACGCCGGCGGGCACCGGCGCACCGGGGAACAGTGCCGGTGTCGGGTTGGCCGGCAGTCCACCTGGCGCGTACACGCCCGGGGGAAGTGCAGGACCGTTGGGTGCAAGTGGCGGTGGCACATCGCCTGCGCCGGTGTAGGCCGATACCGAGATGTCCGTCGACGGCATGGGGGCGCTCGCCCCCTCACCGCCGGGGGCCAGCTTCGGCTCCGAGTAGATCAGGTTGCCCGGGCTAGGCGACTTCGCCAGATAGGCGTTGATCGGCAACGGCAGGTAGTTGAAGTTGAGCAGCTTGAGGGCCGGTCCCAGGTAATCGGCGCACAGCTTGGCGGTTTCGGCACTGGTCGCGTTCTCGAGAGCCCCGATCGCCGAGCAGACCAGCTGGACTGGGTTGGCGAAGTTGCCCATCGCGAACGCGCCGAGCATTGTTCCGGTGTCCGGGTTGTAGATGTTGTAGCCGTTGCCGATCGCGTTGGGCGCAACGTGCAGGACGTTCTCCAGCTTGAGACGGTTGTCCGCCAGGTTCTGCGTGACGTCTGCCAGCCGTTCAACCTGCTCGGACGTGGCGTCCCGACTCTCCGCGATGAAACGCTTCACCTCGCCGACCGCCTCTGCCAGCTTGGTGAGCGTCGTGTCGATGTCGGACCTGCTGGCGTCGACGAGGCTGCTGACTGTCGCCAGTCGATTCTGGAACTGGACGATCTGCACATTGCTGTCCCGAAGTGCGCCCACGAAGACCTGAAGATTCTTGATGATGTCGACGAGGTTTCCACTGCCGTCGGCCAGGATTCGGCCGACGCCGGACAGCTGGGCGATGGTCTCGCGCAGCTTGTCCCCGTTACCGTCCATCGCGTTGGCCGCGCTGTCGATCAGGCGCCCCACCGAACTCGATGAGACACCGGTCTGGCCGTCCTCAGATGGCCCCAGTTCGGCTGCCAGCCTGGACAATTGGGTCTTGACCTCATCCCACTCCACCGGAACGGCCGTCCGGTCGAGGCCGATCACGGCGCCGTCGGGCATAACCGGTCCCGCCGACACGTCGGCCTCGTAGGCCGGTGTCAGCTGTACGTATCTGGCCGCGACGAGATTCTGCGCGACGACTACGGCCTTGGCGTCGGCCGGGATCGGCACGTCACGATCGATGGCCAGCGTCATCCTGGCCTGCGACTCCTCGGGCTCGATGGACTCGATGGTCCCCACCCGCACTCCGGAGACTCGCACCTCATCACCGGGATAGATCGAGGTGGCAGAGGTGAAGTATGCGGTGATGGTCCTCGGTTCGAAGTACGCCAGCCGTACCACTATTGCCCCGCCCGCAGCCAGCAGCGTCACCAATACGATCAAGAGCAGCTTCACGCTGCGCCGCCGTCCGGTCATCGTGACCCTCCTGGAATGCCGTTGTAGGGCATGGGGAACTCGGCGCGCGGGCCGGCGTTGTCCGGTGGTTGCCCGGCGTCGACACCACGACGGAATCCGAATGCGTAGTCGAAGAACGGCTGTAGGGACTGCGACGGTATGAGGTTGCCGACAAACGCGTTGTAGTAGTAGCCGTTGTTAACGGCCTCCCCCTGTGTCACCTGGTACTTCGCCAGTCCGTCAAGGGCTTTGGCGATGTTGTCCCGGTTTCGCTGCAACATCTCGGTCACGGTGTTGAGCTTCTTCAGGGTCGGCGCGAGTTCCTGCTCGTTGTCACGCACCAGGCCGGTCAAGTGCTCCGCCACCGCCGAGGTATTGGCCAGCAGATTCACGATCGCGTAGCGCCGCTGCTCGAGCACGCCCATCAGGTCGTTGGCGTTGAGCATCAGAGTGTTGACCTGTTGGCTGCGTTGCGACAGCACCCCCGTCACATCGGCCGCGCTCTTCAGCAGGTCGCGCAGCGTCTCGCCCCTGCCATTCAAGGACGCGGAGAGCCGTGTCATCCCGTCGAACGTGGGACCCAGCGTGGGCGCGATGCGGTCGATGGTCTCCGACAGCGTGTCGAGTGAGTGATTGAGCGACGCCGTGTCGGTGCCCGCGGTGTTCGTGGTGAAGTCACTGACCGCCTGGGTCAGCGAGTACGGGGATGACGTGCGCGACAACGGGATGACATCGGTTCGGCCCAGCGATCCGCCGCCGGTCGGCTCGAGGGTCAACATCCTCTCCCCCAGCAGCGTTCCGGTCCGGATGTGCGCCGTGGTGTCCCGTCCGAGACGGACACTGCTGTCGAGGCTGAACGTCACCAACGCCTTGCCGTTGTGCAGCTCAACGGCGGAGACGCTGCCCTTCTTGACCCCTGAGATCTTGACGTCATTTCCCGAGGTGAGCCCGCCGGCCTCGGTGAACAGCGCCTGGTGCCGTATCGACGTCGCCATCGACCACAGCTGTTCGGGCCGCAGCCCGACGGTGACGATCAGCGCGATGAGCACGACACCGATGAAACCGGCTCGGACCAGCGATGATCCACGGTACTTACCCATCAGGGCTCTCCGCATCTTGCGTGCTGCTGAATGATCCACGGGAAGTACGCGGTTCGGCCCTGGAGGTCTGTCACCCGTACGGACATCCCGCACAGGTACTGGTTCAGGAAGCTGCCGTACGCGCCGAGCCGGACGAGCTTGCGGTAGTTCGCCGGCGCCTTCTGCAGCGAGATGTCAAGGAGTTCCTTGTCCTTCTCGAGAAGCGGTGCCATGCGGTTGAGCTGATCGATGGTGCCGGCCAACGGCGGTCGCGCCTTGCCAAGGAGGTCCGACATCGATGCGGTGCCCTGGTTGAGTGCCTCGATCGCGGTGCCGACCGGATCGCGGTCCGCTGCCAAACCGGTGATGAGTTGTTCGAGCCGGTCAACCGCGCTGGATAACTGGTCGCCGTCCTTTGCGACAGTTCCGACCACCTTGTTGAGGTTGTCGATGAGGTTCTGCACCATCTGACCGTTGTCGGCTATCGCCGATGTGAACGACGCGGTCCTGCTGAACAGCGACTCGACGTTACCGCTCTGCCCCTGCAGGATCTCGATGAGTGATCCGGTCAGGGCGTTGACGTCCTGCGCGTTGAGGCCCGAGATCACGGGTTTGAGCCCGCCGAGGAGAAGGTCGAGATCGAGTGCGGGCTCGGTCCGTTCCAGTGGGATCTGCGATCCCGTCGCCTCGAGTCGAGTGCTCCCCGGGCCGTCGATGAGTTCGAGGTAGCGATCACCGACGAGGTTGAGGTAACGAACCGCAACCTTGGTCCCGTTGGTGATCTTGACGTCACGGCTGGCGTCGAAGTCGACTATCACGGTGTTGTCGGGTTGCAATGCCACCGTTTTGACGGTGCCCACCCTGATTCCCGCGACGCGCACCGAGTCGCCGCCCTTGAGGCTGGACGCATCGGCGAACACCGCCGAGTAGCCGTCGGCACTGCCGCCTCGATACTGGCCGAAGATGGCGAACAGCGCCGCGGTGAGCATCATCATCACCACGCCGAACACCCCGAACTTGGTGGCCGACTTCCACACACCCGTCATCCCGGCTGTCCAATCTGTGCCGTGTTACGCGGCGGTCCGTCGATGGGGCCGAACAGCGCCTGCTTGAGGGCGTCCGAGTTGAGCAGGATGCCCTGGTTGCCGTACTCGGCCTGGTTGGCGCCGATATCGGACACCACGAACGGTGCGCGGCGCTCATACCCGACGTCGGGCAGTCCCGCGCACTGCGGGCCTCCGGTGGCGGCGACCTTCGGCAGGTTCTGCGGATACCGGTAGCGTTCGCGGCCCAGCACGAAGGAGTCGAGCAGGAGGACACCCGGCACCGGTGGCGGCGGGCCCATGGCGAGCGGAACCATGCCCGCGAGGCCACAGTAGAGGGCATGGTTGTACCGGTTGGTCAGATCGGTGGTCGGAGCCAGCAGGTGCAGGACGTCGGTGATGCCCTGACGATTGCTGGTCAGCACGTCGTTCCCGATGCCCGCCAACCCGATCGTGCTGACCAGCAGTGCGTCCAGGTCGTCCTGTGAGTCGACAATCGTGTCGCTGATCTGGGTCGAATTGCGCACCGTGGCAAGGAGGTCCGGTGTCACGTCTGCATAAGTGTTGAGCACCTCTGGGGCCACGGCGATTTCGTGACTGAGGTTGGACAGGCTGGGGTCGAGCTTCACCAGCAACTCATCGAGTTCCACCAGTGTCTGGCCGAGCTGCTCGCCCCTGCCGCTGATACCCGCGGACAGCGCCCCCAGCGTCTCGTTGAGCTTGACGGGTTCGATCTTGTCGAGAACCGACACCAACTGCTGGAAGATCGTGTTGATCTCGACAGTGACGTGCTGCCCCTGGATCACCTGACCGGCCCGTAGCGACTGGTCGGAGGGATCATTCGGCGGCACGAGTTCGACGAACTTGGCACCGAACACCGTGGACGAGGTGATGTCGACGCCGACGTTCTCGGGTATCAGATCGAGGCGCGAGGGATCGATGGCGAGATGCAGGACAGCAGTGCCGTCGGGTCGCGGCTCAATGGACTCCACATTGCCGACCTCCGCACCGTGCAGTTTCACCCGTGCGTCGGGGTTCATCACCAGTCCGGCGCGATCTGAGATAACGGTCACGGGAACGGTTTTCGTGAAGCTTCCACGGAACATTCCGACCGAGAGGACAACGATCGCCGCCAGGACGAGCACGGCGCTCGACCCCACCAGCAGGCGCCGGGTGTCTGGTTTCATCGGCTGCAGTTCTCCCTATCCCGACAGGTTGAAGTTGCCGTTGGAGCCGTAGACGGCAAGTGAGACCAGCAGGGTCACCGAGACCACGATGATCAGCGAGGTG